>NZ_JBFAHR010000001.1:0-1271371 GCF_040654275.1 Nocardia sp. NPDC050717
CGGCGCATGTCGATGATGTGGTCGACGTGTTCGATGTCGACGGGGCACTGCTCGACGCAGGCGCCGCAGGTGGTGCACGACCACAGGACTTCGGGGTCGATGACGCCGTGGACGTCCTCGGCACCGATCAGGGGACGCTCCGCCTCGGCGCGAGCGGCCTCGGAGATCTTGGCCAGCTTCGCCTCGTCGGGCTTGCCGTCGGCGTCGACCAGACCGATTTCGTCGCCACCGGGATCCTTGCGGCCACCGGCCAGCAGGTACGGGGCGGCGGCGTAACCGTGGTCGCGCAGCGACATGATCAGCAGCTTGGGCGAGAGCGGCTTACCGGTGTTCCAGGCGGGGCACTGCGACTGGCAGCGACCGCACTCGGTGCAGGTGGAGAAGTCCAGCCAGCCCTTCCAGGAGAAGTCCTCCATGCGGCCGACGCCGAGGTTGTCGACATCGGGGTCGACGTTCTCCATGTCCAGGACCTTGCCGTTGGACATCATCGGCTTGGCCGCGCCGAGGGCGACGCCACCGTCGGCCTCGCGCTTGAAGTAGATGTTCGGGAAGGCCGAGAACCGGTGCCAGGCCACGCCCCAGGTGATGTTGCGGCCGACCACGAACAGCCAGACCATGCCGGACATCAGCTTCACGAACGCGAAGATCGAGATCAGCGTGACGTTGGCCGGGATGATCTTGGCGATCTGCCCGGTGATCGGGTCGGTCCAGGTGGAGTGCCCGGTCAGCGACAGCACACCGGCCTTCACCAGCACCATGCCGATGCCCTCGGTGAGCACGACCCACTCGACGAAGTACGCCGGACCGAACTTCGAGCCGCTGAAGCGCGACATGCGCGCGGGCAGGCGCGGGTGGTTCAGCTGGCGGATGATCATCAGCGTCACGATGCCGACGACGGTGCCGACGCCGAGGATCTCGTCACCGAGGTGGAACCACCAGGTGTCGCCGATGAACGGCCACGACCAGGTGGGGTCGAAGGTCTGCCCGTAGGCCATGAACCAGAACTGCGCACCGGCCAGGAAGCCGATCATGACCAGCCAGTGCGCCCAGCCGACGGTGCGGAACTTGTTCATCCGCGTGTGCGCGATGAACTCCACGATCATGGTCTTGAAGCGCGGGAAGAACGGTCGCCACCGGTCCGGCGCGGACTGGCCGATCGTCACGGCCTTGCCGATCTTCCACGCGCCGCTGAGGAACGACGCCCAACACAACAGGCTGAGCACTGCTCCAATCGTGCCCAACGTGATTGTCAGGGCATTCATGTCGCGACCTTTCTTTAGAGGCAACACGAGGGTCGTGGGCGAGAGGACTCACCCAGTTGGCTCGTATCGTAACCGGCGCTAAGTTACCGGCCAGTAACTACCGGTGTCCACCGTAGGATCGGCATTTGTGCTCTGACCTTGTTTACTGGCGCTTGACCTGGGTTTTGCCTGTGAGCAATATCACATAAATGTTTGCTCGAAGGTTCCCATGTCTGCTGGTGAACACCGTAAACCGCGCGTGATCTGCACCGAAGCTAAGGTCAGGCTTACTAGCTCGACCGAGATTCCTTCTGGTCACCCAGGTTTCGGTCCATTAGGCTCCAGCTGTTCTGTCTGCTGTGCCGGTCTTCACACTGCTCGGGGAGAAGTAAGGGACACCTCACGGTGTGTTCCTACTTGACGGGTCTCGCATGTCGAGGATCGCACGCCGCACCACACCTGATGGATTGGAACCCGAATGAACTTCCGTAGGACCACTGCGGCTGCCGCACTGGTTATCGGCGCGATGACCGTGTCGCTGGGGACTGCGCACGCTGAGCCTGTTCCCGCGGCTCAGGACATCAAGTACTCGGTGAAGCTGGTCGACAAGACCATCGTCGCCACCCTGCAGAACGGCACCTTCGCGATCGTCGAGCAGGACGGCGAGACCCCCGAGGCGCCGAAGACCAAGGTCGCCGAGATCAAGGACACCACGGGTGCGACCGTGGTCTCGCTGCCGATCGACTTCACCGTCAACGGCACCGACATCCCGACCAAGTCGGCGGTCACCAAGGACAACACCGTCCTCGAGCTGACCCCGGAGAAGCCGGAAGGCCTCCAGGTCGGCACCGAGCCGGTCGGCGTGAAGCCGGTCCTCAAGGCCGACCCGATCGCCTCCGCGCAGGAGAACCAGAAGGCGATCAACGACTTCTCCAGCAAGTTCAGCATCGGCACCGCCATCGGCACCTTCGTCGGCACCGCCATCGGCGCCGTGGTCGGCTGCGTCTTCGGCCTGCCGCTGTTCGGTGTCGGCTGCCTCGCCGGTCTGCCGCTGGGCGCCGCTGTCGGCGGCATCCTCGGCATGATCGCCATCGGCGGTCCGACCATGCTGGCCGCGGGCATCGAGCTGCTCAACGTCATGCAGGCGCCCGAGGGCACCACCGTGTGGGCCGAGAAGCCGAAGGCTGTCGCCTCGGCGCCGGCGGGTACCCCGGCCAACTGATCCACCACGAAAGGCCCCGCTCCGAGCACGGAGCGGGGCCTTTCGCGTTTCTCAGTCGAGGTCGACGACGCCGGACAGCGATTGCGACCCGCCCACGGCCCCGTACCGGCCGAAGGTGCGCTCGGCCATGGTGAAGTGACCGTCCTCCCGAATCAGTAGCACCGTGCTCGCTCGCGTGCCGTGCAGGTCGTGCGCGACGAAGCGCGCCGACACCGCCCGCTCGAACTCCAGCGGGATGCCGGTGCGCGGCAGGAGATCGTCGGGCGCCTCGGTCCGGTCGGCCAGCAGCGCGAAATAGTCGTCGACGGAATCCGGTGTGTTCGCGACGATCTCGCGTAGCCCGGCCAGCCCGCTCGACACCTTCGGCCACGGTGTCCCCACGCCGCTCGGCTGGGGACGGCTGTGCGCAGATCCCGCCCGCGAGGCCAGCTGCGCGCCGTTCGAGAGCCCGTGCAACCCGGGTGCCAGCTCGGTGGGCCCGACGCCACTGCGATTGGAATGCCACCACAGCGTGCGCAGATCGCTGACCAGCAGGTTGTAGCCGATGTAGGCGTCGGCCGCCGCGGCGGTCGCGGACAGATAGTCGCCTGGCGGCTCGGCGCCGCGGAGGTAGTCCATCAGCAGGGCGCCGCGTGAGCGCGGGTGGGGTGGATTGTCCTGGGGATCACGGACATTGGTGACGGCGGCGAAGCGCGGATCGTCGGTGCGCAAGCCGAGCCAGGTGCCGGGCGCGGCGGCGCCGAGATCGCGCCCGGCCAGCAGCATCTCCCCGGGCCAGGCCCGCAGCGACTCGGTCGCCCGGGTGTAGAACTCGTCCCGATTGGCGGCGACGATCAGCCGGTACTCGGGGTGCGCCCGCCAGGCGAGCAGAACCAAACACATGCCGTCCAGCATGCCCTGCGCACGAAAAAGGCCGGTAGCTCAGTGCTACCGGCCTTTTCCGTGGCTGCTCTGTGCCTGGGATACCGCGATCAGTTGGTGCGGACCGACAGTCCCGGGTTGTCCGACAGGACCACGCTCAGCGGCTGCGCGAACAGCTGCGGCACGTCACCGGTGATGGCGCCGATGATGTTCGGGATCTCGCAGATCGGGTAGTCGGCGACCGACGACGCGCTGGAGATGCCGAGGGCCTGGCGACCGGTCACGATCGCACCGCCCGAGTCGCCGGGCAGGGCGCAGATGTTGGCCGAGAAGCTCTGGGTGAGCTGACGGTCGCCGACCTGCACGGTCTGGTCGACGCCGTTGATGATGCCGCAGCTGAAACCGGTGCGCGAACCCGACTTGCAGACCGGGGCGCCGACCACCGGGGTGGCCACGCCGTCGACCGCGATCGGGGCGTTGCCGGGCACTCGCACCAGGTTGTTCTCGAAGCGGGCACGCGCGTTGTCGTTGACCCGGATGATCGAGTAGTCCTGCTCGCCGAGCACCGACTTCTGGAAGGTGCCGAGCTGCGCGCCCGCGCGGTCGCCGTTGAGCTCGTAGATCGCGGCCGCGTTGCCGGTACCGGCCGAGCCGAGATCCGGGTTGCAGTGACCGGCCGAGATGTTGATGACGTTGCCCGAGCGGTCGGTGCCGTTGAAGCCGAGCGAGCAGCGCAGCGAGCTGCGGCCCATCACCGAGGCGTAGCCGTCGCCACCGGCCAGCGCGCCGTTGCCGTCACCGGCGACGGGGGTGGCGGTCAGGTCGACGCGCTCGCCCGCGACGGGCGGTGCGGTGACGACCACGCGGGACGGGTCGATGAAGCTGGGCAGCGGCAGGCCGGCCTGCTCCACCCGCACGGCGATCGCGTTGTTCACCGGGTCGATGACGACGCCGCGCACGAGTGCGGAGACCTCGGCGGGCGCGGAATCGAGCCAGTTCTCGAACGCGGTCTTCTCGCCGCGCAGCGCGGATTCGCTCTTGGCGACGTTGCGGACCTCGAACCCGGCCGACTCGGCGGCGGTGGCGGCCTCGTCGGCGCCGGGGCCCTGCGCGAGCGCGACGACGGCGTTGCCCGCGTCGTTGAGCCAGGCGCCGGCGAAGGACTGCGGGAACTGGCGCTGCGCGGTGGTGGCGAACGCGGCGACCTGCTGGGCCACCTCGGCGCGGCGCAGGTACTCCTCGGGCGAGATCTTCAGATCGCGGGTGACGGCCTCGACCAGCTGGGCGGGCAGATCAACCGCGGGCGCCGGCTGCGCGTCGGCGACCGCCATCGTGGGGCCGAACAGCAGAATCGCCGCGGACGCGGCGATCACGGACTTCCGAGCTCTTCTCGAGCTTCGCGCGGACGGGGTGCGACCCATACGTGGCAGGAGCATGATCGAACTATATGGGCTCGGACCGGTTATGCCTACTCGTACCGGTCACGAGATTTCCCCCACTCGGCCCGTGCCGCGCGCCTCAGCCCGCGTTCGGCTTGGTGCGCACCGCGATTCCACTGCCGAGGCCCCCACCGGAGCTCGCCTCGATGTCGGCCAGGATGGGCCGGATCGGGACGCCGAGGGAGGCGGTGCCGCCGAACGGCGCCAGCTGGGTGTTGGCTTCGGTGCAGTTGGGCGCCTCGGCGGCGTTGGAGCCGCTGGTGATGCCGAGCGCCAGCGTGCCGGTGACGATTGCGCCGCCGCTGTCGCCGCCGAGGGTGCAGGCGGTGCTGGCGAAGCCGCGGATGGTCTTGCTGACGCCCTCCGCGGTGAACAGCTGGGTCTCCACCCGCTCCGCCGAGACGAAACCACAGGTGAACGTGGACGATTGACCGGTCTTGCACACCGGGGCGCCGGTGACCGGCTCCGCGGTGCCGGTGATGGCCAGCGTCGTGCCGTTGGCGCCACGCACCCGGGGCTGGTCCATGCCCGCGTTCACGGCGCGCTCGTTCAGCTTGATCACCGAGTAGTCCAGCGAGGCCGGACCGCCGAGCACGGCCTTGGCGAAGGACCCGACCTCGGGGCTGTTCGGGATGTCGCGCACGTTCGGCACGTACACCGGGGCGGTGCCGCCGTTGTCGATGTTCGGATTGCAGTGGCCCGCCGAGATGTTGAGCGCATTGCCGGCGGCGTCGGTGCTGTTGAAGCCGAACGAGCACACGTCGACGCCGCGCAGGGTGGTGTCGTGCAGGTCCTTGGTCGCGGTGATGTAGGTGTCGCCGCCCATCGGCTTGTACTCGACCGGACCGCCGCCGCCGGGGGAGAGCACCACCTTGATGGTGGCGATCAGGGTGGGCAGGTTCAGCAGGTGCCCGGTGCCGGTGTTGGCGATGTTGAGCACCAGCTGGCTGTTGAGCGCGTCGATGGCGACCGAGCTGATCGGCTCGGAGATCTCGCGCGGCAGGCTCGCGATCCACTGACTCAGCTGCACCAGCGCGCCTTCCAGGCCGCTGGCCGAGATCGGCGCGACGTGGGTCTGGTACCCGGCGGCCGCGGCGAGCTTGCCCGCCTCGGCGTCGGTGACGGCGACGACGGCCTTACCCTCCGGCGTCATCCACGCGCCGGCGAAGGTGTCGGGGTTCGCGGCGCGGAACTCGGTGGCGTAGTCACGCAGCTGCTGCGCGCGGGCGGCACGGTCGAGATATTCGCTCGGGGTCATGCCGAGGTCGCGCGAGATCGCGGTCGCGAGTTCTGCGGGGAGGGCGTCCGCCGAAAGCTGGGTGGGCGCAGCGGGTTCCGCCGAAGCGATGCCGGAGCCGAGCAGAGGGGCCAGAAGAACAGTCGCGGCAAAACCGGCGGAGGCAGCCTTGACTGCGGCGCGACGCGCCACCAACTTGCGCATGAAATCCCTTCGTCGGCACGAGTGATCGAGACCACCACCGGCGGCAGTGATGTCGGTCAGCGCATCACTCTAGGGCACAGTCGGGCAGCGGGCGCGGTTACCGTACCCCGCACCCGATCAGTTGTAGCCCGGAATGCGCATGGGGGAGGGCAGCGAGCCCGGCGGGACCGTCTGGAACGGCAACAGCGGACGGGTCGTGCTGCGGCCGGGCGTGGTCGGTTCCGGCGTCGGCGACGGTTCCGGCGTGGTCGTCGGCGGCGGTTCGGTGCTGGTCGTCGGCTCGGGTTCCGGTGTCGTGGTGACGACCGGCGGCGGCGTCGTGGTCTCGACGACCGGCGGCGGCGCCGGCACGAACGGCGACGGAGTCGGTGTCGGCGTGAGCGTTTCCGGGCGCGCGTCCGAGATCGGCGGCGGCGCGGTCGGTTCGTCGCCGCGCAGCGCGACCGAGACGCCGACGCCGCCCAGCAGCAGCCCGACCAATGCCGCGGCCGCGATCAGCAGCGGGGTGCGGCTGCGCTCCGGCTTCGGTGGGCCCGCGGGCGACACCACCGGGATCGCCGAGGTCGGGGTCGGTATCGCCTTCGTCGGCTGGACGGTCACCGGCATCGCCGCCGAATACGCCTGCGCGGTCACCGCCGGACGGGCCAGTGCCGGAATCACATCGGTGGCGATGAGGGAGTTCTCGGTGACGAGCGGATCGGGCGGCGTCGCGCCCGCTGGCGTCGCCAGCACCGCGACCAGCGCGGCCTCGGCGGCGGCCTTGGCGTACGCGCCGCCGGGCTCGACGCCGTCCTCGGGCTGGGGCAGTTCGTCCTCGCCGAGCAGCGCCACCGACTTCAGGCCCAGATAGTCCAGTGCCTCGCGCACGCCGCGCACGATCTCCGGGGTCCATCGCGCCGGATGCGTCGCGTAGAACTCGGCCGGGCCGCTGAGGTGCTCGGTGGTGAGGTCGATCAGGCAGAACATGGCGGTGGCCAGCAGGTCCTCGGCGCGGTAGGCCTCGCCGCCGTCGACGTCGACCCCGGACGGGTCGCCGACGGCGCGCACGAAACCGGAGATCGAGTGCGCGTGCCCGGTCGGCGCCGGGCCGCCGAGTGCGGCGTCACCGTCGTCGGACATGTGCAGCACCGCGTCGCGCGCGATGAGCCGCACCGCGCCGTCCTCGGTGACCACGGCGGCGATGCACTCGTCATCGGCCATCCGCAGGCCGACCCCAGTGGCCATCCGATTTACCTCGCTTCGGCGTCGACGTCAGGTTCGCGCCGAGTTACACCAGCAGCGAACCGTGTCCCATGGCGCGAAGCATTGACAATAATTCCGATCGGGACCGCGCGCCTATGCGACGCCGGATCCGCGCGACGTGATGCTCCACGGTCTTGGCGGAAATGTACAGCCGAGCGCCGATCTCCCGGTAGGTCAGACCGAGCAGCACCAGCTCGGCCACCTCGCGTTCGCGCTCGCTGAGGGTGGTGTTGTCGACGGCGCGCGGGGCGGGGTCCTCCCGCGCGGGCGACACCGGCGCGGCCGCGGGGCGTGGCTCGACGGGCTGGGCGCGAGCGCGCACCGAGCGGGCCAGCTTGAGCAGCACGGTCGCGGTCGCGGAATCGTCGACGGCGAGCGCGGCCTCACTGGCCAGCCGGGCGGCGTCCCAGGTGAGGCCGAGTTCCGCGAGCGCCGACACCGCCGCCTGCACGTCGGCCGCGACGACCTGGCCGCGCAGCACGAGCACCCAGGTGCGGCCCGCGTCGGCCAGCGCGGCGGCCTGCTGGTCGCCCGCTTCCGCCGCGGTCTTGAGCGCGTGGGCGTGCGGCAGGAGTTCGCGCGGTGATTCCTCGGCCAGCGCGGCCTGCACGCCGTACCAGTGGAAGGCGTTGGTCCACGCGGGCGCGCGACCCAGCTTGCGCAGCAGCGCGCGCGCCGCGTCGACCAGCGGCTGGATGCGGCGGACCTCGCCGAGCCGGATGCCGGCCAGCCAGAGTTCGCCGATCGGCAGCAGGCTCAGCAGGTCGGCTTCGAGCTCGTCGAACAGCGGGCAGGCGTCCTGCCACGCGTGCGCCAGGGCCGCGTGGTCACCGCCGCGGCGGGCGAGGCCGACGGCGAGGGCGTGCGCGAGCAGTTGGTCGCGGGCGTCGAGGGCGGCGATGTCGAGTTCGGCGAGCAGGCTCGCGGCTCGTCGCTCGTCGCCGCCGAGCAGCGCGGTCCAGGCGCGCAGGACCGCGAGCTGACGGCCGGTCTCGGTGGACCGGCGCAGCGCGTCCTCGGCGCGACGTGGGTCGCCGGTGCCGAGGCACAACAGCGTGGCGACCGAGACCGCGGCGCAGGGCAGGAACCGGCCGTCGCCGGCGTTGCCCGCCTGGATCAGGGCGGAGATCGCCGCGGCCGTGCCGGAGCCGTGCGGGTCGAGGGAGTCGCGCAGGGCGCCCGCGACGAGGCGTGCGCCCGCGTCGGCCTCGGTCGGCGGCCACTGCCGTGCGGTCTCGGACATGTCGGCGGCGCCGGTGATGTCGCCGGTGAGCAGCAGAACCATCGCCGCCGACGCCCAGTCGGCGCCGACCCGGCCGGGGCCGAGCCAGTCGTAGAGTCCGGCCGCCCTGCTCGCCAGGCCGCGCCGGGTGAGCACGCCTGCGCAGATGCGCACGGCGGCGACGAGTTCGGTGGGCTCGATCCCGTCCGCGGTCAGCAGGGGCTCGGCGAGGCGGACGGCGGTGTCGTTGTCGCCCTCGATCGCGGCGGCCTCGGCCCAGCGCACCGCGATCGACTCGACGGGTGCGCCCGCGGCCGCCGCGGCGGCGTAGTAGCGCGCCGCCGTCCCGGACTTGGGGGCGGTGTCGCAGAGGAAGTCGGCCAGACGGGCGTCGACGACACCCGACTCGGCCAGGATCAGCGCGGTGCGGTCACGCAGCAGTCCGGCGTCGATGCGGGCGGTGAGCAGTCCGCGCTGCACGGCGACGTAGCGACGCTCGCCGAGTAGTCGGCGCAGCGGTTCCACGGCGGGAGCCAGGAGCAGGTCGGCGTCGGTGACCAGCGCGCCCGCCCTGGCGCGATCGATCAGCGTGTGCGCGGTGTCGGCGTCGATGCCGAGCACCTCGGTGAGTTCGGTTGCGTCCAAACCGGTTCCGGTGGCCGCGATGACGAGCGTCTCGAGCAGGTCCGGCTCGATCGTGTCCAGCTGGGTGCGCGCCCACGTCGTCACGGCGTGCTCGACGGCGCTCGTGCACGCGTCCAGGGTCGTCGTGCGCGCCGCGCGCAGTGCCGCGACGACACCGCCCGGGATGCCCGCGGTGAGCTGATGGATGTGCAGCGCGAGTGGCTGCGACACCGCCATGCCCAGTTCCCTGGCGAAGGTGGTGATGTCGCCGCTGCCAAGCGCCCGCAGCTCCACCGTGCGGCCGCGCCTGGCCACCGCGTCGGTCAGCGCGCGGAGCCGGGGGTCGTGCGGGCGCGGCTGGGTGGCCAGCACGGCCGGGCGGCCGGATTCGATCGCGGCGCAGAGGGTTTCGAGTTCGGCGTCGCCGCAGCTGTGCACGTTGTCGGCGATGAGCACCGACTCGGTGTCGCCCGTCGCGTCGGCTACCGTGCGGCCCCGGCCGCGCAGATGCGCGCGAACGGCGTTGAGCAGCACCGTCTTCCCGGTTTCGGCGCGGCCGCGGATCAGCAGAACCGGTTGGCGGTCGATCGCGTCGAGCTCACGAAAGACGGTGCGAGCGTTGGGGAAGGTGTCGAGAGCGATCTCAGCCACCGTTTCCTCCGAGGATCTGCCCCGGCAACTGGGTGCCCGTCTCGAGGGTCTCGTCGACCACGCCGCCGAGGTCCTCGATCAGGCCGCCGGGGTTGACCGGGAGCTGCGGCCGCGGCGCGGGGGAGGGTGAGGGAGCCGGAGCAGGCGCTGGGGCGGGGGCGGGCGCCGGGGCTGGTGCGGGAGCCGGTGCCGGAGCGGGGGCCGGGGCCTGCGGTGCAGGCTGCTGGGGTGCGGGGGCCTGCGCGCCGCCCGCGGGTGCGGGGGTCCCACCCCTCGGCGTGTCGGCGGGGGCGGGCGAACCCGCGGTCGCCGTGCCGGGTGCTCCCGCCTCGGTCCCGACCGGTTGTCCATTGGTGGTGCCCGCGGGCTGCGAACCCGCCGGGGCGATCACTCCGGGCGTGCCCGGCTGTGCCGGATCCGCGACGCCCGAACCGGTGGCGGCCGCGGGCGCGGTCCCCTGTCCGGTCGAGGCGCCGTCGACCGCGGGCGCCGTGCTGGCCGGGTCCGGCTTGCTCGGCAGCGGCGACGTGACCCCGCCGATCGCCAGCGTTCCCGTGGCCAGTGCCGCCATCGCCACCGCCGCGACACCGACGAGCGCGGCCCGCTTCGCGGTGAACATCCGGGTCGGCGCGGGCTCCGACGACGACGGCAGCGCGCTCTCTGTGGCGGCCGCGGGCGGCGGCGCGACCACCACGGCGGGAATGGCCTCGGTGGGCACCGACACCGCGGCGACGTCGAGGGCGATCTCCGCCGCGCCGTGTGCCGCAGCGGTGGCCGGGTCGGCGCAGGCGGTGACCGCGAGTCCGAACTCGGTCGAGATCAGCTCGGCGACCAGCGGGATCGCGCCACCGCCGCCGGTGAGCAGGACCCGGCTGATGTCGCCGGTGCCGAGCCCGGCGCGGCGCACCGCGTCGCGGATCAGGTCCATGGAGTCGAGCAGGGCGGGGCGCAGCAGGTCTTCGAGCTCGCCGCGGGTCAGCCGCACCTGTTCGGTGCGGATGTCGGGATGGAGCCTGCCCACCGGAACCACGGTCGCGGTGGACCGGGACAGTTCTTCCTTCGCCGTCGCACTGCGGGCACGCAGTCTCGACAATTCCGCTTCGACGACCGGATCGAACGGATCGATATCGATATCCTCGAGCGCGTTTGCCAGGACGTAGCGCATTGTCAGCAGATCGAATTCCGCGCCTGCGACGGCGGTGCTGTGCAGCGCGGTCCCGAGCAGTCCGGCCTGTTCGCCGGTGCGCAGCACGGTGACGGTGAGCCCGCTCGCGCCGAGGTCGTAGACGACCAGGGCGCCGTCGTCGAGCAGGCCGTTCTCCATCTCGTAGCGGCGCAGGGCGGCCAGCGGCTCGGGGACCACGGTCACATCCGGCAGCCCCGCCCGCGTGAGCGCCGCCCTCGCGGTCTCGACCGTCTGCTCCGGCCACCACGCCGGGTAGCAGGCGACGATGGTGGATTCGGTTGCGGTACCGGACAGTTCGGTGACCAGTGCGTGGGTCGCGGCGGCCACGAGGTCGGCCGCGTCGTGCGTGGAACCGTCCGCTGCCAGCAGGTCTACCGGGTCGCCGACGCGGGACAGGTAGTCGTCGATGACGACGCCGTTGGTGTGGCGTGCGGTGTCGGCGAAGGTCACCGAGCCGTCGGCGTCGAGCAGCAGGGCGCTACGGTGGGTCGCGACGGTGGCATGGGCGCCGTCGGCCTCGGCGGCCGCGGCGACCGAATTCGCCGCGCCGACAGTGAGGCCGAGCGCCAGACGCTCTGTCATTGAACAACCCCGTTCGCAGTACTCCGATGGACCTTGTCGGAGACCGCCGGGTGACCCGGCGTCCCACCCGATCTGTCGGTAGCCAGGGGGCCGCTGTTACCCGCGGTAGGGCAAGTACGGGGAAATTCCCCTAATCGGCATCGAGCCCCTAACGGGGCGCCCCCGGCATGAACTAGGTATTTGCCCCGTTACCTGTAACGACCTGCGGACCTAGCGTGAAAGACATTCCAACGACAACGGATCGGGCGCCGAGCCCTTGATCTGGAGGAGCTGATCTCGATGACACCCAACGCGATTCTGGAGTTCATCCTCAATCTGTTGCGCGACAAGGACGCCGCCGCCACCTACTGCGCCAATCCGTGCGCCGCGCTGGCCGCCGCCGGGCTCGAGGTGACTCCGGAGGACATCTCCGCCTGCGCCCCCATGGTGGCGGAGTCCGCGCTGGTCACCGGCGGCTCCCACCTGCAGTCGATCGTCGCGGCCGGTGCCGCCGCCGGCGCGGGCGCGACCCTCGCCGCCACGGCGACCACCGCCGCCGCTGTCACCGCCGCGACCGAGGTGGACGCCGACATCGACCTCGGCCTCGGCGCCACCGCGTCCGCGGTCGCCGACGTCGCGGCCCAGGTGGGCGCCGCCGTCGACACCGCCATCACCGCGGTCACCAACACGAACATCGACCTCGACGCCGACCTCTCCACCGGCCTCAGCACCGCGATCGGCCTCGGCGGCGACCTGGCCGCCGGTCTCAACGGCGCGGTCGGAATCGGCGGCGATCTGGCAGCCGGTCTGGGTGGTGCGCTGAACGGCGCGGTCGGCGTCGGTGGCGACTTGGCGGCCGGTCTGGGTGGCGCTCTCAACGGCGCGGTCGGCGCCGGTGGCGATCTGGCCGCCGGGCTCGGCGGTGCGCTCAACGGCGCGGTCGGCGTCGGTGGTGACCTGGCCGCCGGGCTCGGCGGTGCGCTCAACGGCGCGGTCGGCGTCGGTGGTGACCTGGCCGCCGGACTCGGCGGTGCGCTGAACGGCGCGGTCGGCGCCGGCGGTGACCTGGCCGCGGGCCTGGACGGTGCGTTGAACGGCGCAGTTGGCCTCGGTGGCGACCTGGCAGCCGGCCTCGACGGCGCCCTGGACGGTGCCGCGGGTATCGGCGCGGGCCTCGATGGCGCCCTGTCCGGCGTCGTCGGTGCGGGCGGCGACCTGACGACCGGCCTCGAAGGCGCGCTGGATGGCGCTGCGGGTATCGGCGGCGCTCTGGATGGCGCGATCGGCGCGGGTGCCGGTCTCGGCGGCGCGCTGGAAGGCGCTGCGGGCATCGGCGCTGGTCTCGACGGCGCGCTGTCTGGTGCCGTGGGCGCGGGCGGCGACCTGGCTGCCGGTCTCGGCGGCGCGCTCGATGGTGCTGCGGGTATCGGCGCGGGCCTCGATGGAGCCCTGTCCGGCGTTGTCGGTGCGGGCGGCGACTTGACGACCGGTCTCGAAGGCGCGCTGGAGGGCGCTGCAGGTATCGGCGCTGGTCTCGACGGCGCGCTGTCCGGTGCCGTGGGTGCGGGCGGTGACTTGGCTGCCGGCCTCGACGGTGCGCTGGACGGCGCCGCCGGTATCGGTGCCGGTCTCGATGGCGCCCTGTCCGGCGCTGTGGGTGCGGGCGGCGACCTGGCTGCCGGCCTCGATGGTGCTCTGGACGGCGCGATCGACGCGGGCGCGGGCCTCGACGGCGCGTTGGACGGAGTCGCGGGCATCGGCGCTGGTCTCGACGGCGCCCTGTCCGGCGCGGTCGGTGCCGGTGGCGACCTGGCCGCCGGACTGGATGGCGCGCTGCACGGTGCCGCCGGTGTAGGCGCTGGTCTCGACGGTGCTCTGTCCGGCGCTGTCGAAGCCGGCACGGATCTCACGGCCGGTCTCGGCGGCGCGCTGGATGGTGCCGCCGGTGTCGGTGCCGGGCTCGAGGGTGCGGTGGATGCGGGCGCAGGCCTCTCCACCGAACTGGGCGGCGCTCTCGACGGTGCGATCGAAACGGGCGCCGGTCTCGGCGGAGCTCTGGGTGGTGCTGCGGGTGCAGGCCTGGACGGTGGGCTGTCCGGCGCTGTCGGAGCGGGAACTGATCTCACGGCCGGTCTCGACGGTGCCATCGGTGGCGCGGTCGACGCCGCTGCGGGTGTGGGCGGTGCGCTGGGCGGTGCCGCGGGCGCCACAGCGGGTCTCGGCGCCGGTCTCGATGGGGCCGTGAACGGTGCGGTAGGCGCCGGGGCCGGGCTGGACGGTGCTCTGACGGGTGCGGTCGGTGCGGGGGCCGGGCTGGGTGGCGATCTCGCCGCTGGTCTCGGTGGGGCTGTCGACGGTGCGGCGGGCCTCGGCCTCGATGGGGCCCTGAACGCGGGCGCCGATCTCACCGGCGGTCTCGGCGGCGCCCTCGACGGTGCGCTCGACGCCGGTGCGGGTCTCGATGGCGCGTTGTCGGGTGCCGCGGACGCGACGGCCGGTCTCGGCGGTGCACTGTCGGGTGCTGCCGGTGCGGCAGGTGGGATCGCGGCTGGTCTCGGCGGTGCGGTGGATGGTGCGGTCGGTGCGGGGGCCGGGCTCGAAGGTGCTGTCGGCGGGACTGCCGGGCTCACCTCGGAACTCGGCGGACAGCTCGGTGGCGGGCTCGAGGCCGGAGCGAACGGTGCGACCTCGGTCGGTGCCGGGCTGGGGGCGGCGGCGAATGCCGGGGCGCAGGCGGCAGGTGGGCTCGGTGCCGCGGTGACCACGACGGCGATCACCGGACTCGACGGTGCGGCCGGCGTCGGCGCCGAACTCGGCACCGGCCTGGAGACCGGGCTCGGCGGCGCGGCTGCCGCGGGCGCCGACCTCACCGGCGGCCTGGGTGGACTGTTCACCGGCGGCGGATCCGCGGAGGTCGGCACCGGTCTCGACACCGCGCTCTCCGGCGCGACCGGCATCGGTCTCGAGACCGGCCTCGCGGGTGACGCGCAGGCGGGCCTCGGTGGCGCGCTGGGCCTCGCAGGCTCGACGGTCGGCGGCGCCCAGGCGGGCCTCGGTGGCGCGGTCGACACCGGCCTCGGCCTGGCAGGCTCCGCCGCCGCAGGTGCCCAAGCGGGCCTCGGCGGTGCGGTGGAATCCGGTGTCGGCCTTGCTGGTTCGACGGCTGCGGGTGCGCAGGCGGGCCTGGGTGGCGCGCTCGACGCGGGCCTCGGCGCCACGGCAGGTGCCCAAGCCGGCCTCGGCGGCGCGGTGGAATCCGGTGTCGGCCTTGCCGGTTCGGCAGCAGGCGGCGCGGAGGCGGGCCTCGGCGGCGTCGCGGGCCTCGGCGGCTCCGCGGGCACCGGCCTCGAAACCGGCCTCGGCGGCGGCCTTTCCGGCGCGCTCACCGGCGAATCGGGCGTCACCGGCGGCACCGGCCTCACCGGTGACCTGGCGGGCACGACCCAAACCACCACCGCCGCGACCGGCGGCCTCACCGGCGACGTGGCGGGCACGACCCAGACCACCACCGCCGCGACCGGCGACCTCACCGGCGGCGCGACGACGCAGGGCGCGGTCACCACGGCCGCCGACACCTGGTCCTCGGTCGACGTGTCGAGCGCGTTCGGTTCCGGCCTGCACGGCTCGAGCCTCGGCGGCGACAGCTCGCTGTTCGGTGAATCGAGTACCGTCACCGGCGCCGGTGCCGATACGCACACCGACGGACTGTTCGACTGAGCGAAACGGACACTGGGATGGGGACTCTCGCACCGAACGCGGTGCCGCTGGCGACGGTGTTGGCCGACACCGTCGCGGCGGCCCGCGCCGCGGGCCGCGCGGACCTGGTCGGCCGCCTGGCGCAGGTCACCGAGCGGGTGCGTGATCCACGCCATCGGATCGTCGTCACGGGCCAGCTCAATCAGGGCAAGAGCCGCTTCGTGAACGCGCTGCTCGGGCTCGACGTGTGCCCGGTCGGCGACGACACCACCACGGTCCTCCCGCTCCACCTGTCCTACGGTGAGCAGCAGCGCGCCCACCTGGTGCTCACCGCTCCCGGCGCCGAGGAGTCGCGGGTGGAGATCCCGTTCGACGAGATCGGCACCATCGATCCGCGCAGCCCGCTGGCGCAGGGCAAGCAGATCGTCCGGATCGATGCCGAGGTGCCGAATCAGCTGCTGGCCGACGGCATCGTCCTGATCGACACCCCCGGTGTCGGCGGACACGGCGGCACCGGCACCGCGAGCATCCTCGGCATGGCCACGGCCGCCGACGCGGTGCTGGTCCTGTCCGACGCGTCCACCGAGCTCACCGAGCCCGAACTCACCTTCGTCCGGCAGGTCCGCGAGCTGTGCCCGGCGGTCGCGGTCCTGCTCACCAAGACGGATCTGTATCCGCACTGGCAGCAGGTGTTCGAGGCGAACCGTGGTCACCTCGGCACGCTCGACGTGGCGGCGATCCCCGTCTCGGCGCTGCTGCGCGCCCACGCGCTGCGCCTGCAGGACGCCGAACTCGGCAGGGAGTCCGGTTTCGGCGTGCTGTTCACCTTCCTCCGCGACCGGGTCGTCGCCCGCGACCACGCCGCGACGCGCCAGGCCGTCTCCCGTGAGTTGCATTCGGCGGCAGAGCATCTGGCGCTGGCATTGGGCAGCGAGCTGGTCGCGTTGCGCGATCCGGCGCTCGGCTCGGCCGCGATCACCGAACTGCAGACGGCGCGCACCGCCGCCGAGGAGCTGCAGCGTCGTACCGCGAGCTGGCAGCAGACCCTCGCCGACGGCATCACCGACCTGGTCGGCGATGTCGACCACGACCTGCGCGAGCGCCTGCGCGGGATCGCCCGAACCGGCCAGGAATGGATCGACGATCACGATCCAGGCCGGCACTGGGGCGCGATCGCCGAGTGGCTCTCCGACGCCGTCGACACCGCCCTCGGCGAGAACCTGCTGCTCACCCACCGCCGCACCGAACTGCTCGCCGAGCGGATCGCGGACCACTTCGCCGAGGTCGGCGCGGTGGAGCTGCCGGAGGTGGGCGACGACCGCGCGGTGACGAGCACCGGTTCACTGGCCGATCTGGAACCGGACATCGGTTTCACCAGCAAGATCCTCGTCGGCATGCGCGGCTCCTACGGCGGTGTGCTGATGGTCGGCCTGGCCACCACGTTCGCTGGTCTCGCGATGCTGAACCCGATCTCCCTCGGCGCCGGGCTGATCGTGGGCGGCAAGGCCTATCGCGACGACAAGACCGCCCGGCTGGCCCGCCGGCGGATCGAAGCGAACGCGGAGGTCCGCCGCTACCTCGACGACGTGGCGTTCCAGGCGGCCAAGGACACCAAGGACCGCCTGCACCGCATCCACCGCGCCCTGCGCGACCATTTCGCCGGCGTGGCCGACCGCAGTCTGCGCTCGATCGACGCGTCATTGCGCGCCGCCCAGGACGCGGCGACGATGGCGGCGACGCAGCGCGCCGAGCGGACCGCCGTGCTGGAACGTCAACTGCACGCCGTCGCCGAGCTGCGCCGGTACGCCGATTCGATGCTGGTCGAGCCGGGGGACAAGCCGTCCGGACGGCACGCGGCCGCCGGTACGGTATCTGGGTGACCTACCGCTTCGACACCGCTCCATCCGGCCACCGGCCCGCACAGGGGATTCTGGCCGAGGCGCGGCAGCTGGTCGGCGCGGCGGCGCGAGCGTTCGATCGCCAGCCGTACGCGCGCGCCGCGCTCGCCGACTGCGAGCACCGTTTACGTGAGCCGCTGCGGGTGGCGTTGGCCGGGTCGATCAAGGCGGGCAAGTCGACGCTGCTGAACGCGCTGGTCGGGCAGAGTGTGGCGCCGACCGACGCGACCGAGTGCACCCGGCTCGTCACCTGGTACCGCGACGGCGCGACACCGTCGGTCACCGCGTTCTCCCCGGAGGGCGCCCGGGCCAATGTGGTGGTGCGGCGCGGCGGCGGCGCGCACGGTCTGGCCTTCGACCTGGACGGCTTGCGCTGGGACGGGCCGCGCGCGAGCGGTGTCGACCATCTCGAGGTGAGCTGGCCGTCGGCGGCCCTTGCCCAGACCACCATCATCGATACGCCGGGCACTTCCTCGCTGTCGCGCGAGGTCTCGCAGCGCACGATCGAGCTGCTCACCCCGGGTGACGCCGCGTTCGACCAGCCCGCGCTGTCCTCGCCGGGCGCCGACGCCGTCGTCTATCTCCTGCGCCGCCTCGACGCCGCCGACGTGCACTTCCTCGAGCAGCTCGGCGCGGGTGGCGCGGACGGCGCGGGCCCGCTCGGTGTGGTCGGTGTGGTGTCCCGGGCCGACGAGATCGGGGCGGGCCGCATCGATGCGCTGCATTCCGCGCGTGACGTCGCCGCCCGTTTCGCGGGCGAGCTGGAGCGAACCGGCCTGTGCCAGGCGGTGATTCCGGTGGCGGGGCTGCTCGCGTTCGCCGCGGTGACGCTGCGTCAGCCCGAGTTCGCCGCCTTCCAGGCGCTGGCCGGTGTACCCGCCGACGACCTCGGCGTGGCGTTGCTGTCGGCGGATCGCTTCGCCCGCGCCGACATCCCGCTGCCGGTGGCGCCGGAGTTGCGCGCCCAGCTGGCCGATCGCTTCGGGTTGTTCGGTATTCGCATGGCCACCACGCTGATCCGGCTCGGCGTGCGCGATTCGGCGACGCTGTCGGCGGAACTGGCCGCGCGCAGCGGCATCGACGAGCTGCGTTCGGTGCTCGACGTCCAATTCGGCCAGCGGGCAGACCAATTGAAGGCCCACTCGGCGCTCACCACCCTGTCCAGGGTGATCGCCGCCCACCCCGGCACCGAGGCCGACCAACTCCTCCCGCGGGTCCGCGCCCGCCTCGCCGACGTGCACGGTTTCGCCGAGCTGCGCCTGCTGGGCCGCCTGCGCACCGACGAACTACCCCTCCCACCGGACGACCTCACCGAGCTCCACCGCCTCCTCGGCGGCGCGGGCATCGCCCCCCACCTCCGCCTCGGCCTCCCCGCCGACGCGCCCGCGCCGGCCATCCACGCCACCGCCCTCACCGCCGTCCGCAAGTGGCGAGCCCGCGCCACCCACCCCCTGGCAGACCAGTCCACCGCCACCGCCTGCCGCACCGCCGCCCGCAGCGCCGAAGGCATCATCGCCGAACTCGGCCCCTAGCCAGACCCGGCGACGTCTCGACCCACCCGGCCGCGCCCCCTGCGCGCGGCCGGAACCGCGATCAGAGGAAGTAGGCGGTGCCCGACGAGCTGCCCGTGCCGTAGCCAAGGCTCTTCGCGAACTCCTTGACGGCGATGAGCGCATGGCCGACCGGGCCCGGGTCGGAGCAGGATCCGCCGACCGAGGAGAAGGTGCAGCCGTCGTCGGCGATCGGCGCCGCCGAGGCGCTGGCCGCCGGTCCGGCGAGCACGGTGCCGAGGACGGCGCCCGCCAGGATCAGCCCGCTGAGCCCGCGTTTGTTCCTGATGCTGTTGTTCATCCCGCCACGGTAGCGGACCACTGCCCTGTTTGCGATACGGAAAGTTCCGTAACCAGGGCGGCGTCACGATGTGGCATCGAACGACACGGTTGAGCCGAGTCGTAGCAAGAATGGCGGCGGGGGTGGGAAATTTTTTCGCGGTCGGGAATGAATCATCGCAGGTGTTGGTTGTGCACATCGACAACCTTGAGCGTGGCTCACTCAAGTTCCAGTTGACTCCCGACGGAACTCGAGGGCAGGATTGAGCTGACCACGCTCAGCGTTGCTGAGGCTGTGCTCCGCGTGATGTGCCTGGGGTTCGGCCTGAGAGCACTCACATACATACGTCAAACAGGAGGAATCACTATGGCTCGTGCGGTCGGAATCGACCTCGGGACCACGAACTCGGTCGTCAGCGTTCTCGAAGGCGGCGAGCCGGTCGTCGTCGCGAACTCGGAAGGCTCGCGCACCACCCCCTCGATCGTCGCGTTCGCGAAGAACGGCGAGGTCCTCGTCGGCCAGCCTGCCAAGAACCAGGCCGTCACCAACGTCGACCGCACCATCCGCTCGGTCAAGCGCCACATCGGCACCGACTGGAACGTGGAGATCGACGGCAAGAAGTACACCCCGCAGGAAATCTCGGCGCGCACGCTGATGAAGCTGAAGCGCGACGCCGAGGCCTACCTCGGTGAGGAGATCACCGACGCGGTCATCACCGTCCCCGCCTACTTCGAGGACGCCCAGCGCCAGGCCACCAAGGAAGCCGGCCAGATCGCCGGCCTGAACGTGCTGCGCATCGTCAACGAGCCCACCGCGGCCGCGCTGGCGTACGGCTTGGACAAGGGCGACAAGGAACAGACCATCCTGGTCTTCGACCTCGGTGGCGGTACCTTCGACGTCTCGCTGCTGGAGATCGGCGAGGGCGTCGTCGAGGTCCGCGCGACCTCCGGTGACAACCACCTCGGTGGCGACGACTGGGACGAGCGCATCGTCACCTGGCTCGTCGACAAGTTCAAGGCCAGCTCGGGCATCGACCTGACCAAGGACAAGATGGCCATGCAGCGTCTGCGCGAGGCCGCCGAGAAGGCGAAGATCGAGCTGTCCTCCAGCCAGAGCACCTCGATCAACCTGCCCTACATCACCGTCGACGCGGACAAGAACCCGCTGTTCCTCGACGAGCAGCTGACCCGCGCCGAGTTCCAGAAGATCACCTCCGATCTGCTGGACCGCACCCGCGCGCCGTTCCAGTCCGTCATCAAGGACGCCGGCATCAACGTGGCCGACATCGACCACGTCGTGCTCGTCGGTGGCTCCACCCGTATGCCCGCCGTCTCCGAGCTGGTCAAGGAACTGACCGGCGGCCGTGAGCCGAACAAGGGCGTGAACCCGGACGAGGTCGTCGCCGTCGGCGCCGCCCTGCAGGCCGGTGTGCTCAAGGGTGAGGTCAAGGACGTCCTGCTGCTCGATGTCACCCCGCTGTCGCTGGGTATCGAGACCAAGGGTGGCGTGATGACCAAGCTCATCGAGCGCAACACCACCATCCCGACCAAGCGCTCGGAGACCTTCACCACGGCCGACGACAACCAGCCGTCGGTGCAGATCCAGGTGTTCCAGGGTGAGCGCGAGATCGCTTCGCACAACAAGCTGCTCGGCTCCTTCGAGCTGACCGGCCTGCCCCCGGCCCCGCGCGGCGTGCCGCAGATCGAGGTCACCTTCGACATCGACGCGAACGGCATCGTCCACGTCACCGCGAAGGACAAGGGCACCGGCAAGGAGAACAAGATCAAGATCCAGGACGGCTCCGGCCTGTCCAAGGAAGAGATCGACCGGATGGTCAAGGACGCCGAGGCGCACGCCGCCGAGGACAAGGCCCGCCGCGAGGAGGCCGAGACCCGCAACCAGGCCGAGTCGCTGGTGCACCAGACCGAGAAGTTCATCAAGGACAACGAGGACAAGGTGCCCGCGGACGTGAAGTCCAAGGTCGAGGCGGCCATCGCCGAGGCCAACACCGCCCTCGCCGGTACCGACATCGCCGCGGTGAAGACCGCCGTGGAGAAGCTGGCCACCGAGTCGCAGGCCCTGGGCCAGGCGCTCTACGAGGCGCAGGCCGCCGACGCCGCCGCCGATGGCAACGGTGCCGGTCCCGCGAACGACGACGACCAGGTCGTCGACGCCGAGGTCGTTGACGAGCCGGTCGACACGGAGAAGAAGTGACCGAGGCCAACTCCGAACAGGAGCTGATCGAGGACATCGTCGAAGACGCCGACTCCGCCGCGCAGGCGACGGAGCCGGACACCGACGGCGAGGCCGAGGCGCCGGTCAGCGACGAGCTGGCCGAGCGCACCGCCGACCTGCAGCGGTTGACCGCGGAATACGCGAACTACCGCCGCCGGGTCGAGCGGGATCGTCAGGCGAACATCGACGCGGCCAAGGCCGCCGTCGTCACCGAGTTGCTCGGTGTGCTCGATGATCTGGACCGGGCCAGGGCGCACGGCGACCTGGAGACCGGCCCGCTCAAGGCCGTCGCCGACAAGCTCGAGACCGCGCTGACCAAGCAGGGTCTCGTCGAGTTCGGTGCGATCGGTGATCCGTTCGACCCCACGCTGCACGAGGCCGTGCAGCACGAGGGCTCGGGCGCCGATCCGGTCATCGGCGTGGTGATGCGCAAGGGCTATCGGTTCGGCGAGCGGGTGCTTCGGCACGCGCTGGTCGGGGTAACCGATGCCGAGGCCACCGAGGCATCGGATCCGGATGCCGACGGCGACACTCAATAGGAACGCGAGAGGAGGAGATGCCCGGTGAGCCAACGGGAGTGGATCGAGAAGGACTTCTACAAGGAGCTGGGCGTCTCCTCCGGCGCCTCGCAGGACGAGATCAAGAAGGCCTACCGCAAGCTGGCCCGCGACCTGCACCCGGATTCCAATCCGGGTGACACCAAGGCCGAGGAGCGGTTCAAGGCGGTCAGCGAGGCCAACGCCGTGCTGTCCGACCCGGCCAAGCGCAAGGAGTACGACGAGACGCGTCGCCTGTTCGCGGGCGGCGGCGGTCGCGGCTACGGCGGTGGCGGGTTCAACCCCGGTGCCGCGGGCGGCTTCTCGCAGGACTTCAACATCGGCGACATCTTCGGTCAGGCCGGTGGCGCGGGCGCTCCCGGTGACGGCGGGCTCGGCGATCTGCTGGGTGGGCTGTTCAACCGGGGTGGCGCGCGCGGCGCGAGCCGTCCGCGCCGTGGCGCCGATGTGGAGACCGAGACGACGCTGGGCTTCCGCGAGGCGGCCCAGGGCGTCACCGTTCCGCTGCGGATGACCAGCCCCTCGCCGTGTACGACCTGTCACGGCAGCGGCGCCAAGCCGGGCACCAGCCCGCGGGTGTGCCCGCACTGCAACGGTTCCGGCGTGGTCAGCCGTAACCAGGGCGCGTTCGGTTTCAGCGAGCCCTGCGACGACTGCCGCGGTACCGGCTCGATCATCGACGACCCGTGCGTCGACTGCTCGGGCACCGGTATCCAGAACCGCACCCGCACCATCACCGTGCGCATCCCGCCCGGTGTCAGTGACGGGCAGAAGATCCGGCTGGCCGGGCAGGGCGAGGCGGGCCTGCGTGGGGCGCCTTCGGGCGATCTCTACGTGACCGTGCACGTCAGCCAGGACAAGGTCTTCGGCCGCCAGGGCGACGACCTCACCCTGGTGCTCCCGGTGAGCTACAGCGAATTGGTACTGGGGACAACTGTTTCCGTGCCGACGCTGGACGGCCGGGTCGGCGTGAAGGTGCCGCCGGGCACCGCCGACGGGCGTATCCTGCGGGTACGCGGTCGCGGTGTGCCCAAGCGCGGCGCGGCGGGCGGCGCCGGTGACCTGCTGGTCACGGTGAAGGTCGCGGTTCCGCAGAACCTGGACTCCGATGCCACCGACGCGCTCAAGCGCTATCAGGAGGCGGAGAAGGCGGGTGGCTTCGATCCGCGTGCGGGATGGGCGGGTGCTTGATGATGTCCGATGATCCGAAGTCCGCGTCGGGTGCGCGTGCCGAGTTCTTCATGATCTCGGTGGCGGCTCAGCTGGCGGGTATGCACGCGCAGACCCTGCGCACCTATGACCGGCTGGGTCTGGTCACCCCCCAACGCACTTCGGGTGGCGGACGCCGGTACTCGGCCCGCGATGTCGAGCTGCTGCGTGAAGTGCAGCGGCTGTCGCAGGACGAGGGTGTCAACCTCGCGGGAATCAAGCGCATCATCGAGCTGACCAACCAGGTCGAGGCGTTGCAGCAGCGCGTCGAGGAGATGAGTGCGGAGCTGGAGCGGTTGCGGGCGGGCTACCGGCCCGACCTGTCGCCGCCGCAGCGCAGTACCGCGCTCGTGGTGTGGCAGCCGAGGCATCGGCGCTAGATTCACGATGACGAGGGCCCCCGGCCCGCGCTCCGCCACGGCGGGCGCGACCGGGGGTTCGTTCGTGTTCGGTCAACCCCCGGCGACCGGCTGGTGATTCTCCAGCAACCTATTTATTCGTGATCTCGACCGCGAATCCCGCCGCCGCAACCCTGTGAGGTGCGGATATATCACAGGACCATCACGAAAGTTTGCTGGCTGGACGCTGAATTCGGGCCGGGCGGAGCCGAATTTCGCGTCCTGTACCAGGCTCTCCGGCGCCGCTTCCCCGCGTGTCGCGGCACGGCGCGTCGGCGGATGAGACGCCCCGCGCGTAGCGGAAAGGTCGCTCTACCAGGCAGGTTGGGTCACGATTGCCGGTTTTGCCGGATCGGCGATAGGGGACTGTGGTCACATTCTGCGGCTTTAGCAGGACTGGCGTATGTTTTCAGGGGGAACTGGCTACAAACCACCTGGTTTTTTCTGAATTACACGTGTGATGTTTAAGAGTACGATTCCTAAGCTGGCAAACCTCGCCTACACTTCTCGCATCGGCTGCTGACGAGTGTCCTCCCAGCCCGTCACTCGCCGGCGCGGCTAGCGTTCGATGGCGAAACGAGGTTGTGACACATATGGATTCGCGGACTGTCGCTTTGATCCGTACTACGTTCAAGGCGGTTGCTGCGGAAGACGGTGGGCCCGAGCGGTTAGCCAGATCGTTCTACTCGATCCTGTTCACGGACTACCCCGGTGTCCGTGACTACTTCCCGGCGGCCATGGACGCCCAGCGCGACCGGCTCGTCAAGGCCATCTCCTACGCACTCGACCGGCTCGAGGAGCCGGACAAGCTGCTGCCGTTCCTGGCTCAGCTCGGGCGCGATCACCGCAAGTACGGTGTGCAGCCCGCCCACTACGTCGCCGTGGCCAACTCGCTCAAGTCGGCCATGCGCCAATTCGCAGGCACCGAGATGTGGACCGACGAGGTCGCCACCGCCTGGGACGAGGGCCTGGCCACCATCAGCGGCGCGATGATCAGCGCCGCCGACAAGGAGACCACCCCGGCGGCCTGGAGCGCGACCGTGGTCGAACGTCGCGAGGTGCTGCGCAATCTCGCGGTCATCCGCGTCCAGCTCGATCAGCCCATGGAGTACGCGGCGGGCCAGTACCTCAGCGTCCAGGTGCCTGCGCGGCCGCGGATGTGGCGGTATCTGTCCCCGGCCAACCCGGCGAACGCCAACGGCGAGATCGAGTTCCACGTGCGCAGCGTGCTCGGCGGCTGGGTGAGCCCGGCCATGGTCTCGCACACCAACGTCGGTGACCAGTGGCTGCTCGGCTCGCCGCTCGGCGGCCTGGGCGTGCCGCGCAACACCAAGCGCAAGATGCTCATGGTCGGTTGCGGCACCGGGATCGCGCCGCTGCGGGCGCAGGTCATGGCGATGGCGCAACGCCGGGTCAACCCGAAGGTGCACCTGTTCGTCGGTGGTCACCACCCGTGCGACCTCTACGACCTGCAGGTTCTCAGCCAGCTCGCCGTCGCCAACAAATGGCTCACCGTCACCCCGGTCACCGAGAACGACGAGAACCCTTGGTGGTACTACGATTCCGGCGAACCGCAGGCCGAACTACCCGGCCTGGAGCCGCGGATGACCGGCCAGATCGGCAAGGTCGTCGCCGCCTACGGCCAGTGGGCCGACCGCGACGTCCAGATCGTCGGCTCCCCCTCGATGGTGCAGACCACCAAGTTCCGCCTGATGGCGGCCGGTACCCAGGCCAAGTCCATCCGCCACGATCCGCTGTTCTGAGCGCGCCGCCCGCTTAGAGTGGTCACGCGAGCGTGATCATGTGAGGGAGGGCGGATCGATGGATGGCGTTGTGCTGGTGATCAATTCCGGGGGTCGCGATGCCGAATGGCTCGACGAGATCACCGGTGAACTGCGGGCCGATCTGGCCGAGATCGGCGGACTGCGCGTCACCCCGGTGACGACGGCCGCGGCGGGCGGCGAGAAGTCCGGCGCGGTCGAACAGATCGGCCAGCTGCTGCTCTCGGGCGGGGCCCTCGGCACCGTGGTGTGGGCCATCCGGGACGTGAGCCTGAAGTTCCTGGAACGCTCGAAGGCGGAGTCGATCACGATCAAGCGGGGCGACCGCGAGGTCACCATCGTCCGGCCCGGCCTGGCCCAGGTGGACAATGTCGTCGAGAAGTTCGGCGACCTGCTGCGTGATGAGTAGCCCGACCGGACGGCGAATCGCGCTCTTCGTAGCCAACGACACCTACCACTTCGACGGCCTGTCGCGGCTCTACGCGCCCATCTCCGATGCCGAGCAGCTCCGGGAACTGCTGCGCGATCCCGAGATCGGTGGCTTCCGGCCGACCGAGCTGCTCATCAACGAGTCCAAGGCCGAGATCGAGCGCAGCATCGAGCGCGTCTTCCGCGGCGCCGAGCCCGACGACGTCATCCTGTTCTACTTCTCCGGCCACGGGCTGCGCACCCGGCAGAATCTGTATCTGGCCGTGGGCAATACCGATCCGCAGCTGCTGAGCAGCACGGCGGTGTCCTCCTCGTTCATCCGCGAGCTGATCCGCGAGTCCCCGGCGGCGGCGAAGATCATCGTGCTCGACTGCTGCTACAGCGGCGCGTTCCTCGGCTCCGAGGTGATCAAGTCCGCGCCCACCATCGACGATGTCGCCCAGCAGCTCGCCGCGGGCGACGGCATCTGCGTGCTCACGGCGTCGAGCGCGGTGGAGACCGCGTCCGAGGGCAGGGCCGACGGCGACTCGGCGCCCCTGTCGGTGTTCACCTCGGCGCTGGTCAAGGGCATCGGCACCGGCCAGGCCGACAACGGCAGCGGCCTGATCGGCACCCACGACCTGTGGACCTTCGTGCACGCCGAGGTGCGCGCCCGCACCACCAGGCAGACCCCGAACCACTACGGCGTCTTCAAGGACGAGGTCTACATCGCCAGGGTCCGGCGCAGGCAGTCCAACCTCATCGAGGTGGGCGACCGCGTGCAGCTCGGCTCGCTCATGGGCAGGCTCGAACAGACGCCCGAGGGTGGGCTGCGGGCCGCGAACTGGTGGGGCACCGGCAGATTGAAGGTGCCCATCGGGCAGGAGCGGCGCACCGACGGCGTGCCGGGGGAGACGGTGTGGCTCGACCTGTCCGGCGCGGATCGCAACCTGCTGATCGTCGGCCGCGCGGGCGCGGGCAAGAGCACCCTGCTGCGCACCCTCACCGGCTCTTTGGCGCTCACCCACTCACCCGACGAGGTGAAACTCTATGTGCTCGAATCGAGCAACCGCCTCGGTTCGATGAGCGCCCTGCCCCATATCGCCAGTGCAGTCGGCGACGACGAACTGGAGAAGGTGGACGCGGTCCTGGACCGGGTGGCCGCCGAGATCCGCGGCCGCAAGCGGCTGTACCGGGAATCCGGCATCGATTCACCGAGCAGCCTGCGCGCCGCGCGACCGACCCTGGCCGCGCCGGTGCCCGATATCTTCCTGCTCGTCGATCGGCTCGGCGATTTCCGCGAGCAGATCGCCGGTTTCGACGCCAGGATCAAGCAGATCGCCAGCGCGGGCCCGGAGTACGGCGTGCACCTGGTGGTGACCGCCCGCGACTGGAACGAGGCGCCCGGCGACCTGGTCGACCTGCTCGCGGCGCACATCGAATTGCGCCTGCACCGACCAGCGGATTCGCGGCTGCACCCCGAACGCGCCGCCCGCCTGCCCGACGGCCCCGGCTGGGCCCTGTTCGGCGAGCGGCCGTTCCGCGTCGCCATGCCGGACCTGCGTGAGCTGGAGCCCGAGTTGCTGAGCGCGGTGGAGATCTCCGACGGCGCCGCCGAACTGGTCGATCTAGTGCGCGGCAACCAGTACGTCCGCGCGCTCGACGGCACCGGCCGGTCACCGCTCGACGGCGAGATCGACCTGCCCGACCTGCTCGGCCTCGGCTCCCGCGATTTCGATGTCGAGGCGCTGTGGCGGGCCCGGGAGGGCCGCGACCGCCTGCGCGTGCCGATCGGGGTGAGCGCCACCGGCGATGTGGTCGAACTGGATCTGAAGGAGTCGGCCGAGCACGGCATGGGGCCGCACGGGCTGTGCATCGGCGCGACCGGATCGGGGAAGTCGGAATTCCTGCGCACCCTCATCCTCGCCCTCGCCACCACCCACTCCCCGGACGCGCTGAACCTGGTGCTGATCGATTTCAAGGGCGGCGCGACCTTCTTCGGCCTGGACTCGTTGCCGCACGTGTCCGCGGTCATCACCAATCTGGAAGAAGATCTCTCGCTGGTCGACCGGATGAAGGCCGCGCTGGCCGGCGAGATCGCCCGCAGACAGGACCTGCTCAGGGCGGGCGGCAATTTCGCCAATGTGGCCGACTACGAACGGGCCAGGGCGGCGGGCGCGCCGCTCGAACCGCTGCCCGCCTTGCTCATCGTGGTCGACGAGTTCTCCGAGTTGCTTTCCCAGAAACCGGATTTCCTCGACGTGTTCGTCATGATCGGCAGGCTCGGCCGCTCGATCCGGGTGCATCAGCTGCTGGCCTCGCAGCGGTTCGACGAGAACATGCTGCGCGGCCTGGAGACGCACCTGTCCTACCGGATCGGCCTGCGCACGTTCTCCGCCAACGAATCCCGAGCGGTCATCGGGACGCCCGACGCCTACCACCTGTCCAGCGATCCCGGCTCCGGCTACCTCCGTGTCGACGCCGCCGATCCGGTGCGGTTCAAGTCGGCCTACGTCGGCCGCAGTGACACCGCCTCGTCGGCCGACGGCGCCGCACAGCGCACGGTGCTGGAGGCGGTGGTGTCCAGGATCATCGGGCACGGCAGGCAGGCCTACCCGGTGTGGCTGCCGCCGCTGTCGGTCTCGCCGACGGTGGATCTGCTGTTGCCCGACCATGATCGGCGCTCGGAGCCCGGCTCGCCCGGCGAGTTGCGCCTGCCCATCGGCATGGTCGACGAACCGGCCGAGCATCGCCGCGGGACCTTCCTGCTCGATCTCACCGGCGCGGGCGGGCATGTCGCCGTGGTCGGTGGTCCGCGCGCGGGCAAGTCGACCACCCTGCAGACGATCGTGCTGGCCGCGGCGGTGACACACAGTCCTGACCAATTGCAGTTCTACTGCCTGGATTTCGGTGGCGGTGGTCTTCTCGGTGTGGCGGAGCTGCCCCATGTCGGCTCGGTGGCGGGCCGCCTCGACACCGATCGGGTCCGGCGCACCCTGGCCGAGCTCAGCACGCTGCTGCGCAGGCGCGAGCAGCGCTTCGCCGAACTGGGCGTCGAGTCGATGGCCGAGTACCGGCGTCGCGGTGCGGCCGAGGGCGAGCAGGCCAGTGCCTCGCCGTCGGACCGCTACGCGCACGTGGTGCTCGTCATCGACGGCTGGCGCGTGATCGCCGACGAGTTCGAGGCGCTCGAACCGCAGATCAACGCCATCGCGACCCGCGGCCTCGCCTACGGCATCCACCTGCTGATCACCGCCACACGCTGGGCCGAGATCCGGTCGATGACGCGGAGTCAGCTCGGTACCAAGATCGAACTGCGGCTCGGCGACCCGATCGAGTCGGAGATCGACCGCAGGGCCGCGAACCAGGTGCCGCCGGATCAGCCCGGTCGCGGGCTCACCGCCGACCACCTGCACATGCTGATCGCGCTGCCCCGCTTGGACTCCGACGCCGACCCCGCGACGCTCAGCCGCGGCCTGAGCACCGCGGTGGCCGAGGTCGCCGCGCAGTACGGCCCGCAGGGCGCGCCCGCCGTGCGCATGTTGCCGCTGGACATCTCCCGCCCCGCGCTGCTCGAGATCGCGAGCGAGCACGGCGTCCGGATGAGCCCGACGTCGGTGGTCGTCGGCCTCTGTGAATCCGAATTGCAGCCGCTGGTCCTGGATTTCGCCACCGAACCGCATTTCATGGCCTTCGCCGACATCGAGTGCGGGAAGACCACGCTGCTGCGCAACATCATCACCGGAATCGTCGAGAACGCCACCCCGGCCCAAGCCGCCATCGTGCTGATCGACTACCGGCGCGGCCTGCTCGGCGAGGTCGAGGGTGGCCACCTGGCGGGCTACGCCAGCTCCGCGACGGCGGCGGCGCCGATCATCGCCGAGGTGGCCAACGTGCTGGCCGGGCGTATCCCCGGCCCCGACACCACCCCGCAGCAGCTGCGCGATCGCGACTGGTGGTCGGGCCCGGAGATCTATGTCGTGGTCGACGACTACGACATCGTGGCCCCGAACTCGATGTCGAATCCCTTCATGGCGCTGGTGGAGTACTTCCCCCTGGCCCGCGACATCGGCCTGCACTTCCTCGTCGCCCGCCGCACCGGCGGAGTCGCGCGCGCACTGTACGACCCGGTGCTCGGCGCGTTGAAGAACCTGTCCGTGGAGACCCTGGTCATGAGCGGTTCCCGGGACGAGGGCCGGATCATCGGCGACGTCCGCCCGACGACCCTGCCACCCGGGCGCGGCATCATGGCCTCGCGCACCCGCGCACACGAGATGGTGCAGATCGCCAATCTGCCCGGCCGCCTGTGATTCAGGCGCCTTCGGCGGTGATGTTCGCCGGGGGAGTACCCGCTTCGACGAGCCGGTCCACGGTCGTGTGGACCATCGCGGGGGAACCGCACACCAGCACCTGGTGCTGGTCGAACGGGCCGTGGGCGGCGGCGACGTCGGCGAGGGTGCCGTGCAGCATCTCCGCGGGGGCGAAGCCGATGTCGACGCGGGAGTGTTCGTGCCACTCGTCACGAATCGACGGGTCGTCGGGGCTCTCGACCACCGGAATCACTGTCAGCCATGGCAATTCGCCCGAGAGCAGGTAGAGCATGTCGGAGGCGTAGAGGTCGCGCGGGGAGCGGCCGCCGAAGAACAGATAGGTGCGCGGCGGGTTCTCGCGGCGCGCCAGGTCGAGGATCTGGGCGCGCAGCGGCGCCAGCCCGGTGCCGCCGGCGATCATCACCACCTCGGTGGTCTCCGGCGCGATGTGGAAGACGCTGTGCGGCGCGTTGATCCGCCACTGGTCTCCGGCCTTGGTGTCGGCCACGATCGAGCTCGAGCACCAGCCACCGGGCACGGTGCGCACATGGAACTCCAGCTTGCCGTCCAGTGAGGGCGGCAGCGCGGGCGACAACCGCCGGCGCACGCCCGGATGCTGGGGCACCTCCACCTCCACCGAGCCGCCCGCCGCGAACGGCACGAAGTCACCGATCAGCCGGATCACGGCGATGTCGTTGCGCAGGCGGTGATGGCCGACGACGGTCGCCGTCCAGGCGGGATCGGGGTGTGCGCTGCTGCTCATCGGCCTCTTTCGTCAAGGGCGGGAAGGGTTCTCAGCTGACGGGGTCGGACGCGATGATCTCGGGCGGCGTGCCTGCCCTGATGAGGGTGCGCCGGGTCTCGGCGATCATCCGCGGCGAGCCCGCGATCTGGATCTGGCGGTCGGCCCACGCACCGAAGCTGGTCACCACCGCGCCCAGGTTACCGACGAGCCGCCGGTACATGCCCATCGGCGGTTCGGCCTGCTTCTGCGGGTACCACCACGGATCGGTGCGTTCCTCGCAGACCGGCACCACCGTCAGCCACGGGTTCGACTGCGAGAGCTGCCACATGTTGTCCACGTCGTAGAGGTCGCCGGGGTAGCGGCCGCCGATGAAGAAGTGCACCCTGGGGTTGATGCCGCGCTGGCTCATCTCGATCAGCTGCGCCCGCAGCGGCGCGATGCCGGTGCCGGAACCGATGAGCAGCACGTCGCGCCCGGATTCGCGATCGACGTGCAGGCCGCCGAGCGGTCCGGCGATCTTCCACCTGTCGCCGACCCTGGTGTCGTTGACGATCGCGGGGCTCACCCAGCCGCCGCTGATGCGCCGCACATGGAATTCGATCTCGCCGTAGGGGTTGGCGGGGATCGCGGGGGAGAAGTAGCGCCACATGTTCGGCCGCTGCGGCACCTGCACCGGCACGTACTGCCCGGCCTTGAACGGGATCGGCCCGTCGGCCTGCAGCCGCACGATGGCCAGGTCGTCGAGGACCTTGCGGTGCCCGACGACGGTCGCGCCCCAGAACGGCTGCGACTTGTCCTCGTTGGCGCCGATCGCCATCGACGCCGACACCAGGATGGTGACGTCGCTCCAGCCCTCGTGCAGTTCCCTGGTCCAGCGATTGCCGTGGAAGGTGCGCAGGGCGGCCAGCAGGGCGCGACCCGCCAGGTCGTAGTGGTCGGCCTCGACCCCGTACTTACGGTGGTCGCGGGCGAGTTGCTCGAGGAACTTCTGCGCGCGCTCGAAGTCCTCCAGGTTGTCCAGGACGTACTGCAGCGCCGTCACCAGACGCTTCGGCATCATGTCCATCGCGGGCGGGAAGAGCTCCCGCAACGCCGGGTTCTGCGCGAACAGGTGACCATAGAAAGCGCTGATCAGCCGCTCTGGACCACCGGGCGTCTCCGACACCCCGCGGAAATCGGCGCGGACCAGCGCAAGCGAACGCGCATCCACGTCGTCTAGCTCCCTTTCCCTGGAATTGCCGCAATGTGGCCCACTCGATGGCGGGCACCCTCTCAAGTATCCACCGAAAACCGCCGCTCGGTGCAGGGATGCTCATCACGCCTCGCCCTCGCCGGAGGGAGTGTATGCCGCCCGCGCCCGCTCGGCGCGCCCTCGCGCCCATCGATACGCGTCGGTGATCTTTCGCGCTCAGGCGGTCAGGATGGAGCGCACCGTCGCGATGACCACGCGGTCGGCGTCGGCGGCGGCCAGGCGGCCGGTGCGCAGGCCCTCGGCGGCGCCGTTGAGTACGTAGTAGACGGTGTCGACCAGCCAGTCCAGCGGCAGGTCGGTGCGGAACGCCCCTTCCTGCTGGCCGCGGTGGATCAGGTCGGCGACCCGGGCCGCCGGGGCGGCGTGCAGTTCGCGCAGGCGCCCGGCGGGTAGGACGCCATCGGCGGCGGCGCGCAGTTTGGCCGCCTCCGCGACCAGCGGCCAGGTCGCCGCGAGCAGCCGCGTCAGCGCGTCGCCCGCGTCGCCGGTGAGGTCGACCGCCGAGAGCGTGGTCTCGCCCTCCCGCAGCGCGTCGACCATCGCCGCCTCGACCAGCTCCGCGCGCGTACGGAAGTGCCCGTAGAGGGTCATCCGCCCGACGCCGGCGACCTTGGCGATCTCCTCGGTGGTGGCGTCGGGATTCGCGCCGAGCGTCGTGCGGGCCGCGGTGACGATGGCGGCGATGCTGCGTTCGGCATCGGCCCGTCGCCGAGGTGCGGGTGACATGGGAAAAGTCTATCTCGTACAAGTGTGTACGTGTTAGGCTGGCTCCACCTTCTCGCACCGACATTCTGAGATCGAGGCGATTCGCATGGGTGAGCTGCACGTCAATATGCACGCCACGCTCGACGGCGTGATCCAGGCCAACGGTGGTCCCACCGAATACGACGGTGACTTCGAGTACGCGGGCTGGGAGTGGCCGTTCAACGACGAGGAGTCCGGCAGGCAGGTGATCGAGGACGTCCGCGCCGCCGACGCGCTGCTCCTCGGCCACACGACCTACAAGATCTTCGCCGCGTACTGGCCGAACCAGTCCGACGAGATCGGTGAGGCGTTCAATCGAGTGCCCAAATACGTCGCGTCCCGGGGCACTCCCGATCTGTCCTGGGACGTGACCACCCAGCTCACCGATGTGGCCACCGAGGTGCGCGCCCTCCGGGAGCGTCATCGGCAGATCCACACCTGGGGCAGCGCCGATCTGCTGCGCACCCTGCTCCGCGAGGGCCTGGTCGACCAGCTGAACCTGTGGGTCTTTCCGATCGTGCTCGGCGTGGGCAAGAAGATCTTCCCCGAGGGCAGCGCGCCCACCCGCTTCGCGCAGATCGAACCCGCGAAGACCTTCCCGGCCGGCGTCCTGCTGACGCGTTACCGCCGCCTCGACGGCGTCCCGGAGACCGGCGGCCCGCCCGCCGCCTGAGTTCACGCGTACGGATCGGTGACGGCCCGCAAGGCCGTGAGCGCCTTGCGCAGTTCGCGCGCGCCGCGTGCGCCGAGGTGGTCGACCCACTCCGATTCCACCTGGGCCGCAGCGTGATTCGCCACCTCGACGGCGCGCTGTCCCTTCTCGGCCAGGCGCAGCAGCCGCGCCCGCCCGTCGGTGGGGTCGGGCTCGCGCCGCAGATACCCGGCGCGCACCAGCTGCTCGACGAGCACGCCCGCGGTCTGCTTGGTGACCTGCGCCTGGGCGGCCAGCTCGGTCAGCCGCGAGCCCTCCGGTCCGAGCCGGGCGACCAGCCGCGCCTGCGCCTGCGTGAGATCCTCGAATCCGGCTGCTGCCAGCGCGACCAGCACCCGCCGCTCCATCTCCCGATACGGGACGAACAGCAGCACGCCGAGGTTGAGTTCGTCGGCCATCCCACTCCTTGATTCGGTCAGCTTCACTGACTATATTAATCAGAAAGGCTGACGAATTGGAGCCGGGCCATGGATATCGATCAGCACTGGCGCACCATCGCTGAGCAGCGCCGCGCCATCGCCGACCTGCTCGCCACCCTCACCCCGGCCGAACTCGACAGTCCCTCCCTCTGCGAGGGTTGGCGCGTGCGCGATGTCGCCGCGCACGTGGCGCTGGCCGCGCAACCGCCGGGCCCCCTCGGCATGCTCCGCGAGGCCGCGCGCGCCCGCGGCAGCTTCCACCGCCTCAATCACGACATCGCCGTCCGCCACGCCGACGCCACCCCCGACCTCGTCGCCGACCTGCGCGCCGTCGCCGACTCGCGCCGCCTCCCCGCGGTCACCAACTACCGCAACATCCACTACGACGTGATCGTCCACGCCCAGGACATCGCCCGCCCACTCGGCCGCGTCATCACCGTCGCCCCCGAGTCGGCAGCCGTTGCGGCCCAACGGGTCTGGACCATGGGCTGGCCATTCTGGGCCAAGCGCCGCTTCGCCGAGGTCACCCTGGTCGCCGAGGATTCGGCCTGGACCGCGGGTTCCGGTCCCGAACTGCGCGGCAGCACCCTCGACCTGCTCATGCTCCTCACCGGCCGCCACCCGGCACTGACCGGGCCCGGCGTCGACCGCCTTTGAGGGGCCCGCGATCAGTTCACCAGCCGAGCTTCTACTCCCGGAAGTTCGTCGAACCTGGCACGTTTGTCCGTCGTCAAGACAGTTCGCCCGGTGGCGCGGGCGGTAGCCGCGATGATCAGGTCGTGCGCACCGCGGGGGGTACTGGTCGATCGGACATAGGTGAGTAGGTCCGCGTGGTGTTCGGCAACAGAATCGTCGTACGGAACGCTGGGGACGATCGCGCGGAACTCACTCAGGAATTTGCGCGCACTGGCCTGTTTCACGGAATTGGTCTGCGCGGCTACGCCGGTCAGGTATTCGGCGATCACGACCGCCGGAACGGCCACATTGTCGTCATCCGCGATCTCGTTCGAAAGATCGAGCGTGCCCCGGTCGATGGCGATCAGGACGCCGGTATCGAAGATCAGCTTTGCCACGGGTCGGTGTCTTCCTCGGCGCGTGCGTAGTCATCGATCGAATCGACAGCGGCTTCGAACTCGGCGTCCAGCCCGATATTGCCCGCCCATCGCCGGGCAAGCCGGTTGACTCCGGCGCCGTTGGATCGCGGAGCGGGGACCAGTCTCGCCACGCAAACGCCCTTGCGGGTGATGACGAACTCCTCGCCCGCTTCCGCCTCGTCCAGCACTCGCGCGAACGCGCGAGCGGCCTCGGTGGCGCTGATCTCCTTCATGAAATCAGATTATCAGATTACATGGCGATCGACTCTGATCAATCCTGACCGGTGATCAGCCGCACCGCCGCCTGCCGCGCCTGCTCGCCGACCTCCCCGATCACGAAGTTCTTGCCGATGATGTGCTGGACCAGTGCGGGTTCCGGCGCAACGCCGTACTTGCGCAGGTAGTGCGGAACCGCGCCGGGCCACACGAACACCCCGTCGGTGTGGAAGTTCATCGGCACATCCCGAACCGACGCGTCGAAGTCGTCGGCCGCGTAGCTGCGGGCGCTCAAAACCACCGGCGCGTGCGCGAGATAGTCGAGCACTCGCTCGCTGACGGCGGGCTCGAGCGCGGGCCGATTCACCACCGGTTTGCCCTCGGCGTCGCGCCCGTCGAACGGCGCCGAAAGTCGAAGTCCACTCATGGTCGACCAACCTACGCGGCCCCGTGCACGCCCGCGTTCCCGTGCTAATGTCCCTGGTCAGAGCAGTGGCCGGGCTGGAAGGGGCGGGATGAAACGCGCAGGTACAGCGTTGCTGGTGGCTGGGCTGGCGGTCGCCGGATTGGCGGGATGCGAGTCGGAACAGACCTCGTCGAAGGGCGCGACCACGACGGCCGCGCCGGCGCTGTGGAATCCGTGCACGGAGATTTCCGATGATGTGCTGCGGAGTGCGGGGGTGGATCCGGGGACGGAGGAGAAGGGTGTCGCGGGGGTGCCGCAGTCCGGGTGGGAGATCTGTGGCTGGGAGGGGCAAACGTACTCGCTCACGATCTACACGACCGACAAGTCCGTGGCCGACTTCGAGCAGAAGCCTGGCAATGTCGACTTCCGCGATGTCACCATCGCCGGTCGCTCCGGTCGAGAGTTCCGGGTGGCGGGGGCATCGAAAGAACTCGACTGTGACGTGGTTTTTCCTGCTGCGCAGGGCGTTGTCCAGTTGCAGGTCCTGAATCGCGCGAGCCTCGACAATCTGACAGATCCGTGCACGACATTGGCGCGGGTGGGGGAGAACCTCGTGCCGATCTTTCCGAGATGACGTGGGGGCGAGAACCATATGTCGGGAGCAACTCCGTACGGCCAGCTGCTCGGGCAGGCGCGAGCGGGCGAGGTTTATCTGAACGACGAGCAGGCCGCGTATCACATGTACAAAGCCTGCGACCAGCGGATTCTTGACCTCGACAACCTGCGCAATGTCACCCGGCGCGCGCAGGCTGTCAGCGGATTCGGCGACTTCCAGATGGGGAAGGATCTCGAGAAGAAATTCCTGCTGCAAGCGACGGGCGATGAGAATTCGATCGACAGCGTCATCATGAAGGACATCGAAGCCGTGAAACAGCTTCGCGAAGTCTTCGCACTGTCCTTCAAACGCATCACCGGCCAAGACATCGAAACCGCGAACGCCCTCGACTACACCTCCGAGCAGGTGAGCTGAGATGTCCGTCCCGAACCTCGCCGGCCTCGACCTCTTCGGCGGCCTGCGCGAACTCATCACCCCGTCCAAGGACCACAGCGAGCTCGATGGTTCCGATATCGCCGATATTCAGGACCAGTACAACACTCAGCGCGACGGCACTCGGCGCAAGGCGAACGAACTGGGTTTCGATGGCGACTACCGCCCGAAGATGGTGATGTCGACCGATCCGTTCACCGGAAGTGTCGCCGATCTGCGCGCCAAGGTCGACAAGATCGATCTCACCGCGGTGAACGATCTGATCAGCGCGTGGAACGAGATCGCCACTCGCAACAGCACTTCGCTCGACGAGTTCCGCAAGCAGATCACCCGCGGGATGTCGCCCGATGTCTGGTCCGGTGCCGCGGCCGCGGCGGCCGCCCAGACGATCGCCGCGTACGACACCACGGGTAAGCGAGTCAGCACCGCGGCGGCGCTCACCAAGACGAAGCTCGACGAACTCCGCACCGGCCTGGAGCCGACCAAGCGTCTCGTACCGTTCGCGCCGGAACACCGCAGCGCTCTGGACAACTTCGGTGGCCTCTTCCAGGGCCGCGCCTGGCGCAATGACGATGTGGCGCAGGAGAACGCGCGGGTCGAGGCGGTGCGCGTGCTGCAAACCGTCTACGCCCCGGTGATTCACGAATCCGACGACCGGGTTCCAGTCATCCCGATCCCGAAGAGTATCGACTCCGGCGACCCCGGCAGCACGGACGGTACAACGAGACCTGTTTCCGGCCAACCGAATTCGACCACACCGGACGCCGGTCAGCCCGCGGCGAATCCGGCGGCCACGGCACCGGCGTCGACCACACCCGCCGACGACGCCTCCACGGACGACACGTCCGACGATGACACGGCGTCCGATGACGACACAGGCACCGCGGACCCGACCACACCGCAGTCGGCCGATCCCGGTGCCACGACGCCCACCGCCGCCGCGCCGGGTTCCGCGGCTCCGGGTTCCGGATCGCCCGGTGGATCATCCGGTGGTGCGGGCGCTCCCGGCTCGGGTGGTGCGGGCACTCCGGCTCCTGGCGGCGCGGTGCCCGGCGGCGGCTCGACGGCGGGCACGTCCGCCGCGGGCGCGCGGGCTTCCGGCGCGACCGGTGGGGCCGCGGGCCGCGCGGGCATGGCGGGCATGGGCGCCCCTGGCGCGCGGGGCGGCGGCAAGGACGACGAGTCCACGAAGGGTGTCCCCGAGTACCTGATCACCCAGGAGCACGGTGACGAGCTCACCGGCCTGCACGACGTGCCCAAGGTCGTCCCGCCCGTTATCGGCGCCGACTGAAACGCCGAATCCGATGAAACAGAGTAGATTTCCCGTGCGTACCTGGCATCTCACCGCGCTCGACTTCCGCACGCTGTGGGAGGCAGCGGGCCGTGATGTGCTTCCCTATCCGCTGCGTCATCAGCACACGAATGTGGAATCGCAGGCGGAGATCCTGCGGCTGCGCCGCAAAGCCGCCGAGAACCTGATGGCCGAGTTCGACAGCGACCTCGACGCCGCGATGGCCGCCCTGCTGGCACCGCACGCCCGTGTGGAGGTGGCGGGCGGCTCCGGCGCCACCCGAACGATCCGCGCGCACGGTGGCACCCGAGAGTCGTACGCCGCCTTGGCCGTTCAAGCCCCCGACGACGGTGCCGAACCCGGCGACATCACGCTCCAATTGCTGCCGCCGGCCGCACTCGCCGCCGCGGTCCTGGCCACCCTCCCCGCCGTCGCCCCCGGCAAAGGCCGCGAAATCAAGGTCACCGCAGCCGAACTCGCGTCCCCCCGCCCGCACGTCCGCGACCCGTGGAATCCCACTCCGCGCGAACGACTCGAAACCTTCCTCGCCACACCCACCGACACCCTCACCCACATCGGCGTCTACGCCCACGCCAGCGTCGACAACCGACACACCGAAGGCCGCGACGACTTCCAGCTCCACGACCTCACCAACGACGGCCGCTACGTCTTCTACGGCGAAACCACCTTCATCGCCAAACCCACCACCCCCACCCGCCTCCGCACCACCCTCACCGACATGCTCACCACCACCGTCACCAAAGCCAAAAACGGCACCTACCGAGCACCCTGACCATCTCGGCGTGTGTTCGCTCAGACCGCCACTACGGTCGGCACGGGGTCGAGGCAATGCGTAGAAGATGTGTTCCACCTCCAACAACCGCTCAGTGCGCAGAGCCAGCCCGCGGCGTTCGCTCATCGGAGACAGTGTCCACTGATTCCTCGATCACTTCGCGGATGAGGATCGCGATGTCCCGCAACCACTCACCGGCGAGGACGTCGCAGGTTTCGTCTTCCAGCACCCAATTGCCGTAGATGGCCGCCATCCCCGACAACGTGCCGGCAGGCTGGGGTGTCTCCAGCAATGTCTCTATCGCTTCCGCATCGCGCCATACGGCTCGTCGATTTCGCGCAGCGAGCCGGGATAAGTGGCGGCGGACTTCGTCCATCCCTTCGCTGTCAGCGACATAGGCAACTAGGAAGAGGCGAACCTGCTCGATCGCCGCTGGCGACGGCTCAGTCATCCGATCCAACAGCGGTGCGGGAATGCGGTTCTCATCCGTTCGGTCGACGGAGAACTCAGACACGGTCGTCATCCGTGCCGGTGCGCAGTTCAATCTGCATCAGTCCAGCGCCTCGAAACCATCGGTCAGTGATGACAGCGGCTTCGGTCCGATCCTTCGAAACATCGCTATTCGACGACGAAACAGCTCCGGATCCGGAGCGATGGACCATTGCGAAACCGCGGGGCTGCAAAGAATCACCTCTTCTCCCTCGGTGATCGGCCATACGGGCGGATCGGGTCGATAGAGATCCGATCCATCGATGACCATATAGCTGTAGGCCTGATGATCGGCGGGTACAAGCATGCCCGACGGGTCGGTCATCTCGCTCTCGCGATTGCGCAAGCACGCGATCGCGCCTGCCTTGGATTCCGGCCGGACTTCCTCTGTGCCGAGTCGGGTGCCGCCTAGCCATGCGCCGTGACGCCTCCCGATCATCCGGAGGACTTCCTTCGCTGCGGCGGGAACCGTGTCAACACCTTGTCGGCCTGCCCAATCCATGATCTCAGCATCGGTGGCACCGACCACAGTGGCAGGTCTCCAGCCTTGCGCGATCACGCGCTGAAAGGTGTTCTGGACTGAGTCGATGGCACGAACCTCATCGGGTGTTCGCGCGACTTCGGTCCACGAGGGTAAGGCGTAGCCGTCCCCACTCATCGCTTGCGGGAATCCCCCCGGCCCGCGTTCCCCATTGGCCAGCGCCGGGCGGCCTCATAGCTGCGCTTGGTGCTCGACGACGGCGAATCCCGCGCTCTCCACCTGTCTGACGGCGCTGGTGATCGCCGAGGCAAGCGAGTCGGTGTGGTGGGGTGTCTCGCGGTAGGGGGTCAACAAGACGGTTGTAGTGCGATGGGTCTGCCGTCGCGGCGCGCGCGGCCGACCTCCAGAACGGCCATCGTCACGGTTGCATCCGATCGGCCCGTACGAGGGATCCTGCCGTGCCCGCCTTCGACGGTGAGCTCCTCCGCGGAGATGACCGTCAGGACGTCGCGCAGGAAGTCGGTGACGGATCCCCAGACTGCTTCTCGGTCGGAACAGCAATCGAAGTCGCAGAAGATGACCTGGCCAATGGCGCCTTTCGCGCCGGGGTGACAATCGACTGCAATCGCGTGCTCGGCTGTGGCGAGCAGGGGGCACCATCGGCGGTCCCACCACACCATGCGAACAGCGCCGTCGGACGAGCCGTCCAGTTCCTCGTACGGCACCCCGAGTCCGCTGGACTCGGCCTCGTCCGCGCGGGCCGCGCGCAGTTGGCCGGCCGATTGGGCGCCCTCGAAGCACATCCCGAGGATGTCGCGGCCACCTAAGACTGCCCACAGTTCGACGACCTCGGTTGGCGCGGGCACGCCGGCGAGTTCCTCATAGCGATCGGGTTTCTGCGATCCTCGCCGTAGGGTCGGCTCGAATCCTCTCGTCTTCAGTACATCCCAGATGCTCCGTGCTGAAGAAGTTACCCTGCCATTTGATGGTTCTTTCGGGTCGGTCACCTGTTGTCGACTATTTCTCCTGTGGCCGAAGAATGTCAACCAATTCGGCCGGCGTGAGTCCGCTGAAGGCCTGAGCGGCCCACTTTATGGCCTTGTCGATGTCGTATGAATACTCGATTCGGAAGGTCCCGGAGCGGGCCACCGTACATTTCATACCAGCCCATTCTGAGCCTTGCACCACGTACAGCTGGTCCGAATATTTGCAGATTCGTCGATCTATATCGGGGTGATCCCAGAGATCGACATCCTGGCCGTCATTTTCGCGATAAGCGACCACGCCCCACGTGCCCACCCCGCGTGCGGTTTGGACATTCGTCGATACCGCGTACGTCCAATCTGGATACACGAGGAATGCAGCCTCGCCGGTAGCCCGTACCAGTTCGGTGATGATCTCGGATTCGTCGATGTCGGTCATAGTTCTCCTGGATCAGGTATCGTCGTGTCGCCTGTAGTCGCCGAGTCGAATGCTGTAGTCCTTGCGGACGAAGGTGTTTCCACCTCGATTGCTGAAATATATTGGTAATTGCTGGAATACATTGCCGCGCGCATCAATCATCGACACCCTTCCGCGGACCGTATCGGGGGTGGCTTCGCCGGGTGGGTCTGTCTCGAACCTGATCCGTGTCTCTCGGCCCGGACCTGACCTCGGCCAGTCAGCAATGGCATTCTCCAAGACACGGAACTCTCGTTGATTGAACTGCCTCTCTTGCGCGAAGAGGTTCACAAGGCCTCTGTCGAGGGTGGTTCGGTAGCTGGATGCGTGTCCGCCATCGTAGTTCAGTCCGGTTCCTGTTGGGTCGACGCCCTCGTGGCCTGTGTTGGTGGCAGCGGTGCTTTCGGCGCTGTCATCGTCGCGCTTGATCTTGTCCGTACCGGAGAAGTCATGGCGGATGACGCCCTCGGTCGATGCATGGCGGCCATTGATGGACTCGGTACGAACCACATTGTCGCCGACTTGAGATCGTGACACCGATCGGACATTGCCGTCCGCGTCGGGCGGGTAGATGACGTGCTGCTCATGACGTAGTGCTGTGAATGTGCCACCTGTGCGGTCGGGGTAGTCCACAGCACGCGGATGATAGTCACGAACTGTTGTGTGATTCGGCGGGTCGCCATAAATGGTGTCTGTGAACGGTGCGCCAGTCGCGGTCGTTCCATGTATGAGTCCGGTGGGTTCCCCTTCTGGAGTTGGTAGCGGGTAGTCATCGGGCCGCAAGGTGCCGCGAATGTTCGCCTGGGTGGGATCGTTCGGATCGAGCAATGGCCCGTTGACAACGCGACGCGGTGGCGTGATTCGTTCGCGGACATCGTCACGGCGGTCGCCAAAAGGAATCTCCTGGCCTGGTTGAGAAGTTGTGGTGGGTACGTTCGGATTCTGGCTCGAAGGGTTCGCTTGCGCCGGTGTCGGTTCTGATCGGTCGACGGCGCTTTCCGCGTCGACCGCGTTCGCCGGTGTTGTTCCGGGGGGATGGTGATCGGTGCCGTGAGGGGTCGCTGTGCGGTCGGGATGGTGTGTCTGCCAGTGCCCATCCGGCGGGATGCGTGGGGTGCGGGTGCCGTCGGGGTTGGTGGTGGCGCTGGTGGAGAAGACGTTTCCGTTGGTGTCGGTCCAGGCGGCTTGGGTGGGGGCCAGGACTTCGACACCGAGGTGTTGGGCGAGGCGGTCGGCGAAGCCGTTGGTGGAGGCGTCGCAGCCGATGAGGCGGATGGGGGAGACGCCGTCCCAGCCGGAGCGGCGGAGAAGGTCGCCGTATTGCTCGGGGGTGAGGGTGTGGGGGCCGATTCGGGCTTGGCCGTCGGGGGTGATGTGGGTGTCGGCGGTGAAGCGGGTGGGGTCGGCGGGGACTCGGTGGGGGAGGTCGCCCATGGTGGGGTCGCCGCGGTGGTGGGAGACGCCGGCGGGGGTGTTCTCGGCGAATTCGTTGTGGATGGAATCGAGGTCGACTGTTGGGTCGGTGTCGGTCTCCGTCGTGGATTCGGTTTCGGGGGTCGGGTCCGTATTCGGTGTCGCGTCGAGTTCGGGGGTCGGGTCCGTGTCAGTGTCCAGCCCCGGCTCGTGGGTGGAGTCCGTGCTCGGCGTCGCGTCGAGTTCGGGAGTGAGAGCGGTGTTCGGCGGCGCGTCGAGTTCGGGAGTGGGAGTCGTATTCGGCGGCGCGTCGAGGTTCGGCGTTGTGTTCGGGTCGGGCGTGGTTTCCGTGTTGGGTGCTGCGTGTTGGGCTGTCCAGGGCGGAACGGTCGCGCGGGCGAGGTCGGCTCGGGAGATGTCGGAGCCGAGTTGCCGGATGTCGTCGGGGGTGAGGGTGGGGTCGGTGGCGGGGGAGAGGCCGAGGGTGGTGCGGACCGAATTGGCGAGGTCGGTGAGGGTGGGATCGGTGTCGGCGTCGATGGTCAGGTCGGCGGTGGTCGGGTCGGTGGTGGGGACCACGTCGACCATGAGCCAGTCGCCGAGGGGGAACTGGTTGCCCTGGTTGAAGGTTGCGTCGGTGGCCAGTTGGGCGCGGTCGGTGACGGTGTCGACGGTGGTGGGTGGGGTTGTGGGGGAGCCGGTTACGGCTGTGGTGATGCGGACGACTCGGACCGGCTCGCCGAGAGCGTTGGGGTAGCTGGCGCTCAGGTAGGGGCGGCCGGTCATCGGGTTGACCTGGAGCGCTTCGTTGTTGGCCGGGGGAACCGGGCGGAGGGATTCGCGGGCTTGGCGGGCGCGGGTGGCGTTGTCCAGCTGCTGGGGGGTGAGGGTGGGTTCCGAGGCCGGGCGAGGTTCGGTCGGCGGTGTGGACTGGCGAGCGGCCGAGTCTGTGGTGGTCGGAACGGTGATGTCGGAGGGCGGGGCCGAAGTGTCTGCGGGAGGGCCGGTCTCGGACGGTGCCTGCTGTGGAATGTGGTTTGAGGTGTTGTTCCTCGGCGTTGATGTGGGGACTGTCTGACCACGTGGGGCATTGCTCGGCTGGCTGCCTGTGGACGGCTGGGGAGAACTCGGTGCTACCTGGTTCGGAGGGGCGCCTGGTGTGGTCGCCGCGGGTCGGGGCGTGCCGATAGGGGTGGTCGTGGTCGGTGGGGCGGTGCCGATCGGGGTGGCCGTGGTCGGTGGGACGGAGCCAGCCGGGATGGTTGTGGTCGGTGGGACGGAGCCGGCCGGCGTGGGCCTGGCGGCTGGGACCGAGCCGATCGGTGTGGTGGCGATCGGCGGGATCGAGTTGTTCGGCGGGGTTGTGATCGGCGGAGTCGACGCCGCTGCGGTGGGGTTCGCCGAAAAAGGCACGGCCGTGGCCGGGGGCGCGGTCGTGGCGGCGGCCGCGGTGGCGCTGTCCTCAGGGGATTGGTTCTGCCGGTGCGTGTCGACAGGCGTCGTGTCTGTGGGGATGACCGGGTTGGCGGCGTGCTGCTGAGTGGGTCCCGGCACGGCCGTCGCCGGGTTGCTGCTCGTGGGATTCGTCTCGGCGGGTGTGTTCGTTGGCGCCGTGGTCTCGGGAGTCGAGTTCGGTCGGGACTCGGCAGGATTCGCCGGTGTGGCTGCGGGGGTTTCGACCGGTGGAAGGTCGAGGGTGGATGGGCTGGGCGTCGATGGATCGGGTCGGGCCGAACCGGGAGGCGAGGTGCCGGGCGCGGTCGCGGGGTTGGTCGGGTTGCCCTCGGTTTCGCTGCTGGGCGAGCTGGGGAGTCCGCTGCTCGGCGCCGACGGGTTCGCCGCTGGTGGAAGGGTGGTCTCCGGCGTGGTGTCGGTTGGTGCGGACGGGTTCGCCGCAGCTGGCGTTGAGCCCGGTGGGGCGGCGGGATCGATATCGCTCGGTGTGGACGGGTTCGTCGCGGCCGGGGTGGAATCCGTGGGTGCGCCTGCTGGGGCGGGCGCGGTCTCGCCGGGTGTGGAATTCGCCGGGGAAGCAGGCGAAGTGGGTCCGGAATCACTCGGCGTATCGGGTGAATTCGGCGCGGGATTGTTCTGAGTCGCGGTGTCAGGTGTTGCCGGTGTGGAATCGGGAGAGATATTCGGCGACGAGTTGGCGGGAGATTCGGCGGCGGGCGTGCTGGGGCTGCCTGTATCCGCGGGGGTGCTGGGACTTCCGGCGTCCGTAGTCGTGCTCGGACTCTCGGCGTCCGCGGGTGTATCGGGCGCGGCCGGACTGTCGGTGCCCGGCGAGTTGACGGCAGGCTGGATGGGCGACGCGGGACTCCCGTCTGATGGTGTCCCGCTGTCGGGGGCGGAAGGGGCTCCCGTATCCGCCGGTGCCTCTGCGCCATTCGCACCCGGCGAGCTGTCACCAGTCGACGCCGATCCTGGATCACCGGTACCGGCTGGGGAGTCAGGAGTATCCGGACTGCCGCTGGCGGCCGGAGCTGTCGGCGCTCCGGCTTCCGGCGTGCCTGTGCCGGCAGGCGTTGCCGGGTCCCCGGCGTCCGGCGCGTTACCGCTCGCAGGTGAGGACGGGTCTCCGGAGCTCGGCGCGTTCGTGCCGGCGGGCGAGGTCGGATTCCCCGAGCCCGGTGCATCCGTACTGGCAGGTGAGGTGGGATCTCCCGAACCCGGCGCATCGGTACTGGCAGGTGAGGTGGGATCCCCCGAACCCGGCGCATCCGCGCTGGCGGGTGAAGCCGGGTCTCCGGAGCTCGGCGCGTCGGTGCCGGCGGGCGAGGTCGGCGCATCATCTCCTCCCGGCGCATCGCCCAACTCGGGCACCGTCGGCGCGGGTGAATTGTGGTTACCACCACCGGATTCCAGCGCGCTCTGCACGCCACCCGCACCGGCGCTGGTGAACGTATCCACCCCGATCTCGAGATTGAAATCCTGACCCATCAGCAAGGACGACGCGCTCGCCGCAGCGACCTGCGCGGACAGATCGGCGCCGAGCTCGGTCGCCGCTCCGGTCGCAGACTTGGCGGCGAGTTTGCCCACCCCGGAGGAGATGTCGTCGCCGACGCCACCGAGTTTGTTGCCGAGCCCGCCGCCGACGGCACCACCCACCGCACCCGCGAAGGTCGCCAAACCCAGGTCGGACCAACCGAATTCGTCCATCGTGCGGTCGCCATTGGCGACCTGGATGGTGCGCGCGATGCCATCGATCCCGCCTTCTTCGAGCGCTTCGAACGCCGCGCCACGTAGGGCCGCGCGCGCCGCCGCCTTCGCGATACCGCGCGCGATCATGCGGGTGAGCAGCGACTTCATCGCGACCCGCACGGCGACCTGGGCGGCGACGCGCGCGGCAACGCCTGCGGCGGCGCCGATTCCGGTCCACGCGGTGGCCAGGGCGACGCCGATCTCGACGGCCGCCACGATCATCGTGCCGATGATCACGAGCTTGGTGTGTTCGATGTCGTTGGCGCCGTCGTCGAGCAGTTCGGCCTGCTTCTCACACCACTTGCGGATCGCGGTGAAGGCGGCTTCGTCGCCGGCGAGGAGCTTGTCGCGGTAGGCGGCGATCGCGTCGTGGGTGACGCCCTCGGAGAGCGCGGTCAGCGCGGAGTTGAGTGCCTTGGCGGCCTCGTCGTCGACCGTGTCGAGGGTTTGCGCCATGGCCGACCAGGCGTCGGCGGCGCGGCGCATCGCGGTCTCGTCGCCTTCGGGCCAATCGCCCGCGCCGAGAATGTATTTCGCGACCCACTGCAGTGAGTCGGGGATCTCGATACCCACCGGGTCAGAGGCCGGTCTGGTTCAGCTGGGCCGCGGTGGCCGTATCCTGCGTGGTGAGTTCGGTGGCGATGGTGACCATGTTCGCGCCGAGCTGGGTCATCGTCTTGGCGAGATTGCCGACGGAGGTCTTGCCCTGCTCCACGCCGGGTGTGTAGTTCTGCGCGAAGGCCTGCCCGATCTCGTCGTTGCCCCAGCATTCGCCCTCGGCGGCCAGCGCCGCGGCGAGCTGGTTGACCGCGGTGGTGAGGGTGGTGGCGATCGAGTCGAACACGGGTTGTGTGCCGCGCAGGGCTTCCGGATCGGCATTGAGTGAGCTCATCGCGCACGCTCGACATCGAGCGATAGGCAGACCGACTGCGCCGGCTGGACTTTCGTCTCCGAGGTCCCACCCCGCCCGTCGATCATCGTCGCGCCCCCACTCCCGGCAATAGTGCTGTCGGAGTATTGGACGATCGAAATCGGGCCGCGGCTCCCGATTGTGCGCTATGTCTCGTTTGCGCACAATCGGCTATCGAGGTGGCGGGATCAGCCCATCTGGATGTCGATGCTCTTGGTTCTGGCCAGTTCGTCGAAGGTCAGTTCGGCGGTGAAACCGGTTGTGGTGACGGTGGATCGGCTGTGGTCGGGCGACCAGGTGATGCCGAGCCCGCGATGGTTGGCGTAGGCGTGCAGCGCTCGGCGGTGGTCGGTCAGGGGGAATTGGGTGAGGCCCTGTTGCAGGACTCTGGCCAGGCGGGGCGCCGTGGGGGCGGGCAGCTGGAAGGACGGGTGTTCGATGAGGAAGGCGGCGCGGGTGCCGCCGCCGACGGGGCCGTTGTAGGCGGTCCAGCGTCCAGACACCGCTTTGCAGGCGTCCATGAAGGTGTTCACCGCGCCCTCGGCGACGGTGGGCGCGCCGGGGAGTGCGGCGAACGGAACCTCGACGTCGGCGAGTTCGCTGATGCGGTAATGGATGCCGAAGTCGCGGGCCGAGCTCGCCAGACCGGTCACGGTGTCGGGGTAGCCTGCCGGGTTGCCCCACGACCACAGCCACGATTGCGGGCCGGGAGCGGCCGAGCCGAGCAGGTGGACGGCGGTGCACTCGATGGGCTGATCGCCGGTGAAGGTGAACCGGCCCGCTCGCAGGTCCACACTCCACGGGCGATCCCCCACCACGTCCGCCAGCCGCAACTGATGCTCGAACGAGAACAACGCCGCGTCGTCGAGCAGATTCGCCAGGGTCACCTCAGACATGCCGGCGACCCTACCGGCCCGGATCAGATTGCCAGGACGGTCTTTCCGCGGGCGCTGCCGGCGCCGAGGACGGCGGGGGCGGCTTCGAGAGGGACGGTGGCTTCGATGGGGACGACGACGTCGCCGGCCGCGACGCGGGTGAGGAGCTGGGTCAGTTCCGGGCCGCGGCCCTTGGATTCGAAGTTGCCGCCGGTGATGTCGTGTTCGCGCAGGGTGATCTCGTCGGCGGCCCAGGTGGTGGAGTAGGCGCGGCCGCCGCGGCGGACGAGGGTGGCGTGCCTGGCGAAATCTATGGGGCCGCTGATCAGGTCGAACAGGACGTCGATGCCGTCGGGGTGGGTGAAGTGGACGGCGTCGGTGACGCTGGAGTCGCGGTAGGCGGCGGGATCCGGGTCGACGACGTTCGGGTCGGCGGGGCGCGGGCGGGTGTAGTCGACGATCTCGTCGGCGCCGAGGCGGGACACCTGATCGGCGGCGTCGCCGCGCGCGGTGGCGATCACGTGCGCGCCGGCGATCGCGGCCAGTTGCACGAGGAACGAGCCGACCCCGCCGGTCGCGCCGACGATCAGCACCGTCTGACCAGGCTGGAGTTCGGCGGCGGCGACGAGATCCTGCGCGGTGACGCCCGCGACGGGCAGGGCGGCCGCCGTCACCGAGGTGACGCCCTCGGGGATCGGCACCAGGGTCGCGTCCTCGGGCAGGGTCGCGTACTGCGCCCAGCTGCCGTGCCCGGCCGGCGCGGTGAGGAACTTGCCGACGACCCGGTCGCCGACGGCGAACGACCGCACGCCGGGGCCGACCGCCGACACGGTGCCCGCGCCGTCGACGCCGAGGATCATCGGGAAATCGGTGGGCATCTTGCCCTCGAGAATGCCGTCGGCCATCTTCAGGTCGAAGGGGTTCACGCCCGCGGCGTCCAGCGCGACCTGCACCTCACCGTGGCCGGGTTCGGGTACCGGCATGTCCGCCAGCTCGGGCGGGGCACCGAACTTCTGGACCACGATCGCGCGCATCGACTGGCTCCTCTTCTCGACTGGCTCGGGCATCGCAATCCTAGGCGGGCGGCCTTGCGACGTGCGGTGATTGATCGTCTTCGGTGGTGTCGCGGCGTAGCGTGAACACCGATTCGGAGGGCGCGGGGAAAATTCTAGAGTTGAGCGGAACAGACTCAAGTTTGTCAGCGTTGAACCAGTCGATACCGCCGAAACACCCGAAGGAGATCTGTGGACCCGATCAATCCCACCACCAAGACCCAAGCGGCGATCACCGCCGCCCTGCAGGCCGCCTCGGCGGCGGGCAATCCGGAGATCCGTCCGGCGCACTTGCTGGTGGCGTTGCTGGATCAGACCGATGGCATCGCCGCCCCGCTGCTCAAGGCCATCGGCATCGACCCGGCGACCGTCGAGCGCGAAGCGGGCGACCTGGTCGACCGTCTGCCGCGCGCGACCGGAGCGACCACCACACCCCAGCTCGGCCGCGAGGGCCTGGCCGCGCTCACCGCTGCCCAGCGCTTGGCCACCGAGCTCGGCGACGAGTACGTCTCGACCGAACACCTGCTGGTCGGCCTGGCCGACGGCGACTCCGAGGTGGCCAAGCTGCTGCGCAGGCACGGTGCCAGCCCGGAGGCGCTGCGCGAGGCGTTCACCAAGGTGCGCGGCAGCGCGCGCGTCACCACACCTGATCCGGAGTCGACCTACCAGGCGCTGGAGAAATACTCCACCGACCTCACCGCGGCCGCCCGCGCGGGCAAACTCGACCCGGTGATCGGTCGCGACACCGAGATCCGCCGCGTCGTGCAGGTGCTCTCGCGGCGCACCAAGAACAACCCGGTGCTCATCGGTGAGCCCGGCGTCGGCAAGACCGCCATCGTGGAGGGTCTGGCGCGCCGGATCGTCGAGGGCGACGTGCCGGAATCGTTGCGGGACAAGAAGGTCATCTCGCTCGACCTCGGTTCGATGGTCGCGGGCGCGAAGTACCGCGGTGAGTTCGAGGAGCGGCTCAAGGCCGTGCTCGACGACATCAAGAACAGCGCTGGCGAGATCATCACCTTCATCGACGAGCTGCACACCATCGTCGGTGCAGGCGCCACCGGCGACTCCGCGATGGACGCGGGCAACATGATCAAGCCGCTGCTCGCCCGCGGTGAGCTGCGACTGGTCGGCGCGACCACCCTCGACGAGTACCGCAAGTACATCGAGAAGGACGCCGCACTCGAGCGCCGCTTCCAGCAGGTTCTGGTCGGCGAGCCCTCGGTCGCCGACACCATCGGCATCCTGCGCGGCATCAAGGAGCGCTACGAGGTGCACCACGGCGTGCGGATCACCGACTCCGCGCTGGTGGCGGCCGCGACCCTGTCGGATCGCTACATCACCTCGCGGTTCCTGCCCGACAAGGCGATCGACCTGATCGACGAGTCGGCCTCGCGCCTGCGCATGGAGATCGACTCCAGGCCGGTCGAGATCGACGAGGTCGAGCGGGCCGTGCGGCGCCTCGAGATCGAGGAGGTCGCGCTGGCCAAGGAGACCGACGAGGGCTCCAAGCAGCGCCTGGAGAAGCTGCGCTCCGAACTGGCCGACGACCGCGAGAAGCTCAGCCAGCTCACCACCCGCTGGCAGAACGAGAAGAAGGCCATCGACTCCGTGCGCGGGCTCAAGGAACAGCTCGAAACCCTGCGCGGCGAGTCCGAGCGCGCCGAACGCGACGGTGATCTGGGCAAGGCCGCCGAGCTGCGGTACGGCCGGATTCCGGCGCTGGAGAAGGAACTCGCGGCGGCCGAGCACGCCAGCGGCGCGGCCGCCGACGGTGACGTGATGCTCAACGAGGAGGTCACCCCCGACGACATCGCCGACGTGGTGTCGTCGTGGACCGGTGTGCCGGTCGGCCGGATGCTCGAGGGCGAGACGGCCAAGCTGCTGCGAATGGAGACCGAGGTCGCCGGACGCGTCATCGGGCAGGAGGAGGCCGTGCGGGCCGTCTCGGACGCGGTGCGCCGCGCGCGGGCTGGCGTCGCCGATCCGAACCGGCCGACGGGATCGTTCATGTTCGTCGGCCCGACCGGCGTCGGCAAGACGGAGCTGGCGAAATCGCTGGCCGACTTCCTGTTCGCCGACGAGCGCGCCATCGTGCGCATCGACATGAGCGAGTACAGCGAGAAGCACTCGGTGGCTCGGCTGGTCGGCGCGCCGCCCGGATACGTCGGCTACGACCAGGGCGGACAGCTGACCGAGGCGGTGCGCAGGCGCCCGTACTCGGTGGTGCTGTTCGACGAGATCGAGAAGGCGCACCCGGACGTGTTCGACATCCTGCTGCAGGTGCTCGACGAGGGCAGGCTCACCGACAGCCAGGGTCGCACGGTCGACTTCCGCAACACCATCCTCATCCTCACCTCGAACCTCGGCGCCGGTGGCGACAAGGAACAGGTGATGGAGGCGGTGCGGCGGGCGTTCAAGCCGGAGTTCATCAACCGGCTCGACGACGTGGTGATGTTCCACGCGCTCGACGCGAAGCAGCTGGAATCCATCGTCGACATCAACCTGCGGCAGCTGCAGAAGCGGCTCGCGCAGCGGCGGCTCACGCTCGATGTCAGCGAGGAGGCCAAGCAGTGGCTGGCGGTGCGCGGCTACGACCCGGCCTACGGCGCGCGGCCGCTGCGCAGGCTGATCCAGCAGGCCATCGGCGACAGCCTGGCCAAGGAACTGCTCGCGGGCGCGGTCGTCGACGGCGACACGGTGCGCGTGCGCGTCGACGACGCCACCGACAAACTCGTCGTCGGGCGCGAGGCTGCGTGAATTGTCCACAGCGCGGTGCGTAGGGACCTCCCAACGCACCGCGCTGACCTACGCTGGGTCTCATGACGAACCCGAACGATCCGTGGGGGCAACGCCCGGAGGATTCGCCGACCGAACGGCTGGGTTCGCCGGGCATGGACTCGACCAAGCCGTACGGCGGCGGCGGGTTCGACGAGTGGGGGCAACCGTCGAACCCGACCATGGCGTTGCCGCCGCACGACGAGCAGTGGGGTGCCTACGAAAGTGGTTATCCCGCAGCGCAGCAGCCCCCACCGCAGCAACCACCGCCGGGGTACGGTGCGCCGCCGCCCGGCTATCCACCGCGTCCGCAGGACGGTGACCAGGGCGAACCGCCCAAACGGAACACCGGATTGTGGATCGCGCTCGGCCTCGGCGTCCTCGCGCTGGTCGCGGTCGGCGGCGTGCTCGCCGGGCTCGTCTTCAGCGGCGGCAAGTCCGGCGAGGACAACTCCGCGGCGGCCCCCACCTCCGAGTTCCTCGCACCACCGACCACCTCGCGGACCGCGCCGATCGTGCCACCGAGCGCGAGCGGTCTGCCCGGCCTGCCGGGCCTCGGCGGGGGCGACGAGGACCTCGGCGCCACCATGGGCAGCATCACCGCCAACACCGGCACCGAGATCACCATGAGCACCCTCGGCGGGTCGACCGTGCGGGTGCTGATCGACGATGCCACCCAGGTGATCTCGCTGACCAGCACGAAGGCGAGCGAGCTGCCCGTCGGCGACATGGTTATGGTGCAGGGCGACAAGAACCCAGACGGGTCGATCCACGCCAAGATCATCATCAGTACGGCGTTGCCAGGCGGCCCCCGATGAGCGACCCGCGCGTCGAAAGCCCGGCACTGCCGGGCGATCACGGCGACGGCTGGATAGGCTAGGCGACGATGACGGCTATGTGGTTCGGGTTGGCGGCGATCGCACTCGTGGGTGCGGTCGTACTGCTCTATTTCGATCGGGTCCAGCGACAGCGGACCGGGCACGCGCGCCAGGTCTGGGCGAAATCCCAGGGCTACACCTACGTCTCGGTCGAGCCGGCGCTCGCCTCGACGTGGCGTCGTGGCGCGCTGGCCAAGCTCGGTTATCTCTCCGCGGTCGACGTGGTCTCCGGCATCCGCAAGGGCGAGAAGTTCGTCCTGTTCGACCTGGAGGACGCGGCGACGCTGGTCGCGGTGCGCCGCCAGATCGGGTCCGAGATCGATGTCGACATGCGGCTCAAGACCGCGTCGCCGCCGAAGGATCACGATCTGGAGCTGCTCGGCGCGATCGGTGACCGGGTCGTGTTCGCGACCGATCCCGAGATCGCCAGGCACGCGGTCGATCAGCGGATGGTCGGCTTCATCGAGTCGCTGTCGGACACCGTGCAGATGCTGTGGAGCGAGGGCAACTGGACCCTCGGCATGCTGCCCGTCGGCAGCGGATCCAAGGACTGGGAGACCGCGATCGACGCGGTGCTGCGGCTGTCCGGGCTGCTGCACGTGCTGCCGCCGGTGGCCGAGCCGAGCGAGTTCACCCGGCCGCGCAGCAACGCCGACGAAACGCTGGCGGCCGCCGATTCGTTCGGCAGCGGCCGCGCCGAGCTCGACGACGATTTCGACGACTACGAGGAACCGGGCCGCGCCCGCTTCCCCGGTCCCGACGATCTCGACGACCACTACGGCACCCCGGCGGGCGACGAGGCGTTCCGCGCCCCGATCGCCGAGCAGCAGGCCCCCGAGCCCGACGACTACGGTCGCCGCGCGCCGGGCCGCCCGCAGGCCTACACCGGCGACGACTACGACCCCGACCTCGACGATCCCGATTTCGAGGACCAGCCGGCTCCCGGTCGTCGCCCGCTCGGCGAGCCGGCCAAGCGGCCGTCGCTGGCCGTCGTCCCCGAACCGCGCCCGCGCGTGGAACCGCCGCAGGGCGAGGGTGACGACGCCGAGCAGCCCGGCGGGCCGTTCCACCCGGGGTTCCGCCCGTACCAGGGGCCGGTACCCAAGTGACCATGGCCGCGGCGATCGGCGCCGCGGCTGCTCCACCCGCTCGACCGGAATCGACCAGCGATGACCGACAGTTCCGCGCGCCTGCCAGGCACGCACCGCCCCGTGGCCATGATCACCGGACCGACCTCCGGGATCGGGCACGGTTTCGCCCACCGCCTCGCCGCGCTCGGCTACGACCTCGTGCTCGTCGCGCGGAACGAGCAGCGGTTGCGGGCACTGGCCGACGAGCTCGGCCGCCGCTACGCCACCTCCGCGGAGGTGCTCGTCGCCGACCTCGCCGATGACGACGACCGCGCCCGGGTCGCCGAGCGCGCCGCCGCCGGGCTCGAATTCCTGGTCAACAACGCGGGATTCGCGCACTCGGGGGAGTTCTGGACGCTCGAACCCGCCGAACTGCAGGCCCAGCTGGATGTGAACGTCACCTCGGTGCTGCAGCTCACCAGGGCCGCGGTGCCCTCGATGATCGCGGCCGCCACCGGCTCGATCGTCAATGTGGCGAGCGTGGCGGGCTTGATCCCCGGACGGGGGTCGACCTACTCGGCCTCGAAGGCCTACGTCGTATCCTTCTCCGAGGGGTTGGCGAATGGACTGGCGGGCACCGGTGTCCGGGTCCAGGCGCTGTGCCCCGGGTTCGTGCGGACCGAGTTCCACGAGCGCGCGGGCATCGCGATGAGTTCGCTGCCGGAGCGGCTGTGGCTCGACGTCGACCAGGTCGTCGACGGCTGCTTGCGAGATCTGGAATCGGGCCGGGTGATCAGCGTGCCCGGTGTGCAGTACAAGGTGCTCACCACGGTGGCGGGTTTCGTCCCGCGCGGCCTGGTGACGCGCCTGAATCGCGGACTCTTCAACGCGCGCGGAAGGACCTAGGGCACGAGCATCGGGCCCGGACGCGACGCGTAGCGTTATCGCCCAGGGCTGCCCATGACCGAAAGGACACGCAAACGATGATCGACCAGGCACGTCAGGCGCTCACGGAGGCAGATCGCGACCGGCTGGCCGCGCTCGTGCGCGAGCTCGCGGTCGTGCACGGCAAGGTGACGCTGTCCTCGGGCAAGGAAGCCGACTACTACGTCGATCTGCGCCGCGCGACGCTGCACCACCAGGCCGCCCCGCTGATCGGTTCGCTGCTGCGTGAGCTGGTCGCGGACTGGGATTTCGCCGCGGTCGGTGGACTCACCATGGGCGCCGATCCGGTCGCGATGGCCGTGATGCACGCGCCGGGCCGCCCGATCGACGCGTTCGTCGTCCGCAAGGCCGCCAAGGCGCACGGCATGCAGCGCCAGATCGAGGGCCCCGACGTCGTCGGCAAGCGTGTGCTGGTCGTCGAGGACACCACCACCACCGGGAATTCGCCGCTCACCGCGGTGCGCGCGCTGCGCGACGCGGGCGCGATCGTGGTGGGCGTGGCCACCGTCGTCGACCGGGAAACCGGCGCTGACCAGGTGATCGCCGCGGAGGGGCTGGAGTATCGGTCCATCCTCGGACTCGGCGATCTTGCCCTGGGTTAGCCTGGACAACGCCGAACCCGGATGACGATGTGGTCGCCCGGAAAGTCTGAAGGACGTGTGAGTCACCTGTGGTGAGCATTGCTGTAAACAAGAGTCGTGACAACGTTGCGATGCTCGGGATCGGTGCGTACCGACCGCAGCGCATCGTCAGCAATGCCGAGGTGTGCGAATTGCTCGATTCGACACCGGAGTGGATCTACGAGCGCACCGGGATCAACAACCGGCGCTGGATCAGCGGCGACGAGACGATCCGTTCGATCGCCGCGGCCGCAGGCGAGCGCGCGCTGAACAACACGCCGATCGAGCGGACCGAGATCGGCGCCGTCATCCTGTGCACCTCGAGCTGGCTCAAGCTCACCCCGCACGGCGCGCCGTCGGTGGCCTCCGATCTGGGGCTCAACGGCGTCGCCGCCTTCGACCTGACCTCCGGCTGCGGTGGCTTCGGCTACGGCTTGGGCGTCGCCGCCGACCTGATCCGCGCGGGCTCGGCCGACTACGTGCTGGTGATCGGCGCCGAGACGATGACCGTCGGCCTCGACCCCACCGACCGCGGCACCGCGATGATCTTCGGTGACGGCGCGGGCGCCGTCGTCGTCGGCCCGGCCGAGGAGAACGGCATCTCGCCGACGGTGTGGGGCAGCGACGGCGAGAACGCCGAGGCCATCGCCCAGGACGTCGACTTCCTCGCCTACATGAACAAGGCCCAGGCCATGCAGGGCACCGACCCGGCGGTCGAGCCGATCGGCCGGATGTCGCTGCACATGGAGGGCCCGAAGGTCTTCCGCTGGGCCGCGGTGACGCTGCCACGCGCGCTGTCCGCGGCGCTCGACGTCTCCGGGGTGGCCAAGGAGGACATCGAGGTCTTCATCCCGCACCAGGCCAACGCGCGCATCAACGAACTGATGAAGAAGAACCTCGGCCTGGCCGAGGGCATCCCCATGGCCAACGACATCGAGAACACCGGCAACACTTCGGCCGCCTCGATCCCGCTGGCCATGGAGGAGATGCTGGTCACCGGCAAGGCGAAGGGTGGTCAGGTGGCGCTGCTGCTCGGCTTCGGCGCCGGGCTCAGCTACGCGGGCCAGGTCGTCGTCCTGCCGCCGGCGCCCAAGGAAGCGAGCTTCTGACGTGCGACCGCTGCGCGCCGGGTATCTCGCGGCGGCGGCGGTCACCGTCTTCGGTGCCGTCACCGGCCGCGAACGCCTGCAATGGCTGACCAAGCCGCTGCTGATGCCGCTGCTGGCGGCCGACACCGTCGCCCGCGACGAGCTCGATCCGGTGGAGCGCCGGATCCTGCTCGGCTCGCTCGCCGCGGCGACCGTCGGTGACGTCCTGCTGATCGACCCCGACGACGACCGGCGCCTGATCGCGGGCGCGTCGTCGTTCGCGGTGATGCAGACCGGTTACTCGGTGCTGTGGTGGCGGCGCGGCGCCCGGCCGCGCGCCGCGATCGCCGCTCCGCGCCTGCTGGCCTGGGCCGGCGCGGCCGGTCTGCTGCGCGCGAAGGCCCCGGTGCTCGCTGTGCCGCTGACCGCCTACGGCGCCACCCTCGGCACCGCGGCCACCCTCGCGTCCGACCCTGCCCTGGCCCCAGGGGCGAAAAACGTTGCGGGACTGAATATCCCGAACAGTGACCCGCGGAGCCGCTACGGCGTCGGCGCGCTGCTGTTCACGGTCTCGGACGGGCTGATCGTGCTGCGCAGGCTCTTCGCCCGCGACGAGCGCACCCGCCGCGTGAGCGAGGGCGTCATCCTCGCGACCTATGCCGCGGCACAGTATGTCCTGACGGAGCCGCCGGCGAAGAAGGCCGGCTGACCGGAACGCGGCCTATGCGCGGCGGACTCCCCGGGCGGAGCGGCCCCATCCGCGAACTCTCCGCACTACGCCGTCGGCACGCTCGAGTCCTGCCGGGCGCGACCCCTGGTCACGCAGCTCTTACCTGCGCGTCGTCCGGAGGCAACACCCGCCGCGCACGCTTCGAAGATGACCGGGCAGGTGCAGTTCATCGAGGTGCACGGGTACCGCCGTGCGTTCCGGATGGCGGGGTCGGGGCCGCCGCTGCTGCTCATCCACGGCATCTCCGACAGCTCGGCGACCTGGGCGCCGGTGTTCGACGCGCTGGCCGAGCACTACACCGTCGTCGCGCCCGACCTGCTCGGCCACGGCGAATCGGCCAAGCCGCGCGCCGACTACGCCATCGCCGCCTACGCGAACGGCATGCGGGACCTGCTCAGCGTGCTCGGGATCGAGCGGGCCACCCTGGTCGGGCATTCGCTCGGCGGCGGGATCGCCATGCAATTCGTCTACCAGTTCCCGGAGCGGGTGCAGCGGGTCGCGCTGGTCTGTCCGGCGGGCATGGGCGCCGGGGTGCACCCCGCGTTCCGGCTGGCCACGCTGCCCGGCGCCGGTCCGGGGCTGATGGCCGTCACCAGCTGGCCGGTGCGCACCGCGGTGCGTGCCGCCATTCCGGTGGTGCGCGAGCTCGGCGGCCTCGGGCTCGGCCCGGACTCCGACTATGTGCTCCGGCTCTACGGCGGACTCTCCGACACCGGCGCGCGCAATGCCTTCCTGCGCACGATCCGCGCCGCCGCCGATCGGCGCGGGCAATCCATCACCATGCTCGACCGCGGCTACCTCGCCGCGCACCTGCCGACGTTGATCGTCGGTGGGACTCGCGACACCGTCATCCCCTCGGTCCACGCCGAGCACGCCCACCGCGCGTTCCCCGGCTCGCTGCTCGAGATCTTCGAGGGCGCGGGCCACTTCCCGCACCACCACGACCCGGACCGCTTCGCGAAGCTGATCCACGCCTTCATCGAGCAGACCGAGCCGGCCGTCTTCGACGCCCAGCGCTGGCAGCGGACGCTGCGCCGCGGCCGTCCGATCGTCGGCCTGCCCGTCCTCGACGCGGCCTCGGCCGACGGTGCGTAGGCGCGGGGCCGCTCACGGGAGACTCCCCGCAAGACGCAGGTCCGCCGCACCGCGATCCCGGGTTCAGCCGGGCTCGCGGTGCGGCGGCATCACCATGATCCGGTCCCGATCGGTCGGGTCGACCCGGATCGGCAGGGTTTCGCCGATCACCATCCGCGGCTTGTCCACGGGCATCACGTCGACCACGATCGTGCCGTGGTAGCTGTCGGAACCGGGCACGGTCAGCTCCACGTCCAGTTCGGTGAGTTCGCTGGCATGGTCGGTGCGCGTCAGCGGCCGGACCCCGTCGATGCGTGCCCAGCCCTCCAGCCCGTGGCGCCGCAACTGCCGCTCGGCCCTGGTCGGCATCGAGGCGAGCGCCATCGCGATGCCGGAACCGGCACCGAACAACCCGACCATGATCAACACCTGATACGGCATCGTCCCCGGTGGCGCGTGCGGGACGAGCCAGCCGAGCCATACCGCGAGCGCGACCAGGTACAGCGCGACGACGCAGGCCATCGCCTGCAGAATGCGTGTGTGCTCCATACCGCAGACCACCCGTGAGCTCTACGTGTCCAGGATAGGTCCGGTGGTGCCCCGACCGCCCGCCGCGCGATTACGATTCGCGCATGAGCACTCCGCCGCCCCCTGGCTACCCCGGCTACGTCCCGCCGCGTGACCACCCGCAGGCGAACCTCGTGCTGATCCTCGGCATCCTCGGACTCGCCTTCTGCGGCCTGTGCGCGCCGTTCGCGTGGCTCAAGGGCCGCGCGGTGCTCGCCGAGATCGACGCCTCGCAGGGCCGCGTCGGCGGACGCTCGGCGGTCTACGCCGGCTACATCTGCGGGCTCATCGGTACGATCTTGCTGGCCGTGATGGTGCTCTTCGGCCTCGGCGGGCTCATCGTCTTCCTGATCGTGGGGGCGGCCGAGTCTTCGGCATGACCCGCCGCGGCCTAGCATTCTCCGGGTGAACGAGTCAGTGTCAGCGCCCGAGGTGGAGGTCGTCGGTCCGACCGAATGGGGCGAGCACCCGCACGGACTCGGCCCGTGGGAGCAGGAGTACGGCACCCCGGCGCCCACCGACCCGCGCTACGACCCGGTGCTGCTCGCCGAGGGCGACCGGCGCAATGTGGTCGACGCCTACCGTTACTGGACGCGCGAGGCCATCGTCGCCGACATCGACGCCCGCCGCTTCCCGTTCCACGTGGCGATCGAGAACTTCGGGCACGACGCCAACATCGGCACGGTGGTCCGCACGGCGAACGCCTTCGCCGCCGCGGCGGTGCACATCGTCGGGCGGCGGCGCTGGAACCGTCGCGGCGCCATGGTCACCGACCGCTACCAGCACCTGATGCACCACAGCGACCTCGCCGAACTGCGTGCCTACGCCGCCGAGGCGGGGCTGACCGTCGTCGCCGTCGACAATGTGCCCGGCGCGGTCCCGCTGGAGACGGCCCAGCTGCCGCGCGAGTGCCTGCTGCTGTTCGGCCAGGAGGGGCCCGGCGTCAGCGCGGACGCGAAAGAAGCTGCCGCCCTGACGGTTTCGATCGCTCAATTCGGTTCGACGCGCAGTATCAATGCCGGCGTCGCGGCCGGAATCGCGATGCATGCCTGGATCCGTCAGCACGCTGACCTGTCGAAAGCCTGGTAGGTAACAATTTGGGCGCGAAACCGGGGAGAAAACTGGCACCATGGTGCTATGACCTCGCGCAGCGGCCGGCGCCCGCAGCCCTCCGATCGCGCCGGAACCGTGCCGACACCGGCGCTGTGGTCCGAGCGTGCCGACATGGCCGAGTCCGCGATCGTCTCGCGGCACCTGCGCACGCTGTGGGGTTGCCCCGGAACGGAATTGGGCGTCGTCGGCTGGCCCGCGACGCGGCGTGAACGCACCTTCGTCGGGTGGCACTACTGGTGGCAGGCGCACCTGCTCGACATCGCGGTCGACGCCGCCAACCGGGTGCCCACCCCCGCGCGGCGCCGCCGGATCGCGGCGATCGCGCGCGGTATCCGCGTCCGCAACATCACCGGCTGGACCAACCGCTACTACGACGACATGGCCTGGCTGGCGATCGCGCTCGAGCGCGCCGAACGCACCCAGGACCTCACCTCGGCCCGCGGCGGTCTGGCCGCGCTCGAACAGCAGCTCTACGGTGCCTGGGAGCCGGAGACCGGCGGCGGCATCCCGTGGCGGCTGCGCTCGGACTTCTTCAACGCGCCAGCCAACGGCCCGGCGGGCATCGCGCTGCTGCGCCTCGGCCGGGTCGAGCGCGCCCAGCAGATGGCCGACTGGCTCGACGCCACCCTGCGCGATCCCGAATCCGGCCTGATCCTCGACGGCATCCACTTACCCTCCGGCGAGATCGAACGCCCGGTGTTCAGCTACTGCCAGGGCGTCGTCCTCGGTCTGGAGACCGAACTCGCCGTGCAGACCGACGACGACCGGCACGCCGAGCGGGTCTGCGCGCTGTTGAACGCGGTCGAGGAACACATGACCACCCGGCTGGTCATCTCCGGTGGCGGCGGTGGCGACGGTGGCCTGTTCAACGGCATCCTGGCCCGCTACCTCGCGGTGGTCGCGCTCATGCTGCCCGGCGAGGGCAAGCACGAGGAGGCCGCGCGGCGGATCGCGGCCGCCATCGTCAAGGCCTCGGCCACGGCCGCCTGGGCCAACCGGCTCGAGGTCGAGGGCGAGCCGCTGTTCGGGCACGACTGGAGCAAACCGGCCCGCCTACCCGGCGGCACGGCGGGCGCGGGCAAGTTCACGCCGGGCGGCTCGGTGACGGCGTCGACGGTGCCGGAGCGGGATCTGTCGGTGCAGCTGTCGGGCTGGATGCTGATGGAAGCGGCGTATCAGGTCACCGCGGCCGGGCTCTGAGCCTCAGCTGTCCAGGTCGGCGTGCTCGCGGTCGAGATCGAACTCCTCGACCGGCTTGGCCATCTCCTGGCGGTAGTGCCGCAGGCCGAGCAGCGTCCCGATGACCAGGCCGACGATCATGATCCCGATCACCGTCGGCATCAGCCACGGCACCTGCTCGAGGAACTCGCCCGCGTAGTAGCCGATCAGCAGCAGCACCGGCGCCCAGATGATCGCGCCGATGGTGCTCGCGATGGTGTAGCGGCGATGGTCCATGCCCGCGGCGCCCGCCACCATCGGGCACAGCGTGCGCACCCACGGAATCCAGCGCGCCACCAGCACGGCGAAGAACCCGTGTTTCTCCAGCAGCGCGGTGACCTTCTCCAGATTCCTGGTGTTGATGTAGCGGCCGTTCTTGCGCGCGACCAGGCGATGCCCGGTGCGCTGGCCGACGACATAGCCGACCTGATTGCCCGCGATCGCCGCGAGCATCGTGCCCAGCGACAACGCCCACACGTGGGCCTCGCCGTTGGCGTGCGAGGCCATCACGATGCCCGCGGTGATGAGCATGGAGTCACCGGGCAGGAACAGCCCGATGATGAACGCGCACTCCAGGAAGACGAAGACCAGGACCACCGTCCAGACCACGGCGGGCCCGGCCGAGATCAGCGGATCGAAGCTGCCCAGAGCGTGAATCGACGGTACCGCGGTCACAGGGATCAGTGCGTCTCGTTCGTCGAAGCTGCCAGCTCGGCGGCGGGCGCGGCCTCGGTGGGGGCCTTGCGGCGGTCGAGCAGCTTCTTACCGACGGTGATGATCGCGGGCAGGATCGAGACGAACACGATCAGCAGGAAGATGGCCTCGATGTGGTCGCGGATGAACGAGACGTTGCCGAGGAAGTAGCCGAGGATCGTGATGCCGCCGCCCCACAGCACGGCGCCGACGATGTCGAACGCCACGTACTTGCGGTAGCTCATCTTCGACACACCGGCCAGCACCGGCATGAAGGTGCGCACGATCGGCACGAACCTGGCCAGGATGATCGTCTTCGGGCCGTGCTTCTCGAAGAACTCGTGCGTCTCGGTGATGTACTGCTTCTTGAAGAAGCGGCTGTCCTCCTTGCGGAAGATGGCCGGACCGATCCGGCGGCCGATCCAGTACGCGCACTGGTCGCCGAGGAACGCGGTCAGCGTCACCAGCGGGACGAGCACCCAGATGTTCGGGCTGCCCTGGGCGGCCAGCATGCCACCGGTGAACAGCAGCGAGTCACCGGGCAGCAACGGGAACAGCAGGCCGGTTTCGATGAAGACGATCACCAGGATGGCAGGGAGAACCGCGTTCTTCAGCCAGGTGTCCTGGAGTAGATACATCGGGTCCAGCAACTGGGTCAACGCGAGGTTGTGCGTCATCACATCGGAAACCGCCAGCAAAGTCACGGCCCCCACAGTACCGGTCGAAACTGTGACACGAGTGTTGTGTAGTCATCGGCGATGGGACAAGCCGGTGAACCAGGCCATCCCTTCCTAACTTAGGGTGTGGCCTGACAGAATTGCTTTTTTTCGCTCCCCACACACGGAGGTCACTGCTGTGCCTATCGCGACTCCGGAGGTCTACGCCGAGATGCTCGGCCGGGCCAAGGCGCACTCGTTCGCATTCCCGGCTATCAACTGCACCTCGTCGGAGACGATCAACGCCGCCATCAAGGGCTTCGCGGAGGCGGGCAGCGACGGCATCATCCAGTTCTCGACCGGTGGTGCGGAATTCGGCTCGGGCCTGGGTGTGAAGGACATGGTCACCGGCGCGGTGGCGCTGGCGGAGTTCGCGCACGTGGTGGCGGCCAAGTACGACGTCACCATCGCGCTGCACACCGACCACTGCCCCAAGGACAAGCTGGACACCTACGTGCGTCCGCTGCTCGCGATCTCCCAGGAGCGCGTGAACAACGGCCGGAACCCGCTGTTCCAGTCGCACATGTGGGACGGCTCGGCCATCCCGATCGACGAGAACCTCGAGATCGGCAAGGAGCTGCTCAAGCTCGCCAAGGCCGCCAACATCATCCTCGAGGTCGAGATCGGTGTCGTCGGTGGTGAGGAAGACGGCGTCGAGGCCGAGATCAACGACAAGCTCTACACCTCACCCGAGGACTTCGAGAAGACCATCGACGCGCTCGGCGCAGGCGAGAACGGCAAGTACCTGCTCGCCGCCACCTTCGGCAACGTGCACGGCGTGTACAAGCCGGGCAACGTGGTGCTCAAGCCCGAGGTGCTGGCCGAGGGCCAGCGGGTCGCGGCCGCCAAGCTGGGCCTGGCCGCCGACGCGCAGCCGTTCGACTTCGTCTTCCACGGCGGTTCGGGCTCGCTGAAGTCCGAGATCGAGGACTCGCTGCGGTTCGGCGTGGTGAAGATGAACGTCGACACCGACACCCAGTACGCCTTCACCCGCCCGGTCGCCGGCCACATGTTCAGCAACTACGACGGTGTGCTGAAGATCGACGGCGAGGTCGGCAACAAGAAGGTCTACGACCCGCGCAGCTACCTGAAGAAGGCCGAGGCCTCGATGGCCGCGCGCGTCGTCGAGGCGTGCAACGACCTGAAGTCGGCCGGTCGGTCCGTCAGCGGTTCCTGATCGGCAGTTCGCAACAATCAAACGGGGCCCGAGCTCATGAGTCTTGATGTCCGTGTGCTCGGGCCCGTTCGACTGCTGGTCGGCGGTGAGCCGGTGGCGGTCGGCGGGCCCAAGCCGCGCGCCCTCCTCGCCGCGCTCACCGTCAACCGACGGCGCGCGGTGTCTTCCGCCGTGCTCGCGGAAATGGTGTGGAACGAGGATCCGCCGGATTCCTATGCCGCCAGCCTGCAGGTGTTCGTCTCCAACATCCGCAAGGCGCTGCGCAACGCCGGTATCGATCCGGCGCAGGTGCTGCGGACCGAGGGCGCGGGCTATCGGCTCGAGATCCCGGACACCGCCTGCGATCTCGGCCGGTTCGAGAACGCGCGCGAGGCGGGAACCCGCTGCCTCGAGGCCGGTGACCATCCGGGCGCGGCCAACCTCTTCGGCGCCGCGCTGCGCGAATGGACCGGCCGCGCCCTATCCGATCTGGCCGGGCTGCAATTCGCCGACGGCTTCGCCACCGCGATGGACGAGGAACGGCTGCTGGCCGTGTCGGCCCGCGTCGACGCCGAGATCGCCTGCGGGCGCGCCTCTTCGGTGATCGGTGAGCTGGTCGCGATGACCAACGAGCACCCGCTGCGCGAGCCGCTGTGGGGTCAGCTGATCACCGCGCTGTACCTGTCCGGCAGGCAGGCCGACGCGCTGGAGGCGTGCCGCCGGGTGCGCAGCGTGCTCGCCGAGGAACTCGGGATCGATCCCGGCGCCGCGCTGATCGACCTGGAACAGCGGGTGCTGCGCCAGGAACCGCTGAATGTGGTGGAGGCCAAGCGATCCGAGCAGCTCGCCGCGGCCATGACCGAGACCGTCACCGAGGTGCCGCGCTCGATCCGCAACGGCAACCTGCGCTTCGCCGACGGCCGCACCATCCCGATTCCGCACGGCGGCATCAGGATCGGCCGGATGACCGACAACGAGCTGGTGCTCGACGACCCGAAGGCCAGCCGCTACCACGCCCACATCATGCCCAGCCGCGCCGGACTGCTGATCAAGGACCTGCACTCGGCCAACGGGGTGTACGTCAACGAACTCCCCATCGACACCGGAGCGCTGCTCGCCGACGGCGACATGATCCGCATCGGGGCGACCGTGCTGACCTTCATCGCGGTCAGCTAGGCCCGGCGGAACAGCCGCCTCAGGTGAGGCGGATGTCTGCGACCGCGCGGCCGAATAGCTTGCGGCCCTCGGAAACTCCGCTCAGCAGCACGGTGGCCGCGCGCCGCTCCGGGTCGATCGACTTGATCTTGCCCGAGAACTCGATGACGCCCGGCTCGGTCGGCGGCACCGGAACGAAGCCGGAGAACCGCACGGCCAGCTTCTCGATCGCGGTGGGATCGCCGAGCCAGTCGGTGAGGTACTGCGCGGTCAGGCCCATGGTGAGCAGGCCGTGGGCCACCACCGTCGGCAGGCCGGCCAGTTCGGCGGCGCGGTCGCTGAAGTGGATCGGGTTCGGGTCACCGGAGACGCCCGCGTAGTTGGCGAGGTCGCCACGGGTCACCCTGGCGACTCCCGACGGGAGTTCGCCGCCCTTGACGAGCGAGTCGAATTCCGGGGTGGTGTTGACCGGCGCGAACTCGCGCTGCGCGGCCTCGGGGGCCGGGCCGGTGCGGCGGATCAGCAGATCGTCGGTGTCGAGGCCGGCCGTTTCGGCCGGACGCGGCTGCATGCTGATGTTCTCGACGGCCTCGACGATGTTCGGGTCCACCTCGACGCCGCGGCGCGCCACGATGGTGGTGGTGCCCTGCACGGCGGTCTGGCCGTCCTGGTTGATCAGCTTGAAGCCGACGTTGACGAAGTCGTTGTCGCCGAACTGGCGGATCGACTCGATCTCGATCTCGGTGCTGATCCGGTCGCCCGCCAGCATCGGGCGGTAGATCTCGAAGACCTGGTCGGTCTGCAGGACCTGCGACAGGTCGTACTCGGTGAGCACGCTGTCGAGCAGCGCCCTGGTGGCGCTCATGCCGATCACCGAGGCGAAGGTCGGCGGCGCGATGATGCCGTCGTAGCCGAGCTTGCGGGCGTCGACTTCCTGGTGATGGGCGGGGTGCAGATTCTGCACGGCCCTGGCGAATTCTCTGATCTTCTCGCGGCCGACTTCGTAGTGGTCGCGGAATCCGAAGCGCTGGCCTGCCAGCGTCGCACCCGGGACCACAGCTTCGGTGCCCGGCGACACTGTCTGTTCCCTGCTCATGATCCGAAAAATGATAATGGAGTACCCAAGTGAATGACCAGTTATGTGTGACCCGTCATAGCAGGCAGGAATGCCTGCTACGACGGGTCGACGGCCGGTTCACGGAGTCGCCGTGGGGTCGCACACCTTCCAGTCGCCATCGGTGAGCTGCAGGTCGAAGGTCCGCGCGGTCTTCTTCGCCGGGTCGGCCGAGGTGTACACGGTGGCCTCGGCGAGCGCGGTGTCACCGGTGATGCGGACCGCGTTCACGCTGTCGACCACCGGGATGGAACCGCGCTCGGTCGAGAGCTGATGCACGCCGGTGAACTGTTCGGCCGTGATGCCCTGATAGAACTCGTGCAGCTCGCCACAGGTGCTCGCGCGCAGGCCATCCAGGTCACCGCTGCGCAGCGCGTCGGCGTAGGTGCCGATCGCGGTCCGCACCTGTCCCTCCGGCGAATTGTCGCCCGACATCAGCGCCACCACGGTCGCGATCAGCGCCACCACCAGCACCGCGGCGCCCGCGGCGGCCAGCAGCCACTTCTTCGAACGGCCCGGAGCCTTGCCATCGGCGGGCTGCGGCGCCTCGATCCGCTGCGGCTGCGCGACCTGCCGTTGACCGTCGGGCGCGCCCTGCTGGGTGCCGCGGGGACCCTGCTGGTCGGCGCCGAGGAGTCCGGCTTGCTGTGCGCCGCCTGGACGGGGTCCGCCCTTCTGGAGGTCTGCGCGTTGGCCCTGCGGGCCTGGTCCGCCTTGCTGGCCCCCCTTGCCTGGTCCGGCCTGCGCCTGACCGGGGCCGCCCTGCTGGCCGGGACGACCGGGTCCGTCCTGTGGATGCCCCTGGCGGTTGCCGTCGGCGAGTTGCTGGGCGGGGCGGGTCGGCTGGATGTCGGCGGGCGAGGGGGCCGACGCCGGCTTGTTGGGCGCGCTCGGTCCACGCGGCGGCGACGGCTGCGTCTCCTCGACACCCGGGCCGTGCGGTCCGTGCTGCTGCCCCGCCTGTCGCGGCCCGGCGGGCCCGCGCGGCGTGTTCGGCGGCGGCGTCACCGCGCGTCCACCCGGCGGCGGCACGACCCGATCGGAGACCCGCTGGATCGGCATGGCGGTGGTCGGCGCGTCGGCCGGGTTCACCACCCGCATGGCGATCGTCTGATCGTCGGCCCCGGCGACCTCGCCCTCCTTCAGCGAAGCAGCGCCACCAGCCACGCCTGCACCATCGGCTCCAGCGTCACCCGGACCGCCGGTCCCGGTCGTGGTCGCACCGCCTGTTCCGGCTGTGCGCGCGTCGCCGGTCCCGGTCGTGGTCGCACCGCCTGTTCCGGCTGTGTGCGCGTCGCCGGTCCCGGTCGTGGTCGCACCGCCTGTTCCGGCTGTGTGCGCGTCGCCGGCTCCGGCTGTGCGCGCGTCGGTGGTTCCGGCCGTGCTCGCGTCGGCCGCTCCGGCTGTGTCTCGCTCCGTGGTGCGCGCCTCGGAGCGAGCGTCCGCGGACTGCGGGTCGGCGGCGTCGTCGGATCCCTTCGCCTGCCCGGCGTCGTCGCCACGCGTCCCGGCGCCGGAATTCCCGCCGCGACTGTCGCTCGCCGCCGCACCCACCGCGGCCGCGCCTACGCCTGCCGCGGCCGCAGCCGCAGCGGCCGCACCGGGGCGCCGCCCCGACCCGCCGGGTTCGCTCGCTTCCGCGGCGCCGGGAGCCTGAGAATCACCGCCACTGCGGTCGGCGGCGCCTGCTTCGCCATCGACGCTCTTCGTCGACTGCGATGTACCGCCGGTCTCGGCCGCGGTCTGGAACTTGTGGGTCGCCTCGACATCAGTGGATCGCGAAGTACCTTGGCCGACAACAGATCCGCTGACAGTGGGCGCGTCGTCGCCGGCGGTGTCCTCCGTGGCGACGGATGTGGTTGCGTCGGTGCCTTCCGACCGGGTGGACGCGCGGTCGCCTTCGGCAGCCGCACGATCCGTCGCCTCGGGCGAGGTCGCGGCGGCGTCAGCGTTCGGCTCACCTGCCGCGTCGTCCGAGCGATCGTCGCGATCCGCGCCCGCCGCCGCGGCGCCGACCACCGCGGCACCGGCTGCCGCCGCGCCCGCTGCCGATTTCGCGCCCGGCTTCGGGTCCGGCGAGGGGCGGTCGACCTCGCTCATGCCCGCGGTCGGCACGTCGGCCTGCGCGGCCTTCGACTGCGCGGTGGAGACCTTCACAGTGCGGTCGTCGACCGAACCACCTTGCGGGGTAGACGATTTCCCGCCCGGAATACGCATCGCCGTGGTCGGCGCGTCCGGACCGGCGAGATCGCCCTGCCGAGCGGCCCGGCCACCGTGGCGGACGGTGTCCTCCGCGTTGTCGCGCCCCGAGTCGCCGCCGGGCAAACCCTTCGACAGTCCAGCCAAAGGAGACGCGGCCGTCGAATCCTGTTCCTGCGCAGCCTGTCCGGTACCGGAATCATCGGGGCCCCGGCGTTCGCCGCCGGCAGCGCCCCCGGTAGGCGCCCCTCCGGTCCGATCCGGACTTTGGGCGGCAGGACGATGACCGCCAAGCTGATCCCGTTGACGCGCAACCCCTTCCGGCCCCTGCGGGCCCCGGGGCGTGTTGCCTGCACCTTCGGCCTGCAGCCCCCGGGGCGTGCCTGCATCTTCGCTCTGCGGACCTCGGGGCGTGTTGCCTGCACCTTCGGCCCGCAGTCCCCGGGGCGTGCCTACACCTTCGCTCTGCAGCCCCCGGGGCGCGTTGCCTGCGCCTTCGGCTTGGGGCTCGCGGGGCGGGTTGCCTGGGACGGTGCCCTGCCCGCCGCGCGGTGCGTTCCCCTGGCTGGAGGACTGGGAGCTTCCGGGTGTGTTGCCGACGCCGGCCGCGTTCGCGGGACCGCCAGGTCCCCCAGGGGCGTTTCCGGAACCGCCGTGTTGCGGCCGTCCGAACCCGCCGCCCTGGGGCCCGCCGGGCGCGTTGCCGGGTCCACCCGGCTGGGGGCGCCCGGGTGTGTGGGCGGGCCCGGCGTTTTCGGGTCCGCCGGACTGTGGGCGGCCGGGTGTGTAGGCGGGGCCGGCGTTTTCGGGACCGCCGGGCTGCGGATGGCTGGGTGTGTTCGCGGGTCCACCGGCACCGGGCGCGTGGCCTGGGCGCTGCGGGCCGGGCGGGTTGCCGCGGCCCGCGCCTCGCGGCGGGACGCCAGGTCCGCCTGGGCGCATGCCGCCGGGGGTGTTGCCGGGCGCGCCTGAAGGCTGTTGTCCGACAGAGCTGTTCCTGCGATTCACCGGCTGAGCGCGGCGAGGCTGCTGCCCCGCTGGGCCGGCGGGCGACGGCTGACCGGGACGGCCGCCGGGTGCATGCCGGCCCGGACCGCCGCCGGACACCTGCTGGCCCGGACCGGCCGGGGACTGCTGGCCATGACCGCCGGGTGCCTGCTGGCCTGGAGCACCGCCGGACACCTGCTGGCCGGGTCCGGCCGGAGACTGCTGGCGAGGGCCGCCGGGTGCCTGCCGACCGGGGCCGCCGGGTGCCTGCCGGCCGGGACCCTCAGGCGCGCCGGGTGCCTGCTGCCCGGAGCCGCCGGGCACCTGCTCACCAGCCGCACGCCCGGGCCCGCCCTGACCCTGCGGACCACCCTGATTCCCGGAGTTGCCGGGACCACGCCCGCCCTGGGCGGAAGGTCCACCGGCGGGGTTGGCGAACTGCGGTCCACCGGGCGGGTTTCCGGGACGTCCTGCGGTCGATCCGGGCCGGATGACCACCGTCTCCGCAGTCCCCTGCGGCACGGTCTCCCTGTCCGGTTCGGTGACCGCCCCCGGGGTCGACTTGGGTGTGGTCCCACCGGGTGCTGTCTTGTCGGTGCTCGACGAATCGGCGCCGCCCTGCCGGGGCGCGCCGGGGTCGGCAGGCCGGGCTGCCGGGTTGTTCTCGTCGGTCGGGTCGGACACCTAGTACCCCTCGCTCAGGCTTGAACGTTCCACTCGCACGTCAGCCTAATGCGCGCCGCGCGGCGGAGTTCGCCGATCGCCCCGTGGCGGGCCGGGCGACGGGCGTTGGCGGCGCGGTGCACAATGAATCCATGACCTCCTTCGGTGACCTGCTCGGACCGCAGCCGGTCCTCCTTCCGGAACTGATCGACGCCGAAGACGCCATCGCGGCGGGCACCGACCCGGTCGAGGTCGCCGCTGCGCACCCGGCCGCGTCGATCGCCTGGGCCCAGCTCGCCGAGAACTCCCTGCAGCGGGCCGACGGCGAGGTGAACCACGATGTGATCGCCGCGTACGCGTTCGCGCGCACCGGCTACCACCGCGGCCTGGACCTGCTGCGCCGCAACGGCTGGAAGGGTTTCGGCCCCGTCCCGTGGAACCACGAGCCCAACCAGGGCTTCCTGCGCAGCGTCGGCGCGCTGGCCAGGGCCGCGAAGGTGATCGGCGAGACCGAGGAATACGCCCGCTGCCTCGACCTGCTCGAGGACTGCGACCCGAGGGCCGCGACCGAACTCGGCCTGGACTGACCCGGCCGGATCCGAGTCGTAGGTGAGCGATTCCCACTCCGTCGTCGCCGCGGCCACCCCGGTAGTCACGGCCGCCAGGGACAGCACCGTCGACCGTTTCAAGCGGTCCTCGGTGCGTTTGCGGCTGTCGGCGATCCCGATCATCCAGTGTTCGCTCGGCGCGGCACTGGCCTGGTTCATCGCGCACAACGTGATCGGCCATCCCGATCCGTTCTTCGCGCCCACCGCCGCGATCGTCTCGATCGGCATCTCCTTCGGCGCCCGGCTGCGCCGCTCGGTGGAGCTGGTGGTCGGCGTCGCGGTCGGCATCGGCATCGGTGACCTGTTCATCGCGCAGGTCGGCACGGGTGTCTGGCAGGTGGGGCTGGTCGTCGCGGTCGCGATGGCGCTGGCGGTGTTCCTCGACGGCGGGTCGATCATCTCGATCCAGGCGGCGGGTTCGGCGGTGCTGGTGTCGACGCTGAGCCAGGCGTCGGCGGCGGGCCCGAGCCGCATGATCGACGCGCTGGTCGGTGGCCTGGTCGGGGTGCTGATGGTGGGCCTGATCCCGCTGCACCCGGTGCGCAGGGCCCGCGAACACGCGGCCGACGTGCTGTCGGTGATGAGCAAATCCATGATCACCTGCGCCGACGGTCTGCTCGAACAGAACTCGGACAAGGTGCACGAGGCGCTGTCCGCGGTGCGCGCGACGCAGTCGCAGATCGATTCGCTGCGCTCGGCGCTGGAGGGCGGACGCGAGGTCAGCCGGATCTCCCCGCTGTACTGGAATTCGCGCCAGCGCCTCGAACGCATCCGCTCGGCGGCCGATCCGCTCGACAACGCCGTCCGCAACACCCGTGTGCTGCTGCGTCGTTCGCTCACCCTGGTCCGTGACGACGAGGTCCTCGATCCGCGCCTGATCGACCTGGTCGACCAGCTCGGCAACGCCACCGACGTGGTCCGCCGGATGATGCTCGCCGATCCCGGCGAACAGCCGGATCAGGCCGAGGCCGCCCGCGCCCTGCGCAGCGTGGCGAAGAAGGCCAGTCCCGATCTGGTGGCGGGCGCAGGCCTTTCGGCGCACGTGGTGTTCGCGCAGATCCGGTCGATCGTGGTGGATCTGATGGTGGTGTGCGGGATGCAGCGCATCTCGGCGATCGCGCTGCTCCCGCCCACCGTGCCCAATCCGTATGTGACGCCGGAGGACTGACCGTCAGTCGCCGACGGGGGAGACCCGCGGCCTGCCCGGACGCAGCGAGAACCGCTTGCGGTCGAAGTCCCATGCCCGGTAGATCGGCCACTGGGAGGTGTGCATCAGCCACGCGCCGGTGATCACTGCCCGGTGGAACGGCACCACGTTGTAGCCCTGGTTGGCGATGGTCTGCAGCCCGCGCAGCTGGTACTTCCACCAGATCGTCGGCGGGGTCTGGCGGCGGCGCGCGGAGATCTCGGCGCGCAGCTGCGGGAGCTGATCGATGCGCAGCTTGGCCTTGGTCAGGCACAGCGCCAGGTCGAGGTCTTCGTGCAGATCGCGCCGGGTGGTGGTGGCCGGGAGCACCTGCTCCCACGCGGAACGGCGGATCGCCATATTGGCGCCGTGCACATTGCCGACGGGCTGGTTCTTGATCAACCCGAGCCGCTGCTGCCCGCCGATGGCCGCGGCGAGGAAGAACCCGATCGGGGAGTCGTGGTAGGTGCTGATGCCGGTGACCGCCACGGTGCCGGGGTGCGCGTCCAGGTGGGCGCGCACGGTGGCGCCCCAGTCGGGCGCGACGAGGGTGTCGGCGTCGATGCGGCCGAGGTAGTCGCCGCGCGCCTTGGCGAAGCCGGCGTTGCGCGCGTGCGCGACGCCGGGCTCGGGCTCGTCGATCAGTTCGATCTTCGGATGTCGGCTCGCCAGTTCGGCGACGATCTCTCTGGTGCCGTCGGTGCTGCCGTTGTCGACGACGATGATCTCGTCGATCGCGTCCTGACCGACCAGGCGCTCGAGGCAGGCGGTGATGCCGGCCGCTTCGTCGAGCGCCGGGATGATGACGGACAGGACAGGGGGCGAGTTTTCAGTGGTGCCCATGCGCGCTTCCGTTCCGGGGTCGTGAAATGCCCGGCTCAGGCTAGTGCACGTCGGGGTGGCTCGCGATGCGAGTCGTGCGGGTCAGCGCCAGAACCGGGTCAATTGGCTGCCGTACGCAGCCCAGACATCAGGTACCCCGGAAAGCCCGAACAATGCGTACACACCGTCGAAGAAAACCCTGCTCAACGGTGTGAAGAAGATGACGGCGAACAGGATCAGCATGCCGTAGGGCTTGATCTGGTCGAGCCCGCGCCGGGTCTCGTAGCTGAGCGAGGGCTCGATGATCCCGTATCCGTCCAGGCCGGGCACGGGCAGGATGTTCAGCAGGAACGCCGTGATCTGCAGGAATGCCAGGAAGCTGAGCCCGAGCCAGAACGCGCCGTGCTCCTGCACCGACCCGAACATCCGGATCACCACCAGCAGCACCACCGCGCACAGCCCGTTCGAGGCCGGTCCGACCGCGCTGACCAGCCGCTGCACCCCCGCGCTGAAGCGGGAGGTGTCCAGGTACACCGCGCCGCCGGGCAGGCCGATGCCGCCGAGCGCGATGAACACCAGCGGCAGCCCGATGGAGAGCACCGGATGGCTGTACTTCAGTGGGTTGAGTGTGAGATATCCCCGCATCTCCACTTCGTGGTCGCCCGCGCGCCACGCGACGTAGGCGTGCGCGAACTCGTGCAGACACAGGCTGACGACCCACCCGGCCACCACCAGGACGAACACGCCGATCTTGGCCCGCACCGAATCGAGGTCGGCGTCCCAGGCCAGGGCGCCACCGGCCACGGTGATCAGCACGATGAGCAGGAAGACCGGGCTCGGACGCACGGCGCTGTGGCCCGTCCGGCGGCCCGGGGTGAACGAGTAGGTCATCGCACCAGCAGCCAGGGTTGTTCGAATCGGTAGAAGGTCGAGCGCGGCACCTTGCGCTCGGTGGTGATGCCGTCGCGGGTGACGATGGCGCCGGGGGTGCCGAGCTGCGCGGCGCGCCCGGACACCCAGGTGCGCTTGCGCAAGCCCTTGCGCACCCGCGCGCGGACGCCGGGCATCGTCATCGTCGGCGAGATCAGCATCGTGTTGACGATGCCGCTGAACAGCAGCGTGTCGTCGACATAGGCCTCACCCTCGAGCTTGGCGCCCTCGAGCCCGGTGATGCTCGCGCGGCCGACCAGCACGGTGCCGGTGTCGTCGCGGATCAGCGGCGTCTCGATGGCGCGGCCTTCCAGCGCGATCTTGGCGGCGGCGTTGCCGGTGGCGGTCTGATAGACCCGCGAGGCGTAGGTCGTCTCGACCGGCACGAAACCCACCTCGACGTGCAGCCGCTCGGTGCGCATCAGATGGGTGAGCACGGCGGCGAGGCTGGCGTCGGAGCCGAGCACGATCAGCCGCGGCAGGCTGTCGGCCGCGAGTACCGGCAGCAGTTCGTCGATCACGGCGGTGTCGGGTAGCTGTTCGGTCTGGGTGGTCGGCACCGAACTGAGCGCGATCGGGACCGGCATGTCACCACATCGGAGAACGTGGGTACTCAAACTGCGGTACACCCTCCTCGGTTCGGCCGACGGTGTGTCGCCCACAAGCACACGGCAATACCCCCTGCCGACAGGTAACCGTAACCGATAGTGGCGTCCGGGGCGGGCGGGGGTGGCGCACCGGGCAGGGCAGGTCGGGTGGCTCTGAGCAGGCGTCGGCTAGAATGTGTCTCCGGCAACCGCCTCAGTGACTGGACGCGCTGCGTCCTACGGCAGGTAGCTGCAGTACGTAGCGTGCTGCCGTCGATCTGTAGGAGACTCCGAAATGCCGGCAATCGTCCTCATCGGTGCCCAATGGGGCGACGAGGGTAAGGGCAAAGCTACCGACCTGCTCGGCGAGCGGCTGCAGTGGGTGGTCCGCTACCAGGGCGGCAACAACGCCGGCCACACGGTCGTCCTCCCCAACGGCGACAAGTTCGCGCTGCACCTGATCCCCTCCGGCATCCTCACCCCCGGGGTGAAGAACGTCATCGGCAACGGTGTCGTGGTCGATCCCGGCGTGCTGCTCGACGAGCTCGCCGGACTGGAGGAGCGCGGTGTCGACACCACCGGCCTGCTGCTCTCCGCCGACGCGCACCTGATCATGCCGTACCACGTGGCCATCGACAAGGTCGCCGAGCGCTTCCTCGGCAGCCGCAAGATCGGCACCACCGGCCGCGGCATCGGCCCCTGCTACCAGGACAAGGTCGCCCGCGTCGGCGTCCGCGTGGCCGACGTGCTCGACGAGAAGATCCTCACCCAGAAGGTCGAGGCCGCCCTGGAGTTCAAGAACCAGGTGCTGGTGAAGATCTACAACCGCCGCGCGCTCGACCCGCAGCAGGTGGTGGACGAGGTGCTCGAGCAGGCCGAGTCGTTCAAGCACCGCATCGCCGACACCCGCCTGGAACTGAACCTGGCGCTCGAGCGTGGCGACACGATCCTGCTGGAGGGCTCGCAGGGCACCCTGCTCGACGTCGACCACGGCACCTACCCGTTCGTCACCTCGTCGAACCCCACCTCGGGTGGCGCGGCGGTCGGCTCCGGCATCGGCCCGAACAAGATCGACACGGTGCTCGGCATCCTCAAGTGCTACACCACCCGCGTCGGCTCCGGCCCCTTCCCGACCGAGCTGTTCGACAACTTCGGCGAGTTCCTGGCCAAGAACGGCGGCGAGGTCGGTGTCACCACCGGACGCGCCCGCCGCTGCGGCTGGTTCGACGCGGTCATCAGCCGCTACGCCACCCGCGTCAACGGCATCACCGACTACTTCCTCACCAAGCTCGACGTGCTCTCGGGTCTGGACACCGTGCCGATCTGCGTCGCCTACGAGATCGACGGCGAGCGGGTCGAGCAGATGCCGACCACCCAGACCGAGTTCCATCACGCCAAGCCCGTCTACGAGGAGATGCCCGGCTGGTGGGAGGACATCTCGCACGCCCGCACCTTCGAGGAGCTGCCTGCCAACGCGCAGGCGTACGTGCTCCGGCTGGAAGAGCTCTCGGGCGCGCGCATCTCGTGCATCGGCGTCGGCCCCGGCCGCGACCAGACCATCGTCCGGCACGACGTGCTCGGCTGAGTTTCCTTCGCGAACAGCCCCTTCCCGTTCTCGGGGAGGGGCTGTTTTCGCAGCTCACTCCCCGACACGCGCGAGTGATGTCGACTCGCTATCGATTTGACAGCATCCGCTCGGCAACCGCTATCGTCGCTGCGCGGCGCGCGGGGACGTGCCGCGTTTTCCTGAGCGTGTGAGTGGGTGTGTGCGGCGTGAACCGTCGGTCCGATGATGTGAACATTTCGACGGTGCGGCGCGTGGCCCGCCCCCTGGTGGGCGTTCTGCCGATGGCGTTGGCCGTCGCCTGCGCCGGTGTCGCGGTGGCGGTACCGCAGCCGGGAGTCACCCAGCCGCCCGTGCAGCCGGGCATCAACACGCCGGCACCGGCCGACGAGGGCCGTTCCGACCTCGGCGATTTCGATGGTCCCGAGACGCTGCAGAAGCTCGCGCCGGAGCGTCCCGAATCCCGCCCGGTGCCCGAGTACACCACCCCGCCCCCGCCGGTCGTCATCGAGGAACTGCACCTCCCCGAACCGGTCGAACCCGTGGCTCCGATCGCCCCGCCCCCGCGCACGCTGCGCGTCGGTGACTTCACCAGCCCGGTCCCGGACGAGGTGCCCGACGACATCCTCGCCGGCGTGAACACCACCGCCGCCGACGCCGAAGCCGCCATCGCGACCCAGGGTCGCTCCATCGGCATCAACCCCAGCCGCTCCGACAAGATCGCCGCCGCGACGGTCGGCGGCGCGCTGGCCGGTGCGGCGATCGCGGGTGTCCCGGCCGCCGCTGTCGGCGCCGTGGGCGGTGGCTTGATCGGCGCCGGAATCGGCGCGGGCGTCGGCTTTGCCGTCGGCGCGGCGGGCACCGCGGGCGCGACCGCGATCCTCGCCGGCGCGGCCGCGATTCCTACCGCGGGCGCCGGCGCCGTCGGCACCATCGTCGGCGGCTTCGTCGCGGCCTGGCCCATCGCCGCGGCGACCACCGGCGCTGGCGCCGCCATCGGCGCCGGAGTCGGCGCCGCCGCGGGAGCCGCGGCCCTCGGCATCCCCGCCGCCGCGGCGGGTGCCGTGGCCGGCGGTGTACTCGGCAGCGGTTACGGCGCAACCCTCTAGCCGCCGACCGGACTACAACCCGTGCAGCCAAGGTCACGCGCAGCCTCGATGCGGCGATCCCAGACGCTGGGAGCCGGCGTCGCTTCGGGAGCCGCTGCCGTGCGAGCCTGCGGCTGAGGCGTCATTCCGGGGCTGGCCGGGCGGTGCAGCAGGCAGTCCACGGCCGTGCGGCCCGAGGTGGCGATCCAGGTGCCCTTGCCGGCGCCGCTGGCCAGTCTCGGAAGCTGTGGGTGCGCTTGTGGCGTGCTCGTCAGTATGGGGGACTGTCGTGGTGAGCGAGGTCGCGGACGTCGTACAACCGCCATCGCCTGGCGGAGGCCGCCTTGTCAGTGGCGAGAACGAGCGAGGTGGATGGTCGACGGTGTGGTTGGCCAGGCGGGGTGCGCCAGGTGGTCGGGTGGCGTCGGGTCGGCGGTAGTAGCGTCGAGGCGGGTCGGGATGGAGGTGGCTGATGTCGGTGCGTGTGGGGTTCGCTCTCGCGGCGTTTGCTGCTGTCGCGGTGTTGCCGGGGTGCGGGGCTTCAGAGGAACCTGCTCCGCCGCCGAGCGCTTCGCCGGTGCGGACGGTGGCGCCGCCCGCGCAGACGCTCGTGCCCTCGCAGCAGCGCAACGAGCGGATCCGCGGGATGCTCTACACGGCGGGCTGCACCAGCAATGCCTGCGTGCAGACCTACTTCGCCTGCATGGACGGCTACCTCACCGGCGAACCGTGCCAGTTCTATCGGGACCATCCACCGCCTCCGTGAACGAACCGCCGAGCGGACCCGGCCGACCTTCCGCTCGGCAGGCGGGCTCAGTGACTCCGCCGCCCGATTGCCGCGTCAGTCGACTCATCGGCCCAGTGGCGAATCGCCTGACCTATCTTGTGCGCGTGAGGAATTCCCCGGCGGCGGGTGCGAGGACGGAGATCTTCGGGGTGTGGCTCATGCCCGGCAGCTCGACGAACTCGGCATTGGGCAGTGCTTCGGCGGCCGCCTTGGCGGCAGTGGCGAGGAGCAGGGCCGTGCGATCGCCCGCGAGGACGAGAACGGGCACTGTGACCCCACTCCAGTCGGCGGGGTCCAGTTTGCGGCCGCGCATGTAGGGCTTCATCACCGCCCAGTCGTGCGCGGTCGAATTCGACGTCGCGGCAAGGGATTTCCAGAACGGCGTGACCCGCATGGCGGTGACCATCAGCCACGGCATGCCCATGGCCTTGCTCATGTAGTACCGCACCGTCTTGTTCCGCTTGCCCGCGGCGATCATCGGATGCAGCTTGGCTTCCAGATCCTGCGGCGGCACATGATGTTTCGGGTCGACGACGAACGGCGGCTCGAACGCGACCACCGCGGTGACACCCGGCACGTTCGCCGCGGCGAGCAGTGCCAGCACGGCACCCGAGGACCAGCCGAACAGCGCCGCCTCGCCACTGGCCACCTCGACCAGCGCCGCGATATCGGCGATCTCGTTGGCCACGTTGTAGACGCCGGGCGAGTCCGCGCTGTCGCCGCGGCCACGCCGGTCGTAGTTGATGACCGTCAGGTCGAAGTCGGAGGCCAGGGTCTGCGCGAGCTCGACCATGGTCGGGAACTCGCGATGGCTGAAGGCGCCACCGATCAGGATGACCGTCCCCGCGGTGCCATCGCCGACCCGATCGTAGGCGATGGTGGTGCCGTCGGCCGACGTCACTGTCTGCATGGTGGTTCCTCTCGATGCCGGGTCAGCACTCGACGGTACGCGACGAGTCCCCGCAGATCAGAACAGCATCGGCTCGCCGAAGCCCGGTGTGCGCTCGATCTCCAGCAGCCGCGCCTTGGTCCCGATCCCGCCCGGCGCCGAGAACCCGTGCAGCGCGTGATCGGCGGCCAGGACCCGATGGCAGGGCACGATCAGGGGAATGGGATTGCGCCCCAGTGCCTGCCCGACGGCCTGGGCCGAGCCGGGCGCGCCGAGGCGGGTGGCGATGTCGCCGTAGCTGAGCGTTCGGCCGGGGTCGATGTCGCGGGTCACCGCGTAGACGGCGCGGTGGAACTCGGGCGTCTCGCGCAGGTCGATCGCGATCCAGCGCAGCGGGTCGAGCGAGCCGGCCAGGTGCGCCCGGATGCCGGCGATCGCGGTGGTGATCGCCGGACCCGGTTCGCCTTCGTCCACCGGCAGGCCGCCGAGTGGCCTGGTGATGCGCGCGAGGGTCTGTTCCTCACTGGCCTCGGGCAACTGGAACCGCACGACGGTGTCGCCGTGCCAGGCGATCGCGCACAGGCCGATCGCCGTGTCGAACAGCGCCGCGGCGACCGGTTCGGTCCTGGTTCCGGAACTCATGCAGGACAGTGTGCGCCGACCCGGTGACAGATTCACGCAGCGAGGGGTCCACGCCGACCGGCCTTGAGAGGTCCAGTTTTCGGCAACTGGACTGGACTGTCCGCGGTGGCCGCGCTCGGCGCGGTGTCGACCGCGCCCTCGTGCACGCGCATGGCATCCAGATCTCGATAAAGGCGCTGGTCATCATAGGTTCCGAAGGCGCGGTCGTGGGGCAGGTACTGGAACGGCCAGAACGGCAGTTCCCCGCGCTTCGGGGAGAAGTGATAGACCGCGAACCCGAAAGCAACGGCGACGGCGAGGGCGAGGAAAGTGGTCATAGCGCAAGAATCCTCCGACTGGCCTTGCCGATAAATATCCACTTACGGAATACTGGACTTCATGGCGACAAGAGTGATCGGCGCGTCGGGCCTGGCCCGCGACCTCGGCCGGTGGCGCGACCCCGAACCCGACGGCGATTCCCCGGAGCGCCGTCCACACCGGCCCGCCTATCTGGCGCTGGCCGAGGCCATCCGGCTGCTGATCCACGACGGTCGCGCCCCGCTCGGCGTCGCGCTGCCCAGCGAACGCGACCTGGCCGCGACGCTCGGTGTCAGCCGCACCACCATCACCTCCACGTACTCGCTGCTGCGCGAGCACGGCTACCTGATCAGCAGGCAGGGTTCGCGCAGCACGGTGGCGCTGCCGCCCGCGGTCGCGCACGACGGCGCCAAGCCGACGCGCGGAATCATGGCGCTGATGGCCCAGCCGGAACTGCCCACCATCGACATGACCTACGCCGCGATGTCGGCACCACCGGAACTGCACGACGCGTATTCCATGGCGCTGCAAGGCATTCCGGCCTACCTCGGCACTCATGGCATGGATCCCGTCGGCGTGCTCGCCCTGCGGGAGGCGCTGGCCCGCCGCTACACCGCGCGCGGCCTGCCCACCGAACCCGACCAGATCCTGGTGACGCTCGGCGCGCAGCACGGCCTGCGGCTGTTGCTCAATGTCCTCACCTCGCCGGCCGCGCGCGTGCTGATCGAGCACCCCAGCTACCCGAACGCCATCGAGGCGATCCGCGATGTCGGCGCCCGCCCGATCCCGGTGCCGCTGCGGCCCGAATTCCCGCAGGCCGGTTGGGATCTCGACGGGTTGCGCAGTACGGCGCGGCAGACCGCGGCGACACTGGCCTACCTCGTCCCCGACTTCAACAACCCGACCGGGCTGTTGCTCGGCGAGGAGGGGCGCGCCGAACTGGCCGCCATCGCCCGCGACACCAGGATGACCATCGTGGTCGACGAGTCGATGAGCGATCTGAACCTGTCCGACGTGCCGATGCCGCCGCCGGTCGCCGCGTTCGCCAAGGGCTCGGAGATCATCACGATCGGCTCGGCCTCGAAGTCGTTCTGGGGTGGTCTGCGGGTCGGCTGGATCCGCACCAATCAGGCGCTGATAACCAAGCTGCTCGGCATCCGCTCCACCGTCGACCTCGGCACGCCCGTGATGGACCAGCTGGCCACGATCCACCTGCTGGAGAACGCCGAACCGATCCTGGATCGGCGCCGCGAGCAACTGCGCGCCCAGCGCGCCACCCTGCTCGACGCCGTCGCCGAGGACCTCCCCGGCTGGCACATCGCGCCGGGCGCGGGCGGCATGTCGGTCTGGGCGCAGCTACCGAGCCCGGTCTCCACCGCGCTGGCGGCCACCGCCCCCAATCACGGCGTATTGCTCGCGGCCGGACCACGTTTCGGTGTCCAGGGCGCCTTCGAGCGGTTCCTGCGCCTGCCGTTCACCCACCCCGAACCCGACCTGCGCCTGGCCGTGAAATCCATCGCCGCGGCCTACGAGGCGCTGACTCCCCGCGCCGCCGACCCACTGCAACCGCTCACCTGCTACTGACCCGCGCGCAGCCTGCCGCGTCCGAGGCGGGCCGCACGCTCTCGTACCCGGCGCCGAGCATGAACAGCGTCGAGACCACGACGGCCACCGTGATCAGCGGGACCGCGACGGCACTGCGGGGCGACGGATGCCGGAACAGCAGCACCAGCAGGGTCAGCAGCGCGAGCGTGCAGGCCAGCAGCAGCCCGGCCGCGAGCCCGCTGAGCGCGCCGACCGCCGCCGGCACCGAGCCGCCGGCGTGACAGGGAGATTCGAGCATCGCCTCGGCCACGGCGAACAGGAGCAGCGCGGCGCCGAAGGTGGTGGCCGCGGTGATCGCGGCGAGCACCTTCGGTGGCCGGCGGCCGGTGCGGATCCGAGCCCTGTCGTCGATAGCTGGTGAGACTACCGACGACAGGTCGGGAAATCAGTCAGCCCAGACCGATTCGATCGGTGTCGTCTCCGACGGCGGCGGCGTCGGGGTGCCGCTCGGCGTGCGCGAGAAGCGCGGCGCGGGCGCGTGCTGGACGACGCCCTCGATGTCGATCAGGCCGGTGCGGGCCACGATGTGCGGGTTCTGCTCGGCCTCGGTGAACGTCAGCACCGGCGTGGTGCAGGCGTCGGTGCCTTCGAAGATCGCGGCCCACTCGTCGCGGGTCTTGGTCTTGAACTTGTCCGCGAACAGCTTGCGCAGCTGTTCCTGCCCGTTCGGGTCGAGCTGCATCGGCAGGCCATCGGGGTCGATCTCCAGACCCGCCAGCAGCTGGGCGTAGAACTGCGGCTCGATCGCGCCGACGGCCATGTACTTGCCGTCGGCGGTCTCGTAGGTGTCGTAGAAGGCCATGCCGGTGTCGAGCAGGTTGGTGCCGCGCTCGTCGGACCACAGGCCCACTCCGCGCATGCCCCAGATCATGTGCGAGAGGGCGAGCGCGCCATCGACCATCGCGGCGTCGATCACCTGACCCTTGCCCGAGGTCTGCCGCTCGACCAGCGCGGCGAGCACGCCGAACACCAGGAACATCGAGCCGCCACCGAAGTCGCCCACCATGTTCAGCGGCGGCACCGGGCGCTCACCCTTGCGGCCGATGGCGTTGAGCACACCGGTCAGCGAGATGTAGTTGATGTCGTGGCCGGCGCGATCGGCGAGCGGACCGTGCTGGCCCCAGCCGGTCATCCGGCCGTAGACCAGGCGCGGATTGCGGGCGAGCGCCTCGTCGGGGCCGAGGCCCATGCGCTCGGTGACGCCGGGGCGGAAGCCCTCGAGCAGCACGTCGGCCTTCTCGACCAGGTCGAGGATCTTGGCGACGTCGGCGGGGTCCTTCAGGTTGGCCTCGACAATGGTCCGGCCACGCCACTGCGGGCGTTCCATGAAGCCGGGCATCATGCCCGCGCGCTGCACGCGGACCACGTCGGCGCCGAGATCGGCCAGCAGCAGCGCGGCATGCGGGCCCGGCCCGATGCCGGCCAGCTCGATGACCTTGACGCCCGCGAGGGGCCCCGTCTTGTCGGTGGTGCTCACACCTGACCTCTGTTCCTCATCGAACGGTATTGACACTCTGACAATAGCGTCGGGATGGCGGGCCCGGTAGGGCATGGGCGAGAATTCCGGTGGCGCGACCCGGCGCCGTAATGGGAGGACCAAGTAGTGAGCGTGTGGGGTGAGGTCATCGTCGGCCTCGTCATTCTGGTCGGTCTCGTCGGCGTGATCGTGCCGATCCTGCCCGGCATCATCCTGATCTTCGCCGCGATCGCGGTGTGGGCCTTCCTGACCGGCGGCACGGCCGCGTGGACGGTGTTCGCGATCGCCACCATCGCGCTGGTCATCTCCGGCGTCGTGAAATACACCTGGCCGGGGCGGCGGATGCGCGAGGCGGGGGTGTCGAACCGGGCGTTGCTCGTCGGCGCGATCCTCGGCGTCGTCGGATTCTTCGTCATCCCGGTCGTCGGCCTGTTCATCGGCTTCGTGCTCGGCGTGTACCTGGCCGAGCTGTACCGCTTGAAGACCAACGAGCTGGCCTGGCCCGCGACGGTGCACGCGCTCAAGGGCGTCGGGCTGTCGATGCTGGTGGAACTGTTCGGCGCGCTGCTCGCGTCCGGCGTCTGGCTCACCGGCGCCATCCTGGCCTGATCACTCGATGATCGGCAGCGGGCGGGTCGGATCGCCCGCACCGGGCAGGTCACCGCGCGGAATCGGCACGGTCGGGTTGTCGGTGCGGGGGATCGGCATCGTCGGCAGCGGGTCGGCGGCCGAGCGCGCCACCGCGGGCAGGCGGTAGGCCGCGCGGGCGTTGTCCTCGAGCACCGCGTGCAGGTCGGCGCCGACGACCTGGCAGATCAGGTCGACGTCGGCGTCCTCGAACGGTCTGCCCGCGCGGGTGCCGGGCAGGTCGGTGCCGAACATGAGCGCACCGGGGTTGACGGCGTGGACGCGGCGCAGCGTCTCGGCCACGTCCATGTCGACCCGGCCGAACCCGGTCGCCTTCACCCTGGCCCCGCGATCGACCAGGTCGAGCAGATACGGCAGGCCCTCCTCGGACATGCCGAGGTGGTCGATGGAGAGCGCGGGCAGTTTCGAGATCACCGGCTGCAGCGAGGCCAGCATCTGGCCGTCGATGTAGAGCTCCACGTGCCAGCCCGCCAGCTCGTGCGCGCGCAGGGCCTGCACGGTCATCTGGGTGATGTCGGCGGCGGCGCGCTTGAGGTTGAACCGCAGCGCGCGCACCCCGGCCCGGTCCAGTTCGAGGATCTCCTCGTCGCTGGCGTCCAGGTCGAGCCGGGTGACCCCGACCCAGCCCTCGCCGAGCGCGGCCAGCGCGGCCTTCAGGTAACTCTGGTCTGTCCCCTGGAACGATGCGCTGACCACCGCACCACCGCGAACATCGAAGTGCGCCATGCGCTTTCGATAGTCCGCGATGGTGTAGGGGTCAGGCAGGTAGCCTTCGTTCTCGATCAGCGGGTACCGCGGATCGATGATGTGGACGTGCGCATCGAACACGTGTATCAGGATGCCTCACCCGACCCCGAACCGGCGAGTCAGGGAGTGCGTCAGACCTTGTTCGGCTCGGACGCGCGCAGCATGTCCTCGCGCTCCACGACCTTCACGCGCTCGCGGCCCTCGGGCTCGCCGAGTGCCCGCTCGTGCGCGTCGAGGCGGTACCAGCCCGCCCACGTGGTGAACGGGATGCCCTTGCCCTCGAGGAACTCGGTGACGGCCTCCGGCTCCGGCTTGGCGGCCGGGGTGAAGTCCTTGGCGTCGTCGAGCAGGCAGGCGATGGTCTCGTTGGCGTCGCCCTTGGTGTGGCCGATGAGGCCGACCGGGCCGCGCTTGATCCAGCCGGTCACGTAGGTGGCCGGCATGAAGCGGGCCGAGCCCTCGGCGGTCTCGTCGGCGAGCACGCGACCGGCCTCGTTCGGCACGGTGCCAGCCTGGTCGTCGAACGGCAGCTGGGTGATGTTCTGCGACAGGTAACCGACGGCGCGGTAGATCGCCTGCACGTCCCACTGCTTGAACTCGCCGGTGCCCTTGACGTTGCCGGAGCCGTCGAGCTGGGTGCGCTCGGTCTTGAGACCGACGACCTTGCCGTCCTCGCCGATGATCTCGGCCGGCGACTCGAAGAAGTGCAGGAACAGCTTGTGCGGGCGGTCGCCCTGGTCGCGGATGGCCCACTGCTCCAGGGTGTTGGCGACCATGTCGACCTGCTTGGAGTTGCGGCGCGCGGCCTCGGAGCCCTCGTCGTAGTCGATGTCCTCGGGATCGACGATGACCTCGATGGTCGGCGAGTGGTCGAGTTCGCGCAGCTCGAGCGGGGTGAACTTGGCCTGCGCCGGGCCACGACGGCCGAACACGTGCACCTCGACGGCCTTGTTGGCCTTGAGGCCCTTGTAGACGTTCGGCGGGATCTCGGTCGGCAGCAGCTCGTCACCGGTCTTGGCCAGCACGCGGGCCACGTCGAGGGCGACGTTGCCGACACCGAGGACGGCGACCTTCTCCGCGTCCAGCGGCCACGAGCGCGGCACGTCCGGGTGGCCGTCGTACCAGGAGACGAAGTCGGCGGCGCCGTAGGAACCGTCCAGGTCGATGCCCGGGATCGGCAGCGCGCGGTCGGCGTTGGCGCCGGTCGAGAAGATCACCGCGTCGTAGAACTGACGCAGGTCGTCGAGGGTGATGTCGGTGCCGTAGTCGATGTTGCCGAGCAGGCGCACCTGGTCCTTGTCGAGGACCTTGTGCAGGGCGGTGATGATGCCCTTGATGCGCGGGTGGTCGGGCGCGACACCGTAGCGGATCAGACCGAACGGGGCGGGCATGCGCTCGTAGAGGTCGATGCTCACGTCGGCATCGGACTTCATCAACGCGTCGGCGGCGTAGATACCGGCCGGTCCTGCGCCCACGATCGCAATGCGGAGCGGGCGGGTGGTCGCGGTGTTCGCGTCAGGCCCGGAGGCGGCAGCCTGCGTACCCACGGAGGGCTCGCGAACATCGCCGGTGGACTCAGCACTCTGTTCGGTCATTTTCTACGCGCACCCTTTGGTCGATAACGTTTGACGGCGTCAACTCAGCCTAGGCTAACTTGACGATCCGGCTGTCGGCAGCTGCCTTCTCCCCGGCAGCGAGCCACACTTCTGGCGATTCTATCTGCGGCATCGTGGCCGTCCGGCGTGCGGTGTGGTCGCCGGCGCCGGGTCTGTCAGGATTACAGCATGAACGAGGAGCAAAAAGGGTCGGACGACCAGCCCATCGTGGTGGATCAGACCGACAAGCGTTCCATCGTCCCGTTCGTCGCGGCCGCGGTGATCGCGATCCTCGTGCTCATCGGCATCGTGCTCGGCGGGCTGCTCTCGCCCGCTGAGAAAAATGTCACAGAGGCCGATCGGCTCACGGCCGCTGTCTCCAACTATATCGACGCGCGCTCGCGCAGCGAGCTGCGTCCGCCGCCCGGTGTCGCCTGCCCCGGCTTCGACGAGGTGAAATCCGGCCTGTCCGAGCGGCTCGGCGGCCCGAAATCGGAAGTGACGGTCGACAAGAAGGGCTTCGACAAGGCGACCGTCAACGGTGACCGCGCCAAGATCGACGCCACCGTCCGGATCGGTGACACGTCCTCGACCAGCACCTGGAACCTGACCCGGGTCGACGGCGCCTGGCTGGTCTGCACGCCGTGACCGTTTGACACGGTGACCTGTGCCGGGGCAATCTCAGATCGCAAGGTCATGAGTGCCAGCGCCAAGCCCCGGCTCGCTGGTCGGCAACCCTCCTCCGCGGTGGGGTGCTCCGGGTGACGACCTGGCCGTGTGCTGGAACAACCACCACGGCAAGAGCGGATTCACGCAGGAGGTTCGACATGACTTACGCCGGCGACATCACCCCTGAGAAGGCGTGGGAGATCCTGACCGAGCATCCCGGCGCGGTGCTCGTCGACGTGCGCACCGAAGGCGAGTGGGCACAGATCGGCATCCCCGACACCAGCTCCATCGAGCGCCCGGCCCACTTCATCGAGTGGGTCGACGGCACCGGCGCCCGCAATCCCGAGTTCGCCGCCCAGCTCGCGCAGGCGCTGGCCGGACGGCCGGACGACGCGCCCGTGGTGTTCCTGTGTCGCTCCGGTCAGCGCTCCATCGGCGCGGCGACCGTGGCGACGGCGGCGGGATTCACCCCGTCCTACAACGTCCTGGACGGTTTCGAGGGCGGCCCCGACGCGTTCGGGCAGCGCGGCAGCGTCGGCTGGCGCGCGGTCGGCCTGCCGTGGCGTCAGGCATAAGGAGAAACGCATGATCACCGGTGGTTCGTTCGACAAGCCACTGCCCGAGGGAGTCGGCCCCGCCACGCTCGGTGTGCGCGGCGGCCTGCGCCGCTCCGGCTTCGAGGAGACCTCCGAGGCGCTGTACCTCACCTCGGGTTTCGTCTACGAGAGCGCCGAGGCGGCCGAGGCGTCCTTCACCGGCGAGGTCGAGCACTTCGTCTACTCCCGCTACGGCAACCCGACGGTCGCCATGTTCGAGGAGCGCATCCGCCTGCTCGACGGTGCCGAGGCCGCGTTCGCGACCGCGTCGGGCATGTCCGCGGTGTTCACCGCGCTGGGCGCGCTGCTGAAGGCGGGCGACCGGCTGGTCGCGGCGCGCAGCCTGTTCGGCTCCTGCTTCGTGGTGTGCAACGAGATCCTGCCGCGCTGGGGCGTCGAGACCGTCTTCGTCGACGGCGACGACCTCGAGCAGTGGGAGCAGGCGCTCTCGGTGCCCACCCAGGCCGTGTTCTTCGAGACCCCGGCCAACCCGATGCAGACCCTGGTCGACGTCCGCAAGGTCACCGAGCTGGCCCATGCCGCGGGCGCGAAGGTGGTGCTGGACAACGTCTTCGCCACCCCGCTGCTGCAGCGCGGCTTCGAACTCGGCGCCGACGTGGTGGTCTACTCCGGCACCAAGCACATCGACGGCCAGGGCCGCGTGCTCGGCGGCGCGATCCTCGGCGCCCAGGACTACATCGACGGCCCGGTCAAGAACCTGATGCGCCACACCGGTCCCGCGCTGAGCCCGTTCAACGCGTGGACCCTGCTCAAGGGTCTCGAGACGATGCCGCTGCGCGTGCGTCAGTCCACCGAGTCGGCGCTGCGGGTCGCCCGGTTCCTCGAGACCAGCAAGTCCGTGAACTGGGTGAAATACCCGTTCCTGGAATCACATCCGCAGTACGACCTCGCCACCGCGCAGATGTCGGGCGGCGGTACGGTGGTCACCTTCGAGCTCGCGGGCGAGGACGGCAAGAAGCGCGCGTTCGAGGTGCTGAACCGCCTGCGCATCATCGACATCTCCAACAACCTCGGCGATGCCAAGACGCTGATCACCCACCCCGCCACCACCACGCACCGCGCGATGGGCCCCGAGGGTCGCGCCACCATCGGCCTGTCCGACGGTGTCGTGCGCATCTCGGTCGGCCTAGAGGACATCGAGGACCTCCTCGGCGATCTCGACCACGCGCTGAGCTAGCTCGCTGAACCGCCGGATGGACTGGCGTGCTGCTAGTTTCGGGTGATGGACGCCGAAGAACTCCGGGCCTACTACGCCGAGAACGATCGACGCAGGCAGCGGGCGAAGGAGCTCTTCGACGAGCGCCCCTGGCTCTTCCCGCTCGCGGGTCCGCTCGAAACCTGGTCCGAGCGGACCATCACCGGCCCCGCCACCACGCTGCCGCTGCGTGAACAACACCGCGGCGCGTGGTCGGCGGAGTTCGGTTTCGCCTCGGCCATCGGCCTGACCGGAATCATGGGCCAGATCCTCGATCGCGCGGCGGCCGACGGCATCATCACCCTGCCCGAACCCGGCCGCATCGACTCGGCCTACTCCACCAGGCACGAGTACTACGAGACCACCGACGGCATCGGCTACGGCTTCTATCCCGCCCGCACGGACGAGTTGATCGTCTACAGCGGTTCCGCGGTGAAGTTCGAGGACATCGAGCACTGGCCGGAAGTCGGCCCGGCAGCGGCCGCGCGGGTGGTACGCACCGTGCTCGCCACCTTCGACACCCCACGCCCAGGCTTCCGGCAGGCGCCGTCGAACTGGCGTGGCTGATCTTTGGGCGGTGAAAGTGGCTGGTGCCGCTCGGCGCGGTGGCCACCGGCCTCCGCGACCCGGAATCCTTCTACGCCCAGAGTTCCTGGTGGGCGCGCCAATTGGCCAAAGCCAACGCCCGCCTCGGCTACGGCGGCCTCAACCTCCCCGAATCCACTCTCGGCGCCTCCGCCGAACACATCCTCGAAGCCCTCCGCCACCACCACCCCGACCTGCCTGTCCATCCCTAGGGGACAGGGTCGAACACCGCGAAGCCGAGCTGCTCGGCCACCGTCGCCATATTTTTGTCATGGGTCACGATGGTGAGGTCTTCCAAACCGCTCCGTAGAGCGGAAGCCAAATGGATCGCATCCAGCGTACGGATGTGCGAAATGATGGCCTCTGCTTCGTTGAGAACAGCGTGATCGATCGGGATGATGTCGATGTAGTCGATGATCCGATCCCGCTCGAGAACCGGCAGCCCCTCGCGACGGAGCACTCTGGTCATCTCGGTACGCAGCAACCGCGAGGAGATCACTCGACTGCCCTCGCCTCCCGCGGCCTCATCGAACCACTCGGCGGCCTCGGGCGAGTGACCGAGAATGATCCGGATCGCCACCGAGGTGTCGAGGTAGAAGGACCTCACCACTCGCCCTTCTCCGACTCCAGCAACTCGTCGATCGAGGCGGCCGTTCGGAGCTCATGACGGCGAATCGCCCTGGTATCGGGCCGCCCTGCCGCCTTGCGCGGAATGATCTGTGTCGACGACACGGCGGGCACGATGTACCCCACCCGATGGTTGTGCCGCGTCAACTCGTAGACCTCGCCCGACTCCACGTCGGCAACCATGGCAGACGGGTTCTGACGCAGCTCGCCGACGCTGATGGACTTCATAGCGCCAGTGTAGGCAGAATTGTCTACTAATGTCTACGAGGTTGGGTCGGGCGCCCCGTAGCGCCCGACCCGATGGCTCAGGCCTTGTCGACCTCGCCGTTGGACAGGGCCTTCTGGAGGGAGTTGAAGACGGTCAGGCCCTGGCCGACCATGCCGTTGACGAGTTCGCCGACGCCGTCGGGGCCGTTCAGGACGGTGAGGTTGGCGTTGGCGAGGCCGGTGGAGGCCTGCTTGACGATCTCGGGCAGCTGCTCGATGAGGAGCTGGTCGAGGGCGATGCGGTTGTTGGAGGCGGCGGCCTCGGCCTGGATGCGGGTGCGGTCGGCTTCGGCCTCGGCGAGGATACGGACGCGTTCCGCTTCGGCCAGTGCGGGTTTCACGACCTCGGCCTGCAGTTCCTGCTCGCGCAGTTCGGCGTTCTTGCGGGCCTGCTCGGCCTGCGCGGTGAGCACCTCCTGGCGGGCGATGGCGTCGGCGAGCGGACCCGCCTGTGCCGCTTCGGCATTGGCCTTGTCGATGTCGCGCTGATACTGCGCCTTGAGGATCGAGGTCTCGCGCTCGTATTCGGCGCGGCGGCGCAGCGACTCCTGCTCGGCCTCGGCGGCGCGTTGCGCGGCCTGGGCCTGGGCGATCTGGGCGTCACGCTGCACGGCCGCATTGTGCGGCGCGGCAAGGGCATTGATGTAGCCGAGATTGCCGTCGTCGATGGACTGGATCTGGAAGGAGTCGACCCACAGGCCGATGTTGCTCATCTCCACCTTCGAGGCGATCAGCACCTCGTCGGCGAGCTTCTGCCGTTCGCGGATGATCTCCTCGACGGTCATCGAGCCGACGATCGAGCGCAGGTGGCCGGAGAAGATGCGGCCGGTGAGCACCGACATCTCCTGCTCCTGCTCGGACAGGAAGCGCTGTGCCGCATTGACGATCGACTGCGTGTCGTTGGCGACCTTGAACGCGATCACCGCGCGCACATCCAGCTGGATGGCCTGCTTGGTGACGCAGCGTTCCCTGATCTCGGACTCGAACATGGCCAGCGAGAGGTAGCGGACCTTGCGGAACAGCGGGATCACCCAGGTGCCGCGGCCGATGACCACCTTGAACGGCGCGTTGTCCTTGGTCTTGGCGCCGCTGACCAGCATCGCCTCGTCGGGATCGGGAACGTGATAGCCCAGCATGTTCAGTTCTCCTTTGTGAGCGGAATCCAGGCGACGACGTCGACCATCCGGCCCGGGTGGACCGCGATGATCAACACGGTGGCTCCGGCCTCGATCGGCTCGTCGGCGCGGGCGAGATAGGTCTCGGTGCCGCCGCGGATCGCGACGAGCACTTCGCCCAGCGCGCCCGCCGCCCGGATCGGCGACGTGATGGTTCCCGTCAGGCCCTGTACGGGGTCGGTCATCGCGCTGAGTCTCCTTGTCTCGCACCGAATGACGTCAGCGTACGGCGAAGGGGCTGTCGGCGGGTTTCGAAATTCTTATTGACAGTATGCTGTCGAACATGACAGCATACTGTCATGACGATGAAGACAGTCCACATGGCCGTGTACGACACCCTCGCCGACTGGGAGGTGGGCGCGGCCACCGCGCACCTCGCCAACAATGGCTGGCATCGCGAGCCGGGAACGTTCCAGGTCGCGACGGTCGGGCTGAGCGTCGAGCCGATCACCACGGCGGGCAGGTTGCGGGTGACGCCGGACCTCGCGCTCGCCGATCTCGACCCGGCCGACAGTGCGATGCTGATCCTGCCCGGCGCCGATCTGTGGGACGGTGACGCGCTGGTGCCGTTCGCGGAGACGGCGCGGCGGTTCGTCGACGCGGGTGTGCCGGTAGCCGCGATCTGTGGCGCCACCTTCGGATTGGCCCGCGCCGGTCTGCTCGACGACCGCGCACACACGTCCAATGCCGCGGAATATCTCACGTACAGCGGATATTCGGGTGGTGAGCACTACGTGGACGCGCCCGCCGTCACTGATCGCGACGTGATCACCGCCGACTCGATGTCGCCGTTCGAGTTCGCCAGGGAGGTCTTCACCCGACTCGAAGTGTCCGAGCCGCGCATCATCGAGGCCTGGTATCAGCTGTTCGCGCACCGCGATCCGGCGGCCTACGCGGTGCTCGCCGAGTACGAGGCCGCCAACGCGCGATGAATGATCAGGAGCTGTTCTCCACCGCCGCCATCACCTCGTTCCGCCTCAACGGCCAATTCCTCTCCATTGCCGAGGAATTGGCCGCGCCGGCCGGTCTCACGGCTGCCTGGTGGCAGGTGCTCGGTGCCGTGCTCGCCGAGCCCCTTCCGGTGGCGGGCATCGCCCGCGCGATGGGCATCACCCGGCAGAGCGTGCAGCGCATCGCCGACCTGCTGGTCGACAAGGGTCTGTGCGAATACCGCCCCAATCCGGCCCACAAACGCGCCAAACTCGTCGCGGCCACCGAGGCGGGGCTGGCGGCGGTGCACCAGATCGGCCCGCAACACGCCCGCTTCGCCCAGCGGCTGGCCGAGGAACTCGGTCCGGCGGAGTTCGCCGCCACCGTGGCCACGCTGACCCGGCTGTCCTCGGTCCTGGACAGGATCGGCGCCGAGGCCGCATCCGGTCAGTGAACTGTGCGGCGCAGGTCAGGGTCGGCCGGTGGTGCCTGTGAGGCGTTGGAGGCGACGGTTTTTGCTGGGGATGGAGAGTTCGAGTAGGAATCCCGCGCTGTCGCGGCTGCGTTCGTCGAGTTCCAGGGTGGCGGCTACCGTGTCGGCGCCCAGGATCTGCGACATGCGCTGGTCGACCCGATAGATGATTCTTCGCGTGTGAACCACGTAGGCGGTGAGAAAGAGGAGAACGCCTCCGATGGTCGCCAAGGTGGCCCGCAGCCACCAGGCCGACGCCGGCAGCAGGCCGGCTTCGGCGGCCTGTCCAGTGATCAGGTAGAGCGCTGCGGTCACCGTAAGGGTGATCATGGCCAACTTGAACTGGCCCGAGATCTGTAGTTTCGAAGACAGAACAGCCTCGGCGAGGGCTCCGCGCCGCTCATCGGGTGTGAGCGCGTCGAACGCCGGTCCGACGACGAGGACGATCTGTGTGTCGATCCACTGTGGATGCACCCCGTCCGCGCACCAGTCGGGTACCTCGCCGAGACGGACCGGTGGGGCTTGCACGTCGAACAGGTCGGCGAGTTCGTCGACCTGGGCCTTGATTCGATCTTGATCCACCGGCACATGATGGATCAAGTCACCGGGTTGTGCCTGTTGGAACGCCCCCGTCGCCAGGGCGACGGGGGCGTGGGAGGGGGTGGGTCAGCTCTGGAGGACGGTCTCGATCTCGAGGGTGAGGGTGATCTTGTCGCCGATGACGGCGCCGCCGTCGGGGAGCGGCATGTCGATGTCGAGGCCGAAGTCGCGGCGGGAGACGACGGTCTTGGCTTCGAAGCCGGCGACCGGGCCGTTGCCCATGCCCGGGTTGACGCCGAGGAACTCGACCTCGAGGGTGACCGGCTTGGTGTTGCCGCGCACGGTGAATTCGCCGTCGACGACGAAATCGTTGCCCTCGCCGCGGAATCCGGTGGACTTGAACGTCATCACCGGGAACTGCTCGGCGTGGAAGAAGTCGGCGGTGCGCAGGTGGCCGTCGCGCTGGGCGTTGTCGGTGGTGAGGGAGTCGACGCGGATCTCGGCGGTGGCCGAGGCGGTGCCGTCCTCGCCGATGACGAGCGCGCCGTCGAAGTCGGTGAAGCGGCCGCGGACCTTGCTCACCATCAGGTGGCGGACCGAGAAGCCGACAGTGGAGTGGCTGGGGTCGATGGCCCAGGTGCCTGCGGTGAGTCCGTTGGTCAGTGCGGTGGTCATGGGAACTCCTTGTGGGGGTCGAGGTTTCAGCGGGTCGAGCCGGCGGCGAGCAGATCTGCGAACGGAGTCGGCTCGTCGTAGGGGTCGGCGGGCACGGCGGTGGGCCTGCCGAGGATCTGGGTGGCGAATTCGCCTGCGGCGCGGTCGATCCGGTTGTTGAGGGACTGGTCGGCGCCGCGTGCGCCCCAGTCCGAGGAGGCGGCGTACACGGCGGTGGGTACGACGACGGAGCGCAGGTAGGCGAACAGCGGACGGACCGCGTGTTCCAGTGCCAGCGAATGGCGTTCGGTCCCGCCCGTGGCGCCGGCCAGGACCGGCTTGCCTGCGAGCGAATCCGGTTCCAGCACATCGAAGAAGGTCTTGAACAGACCGCTGTAGGACGCGCTGAAGATCGGGGTCACCGCGATCAGGCCGTCGGCGCCGACGACCTGGTCGATCGCGGTGCGCAGCGAGGGCGCCGGGAATCCGGTGAGCAGATTGTCGGCGAGGTCGCGGGCGTGGTCGCGCAGGTCGACGACGTCGAGTTCGACCTCGGCGCCCGCGGCGCGCAGTTCGCGGACGGTGGCGGTGGCCAGCCGGTCGGCCAGCAGCCGGGTCGACGAGGGCTGCGAGAGCCCTGCCGACACCACCGCGATGCGGATGGTCATGCGGTCACCTCCGTGGCGTTCTTGGCCGCGAGCAAGGATTCGTGCGTCGGGGCGTCGGGCACATGCGCCGGACGGCCTGCCGCGAACTCCTTGCGCAGCACCGGGACCACTTCCTCGCCGAGCAGGTCGAGCTGCTCGAGCACGGTCTTCAGCGGCAGGCCGGCGTGGTCCATCAGGAACAGCTGGCGCTGGTAGTCGCCGAAGTGCTCGCGGAAGGTGAGCGTCTTCTCGATCACCTGCTGCGGGCTGCCCACGGTGAGCGGGGTCTGCGCGGTGAATTCCTCCAGCGACGGGCCGTGTCCGTAGACGGGCGCGTTGTCGAAGTAGGGGCGGAATTCCCGGACGGCGTCCTGGGAGTTCTTGCGCATGAACACCTGGCCGCCGAGGCCGACGACGGCCTGGTCGGCACTGCCGTGGCCGTAGTGCTCGTAGCGGCGGCGGTACAGCTCGATCAGGCGCTGGAAGTGGTCGGTGGGCCAGAAGATGTGGTTGGCGAAGAAGCCGTCACCGTAGTAGGCGGCCTGCTCGGCGATCTCCGGGCTGCGGATGGAGCCGTGCCAGACGAACGGCGGTACGTCGTCGAGCGGGCGCGGTGTCGAGGTGAACGACTGCAGCGGAGTGCGGAACTTGCCCTCCCAGTCCACGACGTCCTCGCGCCAGAGCCGGTGCAGCAGGTGGTAGTTCTCGATCGCGAGCGGGATGCCGTCGCGGATGTCCTTGCCGAACCACGGGTAGACGGGGCCGGTGTTGCCGCGGCCGAGCATCAGGTCGACGCGGCCGTCGGCCAGGTGCTGCAGCATCGCGAAGTCCTCGGCGATCTTCACCGGGTCGTTCGTGGTGATCAGCGTGGTCGAGGTGGACAGCATGATCTTGTCCGTGCGGCCGGCGATGTAGCCGAGCATGGTGGTCGGCGAGCTCGGCACGAAGGGTGGATTGTGGTGCTCGCCCATCGCGAACACATCGAGCCCCACCTCCTCGGCCTTCTGCGCGATCGCGACCATCGCCTTGATCCGCTCGGCCTCGGTAGGGGTGCGGCCGGTGGTGGGATCGGTGGTCACATCACCGACGGTGAAGATTCCGAACTGCACGTGCCCTCCTTTGGTTGCCATGGCAACTATAACCTAGAGGGGTCGGGGTGTATTCCCGAACTTCGCTCAGGGACGCGCGGCGGGGTTGATCACCCGGTGGAGCGCCTGCAGATCGGACTCGAGGGCGTAGTAGACACGCAGGGCGAGGACGAAGGCGACGAGGCCGCCGACGCAGAGCGCGACGATCGAGGCGAGCACGGCCTGCTGCTGGACGGGGTCGAGGAACACCAGACCCACGGCGACGCCGAGCAGCGGGACCGACGCGGCGATGCCGAGATAGATCCGGCTGCGCCGGGCCAGGCGACGCAGCGGAACGGCTTCGGCCGGGGTTCGGTGCCCGGCGGCGATCAGCGCCGGGTAGTACCAGCGGAGCACGAAGAACGTCACCGGGAAATAGCTGTAGACGACGGCGATCGCCGCGGCGATCATCTGGGACGCGATCAGGTTGACATACAGCCCGGCTGACAGATCGGCGGTCTCACGCAACTGGATCAGGAAGACGACCATGGCGATCATCCACCCGGCGAACGCGACGACGGCGACCCGATCGCCGCACGCGAGCGTGTCCGCGCGAGCCTTGACGAGGGTTCGATCGTCGTAGTGTCTGCCACGCCGGAGTCCCTCGGGGACCAGGAACACCAGCCGACACCAGTACAGCAACAGCGCGACACCCAGTGGATAGCCGATGAGGGCGGCGATCACGGCGAGTCTGGTGATCTGGCTCTGCGCGTCCGCGTCGAGTTCGAGGGACAGCAGCTCGGTGTTGTGCGCCGAGAGGTACAGGGCGCCGAGCACCTGCCCGAGCACGCTCGACAGGGTCACCACCGGCAGCGGCCGGTTGTGCAGCCGTCCGCGCACGCTCTGGGCGGGCGGGTCGACGAGGTCGCGGGCCTTGCGGTCCAACGCGAGGTCGAGGTGCCGGGCGAGGTCGGCGCCGGAGGCGAAGCGGTCGTCGGGATCGGGCGACAGACAGGTCAGCAGGGCATGGCAGAGCACCTGCGGACAGTCCGGCGGCGCGGCGGCCTGCAGGCGCGCGTCGATCGGCTGGCGGCGGCGTTCGATCATCCTGGTGAGCACGCTGTCGGAGTCGCCCGTCGCGACCTCGTCGGCGAACGGATTCCGGCCGGTCAGCAGTTCCCACAGGACCACCGCGAGCGCGTAGAGGTCGCTGCGGGTGTCGAGGTCGGCGGCGGAGGTCGGCAGGCCGGGATCGCACGCTTCCAGCTGTTCCGGCGACATATAGGCCAGCGACCCACCGAAGTACGCGACGGGGCTGGCGCCGGGGATGTGGGTGCTGAAGCTGATGTTGAAGTCCGCGAGTTTCGGTTGGCAATCCGCGGTCAGCAGCACGTTGGCCGGTTTGACGTCGCGGTGCAGCACACCGCACCGGTTGGCGTAGTCCAGCGCGGTCGCGAGCCTGCTGCCCAGCCAGGCCACGGCCTCGGGCCAGCTCAGCCTCGCCAGGGCGGCGCGGGTCGGCGACGCGACCGGCGTGAGCACGCCGTCCGCGGCGATCGCGGCATCCACCGCGTCGAGCAGCAGCTGACCGGTGCGCCGTTCCACCGGCGTGGCCCGAACCAGGCGCAGCACGCCGAGCAGGGTGCCGCCGGGCACGTACTGCATGTACATCAGCTTCAGGTGCTCGTCCGCGCGCTGGCGCTGGTCGAACACGCGCACGATGTGCTCGTGATCGAGTTGGGCCAGGGTCTGCGGTTCGGTGCCGCGATCCTGCGAGATCTTCACCGCGACCAGTCGCTGCATGGACCGTTGCCGAGCGAGGAACACCCGCGCGAACGCACCCTGCCCGAGCCGGAGCAGCAGATCGAAGTCGTCGATGGTGCTGCCCGCGACCAGGTCGTCGAGCGCGTCGACGGTGGCCGGGTCGGCGATGAGCGTGGTCCGGAAGCTGTCGGAGGTGAGGGTCGCGGTGTCGAGCCGCGTCGCGATCTGCGCCATCTGCGGCGCGAACTCCTGCTCGTACTCGCTGAGATCGAGGTCCTGATCGTGCCCGCGGCTGCGCACACTGATCTCCTCGTAGATCAGGTCCGGTGGCAAGGGCGCCGCGTCCAGTTCCGGAAATTGCGCCCGATACTCCGCGAGTCGCTTCCGGGTCCCCGTGCCCCGCCACCGCCGCCGCAGATCAACCTTGATCAGCTCGATCAACGCCGAGCGCCGCAACCCCAGGTCCGCGGGCAGATGAGCGGCCAGATCCGGCGGCTCACCCGAACTCTCCCACGCGCTGTCGAAGCCCGCGACCAGCCGCGTCAACGCGCTCCGCGTCGCCGCTACTCGATCAACACCGCCGTCCGTGTCCATGTGGCCACCCGATCCCCATGCTGTGCCGCGCTCTCCGAGGATATGTGATCAGCATCTCACCGGCTGCCGAATTCTGGGGCGTGCCACCTGCCGCGGCGGCTATACCAGAAACGGCGTGCGGGTGCGATTGAGCAGGTCGGCGACCGAATCGACCACCAGCGTCGGACGGAACGGGTACTGCTCGACCGAACTCTTGGTGGAGATGCCCGAGGTGACCAGGATCGTGCGCATCCCGGCCTCGAGGCCCGAGATCACGTCGGTGTCCATGCGGTCGCCGATCATGACCGTGGACTGGGAGTGCGCGCCGATGCGGCGCAGGGCCGAGCGCATCATCAGCGGGTTCGGTTTGCCGACGTAGTACGGCTCCTTGCCGGTGGCGCGGGTGATGAGGGCGGCGACGGAGCCGGTGGCGGGCAGCACGCCGTCGCGGGACGGGCCGGTCGCGTCGGGGTTGGTGGCGATGAACTTGGCGCCACGGTCGACCAGCCGGATCGCGGTGGTGATCGCCTCGAAGGAGTACGTGCGGGTCTCGCCGAGCACCACGTAGTCGGGGTCGCTGTCGGTGAGCACGTAGCCGATCTCGTGCAGGGCGGTGGTGAGGCCGGACTCGCCCACGACGTACGCGGTGCCGTGCGGGCGCTGGTCGTCGAGGAAGGTGGCGGTGGCCAGCGCCGAGGTCCAGATGGATTCCTCGGGGATGTCCAGGCCGGTGTGGCGCAGGCGCGCCTGCAGGTCGCGCGGGGTGCGGATCGAGTTGTTGGTCAGGACGAGGAAGGGAATCTCGTTCTTCCGCAGCTCGGCCAGGAACTCGTCGGCGCCGGGGATCAGTTGATCCTCGTGCACCAGCACGCCGTCCATGTCGGTCAGATACGACAAGATCTGCTCATCCTTGGCGGTCACCAGCTAATCATCCGTTAAAACCGGCGACCGTGCGACCAGACAGTAGGGATCGGCGTTGGTTAGTGTCGAAGCGGCAGGGGCTGCGACGAAGCGAATGACAGGAGTGGCTGGGATGGTTGATCTCAAGCTCGGATACAAGGCGTCGGCGGAACAGTTCGGGCCGCGTGAGCTCGTCGAGCTGGCAGTGGCCGCCGAGGAGCACGGGCTCGACAGCGCGACCGTCAGCGATCACTTCCAGCCGTGGCGCCACAACGGCGGCCACGCGCCGTTCTCCCTGGCCTGGCTGGCCGCCGCCGGCGAGCGCACCGAACGCATCATGCTCGGCACCTCGGTGCTCACCCCGACCTTCCGCTACAACCCGGCCGTCATCGCGCAGGCCTTCGCCACCTTCGGCTGCCTGTACCCGGGACGGGTGATGCTCGGCGTCGGCACCGGCGAGGCGCTCAACGAGATCGCGACCGGATACAAGGGCGAATGGCCCGATTTCAAGGAGCGTTTCGCGCGCCTGCGCGAGGCGGTGAACCTGATGCGTGAGCTGTGGACCGGCGACCGCGTCGATTTCGACGGCGAGTACTACCACACCGTCGGCGCCTCCATCTACGACGTGCCCAAGGGCGGCATCCCGGTCTACATCGCCGCGGGCGGCCCGGTCGTCGCCCGCTACGCGGGCCGCGCCGGTGACGGCTTCATCTGCACCTCGGGCAAGGGCATGGACCTCTACACCGAAAAGCTGCTGCCCGCGGTCGCCGAGGGCGCCGAGAAGGTGGGCCGCGACGTCGCCGGCATCGACAAGATGATCGAGATCAAGATCTCCTACGACACCGATCCCGAACTGGCGCTGCAGAACACGCGCTTCTGGGCCCCGCTGTCGCTGACCGCGGAACAGAAGCACGACATCACCGACCCGATCGAGATGGAGGCCGCCGCCGACGCGCTGCCGATCGAGCAGGTGGCCAAGCGCTGGATCGTGGCCAGCGACCCGGACGAGGCCGTCGCCCAGATCAAGCCCTACCTGGACGCGGGCCTGAACCACCTGGTCTTCCACGCCCCCGGCCACGACCAGCTGCGCTTCCTGGACCTGTTCAAGCGCGACCTGGCTCCGCGCCTGCGCGCCCTGGGCTGACCGCGAGCACGAACCGCTCGGCGGGTTCCGACCTCTCGTCGAACCGCCGAGCGGCCCACCTCGTCCGGCGACGAAGCGGGCAACCCTTGGGCGACAAGTCCTTCCGGTCGTTTCCCGGCTACGCCCTGCGGAGGGCGAAGATGCGGAGGTCGCGGGTGGTGCGGTCGCGGTAGGCGGCGTAGGCGCCGGTGATCTCGACGAAGCGGGCGAAGACCGCGTCCTTCTCCGCGTCGGGGACGACGGTGGCGGTGACCGGGATGCGCTCGCCCGCGATGGCGACGGTGGCCGAGGGGTCGGCGAGCAGGTTGGCGGTCCACGCGGGGTGGTGGGCCTGGCCGAAGTTGGAGCCGACGACATAGAGGGTGTCGCCGTCGTGCACGTAGAGCAGCGGCTGGGTGCGCGCGACACCGGACTTGCGGCCGGTGGTGGTCAGCAGGATCACCGGCGCGCCGATCGGGCCGAGCACGGTGTACTTGGCGTCGGTGCGCTCGAGCAGGGCCCGGTCCAGCGGCGTCGCGGTGCGGATCAGCCAGGAACCCGGCTTGGTCGCGGCGAAACGATTGGCGGCGCGCGAGAGCAGGGTGGTGCGCGAACCCCACTGCCGATCCGGGAACTGCGATGTCATGGGCCGGACTATAACGCGGCCGATCGCGCCACACCGAACGCCCGAATCGCCGAGAATTCACTAAGCTCGCGGGCATGGTCGAACAAGCGCCGTCCACCGTGTACATCGCCTCACCGGAGGGTGACACCGGAAAATCCACGGTGGCGCTCGGCGTGCTGCAGATGCTGTGCGCGACCACCGCCCGCGTCGGGGTGTTCCGCCCGATCACCCGCTCCACCGACGAACCGGACTACATCCTGGAGCTGCTGCTCGAGCACAGCACCGCCGACATCGGCTACGAGCAGGCCGTCGGCGTCACCTACGAGGACGTGCACCGCGACCCCGACGCCGCGATCAGCGAGATCGTGATGCGGTTCCACGACGTGGCCAAGGCGTGCGACGCGGTGGTGATCGTCGGCAGCGACTACACCGACGTGGCCAGCCCGAGCGAGTTGCGTTTCAACGCTCGCATCGCGGTGAACCTGGGCGCTCCGGTGTTGCTGGTGATACGCGGGGCCGAGCGCAGCCCCGGTGAGGTGAAACAGCTGGCCGAGCTGTGTCGCGGCGAGCTGGTCGCCGAGCACGCGCAGCTGGTCGCGGTGGTGGTGAACCGCTGCGCGCCCGACGAGATCGACGAGATCGGGGCCGCCATCGCCGATTTCGAGGTGCCGTCCTGGACGCTGCCCGAGGTGCCGCTGCTGATGGCGCCAACGATGGGCGAGCTGTGCGCGGCCATCGACGGCGAGATCTACAGCGGCGACCCGGAACTGCTGCAGCGCGAGGCCCTGCGCATCATGGTCGGCGGCATGACGGCCGAGCACATCCTGGAGCGCCTGTCCGACGGTGTGGTCGTGATCGCACCCGGCGACCGCTCCGACGTGCTGCTCTCGGTGGTGAACGCCCATGAGGCGGCGGGCTTTCCGTCGCTGGCAGGCATCATCATGAACGGCGGCATCCGCCCGCACCCGGCGATCGCGCGGCTGATGGACGGCCTGCATCCGAAGCTGCCGATCCTCACCACCGAACTCGGCACCTACGACGCCGCCAGCGCCGTGCACCGCACCAGGGGCCGGATGTGGGCGGGCAGCCCGCTCAAGGTCGACACCGCGCTGGCCCTGATGGAGGAGCGCGTCGACGCGCCGGAGCTGCTCGAACGCATCCAGGTGCCACCGTCGCACGTGGTGACCCCGCAGATGTTCGAATACCAGCTGATCGAGCGGGCGCGCGGCGACCGCAAGCGGATCGTGCTGCCCGAGGGCGACGACGACCGCATACTGCGCGCCGCGGGCCGGGTACTGCAGCGCAAGATCGCCGACCTCACCATCCTCGGCGACGAGACCGCGGTCCGGGCACGCGCCGCCGAACTCGGCGTCGACATCGCCGCCGCGCAGGTGCTCGACCCGCGCACCTCCGGCTACCTCGACGACTTCGCCGCCGAGTACACCGAACTGCGCAAGCACAAGGGCATGACGCTCGAGCGCGCCCGCGAAACCATGGCCGACATCTCGTATTTCGGCACGATGATGGTCTACAAGGGGATCGCCGACGGCATGGTCTCCGGTGCGGCGCACACCACCGCGCACACCATCCGGCCCTCCTTCGAGATCATCAAGACGGTGCCGGGCGTGGCCACCGTCTCCAGCGTCTTCCTGATGTGCCTGGCCGACCGGGTGCTCGCCTACGGCGACTGCGCGGTGGTGCCCGATCCGACCTCGGAACAGCTGGCCGACATCGCCGTGTCCTCGGCGGGCACGGCCGCCAGGTTCGGCATCGAACCGCGGGTGGCGATGCTGTCGTACTCGACGGGCGAGTCGGGCAGCGGCGCCGATGTCGACAAGGTGCGTACCGCCACCGACCTGGTCCGCGAGCGCGCGCCGCAGCTGCCGGTGGAGGGGCCGATCCAGTACGACGCGGCCATCGAGCCCGCCGTGGCCAGCGCCAAGCTGCCCGATTCGGAGGTGGCAGGGCGCGCGACGGTGTTCGTGTTCCCCGACCTCAACACCGGCAACAACACCTACAAGGCGGTGCAGCGCAGCGCGGGCGCCGTCGCGATCGGCCCGGTGCTGCAGGGTCTGCGCAAGCCGGTCAACGATCTGTCGCGCGGCGCCTTGGTCGCCGACATCGTCAACACGGTGGCGATCACCGCCATCCAGGCGCAGGGGGAGCAGGCGTGAGTGACCTGGTACTGGTCCTGAACTGTGGGTCGTCCTCGATCAAATATCAGCTGCTGCACGCTGATTCGGCCGAGGTGCTGGCCTCGGGTCTGGTCGAGAAGATCGGTGAGGCGCACGGCGGCCGGATCGTGCACGAGTGCGGTGACCGGAAGCTGGTGCACGACGGCGAGATCGCCGATCACCGGGCTGGCCTGCGGCAGGCGTTCGAGATGTTCCGCGAGACCGGTATCGACCTCACCACCATCGGGGTCGGCGCGGTCGGGCACCGGGTGGTGCACGGCGGCGAGGTGTTCTGGCAGCCGACGCTGATCACCGACGAGGTCGTGCGCACCATCGACGAGCTGTCGGTCCTCGCGCCGCTGCACAATCCGGCCAATGTGATCGGCATCGAGTCGACCAGGGAACTGCTGCCCGGCATCCCCGAGGTCGCGGTGTTCGACACCGCCTTCTTCCACACCCTGCCCGAGGCGGCCAAGACCTACGCCATCGACGCGAAAATCGCGGCGGCGCACGGTGTTCGCAAGTACGGATTCCACGGCACGTCGCACCAGTACGTGTCGGAGAAGGCGGCGGAGTTCCTCGGCAGGCCGGCGAGCGAGCTCAATCAGATCGTCTTCCATCTGGGCAACGGCGCGTCGGCCTCGGCCGTGCGCGCTGGGGTGGCGGTGGACACCACCATGGGCATGACTCCGCTCGAGGGGCTGGTCATGGGCACGCGCCCCGGCGATCTCGATCCCGGCATCATGCCGCAGCTGATGAACGCCGCCGGGCTCGATCTGCCCGCGGTGGAGCAGCTGCTCAATCGCAATTCCGGGATCAAGGGCCTGTCGGGCGTGAACGACTTCCGCGAACTGCAGCAGCTCATCGACAACGGTGACGCGGCGGCGAAACTGGCCTACGACGTCTACATCCACCGCCTGCGCCGCTACCTCGGCGCCTACCTGGTGGAACTCGGGACCCTCGACACCGTCGTGTTCACCGCGGGCGTCGGCGAGAACAGTGCCGCGGTCCGTGCCGACGCCCTGGCGGGACTCGCCGGACTCGGCATCGAGGTCGACGCGGTGCGCAACGAGACCAGAACGCCTGGCGTGCGGGTGATCTCGCCGGAGTCCGCGCCGGTGACGGTGCTGGTGGTGCCGACCAACGAGGAACTCGCCATCGCGCGGGCCGCGCACCGGCTGGTCGGCACCTAGAACCAGGACTTCGCGCGCAGCGAGTTGGCCAGGTCGACCAGGGCGTAGCGGTGGACCCGGCCCGGGGCGTTGCGCGCGATCGAGCGCAGGCCCGATTCGGTGCCGTCGCGCAGGGACCGCTCGTCGAAGGGATGCCCGAACAGCTTGGCGTCCTTGCGTTTCGGGGTGTTGCCCGACCGCAGCCAGGCCAGCGCGGTGCCCTGGACGAGGGTGCGCATGAGGGTCGAGCGATGCTCGCCCGGCGGGATGGACTGGGCGCGGGAGGCGGCCAGGCGCAGGACCTGCTCGTCGAGGTCGGCGACGGGAGCGCTGGTGAGCAGCAACAGGATCGCGGTGGTCTGCGCGGTGGTGAAGTGCCGCGACGAGGCGGGTACGTCGTCGAGTGCGTGCACCGCCTCGCCGACGCGGCCCGCCACCGCCTGCTGTCTGGCCAGGCCGAAGGCGGCGCTCACCACGGCGCGGTCGGTGCGCCAGACAGTGCCGTAGTAGCGCTCGGCGAAGGCGCGCCACTGCTCGGGCGAATCGGTATCCCAGTGCTGCAGAATCAATTCCGCGGTCGCGGCCAGCGCCAGTTTGGGCGCGATCTCTCCGGGCAGCACCCGCAGCACCGCCTCGAACGCGGCGAAGGCGGACTCGTAGTCGAGCTCGAGCAGACAGGCTTGGCCGGTGAACCAGTCCGCGCGCCAATCGGATTCACCGGAGACGCGGTCGAGCAGGTGCAGCACGGCCGCCGATTCGCCGAGTTCGAGGCGGGCGCGTGCCTCGGCGAAGACCAGCTCACCGGCGAGGGTCTCCGGCGCGTTGTCCGGGTCGGCCTCGGCGCGCTCGCGGGCCTCGTGCAGCGCCTCCAGTACCCGCTCCGGCTCGAGATTGGCCGTGGCGGCCAGCAGCGGCGCCGAGGGATCGGCGGGATCGAGCAGCGGAACGGGCAGCGCGGCGACGACATCGCCGGAGTCGAGCAGCGGCGACCGGCCGACGCCGTCGAGGTAGGCGTCGGTCTGGCTGATCAGTTCCTCGGTACCGAAGCTGCCACGCTGTGGACTGAACACCGTGGACAGCTGGGGATGTTCGGTCTCGGTGTCGTAGGCGAGGATCTCCCGCAGCACGCCGGCGAGCTGGGCCGACATCGCCCGCGCCGACGGGAACCGCAGCGCCGGATCGGTGTCGGTGGCGGTGAGCAGGAACCGGTGGAAGAACTCGTAGCGGGCCAGCAGCGGTTCGGTGGCCGGGTCGGGAATGCCGTCGACGTAGCGGCCGTGCTCGGTGGGCAACGCCAGGGTGAGCGCCGCGAGGGTGCGCCCGACGGTGTACACGTCGGAGGCGGGGGTGGGGCCGGTCCTGGCGATCTCCGGAGCCTGGAAGCCCTTGGTGCCGTAGAGGTTTCCGTACGCCTCGATGGGTGCCACGGCGCCGAGGTCGATGAGCTTCACCTGGTCCTCGGTGACCATCACGTTGTCGGGCTTGAGGTCGTTGTAGGTCAGGCCGATCGAGTGCAGGTGTTCCAGCGCGGGCAGGATCTCCAGCACGTAGGCGATGGCCTCGGCCAGCGGCATCCGTTCGCCGGAGGGCCTGGCGTCGAGGATGTCGCGCAGCGAACGGCCGCCGACGTACTCCATCACGATGTAGCCGATGCTCGAGCCGTCCGGGGCGGTGTGCTCGACGAAGTTGTGGATCTTGACGATGCTCGGGTGCGTCACCTCGGCCAGGAACTGCCGCTCCGCCACGGCCACCGCCTGCGCCTCCGCGTCACCGGCGTGCAGCAGGCCCTTGAGCACCACCCACCGGTCGCTCACGTTGCGGTCGATCGCCAGGTAGATCCAGCCGAGCCCGCCGTGCGCGATACAGCCCTGGATCTCGTACTGCCCGGCGACCATGTCGCCCTCGTGTAGGGAGGGGCGGAAATCGTAGGCGGCGCCGCAGGTCTCGCACACACCGGCCGAGGACGCCGCGCGCGCTGGCGTCGACCGACCCACGGGATTCGCGCATCGCCAGCAGAACCGCCGCCCCTCCGAGACCACCGGATCCGACAGCACGGCCTCGCGCGGATCCGCCGGCGTGACGGTCGGAATCGGCACCAGTCCGGCGCCGAGCCGTCGCGTCGGCCGGGACCGTGCCGTCCGCACACTGCGTCCCGACCGGGCGGTGCTCGGGCCGGTGTGCGGGGTGGAGGTGCCGGGTTCGGCTGTGGTCGCGGAGGTGTCGGGCGGTTCGGTCACCCGCCACGGCGCGTCATCGGCCGGCGCTCCGGCGCGCTGGGTCGCGGGCGCGTCATCCAGCTGCGCCCCCAATGGCAGGTACGGGCGCTGGGCGGCCTGCGTCGCCGGTGGGAGGTCGGTCCGCGGCGTCATCTCGGTGGGCGGTGGAACGTGTGGATGCGGTGTGCCTTCGGCCACGTCGGGGCGGTGGGCAGCTTCGGTCGCCGGCGGCAGGCCGGGCCGCGGGGTCCCCGGTGGGACGTGCGGGTCGACGGGAACCGCGGCCGGGCGGTACGCGACCTGGGTGCCCCGCGGCTGATCTGGCTGCGCGCGCTCGGCGGCGTGGGGCAGCTCACCGGCGTCGGCGTGCGTGTGCGCGACGGGGTGGGGTGTCAGATGCGTGGCAGGCGGGTCTTCGGCCTTCGCGTCGACATCCTCTGCTGCGGTGGGGGTTCGCGAGGGCGCGCCCCATGGCGGGGGCCTGCCGGTGTCGGCTTGCGGTGCCGACTGTGTTGCAGGCGGAACATCTGGATGCGGGACTGCGCGGCTCGCATCGTCGGCAGGCCGGCCGGTCGCATCGGCTTCCGTTGTGGCGGCGCGGTCCTGCCCGTGTTCGGCGCGCGGCTGTTCCGCGCGGGCGCCGACGATGGGGAGGGGGAGGGTTTCGTCGTCGGCGGGGGCGGGGGGCAGGGTCCAGCCGCCGGGGAGCTCGCCTTCGGGGCGGTGGGACAGCTGGGTGCGCTGGGACTCCGGATCGGGCTGGGCCGGAGCGCCTTTCGGTGGCTTCTCGCTCATGGCATCAGTCCCGGTAGGTGGGGGCGGGCGGGCTCGGCGTCTCACCGAGGGAGGCGAGCCAGCGGCGGTGGATGCGGGTCCAGGTGCCGTCGTTGCGGATACGTTCGAGGGTGGCGTTGACGAAACGGACCAGGTCGTCGTCGCCCTTCGGGATGCCGATGCCGTACGGCTCGGCGCTGATGCTCGCGCCGACCACCTCGGTGTAGGGGTCCTGGGCGGCCAGTCCGGCGAGGATCGCGTCGTCGGTGCTCACGGCGTCGACCTGGCGTTGCTGCAGCACCACCAGGCAGTCGGCCCAGGTGGGTACGGTCAGGATGGTGGCGGCGGGCTGATCACGGCGGATGTGGTCGAGCGAGGTGGTGCCGCGCGCCACGCACACCCGCTTGCCCGCCAGGTCGGCCAGGCCGTTGATCCCGGAGTTCTTCACCGCGAGCACCCGCTGATCGGCGCGCAGGTACACGGTCGAGAACGACACCCGCTCCTTGCGTTCACAGGTGATCGTCATCGTCTTGGCGATCAGGTCGACGGTGTGGTCCTGCAGCGCCCGCTCGCGCTCTTCCGAAGCGAGACTGCGGTATTCGATCAGGTCGGGGTTGCCGAGCAGGTCGCGCGCGATCTCGCGGGCGATGTCGGCGTCGAAGCCGACGATCCGGCCGGTGAGCGGATCGCGGAAACTGAACAGGTTGCTCCCGGCGTCCAGTCCGACGATGAGCCTGCCGCGTGCGCGGATGGCGTCGATGGTCGGCCCGCGCGAGGTGCTCGGCCGCAGGCTGGCCGTCGGGTCGCCGCAGTCCACCTCGGTGTGCGCGGGCACCGGCGTATCGGTGCCGATCGGAATCGCCTTGGCGGGCAACGGCGGTTCGGAGTACACGGTGTGTTCGGCGGCGGTCGGGGTGCTGTCGGCACACCCTCCCGCCAGCGCGGCGACCGCGAGCACCAGCGCCGCCGTGGCGCGCCCGGGCCTCACCGGTACTCCCGCAGTCGCGGCCACAGTCCCAGCGCCACGCACACCGCGCCGATGACGCCGAGCACGAACGCGCCGGGCGCCAGGAACGCCAGCACGTCGATGGCCTGGGACACCTTGCTGCGCAGAGTGTCTCGCGCCGAGGCGGCCGCCTTGTCGAGGGCCTTGTCGATCGCGTCGACCTGGGCGGCCGAGTCGGCGACGCTCGCCCCGGTGGCCACCGCCGTCGCGCCGGAGAAATCGCCGCGGGCCAGGGTGTCGTTCATCCGCTGGTGGGCGGCCTGCCAGCGGGTCAGCGCGGCCCGCGCGTCGGCGACCTCGGCGCGGGCGGGCGCGTCCTGCGGGTAGCCGGTGAGCAGCTCGGTGAGCCGGGTGGTGTTGGCGTCGAAGGTGCGGTCGTAGTCGCCGGTGGCGTCGCGGCGCACCAGCTTCACCATCTCCGCTGACCTGGCCTGCTGCACCAGGATTCGGCTCTCGGCCAGCCGGGCCGCTGGCACCGCGCCCTGATCGCGGCAGCGGATCATCGCGACCGCCGACACCGAGCCGGCCGCCACCGTCCACACCAGGGTCAGTGCCAGCGCGCCGGTGCCGATCAGCAGGCCCATGTTGAACACCCGCCGCGAGCGGCGTGCCAGCTCCACCTGGACCCAGAGCAGGGCGCCCAACGTGAGCATCAGCAGCACGATCGCGGGCCACGGCGGCAGCACGTGCCGGTGCTGAGCGGCGGTCACCGCGTCGAGCCGGTGGTTCTCGAGCTCCTCGGCCATCGGCAGCAGCGTGGTCTGCATCTGATGTGAGGCCTCGCTGAGATAGGCCGCGCCGACGGGATAGCCGCTGCGATTGTTGGCGCGCGCGGTCTCGATCAGACCCGTGTAGACCGGCAACCCGGTGGCGATCCCGGTGCGGAGCTTGCGGTCGGTGCCCGAGGGGTCGGCCGCCTCCTCCTCGGACAGGTGGCCGGACTGGGTCACCAGCTCGGCCGCGGCCTCGCCGATCGCCTGGGTGTAGCGGTCGCGCACCGCCACCGGCTCGAGCCCGCCCGCGAGGAACGCGGTGCCCGCGGCGGCGTCGGCGATGGAGAGGGAGGTGTAGAGGTGATTGGCCGAGTGCGCGTCGGGCTCGGTGTCGTCGAGCAGGACGCCGAGAGCTTGCTGACGGTCGCTGACGGTCGTCGAAGTCACCGCGCCCGCCGTCACGCACAGCACCATGAGCACCAGCCCGGCGGCGACGAGCCGCCCCGGCGAGGACCGCACGAACCCGCGCAAACGGGCCGGATGCAGCTGGGCGCGCAGGGCCCGCACATCCGGCGCCGGCGGTCGTTCGGTGACGATCGCCGGGCGGCGCAGCGGCGTGCGCCTGCCCGTCAGCGGCTTGTTCGCGGCGGCGTCGGTGCTGGTGGCACCGGCCGTGGCCTGGGCCGACGAGGCCGAACGGACGGCCGCGACCTCGGTCGAGGCAGTTCTGTTCCCCGAGTCGACCATCGTTCACCTCCCGGTGCTGTCCGCGCACCCATCGTGGTGCGGAGTTTATTGTGGTCTTACTGGTGGCGCAGCCCCTCAGACACCCCCGAAGCGGTTGCTGCTCGGCTGCTACGGAGGAAAGAGTATTGGATGCGCGGTGACGGGGACGGCTGGTCCAACAGCCCGGGTGGTGTTCGGCACTGGGGGAAATTCGGTGCGGCGGGTCTGCTGCTGCGCGCACCGCTGCCCGGCGGCGGCTCGGCGGTGCTGTTGCAGCACCGCGCGCCGTGGAGTCATCAGGGCGGCACCTGGGCGATTCCCGGCGGCGCGCGCGATTCGCACGAGACCGCCGAACACGCCGCGGTGCGGGAAGCCTGGGAGGAAGCGGGCATCACCGCCGACGCGCTGTGCGTGCGAGCCGAACGACTCACGATGACAGCCCCGAGCGGCTGGACCTACACCACCGTCGTCGCCGACGCCGAGAGCCCGCTGGCGACCGTCGCGAACCGGGAGAGCTCCGAGCTGGTCTGGGTGCCGGAGAACGAGGTGAGCGACCTGCCGCTGCATCCCGGCTTCGCCACGGCCTGGCTCGAGCTGCGCGCGGTGCCGGTGCGGGTGCGGTTCGCCGCCGAGCCGACGGGGACGCTCCCACGCACGGTCGAACTTCCCGAGCGCGGCTTCTACTGGTTGCACACGGACGCCGGACCGGGCGACGAGGTGGTGATCGGGGGCGACCCGGCCGACGAGCTCGCCGCCGCCCTGGCTCGCGTGCTGATCTGACCCGGCCCGCGTGCGGCCTCGCGTCCTGCCCGTGCTCGCGCACGACTGGTGGTGAGCCGCCGCGTACGTGGTCTGGTCCCGGCACCCGCGCGCCCTCGTCCGGCCGCGCGACCGATCGAACGGACCGGTTCGTCTACCCGGCCGACGCGGCGACCAATGCCTGCTTGAGCTCCCGCGCCGCCGCCTCCGGATCGGCCGCCTCGGTGATCGCGCGCACCACGACCACCCGCCGCGCCCCCGCGCTCAACACCTCGGGCAGCCGCTCGGCGTCCACGCCGCCGATGGCGAACCACGGCATCGTCGGATGCGCCTCGGCGGTGGAACGCACCAGGTCGATCCCGGCCGCCTGGCGACCCGGCTTCGTCGGCGTGGTCCACACCGGGCCGGTGCAGAAGTAGTCGAGATGGCCCTCGATCGCGGCGAGCCCGGCCTGGGCGCGATTGTGCGTCGAGCGGCCGATCACCACGTCGGGGCCGAGTATGCGACGCGCGTAGGCGGGCGGCAGGTCGCCTTGGCCGAGATGCAGGACGTCGGCGCCCGCGGCCAGCGCGATGTCGGCGCGGTCGTTCACCGCGAGCAACGCGCCGTGCCTGCGGGTCGCGGCCTTGATCTCGGCGAGCGCGCCGAGCTCGGCCTTGGCCTCCAGCGGGCCGAACTCGGCCTCGCCGGGTGACCCCTTGTCTCTGAGCTGCACGATGTCGACACCACCCGCGAGCGCGGCGTCGACGAAGCGGGCCAGATCGCCCTTCTCCCGGCGCGCGTCGGTGCACAGATACAGCAGCGCGTCGGCCAGACGCTCCCTGGGCGGGACGGATCGGTTCGGATGGGAGGGCTGCACCTCCCAAACGGTAGTCGCGCTACCGTTGAGACGCGAACGCCGAGGCGCTCGGCAGGCGGAAAAAGACAGGTGGAACGGTGATGCGAACTCTGGCGGTCGTTGGCGGCGGCGCCGTCGGACTCGCCGTCGCCTGGCAGGCCGCCGAGGCGGGCTGGACCGTCACCGTCTTCGATCCCGCGCCCGGCTCCGGCGCGTCGTATGTGGCGGGCGGGATGCTCGCGCCCCTGTCGGAGGGCTGGCCGGGGGAGGACCGGGTCCTGGAATTCGGCGCCGCCGCGCTCGCCGCCTGGCCCGCGTTCGGCGCCCGGCTGCGCGCGGTGAGCGGTGAGTCGGTGTTCGTCGCCGACGAGACGCTGACCGTCGCCCTCGATGGCGCCGATGCCGCCGACCTGCGCACCGTCGCCGACTGGCTGGCCGGTTTCGGTCACGACCTTCGCGTGCTCGACCGCGCGGGGGTGCGCGCGCTGGAACCCGCGCTGACCCGCACCGTCCGGGCCGGTCTGCTCGCCGACACCGAACCCGCCGTCGACAACCGCCGCGTGCTGCGCGCGCTGCGTGCCTGCTGCGCCGCCGCCGGGGTGGAGATGCGCGCGGAAGCCGTCGCCGCGCTGGACGACCTGCCGCACGACCGGATCGTGCTCGCCGCGGGCGCGCGCTCGGCCGAGCTGTGGCCGGGACTGCCGGTGCGGCCGGTGAAGGGCGAGATCCTGCGGCTGCGGCACCGTCCCGGCGTGCGCCCGGCGCCGAGCCGGGTGATCCGGGCCAGGGTGCACGGCAGGCAGGTCTATCTGGTGCCGCGCGCGGACGGCATCGTCCTCGGCGCGACCCAGTACGAGGCGGGCTTCGACACCACGGTGACCGTCGGCGGGGTTCGCGACCTCATCGTCGACGCCGAGACGATCCTGCCCGGCATCGGCGAATACGAGCTGGCCGAGGCCAACGCGGGCTCGCGGCCAGGTACCCCCGACAACCTGCCGCTGCTCGGCCCGCTCGACGAGCGCGTCGTCGCCGCCACCGGGCACGGGCGCAACGGCATGCTCACCCTCGCCCTCACCGCGACCCTCGTGCCCGCACTGCTCGCCGACGAGGCGCCCGCGCTCGCGGAACTCGCCGCACCGCAACGCTTTCCGGCGTTGCGTCTGTCGTCCTCAGGAGGAGTTCGATGACCTCGACCAGTATTCCGATCGGTGTCACCGTCAACGGTGTCGACCACGAGTTCGCCGAGCCGCTCAGCGTCCGCGACCTGCTGACCAGGCTGGAACTGCCGTGCCAGGGCGTGGCGCTGGCCGTCGACGGCGCGGTGTTCCCGAAGTCGCGCTGGGACGAGCAGGTCGAGCGCGGCTGGACCATCGAGGTGCTGACGGCGGTGCAGGGTGGCTGAGCTCGCGCCGCTGCGGATCGCGGACAGGGAGTTCGGCTCGCGCCTGATCATGGGCACCGGCGGCGCCGAGAACCTGGCCGTGCTCGAGGACGCCCTGGTGGCCTCGGGGACCGAGCTCACCACCGTCGCCATGCGCCGCGTCGACGCGGCGGGCGGCACCGGTGTCCTCGATCTGCTCAAGCGCCTCGACATCACCCTGCTGCCCAACACCGCGGGCTGTCGCAACGCGGCCGAGGCCGTGCTCACCGCCCAGCTGGCGCGCGAGGCGCTCGACACCAACTGGGTCAAGCTCGAGGTCGTCGCCGACGAGCGCACCCTGCTGCCCGACCCGTTCGAGCTGCTCGACGCAGCCGAACAGCTGGTCGACGCCGGTTTCGTCGTGCTGCCCTACACCAACGACGACCCGGTGCTCGCCAAGCGCCTCGAGGACGCGGGCTGCGCCGCCGTGATGCCGCTCGGCGCGCCGATCGGTACGGGCCTCGGCATCGGCAACCCGCACAACATCGAGATGATCGTCGCCGCCGCGGGCGTGCCGGTGATCCTCGACGCGGGCATCGGCACGGCCAGCGACGCCGCCCTGGCGATGGAACTCGGCTGCTCGGCCGTCCTGCTCGCGACCGCCGTCACCAGGGCCCGCGAGCCCGAACTCATGGCCTCCGCCATGGCCGCCGCCGTCCGCGCGGGCCACCTCGCCCGCCAAGCAGGCCGCATCCCCAAACGCTTCTGGGCCCAAGCCTCCTCCCCGGCGAGGTAGTCCTCGTCTCAGGGTCGGGTCATCCTCGAGGATGACCCGACTCGCGACCTCACGGGGACGCGGGGACGGCGGTTCTGCGGCAAGCTGGGGGCATGATCGAGCTGAAGGGCCTGACCAAGCAATTCGGCCAGACCGTCGCGGTGCAGGACCTCACGTTCACCGTCCGTCCTGGACAGGTGACGGGATTCCTCGGCCCGAACGGCGCCGGTAAATCGACGACCATGCGGATGATCCTCGGCCTCGACCGGCCGACCTCGGGCACCGCGCTGATCGACGGCAAGAGCTACCAGGAGCTCGAGCGCCCGCTGACCCAGGTCGGCGCGCTGCTCGATGCCAAATGGGTGCATCCGAACCGGTCGGCGCGCGCGCACCTGGAGTGGCTCGCCGCCTCCAACGACCTGCCCAAGTCGCGGGTCGAGGAGGTGCTGCGCCTCGTCGGCCTCTCCGAGGTGGCGGGCAAGAACGCGGGCGGCTTCTCCCTCGGCATGTCCCAGCGGCTCGGCCTGGCCGGCGCGCTGCTCGGCGACCCGAAGGTGCTGCTGTTCGACGAGCCGGTGAACGGACTCGACCCCGAGGGCATCCTGTGGATCCGCCGCTTCATGCAGCGGCTGGCCGCGGAGGGCCGCACCGTGCTGGTGTCGAGCCACCTGCTCTCGGAGATGGCGCAGACCGCCGAGCACCTGATCGTGATCGGCCGGGGTCAGCTCATCGCCGACACCACCACCAAGGACTTCATCGACCGCGCCTCCGAGCAGTCGGTGCGTGTGCGCAGCCCCCAGCTCGACCAGCTGCGCAGCCTGCTCACCTCGCACGGCATGACCGTGCGCGAGGAGGGCGATTCCGCGCTCCTGGTCGCAGGCGTGTCCAGCGACGAGGTCGGCAAGGTGGCGGGAACCAACAACGTGACCCTCTACGAGCTGGCGCCGCAGCAGGCGTCGCTGGAAGAGGCGTTCATGCGGATGACCGGCGGCGCGGTGGAGTACCACGGCGCCGGCCTCGACCAGGTGATGGGAGGTGCGCTCTGATGGGCGTGCTCGCTGCGGAACGGATCAAGCTCACCTCGACCCGCTCACCCTGGTGGTGCTCGGCGATCGTGGTCCTGCTCAGTGTCGGCCTGGCCGCGCTGATGGCCCTGATCACCAATATCGACGCCGAGCCGGGGCAGGGGCCGCCGCCGCTCACCCCCGCGCTGGCCGCCTCCGGTGTGGCCGGGTTCGGCGTGATGGTGCTGATGATCATGGCCGCGCTCACGGTGACCAGCGAATACCGCTTCGGCGTCATCCGCTCCAGCTTCCTCGCGGTGCCGAACCGGTCGAAGGTGATCGTGTCCAAGGCGGGCCTGGTCGGCGTGTACGCCGCGGTGCTTACCGGGGTGCTGGCGCTGGTCGCCTTCGTGGTGGCCAAGGTGATCGTCGGCGACGAGGCCCCGATGCTGGTGCTCGACGGCAACTGGCGCGCGATCTACGGCATCCCGATCTACGCCTTCCTGTGCGTGCTGCTCGCCATCGGCGTCGGCGTGCTGGTGCGCCAGTCCGCGGCCGCGATCTCGCTGATCGTGCTGTGGCCGCTGCTCATCGAGGGCCTGCTCGGCGCGTTCGGTAGCTTCGGCCGCGCGGTGAACCCGTTCCTGCCCTTCGCCAACGCGAACCGCTTCCTCACCACCGAGGAGGTGTCGGGTAACTGGCACTGGGGCGTGTGGGGCAGCCTGATCTACTTCGCCGTCTTCGTGGCGATCGTGTTCGCGGGCGCGCTCGTGGTGGTCAACCGCCGCGACGCCTGACCTGAGCCAGCCCGGGCTGCCCTCGCAAGTGCCCGGGCCTCGAGGGCCGCGACCTTGTCGGGAGGTCGCGCGACCCGGCCTTCGGCTTCCGCTGCCCGGTCGCCGAAGGTGCAACCGCCGATCCGCTGGACACAAACAGCGGATCGGCGGTTGTCGTTGGATCGGCTAGTCTCGGAGCGTGAGTGAAACGCCTTCTGGCGGGATGGATCCGCGGCGGCGCGACAAGGCCGCGGAGGTGGTGATTCCCTTGGAGCCCACCGTGACCGAGCCCTCGGAGTCGACCTCCGAGGAGTCCGATGCGCGTCCTGGTCGGCGGCGCGCCCAGATCTCGTCGAAGCTGCAGGCGGCCAACCGCCGCGCCGACCTGATCGGCGCCGTGCGCAAGGCCAGGCAGCAGCTGCCCGGCGACCCGTCGTTCGGCGATCCGCTCTCGGTGACCGGCCCCGGTGGCGCCCGCGCCGTCGCCCGCGCCGCGGACAAGTTCGTCGGCGGCACTCCGAGCGCGGCCAGGGAGATCGGTTTCGGCGCGCTGCAGGTGTGGCAGGCCGCGCTGGAGCGGATCGGGCGTGGTCGTGGCACCGAGGAGGTGACCGTCGTGTTCACCGATCTGGTGTCGTTCTCGAGCTGGTCGCTCGCCGCGGGCGACGAACGCACCCTGGAGCTGCTGCGCAAGGTCGCCAGAGCGATCGAGCCGCCCATCGCCGAGCGCGGCGGTCAGGTGGTCAAGCGGATGGGTGACGGCCTGATGGCGGTCTTCTCCTCGCCCGACCGCGCGGTCCGGGCGGCCGTCGCCGCCCGCCGCAACCTCGCCACCGTCGAGGTCGACGGGTACCGGCCCCGCATGCGCGTCGGCCTGCACACCGGGACACCGCGCGAGATCGGCGGTGACTGGCTCGGCGTCGACGTCAACATCGCCGCCCGCATGATGGAGGCAGGCGGCAACGGCAACATGATGCTGTCCAGCACCACCCTCGCCGCGTTGCGCCCGGAAACCCTCGACGAGCTCGGCGCGATCGTCAAGCCCTACAAACGCAATTTCTGGGCCGCTCCACTCAGCGGCATCCCCGAGGACGTGCGCATCTTCAAACTCAGCGTGCCCAGCTGAGGGCCGCCGGGCCTATTGCAGCCAGAGCACCGCGCCAACGGCGGCCATGACGGCGGCCACGAGCAGGCCGATCGACATCGATCGGTTGGTCTTCCAGGTGGTGAAGGCGCCGCCGATGAGGAACCCGGCGAGGGCGAACAGCAGGATGACGGCGGTGGAGGACGACATGCCCCCATCTTGCCTGGTGAATTGCTCGCAATTAACAAGCACGCATGCTTGCTTTTTTCTTGACCCGGTGTGATCCTGGGGTTCATGAGTGCACTCTCGGCGAACCCGGACCTGATCCGGATCGGCAACTGCTCCGGGTTCTACGGCGACCGGCTCAGCGCGATGCGCGAAATGCTGGAAGGCGGCGAGCTCGACGTCCTGACCGGCGACTATCTCGCCGAACTCACCATGCTCATCCTCGGCCGCGACCGGATGAAGGACCCGAGCCTCGGCTACGCCAAGACCTTCGTCAAGCAGATCGAGGACTGCCTCGGCCTCGCGCTCGAGAAGAACGTGCAGATCGTCACCAACGCGGGCGGCCTGAACCCGGCCGGGCTCGCCGAGCGGCTGCGCAAGGTTGCCGCCGACCTGGGGCTGACCGCCAAGATCGCGCACGTCGAGGGTGACGACCTGGTCGCGCGGGCCGGCGAGCTCGGGCTCGGCCAGCCGCTCACCGCCAACGCCTACCTGGGCGCGTGGGGCATCGTCGAGTGCCTGAACTCCGGCGCCGACATCGTCGTCACCGGCCGCGTCACCGACGCCTCGGTGATCGTCGGCCCGGCCGCCGCGCACTTCGGCTGGGCCCGCACCGACTACGACGCGCTGGCAGGCGCCGTGGTGGCCGGGCACGTCATCGAGTGCAGCACCCAGGCCACCGGCGGCAACTTCGCCTTCTTCACCGAACTCGCCGACCTCGGCCGCCCCGGCTTCCCGATCGCCGAGATCCGCCGCGACGGGTCGAGCGTCATCACCAAGCACGACGGCACCGGCGGCGCGGTCACCGTCGACACGGTCGAAGCCCAGCTGATGTACGAGATCCAGAGCGCGCGCTACGCGGGCCCCGATGTCACCACCCGGCTCGACAGCATCACGCTCAGCCAGGAGGGCACGGATCGGGTGCTGATCAGCGGAGTCACCGGCGAGGCGCCGCCGCCGCAGCTCAAGGTCTCGCTGAACACCCTCGGCGGCTTCCGCAACGAGATGTCGTTCATCCTCACCGGCCTCGACATCGAAGCCAAAGCCGCACTGGCGCAACGTCAGCTGGAGGCCTGGCTGCCCGAGAAGCCGGCCGAGCTGAGCTGGACCCTGGCCCGGCTGGACCGGCCCGACGCCGAGACCGAGGAGCAGGCCAGCGCCATCCTGCGCTGCGTGGTCCGCGATGCCGATCCCAACAAGGTCGGGCGCGCGTTCTCCAGTGTCGCGGTGGAATTGGCGCTGGCCAGCTACCCCGGCGCGAGCTTCACCGCGCTGCCGGGCAACGGCTCGCCCTACGGCATCTTCACCCCCGGCTTCGTCGACGCCGACGAGGTGCCGCACACCGCCGTGCTGGCCGACGGCACCCGCGTCGCCATCGAGCCCGCCGCCGAGACCGCCTTCCTCGAACCGGTTTCCGAGCCCGAGCTGCCCGCCGACCTGCCGCCGTCGCCGACCACCCGCCTCCCGCTCGGCACCATCGCCCTGGCGCGCAGCGGCGACAAGGGCGGCGACGCGAACATCGGCGTCTGGGTGCGTACCGACGAGCAGTGGCGCTGGCTGGTGCACACCCTCACGGTCGAGAAGCTGCGCGAATTGCTGCCGGAGACAGCCGAACTCGACGTCACCCGGCATGTGCTGCCCAACCTGCGCGCGGTCAACTTCATCATTTCCGGTCTGCTCGGCAAGGGCGTCGCCTACCAGGCACGTTTCGACCCGCAGGCCAAGGGGCTCGGCGAATGGCTGCGCTCCCGCCACATCGACATGCCGACGGAGCTGCTCGCGTGATCGGTCAGCGCCCGGAGGCGGCAGCGGAGCGTAACCACGGAGGGCGCCCGAGCATGCGACAGGAGACACCAGCATGACATCTGTTTGGGATACGCCGGAACGAAAAGAGCTGCGCGCCACCGTGCGCGGGTTCGTCGAGCGGGAGATCCTGCCCGACCTGGACACCTGGGAGCGCGAGGGTGCCCTGCCGCGTGAGCTGCACAAGAAGGCCGGTGAACTCGGCCTGCTCGGCATCGAGTACCCCGAATTCGCCGGTGGCGAGGGCGGTTCCGCGATCGACGGGGTGATCGTCGGCGAGGAGTTCCACTACGCCGGAGCCTCCGGCGGCACCTGGGCCTCGCTGTTCACCTGCGGAATCTCGTTGCCGCACATCATCGCCTCGGGCAACACCGAGCAGATCGACCGCTGGGTGAAGCCGACCCTGGCCGGTGACCTGATCGGCTCGCTGGCCATCACCGAGCCCGGCGGCGGCTCCGACGTCGGCCACCTCACCACCTCGGCGGTGCGCGACGGCGACGACTTCATCATCAACGGCGCCAAGACCTTCATCACCTCGGCCTGTCGCGCCGACTTCATCGTCACCGCTGTGCGGACCGGCGGGCCCGGCGCCGCCGGTGTCTCGCTGATCATCGTGCCCACCGACACACCGGGTTTCGAGGTCACCCGCAAGCTGGAGAAGATGGGCTGGCTGGCCTCGGACACCGGTGAGCTGTCGTTCACCGATGTGCGGGTGCCCGCGACCAACCTCGTCGGCGCGGAGAACTCCGGGTTCGCGCAGATCGCCAGCGCGTTCGTCAGCGAGCGGGTCGGCCTTGCCGTGCAGGCGTACTCGATGGCCCAGCGCGCCCTCGACCTCACCCTCGAATGGTGCCGCAACCGGGAGACCTTCGGCCGCCCGCTGATCAGCCGCCAGTCGGTGCAGATGACGCTCACCGAGATGGCCCGCCGCATCGATACCTCTCGCGTGTACACCCGCTCGCTGGTCGAGCGCGTGGAGAACGGCGAGCAGGGCCTGATCGCCGAGGTCTGCTTCGCCAAGAACACCGCCGTCGAGACCGTGGAGTGGGTGGCCAACCAGGCCGTCCAGCTGCACGGCGGCATGGGCTACATGCGCGAGTCCGAGGTGGAGCGCATCTACCGCGACATCCGCATCATCGGCATCGGTGGCGGCACCAACGAGATCCTGACCATGCTGGCGTCGAAAGTATTGGGGTACCAGTCGTGACGACCTTCCGTTCCACCCTCGACACCGCGTCCCCGGAGTACACCGCGGCCGCGGAGGCGATGGCGACCAAGCTCACCGAGGTCGAGGCCGAGTTCGCCAAGGCCATCGCCGGTGGCGGCCCCGAGAAGGTGGCCCGTCATCACAAGCGCGGCAAGCTCACCGCGCGCGAGCGCATCGAGCTGCTCCTCGACGAGGACTCGCCGTTCCTCGAGCTGTGCCCGCTTGCGGCCTGGGGCAGTGACTTCCACGTCGGCGCGTCCACGATCGCCGGAATCGGGATCGTGGAGGGCGTCGAGTGCATGATCGTCGCGCCCGATCCGACCGTGCGCGGCGGCACGTCGAACCCGTGGACGTTGCGGAAGACGTTGCGGATCAACGACATCGTGCGGGAGAACCGGCTGCCGGTGATCTCGCTGGTAGAATCCGGCGGCGCGGATCTGCCGACGCAGAAGGAAGTCTTCATCCCGGGTGGCGCGATGTTCCGCGACCTCACCCAGGCCTCGGCCGCCGGAATCCCCACCATCTCCCTGGTTTTCGGCAACTCCACCGCCGGCGGCGCCTACATCCCCGGCATGTCCGACTACGTGGTGATGGTCAAGGAGGGCGCGAAGGTCTTCCTGGCCGGACCGCCGCTGGTGAAGATGGCCACCGGTGAGGACTCCGACGACGAGACCCTCGGCGGCGCCGAGATGCACGCCCGCACCTCGGGTCTGGCCGACTACATGGCAGCCGACGAGCAGGACGCCATCCGCATCGGCCGCGGCATCGTGCGCAGGCTGAACTGGAAGAAGCAGGGCCCCGAGCCGCGCGCGGAGGTCATCTCGCCGCTCTACGATCCCGAGGAACTGCTCGGCATCGTGCCCTCGGATCTGAAGATCCCGTTCGACCCGCGCGAGGTGATCGCCCGCGTCGTCGACGGTTCCGATTTCGACGAGTTCAAGCCGCTCTACGGCTCCAGCCTGGTCACCGGCTGGGCCGAGATCAACGGCTTCCCGATCGGCATCCTGGCCAACGCGCGCGGTGTGCTGTTCTCCGAGGAGTCGCAGAAGGCCACGCAGTTCATCCAGCTGGCGAACAAGAAGAACACGCCACTGCTGTTCCTGCACAACACCACCGGCTACATGGTCGGCAAGGACTACGAGCACGGCGGCATCATCAAGCACGGCGCGATGATGATCAACGCGGTGGCCAACTCGAAGGTCCCGCACATCTCGCTGCTGATCGGCGCGTCCTACGGCGCCGGGCACTACGGCATGTGCGGTCGTGCGTTCAACCCGCGCCTCCTGTTCGCCTGGCCGAGCGCGAAGTCGGCCGTGATGGGCGGCGCGCAGCTGGGCGGCGTGCTCACCATCGTGCAGCGCGGCGCGGCCGAGGCCAAGGGCCTGCCGTTCGACGAGGAGGCCGCTGCCGGTCTGGCCGCCATGGTCGAGGCGCAGATCGAGGCCGAGGCGATGCCGATGTTCCTGTCGGGCAGGCTCTTCGACGACGGCATCATCGACCCCCGTGACACCCGCACCGTGCTGGGGATGGCCCTGTCGGCCATCCACACGGCACCGATCCAGGGCGCCGAGGGCTTCGGCGTCTTCCGAATGTGAGGCGGCCCAACATGGCAATCACCAATGTTCTTGTCGCCAACCGGGGTGAGATCGCGCGCCGCGTGTTCGCCACCTGCCGCCGGATGGGTATCGGTACGACCGCGGTGTACTCGGACGCTGACGCGTCGGCCCCGCATGTGGCCGAGGCCGACGCTGCCGTCCGGCTGCCCGGCAACACCCCCGCCGAGACCTACCTCCGTGGTGAGCTGATCATCGAGGCCGCGCTGTCGGCCGGTGCCGACGCCATCCACCCCGGCTACGGATTCCTCTCCGAGAACGCGGAATTCGCGCGCTCGGTGCTCGACGCCGGCCTGGTGTGGATCGGGCCGCCGGTCGCGGCGATCGAGCAGATGGGCTCGAAGGTCGAGTCGAAGAAGATGATGGACGCCGCCGGTGTCCCCGTCCTCGCCGAGCTCGATCCCGCCGAGGTCACCGAGGCGCATCTGCCGGTGCTGATCAAGGCCTCCGCCGGTGGCGGCGGGCGCGGCATGCGGGTGGTGCGCGAGCTGGGCGAGCTGCAGGACCAGATCGCCGCCGCGCAGCGCGAGGCCGAATCGGCCTTCGGCGATCCGACGGTGTTCTGCGAGCGCTACCTCGAGACCGGCCGGCACATCGAAGTCCAGGTCATGTCCGATACTTTCGGCAAGACCTGGGCCGTCGGCGAGCGTGAGTGCTCCATTCAGCGCCGTCACCAGAAGGTCGTCGAGGAAGCTCCCTCGCCGCTGGTCGAGAAGATCGACGGCATGCGTGATCGGCTTTTCGAGGCCGCGCGCCTGGCCGCCGAGGCGATCGGGTACGAGGGCGCGGGCACCGTCGAGTTTCTCGCCGACGAGAAGGGTGACTTCTTCTTCCTGGAGATGAACACCCGTCTGCAGGTGGAACATCCGGTCACCGAGCAGACCACCGGCCTGGACCTGGTCCGGCTGCAGCTGCAGGTGGCTTCCGGCCTGCCGCTGCCCGCGAACCAGCCCGCCCAGCGCGGTCATTCGATCGAGGTCCGGCTCTACGCCGAGGACCCGGCGCAGGACTGGCAGCCGCAGAGCGGCCCGGTGCACAAGATCGAGATCCCGTTCACCGCAGGTGAGTTCACCGTGCTCGAGCAGTCCGGTGTGCGGCTGGACACCGGTGTGGTCGACGGTTCGGTCGTCGGTGTGCACTACGACCCGATGCTGGCCAAGGTGATCTCCTACGCCGAGACCAGGGCCGAGGCGGCGCATCTGCTCGCCACCGCGCTCCAGCGCGCCAAGCTGCACGGCCTGGTCACCAACCGCGACCTGCTCGTGCGCGTGCTGCGGCACCCCGCGTTCCTCGCCGGTGACACCGACACCGCCTTCTTCGCCACCCACGGACTCGACACGCTGTCCGCGCCGCTGGTGTCCGAGGACGACGAGGCGCTCTCGATCGTCGCCGCCGCCCTGGCGGATTCGGCCGCCAACCATGCCGCCAACCGCTTCGGCAGGCTGGCGCCGAGCGGCTGGCGCAACCTGGCCTCGGAGCCGCAGCGCAAGTCCTACGAGAGCCGCGTCAGCGGGACGCACGAGGTGCGTTACCGGTTCGACCGCGCCGGTGGCGTGACAGTCGAAGGCCATGACGGCCTCGCCCTGCTCTCGGCGACGCCCGAGCGGGTCGTGCTCGCGGTGCCGGGTGAGCGCGGGCCGGTGCGCCGCCAGTTCGAGATCGCCCGCTACGACGATCTGGTGGCTGTCGACTCGCCGCTCGGCCCGGTGACCGTGCGCAGGCTGCCGCGCTTCACCGACCCGTCCGAGCAGGTCGCGGCCGGTTCGCTACTCGCGCCCATGCCCGGCAGCGTGATCCGGCTCGGCGCCGCCGAGGGCGATCACGTCGAACAGGGCCAGCCGATCCTGTGGCTGGAAGCCATGAAGATGGAGCACACCATCGTCGCGCCGGCCACCGGCGTTCTCAGTGCGTTGAACGTGACCGTCGGCCAGCAGGTCGAGGTCGGAACCGTCCTCGCCGTCGTCGAGGAAGAAGAGCAGGAGCAGGCATGAGCTTCCACGAAACCGAAGAGCAGAAGGCGCTGCGCGGGGCGGTCGCGTCCCTGGCGGCCAAGTACAACTACCGCGACTACGTGCTGCCGCTCTCGCGCAAGAACGAGCCGCTGAGCGAACTGTGGGACGAGGCGGGCAAGCTCGGCTTCCTCGGCGTGAACCTGCCCGAGGAGTACGGCGGCGGTGGCGCGGGCATGTACGAGCTGGCGCTGGTGCAGGAGGAGCTCTCGGCGCAGGGCGCGGGCCTGCTGCTGATGGTGGTCTCCCCGGCGATCTGCGGCACCATCATCACCAAGTACGGCACCGACGCGCAGAAGCAGACCTGGCTGCCCAAGCTCGCCGACGGCTCGTCGAAGATGGTCTTCGCGATCACCGAACCCGACGCCGGTTCCAACTCGCACCAGATCACCACCACCGCCCGCCGCGACGGCTCGGACTGGATTCTCAACGGCCGCAAGATCTTCATCTCGGGCGTCGACCAGGCCGAGGCGATCCTGGTGGTCTCGCGCACCGAGGACCACAAGACCGGCAAGCTCAAGCCCGCGCTGTTCATCGTCCCGGTGGACGCGCCCGGCCTGGTGAAGAACGTCCAGGAGATGGATGTCATCGAGCCGGATCATCAGTACACCCTGTTCTTCGACGACGTGCGCTTGCCCGCCGACGCGCTCGTCGGCTCCGAGGACGCGGCCATCGCCCAGCTGTTCGCCGGCCTGAACCCCGAGCGCATCATGGGCTCGGCCATGGCCATCGGCCTCGGCCGCTACGCCATCGACCGCGCGGTGGAGTACGCCAAGGAACGCACCGTCTGGAAGACGCCGATCGGCGCGCACCAGGGCATTTCGCACCCACTGGCCCAGATCAAGATCGAGCTGGAACTGGCCAAGCTGATGATGCAGAAGGCCGCCACCCTCTACGACGCCGGTGACGAGTTCGGCGCCGCCGAAGCCGCGAACATGGCCAAGTACGCGGCCGCCGAGGCCAGCATCAAGGCGCTGGACCAGGCCATCCAGACCCACGGCGGGTCCGGCCTGACCAAGGAGGTCGGGCTGTCGGCAATGCTGCAGGCGGCACGCATCATGCGCATCGCCCCGGTCAGCCGCGAGATGATCCTGAACTTCGTGGCCCAGCACTCCCTCGGCCTTCCGCGCTCGTATTAGTCGGAGCGCTGGCGCGCTCGAGTCGCGACCCGGCCGTGACCGGCCACTTCGTGGCCGCCGCTCCTCGAGGTCGCGGGTGCGTGGCTGGGTGAGCGGGCAGAGTTGACATTCGAATTGAAAGGTTGAGGTGGGTTCGATGAGTGATTCCGAAGCGGGGCCCTATGTGCGTTACGAGGTCGTCGACGGGTTCGCGACGCTGACCTTCGATTCCCCGCACAACCGTAATGCGCTCTCGTCCAAGCTCGTTCGCGAGTTGCTGGCCGGGTTGGCGGCGGCGAACACCGATCCCGCCGTGCGCGGCATCGTGCTCACCCACACCGGTGACACCTTCTGCGCGGGCGCCGACCTGAAAGAGGCGAGCACCGCCGATCCGGCGACCGCGGCCGATCAGCGCACCCGCGTGATGATCGACGTGCTGCGCGGCATCCTCGCCTCGCCCAAGCCGGTCCTCGCGCGGATCGACGGCAATGTCCGCGCGGGCGGCATGGGCATCATCGGCGCCTGCGATCTCGTGGTCGCGGGACCGGAGAGCAGTTTCGCCCTCACCGAGGTGCGGATCGGGATGGCGCCGTTCATGATCTCGCTCACCCTGGTGCCCAGGATGGACCAGCGCTCGGCGAGCCGCTACTTCCTCACCGGCGAGAAGTTCAACGCGGTGACCGCGCAGGAGATCGGCCTGATCACCGTCGCCGCCGCCGACGTCGCCGCCGAGGTGAAACGCCTGTGTGGCGAGCTGCGCAAGGGTTCACCGCAGGGTCTGGCCGAGTCCAAGCGGCTGGTCAACGCCGCCCTGCTGGCCCGCTTCGACGCCGAGGCCGAGGAGCTCGCGCAGCGCTCGGCCGGGTTCTTCGGCACCCCCGAGGTGATCGAGGGCATGACCGCCTTCTTCCAGAAGCGTCCACCCAGCTGGGCACAATAGTCCGATGGCGACACCCCACGAACCCAAGCAGGACCGCAGCCGGGCCACCCGGCTGCGGCTGCTCGAGGCGACCATCGACTGCCTGGCCGAGACCGGCTGGGCCGCCGCCACCGTGTCGGTGGTCGCCGAACGGGCCGGGGTGTCGCGCGGTGCGGCCCAGCACCATTTCCCCACGCGCGAGGATCTGATCACCGCCGCGCTCGAGTACATGTTCGACGTGCGGATGGACCAGTCGACCGTCGAGGACGAGCTGGTGAACGAGGTCGCGCAGGGCGAAGGGCGTACGCGCGCGGTGGTGTCGGCGCTCGTGGAGTCCTACACCTCGCCGCTGTTCAAGGCGGCGCTGCAGGTCTGGACGCACGCCGCTGCCGACCCGGCGCTGCGCGAACGCATCGTCCCGCTGGAGGCCCGCTTCGGCCGCACCGCCCACCGGCGCGCGGTGCAGGCGCTCGGCGTCGACGATTCCGATCCGGTCGCCCATCACCTCGTGCAGGCGACCCTCGATCTGGCCCGCGGGCTCGGCCTCGCCGACGTCCTCACCGACGATTCGGCCCGCCGCAAACAGATCGTCGACCAGTGGGCGGCGACCCTGCACAAGGCCCTGCACGTAGCCGATCGACCCTTGTGACCAGCGCGTTCCCGGTATATATTCTTCGCACGGGGAGTATATCGAAGGGGGCTGTATGAGGGACTTCGAGATGACCAAGCGACTGATCGAGATCGAAGACGAACTACTCGAATCCGCCCGCGAGGCGCTCGGGACGTCGGGCGTCTCCGATACGGTGCGCGCCGCGCTGAATTCCGCGGTCGTGTCCCGCGCGCGGGCTCGCGAAGTCGAGTGGTTGGTCAACGGCGGAATGGCCGAGATGGCCGACAAGGAACGGCGCGATGACGTATGGCGGTGACCGCGCGCTACCTGCTCGATACGAGCGCGGCGGCGCGGATGCCGCACAAGCAGGTCGCCGCTGAACTCGCCCCGCTGATCACGGCGGGGTTGGTCGCCACCTGCGCCCCGCTGGATTCCGAGGCTCTCTACAGTGCTCGCAACCCCACCGAGTACGAGCAGATTCGCTCGCGTAGGCGGGAGGCCTACGAGTACCTCCCCACCAACGACGAGCATTGGCACAGCGCGTTCGTCATCCAACGTGAACTTGCCCGCTCCGGCCGACATCGTGCGGTGGGAATCCACGACCTCCTGGCCGCGGTCGTTGCGGTCGAACACCGCCTGGTGCTCGTCCACTACGACGCCGACTTCGAAGCCGTCGCGTCGATCGTCGATCTCAACCATCGCTGGATCGCACCCCGAGGCACCCTCGGCACCTCCTGATCGCATGCCGCTCTGCGGTGCGAATTCGTGGTGCTCGCCTCCGTTGTGACGGTCGTTCGTGGTGGGAGGATTGCGGCAGGTCGGGTCCCATCTTCCTGGTGAAGGGGTTGTCCATGCCGCAGACGCCGAGGTTGTCAGTCGTCGATTCCGGGCCGGGGAGCGGTCGTCGGAAGCGACTCCGGGTCGCCGCGGTGGCGGTGTTCGGCGTCGGGTGGGTGAAGGCGCAGAGCGTGGGCGCGGTGGCCATGGCCGCGACGACCGCGCTGATCGTGCCCGGCACCGGGACCAGCGATCCGAGCGTCGCGCACAATTTCGAGAGCAACGCCTACCAGCACTTCATCGCGCCCGGGGCGAGCGGCTGTACGGACAACGCGTGCCCCGGTGTCGATTTCGTCCCGGTGCCCTACGACGCCGCGCTGTGGCCGGTCATCTCGTCGAAGGGGCCGGAGGCGTCGTCGGCGAAGTGGGATGCGTCGGTGGCCGACGGGGTGGCCAGTCTGGGAGCGCTGCTCGGCGGGCAGTTGAGCGCGGGGCCGAGCGGCCCCGTTGTCGTCTTCGGCTACTCGCAGGGGTCGACGGTGGCGAGTGCGCAGAAGGTCGCCTCGGCCGGGTTGTCGCAGGCGGACAAGGACCGGCTCTCGTTCGTGCTGATCGCCAATCCCAACCGTCCGAACGGCGGGATCATCGAGCGGCCGGTGCGGTTCGGCGGAATCCCGGTCGCCGACATCACCTTCGGGCCGCCGACGCCCACAGACACCGGCATCGCCACGACCGATATCGCGATGCAGTACGACGGCATCTCCGACTTCCCGGCCTATCCGCTCAATCCGCTCGCGGTGTCGAACGCGCTGCTCGGCACCCTGCTGGTCCACCCCTCGTACCTGCAGCCCAAAGGCAACGGGGCAGGCGGCGAGCCCAAGCCCGGCGCCGCCGTCTACGGCTACCTGGACCCGGCCGACTACCTCGCCCAGCAGGACTGCGACCTGCACCCCGAGAACTGCCAAACGCTCGGCGACACCACCTACGTCACCATCCCGAACCCGGAAGCGACACTGCCCCTGCTGTATCCGCTGCGCGCGGTCGGCCAGCGCACGAACCACACCGTGCTGACCGAACCCGCCGCCGCCCTCGTGGAACCGGCCCTGCGCGTCCTCATCGAAACCGGCTACGACCGCGACAACTACGGCGAGCCGACCCCGCTGCGCTTCGACCAACCACTGAACCCCGAAAAGGTCGCCACCCTCCCTGTCGACCTGCCCACCGCCATCGACCAGGGCATCGCCGCCGCCCGCGCGGAACTCGATCGCCCCTCGGACAAACCCCACCGCATCCTCCCACCCGAAGCCGTCCTCGCGAACCTGGAAGACCTGCTCCCACCCGCACCGTGACACCGACGGTCGTCGACGTCCCCAACAGCACGCAGTTGGTCGCCATCGCCGGGGTGGCGGTGCGCCCGCCAGTGGCCTCGACCGTGAGCATCGAGCCAGGTGTGGTCGACGCCGCGACGGCGGACACCGCGCAGGCCCCGCCTCACCCGCCGTCGACCGCCGCGCGGTGGCGGATCACCAAACACGCGGCGGCCGGTGTCGGCAGCGGCGAGGCTGGAACCCTGAAGAGGTGACCGCGACTCCAGCCTGCGCGTGGTGACGCCGGAACCTGCGGGGCGACAGTCACTTCGGACCGCACGTGATTGAGCCCGGAGATCTAGTGGGTGATTGCGACTTCGGTCTGCGCGTGGTCGCGACTGGAGCCCTGTGGGTTGCTGCGACTTCGGCCCGGGCAGAGTCGCAGTCGGAACCTTGTGGGTGACTGCGACTTCGGTCCGGGCGTGGTCGGGACTGGAGCCTTGTTGGCGACTATGTCTTCGGTTGGGTGAGGTCGTACAGGGTGACGCCGTCGACAGTGGTCGCGGTGTAATTGGCCGTGACCCATGCGGTGATCGCCGAAGCGGTCGACTCGCTGCTGCCGCCGGGGCCACCTCGGCCGCCCGCCACGAAGTAGTGGATCTTGCCTTCGGTGACGTAGCGCTGGAACTGTTCGAGGGTGGGGGACGGGTCGCTGCCGTTGAAGCCGCCGATCGGCATCACCGGGAGTTCGGTGGCCAGTTGGTAGCCGGCGGCGCTGTTGGAGCCGATGGTGGCGGCGACCCAGGTGTAGGAGGTGCCGTTCTGTTCGAGCAGGCCGACGATTCGCTCGCTGGGCCGTGAACCGCTCAGCAGCCCACCGGCTCCGTCCATGGGGCCACCTCCGCGGCCGTCGGCCTGGGTGCGGCCCGCGGTCCCGCTGGAGCTGTCGCTCGCCGCGTTCCCCGTGGTCCCGTCCGTTGACGTGCCGTCCGGAGCGCCATCCACCTGCGCGCCGCCGCGAGTCCCGCCGTCGGGGCCGGAACCCGGTAGCGCGGCCGCGCCGTCGGCTCCCGGACCGCCCGGGATCGCACCCATCGGCCCGTCGCCGGGCCACCCGCCCGGTCCGCCCCTGCCGCGGACGTCCGGTCCGGCGGACGGGATCGCGCCCGCGTGGGCGGAGGCGAGGGTGTCGACGGAGTACGCGACCGGCCCGGCCAGGCCGACGAAGGCGGCGGCCAGCGCGGCGACCAGGGATCGCTTGCGTGCCAGGGGGAAGGCGAGCGCCGCCGTGGTGAGCACGCCGACGACCAGGATCGCCCACCGCAACCAGGGCTGGAAGGAAGCGTTGCGCGACAACAGGATCCACGCGGTGGCGGTGCTCAGCCCGAGGGCGAGGGCGCACGTCAGCCGCACCCACAGCCGGTCGCGCGCACCCCACAGCTGCACCGCGCCGATCCCGACGAGCGCGGCGACGGCGGGGGCCAGGGCCACGGTGTAGTACTGGTGGAAGATCCCGGCCATGTAGCTGAACACCAGGCCGGTGATGAGAAGCCAACCGCCCCAGAGGATCAGCGCGGCGCGACGCTCGTCGGTGCGCGGCGCGCGTCCGCGCAGCACGAGCCCGGCAGCCAGTGCGATCAGCGCGGCGGGCAGCAACCAGGCGATCTGTCCGCCCTGCGCCGGCTCGAACAGCCGGGTGATGCCGGTACTGCCCCATATCCCGTTGCCGCCGGCGGGCAGCTCGCCGCCCGGACCCACGCTGCCGGTCTCGTTGCCGTTCAACCGGCCGAGTCCGTTGTAGCCGAGGGTGAGCTCGATGATCGAATTGTTCTGCGACCCACCGATCCACGGCCGCTCGCCGGCGGGCCACAGCTCGACGGCCAGCAGCCACCAGCCCGCCGCGACGACCATCGCCGCACCGGCCGCGAACAGCTGCGCGATCCGCTTGCCGAGCTTCGGCGGCCCGGCGATCAGGTAGGCGAGTGCCAGCGCCGGGACGACGAGCAGCACCTGCAACTGCTTGGCGAGGAACCCGAAACCGATGAACCCGCCGGTGAGCAGCAGCCACCGCCACCTGCCGTCGGCGACGGCGCGGGTCATCGCCCAGGCGGCCGCCGTCATCAGCAGCACCAGCAGTGCGTCGGGGTTGTTGAACCGGAACATCAGCACCGCGACGGGCGTCACCGCGAGCACCGCGCCCGCGATCAGTCCGGCGGCCGGTCCGAATGCCCGGCGCACCGCCGCCCACAGCGCGGCCACGCTCGCGACGCCGAGCAGGACCTGTGGCACCAGCATGCCCCAGCTGTTGAGCCCGAACAGCCGCACCGACAGCTCCATCACCCACAGCGAGGCGGGCGGCTTGTCCACGGTGATCGAATTGGCCGCGTCGGAGGAGCCGAAGAAGAACGCCTTCCACGACTGCGAACCCGCTTGCACCGCGGCGGCGTAGAAGTCGTTGGCCCACCCGTTGGCGCTGAGATTGATCAGGTAGCAGACGAGGGTGCCGACCAGCAGAACCGCTAAGGCTGGTAGCTCCCAGTTCTTTCGGCGCGCTGCGGCATCGCGGGGCGCGACCGGAGCCGGTGGTGAGATGGTCGTGGTCATCGCGACACCTCCGTCGGCGTCGAGCGGGAGGGGTCCATGGGGGAGTCCGACGACCGCGAGTGGCCGCCGTGCGTGGGGAGGTCACCACCAGGCGTGTGCCGTGCGCCGGCATTGCGGAACACCCACCGCAGCCCGACGAACCGCGCCAGCGTCGCGACGAGATTCGCGGTGATCAGCACGGTCAGCTCCACCGCGACGGGCGCGTCGGGAGCCCAGCGGTGCAGCGCGAACAGCGATCCGCTGGTGACCGCCAGCCCGAAGGCGAAGATGGCCAGACCCTGGAACTGTTGCGCGACAACATCTTCGCGACCACGGACACCGAAGGTGAACGCGCGATTGGCCGCGGTATTGGCCACCGCGGTCACCAGCAGCGCCACCAGATTGGCGCCCTGCCCGCCGAACAGGGGTTGCAGCAGCAGATACAGCGCCACGTAGGCCAGCGTGGACAGCACGCCGACGATCGCGAACCGCACCACCTGGCCCACCATGCCCAGCGGCACCCCGGCGACGAGCGGTTCCCGGCCGACGGCGGCGCGCAGCTCCGGCAGCGGCAGGGCGCCTGTGGCCAAGGCCCTGGTCAGCCGCCAGATCCCGCGCAGATCCTTGCGCGCGGTATCGACGATGTCGACGCGGCTGTCGGGATCGTCGATCCAGTCGACGGGGACCTCGTGGATCCGCAGGCCAGCGCGCTCGGCCAGCACGAGCAGCTCGGTGTCGAAGAACCACTCGCCGTCGCGCACCAGCGGCAGCAGCTCGCGCGCCACCTCGGCGCGGATCGCCTTGAATCCGCACTGCGCGTCCGAGAAGTGCGCGCGCAGTGTGGTTTTCAGCAGCAGGTTGTAGCAGCGGGAGATGATCTCGCGTTTCGGTCCGCGCACCACCCTGGCCGCGGCGTCGAGCCGGGTGCCGATCGCGAGATCGGAATGCCCGGACACCAGCGGCGCGACCAGCGGCAGCAGCGCGTTCAGATCCGTCGAGAGGTCGACGTCCATGTAGGCGACCACCGGGGCGTCCGACTCGGTCCACGCGGTCCGCAGCGCCCGCCCGCGACCCTTGGCGTCCAGGTGCAGCACCCGGACGCCGTCGAGTTCGGCGGCGAGCACCTGCGCCACGGCGAAGGTGGCGTCGGTGCTCGCGTTGTCGGCGATCGTGATCCGGGCGGCGAAGGGGAACCCGGCGCGCAGGTGGGCGTGCAGACGCCGCACGCACAGCCCTAGATCGGTTTCTTCGTTGTAGACGGGGATCACCACGTCGAGCACCGGCGCGCGGGTGCTCGACGTGGGCTGTGGCTCGGTCTGGGTCATGGCACCCACCCTCGACGGCGGCGCTGCCACCGGGCTGGGACCGAGCTGGGAGGTTGCTGGGGATCGTCAGCCGCGGCGCACGCGCAGCACGCTGTCGGCGCGCTCGCCCTCGACGCCCTCGGGGCTGGTCGACGAGCTGTAGACGAGCTCGGCGGTCTCCACCTGCCACTCGGGGCCGAGGGCGAGCTGGTCGAGCACCTGCTCGATGGTGGGGAAGTCGACGTGCTGCGGCGGGGTGGTCACCCAGGTGGGCCAGCCGTGGTGGCCGCCGACCACCAGCACCCCGCCCGGCGCGACGGCGGCCGCGGCCTTGCGCAGGATGACCGCGCGCTCGTCGGGCTGCTCGACCGGCGAGTGCAGGAACTGCGCGGAGACCAGGTCGAAGGTGCCCGCGGGGAAGTCGGCGTGCAGGTCGTGGCGTGCCCAGGTGATCTCCACGCCCGCGGCGGCCGCGTGCTCGGCGCCGCGTGCCATGGCGGTGGTGGAAATGTCGACGGCGGTGACCTGCCAGCCGCGTGCGGCCAGCCAGATGGCGTCGCCGCCCTCGCCGCAGCCGAGGTCGAGCGCGGTGCCGGGGGTGAGCTCGCTGACCTCGCGGACCAGCGTCTTGTTCGGATTACCGGTCCAGACCTGGTCGCGTTCGCGGTAGAAGTCCTCCCAGAACTGCTCGGCGGTCGGTGCGGTCTCGGTCATCGGTACTCCTCGTGGATCGGCGGGATGATTCGATGGTGTGCCACCCCGGCGGAAATGCGCAAGAAAAATTGCCGTTCCGGCAAAGTCTGCCCCGGCAACACCCCAGGTCGACCGCGCCAATAAGCTTCTGGCCGTGACGCGCGGTTACCGGAAGGCAGACGAGGGCCGCCGGGTCGACGCGCGAACCGAACGGTGGCGCGAACACCGGGTGCGGGTTCGGACCGAATTCGTCGACGCCGCGTTCCGCGCGCTCGACCGGGTGGGGCCCGAGGTGAGCATGGGCGATATCGCCAAGGAGGCGGGCGCCGCCAAGCCGAAGCTCTACCGCCATTTCGAGGACAAGACCGACCTCTACAACGCGATCGTCGACCGCGTCCGCGACATGCTGTGGGAACGCATTCTCACCGGCGTGAACCTCACCGACGACTCCGTGGCCGATCTCGTGCACCGGGCCGCCGCCGAGTACGTGGCGGTGGTGTCGGAGCACCCGAACGTCTTCCGCTTCATGCTGCACAGTCATTTCAGCCAGCAGGCCAAGGAGACCGAGCGCGCGCTCGTCGCCGCCAGGCAGTCCGCGCGGCGCGCCGCCGAGTTCTTCGCCGGCCTGCTGCCGACCGAGTCGATCGACGTGGCCGGGATCGAACTGGTGAACTATTCGATTTTCGGCGCGGTGGCCTCGGCCACGGACTGGTGGCTCGGCGCCAATCAGCGCGAGGTCTCGGCGATGCCGGTGGAGCGGTTCATCGACTATCTCGCCGAGAGCATCTCGGCGCTGGCGCGGGCGCACGCGCGGTTCAACGGGGTCGCGATCGACCCGTCGCGGCCGCTGCGCGACGCTTTCGTTGTCGGCTGAAAAACCTCGCGCCCTGCGCGAACTCCGTTGTTCTCCCGGCTACGTCGTTGGAACCGGTGGGGTGCGATGAGTTCAGTATGAACCCGCCCACCGACAAGTTCGCGACGCCACGCTAGGCGTCGGCGCGCAACCGCCACAGCGGCGAAACCGGGCCGTGGCCCGCGCCCAGATCGTAGGAAGCGGCCAGGCAGCGGTAGGTCCACTCCTTGGCGAAGGCGACCGCGTCGGGCACCGAGTAGCCGTTGGCCAGCGCGCTGGCGATGGCCGCGGCGAGGGTGTCGCCGCCGCCGTGGTCGTTGCCGGTGGCGATGCGCGGCGCGGTGAACTCGCGGAAGGTGTCGCCGTCGTAGAGCAGGTCGGTGCTCACCTCCGAGGATCGCAGGTGCCCGCCCTTGACGATCGCCCACTGGGCGCCGAGCGCGTGCAGCGCCTCGGCCGCCTTGCGTGCGGTGGGGTCGTCGACGACCTCGATGCCGGTGATCAGCCGGACCTCGTCGAGATTGGGGGTCACCACCGTCGCCAGCGGGATGAGGGTGTTGCGGACCGCGTCGAGCGCCTCGGCGTGCAGCAGCGGGTCGCCGTGCATGGAGGCGGCGACCGGGTCGACCACGAGCGGCACCGCCGCGTCGCGCCCGATCCCCACCTCGCGGCACACGCCTGCCACGGCCTCGATGATCGCGGTGGAGGCGAGCATCCCGGTCTTGGCCGCCCCGATCCCGATATCGCGCACAACGACCCGCACCTGGTCGGCCACGATGTGCGGCGGGATCTCGTGAAAACCGCTGACGCCCACCGTGTTCTGCACGGTCACCGCGGCCACCGCCACGCACGCGTGCACGCCGCACAGCGCCATCGTGCGCGAGTCGGCCTGGATGCCCGCGCCGCCACCGGAGTCGGTACCCGCGATGGTGAGCGCGCGGACGGGGGTCTGGCCATCGGGGGTCAGCGGCAGCATCTTCACGCTCCAACCCTACGACCGCGTGTCCGATTTCGAGACCCCACCCGCCACTAGCAAATGAAAACCATTATCATTAGTGCGTGACCAACTCCGACGCTCCCGCGAACCTGCCCGTCACCGTGCTGTCCGGCTTCCTCGGCGCGGGCAAGACCACGCTGCTCAACCACATCCTCGCCAACCGGGACGGTCGCCGGGTCGCGGTGATCGTCAACGACATGAGCGAGGTGAACATCGACGCGGCGCTGGTCGCGGGGCAGGGCCACCTGGACCGGACCGAGGAGAAGCTCGTCGAGCTCACCAACGGTTGCATCTGCTGCACCCTGCGCGAGGACCTGATCGAGGCCGTCGCGCGGCTGGCCCGCGACGGCCGGTTCGACCAGCTGGTGATCGAGTCGACCGGGATCTCCGAGCCGATGCCGGTGGCCGCCACCTTCGACTGGGAGTTCGAGGACGGCTTCCGGCTCGGCGACATCGCCCGCCTCGACACCATGGTGACGGTCGTCGACGCCTCGACCTTCCTGGCCGAGCTGGTCAAGGGCCAGGCCCTGGCCGAGCGGGAACTCGAAGCGGGCGAAGGGGATTCGCGCACCATCGCCGACCTGCTGGTCGACCAGGTGGAGTTCGCCGACGTGCTGCTGATCAACAAGACCGACCTGGTGAGCGACAATGCCGCGGCCACCGTGGAGGCGACGATCCGCAGGCTCAATCCCCGCGCCCACATCCTGCGCACCGAACGCGGCGTCGTCGACCTGGGCGAGGTGCTCGGCACCGGCCGCTACAACCCCGTGGTCGCCGCCGAGGCGGAGGGCTGGGCCGAGGAGCTGGCGGGCGGACACACGCCCGAGACCGAGGAATACGGGATCAGCAGCCTCACCTACACCGCCGACCGGCCGTTCCATCCCGAGCGGCTCGGCGACGCGCTGTCCACCCTGCGGGGCATGCTGCGCAGCAAGGGGTTCTGCTGGATCGCCAGCCGTCCCGACCTGGCCGCGATCTGGTCGCAGGCCGGGCCGAATCTGACGTTCGAGCCGGGCGCGTGGTGGTCGTCGCTCGAGGTGCCCGCCGGACAGGAGATCGTGTTCATCGGCGTGCGCCTCGACGCGGCCGCGGTGCGCCGCGAACTCGACGCCGCGCTGCTCACCGACGCCGAGTTCGCCGCGGGGCCGGCGGGCTGGACGGCCTACGCCGATCCCTTCCCCGCCTGGGGTGACCTGCACGAACACCACTGATTGCCCCCTTTGGTGCGCGTATCACCCTGCGCTGGTGCATGATTCGAAAGGGCCGCGACCCACGCGCCGATGAGGGGAGCGTGGGCCGCGGCACCGAGGGCACGCTCAGCGCAGGGCGGCGAAGAACTGGCGGATGTCGCCGACGAGCACCTCGGGCGCCTCGTGCGCGGCGTAGTGCCCGGCCGCGTCGTTCGCGCCGCCGGCGGCCGCCGCGGTGTCGAAGGAATTCCAGCTGACGATATTGCTGTGGTCGCGCTCGGCGAAGCGGCGGATCGACTGGAAGTCGCCGGCGAACATCGCCAGCCCGGTGGGCACCACGGTCGGCTCGGTCGGATGCTCGGCGGCGTGCGCGTCCTCGTAGTAGAAGCGCAGCGAGGAGCCCGCGGTCCGGGTGAGCCAGTACAGCGCCACGTTCGCGACGACGAAGTGCGCGTCGAGCGACTCGCCGAAGAGCTGGGAATTCCAGCCGAGCAGGCCGACCGGCGAATCGGCGAGGGCGTAGGCCAGCGTCTGCGGCTGCTGGCTGTGCAGGGTGTTGAACGACATCTTGTTCTCGTGGAACCACTGCAGGTGCCCCAGCGCGGCCATGTCGGCCTCGGACAGGTTCTCGAATTCGGCCGGGTCGCCGGACGGGAACGAGAACAGCTGGGTGACGTGCACGCCGATCACGTGCTCCGGCGCGATCCGCCCGATCTCCGGCGAGACCATCGAGCCGCCGTCGTTGCCGATGGCGCCGTAGCGCTCATAGCCGAGGCGCGCCATCAGCTCGGCCCAGGCGCGGGCGGTGCGGTAGCGGTTCCAGCCGGTGCTGCGGGTGGGGCCGGAGAAGCCGAAGCCCGGCAGCGACGGGATGACCAGGTGGAAGGCCGGGGCCTCGGCCGATTCCGGCTCGGTCAGCGGGGCGATCACGTCGAGGTATTCCAGGATCGAGCCGGGCCAGCCGTGGGTGAGGATCACCGGCGTCGCGTCGGGGCGCGACGACCGGATGTGCAGGAAGTGGATGTCCTCACCCTCGATCTCGGTGGTGAACTGCGGGTAGGCGTTGAGCTCGGATTCCAGTGCGCGCCAGTCGAATTCCTCGAGCCAGTACTGCGCCAGCGCCCGCACCCGGCCCGCCGGGACGCCGTAGGCGTCGCCGACACCCGGCAGCTCGTCGGGGTAGAGCGCGCCGCGCAGCCGGGCGGCGAGATCGTCGAGCTGGGCCTGCGGGATGTCGATGCGGAAGGGGGTGATGGTGGCCGTGGCGGTCATGGCGAATCCTCTTCGTTGGAGCGGAATGTTTCGTTCTGTTTCAAACGTAGCAGAACGGATTATTCCGTTTCAAGTGGTAGGCTGATATTCATGCCGAACACAGCCGAAACCCCAGCTCAGCCCCGCCTGCCGGGCCGCAAGGCGCAGGCCGCGCGCAACGACGGCCTCATCCTGGAGGCCGCCCGGGCCGTCTTCCTCGACGATCCGGGCGCCCCGATCGCGGCCGTCGCGGCCAGGGCGGGCGTCGGGATCAGCGCCCTCTACCGCCGCTATCCGAGCAAGGAGGTGCTGCTGCGCACGCTGTGCCACGAGGGCCTGCGTCGCTACAACGCCGAAGCCGATGCGGCACTGGAGGACTCGGACGGCTGGCGCGGATTCGTCGGCTTCCTGCGGCGGGTCGTCGAGGCCGACGTGCACTCGCTGACGGTGAAACTCGCGGGAACCTTCCCGCCCGACGAGGCGATGCTGCCGGACGTCACACACTCCGGCGAGGTCACCGCGGAGCTGGTGCGCCGGGCCCACGCCAGCGGTCGGCTGCGGTCCGATGTCGGCCCGCAGGACCTCGGCCTGCTGCTGGAAGCCTGCGCCGCCGTCACCATGCCCGATCCCGCGCGCACCGCGCAGTTGCGTCAGCGGGTGCTGGCCCTGCTGCTCGACGGCATGACCGCCGAGGGCGAGTTACCCGGCCCGCCGCCCGCCGACGGCGAGTACGCGTGGCGGTGGGAATACCGCGGCTGAGCTGGCCGTTCGGCCGACGCGGCGGCCATGCCGGTGGCAGACTCGGACGCGTGAACTGGACCTTGGAAGTGGTGATCGTCCCGGTCTCCGACATCGACCGGGCCAAAGCGTTCTACGCCGACCAGCTCGGCTTCGCCGTCGACCACGACACCGTGCTCGGCGACGACATCCGCATCGTGCAGCTCACCCCGCCGGGGTCGGGCTGTTCGATCGTCATCGGCAAGGGCGCGGTGCCCGAGATGCCGCCCGGCTCGCTGAAGGGGCTGCAGCTGGTGGTCCCCGACATCGAACGGGCGCACGCGGAACTGACGGCGCGTGGCGTCGAGGTCTCCGAGGTGCGCGAGATGGGCGTGAACCCGCGGCCGACCCCGCATCCGCTCGACAATGTCGGCTTCGTGTTCTTCAGCGATCCCGACGGCAACGAGTGGGCGGTGCAGCAGATCTCGAGCCGGGCCGAGTAAGCCTCGAGCTGATTCGAACCCTGTCGGCGGGCGCGGCCGGGCGGGCACCATGCACGCATGCTGTTGGCGAAACCCACCGAAACCGGCGCGCGACGGACCCCGCTGTACCGTCGCGCGGGGTTCCTGCGTGCGATCTCGCCCGTCGCGCTGCTGCTCGTCTGGCAGATCGGCAGCACCAGCGGCTGGATACCGGCCAAGAAGCTGCCCGCACCGTCGGCCGTGTTCGACGCGGGCCTGGAGACCTACCGGTCCGGGCAACTCGGGGAGGCCCTGCTGGTCTCCGGGCAGCGCGCGCTGTACGGCTTCGTGCTCGGCGCGGTGCTCGCGCTCGCGCTCGGTGTGCTCGCCGGACTGAGCCGGATCGGCGAATACGCCGTCGACCCTCCGCTGCAGATGATCCGCACGATTCCGCTGTTCGGGCTGATCCCGCTGTTCATCATCTGGTTCGGGATCGGTGAGGAACCGAAGATCTTCCTCATCGCGCTCGGCGTCTTCTTCCCGCTGTACCTCAACACCTACTCGGGCATCCGCCAGCTCGATCCCAAACTGCTCGAGCTCAGCGACGCGCTGCACCTCGGCCTGGCCGAGCGGCTGCGGCTGCTGATCCTGCCCGGCGCGCTGCCGCAGATCCTGGTGGGCGCGCGGCAGAGCCTCGGCATCGCGTGGCTGTCGCTGATCGTGGCCGAACAGATCAACGCCAGTGCGGGTTTGGGCTTCGTGGTCAACAACGCGCGCGAGTTCCTGCGCACCGACATCGTGGTGTTCGGCCTGGTGATCTACAGCCTGCTCGGCCTGCTCACCGACTCGATCGTGCGCGTGCTCGAGCGCCGGGCACTGCGCTGGCGCCCGCCGGCACTGCGCTGATACCACCCCCGTACCGACTCCATCGAGCCCGGACACACCCCGTCCCGTGCTCGACCGAACAGCCACCCGCCGTCCGATCGTGAGGTCCACACCATGACCGCTGCCGCCGTCACCACCACCCAGACCGAGTCCGAAAGCCTGGCCGCTGCCCGGGTCACCGGTCTGCGCAAGAGCTTCGGTGAGCGCACCGTGCTCGACGGGATCGAGCTCGAGATCGGCGCCGGCGAGATCGTCGCCCTGGTCGGGCGCAGCGGATCCGGGAAGTCCACCCTGCTGCGCATCCTCGGCGGGCTCGACACCGCCACGCGCGGTGAGGTGTCCGTCGACGGCACGCCGACGATCGTCTTCCAGGAACCGCGCCTGATCCCGTGGCAGCCGGTGGCGCGCAATGTCGCTCTCGGCAGGCCGAAGCCGCGCAATCGGCGCGCCGACGACCAGGCCGCGCGCGAACTGCTCGCCGAGGTCGGCCTGGGTGAGCGCGCCGACGCGTGGCCGCTCACCCTCTCCGGCGGCGAGGCGCAGCGCGCGGCGTTGGCCCGCGCCCTGGTCGCCGAGCCGACCCTGCTGCTGCTCGACGAGCCCTTCGGCGCGCTCGACGCGCTGACCCGCCTGAGCATGCACGAGCTGCTGCTCGGCCTGCACGCTCAGCGCGCCTTCGGCGTGCTGCTGGTGACCCACGACGTGCTCGAGGCGATCACCCTGGCCGACCGCGTGCTGGTGCTCGACGACGGCCGCATCGCCGCCGACGTGTCCATCGATCTGCCGCGCCCGCGCACCGCCGCCTCGGGCGAGGTCGCCGGGTACGCGACCCGGCTGCTCGCCCTGCTCGGTGTCACGCACTGAGCGCTCCTGTCCTCCGCTCCGTCGCACGAAAGTTGTCACTGTGAACCGCTCTCCGAAGTCCCGTCTCGCCGGGCTCGCCCTCGCCGTCGTCGCCGCGCTGTCGCTGAGCGCCTGCGGCGACGACGCGGCCACCGAGGCCGCGCCGTCGGGGCCGGTCGACCTGAGCACCGTGACGCTGAAAGTCGGTGACCAGAAGGCGATCTCGATCGAAGTGCTGATGAAGGCCTCCGGCCAGCTGGAGAACCTGCCCTACAAGATCGAGTTCTCCACCTTCACCGCAGGCCTGCCGCTGGTCGAGGCGGCCAGCGCGGGCGGCATCGACATCGCCCAGACCGGCAACACCCCGGTGATCTTCGGCGCGGCGGCCGACGCCGACGTGAAGGTGGTCGGCGCGCTGGCGGCCACGGGCAAGGGTGACGCCATCCTGGTCGGCAAGGACTCGGCGATCGGCTCGGTCGCGGCGTTGAAGGGCAAGAAGGTCGCCGTCTACAAGGGCAGCTCGGCGAATGCGAACCTGCTGCTGCAGCTGCAGAAGGCGGGGCTGTCGCTGCGCGATGTCGAGCCCGTGTACCTCGCCCCCGCCGACGGCTACGCGGCGCTGACCCGCGGTGACGTGGACGCCTGGGCCACCTGGGATCCCTACACGGCCATCGCCGAGAAGGAGATCGGCGCCAAGTCGATCGCCACCGCCGACCAGGCCGCCAACGGCTACAACTTCTGGGCCGCCGGCAACAAGGCGCTCGGCGACGCGAGCAAGTCCGCCGCCATCGCCGACTTCTTCCAGCGCTACGCCGCCGCCACCCGGTGGTCGTCGGAGAATCTCGAGGTGTGGTCGACGAAGTACGCCGAGCTCACCCAGATCAGCGTCGACGCCTCCCGCACCACCTGGACCCGTTCCATCAAGGAGCCGATCAAGCTGGACGACAAGGTGATCGCCTCCGAGCAGCAGATCGCCGACGCGTTCACCGAGGCCAAGGCCATCCCGGGCAAGGTCGACTTCGAGTCCTTCGTCGACACCCGCTTCGACAAGTCCTGATTCACGCCCGGCCGAACGCGAGCGCCACGTTGTGCCCGCCGAAGCCGAAGGAGTTGTTGAGCGCGTAGTCGATGCGCTGCGCCCGCGCCGATCCGGCGACGACATCCAGGTCGATCGCCGGGTCGGCGTTGTCGTGATTCAGCGTCGGCGGCACGAGCTGTTCGCGCAGGCTCAGCACGGTGAGCACCGATTCCAGCGCGCCGACGGCGCCGATCGAATGGCCGAGCGCCGATTTGGGCGCGTAGACCGAGGCGCCAGGGGCGACCGCGGCGATGGCCGCGGCCTCGGAGGCGTCACCGATCGGGGTGGAGGTGGCGTGGGCGTTCACGTGATCGATGTCGGATTCCCGAAGACCCGCTGTGCGAACGGCTTTGCGCATCGCACGGGCCGCGCCGACACCCGCGGGGTCGGAGGCGACGATGTGGAAGGCGTCGGAGGTGATGCCCGCGCCGAGCACCCTGGCGTGCACCCGCGCGCCGCGCGCCCTGGCGTGCCGTTCGGATTCGAGCACGAGCAGCGCGCCCGCCTCGCCGAAGACGAAGCCGTCGCGGTCGCGATCGAAAGGCCGTGAGGCGCGGTCGGGTTCGTCGTTGCGGGTGCTCATCGCCCGCATCATGGCGAAGCCCGCGATCGGCACCGCGTGGATGTGGCCCTCCACGCCGCCGGTCACCACCACGTCGGCCTCGCCGGTGGCGATCAGCCGCCAGGCGTGCGCGATCGCCTCCGAGCCCGAGGAGCAGGCGGACACCGGCGCGAAAACCCCTGCCCGCGCGCCGAGTTCGAGTCCGACCGTGGCTGCGGGACCGTTCGGCATCACCATCGGGACGGCCAGGGGAGACACCTTGCGGTAGCCGCCCGCCCGCATCGCGTCGACCGCGTCGATCAGGGCGTCACCGCCGCCGAGGCCGGTCCCGATGGCGACCGCCAGCCGCTCCGGGTCGACCTCGGGTGCGCCCGCGGCCTGCCAGACGTGGCGGCCGAGCACGAGGGCCATGCGCTCGACGTAGGAGTGCCTGCGCTGTTCGACGCGGGTCAGTTCCGTGTCGGGCGAGCTGACCAGCGGGCCGCCGATCCGCACCGGCAGATCGTGTTCGGCGAAGAATTCCGGGGCCAGCGCACGGATTCCGTTCTCGCCGCGCAGCAGTCGCGTCCAGGTCTCGTCCATGGTGTCGGCCAGGGCGGTGGTCGCCGCGTAGCCCGTCACGACGACGGCGTCAGGCACCGTGCACACCGCCTCGGCCGCTGAGCGCCGGAGTTTCTGAAGCGATAGGTACAGTCATGCCGTCATGAATACCTGTAGCGATCGGTACAGTCAACCCATGGCCCGTCCTCTCGACCACCGAAAACGCGCCGAACTGCTGGCAGGCGTCGTGGCGTACATCGCCGCGCACGGCCTGGCCGAGCTGTCGTTGCGTCCGCTCGCGGCCGCGCTCGGCACCAGCTCGCGCATGCTCATCTACTACTTCGGCACCAAGGAGGAACTGCTGGTCCAGGCCCTGGCCACGCAGCGGCCCGACCTCGCCGCCGTCTTCGCCGACGTACGCGAGGCCGGGCAACTCCGCGAGCGGCTGATCGGCTTCTTCGACCTGAACTCCGTCGGCGTCGAGGCCGACAGCACACGGGTGCTGCTGCAGGTGATCGGCGCCGCGTGCGCCCCCGGCTCGCCGTATCAGGACTACGCGAACGCGGCGATCGCCACCTTCGTCGCCGAGCTCGCCGCGGCGCTGCGCCGCACCGGCCTGGCCGATGACCCCGAGGTGGTCGCCACCCTGCTCGTCTCCGGCCTGCGCGGGATCATCCAGGACCGGGTGATCACCGGCGACCGCGAACGCACGGGCCGGGCCGCGCGCACCCTCATCGACGCGGTGCTGCCCGGACGCTGACGCCACCAGCGACGCTGCCGTCCGAACCGTCCGCGACTGGGTAGGTTGAGCAGCGGATCGAGTGCCACGGATCCGGAAACCGGCCAGGACCAGGAATCGGCGGTGAGGCGACATGGTGGGTGAGACGACCGAGACCTATGGTGCGATCCGCTGGGTGATGCTCGGCGTGCTGTGCGCCAGCCTGTTGCTGGTGGCGATGGACGCCACCATCCTCAATGTCGCGCTGCCCTCGCTGATCGACGATCTCCAGGTGGGCCCGCTCGAGCAGCTGTGGATCATCGACATCTACGGGCTCGTGCTCGGCGGCCTGCTCATCACCACGGGCGCGCTCGGGGACCGGGTGGGGCGAAAGCTGTTGTTCCTGAGCGGTTTCGTGCTGTTCGGCATCGCTTCGGTGATCGCGGCGACGGCGGGCAGCGCGGCCCAGCTGATCGGCGGACGTGTCCTGCTCGGCATCGGCGGCGCGATGGTGATGCCCTCGACGCTCTCGCTGATCCGCAACATCTTCACCGATCCGCGCGAGCGCACCACGGCCATCGGGATCTGGGCGGCCGTGGCCGGTGTCGGCGCGACGGTCGGGCCGATCATCGGCGGATTCCTGGTGGAGCACTTCGGCTGGGCATCGGCGTTCTGGCTCAACGTGCCGGTGGTGCTGGTGACGGTGGTGGTCGGGCTGTGGGTGCTGCCGGAATACCGCGCGCCCCAGGCGGGCGGCCTCGACTGGTTCGCGGCGGTGCTCTCGGTGGCCGGCATCGTCTGCCTGGCCTGGGGCGTCAAGCATCTCGCGAAAGGCGAAGCGGGCGTGGCCGACTGGGTGATCCTGCTGGTCGGCCTCGGCGCGCTGGCCTGGTTCACCCGGCGTCAGCTCACCGCGGCCGACCCGCTGCTCGACGTGCGGCTGTTCCGCAACGGCGCGTTCACCGCGGCCGCCGTCGCGACGCTGCTGGCGATGATGGCTATCGGCGCGGCGATGTTCCTGATCTCGCTGTGGCTGCAGTACGTCCACGGGTACAGCCCGTCGCAGGCGGGCGTGCGGATGCTGCCGGCCGCCCTCACCCTGCTCACCGCCTCGCTGCTCACCCCGATGCTGATGGACAAGCTCGGCGTGCGCACGGTGCTCGGCGTCGGCCTCGGCGCGGTGGCACTGGGCTTTCTGCTGCTCGCGGTGAGCCCGGAGCCGACGACCTATCCGGTGATCGCGCTGGTGCTGGTGTCGTTCGGGATCGGGGACGGCATGGCGGTGACCGCTGCGGCCGCCGTCCTCGTCGGCGCCGTGCCCGCGGATCGGGCCGGGCAGGCCGGTGCGGTGGAGGAGACCAACTACGAGGTCGGCGTCGGGTTCGGGGTGGCGCTGCTCGGCAGCCTGCACGCCCGGATCTTCAGTCAGCACATGGTGGGGCTGCCGGTCCCCGCCGACAAGCTGGATCAGGCGGCGGGCTCCGTCGGCGGCGCGGCGGAGGTGGCCACCGAGCTGCCCGAACCGGCCCGCACGCAACTGCTCGACGCGTCCGAGCACGCCTTCGACACCGCCCTCACCGCGACGTCCTATCTCTCCGCCGCGGCGGTGGCGGTCGTCGCGGTCGGCGCGGTGTGGCTGGTCCCGCGCGGTTTCCGGGTCACCGGCGGACATTGATCCTTGACGCAACCAGTTGGTTGCCATACTGTGAGTTGCAACCAACTGGTTGCTATTAGAGGAGGCGTCATGGGATTCCCCGATCAGATCGTGCGCACCGTCGAGCTCGCGCATCCGCCCGCCAAGGTCTGGGCGGCGATCACCACGGCCGAGGGGCTGGCGAGCTGGTTCGGCAACACCGCGGAGATCGACCTGCGGCCCGGCGGCGACATGCGGATGACCTGGAAGGAAGGGTTCTCGGCCGACATGCGGGTGGAGCGGGTCGAGGAGCCGTCGGTGTTCGGCTACACCTGGCCGATCAACGGACTGCCCGAGGAGGACCCGCGCCGCACGTATGTGGAGTTCACCCTCGAGCCCGTCGGCGAGGGCACCCGGCTGACGGTCGTGGAGACCGGCTTCGCCCAGCTCCCCGAAGACCTGCACAAGGAGGCCTTCGAAGGCAATGTCGGCGGCTGGAAGAGCGAGCTGGGCGAGCTCGTCGAGTACCTCGATGCGGCCTGACCTGGAGGCCACCGCCGAACGGGTCTTCGTCGCGCTGGCCGATCCGAGCAGGCGATCGGTCCTGGCCGTGCTCGCCGCGCGCGGGCCCGCCACCGCGACCGACCTCGCCGATCGCCTGCCCATCAGCAGGCAGGCGATCGCCAAACACCTCGCCCTGCTCGCCGAGGCGGGCCTGGTGATCGCGGAACCGGGCGAACGGCGCCGGGTGCGCTACCGGCTCGATTCCGCGCCGATGCACGTGGCACAACAATTCCTGGCTGCCCTCTCGCGGGACTGGGACAGCCCCCTCGACGCGCTCCGCCGCCACCTGGACGGCTGAGCCGGAAGGACAAGCAATGGGCACCGACGATTACACCGTGACCATCACCGTCGACAAGCCGCCGCTGGAGGTGTTCGCCGCCGTCAACGACGTGTGGGCGTGGTGGTCGGAGACCATCGAAGGCAGCACCGGAAACGTGGGCGACAGTTACCTTTTCGAGGTCCCCGGCATCCACCGCTGCACGATGACGACCACCGAGTCGGTGCCGGGCCGGCGCCTGGTGTGGCACGTGTCCGACTCCTGGCTCTCGTTCGTCACCGACACCGCCGAATGGGAGGACACCGACATCGTCTTCGACCTCACCGAGACCGCCGACGGCACCGAAATGCGTTTCACCCACCGGGGATTGGTGCCCACCGGCGAGTGCTACGAGGTGTGCACCAACGCCTGGGGCGCCTACCTCACCACCAGTCTGCGCGGCCTGCTCACCACCGGCGTCGGTGATCCGTTCCGGCGCACCAGCACCGCCGAGTCCGAGTTGCGCAAGCACGGCAACGCCGACCTCGTCGACCTGGAGGCCATCGGCTGATCAGCCGCGCGGGGCGATCAGCAGGGTCTGGGTGCTGCGGCCGAGCGGGCCGGTCTCGTCGAACAGCGCCGATTCGGCGAGGCCGATGCCGTGCGGCTGCGGGTGGGTCACCGCGTCCAGGCACACCCACTCGCCGACCGGGTACCGGTGCAGGGTGACGGTGAGATCGGTGTTGATGAACAGGTATTTCGACCAGTCGAGCACGGCGCTGACGCCGTTGCCGGAGTCGGCGGCGGCCAGGGTGCGCTCCAGCGGGCTGGGCGTGGTGCCCGCGACGATCGGGTACTTCAGCCGGATCCAGCAGACGGCGGGCCCCGGCGCGGCGAAGGAGCCGCTGGCGAAGCGGTATTCGATGCCGGTGTGGAAGCCGATCTTCTGCTCGGAGGGGAATACCGACGGCTCCTGCGCGGCCGGCATCGTCCGCTCGCCGCTCGGCAGGAACTCCGGCGGAAGGTCCAGCCGCGGCTCGGCCAGCTTGAGCCGCCACGCGTTGGCCTGCATCACCGGCCCGCGCTCGGTGGACAGCGTCGCCTGGATCAGCTCGACACTGCGCCCCGACCGCACCACCCTGGCCTCGGCGGTCAGCGGTGCCAGCGGCACGGGCCCGAGGATCTCCACCGCGACCCGGCCGACCTGGAACCCCGCGCGCGGCTCGCACCGCTCGATGACATGGCCCAGCAGCGCCGACGGCGGCCCGGCATGCTGCGCGTCCGGCGACCACGGCCCCCGGGTCAGCTCGGTCGAGACGAAGCGATTCGGATCCGCCGGGTCGGGCACGTAGAAGGCATCGGTCACGCGCTCGACGGTACCCGGCAGCCATTCCGATCAACAGCGCCTGTGCCGCCGCTCGCCCGGCCCGCGGTCGGCGCTGTGCCGTGGTTCTGTTTGCCGACATCGGTCTTCGACCGGCCCACTCCGCGCGCCGGAAGCGTGCTCTGGGGCGAGACGCGAGGTGTGGGTACGTTGGGCGTATGTCCGACAATGCGGTGGCCACGTATGTCCAGGCGGTCGAGAGTTTCCGGGAGCTTGTTCGGGAGATCGCGCAGGATCGTTGGGACGGGCCGGGATTGGGGGAGTGGGATCTGCGCGCGTTGGTCGGGCACACCTCACGGTCGCTCACCACGGTGACGACCTATCTCGCCGACCCCGCCGAGACCGAGGACATCGCCAGCCCGCAGGAGTACTACGCCTATGTGAAGTCGTATACCGCGCAGGCCGGCGGTGCGGCTGTCGTCGCTCGCGGGCGCGCCGCGGGGCTGGAACTGGGGGCCGAGCCCGCGAAGGCGGTCGACGCCCTCGCGACCGCGGCGATCGGCGCGGTCGGCGCGGTCGGTGCCGCCGAGGATCCGCTGGTCACCGTGATCGGCGGGTTGGGGATGCGCCTGCACGCCTATCTGCCGACCCGCACCTTCGAACTGGCCGTCCACGGGCTGGACATCGCCGCCGCGACCGGCATCCCCTACACCCCGCCCGACGACGTGACCGCGGAAGCCGCCGTTCTGGCCGCGCGCATCGCCGCACGCCTCGGCACGGCTGTGCCGGTGCTCACTGCCCTCACCGGCAGAACCGCTCTGCCCCCTGGCTTCTCGGTGGTCTGATGCCCGGCGCCCGCCGTGACGGCGGGCGCCGGAGTGGTCAGGAGACGACCGGGAGGTAGACCTGGTTGCCGTGGTCGGCGAATTCGGCGGACTTCTCGGCCATGCCTGCTTCGATGGCGGCCACGTCGGTGAGGCCCTGCTTCTCGGCGTATTCGCGCACGTCGGCGGAGATGCGCATGGAGCAGAACTTCGGGCCGCACATGGAGCAGAAGTGGGCGGTCTTGGCGGGCTCGGCCGGCAGCGTCTCGTCGTGGTATTCGCGGGCGGTGTCCGGGTCGAGCGAGAGCGCGAACTGGTCGTGCCAGCGGAATTCGAAACGGGCCTTGGACAATTCGTTGTCGCGGTCCTGCGCGTGCGGGTGCCCCTTGGCGAGGTCGGCGGCGTGCGCGGCGATCTTGTAGGTGATCACGCCGACCTTCACGTCATCGCGGTTGGGCAGACCGAGGTGCTCCTTGGGTGTCACGTAGCAGAGCATCGCGGTGCCGGCCTGGGCGATGATCGCGGCGCCGATCGCGGAGGTGATGTGGTCGTAGGCGGGCGCGATATCGGTGGCCAGCGGGCCGAGGGTGTAGAACGGCGCCTCCTCGCACAGCTCCTCCTCGAGCCGGACGTTCTCGACGATCTTGTGCATCGGCACGTGGCCCGGACCCTCGATCATCACCTGCACGCCATAGGATTTCGCGATCTTGGTGAGCTCGCCGAGGGTGCGCAGCTCGGCGAACTGGGCCTCGTCGTTGGCGTCGGCGATGGAGCCGGGACGTAGGCCGTCGCCGAGGGAGAAGGTCACGTCGTACTTTGCCAGGATCTCGCACAGTTCCCGGAAGTGCGTGTACAGGAACGATTCCTGATGATGCGCCAGACACCACGCCGCCATGATGGACCCACCGCGCGAGACGATGCCGGTGACGCGCTTGGCGGTGAGCGGGATGTAGCGCAGCAGCACGCCGGCGTGCACGGTCATGTAGTCCACGCCCTGCTCGCACTGCTCGATCACGGTGTCGCGGTACAACTCCCAGGTGAGCTTGGTGGGATCGCCGTTGACCTTCTCCAGCGCCTGATAGATCGGCACGGTACCGATCGGCACCGGCGAGTTGCGCAGGATCCACTCGCGGGTCTCGTGGATGTTCTTGCCCGTCGACAGGTCCATGATGGTGTCGGCGCCCCAGCGTGAGGCCCACACCATCTTCTCGACCTCCTCGGCGATCGAGGACGAGACAGCCGAGTTACCGATATTGGCGTTGATCTTCACCAGGAACTTCTTGCCGATGATGGTCGGCTCGAGCTCCGGGTGGTGGTGGTTGGCGGGGATCACCGCCCGCCCGGCGGCGACCTCGTCGCGCACCAGCTCCGGCGCGACGCCTTCGCGGGCGGCGATGAACCGCATCTCTGCGGTGACGATGCCCTGGCGAGCCCAGTGCAGCTGCGTCCGCGGGCCGTCGACCTGCGGCTTCGCCCATTCGTCGCGCAGCTTCGGCAGCCCGGCCTCGAGGTCGATCACCGCGTTCTCGTCGGTGTACGGGCCGGAGGTGTCGTAGACGTCGAAGTGCTCGCCGTTGGTGAGATTGATCCGGCGCACCGGAATGCGCAGGCCGTCGACCTCGGTGTAGTGCTTGACGCTGCCCTCGATCGGGCCGGTGGTGACAGACGTGGCTGTGCCCATGGTGTTTCCTCCCTACGCCGGCATTACCCGGTCAGGTTCATACGGTCGACGGCCCTGATCGCCCATCGAATGGGCTAGCCGTCCTCTCAGCCCGCTGGTGCGAGCCCCCGTTGGCATGTGAAATTTTCCGTCGCCGACCCTACCCCGACACGACGGCGGCCCGCCCGGGAAGTCCGGACGGGCCGCGCGCGTGACTCAGGCCGAGGTGGCCGCGGGCTCCGGCTTCACCGGCTCGGCGGACTCCGGCTCGTCGGCCTCCTTGAGCCCGAACTTGTTGTGCAGCACCACCAGTGGCTTCGGTGACCACCAGTTCCAGGTGCCCATCATCCGCATCAGCGCCGGGGCGAGCAGCCCGCGGATGACGGTCGCGTCGCTGATCACCGCCAGCGCGCAGCCGAGACCGAACAGCTTCATCATCGACACCCCCGAGGTCGCCACGCCGAGGAAGACGATGCTCATGAGCAGCGCGGCGGCGGTGAAGATGCGGCCGGTGCGCGCCACCCCCATGGCGACTGCCTCGGTGTTGCCCGCTGCCGTCTTCGGCCCGGCCAGCCATTCCTCGCGGATGCGCGAGAGCAGGAAGACCTCGTAGTCCATGGACGCGCCGAACGCCAGGCTGAACATCAGGATGGGCATGGCCAGGTTGAGCGTGCCGGTGGCGGTGAAGCCGAGCAGCCCGGACAGGTGCCCGTCCTGGAAGATCCACACCATCGCGCCGAACGTCGCCGCCAGCGACAGCATGTTGAGGATCAGCGCCTTCACCGGCAGCACCACGCTGCCGGTGAACAGGAACAGCAGCACCAGGGTGGCGAGCGCGATCAGGGCGCCGGCCAGCGGTAGCTTGCCGGTGATCGCCTCGACCGAGTCCTGGTTGAGCGCGGCCGGGCCGGTGATCAGGGCCTCGGTGGGCGCGTCGACGGCGCGGATCGCGTCGAGCTGGGCGCGCCCGGCGTCGGAGTACGGATCCAGACTGGTCGCGACCGACAGGTACGCGCCCTTGGCCGGGTCCGACATCTCCGGCACGCCCGCCGCGACCCGCAGGCCGTTGCGGTAGACCGCGGCGCTGCTCAGCACGGCGGGCACATCGGGCACCGTGGACAGCTCACGCGCGTAGGCGTCCAGCTCGGCGGGGGCGCCGCGGAACTCCGGCAGCACGACCGTCGCGCTCGCGGCCATGTCGGCGTCGAATTCGGTGCGCAGCACGTCACCGACATCGCGGCTGGCCACACCGGTGGGCAGCGAGCGGTCGTCGGGGTAGCCGAACTGGACACCGAGGAACGGCGAGCCGAGCAGCAGCAGGAACGCCGTGGTGGCCAGGGCGATGGGCAGCGGCCGCTTCATCACCGCGGTGACGAGGCGATACCAGAACGTCTCGCGCGGTTGCTTCTCCGCGCGCGGCGCGAGCCGGAACAGCCTGCGCAGCGGGGCGCGCAGATCGCCGGCGTCGATCCGGTCGCCGACCAGGATCAGCAGCGCGGGCAGCACGATCACCGCGGCGCCGGCGGCGGCCGCGACCACGGCGATGCCCGCGTAGGCGAAGGACTTGAAGAAGTACTGCGGGAACACCAGCAGCGCCGACAGCGACAGGGCCACCACCAGCGCCGAGTAGACGACCGTGCGGCCTGCGGTCCGGATCGAGCGGTGCACCGCCGCGGCCGGGGTGGCGCCCGCCGCCAGTTCCTCGCGGTACCGGCTGACGATGAACAGGCTGTAGTCGATGGCCAGCGCCAGGCCGAGCGCGGTCGTCATGTTCAGCGCGAAGATCGACACATCGGTGACCGCGGTGAGTACCCGCAGGATGCCCAGCGCGGCGGCGATCGCGAACAGGCCGATGGCGATGGGCAGCGCGGCGGCGACCAGGCTGCCGAACACCAGCGCGAGCAGCAGGCCGGTGATCGGGATCGCGACGGCCTCGGCGATCACCAGGTCCTTGCTGATCTGGGTGTTGATGTCGGAGAAGGAGGCCGCGAGGCCGCCCGGCACGATCGTCACCGGGCCGCTGTCGACCTTCAGTTCCTCGCTGAGCGCGGCCGCGCGCACGGGCAATTCCGCGTCGTCGCCCTCGATGCTGGCCATGATGAGCGCGCGCTTGCCGTCCTTGCTGCGCAGGGCCTGCTTCAGATCGGGCCGCGAGGTCCAGTACGACTGCACGCCGCTGACGATGTCGGAATGGGTGCGCAGCTGGGCGATCGCGCTCTCCGCGGCCGCACGCGCCGCCGGGGAATCGGCGCCCTCGTCCGCGGTGACGAGCAGGACGTAGTTCGGCTCGCTACCGGGGAAGTTCTCGCTGAGGTACTGGCTCGCGCGCACCGAATCGAGGTCGTCGGTGACGAACCCACCCGACTTCATGTGTGAGTGCACCGTGGCGCCGACCGCGCCACACAGGATCATCAACAACAGGGCGACCGCGACCACCAACCGTGGTCTGCCCACGGCGGCGCGGGCGATTCTCGTCAACATCGTCGGGGGCTCTCTCTAGGAAACGTCGAAAGTCACCGTATCCCGCACAGAATCTGGTCGATACCCCCTCGGGGCGGAGATGAGACGAGTAGCATCTCCGCCCCTGGGCGGATGCCGGGACGCTGTCCTCTCACCCGCGCGCGGGCAGGATCCGGCCGCTGACCGAGCCGAGGCCGATCGGCCGTCCCGCGGTTCCCGGTGCGGTCGCGGTGATGGTGACCTCGTCGCCGTCGGCGAGGAAGGACCGCTCCGCGTCGCCGATGGTGATGGGTTCGGTTCCACCCCAGGACAATTCGATGAAGGACCCGCGCTGGTCGCGTTCCGGCCCGGAGATCGTGCCGGAGGCGAACAGATCGCCGGGACGGACCGAGGCGCCGTTGGCCGTGAGATGGGCCAGCATCTGCGCGGGCGACCAGTACATCCGCGCGTAGGGCGGCCGCGTGACCACCTCGCCGTTCCAGGCCACCGCCAGCTCGATGTCGAGGCCGTGATCGTCGGCGCCGCGCAGGTAGGGCAGTGGTTCGGGGGTCTGGACCGGCAGCGGAACCCGGGCCGCGGCCAGCGCGTCCAGCGGCGTGACCCAGGCCGCGAGCGAGGTGCCGAACGATTTCCCGAGGAACGGCCCGAGCGGCTGATACTCCCAGGCCTGGATGTCGCGGGCCGACCAGTCGTTCACCAGCGCGACGCCGAACACGTGCTCGGCGAATTCGTCGACCCCGACCGGCACGCCGAGCGGCGACCCGCCGCCCACCACGAAACCGAGCTCCGCCTCGATGTCCAGCCGCCGCGACGGACCGAAATCCGGTGTCCCCGACTCGGTTCGACGCTGGCCGCACGGCCGGAGCACCGGCGTCCCGGAGACGACGACCGTCCCGGCCCTGCCGTGATAGCCCACCGGCAGATGCCGCCAATTCGGCAGCAGCGGTTCACTGTCCGGCCGGAACAGGCGGCCGAGATTGGTGGCGTGATCGATGCTCGCGTAGAAGTCGACGTAGTCGCCGATGCGCACCGGCAAGGCCAGCTCGACCGCATTGATCGGATGCACCGCCTCAATCGGCAACTCCGCCTCGGCGAGTTCGCGCAGCCGCGCGCGCACGGTGCGCCAGCGGTCGGGTCCGGCGGCGAGCAGGCCGTTGAGATCGGGCCGCGCGAAGATCGGATCACCCAGCAGCGCGACCAGATCGAGCACGGTGTCACCGAGCCGGGTGCCCACCCGGAGCTCGCCACCGGGCGGCGCGAAGACGCCGTACGGCATGTTCTCGGGCCCGAACAGCGAGTCCGGCGCGACCTCGACGCGCAGCAGCCGCCCGCTCATCGCGGCCCCGGCCCGCGACCCGACCAGGTCCAGGCATAGGCCGGATCCTCGCAGGCCAGCGCACCCTCGCCGAGTTGCAGCGGCCGGAAGGTATCGACCATCACCGCCAGTTCGTCGAAGAACTCCGCGCCGATGCTGCGCTCGTAGGCGCCGGGTTGCGGGCCGTGCGCGTAGCCGCCGGGATGCACCGACACCGAACCCTGCGCGATCCCGGAACCCTTGCGCGCCTCGTAGTTTCCGCTGCAGTAGAACATGATCTCGTCGGAGTCCACGTTCGAGTGGTAGTACGGCACCGGGATCGACAGCGGGTGATAATCCACCTTGCGCGGGACGAAATTGCAGATCACGAAGTTGTTCGCCTCGAAGGCCTGATGCACCGGCGGTGGCTGGTGCACCCGGCCGGTGAGCGGCTCGAAGTCGGCGATGTTGAAGGTGTACGGATACAAGCAGCCGTCCCAGCCGACCACGTCGAACGGATGCGTCGCGTAGATCATCCTGGTGCCGACCACCTCGGCGCCGGGCCGGTGCTTCACCAGCACCTCCACCTCGGTGCCCTCGGCGAGCAACGGCGTGGCCGGGCCGTGCAGATCACGCTCGCAGTACGGCGAATTCTCCAGCAGCTGACCGAATTTGGAGAGATACCGCTTGGGCGGCGTGATGTGGCTGGACGCCTCGATCACGTACGCGCGCAACGGTTCCTCGCCCGTGGGCAGCCAGCGATGGGTGGTGGCCCGCGGCATGATCACCTGATCGCCCTGCCGCACCGGCAGCGTGCCGAACACGCTCTCCACCACGGCCGCACCGGATTCCACGTACACCAGCTCGTCGCCGATGGCATTGCGGTACAGGGGCGAGGCGCCCTTGGCGACGACGTAGGAGATCCGCACGTCGGGGTTGCCGAGCAGGAGCCTGCGCCCGGTCACCGGATCGGCCGCGGCCGGGGTGTCACCGGGGAACAGCTCGGGCAGGCGCAGATGCCGGTGGTGCAGTGGATGATTCGGCGTGAGCGTCTGGTCGGGCAGTTCCCAGACCGTCGCGTCGACAATGGCCGGTGGCATGCCGCGGTGATAGAGCAGCGAGGAATCGCCGGAGAACCCCTCCTCGCCCATCAGCTCCTCGTAGTAGAGCTGCCCGTGCTCGTCCCGATGTTGCGTATGCCGCTTCGGGGGCACATTCCCCACCTGCCGATAGAACGCCACAACCACACCTCCCGCTACGTCGCAGGCCGGATGGACCTGCTTCCACGGTACCGCCGACGGCGTGGTCAGTCGGTGAACTCCGCGATGACCGGGGCGTGGTCGCTGGCGCCCTTGCCCTTGCGTTCCTCGCGGTCGATGGACGCGTCCTTGACCTGGTCGGCGAGGGCGGGAGAGGCGAGGACGAAGTCGATGCGCATGCCCTCCTTGCGGGGGAAGCGCAGCTGGGTGTAGTCCCAGTAGGTGAAGGCGCCCGGGGTGAACGGGCGGACCACGTCGCGCAGGCCGGTGTCGAGCATCGCCTGGAAGGCGGCGCGCTCGGGGCCGGAGGTGTGGGTCTTGCCCGCGAAGAACGCCGGCGACCACACGTCCTCGTCGGTGGGGGCGATGTTCCAGTCGCCGACCAGCGCGATCTTGGCGGCCGGGTCCTGCGCCAGCCAGCGCGCGGTGCTGTCGCGCAGGGTCGACAGCCAGCTCAGCTTGTAGGCGTAGTGCGGGTCGTTCAGCGACCGGCCGTTGGGCACGTACAGGCTCCACACCCTGACCCCGCCGCAGGTGGCGCCGAGCGCCCTGGCCTCCACGACCGGCGTCTCGATCAGCGAATCGCCCGCGTTCTTGTCGAAACCGGGCTGATCCGGGAACCCGATCTCGACATCGGTGAGGCCGACCCTGGACACGATGGCCACGCCGTTCCACTGGTTGAGGCCCACGTGGGCGACCTCGTAGCCCGCCTCGTCGAACCGCTCGTACGGGAACTGGTCGTCACGGCACTTGGTCTCCTGCAGCGCCAGCACATCGATGTCGTGGCGGTCCAGGAAGGCGATCACCCGGTCGACGCGGGAGCGCACCGAGTTGACGTTCCAGGTGGCGAGACGCAACGGAGGTCCTTTCTAGACCGCGCTCGGCGGCGCGGCGTAGCGGTAGCTGTGGTGTTCGAGGAAACCGAGCTCGCGGTACAGCGCGAGACCGGCGGCATTACCCACCTCCACCTGCACGTAGGCGTGGGTGGCGCCGTGCTCGGCGCCCCAGCGGATCAGCTCGGCGCACAGCAGTGCGGCCAGTCCGTTGCGGCGGTGCGCGGTCGCGACCGCGACACAGGTCAGGCCGACCCAGCGGCGGCCGTCGGGCGCCGTGGTCACCGCGCCGCGGCCGATGGCCAGCGGGTCGGGCACGCCGAGCGAGGCGAAGCCGAGCGTGCCGTCCAGGACGGCGCCGAGCACGGTCCGGTCCGGCTCGCGCACACCGGGATCCAGCGGGATCTCGCCGCGGTAGCGGTGCACGGCCAGCCAGCCGTCGTCGGGTTCGGCCGCGATGCGCACCATCGACGGGCCCTGCGGCAGAACGAGATTGGTGATGTCGAGGCCGAGCACGACCGTCTCGTTCCAGGTGCTCCAGCCGGGCGGCACCGGGGCGAGCCGATCGGGCAGCTGCAACAGCAGCGGTAGTCCGCGCTCGGTGTACCAGTCCGCGATGCGGTGCATGGTGTCGATCGAAAGCACGGCGGGTGCGCCGGACTCGCCGAGCGGCACGGCGGAATTCGCGCGGCCGGTGTACCCGTTACCCGCGCGGGCCAGCCAGCCGTCGATCCACAGGTGCTCGGCACCCGGCCACGCGCCCGCCGCCGCCGTTTCCAGCGAGCGTATTTCCTTGGTGCGAATCGGCCTCGGCCCCAAAGCTTTCAGCGCGACGACGCGGTCCGGTGCCACCGAGACCAGCTCGCCCTCGGCGGTGCGCACCGACGGCGGATCCACCGAGACCAGCTCACCGATCACATCGGTGAGCGGCTGGGGATAACCCTCCGGCAGTTGGTACCGCATCACCACGCGGCGGCCGAGGGGGATCACAGTTCTCGGCCGCCTCGATCTGGACTGACCAGAGGGTGCGACGAAGGAGTGCCCGGCGGGAGGGAAGATCGAGGGAACAGGCCGAGAACTTGCGGCGCCAGCCGCCGTGATTCAGTCGTCATGGCCGAACGGGTCGGGCACGGTGCCCGGGATCCAGCTCAGACCCGGTGTGCCCCAACCGTTGCGCTTGATCGCCTTCTTCGCCGCGCGGGCGTTGCGGCCGATCAGTACGTCGACGTAGAGGAAGCCGTCGAGGTGGCCCACCTCGTGCTGCAGCATGCGGGCGAAGAAACCGGTGCCCTCGATGTCGACCGGCTCGCCGTGCTCGTCGGTGCCGGTGACCCTGGCCCAGTCGGCCCGGCCGGTCGGGAACTGCTCGCCCGGCACGGACAGGCAGCCCTCCTCGTCGTCATCGGGGTCGGGCATGGTCTCCGGGATCGCGGAGGTCTCCAGCACGGGGTTGATCACCGTGCCCTTGCGGCGCACCGGCTTGCCCGCGGCGTCGACATCGGGGCAGTCGTAGACGAACAGCCGCTTGCCGACGCCGACCTGGTTGGCCGCCAGGCCGACACCCTTGGACTCGGCGAGGGTGTCGTACATGTCCGCGATCAGCTCGGCCAGCTCGGCCGGCGTCTCCGTCACCGGTGCGGTGGGGGTGTGGAGGACGGGGTCGCCGACGATCACGATCGGGAGAATTGCCATGGCCGCCATTATCGCCGGACCCGCGCGCCGGGCAGCGGCGACCCCTGTGGCCGACACGACACCTACTGGCCTGTAGCCAACACGCCGAGACATGGCTCCTACGATCCGCCGCACCCGTGGTTCAATGATCCGCGACGTGCAAGCGTCATTTTCATCTCGTGATACTCGGCGAGGGAGCAAGATGGACGGCGCAGCAGCTCGCAACATCGAAGCTGGGAATTCGCACGACGCGACCATCGACGAGCCCGGCGGCCTGAGTCGCCGTGAGCTCGAGATCCTCGACTTCGAACGAAAATGGTGGAAGTACGCGGGCGCCAAGGAAGACGCGATCCGTGAACTGTTCGCCATGTCGGCCACCAGGTACTACCAGGTGCTCAACGCGGTCGTCGACAAGGAAGAAGCGCTGGCGGCCGACCCGATGCTGGTCAAACGCCTGCGCAGGCTGCGGGCCAGCAGGCAGAAGGCTCGCGCGGCCCGCCGACTCGGTTTCCAGGTCTGACACGCACATGAGAGCCACACTCGACTCGTTGCGACTAGGGTTGCGCGGGTGAGCAACCCGAATCCCACCCCCGGCGGCCCACCGCTGCGCGCGCTGGCGATGGTGTTGATCGCGCTGGCCATCGTCTTCGCCGGCCTGGGTGCGATGTCGCTGTCGAACTCCGGCGCCGAGGCGTCCGACCCGGCCGAACAGACCGAGACCACCAGCTCCAGCGCGGTCGCGCAGGCACCGGCCACCACCGCCGCGCCGACCACGACCAGCGCCGCCGCGGCGCCGACCACCACGACGGTCGCGCCGACCACCACGACCACCACCGCGCCGACGACGACCACCGCGTCCGCGGGCGCCGTGGATCAGAGTGTGCCGGTACGGGTGCTGAACAACAGCCTGGTCGCCGGGCTGGCCGCGCGCACCGCGAGCCAGCTGACCTCCTCGGGCTGGAGCAACGTCAGCACCGGCAACTACTCCGGCGCGAATCTCACCGCGACGACGGTGTTCTACGGCGGCGGCGCGGGCGACAAGGCCGCGGCCACCGAGATCGCCGCGGAGCTCGGCGCGACGGTCGCGCCGAAGACCGGTGACACCTCGCCGGGCGTCGTCGTCGTGCTGACCGGCAGCTGACAGCGGGCGCGGCACGCCGTGCCGTGCGCGGTGAACGCGCTGTGGCATCATCTTGAGCGGTACAGCCCCTGCACTGAAGGAGTTCCCTGATGGCCACGTCGACAACCCGTCGCCCGTCCTGGCGCACCGTCACCCCGGTGCTCGCGGTTGCCGTGTTCGGACTCGCTGCGTGCACCAACAGCCAGGAGTCGAGTGACGTCAAGGGGACCACGCCGCCGGTGTGGACCAGCTCGCCCGCGCCCGGTGGCGAAGGCCACGGTGGCAGCGGCGGCCACGGCGCGCCGACCACCGCCGACAGCCACGGCGGCAGTGGCGATCACGGTACCCCGGCGGCCGGCGGCCTGAAGGCGGAACTGAAGAACGGCTCCGGCGGCGGCGTCGGCACCGCGACCATCGTGTCCGAGGGCGGTCACCTGGTCGTCACCGTCGAGGCGCACGGCCTGACCCCCGGCTTCCACGGCCTGCACTTCCACCAGAACGGCACCTGTGAGGGCGATTTCGCCTCGGCGGGTGGCCACCTGCAGGTCGGTGCCGCCAACGCGCACCCGGCCAGCGGTGATCTCTCCTCGCTGCAGGTCGGCGCCGACGGCACCGCCAAGCTGGTCACCACGACCGACAGCGTGACCCTGGACCAGGTCAAGGGCAAGGCGCTGATCGTGCACTCCGGCGCCGACAACTTCGGCAACATCCCGCCCCGGTACTCGCGCGAGGGCGGCACCGGCCCCGACGAGGCCACGCTGTCCACGGGCGACGCGGGTAGCCGGGTCGCCTGCGGCGTGGTCGGTTAGCGAACGCGCATGGCCGGGGCAGCCCAGTCGGTTCCGTTCCCCGGCTCGCCGCGGCCGACCATCGGTATCGAATGGGAGATCGCGCTCGTCGACAAGGTGACGCGCGATCTCTCCAACACCGCCGCCGCGGTGTTCGACGCCGTCGGTGACCGGCGTGCCCACGACGGCACGCCGCAGGTCACCAAGGAATTGCTGCGCAACACCGTCGAATTGGTGACCGGTGTGCACGACACGGTCGGCGGCGCGGTCGAGGATCTGCGCGGCACCATGGACGCGGTGCGCCGCGCGGCCGATCCGCTCGGCGTCGACCTGTTCTGCGCGGGCACCCACCCGTTCGCCCAGTGGTCGGCCCAACAGCTCACGCGCTCACCGCATTACGACGAGCTGATCGAGCGCACCCAGTGGTGGGGCCGCCAGATGCTGATCTGGGGCGTGCACGTGCACGTCGGAGTCTCGCACCGGGACAAGGTCTTTCCGATCCTGAACTCGCTGCTGCTGTCGTACCCGCATCTGCTCGCGCTCTCGGCGTCCTCGCCGATGTGGTCCGGTGACGACACCGGCTACGCCAGCAACCGGGCGCTGATGTTCCAGCAGCTGCCGACCGCCGGTCTGCCGTTCCAGTTCGAGAACTGGGGCCAGTTCGAGGGTTTCGTGCACGATCAGCTCAAAACCGGTGTGTTCGAACAGCTCGGCGGCATGCACTGGGACATCCGGCCCGCGCCCAAGTGGGGCACGATCGAGATCAGGGTGTGCGACGGGCTGTCCAGCCGGGCCGAGCTGGCCGCGGTGGCCGCGCTGATCCACTGCCTGGTCGTCGACCTCGAACGCAGGCTCGACAACGGCGAGGAACTGCCGACGCTGCCCCCGTGGCACGTGCAGGAGAACAAGTGGCGGGCCGCGCGCTACGGGCTCGACGCGATCGTGATCGTCGACGATGCCAGCAATGAGCGTTTGGTCACAGACGATCTGATGGACCTGCTCAACCGATTGGAGCCGACGGCGGCGCGCCTCGGCTGCGCCGACGAGCTGGCCGCCGTCGCCGAGATTCCCCGGCACGGTGCCTCCTACCAGCGGCAACGCCGGGTGGCCGCGCAATCGCAGGGCGATCTCGTCGCCGTGGTCGACGCCCTGGTGCGCGAGCTGGATCAGTAGCGTTCAGCTGTCCGGCGGGGTGGCGTTCACCCGCCGTTTACGATGTTTGGATGCTTGTCGAACATCCGCGTTCAGCGGCGGGGGGTGTCGCCGTCAGGGACCGCCTCCGCGATCCACGCGTGCTCGCCGCCGTCGCGGTGTCGTCGGTGCTCGTGCTGCTCATCGGGTTGCAGGTGGCGGCCTCGCTCAACGGCTTCGACGGGCCGCTGGCGAGCCTGGCCCGCGACTACATCGGCACTCCGAAATCGATGTCGGTGCCGTGGGCCGGGCTGGTGCTGGCGCTGGTCGGCGTCAACGCGCGCAGGCGGGTGTACGCGGTGTCCGCGGCGGTGGCGATCGACGCGGTGTACGCCGCGCTGCGGATGCTCGACGGCAAGCCGTTCACGGTCGGCAACGGGCCGACGATCGTCCTGACCGCGCTGGCCGTCGTCGCGGTGATGCGCTGGCAGGGGCGCGAGCGCACCGATGCGCTGAAGGCGGCCGCGCTCGGCGCGCTGCTGATCCTGGCCACCAAGGTCGGCGACGTGTGGCTGCACGTCACCTCGGCGGTGCGGCCCGCGGTGTTCGACGAATACCTGCTGCTGGCCGATCACGCCCTCGGTGATCCGTCGTGGGTGCTCGGCCGGGTGGTCGACGCGCTCGGGCCCGAGGTGTACGCGGTGCTGCACTGGGTCTACATCGAACTGCCGGTGGCGGCGATCGTCGTCGCGGTGTGGCAGTTGCGCCGGGTGGTGCCGACCGGGCAGTGGCCCTCGCACTATCTGGTGCGCACCTTCCTGGTGCTCGGGCTGGTCGGGCCCGCCTTCTACGTGCTGTTCCCGGTAGTTGGGCCGATGTTCGCCTACGGCGCCGACGGACACGGCTTCCAGGTGGGCGACTTCTGGCCGATGGCCCTGCCGCCGCTGGACCACAGCCCGGCCGCGCTGCCCTTCGACGAATTCACCCCGCGCAACTGCATGCCCTCGATGCACACCGCGTGGGCGCTGTCGCTGTTCATCCACACCCGCCGCGACGTCGACGGGACGCGCGCGCCCGCGTGGCTGCGCTGGGGCGGCGCGTTCTGGCTGGCCGCGACCGTGGCCGCGACGCTCGGTTTCGGATACCACTACGGCGTCGACCTGCTCGCGGGCGCGGTGCTGTGCCTGACGGTGGAGTCGGCGCTGCGGGCGCCCGAGCGCGGCTGGGGCGCGTTCCGCTGGCGGATGGTCGGTTTCGGCGCGGCCGTGTTCGCCGGCCTGCTGCTCTCGTACCGGTATCTCGCGGTGCCGATGGCCGAGCATCCGGTGCTCGCCGGCGCGCTGCTGATCGGGGCGGCCGCCGGTGTCGCGATCGCGTTCCACGCCACCTGGTTCGCCGCGGCGCCCGCCCGTGTCGCAGCGCCGACGGCGGTCGCCGGTTAGTCGTCGCGGTCGAATTCGTTGACCCGCAGCAGGCCGTCGCGGTGGCGCTGCTCGCGGTAGGCGGTGCGGCCGAGCAGGTGCGCGATGACGGGCGCGGTGATGAGTGTGAACAGCCCGGTGAGCACCAGCATCCACACGTTGACGTCGTGCCTGATGTCGATGCCGGTGCCGATCAGCACCAGGATCAGCCCGACGACCTGCGGTTTGGTCGCCGCGTGCATGCGGGTCAGCGTGTCGGGGAAGCGGACGATGCCCAGCGACGCGGTCAGCGCCAGCGCGCAGCCGGTGAGGATGAGCACCGCGGACACCCACTCCCAGCCGGTCATCGGTCGTCCCGCACGCGGAACCGGGAGACCGCCGCCGAGCCGAGGAAGCCGACGAGGGCCAGCGCGACGATCGCCGGGATGACGGTGGTGTCGCCGCTGTAGGCGGCCCAGACCGCGAGGCCGGAGGCCGCGATGGCCATCAGCGAGTCGATGCCGACGACCCGGTCCAGGGTGCTCGGCCCGGCCAGCACCCGATAGCTGGTGATCACGGCCGCGGCGGTGAGCAGGATGCCGGCGATGACGGCGACGACGGTCACGACAGCGCCTCCGGTTCCCGGCCGAGGCGGCGGCGTTCACTGGGTCGTTCGAAGGCGTTGATCAGCAGGTGCTCCAATCGCCGGGTGGTGGAGTAGAACTTCACCACCGACTTCTCGCTGCCCACGTCGAGCACGTGGACGTAGATGACGCAGCGCGCCCGGTCCACCTCGAGCACCATGGTGCCGGGGATGAGGTTGAAGATGTCGGTCGCCACCACCAGCACCAGGTCGGACTGGATGGCCAGGTGCACCCGCAGCACGCCGGACACCGGCGGCCCGGCGGGCCGGATCGCGAACCAGGCCACCTGCAGACTCGACTCCAGCGCGTAATACGCGCTGGTCGCGATCAACTGGAGGAACGAGAGCGGGTGGAACCGTCCCGCCACCGGAACCAGCGGCAGCGGGAGCGCGAACACAACGATCAGGGCGACGGCGACACCGGCGAGCACGTTCGCGGCGCTGAGGTCACCCCACAGCGCCACCCAGACGGCGGTGAGCCAGCCGAGCACGCTGACCCGGAGCACGTTGTCGCGGTTCACCAGTCGGCTCATCGCGCCTCCGGACCGAGCACCGAGCCGATGTAGACCGCGGGGTCGTCGAGGTCGTCGGCCGCGCGCTCGGCGATCCCGAGGATGGGCCCGGCGAACACGGTGAGCACGAGGCCCGCGACGACGAGGCCGGTGGTGGCGAGCACCATCAGCACCGGCATGCGGCCGGGGTCGGTGCGGTCCTCGTAGTACACGTCGGTCGAATCCTCGACCAGGGTGGGCGGTTTCGCCGCGGTGAGATGGCCCTCCGGCGCGTCCTCGCGCGGCCGCCAGAACGCCTTGCTCCACACCCTGGCCACGGCGTAGAGCGTGAGCAGACTCGTCACCACCGAACCGCCGACGAGCACCCAGGCCAGCACACTGCCGTCCGCGGCGCCCGCCTCCAGCAGCGCGACCTTGCCGATGAAGCCCGAGAAGGGCGGGATGCCGCCGAGATTCAGGGCGGGGACGAGGAACAGGATGGCCAGCAGCGGGCTCGCGGCGGCCAGCCCGCCGAGGCGGCGCAGCGACACCGACCCGGCCTGGCGTTCGACGAGACCGACTGCGAGGAACAGCGCCGTCTGCACCAGGATGTGGTGGGCGACGTAGAAGATCGCGCCGGTGAGCCCCGCCGTGCTGGCCAGGCCGATGCCGAACACCATGTAGCCGATGTGGCTGACAAGGGTGAACGACAGCAGCCGCCGGATGTCGTTCTGCGCGATCGCGCCGAGGATGCCGATCAGCATCGTCGCCAGGCCCGCCACCAGCAGGATGTTGTCGAAGGCGCCGTCGGGGAACCACAGGGTGTGCGTGCGGATGATCGCGTACACGCCGACCTTGGTGAGCAGGCCGGCGAACACGGCCGTCACCGGCGCGGGCGCGGTGGGGTAGGAGTCGGGCAGCCAGCTCGACAGCGGGAAGACCGCCGCCTTGATGCCGAACGCCACCAGCAGCACCGCGTAGCAGGCCGTACGCACCCCACTCGGCGTGGCCTCGAGGCGCACCGCCAGTTGCGCGAGGTTCAGCGTGCCGGTGGCGGCGTAGGTGAGCCCGATGCCGATCAGGAAGATCAGCGACGACACCATCGACACCATCACGTAGGCGATGCCGGTGCGGATGCGTGCCTCGGTGGCGCCGACGGTGAGCAGCACGAACGAGGCGGCCAGCAGGATCTCGAACGCGACGAACAGGTTGAACAGGTCGCCGGCGAGAAACGCGGCCGAGACGCCCGCGGTGAGCACGAGGTAGGTGGGCCGGTAGATCGAGGTGGGCTGGTGCTCGTCGCCGTCGGAGATGTTCTGGCCCGCACCGTAGATCGAGACGACCAGCAGCACGAACGCCGAGACCAGTAGCATCGCGGCGGAGAGCCGGTCGACCACCAGGGTGATCCCGATCGGCGAGGGCCAGCCGCCGACCTGCACCGCGGTGGTGCCGTCGCGGTCGGCCAGGTAGAGCAGGAATCCGCTGATCACCAGCACGGCCGAGAGCGCGGTCAGCGAGATGATCGCCTGGACGCGCGGCCTGCGGCCGAACACCAGCGTGCCCGCGGCGCCGAGCAGCGGGACCAGCACCGGCAGGGCGGCGAGGGCGGGCAGCAGGTCGGGGGACAGGGTCATTCTTCCGGGTCCTCCTGTTCCCTGGTGGCCGCGATCTGCTCGTCCTCGGGGTCGTTGCGCACGTCCTCGGAGGTGGTCAGCATGTACGAGCGATAGGCCAGGGCGAGCACGAAGGCGGCCAGGCCCATGGTGATCACGATGGCCGTGAGCACCATCGCCTGGGCGAGCGGATCGGCCATGCCCTCGGGGGAGGTGTCGGAGCCGCCCAGGATCGGCGGCTTGCCGTCGGGGCCGCCGCCCACGGTGAGGATCAGCAGGTTCACCGCGTTGCTGAGCAGGATCATGCCGAGCAGCATCTTCGAGACGACCCGCTCGAGCAGCAGATACACCCCGCACGCGGTGAGCGCGCCGATGACGATCAACAGGATCAGGTTGGCGCTCATCCGAGTTCCTTGTCCAAGCGGGCGCCCAGGCTGCGCAGCACATCGAGGACCAGGCCGACGACGACCAGGTACACCCCCAGATCGAAGAACAGCGCGGTGACGAGCTTGATGTCGCCGAGGACCGGCAGGGTCACCTCGATGATCGCCGAGGACAGCGGCGGGGCGCCGAGCAGCAGCGAGGCCGTCGCGGTTCCGGCGGCGAGGGTGAGTCCGGCGCCGAGCAGATGTCCCGCGTCCACGGGCAGTGCCTCGCCGAGTTCGTAGCGGCCACCGGCCAGGTAGCGCAGGGTGAGCGCGAGTCCGGCGATCAGGCCTCCGGCGAAGCCGCCGCCGGGGGCGTTGTGGCCGGAGAAGAAGAAATACACCGACAGCATCATGACGGTGGGGAAGATCAGCCTGGTCGTGATCTGCAGGACCATCGAGCGCTCGCGGCGGTCGTCGAGCCGGGCCGCGGGCAGCCAGCTCACCTTGTCGGGGTCGTAGTCCGGCGCGTCGGCGGCCCTGGGCGCGCTGCCGAAGCGGCGACTGCGGAACACCAGCGAGGCGACGCCCGTCGCGGCGACGACGAGCACCGAGATCTCGCCGAGGGTGTCCCACGCGCGGATGTCGACGAGCAGCACGTTGACCGCGTTCTTGCCCGCGCCGATCGTGTAGGCCGCGTCGGGGATGGCCGTCCAGATCGGTTCGCTGTGCCGGGCGGCGCTCGCGAACGCGGCCAGCACCGCGACCGCGACACCGACGCCGACCGCGAGCAGGGCGCGCCGCACCTTGAACGCCGTCGCCTGGTTCTCCGCGATCTCGGCCGGGAAAGCCCGCAGCACCAGCACGAAGATCACCAGCGTCAAGGTCTCGACGAGGAACTGGGTGAGGGCGAGGTCGGGCGCGCCGTGCAGCGCGAAGATCACGCCGCAGCCGTAGCCGGTCACGCCGACGACGAGCACGCTGGCCAGGCGGTTGCGCAGCACCGTCGCCGCCAGCGCCATCGCGACCATGATCGCCCCGATCGCGGCCTGCAGCGGCGAATCCCACAGGCGCAGTTCCACGCCAGTGCGGGTGCCGAACGCGAGCATGACGGTCGGCAGCACGACCAGCGTGCCGAGGATCATGGCCTGGCTGACCGGCAGCGAACCGGACTGCACGGTGCCGGTGATGCGCAGCGAGAGCTTGTCCATCGCGCGCAGGGCCGCGTCGTAGTTGCGATCGGCGTTGCCGAGGCGCGGATGCACCGGCTCGCCGATCCGGCTGCGGATCAGGAACAGCGCGACACCGGCGGCGACGACGAACACGGTGAGCACGAGCGGGCCGTTGACGCCGTGCCAGAGCGCGAGATGGGTGTCCAGGACGCCGGGCAGGGTCGCGGCGTAGGGGCTGAGCCAGCCGTCGACCGACGACGCCCCGAGTCCGCCCGCGAGCCCGGCCACCGCGAGCACCGCGGGCGGCCCGAGCAGCAGCGGACCCGGCGCGTGCCAGCGCATCGACGGATCGGGATTAGCGGTGACGCCGAACGCGCCCCAGACGAAGCGGATGCTGTAGGCCACGGTGAACGCCGACCCGATCGCCACTGCGGCCAGCATCGCCACGCGCACCGGATCAGCGAGTACGTCGGCCGACCACAGCGCGCCCAGCGCCGACTCCTTGCCGACGAATCCGAGCAGCGGCGGCAGCCCGGCCATGCTCAGCGCGGCCGTCACCGCGATCGCGCACAGCCACGGCGCCCGGCGCCCGAGCCCGGACAGCCTGCGCAGGTCCCTGGTGCCTGCGCCGTGGTCGATGATGCCGACGACCATGAACAGGCTCGCCTTGAACAGGCCGTGCGCCACCAGCAGTGCCAACCCGGCCAGTGCCGCGTCCGGGGTGCCCACCGCCATCATCGTGATGAGCAGGCCCAGCTGGCTGACGGTGCCGAAGGCCAACACCAGCTTCAGATCGTGCACCTGCATCGCCCGCCATCCGGCGAGCAGCAGCGTCGCGAGGCCGAGGGGCAGCAGCACGAGGTGCCACGGCGGGGTCTGCGCGAACGCGGGCGCGAGCCGGGCCACCAGGTAGATGCCCGCCTTCACCATCGCTGCGGCGTGCAGGTACGCGCTGACCGGTGTCGGCGCGGCCATGGCGCCGGGGAGCCAGAAGTGCAGCGGCACGATGGCCGACTTGCTGATCGCCCCGACCAGCACGAGTGCGAGGCCGACCGAGACGGCGGTGCCGTCGGGGACCGGGGCAGCGAGGATGTCGGAGAGCAGGAAGCTGTCGTAGCGCAGTCCGAGCACGACGATGCCGACCAGCATCGTCAGCCCGCCCGCGCCGGTCACCAGCAGCGCCTGGATCGCGGCCCGCCTGCTGATCGCGCGCTCGGCGTAGTGCCCGACGAGCAGGAACGACAGCACCGTCGTGATCTCCCAGAACACGAAGAGCAGCAGCGTGTTGTCGCTGGTGACCAGGCCGAACATGGCGCCGGCGAAGGCGATCAGCTCGGCGGCGAAGACCCCGAGCCTGGCCTCACCGCGGTCGAAGTAGCGGCCGCAATAGGCCAGGATCAACGCGCCGACACCGAGGACCAGCACCGACATCACCGCAGCGAGGGAATCGAAACGCAGGTCGATGTCCATCGAGATCTGCGGCGCCCACGCGGTGTGCGAGCGCACGGTCGTGCCCCAGTGCGCGAGCACCCAGCCGAGACTGCCCAGCGGGACGAGCGCGAACAGGTAGAAGGCGTTGCGCCCGAGCAGCCGGACGCCGACGGGCGCCAGGGCGGCGGCCAGCGCGTGGGCGAGGAGGACGGCGAGCACGATCCTCCTTCGTCAGCGCGAGAGCGTTCCGGTCAGGCGCCTGCGATCCTACGGGCGTCGACGGCCCGTTCCCCGGTACCGAGGCTGTCGCGTCGGCCATGTCGACGGGGGCGCGGCTATTGTTCGGCGGCCGTGGCGCGCCGCGGGGGACGGATCCGGTAGAGCAGCGCCAGCGCGAGCGCGGCGCCGATCGTGACGGCCAGTCCGGCGCAGCCCGGCAGGCTTTCCGCCGCCGGGGTACCCGCCGTCGGCCAGTCCCGATGCCGCGTGGGAATCGACCACAGAACCGACGGCAGGTACAGCGCGCCGAGGGCGAACACGGCACTGGGCAGGTACTCGTACCGGATCGACCCGGCGGTGTACCCGGCGAGACAGGCCAGCGCGACGGCGCCGATCGGCCAGGCCAGCGACCACGGCAGGTGCGGCGCGAGCGCGGCGAACACGCACAGCGTGGCGACGGCGAGCATCGCGAGCAGCGGGCTCGACCGGCGCAGCCCGGCCAGGATCGCCACCGCGCCGAGGCCGAGGACCAGGAACAGGTACCAGCCCAGCCGGGCGGCGTCACCGAGCGCGTCACCCGCCGCGGCCACCCCCACCGCGACGAGCAGCCAGGCGCCGTCGCGGCCGGGCAGCAGGGTGGCGGCGACGAACGCCGCGATGACGGTGACGGCCACCGCCACGGCGATCTGCCAGGTACTCCCGTTCCGCCCGTCCCATTCCCGCGCGAGCCATTCGGTGGCGAGCAGCACCGACACCGACAGCACGGTGGCCGCCACGATCGGGCTGATCGGCAGGTCGGCGGCCAGGCGCGGCACCGCGGGCAGCATGATCCCGTGCCGGTGCCGCAGGGCGTTGACGGCCAGCAGGACGACCGCGGTGCCGACCAGCCAGGCGGGCGTGTAGGACGCCTCCAGGCTCGAATCGGTGGCACTGAACACCCCGACGACCTCGCCGTAGACGAACACCAGCACGGTGCCGAGCATGAACCCGACCGCCGACCAGCGCCGCCGCAGCGCGACGATCCCGAGCGCGCCGAACAGCACGCCGCCGCACAGCGAGTCGAGGTAGTTCTGGCTGGTGAGCACGTCGGCCGAACGCATCATGGTGCCGATGAAGTAGTTCAGCGCCAGCGCCGCCGCCCCGCCCGCCGCGGTGAGCCAGATCAGCCCGGGCCGGGTGATCGGCCTGGCCAGCACGGCGACGACCATGGCGACGATGAGCCCGAGCGCCGCCGCGCGCGGCACGCTGTTGAGCAGGCTGGTGACGTGGAACGCCGAATGGACCTCCGACCGAGCGCCGAAGGTGAACGGCAAGAACAGCGCGATCCCCGCCGAAGCGGCCCCGGCGAAGGCCGCGACCGCGTCCAGCAGATCATCGCCGATCCGGGGCACCCTGTCGACGATACTGTGTTTGTTGGAGCGCTGGCGCGACCGCCGCTGCGCGGCGGACCCTCCTCGAGGTCGGGTCGTGCGGGGCTGGGTTTGTTGTCGGGTCGCGTCTCGCGTGGTTCAGGCCCGGCTCTCGGCGTACCGGCGCAGCGACTCGACCTGGGCGGCGTCGAGCGAGGGGCGCACCGTCGCGCGGGCGGTGGCCACGTCGTCGGCGGTGACGTCGGCGGCCGCCATGTCGCGGCGCAGGGCCGTCAGCGCGGCCTCGCGCAGCAGTGCCGCGCAGTCGGCGGCGGAGTAGCCGTCGAGGTCGGCGGCCAGCGCGGCCAGGTCGACGTCATCGGCCAGCGGCACCGAACGGCCCGCCGTGCGCAGGATGTCGAGCCGGGCGTCGGCGTCCGGCGGCGGCACGAACACCAGCCGGTCGAGCCTGCCGGGGCGCAGCAGCGCCGGGTCGATCAGCTCGGGCCGGTTGGTGGCGCCGAGGACGACCACATCGCGCAGCGGCTCCACCCCGTCGAGCTCCGTGAGCAGCGCCGCGACCACGCGGTCCGAGACGCCGGAGTCGCTGCTCTGGCCGCGCCGCGGCGCCAGCGCGTCGACCTCGTCGAGGAAGATCAGCGACGGCGCCGAGTCGCGGGCCCGCTGGAACAGCTCGCGCACCGCCCGCTCGGAGGAGCCGACCCACTTGTCCATCAGCTCGGCGCCTTTCACCGCGTGCACGCTGAGCTGACCGGTGCCGGCGAGCGCGCGCACCAGGAAGGTCTTGCCGCAGCCGGGCGGCCCGTAGAGCAGCACGCCGCGCGGCGGATCGATGCCGAGGCGGGCGAAGGAGTCGGGGTGGCGCAGCGGCCACAGCACCGCCTCGGTGAGCGCCTGCTTGGTCTCCACCATGTCGCCGACATCGTCGAGGTCCAGCGAGCCGATCGCCAATTCCTCTGTCCCCGAACGCGACAGCGGCCGGATGACCTCCAGTGCCCCGACCAGATCGTCCTGGGTGAGCGCCGGCTCGCTCTGCTCGCGACTGGCCCGCCCCGCGGCCCTGACCGCCGCCTCCCGGCACAGCGCCGCGAGATCGGCGACCACGAATCCCGGTGTGCGCGCGGCGATCACGTCGAAGTCGAGCGGACCGGCTGGCACCTTGCGCAACAGCTGTTCCAGCAGGGCGCGCCGGATCGCGGCCGTCGGCAGCGGCAGCGCGAGTTCGCGGTCGCACAGGTCGGGCGCGCGCAGCCGCGAATCCACCTGTGCGGGATGGGCGGTCGTGGCCAGCAAGGCCACGCACGGCGCCTTCATCGCCGCGCGCAGCTGGTCGAGGATGAGGGTGGCCACCGGCTCGGCCTCGGCGGGCAGCAGCGCGTCGACATCGGTGATGAGCAGGACGCCGCCGCGTCCACCGGCCACGTCGCCCACCGCCTCGGCGACCTCGCGCAGCCGCGAACCGCTCTCCATCGCACCGACGCTCGGCCCGTCGAGCTCGACGATCCGGCGCGGCGCGGTCACCGCCCTGGCCATGGTCGTCTTGCCGACCCCGGCCGGTCCGGTGACCAGCACGCCCAGATGCGCGGGCGCGCCGAGGGTTTTCAGCAGCTCGGGTTCGTCGAGTGCCAGGCTCAGCCACTCCGCCAGCTTGGCGGCCTGGGCCTGCACACCCGCCAGGTCCTCGACGGGGATGGCCGCGCTGCCCGAGCTCACCGAGACCGCGCTCTCCGGCGCACCGTTGGCGCCCGCGTCGGTGTCGCGCTCCACCGCGTGCATGATCGCGGCGGGCCCGCGCCCCCAGCCGACGGCCGAATTCGGTTGCACGCTCACCGGTCCCGGCATCGGCTCGATCGCGGTGACGGTGAGCAGCTCGGTCGTCCAGGCGATGCCGAAGGCGCGCGAGAGCGCCTGGGTGGCCGCCGCGGAACTGATGTCGGGGCCGAGATCGCGCGGCAGTAGCGACACCGTGTCGCCGACGGTCACCACCTTGCCGAGCAGCGCCTGGCGCAGCGTGGCCGCGGGGATGCTGGCCGTCGCCTGCGCCGAACCGCTCAGCGAGATCTGCTTGGCGCCGTACACCGTCACCGGGGTGACGGTCACCGCCGCGTTCTCCCGCAGCCCGACATTGGACAGGGTCACGTCGTCGAGCAGGGCCACCCCGGGCGCCGTGCCCGCAGGCGCCTTCGCCACCACCGCGGCGGTGCGGCGCGCGCCGATCAGGGCGATGCCGTCCCATTCGCGCAGGCCGAGCGCGGTGAGCGTCTCGGGGTGCAGACGCACCACCCCGCGCCGGGCATCGGCTGCCGAGGGATTGAGCCGGGCGGTCAGGGAGAGTTCAGCCACCGTGCCATTCTGCCGCGCGTGGCGGCCGATCCGCTCGGGCGATCAGGAATCGTTTGGCGGGCCGCAAGCGCGCGCGGCCACAGTGACTGACATGACACTCCACCGCTACCTGCCGGTACGCTGCATCGGACGCGCCGGAGGTTCCGGCGCCGAGATCCACCGGGGAATGCTGCAGATGAATCGAATCTCCCTCGTCGTCCTGGCCGCCGGCGCGGTCTGCCTGACACTGGCCGGGTGCGGTTCCGACGAGTCCGCCGACGCCAGCGGGCTGCGCAAGGGCACGCCGTCGTCCAGCGCGAGCGCGAGCGCGACCACCACCAAGCCCGCGGCGAGCGCCACGCAGGCCCCGGCCGCCACCGGCGCCGACATCACCTGCGCGCAGTTCAAGACCCTCGACAGCGAGGGTGAGAAGAAGGCGATCGACGAGATCCTCGCGGCCCATCCCGGTGGCCCCTTCGAGGGCAGCCCGAACGTCGCGCTCGGCACCGCCAAGCTGGTGTGCCTCGCGCCGGGCAACGCCGACAAGCCCGTCGCCGAGGCCGCCGGGATCAAGCCGCAGGGCTGATCAGTGGATGTGTGACTGCCAGTCGGCGGGCACCCGGTCGGCCGGGCCCGGCACCGTCTGGCCGATCGGGTGACTCGTCGGCGCGGCGAGCTCGGGACCGCCGCTGTACATCTCCTCGGTCGAGAAGTTGTAGAACCAGTCCTCGCCGGGCTCGTAGCTCTGCATGAACGGGTGCCCGCTCGCCTTGAAGTGCTTCGTGGCGTGCTGGCTCGGCGAGCTGTCACAGCAGCCGATGTGCCCGCATTCGGCGCAGCGGCGCAGATGCACCCACCAGCCGCCCGCGGCGTCGCACTCCACACACCCGGCCCCGCTGGGTGGCACGCTCGGATCGATACCGTCGAACTCCTCCGACATCACTGATCTCCTCCCTGTGGGTCCAGCGGCAGCCGGACGATGAATCGGGTGTCACCAGGCACGGACTCGACCCGGATGTCGCCGTGGTGCTTGTTCACCACGATCCGGAACGAGATGTCGAGGCCGAGCCCGGTGCCGTCGCCGACCGGTTTGGTGGTGAAGAAGGGTTCGAAGATCCGGCCGATGGCCTCGGGCGCGATACCGGGCCCGGTGTCACCGATCTCGACGACGGCGCAGTCGTTCTCCTTGTAGGTCCGCACGGTCAGGGTGCCGGTGCCGCCCATCGCGTACACCGCATTGTCGATCAGATTGGTCCACACCTGGTTGAGCTCGGCCGCGAAACACGGCACCGGCGGCAGCGCGCGGTCGTAGTCCTTGACCACCTCGACGCCGTCGCCGAGCTTGCGGTTGAGCATCACCAGCGTGGAATCGAGCAGTTCGTGCAGGTCGACGACCTGATATGGCGCCCGGTCCATCTGCGAGTACTGCTTGGCCGCGCCGACGAGGGTGGAGATGCGGGTCGTCGAGTCGGCGACCTCGTTCATCAGCAACTCGGTCTCGATGGTGTAGTTCAGCCAGCGGATCGCGCCCTCGAAGACCTGCGCCTGGCACGCCTCCAGGGTGGCGTGCACGCCCTCGAGCCAGTCGACGTCGAGGCCGGCCTGCACGAAGGTCGGCGCGAGGTTCCAGCCGTCGGCCAGGCCGTGCTCGTCGAACCAGTCGGCCAGCGCGTCCTCCCGGTCGGCCGCCTCGAGCGGGGACAGGTCGGGCGCCTTGGCCACCTGCTCGGCGGCCTGTTCCTGCAGTTCCACCAGCTTCACGAACGCCTCGGGCTGGAACTTGCCCTCGGCCATCATCTTCAGCTTGTGCCGCATCCCGGCCACCCGCTCGCGCAGGCCCGCCGTGGCACGCACCGCGGCGGCGGCCGGGTTGTTGAGCTCGTGGGTGAGCCCCGCCGAGAGCGAGCCGAGCGCGAGCAGCCGCTCCCGCTCCGCGATCCGCTGACTCGACTTCTGCCCGCCGTAGAACGCGCCCTCGAGCAGGTGCACGGCCATCGGGAACCAGTCCTTGACCATCCGCGCGAAGTCGGCGGCGGCCAGCACCAGGAACCGGGACCGCCGCTCGACATACATCGACCCGGCGTAGTCCTGGCTCACCTTGTCGCCCAGGTAGGCCATCCAGGCGCCCGCGTAGACCCCGCGCTGGTCGGTGCGGTTGATCTCGATCTCCATCCCGCCCGAGAGCTTGGTGAGCCGCACCTCGCCGTCGATCAGGACGTAGAAGCAGGTCGCCGGATCACCCTCGCGATACACCTGGCCCGCGTCGATGTACTCGATCCGGCCGACCGCGCACAGCTGCGCGAGCTGGTCGTCGTCGAGTTTCTCGAACAGGAACAGCGTGCGCAGTTCGTTCGGATCGCAGATCAGTTCGCTCACAGCCACTCCTAGGACAGATACCGATGGACGAGCATGACGGCCATCGCGCCCTCACCGACCGCGGACGCCACCCGCTTGGCGGATTCGGCGTGCACGTCGCCCGCGACGAAGACGCCGGGGACGCTGGTCTCGAGATGGTGCGGCGGACGGGGCAGTTCCCAGCCCGGTGGCCGGTTGCCGTCCACCATCAGGTCCGGCCCCGCGACGACGTATCCGGCGTCGTCCCTGGTGACGACGCCGTCGAGCCAGCCGGTCTGCGGCGCGGCGCCGATGAACAGGAACAGCCGGTGCGCCTCGACCTTGTCCTCGGTGCCGGCCTTGTTGTCGCGCAGGATGATCCGCTCGAGGTGATCGTCACCGTCGACCCCGACCACCTCGGTCTCGGTGTGCACCACGATGTTCGGGATCTGCGCGATCTGCTGGATCAGGTAGTGCGACATGGACTTCGCCAGTGCGTCGGCCCGCACCACGATGTGCACCCGACGCGCGTTGCGCGACAGGAACACCGCCGCCTGGCCCGCCGAGTTGGCCCCGCCGACGATGTAGACGTCCTGGTCGGCGCACTCGGCCGCCTCGGTCATGGCCGAGCCGTAATACACGCCGCGCCCGGTGAACTCGTCCACGCCCGGCGCCGGATGACGTCGATAGTCCACGCCGGTCGCGATGAGCACGGTGTGCGCGCACAGCCTGCCGCCGTCGGCGAAGCGCACCGTGCGCGCCGAACCGTTGACCTCGAGGCCGACGACGTCGCGGGTGGTGATGATCTCGGCGCCGAACTTGGCCGCCTGCCTGCGCGCGCGGTCGGCCAGCTGCGCGCCGGACAGGCCGTCGGGGAAGCCGAGGTAGTTCTCGATGCGCGAACTCTGCCCGGCCTGGCCGCCGGTGGCGGTGCGCTCGACGAGCACCGTGCGCAAACCCTCCGACGCGCCGTACACGGCGGCGCCGAGTCCGGCCGGTCCGCCGCCGACCACGATCAGGTCGTAGAAGTCGCCGCTGGGTTCCACGGCGAGCCCCACGTTCTCGGCGAGCTCGCTGTCGCTGGGCTGGATCAGCGCCGAGCCCGCGGCGGTGATCACCACCGGACAGCGCAGCGGATCGGCGCCCGCCGCCTCGAGCAGTCGCGCGCCCTCCGGCTCGTCGACCGGGTACCAGCGATAGGGCAACTGGTTGCGCGCCAGGAACTCGCGCACCTGCGAGGACCGCGGCGACCACCGGTCACCGACGACCTTCGTCTCGTGCACGGGCCGGTGCTCGGCGCTGCGCCAGGCGGCGAGCAGCTCGTCCAGCACCGGGTAGAGCTTCTCCTCCGGCGGGTCCCACGGCTTGAGCAGGTAGTGATCGAGGTCGATGACGTTGATCGCGTCGATCGCGGCATTGGTGTCGGCGTAGGCGGTCAGCAGCACGCGCCGCGCGTAGGGGTGCAGGTCCATCGCCTGCTCGAGGAATTCGATGCCGTCCATGCCCGGCATCCGGTAATCGGCGATCAGCACCGCGACGGGCTGTCCGCGCAGCTTCATCTCCCGCAGCGCCTCGAGCGCCTGCTGGCCGGACTCGGCGCGCAGGATCCGGTAGTCGGCGCCGTAGCGGCGGCGCAGATCGCGTACCACGGCCCGGGAGACCCCGGGGTCGTCGTCAACGCTCAGAATGGCCGGTTTGGTTACCGCGGGTGTGCTCACCTGTCGAGTATCCCCCCTCGCCCCCGGTGCGCGCTCAGAGCTGGTTGTGCAGCACCAGGTCGAGTTCGCTGGGTGTCAGCAGGCGTTCGAGGCGTTCGTCGCGTTTGCGGCGGGTGAGGGCGGCGCGCAGTGCGGAGCTGTCGTCCGGCTCGATGGTGGGCAGCAGCGGGATGTCGTTGATGTTCCTGCGTGGCAGGAAGGAGCGCAGTTTCACGGCCGATCACCTCGGTTCGACGACAGGGACGCGGTGGCTGAGCTTCGTCGGTCAGCAACGTCGATTAGCGAAGAGTTTGCCAGCCTGTCCGAGTTGGTGCAAGTGGGACGAGGTGGACACGGCGAGCCCACCGCTCGGCGGTCCGCTCGGGGCGGGCCGCCGCCGCGGTGGGTGGATTTGCTGGCCGGTCAGCGCCAGGCCGGCATGGTGACAACCTGTGCGGCGTAGGAGAGTCCGGCGCCGAAGGCGATCAGCAGCGCGGTGTCGCCCGGCTTCGACTCGCCCTTGCGCAGCAGCGCCTCCATCGCCAGCGGGATCGACGCTGCCGAGGTGTTGCCTGCTTCCTCGATGTCGTTGGCCAGCGCGCAGTCCTCCGGGAGCTTCAGCACCCGCGCCATGATCTCGATGATCCGGCCGTTGGCCTGGTGCGGGACCATGGCGTCGAGGTCGTCGGTGGTGAGCCCGGCCTTGTCGATGGCCTCGCGGCACACCTTCTCCAGCGAATGCGCGGCCCAGCGGAACACCGCGGTGCCCTCCATCGCGAGGTAGGGGCGCACCGCGTCGGTGCCCTTCTCCTCGATCTCGGTGAAGAACTCCATCCAGTCCTTGCTCTGCCGGATGGCGTGGTGCTGGGTGCCGTCCGAACCCCACACGGTCGGGCCGATGCCCTGCTCCTCGGCCGGGCCGACGATCACCGCGCCCGCGCCGTCGGCGAACAGGAACGCCGTGGAGCGGTCGGTGAAGTCGACGGTGTCGGTGAGCTTCTCGACCCCGATCACCAGCACGTTCTTGGACGTGCCCGCCCGTACCAGATCCGAGGCCATGCCCAGGGCATGACAGAACCCGGCGCAGCCCGCCGAGATGTCGAACGCGGCGGCGCCGGTCATGCCGAGATCGGTGGCGATCTGCGGCCCGATGGCGGGAGTGAGCAGCAGGTGGGTCGACGTCGCCACGATGACGCAGTCGACCTGATCGGCGGCGACACCCGCCGAGGCCAACGCGCCCTCGGCGGCGGCGACGCTCATGCTCTTGACGGTCTCCTCGGCCGAGGCGAACCGGCGGGTGTTGATGCCCGATCTGGTGCGGATCCACTCGTCGCTCGAGTTGATCGGCCCAGCCACCTCGTCGTTCGTGACCACCCGGGCGGGGCGGTAGACGCCCAAACCGAGAATCGCGGTGTGCTCAGCCCCAGTCGTCTGGGCGATTCGAGCAGCCATTGTGCGTCTCCTATGTACCTGTCAACCTGCGGTCGCACCGCTGGGTGTACCTGAAGCATCGAAATCTGTCGCTCATCGCCCATGACCCCCGTATGGACAACATGTGAACGGGCAGACATGAGGCTTCCTCATATTAGCGCGTCCGGCCGGCGAATTCGTGGCTTCGGTCACATCGGCCGCGCACCGCCCATCGGGGGCGGACGGCGAGCTCGGCGTAAGGTGTGAACGCTTGTGTTGTCGTCACCCCACGAAAGAGGGAGCCCGTGGCCCGCCGCCCCACTCCGCCCGGCACGCCCGAAACCACCGGCATCGGCCATGTCGTCGACCTGGTCCGGGCCGCCGTCCCACCGCTGCACCCCGCCGGACTGCCGTTCGTCGCGGTCCCGCTGGCGGTCGCGGTCGTCGGCGGCCGGAACAAGTGGGTCCGCCGGGCCGGTCTCGGCGCCGCCGCGGCCTGCGCGGCCTTCTTCCGGCATCCGCATCGCGTGCCGCCGAACCGTCCCGGCATCGTCGTCGCGCCCGCCGACGGTGAGGTCGCCCTGGTCGACACCGCGGTGCCGCCCGCCGAGCTCGGCCTCGGCGATCAGCCGCTGCCGCGCGTCAGCATCTTCCTCTCGGTCCTCGACGTGCACGTGCAGCGCGTGCCCGTGTCCGGCACCGTGCGCGAGGTGCAGCACCAGCCCGGCAAGTTCCTCTCGGCCGACCTGCCCGAGGCCAGCGACGCCAACGAGCGCAACAGCATGGTCATCGACACCGCCGACGGCAAGCAGGTCGTCGTCGTGCAGATCGCCGGGCTGCTGGCGCGCCGCATCGTCTGCGACGCCCGCGCCGGTGACGTGCTCACCATCGGTGACACCTACGGCCTGATCCGCTTCGGCTCCCGCGTCGACACCTACTTCCCGGTCGGCACCGAACTGCTCGTCGCCCCGGGGCAGCGCACGATCGGCGCCGAAACCGTGCTGGCTGTGCTGGGATGATCGAACAGGCCGCCCGCCGCAAGCGCCCACGCTCGGTGCGGCTGCTGCCGAGCGTCGTCACCATCCTCGCCCTGTGCGCCGGCCTGTCCGCGGTGAAGTTCGGCCTCGACGGCGAGCTGGAAGTGGCGCTGGCCATGGTCGGCGCCGCCGCCGTGCTCGACACCCTCGACGGCCGCCTGGCCAGGATGCTCGACGCCACCAGCAAGATGGGCGCCGAACTGGACTCGCTCTCCGACGCGATCTCCTTCGGCGTCGCGCCCGCGCTGGTCCTCTACGTCACCCTGCTCGACGGCTACAGCGCCGGATGGATCGTGGCGCTGCTGTTCGCGGTGAGCCTGGTGCTGCGCCTGGCCAGGTTCAACACCCTGCTCGACGACGACTCCCGCCCGAACTGGGCCCGCGAGTATTTCGTCGGGGTGCCCGCACCCGCTGGCGCGCTGATCGCGCTGGTCCCGATCGCACTGCGGGTGCAATTCGGGGACGGCTGGTGGGACAGCTTCGCCTTCGTCGCCGCGTGGACGATCTTCGCCGCCCTGCTGTGCGTGAGCACCATCCCGACGCTGGCGATGAAGTCGGTGTCGGTGGCTCCCCAGGCGGCGGCCGGTCTGCTGGTGCTGGTGGCCCTGGCGGCGGCCCTGCTGGTGACCTACCCGATTGTCCTGCTACTGATCCTGGTCGGCCTGTACCTCGTGCACATCCCGTTCGCCTGGCGCTCGGCCCGCTGGGTGGCGGCCCGGCCGGAGACCTGGCAGCACAAGCCGTCCGAGCGCCGCGCGCAGCGGCGGGCCCAGCGCAAGATGCCGCAGATCCGCCGCCCGGCGATCCGCGGTTCGGCCCGGCTGCGGCTGCGTCGTCCGCGCGACTGAATCCCGGTTTCGTGAGCGGAGGGGGAGCGGTGGAGTCCGACGGGCTCACGGAGTTTCTCGGGCATCGGCCGCGATTGTTCGCGCTGGCGTATCGGATGTTCGGCGCGGCGAGCGAGGCCGAGGACATCGTCCAGGAGGCCTACCTGCGCTGGGCCGCGGCCGACCGCGCCACGATCGGCAATGCCGAGGCCTGGCTGACCACCGTCACCGTCAATCTCTGCCGCACGGCGCTGGTCTCGGCGCGGGCTCGCCGCGAGACCTATGTCGGGCCCTGGCTGCCCGAGCCGGTGCCGACCGGGGCGGGCGCGCTCGGTCCACTGGAGACCGTCGAGGAGCGCGAGTCGGTGTCGCTCGCGCTGCTCACCGCGATGGAGCGGCTCAATCCGGTGGAGCGCGCGGTCTTCGTGCTGCGCGAGGCGTTCGGGTATCCGCACGCCGAGATCGCCGCGATGCTCGAGCTCTCCGAGGCCAACTCGCAGCAGATCCTGCACCGGGCGAGCAGCCGGGTGCGCGCGGACACACCGCGCTTCACCGTGCCCGCCGACGAGGCGCGCACGCTGATCGAGCGGTTCCTGCTGGCGGCGGCCACCGGCGATCTCGCCGGTCTGCGCGCCCTGTTGGCCGACGACATCGTGTCGATGGCCGACGGCGGCGGCAAGGTCACCGCGGCGCGGCGGCCCGTCACCGGCGCCGACCAGGTGGCCCGCTACCTGCTCGGCCTCACCAAGTTCCTCACGCCGGCGAGCACGTTCGATTTCGCCGAGGTCAACGGTGAGCCGGCGCTGATCGTGCGCGCGGACGGCGTGGTCGCCAGCTCGGTGATGTTCTTCGATGTCGACGGCGCCGGGCTGGTCGACTCGGTGCGCATCGTGGTCAACCCAGACAAGCTCGGTTTCCTGGTCGCCACTGGCGTGTGAGCCGGATCACTCCGTCGCGCTGTCAGTAATCCGGCGGCTGCGCGGTCTGGTCGGTGTCGGCAACGTCGAGAGGAGCCACACATGACCGGGCAGCAGCGAATCGTCGTCCTCGGCGCCGGGTACGCGGGACTCAGCGCCGCACGCCGCTTGGCGAAGGCGCGCGACACCAGGATCACCGTGGTCGACACCCGCGCGGAATTCGTCGAACGGGTGCGCCTGCACCAGGCCGCGGCGGGCGGGCGGATCAGGCGCTGGGACCTGCGGGAGATGCTGGAGCGCAAGGGCATCGAGTACATCCGCGCGCGGGTCACGGCGATCGACCCGGACGCGAAGCGCGTCGACCTCGACGGTGAATGGTCCATCGGCTACGACACCTTGGTCTACGCGCTCGGCAGCGCGGCCGACCGGTCGAGCGTGCCCGGCATCGCAGAGTACGCGCACTCCGTCGCGACCCCCGAAGACCTGCGTGCGCTACCCACCGGCCGGGTGATCGTCGTCGGCGCCGGATCCACCGGCATCGAGCTGGCAGCGGAACTCGCTGAGGCACACAGGGGTTCGGCCGGACCGGCAGTTGGTGAGCGGTCGGCGGGGCGTGCTGCGGGGCGGCTGGGTGCGGCCGTGCCTGATGACGCCGGGCTGTCGGCGAGGCTCGCGGCGGCGGGCCGGGGGCCGGACGGGGTGGGTGATCGCGAGCGGATGGCGGAACACGCGGAGCGGCATCGTGATTCGGGTGGCGCCGACAAGTCGACCCAGGTCACCCTGCTCGGTTCGGAGGAGCCGGGTTCCTGGCTTTCCACGCGAGCCGTCGAGCACATCCGATCCACGTTGACCCGTCTCGGCGTCGAAATCCGGTCCGGAGTCAAGGTCGCCGAAGTGCTGTCCGACGGTGTTCGGCTCGTCGACGGCACCCTGTTGCCTGCCGCCGCTGTCGTCTGGACTGCCGGTTTCACCGTCCCGGACCTCGCCCGCAGCGCCGGTCTCGACGTGGACGAGCAGGGCCGCATCCGCACCGACGACACCCTGCGCTCGCTCTCGCACCCGGATATCTACGCCGCGGGCGACGCCGCCCTGATCGCCGGTCCCGGCGACCGCCCACTCCGAATGGCCTGCGCGACAGCCCTTCCCGCGGGCAGCTACGTCGCCAAGGCGATCCTGGCGCGGGCGACCGGCGCCGAACCGAAGCCGATGACCTTCCGCTACCACCTGCAATGCCTCAGCCTGGGCCGCCGCGACGCCGTCATCCAACTCCTCGACGCCGACGACACCCCGACCCACCGCGTGATCCGCGGCCGAACCGGCGCATGGGTGAAGGAGAACATCGTCCGCTTCGCGGGCAAGGCCGCCGGCCTGCGCTGAGCGGTCAGGTCGCCAGGATCAGGGCGACCAGCGAGCAGATCAGCGCGGCGGTGGTCGCGACGGCGCGCAGGTTGTTCATGGTGGTCCACTTGCTCTCGAAGCGGGCGCGCACCGCCGCCAGCTGATCGGGGATGGTGTCGGGGTGTCCGGCCGCGATGAGTTCGTTGTTCATCGGCACGTTGACGGCAAATGTGATCACCAAGGTGCTCACGTAGAGCAGGAGCGCGGCGCCGGTCGAGGCCAGGACGGCCGCCCCGAGCCCGGCCGGTATCGCCAGCGCCACCGCGGCGGCCGTGGCCAGCAGTGCGAGGTTCGACACGACCAGGAACAGCGGGTTGTCGATGGCGGTGTTGAGTCGTTGGCAGGCGTCGACGAAGGTGCGGTCGTCGGCGTGCCGCAGCCCCGGCATCACCGAGTTGCTGTATGCCAGAACGACCCCGGCGACCAGGCCGAGGGAGAAGACAGCGGCAGCGAGCGCCAGGATCGACAAGGTGTACATGGGTCGGGAATCGCCTTCCGAGAGTGTGTTCGTTCATGCCTGACAGCACGGAAACTCTCGGAAGCGGGCAGCCTGAGTGCCCGGCATCTCGGAATATCACCGTTGGTGAAAACCGACAGTACCCGATCGGCTACCCGCTGAGTGGCCTGCGGTGGCGGGGATCACGGAGGGTGACGAGTCGCCCGACCCACGGGGCAAGGGCGAGCAGGCCGAGCACGGCCAGCCACGGCGCCCGCCACCAGCGGGTCTCCCAGTCGCCCACGGCCGGTTCCGTGGTGAGGAGCCGGGCGGTCGACGACCACACCACGAACGCGTCGCCGATCGGGGCGAGGCCGAAGGCGTACCGCTTGGAACCGGGCAGGTCGACCGGTAGTCCGAGCAGTTCGCCTTCGGCGCCGATCGCCGCCGCCAGGCCGCTGTCGCCGTTCACCCGGGCGGCCCCCAGCCCGACGACCGTGGCCGACAGGCTGATTCCGGCGACCAGCGGCCCCGAATCCACATCGCCGACACCGTCGACACCGTGCGGATACTCGCGTAGCGCCGGTCCGAACCCGCCCGGGTAGGCGAGGTATCGGTCGCGGTACACGGCGTACTGCTCGCGCGCGAAGGCCGCGTCGATCTCCGGCAGGAACCGGTGGATCACCGACTGCGAGGTCGCTCGCGCGCCGTCGAGTTGCGTTCCATCCGGCGAAACCTCGTGCGGCAGTAGGCCAGTAGCCGGATCTAGGCGGGCACGCGCCGCGTCGAGCCACCTCGCTGTCACCGCGGCGTACCGGTCGTCGAGCAGGTGGTCGTGCAACCGCAGCGAGGCCATCGCGACAGTCGAATCGACCGGCCAGGCCTGCCCGCGATAGGCCTGCAGGAACGGTGTTTCCGACGCGGCGAAGGCCTGCGCGATCTCCGCGCTGTGCGCCGAAAACCGCTGTACCTCGGCCCGATCGGACGCGTCGAGCGACAGGATCGCGCCGCGTAACCAGTTGGTCCAGCCCGCCCAGAAGATTCCGTACGCGGGCCGCAAGGCCGGACTGAACGCGGCGCGACCCTGCTCGGACTCCAATCGGTCCAGCGCCCACCGTGATTCCCGCAGGGCCGTGTCCCGCAACGCGGGCTCGGTGTGCGCAGCCTGTACCCACGAGATGCCGTAGAGCGCGTTGAGGAAGAAATGTCCTTCCGGAAACTGCTGCTGGGCAGCGGTATCCGCGCCACTGTCGAGCGCGGCCCGCACGAAGGTCAGCTGTCGCTCGGTCGACCCCGGCTGCTCGGTGATCCCCGGCTGTGGCCACAGGAATCGGCCCGCGCCGACCAGGCACACCAGCGTCACGAAGACCCCCACGCCGCGCAGTGCCCACCGGCCCGCGCTCCGACCTCTCCCCATGCCGACAACTCTGCCACGACATGATCGTCAACTAATGGTTGACGATCATGCGACGTCAACTTAGAGTTGACGCCATGAGCACTCCGAACTTCCGCCTCGACGACCTGATCGACGGCATCAAGAAGGCCCGTCCCGACAATGTTCTCGACCAGCTCTCCGACGCGGTGGTCGCCGCCAACCACCTCGGCGAGACCGCCGACCATCTGATCGGCCACTTCGTCGACCAGGCCCGCCGCGCCGGCGCGTCCTGGACCGACATCGGCGCCAGCATGGGCGTCAGCAAGCAGGCCGTGCAGAAGCGGTTCGTGCCCAAGGGTCCGAGCGACACGGCCGCCATGGATCCGCAGGCCGGCTTCGCCAAGTTCACCCCCCGCGCCCGCCAGGTGGTCGTGGCCGCCCAGGAGGTGGCCCGCGAGGCGAACAACGCCCAGATCTCGCTCGGGCACCTGATCCTCGGGCTGATCGGCCAGGCGGAGGGGCTGGCGGCCCGTGAGATCGTCGCCAGGGGCGTCACGCTCGACGCGGTGCGCGACGCGGTCACCGCCTCGCTGCCCGCCGCCGATGCCGACATCCCCGCCCTGATCCCGTTCGACGGTGACACCAAGAAGGTCCTCGAGCTGACCTTTCGGGAGGCGCTGCGCCTCGGCCACAACTACATCGGCACCGAGCACATCCTGCTCGCGCTGCTGGAGCAGGAGAACGGTACGGGCGTGCTCAGTGGCCTCGGTCTGGACAAGGCTGTCGTAGAGGCCGAACTCGTCGAGTTGCTGAATCAGTTCCTGGCCGCCCAGGAGGAGCAGCCCTGAGGTCCGGGTCGCGCCCGGCCGTGCCGGGCGCGACCTTGCACTCTCACCACCCGAGTGCTAAAAATGGCTTGGCACTCGCATCTGTTGAGTGCCAGGTCGGGACGGTGAGACCGGGTTCCATCGACACCCTCGGTCGTCCGTCGCGGGCACCGCACCTGGCCAGCGTACTTTGGGGCGATCCAACCTGTGGTCGTCTCGTGTGTCAGCCATAGACATGTGGAGGATCTCAACGCAATGGCCAAGACAATTGCGTACGACGAAGAGGCCCGTCGCGGTCTCGAGCGGGGTCTGAACGCCCTCGCCGACGCTGTCAAGGTGACGCTGGGCCCGAAGGGTCGCAACGTCGTGCTCGAGAAGAAGTGGGGCGCCCCCACGATCACCAACGATGGTGTGTCCATCGCCAAGGAGATCGACCTCGAGGACCCGTACGAGAAGATCGGCGCCGAGCTGGTCAAGGAAGTCGCCAAGAAGACCGACGACGTCGCGGGCGACGGCACCACCACCGCCACCGTGCTCGCCCAGGCGCTCGTGCGTGAGGGCCTGCGCAACGTCGCCGCCGGCGCGAACCCGCTCGGCCTGAAGCGCGGCATCGAGAAGGCCGTCGAGGCCGTCACCGCCAAGCTGCTCGACACCGCCAAGGAGGTCGAGACCAAGGAGCAGATCGCCGCCACCGCCGGTATCTCGGCCGGCGACGCGTCCATCGGTGAGCTGATCGCCGAGGCCATGGACAAGGTCGGCAAGGAAGGCGTCATCACCGTCGAGGAGAGCAACACCTTCGGGCTCCAGCTGGAGCTCACCGAGGGCATGCGCTTCGACAAGGGCTACATCTCCGGTTACTTCGTGACCGACCCCGAGCGTCAGGAAGCGGTCCTCGAGGATCCGTACATCCTGCTGGTCTCGTCGAAGATCTCGACCGTCAAGGACCTGCTGCCGCTGCTGGAGAAGGTCATCCAGGCCGGTAAGCCGCTGCTGATCATCGCCGAGGACATCGAGGGCGAAGCCCTGTCGACCCTGGTCGTGAACAAGATCCGTGGCACCTTCAAGTCCGTCGCCGTCAAGGCCCCGGGCTTCGGTGACCGCCGCAAGGCCCAGCTCGCCGATATCGCCATCCTCACCGGTGGCGAGGTCATCAGCGAAGAGGTCGGCCTCTCGCTGGAGACCGCAGGCATCGAGCTGCTCGGCCAGGCGCGCAAGGTCGTCGTCACCAAGGACGAGACCACCATCGTCGAGGGCGCGGGCGACGCGGAGGCCATCAAGGGCCGCGTTGCGCAGATCCGCAGCGAGATCGAGAACTCGGACTCCGACTACGACCGTGAGAAGCTGCAGGAGCGTCTGGCCAAGCTGGCCGGCGGTGTCGCGGTGATCAAGGCGGGTGCGGCGACCGAGGTCGAGCTCAAGGAGCGCAAGCACCGCATCGAGGACGCCGTCCGCAACGCGAAGGCTGCCGTCGAAGAGGGCATCGTCGCCGGTGGTGGCGTGGCCCTGCTGCAGTCGGCCCCCGCGCTGGACGAGCTGAAGCTCGACGGTGACGAGGCCACCGGTGCCAACATCGTCCGCGTGGCGCTGTCGGCTCCGCTGAAGCAGATCGCCTTCAACGCCGGCCTCGAGCCCGGCGTCGTCGCCGAGAAGGTCGCCAACCTCCCCGCGGGCCAGGGCCTCAACGCCCAGACCAACGAGTACGAGGACCTGCTGGCCGCCGGCGTCGCCGACCCGGTCAAGGTCACCCGCTCGGCCCTGCAGAACGCGGCCTCCATCGCGGCCCTGTTCCTCACCACCGAGGCCGTCGTCGCCGACAAGCCGGAGAAGGCCGCCCCCGCGGGCGACCCCACCGGCGGCATGGGCGGCATGGACTTCTGATCCCCCGGATCAGCTAGTCACCCCGCAAGCCCCCGAAGGCCGGTCCACTCCCCGTGGACCGGCCTTCGGTCTATTCGGAATCTCTTGCTTGACCAGCGATCGGTGTCGATTCCCACTAGGTGTATGACATCTGTAAGACAGACTGCCGATGCGGCCGCGACCCGCAAACGGATGGCCGAGAAGAAGAAGGCGGCCGCACGCCGTGAATCGGCGGGATCGCTCGGCGCCAGCCGCCTGGCGCAGGTCCGGCTTCGCAACGACGAGGTGCTGGCTCTGCGGGAGGTCATGCGGACACTGCGCATCGACTCGACCTCTGATGCCCTTCGTGAAGGGCTGCGCCTCCTCGCGCGTGAAGCCGCGGAGGTTGGCGCGGCGGAGGAAATCCGCGCGTTCTACGAGGGCAGCCACGCCCCGCTCCCGGAGGGCGTCGTGGAGCCGGATGAGGACGAACTCGCTGCTGTGGACGAGATGCAGTGGTGAGCGTCGGGACGGCGCTCAGGGGAGAAGTCTGGTCCTGTGCGCTCCCGCAGCCGGTGGGGCCGCATCCCGCTGTCGTTTTGACGGTGAACCGCATCGCGGAACCACTGGCCGCCGTCACTGTGGTTCTGATCACCGGGACTTCTGGTCCCGAGGTGACCCACGTTCCGGTTGGTGCAGACTCGGGTTTGACGAAATGCGCAGAGTCGTATGTGAATTGCGCCGATCTCCACACCGTCGCCAAGGCGCGGCTGCGTCGCAAACTCGGGGTGCTCGCGCCAGGTGAACTTCGGCGAGTGGAGAGTTCGGTCCGGCTGATCCTCGGCCTCCAGCCTTGACCCGCTACCCCACCGGCGTCAACCGCAACCTCTCGGCGAGTTCGTTGAAGATGTAGAAGTTGGGGATGGTGCTCACGGGGGTGAGGGAGAGCCAGGTGCCCGCGTGTTTGACGCGGATGTGGCCGCTGCGGGCGTCGATGAGCTGGATGTTCTCCCAGGGGAAGGATTCGCCGCGCCAGGTGAGGGCGTCCAGGGAGAGGCCGAGGTCGCCGAAGGTGACGGTGTCGCCGTTGTCGATGGCGGCGACGGCGAGGGGGAGTTGTGTTGCGGTGACGGCGGATTGGATGGCCCGGGCCCATTCGCGGGCGCGGGCGAAGCCCTCTTCGTCGATGGTGGTCTCGGCGGTGCCGGGGCCGGTGAGTTCGAGCACGTAGGACACGGCCGCGGTGTCGTGGAAGGGAATCATCTGCTGACGCACTTCGGTGCTGTCCCAACGGAATCCGGCGACCCGCTGGCCGGAACGGTAGACCGTCACCCCGTGGTCGAACAGGTCGATTCGCGCGGCTCGGTTCTGCCGGTTGAGGATTCCGCGGCGCAGCGCGAGCAGGACGGGGACGGCGGCGATCACGAGCAGCGCCACACCGCCCTGCCAGGAGCCGACGGCGGCGGTGATCACGCCGATGGTCGCGATGGTGCCCGCGATGATGCCGCAGCCGCGCACGAAGGTGTCGTCGGCGGGCGTGGCGAGGAAGGTGTCACGGTGTGCGCCGAGCTGCTGATACTCCGCCATGAGGTGTATCAGCTGGGTCAATGGCACGGTATGCCGGGCGTCGGCCCCGTCCTCCGGCCTGTGCGGAGTGATCACTCGTCCCTCCATGAGGCGTCTTCATCCGCGGCGAAGCGTATTCGACGCGCCCCGTTACCGCTACTGCTAGGCGGCGAATGATACCTGCCCGCAGAATATTCGCAGTTGAGCGGCTGTCAATGGGTGTTCAACCGCCGACTGGCCGGCCTCGCCCACCGGCGGCTGGTGCCGCGCATGATGACTCGCGCGCGCCGCCGCATGGCCCGCTGACTCACCCCAGCGCGAAGGCGACGAAGAACCCCGCGGCCGTGGCCATGCCCACCCACCAGCCGCCCTCACGGTAGGCCTCGGGAATGAGCGAATCGGCCAGCACGGCGATGGTCGCCCCACCGGCGAAGGCTTGCACGGCGCCGATCGCGGTGGGCGAGATGTCTTCGGCGAGAACATGTCCGAGCACGGTGACCAGCACGAGCACCGCACCGGTGATCGCCCACAGCGCGAAGATGCGCCCGGTGCCGAAGGCGTGCCGGTCGCGCATCAGGGTGGCGCCGCTGAGCGCCTCGGGCACATTGCCCGCGGCGATCGCCACGACCAGCACCACCCCGCCGCCCTCGGCCAGCGAGACGCCGAGCGCGGTGTTCTCGGGGATCCCGTCGAGGACCGTGCCGAGCAGCAGCGCCCACCCGATCGCGGCGGCGCCGAGCTTCTCCTCGATGAAGTAGTTGGCGACGACGTACACCGCCGCGCCGAGGAACAGCGCGCCACCGGCGACGAGCGCGCCCTGTCCGCGGAAGGCGGGCTCGAACAGCTCCTCCGAGACCGCCGCGATCATCGTGCCCGCGCCGAACGCCATCAGCGCGCCGAGCACGGGTTTCGGCAACGACCACCGCAGACCGATCGCGACGCCGATCAGCAGGGGAACCACGGCACCGAGGCCGTACATCAGGGCGGTGACCATGAGCGACAGCCTAGATCCGGGCCGCGGCACCCACCCTCGGACGCGCGTTAGGGTGAATTGTGCTGTTTGTGGACGAAGGTGAACGGAGCGCTCCGGCGATCGTGTGCGTCCACGGCATCCCCGGCTCGGTCGACTGGTTCGCCGGCGTGGCCGAACGGCTCGCGCGCTCGTTCCGGGTGATCCGCGTCGATGTGCGCGACCAGGGCGCCGAGACGGGCCGGTTCGACGCCGCGTCCCGCAGTGCCCCGATCGCGGCACTGCTCGCCGAACTCGAGCTGACCGAGGTGACCGTTGTCGGTCATTCCTTCGGCGCCGAGATCGCGCTCGAACTCGCGAACACCACCTCGCGGGTGGGGCGGGTGGTCCTGGTCGGCCAGGCGCCGGACTATCGCGCCGCGAACATTCCCGGCGCCGCGCGCTGGGTGGTCCGCCCATCGACGGTGCGGCTGGCGCAGCGCTTCACTCCCGGTGTGCTGATCCGGCTGGCCAACCGCGGCGTCTTCGCGCCCCGTTTCCGCTACGACTCCGCGCCCGGCCTGGCGGAGGCGGTGGTCCGGGACTTCCGTGGCGCCGTGCCCGCCGCCATGGCCTACGCCGTCAGCGGCCGGGCCGACGACCTCGCCGCGCACCCGCTCGACGAGCGCGTCGCCGCCCTCGACCTGCCCGTGCTGGCGATACACGGCAGGCACGACCACCTCTACGACAGCACCGCGACGCTCGCCCGCTTCGCCGCGGCGGGGGCGCGGACCCATCTGGTCGAGCACGCGGGGCATTCCCCGCAGGTCGAGCAGCCGGACGAATTCGTCACGGTACTCGAGGATTTCGTGCGTTCAGAGTCCGTCGACCGCTGACACCACGAAGGTCCCCGGCTTCGCGTCCCCGCCCATCGGCCCGCCCTTGTCGAACTGGGACGACACGATCAGCGCGCGGTCTCCGCGGTGCGCCATCGTGGTGGGGATGCTCAGCGCGGGGTCGTGGAATTCGCGCTCCCGTGTGGCCGTGGCGCCGTCGTCGGTGACGTGCCAGCGGCTGACGGTGTTGTCGGTGTTGTGGACCACCCACAGGGTGTCGTCGCGCAGCTCCATGCCGTCGCCGTGGCGCACATCGCCGCCGTTCAGCGTGACCTTGCGGATCGGCTCGCCGCCCGTGAGGTCGATGCGGTACAGCTCGCCCGCCGACATCGCCACGACCAGCAGGTAGCGCCCGGCCTCGTCGGCCACGATCCCGTTGAGTTCGAAGACCTGCGGCGCGCGCGGGCCGAGCGTCGGCGCGAGGTCGAAGGCGACGCTCAATTCACCTCGGCCCGAGGCGATCCGGTCCGCGGCTGCCCGGTAGACGACATTGCGCACGCTGTCGGTGAGGTAGGCGCTGCCGTCGGCGCCGAAGGCGAGATCGTTGACGAAGCGCGGATCCGTTCCCGGCACGTCGAATCGGGCGAGCAGCGCGCGAGAGCCGGTGTCGTACACCGTGACTCCCGTGGTCGAGTCGATCACCCACAGCCTGCCCTCGCGGTCGACGCGCAGCCCGTTGGTGGTCTTGCGGCCGTCGGCTCCGGCGGGCAGGAACACCTCGGCGCGGGTCGCGGCACCGGCGGCGCGGTACACGGTGCCATCGGCGTAGGAGCCGACGTAGCTGTCGCCGGTGCGGGCGTCCACCGCGATGCCCTCGGGGTAGACGGCGGCGCCTGGGAGTTCGTAGGCGGTGCTCAGGGTGGGCGCGGCGGCGGGCGCGTCGGTGCCGCAGGCGGTGACGGCCAGGCAGGCGATGACTACCGCGACGGTCGTACCGGTCCTGATCATGATGAAGCCTCTCGTTCATGTAATGCCAGACATCATGCAACGAGCAGAAATGTAGATTAGAACCCTAATGATCGTCAAGAGCGTTACTTCGAGTCGGACGGATACCATGCCCCCATGACGTCCATGCCCTCGACCGAGAGGCTGGGCACGTTTCTCAAGCGTGCCGAGCAAGCGATGATCGCGGCGAAGACGGCCGCGCTCAAACCGGCCGGGCTGACGGTTCCGCAGTTCAGCGCGCTGATGTACCTGGCCGAGAACCCCGGCATCTCGGCCGCCGCCCTGGCGCGCCTGGCGGGCGTGACGCCGCCGACCATGAACACCGTCCTGACCAATCTGCAGGAGCGCGGCCTGGTCGAACGCTCACCGCACGAATGGCACAAGAACGTGCTCGAGACGCGGCTGACGGAGCGCGGCAAAGAGTTGACCGCGGCGGCCGACGCGCGCGCGATCGCGGTCGAGCGCGCCGTCGGCGACCGCTTCACCGCCGACGAGTTCGCCACCTTGACCGCGCTGCTGGCCCGGACCGCGCAGGCTTTCGAGGAGGTCAGGCAGGATCTGCTCTAGAAATGCCGAGAGCCCGCCGGAGGGGTCCGACGGGCTCTCGTAGGTCGCTGAGGTCAGCGCTCCGCGGCGGCCTTGACCTTGCGCAGCGTCTCCTGCATGCCCGCGACGAGGTCGGCCTCGAACTTCTCCTCGCCACCCATGGCTACCTTGATGGTCCCGCGCAGCCAGCCGGGCAGGCCCTTGGCGTCGACGGTGCGGGTCTCCACCACGCGGGTGCCGGTGGCGGTGGGCTCGAGGTCGTAGCGCCACACCGTGCGGTTCTCGTTCATCCGGAACGCGAAGGACCGGTTCGGCTCGAAGGTCACGATGCGCGAGGTGGTCGGGTAGACCTTCCAGCCCACCTTGTTGACGTTGACGGTGAACGCGCCGTCCCGGACGCCGCCGAGCGGGATCATCTTGAGCGTCGTCGGGCTGAGCTCGGAGACGCGACGGAGATCGGCCAGGATCGACCACACCTTCTCCGGCGCGGCGGCGATATCGATGCTGGCTTCGAGATTGTTAGGCAACGGTGCCTCCGGGATGTGTGTGACGGTCGGTCGCAGTCAGCATAGGCAGCGCGCCCACGCCCTTCCTCCCCCCAGGGTCGGATTTCATCCTCCCGTCAACCTCCGATCGCCCAGGTCGGCAACTCCTCGCGCGCCGTGAGCCATGCGCGCGGCACACCGCCGTCGCCGGTCCCGGTGCGGGCCGCCACGATCCCGCCGACGATGGCGGCCGTGGTGTCGGCGTCGCCACCGGCCTCGACGCACGCGGTGATCGCGCGCGGATAGTCGTCGAGAAAGCTCGCCGCCGCCCACAGGGTGAACGGGACCGTGTCCTGCGCACTGACCTGCGCGCCGTTGCCGAGTTCGTAGGCGGCCTCGGCCACCGACCGTCCCAGCAGGGTCCGGGCCCGCCGAATGCCGCGCGCGGTCCGTCCGTCGATCAGATAGGGCTCTACGACGTCGAACAGTTCCCCTGGCGCACAGGCGCGCCCGCGCGAATCCGCCGCGTGGCTCGCCGCGACGGCGACGACCATCGCCCCGACGATCGCCTCCGGGTGCGCGTGCGTCACCTCGGCCGACGCCGCTGCCTCCGCCGCCGCACGGTCGAGCTCGCCGGCGAAGAACGCGCCGAGTGGCGCCACGCGCATCGCGGCGCCGTTGCCCCACGAGCCGCGCCCGTCGAACAGGGCCGCGGCGGCCTCCGCCCACGGCCTGCCGTCGCGGATCTGGTGCAGCAGAGCGACTGTGCCACCGCTGTAGCCGCGGTAGGGCTCGCAGCGGTCGGCGAAGACGGCGGCCAGCGCTGTCGGATCGATCCGGCCGCGCGTGCGTAACTCGCTCAGCACCGAGCAGGCCATCTCGGTGTCGTCGGTCCATTCCCACGGACCGGCGGGTGGGCGGCCCGCCAGAAGTTCCGGCACGGAGCGGCCCGGAACGAAGAACTGTGCGCCCAATGCGTCCCCGACCGACAGTCCGTCGAGGCTGTCGTACGCGATATCGATCGTTGTCATGTGGCCGCCATCCTGCCAACCCGTGTCCGGGCCGCACAAGCGGCAAGAAAGTTCTAGGAAATTCCTTTAAAACGACCTCGCTTCACTTTATGGCTGAGTATCGTCCGAGATGGCAAATGGCCAGTGACGGTAACGTCACAAGCATCAACTGGAGTTGCACCATGCTTTACTACATCACCGAAAACAACAGTGGCAGCAGTGGCGACGGCGGCATCCTGAGCCTGCTGCTCGGCTTGCTCAGCAGCTCGATGAGCACCGGCTCGGCGCAGACCTCGGGCAACTGAGCAGACACCAGCCAACTTTCGGCTAACGCGCGGTAAGCCGGGAGGGCAGCCGAAGGGCCCGATCCATGACGAGGGGATCGGGCCCTTCGGTATTGTCAGCGACAATGTCACAGGATGCGAATACGGGACGAATGTATGCCGGGCAGCCCGTAGAGGACCGGCAACGCCAGCGGCGTGCGCGTTTTCTGGAGTCAGGCCTGACGGTCTTCGCGCGCGACGGGTACGCCAACAGTTCGGTCGGTGCCATCTGCAAGGACGCCGGGCTCTCGTCTCGGCAGTTCTACGAGGAGTTCACCGGCCGCGAATCGCTGCTGTTGGAACTGTACGAGCAGATCGATCGGCAATCGCGCGAAGCGGTCGCCACCGCCCTCGAGGCGAAGTCCGACGCCACCGTGCTCGAGTCGATCGACGCGGCCGTGCGCGCCTACGTCGAGACCATCGGCACCGATCCGCGTAAGGCGCGGGTGGCCCTGGTCGAGGTCGTCGGCGCCGGCCCCAAGGTGGAGAAGTACCGGCTCGAACTGCGCCGGGTGTGGGGCTCGCTACTGGCCAGCGCCGCCGAGGACGCGGCCATGCACGGCGAGATCCCCGCGGGCGACTACGAATTGCGGGTGCTCGCGATCATCGGCGCGGTGAACTACGTGGTCGACGGCTGGAGCGGCTCGGACCCGCGGCCGCCGCTCGACGATGTGATCCAGGTGCTGAGCCGGGTGATCCTCGGTGCGGTAGGGGCCTGATGCCCCGGGTCGAGCTCGTCCCGATCCAGGTCCCCGACGGCACGACCCTGCCGGTGCGGCTGATCCCCGCCCGCGGCCCGCATCGCCATACCGTCACCCCGGACGCGCCGCGGCCCGTGGTCGTGATCGTGCCCGGCCTCGCCGTGCCCGGTGAGTTCTACGAGTACTTCGGCGACCGCCTGGCCCAGCGCGGCTTCGACGTGGCCATCGGCGAACTGCGCGGCAACGGCGACAGCACCCACCGCCCCGGCGCCGAGAGCGCCTACGGCTACCACGAATTGGCCTCGGTCGACTTCCCCGCCATGCTCCAGGCGGTGCGTGACCGGTTCCCCGGCAGCACGCCCTACCTGCTCGGTCACAGCATGGGCGGCCAGCTCTCGGTGATGTACGCGGCACGGGCGCGCGGCCGGATCGCGGGGCTCATCCTGATCGCCTCCGGCACACCGTATTTCCGCGGCTACCGGGGCGTGCTCGCGCCGGGCGTGCTGGTCGGCACGGCGGCGGTGGCTGTCGCCTCCAACCTGGCCGGGTTCTGGCCGGGCGACATGCTCGGCCGCCGCGCGTTCGGCAGGCAGTCCAAGGTGCTCATGTCCGACTGGGCCCGCCTGGCAAGGACCGGGCGCTTCGTGCCGGTCGGCGCGGACATCGACTACGAGGAACGGATCTCGCGACTGAAGTTCCCGGTCCTGTCGATCACCATCGCCGGCGACGAGCTCGCGCCGCAGTCCTCGGCCGATCACCTGCTCGGCAAGCTGCCCGCCGCGCAGGTGACCAGGTGGTTCCAGCCGGAGGCCCTCGGGCACAACGGCTGGATCACCAACCCCGACACCAGCGTCGACGCGGTCGAGAAGTGGCTGCGCGACCGCTGAGCGGCTACGCCGAGCGGCGGCCCTCCATCAGCATCTGCGTGAAGAACTCGTAGACCAGCGCCGACAAGTGCGCGGCCTGCTTGTTGTCGGCCGCGCCGCCGTGCCCGCCTTCGATGTTCTCGTAGTACCAGACGGTGCGGTTCTCCGATTCCAGCAGCGCCGCCATCTTGCGCGCGTGCCCGGGGTGCACCCGGTCGTCACGGGTGGAGGTGGCGAGCAGGATCGGCGGGTACTGCCGACCGGGATCGGTGTTCTGATACGGCGAGTACTCGCTGATGTAGGCCCACTCCTCCGGCTTGTCCGGATCGCCGTACTCCGCGACCCAGGACGCGCCGGCCAGCAGCAGGTGGTAGCGCCGCATGTCCAGCAGCGGCACCTGGCAGACGATCGCGCCGAACAGTTCCGGGTAGCGGGTGAGCATCACGCCCATCAGCAGCCCGCCGTTGCTGCCGCCCTTGGCGCCGAGCCGGTCCGGCGTGGTGATCCCGCGGTCGACCAGGTCCCGCGCGACGGCGGCGAAATCCTCGAACGCCCGGTGCCGATGCTCTTTCAGTGCGGCCGTGTGCCATTCGGGCCCGTATTCACCGCCGCCGCGGATGTTGGCCATCACGAAGGTGCCGCCCTTCTCCAGCCAGGCCATGCCCGCCGCACCCAGATACGCCGGGGTGCGGGAGATCTCGAACCCGCCGTAGCCGTCCATGATCGTCGGTCCCGGCGTGCCGCGCCGGTCGCGGTGCCGGATCACGAAGTAGGGCACGGCCGTTCCGTCGTCCGAGGTGGCGAAGAACTGCTCGGCCTCGATGCCTTCGGCGTCGAAATAGCCGGGCGCCTGCTTGAGGATCGTGGCCGACTCGCCGATCGCACTGCTGAGCAGGGTCGTCGGGGTGGTGAAACCCGTGGTGGTGAGCATGAATTCGTCACCGCCCTCGAGCGGGTCCAGGTTGTTCACCGAGGTGCTCGACATGGCGGGGGAGTCGGCGAGTTCGCTGCTCGTCCAGCCGTCCGGGCCGGGGGTGAGCACGCGCAGCCCGGTCTGGACATCGCGCAGGGTGGTGAGGATCAGGTGGTTCTCGGTCCAGCCCCACGACTCCAGCGAGGTGTGTGGGTCGGGAGCGAACAGCACCTCGAATTCCCGCCCGCCGGCGAGGAAGTCGTTGATGTCGGTGACGAGCAGGCTGCCGGGCGCGAAGGTGGTCTGTGCCGGTGTCCACTCGGTCTTCAGGCGCACCAGCAGCCAGTCGCGATACCAGTCGACATCGGCGTCGGTGGGTGTCTCGAGCAGGCGCCACTCGCCGTTGTCGAGCAGGGAGACCTCGGAGTTGTAGAAGTCCGTCGAGCGATGCAGGTAGTGCCGCTCGAAGCCGGGGTGGCGGTCGTAGCCTGCGCCGATCGAGACGTCGCTCGGCTTGCCCTCGAACACGGTCTCCGCGGCGGCGAGCTCGGTGCCGCGCCGCCAGCGCTTGGCGATGCGCGGGTATCCGGAGTCGGTGAGCGAGCCCGGCCCGAAATCGGTGCCGACGTAGACGGTGTCGGCGTCGATCCACCCGATGCGCGACTTCGCCTCAGGCAGGAAGAACCCGCCGTCCTCGGGCGCGATGAATCGCCGTGTGGTCATGTCGAATTCGCGCTCCACGGTGGCATCGGCGCCGCCGCGCGAGAGATGGATGATCGCGCGTTCCTGCGAGGGCCGCAGCACCGCGGCCCCGGACCACACCCAGTTCTCGCCATCGGCCTCGGCGAGGGCGTCGACGTCGATCAGCACATCCCACTCGGGGTCGTCGGTGGCGTAGGACTCGAACGTGGTCCGCCGCCACAGCCCGCGCGGATGCTCGGCGTCGCGCCAGAAGTTGTAGAGCCACTGCCCGCGCCGCCCCGGGTAGGCGATCTTGGTGTCGTCGTCGAGCATCGCGAGGATGCGCCGCTCCAGGTCGGTGAACCGGTCGGTCGTCGCGAACCGGCGCCGCACCACGTCATTGCGGGCGCGCGCCCAGTCCAGCGCCGCCTCGGCGGTCACGTCCTCGAGCCAGAGATAGGGATCGGTCACGTTCTGCTCAACGCCGCTCATCCCCACATTGTTGCCGATGCGGGCGAACGACCGGTGGGCTCCCTCCGGCCGGAGATCGCTCCGGCCTCGATCGGCGCGCGCCCGAGTTCCAGTTCCGGCCCTACATCGTCTACCGCGCCCGCGACAGCGCCAGGGACGGCGAGCTGGTCGGTTCGCGGCCGCAGCGGCGGGGCTGGTGACGGCTCACCAGTGGTGCGCCACGTCGACGACCACGCGGGACGGGCTGTCGAGGGTGAACACCCGGAACGGCAGGCGGGCGCGGACGCCGAGGCCGAGGCTGGACTGACCTTCGAACGAGACCGCCCAGGCGACCTGGCGGAAGGTCCGGTAGCCGGTGACATCGACGAGTTCGGTGCGGTCGGATGGCCGGAAGGTCATGGCGCCCGCATCGTCGTAGGCCGGGGCGTTGACCGTCACCTGCAGGAACGCGCCGCCGCGCAGCGCGACAGGCTTCCCCGAGCCGTCCTCGGTGACAGTGTCGACATAGCGGACCAGATACCCGGCGGGCGCACCGGCGAGGTCGACGACCAGCCGGTCGAAGCAGTCGTGGCGTCCGGCGCGCACGTCGGTGACGGTGGCCCTGGAGTAGGTCGGGTCCTTCTCGTCGAGCGACCCCCAGGTGAGCTCGCAGGAGGACGGGGCGGCCGCGGCGGGGATCGTCCACAGGCCCGCGCAGGCCGCGATCGTGGTGAGGAGGATGAGGAAGCGACGCATGTCGCACCGCCTTACTGGCAGTGGGAGGAAGGTACTGAGTAATCGGGCGCCGTGCGCGCAGCGTTAGCGTCGCTGCGGTTCCGGTCGGGCCGCGAAACGTAGGATCGCAGGTCACGAACAATGACCGGAGGTGACCATGGCGCCGTTCCTGTGGGAGCAGCACTGCTGCCTGCCGTTGCATCACACCGCGCGGATCGACGAGCTCGCCCGGTATCCGCTCGGCTCGTACCTGTCGGTCAATGTCGGGTATTCGGCGCAGACCAAGGCGGATTCGCTGGCCCTGCTGCACCGCTTCCGCGCCGACGCGGCCGCCGACCCGCGCTTCCGGCTCGTCGCCGCGACGACGGATATCGGTGCGCCGGAGGTGATCTCGCTGGCCTTCGACCTGGAGGACTCCGCCCCGCTCGACGGCGACCTCGACAATGTCGAACTGTTCTACGACCTCGGCGTGCGCTCGCTGCTGCCCACCTACAACCACGCCAACCGCGCGGGCTGCGGCTGCCTCGACACCGACGACACCGGGCTCACCGGCTACGGAAAAGACCTGGTGCGCAAGCTGAACGAGGTCGGCATGTTCGCCGACGGCTCGCACTGCTCCCGGCGCACCGGTCTCGACATCGCCACCCACACCGGCGCCCCAATGATCTACAGCCACTCGAATTTCGCCGCGCTGTGGGACCATCCGCGCAACATCACCGACGAGCAGGCCCGCGCCTGCGCCGCGACGGGTGGCGTGATCGGCGTCAACGGCGTCGGAATCTTCCTGGGGCACAACGAGCCTGCCGCGCGCGCCGAACGCGTCGCGGCCATGGCCGACCACATCCGCTACGGCGTCGACCTGGTCGGCATCGAGCACATCGGTGTGAGCTCGGACTACTCGTTCGACGGCGACGAGTTCAACGAGGAGATCCGGGCCAATCCCGGCGCGTTCTCGGAGTCCTACACCAAGTGGGGTCCACTGCACTGGACACCGCCGGAGGACTTCCTCGGCGAATCCGACGTGCCCGGCCTGGACGACCTGCTCGCCGAGCGCGGGTTCACCCCCGACGAACGCGCCGCGATCTTCGGCGGCAACTTCGCCAGGGCGGCGGGCCAGGTCTGGCGTGCGTAGCCCGTTCAGCCGGGCGTGACCAGGCCCGATTCGTAGGCGAAGACGACCAGCTGCGCCCGGTCGCGGGCGTGCAGCTTGGTCATGGCCCGGTTGAGGTGGGTCTTGGCCGTGTGCGGGCTGATCACCATCCGCGCGGCGATCTCGTCGTTGGACAGGCCTCGCGCGGCGAGGGCGACGGCCTCGCGTTCCCGCGTGGTCAGCTCGTCGAGCCCGGGACCCGGCGCCCGCGCGGGCGGCTGGGTGACGAAGCGGGTGATCAGGCGGCGGGTGATCGACGGCGCGAGCAGGGCGTCACCGCGGGCCGCGACCCGGATGGCGTGCAGGAAGTCCTCGGCCTCGATGTCCTTGACCAGGAATCCCGCCGCACCGGCGCGCAGCGCGTCGAAGACGTACTCGTCCAGGCCGTAGTTGGTCAGGATGACGACGTGCACGTCGGCGAGTTCGGGGTCGGCGGCGATGCGGCGGGTCGCCTCGATGCCGTCGAGAACGGGCATCTGGATGTCGACCAGCGCGATGTCGGGCCGATGCCGCCGCGCCAGTTCCACACCGGCGCGACCGTCGGCGGCCTCGGCGACCACCTCGATGTCGTCCTCGATGTCGAGCAGGGCGCGGAACCCGCTGCGGATGAGCGGTTGATCGTCGACGAGGAGCACCCGAATCATGTTCGCTCCAGCGGTAATTCGGCATGCACCGCGAATCCGCCCGCGGCGCGCGGCGCGGCGCGCAGGTGGCCGCCGAGCGCGGTGACCCGTTCGCGCATGCCGAGCAGGCCGACGCCGGGAGCCGGCGCCGCGCCTGCGGTGGCCGTGCCGTCGTCCTCGACGTCGACGACGAGGGCGTCGCGCCCGCAGTCGATGCGCACCGTCGCGGTGGCGGCGCCGGCGTGCCTGGCGATATTGGTGAGCGATTCCTGCACGATGCGGTAGACGGTCCGGCTCACCGCGGCGGGCACATCGGCGCGGTCGCCCTCGATGGTCAGTGTGGTGTGGATGCCCGCGGCGGCGGCCTTGTCCACCAGGTCGGCCACGTGCGCGAGGCCGGGGCGTGGCGCCTCGTCGTCGCGCAGGGCGGCCAGTGTCGCCCGCAGATCGCGGGCGGCCTCGCGCCCCGCCTCCCGGATCGCCAGCAGTGCGGGCGGCACCTCCTCGCCCCGCCTGCGCGCGACGTGCACGGCAGCCTCGGACTGCACCTTGATCACCGAGATCTGATGGGTGAGCGAATCGTGCAGTTCCCTGGCGATGTGCAGGCGTTCCTCGTCGGCGCGGCGCCGCGCGACCTCCTCCCTGGTGCGCTCGGCCTCGTCGGCCCGCCGTTCGGCCTGCCGCAGCGCCTCCCCGGCCGCGCCCGCCGCGATCAGCCAGGCGAGTTCGAGCGCGTCGCGGCCGCGCGCCAGCGCCGCCCCGGTGTCGTCCAGGGTGACCAGCGCGGCGAGCGGGAGCGCGGCGATGAGTGCCACCGCGGCCAGGACGACGACCAGGTGATGTCCGGCCCGGACCGCGAAGTACACCGCGAACAGGAACGCGATGACGGGCACGTCGAAGCCGAGTGCCTGGTAACCCACCGCGCACAGCCCGGTGACCACCAGGACCGCGACCGGCGCCCGCCGTCGCGCGGCCAGGGCAAGGCCCCCGGCCACGAGCAGTGCGTAGCCGAGCCAGCCGGGCCCGATGTGCTCCCGGCCGAGCCCGGTGACCAGCAGGACCGCCGCCACGCCGACGGCGATCACCCAGTCGGTGATCCGTGCCCTGCTCATCTGTGCACAGTATCCCGCTCGGCGCGTGGCCGAATCCCGCACCGGGATGATCCGCCGACTACCACGAGCGCGGTACCTGGCCTCGTCCTACCGCGCCCGGAGTACCGGCTACTGCCGCCGTGTCAGCGCGAATTGTCCACCGGCGCACGATGTCCCGCGCGGTGTTCGCGCCGATGATCGAAAGCGCCAAGTCCTCCGATCTAGGAGCAAGCCATGACACTGCGCCTCCTCGCCCTCACGGAACCCGTCACCGCCGCGTCGGTCTCGACCGCCACCCCCATCGCCGCCGACGTCTACGACCTGAGCGCGGGCCGGCTCGGCGCCTCCTCGGCTGCCGTCCTCGGCCTCGCCGGGGTGGTCATCGGCGGCCTCGCCCTGGCTCGCGCGGGTAGCGCGGGCCGCGCCACCGTCGCGCTGGTCGCGGGCCTGCTCGCCCTGGCTGTCGGCGTCGTCGTCGCGGTCACCGCCGACGGCGGTCTCGGTACCGGCAACGGACTCGGCGGCGCGTTCGTCGCCATCCTGGTCGGCGCGATCGCCGCCGTCCTCGGGGCACTGGCCCTGCGCCGCGCCCGCCGCACCGGGTAGCCGGCTCGTCCGGACGGAATCGGCGGATTCGTCCCGCCGGGCGCGATCCCCGAGCCGCCGCCTGCGGGAGCAGTTCAGGCCAGGCGGACCAGCATCTTGCCCGTGTTGGCGCCGGTGAGGACACCGAGGAAGGCGGCGGGGGCCTGGTCGAGGCCCTCGTAGACCGTCTCGGTGGTGCGCAGGGTGCCGTCGGTGAGCCAAGCGGCGGCCTTGGCGATGTACTCGCCGAAGAGCGGGAAGTAGCTCGTCACGAGCATGCCGCGCAGAGTGAGTTCTTTTGTCGCGGCGAGGTAGAGGTCGGGGGTCTGCTGCGCGGTCGCGCCGTTGTAGCCGCTGATCGCGCCGACCAGGGCGATCCGGCCCTGTGGGTTCATCGTCTCGATCGCCACCTTCAGGTGTTCGCCGCCGACGCTGTCGAGGTACACGTCGATGCCCTCGGGCGCGGCGGCCGCGAGCTGCCCGCCGAGATCGCCGGCGCGGTAGTCGACGGCAGCGTCGAAACCGAACTCGTCGAGCAGCTTTCGCGTCTTCACCGGCCCACCCGCCGAGCCGATCACGCGTTTCGCGCCCAGCGCCTTGGCCAGCTGACCGGCCACGCTGCCGACCGCACCCGCGGCCGCCGACACGAACACGGTGTCGCCGGGGCGGACCGGCGCGATCTCGGTGAGCGCTGCGTAGGCGGTCAGGCCGGTGGTGCCGAGCGCGCCCAGGAAATGGTGCGGGGCAGCCAGTTCCGGGTCGATCGGCGTGGCGGTGGCGGCGTCGACGACCGCGTGCTCACGCCAGCCGGCGAAGTGGGAGACCGTGCTGCCGACAGGGATCTGTGCGGCGCGTGAGGCGATCACCTCACCGATCGCCGAACCGTCCAGTGCCGCACCGAGTTCGAACGGTGGGATGTAGGACTCCTTGTCGTCCATCCGGCCGCGCATGTACGGATCGACCGACATCCAGGTGTTGCGCACCAGGATCTGCCCCTCGGCGAGCTCGGGCAGCGCGCGCTCGACCAGGGCGAAATCGGTGGCGACGGGGGCGCCGTCCGGGCGCGCGGCCAGGTGGATCTCGCGGGTCTGGGTGGGCAGGGTGGTGATGGCCATGGTCACGCCTTCTTTCGAGGTCAACCGGTGTTTTCGCCGGTGATCACCACGTTATGGCCGCCGCGAGCGCGTTCCCAGGTCCGCGCACGCCACCGCCCGGTCCATGCACGACAGGACCGGGCGGCAGTGCCGCGAACTAGTCGGCGACGGGCACCGGCTGCGCCGGGCGCCTACGCGCCAGGAACTTCTCGTACAGGAAGAAGTACCCCTTCACGTACTGCCCGACGAGGATCGCGTTGATGATCGTGCCCTCGCGAATGAAATGCGGTGCGCCGAGGAAGAACAGCCCGATGCAGGCCGACAGCGCGAGCAGCGTGCAGTCGAACACCGTCTTGATGTTGCCCCACTTGCGCCCGGTCTTCTGCTGGATCGTGTTCACGAACAGATCGATCGGCATCAGGATCAGGTTCGCGCGGATCATCAGGAACAATCCGAGTGCCAGCATCGCGTCGGCGAAGACCAGCAACACCAGGTTGGCCGCGTACGGCTCCAGGTGGATCCAGTCGGTGACCCACAGGTTGAAGTCCAGCAGCAGAGCCAGGACCAGCGCCGGGATCATCGAGAGGAAATAGCTCGCCTTGAATGCCTTGGGCCGGACCAGAAAGGTCAGGCCGAGCATGATGACCTCGAGAATGAGGTTGTAATTGCCCTGACTGAGCGGGGTGAACACCAGCGTCATCGTGCGGGTGAGGCTGCTCTGCGGGGAGATCCCGATGCCCGCCCTGATGGCCAGGCTGAGGCCGAGGGTGAGGATGTAGATCCCGGCGACGTAGGTGATCCAGCGGCGCACCTTGTTTCCGTTGTCGATGACTGCCGCGTTCTTGTCGTGCTGCATAATGGTGGATCCCTTGTTCTGGGTAGCCGAGGCTATTTCATGAAGCCGAAGCGGTCGAGCGAGATGAACAGCGTCAGCAATTTGTTGACGACGGGCTCGCCTTCGTTGTGATGGCCCAGCTTCGCCAGGGCGTCGTCGATCGAACGCGTCGCCTCGACGAGCTCGGCCAGGTCCATATCGGCCATCACGCCGTAGAAATCCAGCGGCAGAGCCGCTCTCACCTCGCCGTCCTCGGTGACCACACAGCCGCCGACGAGGCCGTCGAGTTCGCGCAGGGCGGCGCACATCTCGGCACTGTCGGAGCCGACGACCACGAAGTAGGCCGAGGGCGCGGGCCAGAAGGTGGACACCGCGCCGCGATCGATCGAGACGCCCTTGAACAGCCCGTTCACCGTGTGCCGCGCCCCGTCGGCGTAGCGCTGCACGACCGAGATGCGGTTGAGCCGCACCCCGTCGAGCTCGGGGATCACCGCGCCGTCCCGGAACGGCACCCACACCTCCTGCGCGAACTTGAGATGGCCGCGCCCGTACACGTCGAAGAGCAGCACCTTGGCCCGGGTGCCGTCGGTGGAGATCTCGAGCGGGGTGAGGTCGAGCTGTGCGGGCCGCAGGTCACCGAGGCCGGGGCGGGGCTGCTTGGCCAGCACCGAATAGTCGATGCCGACCGGCTCGAGCAGCCGCCGATCCTTGGCAACCAGCTTGCCGCCCTTGAAGACATAGCGCGGGTTGATCTTCGAGAGACTGTCGGTGAGCACGATGTCGGCGAAGCGGCCGGGGCTCAGCGAGCCGAGGTCGCGGTCCTTGTGGAACGACCGCGCGGCGTAGAGGGTGCCCATCTTGATCGCCTGGATCGGCGGCATGCCCATCTCGACGGCCAGGGAGATCACCCAGTCGATGTGGCCCTGCCGCAACACCCGGTCCACCGAGATGTTGTCGGCGCAGAGCTGGAAGTTCTCGGCGGGCCAGCGTCGTTTCACGATGGCGCGCAACATCGTTCGGATCACCTCGGGACTGCCGACACCGAATTTGATCTGGGTGTTCAGCCCGTACCGGATGCTCTTCTCGATGTCGGCTTCGTTCCAGACGTCGTGGTTGTTGTCGACGCCGATCGCCGGCATGTAATTCAGCAGCATGTCCGACAGCGAGGTGACACCCCAGTGGCAGTTCACGAATCCCGCGTTGGCGCGGCCGAGCGCGGATTTGCGGAAATCGTCGGCATTGCCGGTCATGTAGGACAGGTGCGCGAGTTCGCCGAGACCGATCACCGGGTCCATGCCGAGCATCGCCTCGGTGACCTCGGGCGCGGACTTCTTGCCGGGAGCGAAGGCGTAGAGCCGGTACGGCAGTTTGTGGTGATCGGCGAACAGCGCCCGCGCGGCGTCGACGGCCTCCGCGCCCGCCGCGCTGGCGAAATCGAGGGTTTCGCCGAAGACGGTGGTGGTGCCGCTCGGCACGATCGCCTCGCCGAAGGCCGCGGGGTGCGCGAGCTGGGATTCGAAGTGCAGATGCGCGTCGATGAGGCCCGGAATCGCGTAAAGCCCGCCACCGTCGAAAGATTCGCGGTAGCGCACGATGGATTCCTCCGGGCTCAGCGCGATGATGCGCTCGTTGTGCACCAGCAGTGTTCCCGGATAAACGTTTTCGCTGTGCACATCGAGAATGTGCAGATTGCGCAGCAGCAGGTCGGCTTCCTGCTCGCCTTCCAGGATGGCGAAGATCGTGCGGACGTGCTCGTCCTGGGCGGAAACCTCGGTGGTGCCGGTCGTCGAATTCTGTGCGGGCATTGCGGTCCTCATCTCGATATGCGCTGTCGCTGAGCGTGTATCGATTGGACGCGATCCGCACCGTTGCCCACAAGCATTCGTTTTCGTACGAGGCGTGCGCAATTTGCGTACACTCTGCCGAGGAGGTGGCGCGGTGCTCCATTCACGATTGCTGCAGTACATCGACGAGGTGGCCCGCCTCGGGTCCATCCGCGCCGCGGGTGCCCGGCTGCATGTCGCGCCGTCGGCCATCAACCGGCAGATCCTGCTGCTCGAGGCCGAGCTCGACCAGCCGCTGTTCGAACGGCTGCCGCGGGGCATGCGCCTGACCCCGGCCGGTGAGGCGCTGGTCGCGCACATCCGCCAGACGCTGCGGCAGTACCGGGAGACGGTGTCCGACATCCGTGATCTGCGCGCGCTCGGCAGCGGCGAGGTCGTCATCGCCACCATGACCGGGCTGGCCAGCAGCGTCGTCGCCACCGCGGCGTCGACGTTCCGGGCCAGGCATCCCCAGGTGCGGATTTCGATTCGCACCATGTCGACCCTCGATATCGTCGCCGCGATCGAGAACAGCGAGGCCGATCTCGGGCTCGGCTTCAATATCCCGTCCTCGACACAACTCGAGGTGTGCTGGCAGATGAACACCCGGCTCGGAGTCGTTGTCGCCCCGCATCATCCGCTCGCGTCGATGGAGACTGTTCCGCTCACCCAGTGCACGCCGTTTCCGCTGATCTTCGCCGATCGCTCCATGGTGATCCACGGAATCGTGGCCGAGGCCTTCACCAAGGCCGGTCTCGATATCCAGCCGGCGTTCCACACCAATTCGATCGAGACGATGAAACGGCTCGCGATGTCCGGCGAGGCCATCGCCTTCCTCAGCGAATTCGACATCGCCGAGGAACTGCGCGACGGCCGCCTGGTGTTCCGGCCGGTGCGTGACGCGTTCAGCGTCAACATCATCTCCCTCGTGCGCCGCGAGAAGCACGCCCACGGCCTGGCCGGCCTCCTGCTCGCCGACGAGATCGGCACGACTCTGCGCCCCGCCGAGTCACGCCAGCCGCCCCGAGCCGAGGACCCGGGCAGCCGCGCGAACCGTTGAAAACCGCCTGCTCGTCGTGTGGTCGGCCGCGCCGAGGCCGGCCGGAGCGCGGTCGTGCGCTACCGGGTACTAGCCGCGGGCCGCGGTGGGTGGGGTGCCGGTCCAGCGGTGGAAGGCCTTGCGCAGGGCGCGGTCGTCGGTGAAGGCCAGGCGGTGCGCGATGGTCGAGGTGCTGTGGCCCTGGGCGAGCAGGTCTTTCGCGCGTTCGTAGCGGATGGCGTCGAGCTCCGCGCGCCACGTCGTGCCGTGCTCGGCGAGGTGGCGTTGCAAGGTGCGCTCGCTCATCGTCAACGTCTTGGCCACGCGGGCCAGGGCCGGGTCGCCCGCGTCGACGGCGGCGGTCAGCGCGAGGCGGAAGGGGTCGAGCGGGTCGGCGACCGGGCGCGCGGAGGCGAGGACCAACTCCGCGTGGCTGTGCATCAGCTTGGCCAGCACGGGGTCGGCGCGGGGGAGCGGGGCGCGGGCGTCGTCGGCGTGGAAGGTGATGGCATCGGCGGCGGCGTCGAATTCGATGCTGTCGGTACCGAATACGGCGATCAGGCCGCTGCGGTCGGCGGGCGCGGGGTGCCCGAATGTGACCCGCGTGGGCACCAGCGGGCGTCCGGTGGCCTCGCGGGCGCGGCGCAGGTAATAGGCGAGCACGTACTCGTTGACCACCGACGCGACGGCAGGATCGTCGGCCGTGGTGCGGTAGCCGATGGTCAGATCGCTCTCGCCGGACAGGTCGAAGCCCTCGGCGGCCGCGGTCACCAGCCGGTGATACGGCTGTGCCGCGCGCAGCGAGTCCGCCAGCGACGCGCCGGTGGTGACGAGATAGTCCCAGGTGTCGAGCGTGCCCAGCGGCGCGGCGGCGGCGATCGCTGCCCCCGAACCCGCGCCGGGCCGCGCCTGCGCGATCAACTCCCACAGCGTCAGCAGCGAGCGCATCGGCAACCGGTTCAGCTCGCCACCGAGCACCACCGCGTCGGTGCCGGGCACGCGCGCGAGCTGTGCCGGATCGACCCCGGCATCGTGTGCGGCGCGCACCAGCAGCCGCATCAGCTGGACCGAGACGGTGCCGTCGAGTCGTCGGCCGAGGCCCGGCTCCCCGCGCCCGACCGCGCCGGGCTCCGCAGTGCCTCGACCGCCGTGGTCGTCGACTGCCGCACCGGGCTCCCGCTCGCTCACGATCGGGTGCTTCGGCAGGACCCGTGCGCGCGGTGGGTCTCGGCGGGCGCTCACCCTTGGAGACACTACCGATCGGTCACTTCGGCGGCACCCGTCGCGCGGGCCGCGGACGGCCTCACCTATGTGGGGGACGGGTGGGTGAACTCCCCGAAACAGAGTTAGGCTCGGGGTCGTGACTTCCCACTACGATGTCGTCGTTCTCGGCGCTGGTCCCGGCGGATACGTCGCCGCGATCCGCGCCGCTCAACTCGGCCTGCGAACAGCGATTGTCGAGCAGAAATACTGGGGTGGCGTGTGCCTGAACGTGGGCTGCATCCCGTCCAAGGCACTGCTGCGCAACGCCGAGCTGGCCCATATCTTCCACAAGGAGGCCAAGACCTTCGGCATCTCCGGTGAGGTCAGCTTCGACTTCGGCGCCGCCTTCGATCGCAGCCGCAAGGTGGCCGACGGGCGCGTCAAGGGCGTGCACTTCCTGATGAAGAAGAACAAGATCGACGAGTTCGACGGTCTCGGCACCTTCACCGGCCCGAACGCCCTCGATGTGGCCCTCACCAAGGGCGGCACCGAGTCGATCACGTTCGACAACGTCATCATCGCCACGGGCACCACCACCAAGCTGCTGCCGAACACCCAGCTCTCGGCCAATGTGGTGACCTACGAGGAGCAGATCCTCACCCGCGACCTGCCCGGCTCGATCCTCATCGTCGGCGCGGGCGCCATCGGCATGGAGTTCGCCTACGTCCTCAAGAACTACGGCGTGGACGTGCGGATCGTGGAGTTCCTCGACCGCGCGCTGCCGAACGAGGACGTCGACGTCTCCAAGGAGATCACCAAGCAGTACAAGAAGCTCGGCATCACCATCACCACCGGTGCCGCCGTGCAGACGATCGACGACGACGGCTCCAAGGTCACCGTCCAGATCAAGGACAACAAGTCCGGTGCGGTCGAGACCGTCACCGTCGACAAGGTGCTGCAGGCCGTCGGCTTCGCGCCCCGCGTCGACGGCTACGGCCTGGAGAACACCGGTGTCGCGCTCACCGACCGCGGCGCCATCGCGATCGACGACTACATGCGCACCAACGTGCCGCACATCTACGCGATCGGTGACGTCACCGCCAAGCTGCAGCTGGCGCACGTGGCCGAGGCGCAGGGCGTCGTCGCCGCCGAGACGATCGGCGGCGCGGAGACCATGCCGCTGGGCGACTACCGGATGATGCCGCGCGCCACCTTCTGTCAGCCGCAGGTCGCCAGCTTCGGCCTCACCGAGCAGCAGGCCCGCGACGAGGGCTACGACGTGAAGGTCGCGACCTTCCCGTTCACGGCCAACGGCAAGGCGCACGGCCTGGCCGACCCCACCGGCTTCGTGAAGCTGATCTCCGACAACACCCACGGCGAACTGCTCGGCGGCCATCTCATCGGTCCCGACGTCTCCGAGCTGCTGCCGGAGCTGACCCTGGCCCAGAAGTGGGACCTCACGGTCAACGAGCTGGCCCGCAACGTGCACACCCACCCGACTCTGTCGGAGGCACTCCAGGAAGCGATCCACGGCCTCGCCGGCCACATGATCAACTTCTGATTCCACACGGACACGAGGGGCGGTCGCCGGGCGACCGCCCCTCGGTCGTGTCCGGGGCCGGAATTGCGTCTATTTCTTTTCGGCAAAATTCCGGGCGGTGATTTGGTGAATTGCGTTTGTGTGACAGATGATGCGTTGGCACCTCTGGTGACAGTTCTGGCTCGTGTTCGACATGTTTGTGTTCCATGAGATGGTCCCCTCGCCCGAATGCTCGCGGCGGCGGGCACGGTTGAGAGGCAGCGAACCTGTGAAGCGGATTCTCGGTTGGGCAGCACGCGTGACGGCGCTGGTGGCGGTGGCCGGATTCGGCACCATGGCCCCGGCGATGGCCGAACCCCTTTTCCCCGGTGGCCCCGACGTTCCCGGCGTCGGTTCGATCGTGCCGACGGCCTCGCCGTGCCCCGTGGTCGAGGCCAGGGCGTGCATGCGGCTGTCGACGAACGAGGCGTGGCTGGTCGACAACGGCCGCGTGATCTTCGGCCCTACCCCGATCTCGCACGGTATGCCCGGATACGAGACCCCGCCCGCGGTGACCAGGATTTCCTTCAAGCGGGAATTCCACTGGAGCACGATGCACGACGCGCCGATGCGCTGGGCCACCTTCTTCAATGGTGATATGGCATTCCACGTCGGCCCGGTGAACTCGCAGTCGCACGGTTGTGTGCGGATGACCGAGGACGGCGCGCACCGATTCTTCGATTACCTGAACCCGGGCGACATCACCCAGGTGATCGTGTAGGAATCACCGTGTGCGCAAGTGGTTGATCGGCGGGGCCGCTGTCCTCGCGACAGTGCTGGCAGTGGCCGCCGGGCTGTATGTCCTGATGAATTCGCGGACCTATCAGCTGGCGGGCACGCTCGTCGACCGGGTGGACACCGACGAGAAACTCGTGGCGCTCACCTTCGACGACGGCCCCACCGAACGCACCCCCGAGATCCTGCGCATGCTCGCCGAATTGCGGGTCACCGGCACCTTCTATCTGATCGGTGACGATCTGGCCGCCCGCCCGGAGCACGGCGCGGCGATCGCGGCCGCCGGACACGAGATCGGCAATCACACCTACACCCACCGCCGCATGGTGCTGATCTCCGGTGACACCGCGCGCGAAGAGGTCGAACGCACCGACGCCGAGATCCGCCGCACCGGCTACCAGGGCGAGATCACCTTTCGCCCGCCCTACGGCAAGAAGCTGTGGTCGCTGCCGCGCTATCTCTCCGAGCACGACCGCACCACCGTCATGTGGGACGTCGAGCCGGATTCCGCGGGCGGCGCCACCCGCGACGCCATCGTCGCCGACACCCTCGCCCAGACCCGGCCGGGCTCGATCGTCCTGCTGCACGTGATGCACGGCAGCGAATCCGCCGCTGCCTTGCCCGCCATCGTCACCGGCCTGCGCGCCGAGGGCTACCAGTTCACCACCGTCTCCGACCTGCTGAAACGCACGAAGTAGCCGACGCGCGCCGACGGCGCCCAACCTCCCCGATCCGCTGCTGTCAGGTCGTCGGTGTGGCCGCGCGGTGGTAACTCGCCTGGGCCGCGCGGACGGTGTCCATGTTGGTTTCCAGCACCACGATCAGTGATTCCAGGCGCTCGGCCACCTGGGCGCCGAGCTCGGTCAGCGTGTATTCCACGCGCGGCGGGATGGCTTCGAGGACCTCGCGATGGACCATGCCGTCGCGTTCGAGCGTCTGCAGGGTCTGCGACAGCATGCGCTCGCTCACGCCGTCGACGCGCCTGCGGAGCGCGCTGAACCGGTACGGCCCCTCCCGCAGCGCCACCAGCGCGAGCACGCCCCAGCGGCTGGCGACGTTCTGCAGGACCGGTCGCGAGGTGCAGTTCCGTGCGAAGACGTCGGCTTCCAGCGCCTGATCGTCGTCGGTCGACGGTGGCCGCGTGTTCATGCTGCCGATCGTACCCCCCTTGACCAGAGTGCCTACGGAATGCATAGTGCTTACGAATAGTTAGTGCTAGAAAATCGGTACGGACCCTGGAGGAAGAAATCATGACCGTCGCGGTGACCGGAGCGAGTGGACAACTGGGCAGGCTCGTCGTCGAGGCCCTGCTGACGGCCGGTGAGCGGCCGGTGGCGATCGTGCGCGATCCCGCCAAGGTGGCCGACCTGGCCGAACGGGGCGCGCTGGTGCGCCAGGCCTCCTACGACGACCCGGCCGCGCTCGACGCCGCGCTCGCGGGTGTCGACCGGGTGCTGCTGATCTCGGGCAACGAGTTCGGCGCCCGGGTCGCCCAGCACACGAATGTCATCCGGGCCGCCGAGCGCGCGGGCGTCGAACTGCTCGCCTACACCAGCATCCCGGCGGCACAGGACAATCGGATGATCCTGGCGGGCGAACACCGCGGCACCGAAGAGGTGCTCGCCACCGCGACGGTCCCGACGGTCCTGCTGCGCAACAGCTGGTACTGGGAGAACTACGCGGAGGGCGCGGCGCACGCCGTCGAGACCGGCGTGCTGGCGGGCGCCTCGGCCGACGGCAAGGTCTCCGGCGCCCCGCGCGCCGACTACGCCGCGGCGGCCGCCGCCGTGCTCACCACCGACGGCCATGCGGGCCGGGTCTACGAGCTCGGCGGCGACGACGCGCTCACCGGCGCCGGCATCGCCGCGGTGCTCGCCGAGGTCACCGGCAAGCCGGTGCGCTACGAGAACCTGGCCGAAGCCGACTACGCCGCCGTCCTCGGCCGGGCCGGCCTGCCGGAGCCGGTGGCGGCCGCGCTGGCCGACGCCGATTCCGGCATCGCCGAGGGCCTGCTCGAGGTGCGCACCGGCGACCTGGCCAAGCTCATCGGCCGCCCGGTGACCCCGCCCGCCGAGGCGTTCCGCGCGATTCTGGGCTGAGTTCGGGGTGGGTCGTCGGCCGGCGGTGTGGCAGAGTTCGGGTGTGGCTTCCGAAACTCCCCGCCGACGCGCGCACTCCTACCTGAGTGGGCTGCTGTTCGTGATGGGCGCTCTGCACTTCGTCGCGCCCAAGCCGTTCGACGGCATCGTGCCGCCGCAGCTGCCCGGCGACCCGCGGACCTACACCTACGGGTCCGGGGTCGCCGAGCTCGGCGTGGCGACGGCGCTGGCCGTGCCGCGCACCCGCCGTCTCGGCGGGTGGCTGGCGGCGGCGCTGTTCGTCGGGGTGTTCCCGGCGAACATCCAGATGGCGGTCGACGTCGTCAAGAACCCGAAGTCGCCGGGCCTGTTCAAGGCCGGTGTGCTGGCGCGCCTGCCGCTGCAGATCCCGCTGATCGTCGCGGCCCTGCGGATCGCGCGCCGCTGATCACACCCACTGGACGAGCTGGATGACGATTCCGTTCGGGTCGGTCATCTGGAAGTAGCGCTCGCCCCACTCCTCGGTCTCGATCTCGGTCTCGATCGGGACTCCGGCGGCGCGCAGGCGCTCGTACTCGGTGTCGATGTCGTCGACCGTGAACACCACGAGCGTGCCGTCGCCCGCGCTGCCCGCGATGCGCGCCGGTTTGAAGGTGCCGAGGCCGGTGCGCAGGAAGATGACGTTCATTCCGGCGTCCGGCCTGGCCAGGGAGACGAATCCGTCGGCGGCCATCTGCTCGGTGAAGCCGAGATGGTCGACGAGGAACTGTGCCGAGGCCGTCGGGTCGGCGACATTGAGCGAAATGGCTGAGCCGGTGATCTGCATGCGGTCTCCTCGCTGGCGTTAACTCCGTACTTTGTACGCTCTAAACGATGGCGCGAGAACGCCGGTTCCGCTCTATGACCTACGTCACTGAAAAGTGTCGCGGTCCACGCGCAGGGTGGTGATGGTGGCGGCCAGGCCCTCGTACTGGTTGATGAGCAGCACGATCTCGATCAGCAGCCGCTCGTCGAAATGCGCCGCGAGTTCGGCCCAGGCCGCGTCGTCGACGTCCCTGGTGCGCACGAGCTGATCGGTGACGGTGAGCAGGGCGCGCTGGCGCGGCGTCCAGCCCTCGGCCGCGGGCCCGGCGCCGACCCGGTCGATCTCCACCCCGGTGAGCCCGGCCTTGCGGCCGAGACGGCGATGGTGATCGGTCTCGTAGCCGCACTCGCGCAGGTGCGCGACGCGCAGGATCACCAGCTCGGCCTCGGTGCGCGGCAGCCGTCCGCCGGGCATGAGCTTGCCGGAGAAATGCAGCCAGCCGCGGAACAGTCCGCCCGTGCGGCCGAGTGTGCTGAAAAGCTGTGCGTCGGCGGTGCCGGACGCGCGGGAGAGCACCTGCCAGACAACCCAGTTGATCGGCCCGAGCTCGCCGAAGCGTCCCGGTGAAATACGTGGTCGGCCCGCGGACTCCATGCGTCGGAGCGTACTCGCCGGTATCGAATTTCGGAGCGGACTGCCGCAGTCGTGCCGGTTTTCTTGGTTTCCAGTGGTTTTCGCACCGCTGGGGCGTCATGATCGGTGGGTACCGCAGCGCGCAGCGGCGGTGTGAGGACGCAGCACTGGTAGGGGAACACAAGCACATGCTGGTTCGGATCAGGCCGGGGCCGGAGCTCACCGGTGCCGAGCGCGAGTTCGTCGATTGCCTGCGCGCGTATCCGAGCACGGGGCTCGCGCTGGTCGATTGCCGGGTGGGTGATCGGCGGCTCGGGGCGGTGGTGGTGACACCGCGGGGGATCACGGTCATCGAGGTGAAGGGGTTCCGGCGGCGGCAGAGCGGACTGCTCTCGCTGGCCGGGGGAGCGTGGACGATCAGCGACAATCCGCTGGAACTGGCCGGCGATCCGGCGGCCGGGCTCACCGACCAGGTCGAACACGGCGTGCACGCGGTGCGGGTGGCGCTGGAGCAGGCACTGCAGGACAGCAGGCACGTCAGCGGCGCGGTGGTGCTCGTGCCGTATCGGGGCGTGGTGGTGCGTCCGGCGCGCACGGCCCTGCGGCCCGGGCTCGACGTGCTGGTCGCCAACACCGTCGACGCGCACGAACTGCGGGTCTACCTGGAGGGATTCTCCGCGGGCCCGCGCGAATGGACCATCGACCGGGTGCTCAACACCTGCACCGCGCTGGGGGTCGCCGAGCTGGCGCCGTCGAAGGCCGAACTCGCCGAGGACGGATTCGACGGCAACCGCCCCGCCCGCGCGCCCGTCCCGGCGCAGCCGCGCAGGTTCACCGAACCGGTCGCGGCGCCGCCACCGGCCGAGCCGTCGCGGCGCGGGAAACTGGTCGGCCCTGTCGTGTTCGCCGCCGCCCTGCTCGGCGTGTTCGTGGTGTTCCTCGTGGTCGGCCAGGCCCTGCTGCGGGACGCGCCGACCCCGCGTTCCACCACCGAGACCACCACGACCACCCGCGTCATCGTGCCAACGACCCAGCGCCAGGTCGAGTGCTTCCCGTTCCAGACCCAGTGCTGATCAATCCCGCACGGCGCGACCGAGTTTGGTGAAGGCGATGGCCTGCTCCGCGCGGACCCGGACGTGCGCGCGGGAGGAGTCCAGGTGCGCGGTGAGGGTGCGCAGCGCCCGCTCGGGGTCCCCGGCGAGCAGGTGTTCGGCGATGGCGATGTGATCGGCGGTCATCACGGCGATCCGTTCGGCGTTCGCCACGTCCGTGGTGCGGACCGGGCGCACCCGCAGGTGGACCGCGGTCAGTGCCTCGGCGAGGGCTGAATTGCCCGCCGCGAGAAGCAGTTCGGTGTGGAAGCGCTCGTCCGCGGCCACCAGGTCGGGGCCGGGCTCCGGTGGGGTGGCCCGGTATCCGCGCCAGCGATCCAGTTCGGCGCGCACGGCGGACAGGTCGTGTGCGGGGCTCCGGTGAAAGCCGCGCGTTTCCAGGACTGTTCGCAACTCGAAGAGCTCGTCGAGTTCCGCGAGTCGCAGCCGGTAGGGGTAGAGGCCGTCGGTGTGGCGCTGGATCAGCCCGTCGGCCTGGAGCCGGGCCAGCGCCTCGCGCACGGGGGTGCGCGAGACGCCGTACCGCTGGGCCAGCCGCTCGGCGCGCAGCCGTTCGGTGGGCTGGAGCGTGCCGATCGCGAGGTCGTCCCGCAGCGCCAGATAGACGCGCTCGGTCAGTGACACCCGCCCCCGGCGCCTCCGCCCACCAGCGCCTTCGCCCGCCATGCGTCGGCTCGCGTTCAGATCGCCATCGCCGCGCGGACCGCGGATTCCGCGCCTGCACCGCCCTCGCCCGACGAGCCGAGATGGCCGGAGTGCAGCACGTAGTAGTGCTGGGCGGCCTGCAGCGCGAAGCCGATGTGCTGCTCGACCAGCAGCACGCTGAGTCCACCGCGCTTGGTGAGGTCGATGATCGTGCGCTCGATCTCGGCCACCACCGAGGGCTGGATGCCCTCGGTCGGCTCGTCCAGGATCAGCAGTTTCGGCTCGGTGATCAGGGCGCGTGCGATCGCGAGCTGTTGGCGCTGGCCGCCGGAGAGCAGCCCGGCCTTGCGGGTCAGCAGCTCCCGCAGCGCGGGGAAGAGCGTGAGCGATTCCTCGATCAGCGCCTTGCCGCGCTTGCGTCCGTCGGCGACCACCTGCAGGTTCTCTGCGGTGGTCAGCTGCGGGAAGCTCTGCTGCCCCTGCGGCACGTAGGCGATACCGCGCTTCACCCGTTGTGACGGGGCGAGTTTGGTGATGTCGTCGCCGTCGAAGGTGATCGTGCCCGACTTGGTCGGCAGCAGGCCGACCGCGGTGCGCAGCAGGGTGGTCTTGCCCGCGCCGTTGTGGCCCATGATGGCGACCACGCTGTCGTCGGGCACGGTCATGCTCAGCCCGTGGATCACCTCGGTGCGGCCGTAGCCGGACCGGACCTCGTGTAGTTCAAGCATCGGCCGACTCCCTGTCTGTCGTGTCTTCGGCCAGCGCGGCGGTGCCGAGGTAGACCTCCTGCACCTTCGGATCGGCCTGCACCTGTTCGACACTGCCCTCGCTGAGCACCTTGCCGCCCGCGAGGACCGTCACCGAGGTGGCGAACGAACGCATGAAGTCCATGTCGTGTTCCACCACCACGACCACGCGGTCACCGCCGATGCGGCGCAACAGGTTTCCGGTCTCCTCGCGCTCCTCGGCGCTCATGCCGGCGACCGGCTCGTCGAGCAGCAGCACCGAGGCGTTCTGCACCAGCAGCATGCCGATCTCGAGCCACTGCTTCTGTCCGTGCGCGAGCACACCGGCGGGCTTGTCGCGCAGGGCGGTGAGACCCGTTGTCTCCAGCGCCTCTTCGATCGCGGGCAGCACCGACTTGCGCTTGCGCAGCAGGGTCAGCGCCGAACGTCCGGCGCCGGCGGCGATATCGAGGTTCTGCAGCACGGTGAGCTGCTCGAACACGCTCGCCGTCTGGAAGGTGCGGCCCACGCCGAGGCGGGCGATCTGATGCACCTTCTTCCCGATCAGCTCGGTGCCCGACTTCTGCGCCGAGCCGGTGGCCGGGACCAGGCCGGTGATGGCGTCGATGAGCGTGGTCTTGCCCGCGCCGTTGGGACCGATGAGGAACCGCAGGTCGCCCTGCAGCACGGTCAGATCGACCTCGGTGACCGCCTTGAATCCGTCGAAACTGACCGAGAGGCCACGGATTTCGAGGTAGTCGCTGTCCATGCCCGCGTTGCCGCCCGCTTTGGGTTCGTGGGTCATCGCGCTTCCACCTTCTCCTCGAGGACGACCGGCTCCACCGGCGGCGCCGGGGGCGCCTGCTTGCGCCGGTCGTCGAGCCAGCCCTTCAGCAGCGGCCACAGTCCGGCCAGCCCGGCCGGAATGAAGCCGACGACGACGATGAACAGCACGCCCTGCAGGTAGGTCCAGCCCGACGGGAACGACTCCGACAGCGAGGTCTGCGCCCAGGCGACCCCGATCGCGCCGAGGACCGGACCGAGCAGCGTGGTCCGTCCACCGATCGCGACACCGATCAGGAACGCGATCGACGGGACGACGCCGATGTCGGCGGGCGAGATGATCCCGACGATCGGCGTGAACAGCGCCCCCGCGATGCCGGCCAGGAACGCCGCCACCACATACGCGACGATCTTGATATTGGCCGGGTCGTAGCCGAGGAAACGCACCCGCTCCTCCGCGTCCCGCACCGCGACCAGCAATTCGCCGTAGCGGCTGTTGTTGAGCTGGCGGATCAGCGCCACCACCACGAGCAGCGTGCCCGCCGCGATGAAGAACAGCATCTGCCGGTTGGCCGGGTCCGACAGCTTGAAGCCGAAGAACGACCGGAAGTCCGACAGGCCGGTGAAGCCGCCGATGGCCTGCTGACCGGTCAGCAGGATCGCCAGCGCGGCCGCCAGCGCCTGGCTCAGGATCGCGAAGTACGCGCCGCGCACCCGGCGCTTGAACACGCCGTACCCGAGCACCGCCGCGATCAGGCCGGGCAGCACCAGGATGCCGAGAATGGCCACCGGCGCCGAACCGAACGGCTGCCAGAAGGTCGGCAGCTCGCTGATGCCCGAGATCTCCATGAACTCGGGCACGTCGTTGCCGAGGCGGGCAGCGTCGGCGAGCTGCATGTGCATGGCCATGATGTAGGCGCCGATGCCGAAGAACACGCCCTGGCCGAGCGTGAGCATTCCGCCACGGCCCCAAGCCAATCCGATGCCGGCCGCCACGATGGCGAAGCACAGGAACTTGGCGAGCAGGTTGAGCCGGAAGTCGCTGAGTACGGTGGGCGCCACGGCGAACAGCAGGATCGCGGCCACGGCGAACCCGGCCAGCGGGGTCGCCCGCGGATGGGCGCGCAGACGTTCCATGAGTGCGGTCATGACAGTGTCCTTTCTGGCATGCCCGGGCGGCCTGCGTGGTTACGCTGCGCTGCCGCCTCCGGCCGCTGACCGTTCATGCCAAACTCCTCGTCCGCACGGTGAACAGGCCCTGCGGGCGGACCTGCAGGAAGATGACGATCAGCACGAACACGATCACCTTCGCGATGGACGCGGTGGTGGAGTATTCGATGAACGAGTTGAGCAGGCCGAGCGCGAACGCCGCGATCACCGTGCCCTTGATCTGGCCGAGCCCGCCGATCACGACCACCAGGAACGCGTCGATCAGGTAGCTCTGGCCGATGGTCGGGCTGGTCGAGCCGATCAGCGTCAGCGCCACCCCGGCGACGCCGGCGAGTCCGGAGCCGATGAAGAACGTGCTGATGTCGGTGAATCGGGAAGAGATGCCGGAGGTTTCGGCGAGGCCGCGGTTCTGCACGACGGCCCGGATGCGCCGCCCCATCGGGGTGGCCTTGAGCACGGCGGCCAGCGCGGTCACCGCGACCACGGCCAGCACCAGGATGAAGATGCGGGTCTTGGGCACCACCGCGCCCGCGATGGTGATTCCGCCACTGAGCCATTCGGGCACGAGCACGTTCTTGGCGGGCGCGCCGAAGATGTCACGCGCGGCCTGCTGCAGCACCAGCCCGACGCCGAAGGTGACCAGCAGCGTGTCCAGCGGCCGGTCGTACATGTACCGGATCAGCCCCATCTCCAGGGCCGCGCCGAGCAGGCCGCCGATCAGGAAGCCGAGAAGCAGCGAGACGACCAGCGAGACGCCCGCCGACGAGAAGACCTGCTGCACAACGTAGGTGGTGTAGCAACCGGCCATGATGAACTCGCCGTGCGCCATGTTGATGACGCCCATCTGACCGAACGTCAGCGCCAGGCCGAGCGCGGCGAGCAGAAGAATTGATCCGAGGCTCAACCCGGTGAAGAGCTGGCCGATGAGTACATCCATATGAGTTCCCTGCGATCGGTGACCACGAACGGCCGGCCTGGTGGCGGCCCGTTCGCGGCCGGCTCGCCGCCGACCGGCCGAGACGATGCGCTCTGGCGCGGGTATCGACCGGTCGGCGGTGAGCCTTGGGGGCCGCGAACACGTCGCGGCCACGCGACAGCTACTTCAAGCCCTTGGCCCAGTCGTAGGACTTCAGGTACGGGTCGGGGGTGATCGCCTTGCCGGAATCCCAGACCGTGTAGATCAGGCCGTCCGGACGGATCTCACCGATGCGGGCGGTCTTGGTGATGTGGTGGTTGCTGCCGTCGATGGTGACGGTGCCCTCCGGCGCGTCGAAGCTGACGCCGTCGGCCGCGGCCTGCACGTCGGCCACCGCGAACGACTTGGCCTTCTCGACGGTGTTCTTCCACAGGTAGACCGAGGCGTAAGCGGCCTCCATCGGGTCCGAGGTCGGCTTGTCGGCGCCGAAGGCGGCCTTGTAGTCGGCCACGAACTTCTTGTTCGCGGGGGAGTCGACGGTCTGGTAGTAGTTCCAGGCGGTCAGCTGGCCCGCGATGTTCTGCGCGCCGATGCCTGCGACCTCCTCCTCGGCGATCGACACCGAGACCACCGGCATCTCAGTGGCTTTCAGGCCCGCGTTGGTGTATTCGCGGAAGAAGGCCACGTTCGAGTCGCCGTTGAGGGTGTTGAACACCGCCCCCGCCTTGGCGGTACGGACCTTGTTGATGATGGTGGAGAAGTCGGTGGAGCCGAGCGGGGTGTAGTCCTCGCCCTTGATCTCGATGCCGTTGGCCGCGGCGTAGGCCTTGATCTCGCGGTTCGCGGTCTGCGGGAACACGTAGTCCGAGCCGACCAGGTAGAGGGAGGTGATCCCCTTCTGCTTCAGGTAGTCCAGCGCGGGCACGATCTGCTGGTTGGTGGTGGCGCCGGTGTAGAAGATGTTCTTCGAGTCCTCGAGGCCCTCGTACTGCACCGGGTAGTAGAGCAGCGAGTTCAGGCTCTCGAACTTGGGCTTCATCGCCTTGCGGCTCGACGAGGTCCAGCCGCCGAACACCGCGGCCACACAGTCGGAGCTGATCAGCTTCTCCGCCTTCTCGGCGAAGGTCTTCGGATCGGAAGCGCCGTCCTCCTTGATGATCTCGATCTTCTTGCCGAGCACCCCGCCGGCGGCGTTGATCTGGTCGATCGCCAGCTTGGTCGAATTGGCCACGGTCACTTCGGAAATGGCCATGGTGCCGGAGAACGAGTGCAGCGAACCGACCTTGATGGTGTCCTTGGAGGTGTCGAGGCAGGACGCGGCGGTCGAGCCGGACGACGCGTCGTCACGGGCACCGCAACCGGTGAGCAACAGGCCGGCGAGGGCCACCGCGGCGGGCGCGACGAGCGCCTTGACCACACGGGAATCAGACATGGGACGGTTCTCCTCATCAGGTGTTACGGCGGCGCCATGCGCGCCACAACGAACACCACCGCTGCGCCCGTGTACACCGGGTTGTATACAGCGGCTGTATTCGTGAGCGGAACAGTAGAGGGAACATGTTGCACCGGAATATCTCTCGGTCACGTGCCCGTTTCGTCTGTTTCGCCCGTGTGAACAATTGCTCAGCGCCGGGTCCGCCCGTCCGCGCGCCTACGCTTGCGTAGGGAGACCGCGGTGCGGCACGCTTCGAATTCGTACGACGTCGAACAGCCGAATCTCGCGGCGCTCGGGCCGCGGATGGTCAGTCGAGGAGGAGCCCAGTGGGGCACTACAAGGCGAACGTGCGTGACATCGAGTTCAATCTCTTCGAGGTACTGAGCCTGGACAAGCTCCTCGACACCGGCGCCTACGGCGACCTCGATTCCGACACCGTGCGGCAGATTCTCGACGAGGTGAAGCGGCTGGCCGAGGGACCCATCGCGGAGTCCTTCGCCGCCGCCGATCGCGAGCCGGTGGTCTATCGCCCCGACACCTTCGACATCTCGGTGCCGGAGCCGCTGCGCAAGACGGTGGCCGCGGTGCACGAGGCGGGCTGGTACCGGCTCGGCATGCCCGAGGGCATGGACGGCACCCCCGCGCCGAACGTGCTGATGTGGGCGCTCAACGAACTCGTCATCTGCGCCAACCCCTCGGCCAGCTTCTTCAACATGGGCCCGCTGATGGGCTCGGTCCTCTACGAGGTCGGCACCGAGGAGCAGAAGCGCTGGGCGCGCGGCGGTTTCGAGCGTGGCTGGCAGGGGACCATGGTGCTCACCGAGCCCGACGCGGGTTCCGACGTCGGCGCGGGCCGCACCAAGGCCGTGCCGCAGCCGGACGGGTCGTGGCACATCGAGGGCGTGAAGCGGTTCATCTCCGGTGGTGACGTGGGCGAGGTGGCCGAGAACGTCTTCCATCTCGTGCTGGCCAGGCCGGAAGGGGCCGGTCCCGGCACCAAGGGGCTGTCGCTGTTCTACGTGCCCAAGTTCCTCTTCGATCCCGAGACGATGGAGCTCGGCGACCGCAACGGCGTATACGTCACCGGGCTCGAGCACAAGATGGGCATCAAGTCCTCGCCGACCTGCGAGCTCACCTTCGGCGGCACCTCGGTCCCCGCCAAGGGCTGGCTGGTCGGTGACGTGCACAACGGCATCGCGCAGATGTTCAAGGTGATCGAGAACGCGCGCATGACCGTCGGCGTGAAGTCGTCGGGGACGCTCTCCACCGGGTACCTGAACGCGCTCGAATACGCCAAGACGCGGGTGCAGGGCGCGGATCTGACCCAGATGGCCGACAAGGCCGCGCCCCGGGTGACCATCACCCATCACCCCGATGTGCGCCGCTCGCTGGCCATGCAGAAGGCCTACGCCGAGGGGCTGCGCGCGGTGTATCTGTATACCGCCGCGCATCAGAACGCCGACGTGGCGCAGCTCGTGTCCGGCGCCGACGCGGAGCTGGCGCACCGCGTCGACGATCTGCTGCTGCCGATCGTCAAGGGCGTCGGTTCCGAGCGGGCCTACCAGCTGCTCACCGAGTCGCTGCAAACTTTCGGCGGCTCCGGGTATCTGCAGGACTATCCGATCGAGCAGTACATCCGCGACGCCAAGATCGACTCGCTCTACGAGGGCACCACCGCGATCCAGGCCCAGGACTTCTTCTTCCGCAAGATCATTCGTGATCGCGGAACGGCGCTGGCGCACGTCAACGCGCAGATCACCGCGTACCTGGACAACGACTCGGGCCGCTTCGCCACCGAACGCGCCCTGCTGCGCACCGCCCAGTCCGACGTCCAGGCGATGGCCGCCACCCTCACCGGCTACGCCATGGCGGGCCAGACCGACCCGACCGAGCTCTACAAGGTGGGCCTCGGCTCGGTGCGCTTCCTCATGGCGATGGGCGATCTGCTCATCGCCTGGCGCCTGCTCGTCCAGGCCGACGTCGCCGCCGCGGCCCTCACCGCCGAAGCCTCCCCCAAGGACCGCCCCTTCTACCAGGGCAAAGTAGCCGCAGCCACCTTCTTCGCCAAGAACGTCCTCCCCGAACTGTCGGCCACCAAAACCATCCTCGCCACCCTCGACAACGACATCATGTCCATCCCGGAGGAAGCCTTCTGACGGCCTACTTGATCAGGTAGGGGGAGACCGAGCTGCGGTGTTCGCTGATGTCGAGGGCCTTGCCGAGCGGGGGGAAGGCGCGCTGGGGGCAGTTGGAGCGGACGCAGACGCGGCAGCCGGCGCCGATGGGGGTGGCCGAGGCCTCGCCGAGGTCGATGCCGTCGGCGTAGACGACGCGGCCCGCGTGGCGCAGTTCGCAGCCGAGCCCGATGGCGAAGGTCTTGCTGGGCTGGCCGTAGCGGGTGGCGCGGCGTTCGACCGTGCGCGCCACCCAGAGGTATTTGCGGCCGTCGGGCATCTGCGCGATCTGGGTCATGATCTTGCCGGGGTAGGCGAAGGTCTCGTAGACGTTCCACAGCGGGCAGGTGCCGCCGCTGGCGGAGAAGTGGAAACCGGTGGCGGACTGGCGTTTCGACATGTTGCCCGCGCGATCGACACGCACGAACGAGAACGGCACCCCGCGCAGGCTCGGCCGCTGCAGGGTCGAGAGGCGATGGCAGATCGTCTCGTAGCTCTGTGAGAAGAACGCGGACAGCCGCTCGATGTCGTAGCGGAAGTCCTCGGCCACCTCGTGGAAGTGGTTGTAGGGCAACACCGTCGCCGCCGCGAAGTAGTTGGCCAGGCCGAGCATGGCGAGCTTGCGGGCCGCCTCGGAGGCGAAATTGCCCTCCTCGACCAGCTTTTCGAGCAGCGGCCCGCATTCCAGATAGGCGAGCTCGGCGGCCAGCTTGAACGTGCGCTGCCCACCGGAGAGGTGGGGCGAGATCTCGAGCTGCTTGGACTCGGGATCGTAGTGGTGCAGCACGCCCTCGCCGAGGTCGATCCGCTCGACGATCCGCACGTCGTGCGAGCGCAGCAGCCGCACGATCTCGGTGCTCACCTCGCCGCCGTGGAAACGGATGCGCGCGGTGAGTTCCTCGGCCGCGGTGTCGAGTTCGTGGATGTAGTTCTGCCGCTGATAGAAGTAGTCGCGCACCTCCTCGTGCGGCTTGGAGATCGCGGCGCTGCCGGAACCGTCGGAGAAGCGGTCCTCGGTGGCGGCGGCCAGCTGGGCGCTGGTGTTGCGGTACCGGTTGTGCATGGCGACCAGCGCGCGCGCCATGCTCGGATGCGCCGAGACCATGTCGGCGATCTCCTGGGTGTCGGCCTCGATGCCGAGCTCGGCGTCCATGACGACCTCCTGCAGCTCGGCGATGAGCCGGGTGTCGTCCTGGGCGGAGAAGAAGGCGGGGTCGACGCCGAAGACCTCGTTGATCCGCTTGAGCACGGGCACCGTCAGCGGCCGCACATCGTGCTCGATCTGGTTGAGGTAGCTGGCCGAGATCTCCAGTTTCTGGGCCAGGGCGACCTGGCTCAGACCGCGCTCGGTTCGCAGCTGGCGCAGCCGCGCACCGACATAGGTCTTGGCCATGTGTCCAGCTTATGGCCGCTTTCGCAGACTTGCCAACGGAACCTTAACAGCGTGGGGTGAGCGATGTGTCACACCGGCGCGCTACCGTCAGCGGGTGCTGTTCAGCGAAGTGGTCGCGGTCTCGGCGGCCGTGCGCGCGACCAGGTCACGCAAGGCGAAGATCGCCGCGCTGGCCGAGCTGCTCGCGTCCGCCGGGCCCGCGGAGATCGCGACGGTGGTGGCCTGGCTCTCCGGCGAACTGACGCAGGGCCGGATCGGGGCCGGGTGGCGCACGGTCACCGGCCTCGACACCCCGCCCAGCGCGGCGGCGAGCCTCACCGTCGAGGCAGTCGATGCCGTCTTCACGCAGCTCACCGGGCTCAGCGGCACCGGCTCCACCCTGCGCAGGCGCGCACTGCTGACCGAGCTGTTCACCGCCGCCACCGCCGACGAACAATCCTTCCTGTTACGCCTGCTCACCGGCGAACTCCGCCAGGGCGCGCTGACCGCGATCGTCGTCGAAGCACTCGCGCAAGCCACCGGCATCCCTGTCGAGGTGGTGCGCCGCGCGCACATGCTCTCGGGCCAGCTGCCCGCGACCGCCGTCGCCGCGATCACCGGCGGCGAGGCGGCGCTGCGCGCGTTCCGGCTCGAGGTGGGCAGGCCCGTCGCGCCGATGCTGGCCTCGCCGGGCGGCTCGCTCGACGAGGCACTGGCCGAACTCGGCTCGCGGGTGAGCGTGGAACACAAACTCGACGGCGCCCGCATCCAGGTGCACCGACAGGGCGAGCAGGTGTGGATCTTCACCAGGACCCTGCGCGACATCACCGCGGGTGTGCCCGAGCTGGTGCAACTCGTGCGCGGGCTCGCATGTACCAGCGTGGTGCTCGACGGTGAGACCCTCGCCCTCACCGACGCGGGCAGGCCGCGCCCGTTCCAGGAGACGATGAGCCGTTTCGCCACCGTCGCCGACACCACCGAACTGCTGCTGCACCCGTACTTCTTCGACTGCCTGCACCTGGACGGCCGCGACCTGCTCGACGAACCACTGCACGCGCGGCGCACCGCCCTGGAGCTGGTGGCGGGCGAACACGCCATCCCCGCGCTCATCGCCCCCGACGCGGAGGCCGCCGCCGAGTACTACGACGACGCGCTCGCCGTCGGCAACGAGGGCGTGATGATCAAATCGCTCGACGCGCCGTACGCCGCGGGCAGGCGCGGCAAATCCTGGCAGAAGATCAAACCCGCGCACACCCTCGACCTGCTCGTGATCGGCGCCGAATGGGGATACGGCCGCCGCACCGGCTTCCTGTCGAATCTGCACCTGGCCGCGCGCGACGAGGAGACCGGCGAACCGGTGATGGTCGGCAAGACGTTCAAGGGCCTCACCGACGAATTGCTGCGCTGGCAGACCGCGGAATTCCCGCGCTATCAAACCGGCACCGACGGGCACGCGGTATTCCTGCGCCCGGAACTCGTCGTCGAGATCGCGCTCGACGGGGTGCAGACGAGTACGCGATATCCCGGCGGCGTCGCCCTGCGATTCGCGCGGGTCGTGCGATATCGCCCGGACAAGGAGCCGCAGCAGGCCGACACCATCGCCACGGTCCGGGCTCTCGGCTGAACCGGGACCGGCATACGACACACTGTTCGGGTGAGCGCCGAACTAATGGTCCTGTTGATCGTCATCATCACAGCTCTCGTCTTCGACTTCACCAACGGCTTCCACGACGCGGCCAACGCCATGGCGACCTCCATCGCCACCGGTGCGCTGCGGCCGCGGGTGGCGGTGGCGCTGTCGGGCGTGCTGAACCTGATCGGCGCGTTCCTGTCGGTGGCGGTGGCGGCGACGGTCGCCAAGGGCATCGTGAAATTGGACGAAGTGACCGGCCACGACCTGCTGGTGATCGTGTTCGCCGGACTGGTCGGCGGCATTCTGTGGAATCTGCTCACCTGGTTGCTCGGACTGCCGTCGAGTTCCTCGCACGCCCTGTTCGGCGGCATCATCGGCTCGACGATCGCCGCGCTCGGCTGGAGCGGCGTGGTCTGGTCCTCGGATTCGGGCGGCGTGCTGGTCAAGATCGTGCTGCCCGCGCTGCTGGCCCCGGTGATCGCGGCGGGCGTCGCGGCCGTTGCCACTTTTCTCGTCTACCGCATCACCCGTGGCGTCGACACCGACAAGTCGACCCAGGGCTTCCGCTGGGGTCAGATCGGTTCGGCCTCGCTGGTCTCGCTCGCGCACGGCACCAACGACGCGCAGAAGACGATGGGCGTCATATTCCTCGCGCTGGTCGCCCACGGCTCGCTCGACAAGGACGACCACATGCCGCTGTGGGTGATGGCGGTCTGCGCGGTCGCGATCGCGCTGGGCACCTATCTCGGCGGCTGGCGGATCATCCGGACGATGGGCAAGGGGCTGGTCGAGATCGAGTCGCCGCAGGGCATGGCCGCCGAATCGACCTCGGCCGCGATCATCCTCACCTCGGCGCACTTCGGGCTGCCGCTGTCGACCACCCAGACCGCCACCGGCTCGATCCTGGGCACCGGCCTCGGCAAGGGCGCCGAGGTGCGCTGGAATGTGATGGGCCGGATGGCCGTCGCCTGGCTGCTGACCCTGCCGATGGCGGGCATCGTCGGCGCGATCTGCTGGGCCATCGCCCACTTCATCGGCGGCCTGCCCGGCGTGCTGGTGGTGTTCGCGATCCTGATCACCGGTGCGCTCGGCATCTACCTGTGGTCCCGGCGTGACCCGGTGGGGACCCACAATGTGAACGAGTGGCCCGGCGACGCGCCGCGGACCGCGTCCGAACCGAACCACGCCGGCTAGAAGGGAGCGATCGTGCAATCCGTGATCACGAATCTGAGTTCACTGTGGGAAGTGGTGCTGGCCGCCCTCGTCTTCGGCGCCGGGGTGCCCGCCGTGTTCGCCCTCGCGGTGCGCTGGTGGGCCAAGGCGGAAACGGTCGACGCCGACGGCCGCGTGCGCCGGAATTATCCGGCGCTCACCGGCGCGCTGCTGTGCCTGATTCTCATCATCGTGGTGGTGATCACCGGAATCCTGTTCACCGCCAAGGCATTCATCGCCCATCAGTTCGGCATCCAGCTGTTCGGCCAATCATGAGCGAGGAACCGATGACCGATCCGTCACCCACTCCGGCCGTTCGCCGCAATCTGCTCGCGCGCGTGCTCGGCTGGCTGCGCGCGGGATATCCGCAGGGCATTCCGCAGTCCGACTACGTCGCCCTGTACGCGGTGCTGCACCGCCATCTCACCGAGTACGAGGTGCGCGCGATCGGCGCCAGGCTGATCGAGGCCAATCCGGAGCGGGAAGCGATCAGCGAGGCCGAGATCGAAGCGGCCATCGCGGATTTCGCGAAGGAGCAACCGGCGCCCGCCGATGTCGCGCGGGTGGCGTCGCATCTGGCCGCGGGCGGCTGGCCATTGGCCGAACCGCTCGATGACAGTGAGCTTTAACAGTTTTCGATTCCCCGGGCTGTGCCGCGTTCGCGCGCTAGCATGCACGGGTGGTTCGGCGTGCGCAAGAAACCGATAGTGGTCGAAATTATGGTGGATTATCGCGGCAGCAGCGCGTGGCGCTGCGGCGTAATCGTTTGACCGACGCCGCGCTGGAACTATTCGGTACCCAGGGTTATTCGGCGACGTCGATCGAGCGCTTGTGCGCGACGGCGAATGTGTCCACCCGCAGTTTCTACGAGGACGTCGGCAGCCGCGAGGCGCTGCTGATCGCCCTGGTCGACCGGTTGAACACCGCCGCGCTGCGCCGTGTCGACGAGGCGCTGGCCCGCACCAGCGAGGAGCCGCTGGTGGTGCGCGTGGTGGAGAGTTTCCGCGCGTTTCTCGCGGTGACCTGCCGTGATCGCCGTGCCGCCCGCGTGTTCTATGTCGAGGTGGTCGGGGTGAGTCCGGCTGTCGAGGAATGGCGGCGCGCGCAACGTCGCTCGGTGTCCGGACTTCTCACCAGGGAAGCGCAGCGCGCCGCCGAACGCGGCGAAGCCGAATCGCGCAGCGTGCATCTGTTCACGCTCGCGCTGATCGGCGCGGTGAATTCGCTGGCGCAGGAGATGGTGCACGCCACCGTGCCCGGCGACGCGATTTCGGTCGATGAGATCTGTGACGAGATCGCCTATTTCATCCGGTCCGGGCTCTCGGTCCGGCCGAGCGCACTGCCGGGTTGAGCCGACGAAAAACGGGAGGCATCCATTCGGATGCCTCCCGTTTTCGGGTTCAGGTGGGGATCAGATACCCATGCCCTGGGCCAGCAGCGGCCAGGACTCGTGCAGGGCCTGCTCCCAGTACGGCCAGTAGTGGGTGCCCATCGGGGTGAACTGGTAGGTCGCGGGGATGCCCAGCGAGTCCAGCTTGGCCTTCAGGTTCTGGCTGCACGCGTTGGTCGCGGCCTCGATGCCGACACCGAGACCGAGGTTGACCACGCCCATCGGGCCGGGCGAGCCGTTGAGGTAGTAGGCCACGTCGGCGTTGGTGGGCATACCGCTACCGCTGGAGATGTAGAGGTTGGTGCCGCGCAGCTTCTCCGCGTTGATGACCGGGTCGTTCTCGACCCACGCCGGGTCGTTGTCGGCACCGTACATGTTGGCGGTCTTGCCGCCCGCCCAGGTCTCGACCGAGAACTTCACGGCCTGCTTGCCCATCGGGTCGGCGATCTGCGCGCAACCGGAGTAGGCGGCGACGGACTTGAACAGGCCCGGCTTGGCCTCGGCCAGCTGCAGCACCGAGGTGCCGGAGGTGGACAGGCCGGCCAGCGAGTTCAGGCCGGTCGAGCCGAGGGTGGCGTCGAGCAGCGGCGGCAGCTCCTGGGTGAAGAAGGTGGTCCACTTGTTCAGGCCGAGGCGCGGGTCCTCCTGCTTCCAGTCGGTGTAGTAGCTACCGCGACCACCGATCGGCTGGATGACATTGACCTGCTTGTCGGCGAGGAAGCCGAGCGCGTTGGTCTGCGCGGCCCAGCTGGCGGAGCCTTCGCCCGCGTCCAGGCCGTTGAGCATGTAGAAGTTCGGTGCAGGCTTGGACTCGTCGACCGGACGCTGCACGTCGATCGTGATGTCCTTCTTCATCGCCGCCGAGTACACCTTCAGATGCCAGGTGCGTCCGTCCTTGACGACCGATGTCACCGACGAGGACTTCTCGGGTTCGGCCGAGGCGGCGCCGCCACCGGCGATCACCGCCACGGACATCGCGGCGGTCAGAGCCACGGCGGTGGTTCGCAGGGCGGCCACGGTACGTAGTGCAGAGAGCTTCATCGAACAGTCGGTTCCAGTCCACGGGCCCTGTCGGCCCCGTCATCGAGTTGTTTTCCTCCCGCGGCACGAGCGTGCTCGCGGCGCGGAGCTGTCAGATCCTGTCGACACTCTATGTCCTCTCGCGGTCCCGATTCGTTACCGACTCGAAATTGGGGGTGACCTCGAGCACTTAACGACGGCGCAATACAGCCTCCGATTTCGGAAATGCCGCCGCAACCAGCCGCTCTTATGGTGACGAGCATGGCTAAGGGAATCCCCGGCGGCGCGGTGGCCGGGATCGCGATCAGCGGGTTGAGCAAGTCCTTCCGGGTCGGCCGCGGCACCGTCGAGGCGCTCGGTTCGGTCGACCTGAGTACCGGTGCCGGGACGTTCCTGTCGCTGCTCGGACCGTCTGGCTGCGGCAAATCGACGGTGCTGCGGATTCTGGCCGGACTGGAGACGCCGACCTCGGGGACCGCGACGATCAACGGGCAGACGCCGGAGCAGATGCGCAGCGGTCATCAGCTCGGCATCGCCTTCCAGGATTCGGCGCTGCTGCCGTGGCGCAGCGTCGAGTCGAACATCCGGCTGCCGCTGCAGGTGGCCGGGCTGCCCGCCGCGCCGGACCGGATCGCTGAACTCATCGCGCTCGTCGGCCTCGAGGGGTTCGAGAAGGCCAAGCCCGCGCAGCTGTCCGGTGGCATGCGGCAGCGGGTGTCGATCGCGCGGGCGCTGGTGGTACAGCCGTCGGTGCTGCTACTCGACGAACCGTTCGGCGCGCTCGACGACATGACCCGTCAGCGCCTCAACCTGGAGCTGCTGCGGATCTGGACCGAGAAGCCCGCCACCACGCTGATGGTGACCCATGGCATCAGCGAGGCGGTGTTCCTCTCCGATGTCGTCGCGGTGATGAGCCCGCGGCCGGGCCGGGTGGTCGAACTGGTGGAGATCGATCTGCCGCGCCCGCGCACGCCCGAGCTGATGCGGACCCCGGAATTCCACAAATACTGCGACTACCTGTCGGAGCTGCTGTTCGGCCGGGGCGTGGCGGCATGAGCGAGCTCGGGTCGGAGCCGTGGTCATGAGTAGTCAGCAGGCGGTCCTGCGCAGGCCGAGCTCGATGGCCGCAGCGCCGCGCGGTGCCCTGCGGGCGCCGGGCGCGCGGATGTCGGGTGCGCTCGGAATCGTGACGCTGGTGGCACTGTGGTGGGCGCTGGCCGCGGCCGGGGTGGCGGGTGGCACGATCCCGTCGCCCTGGCTGGTGCTGTCGACCATGTGGTCGGACGGTTGGGCGCTCTACGGCCCGAATGTCGAGGTGACGGCGGCGGGTGCGCTCCAGGGATTCCTGTGGGGCAATGGCGTGGCGCTCGCGCTCGCGGCGCTGATCATGCTCGTTCCCCGGATCGAGCCGCTGGCGACCCAGCTGGCGATCCTCAGCTACTGCACTCCGCTGGTGGCGCTCGGCCCGATCATCCTGGTGGTGTTCGGCGGCCGGACGCCGACGGTGTTCCTGGCTGCCATGTACTGCTTCTTCACCACCATGGTCGGTGCGGTCGCGGGCCTGCGCTCGGCGGACCCGACGAGCCTGGACCTGATCCGGGTCTACGGCGGCGGGCGCTGGCAGCAGCTGTACCGGGTGCGGGCCATTGCGGCACTGCCGAACACCTTCGCCGCCTTGAAGATCGCCGCGCCGTCGGCGGTACTCGGCGCGATCATCGGCGAGTACCTCGGTGGTGTCGACAGCGGGATCGGGGTGGCACTGACCGCGGCCCAGACCTCCTACAACGTGCCGCGCACCTGGGGCATGGCGCTGGCCGCGGCCGCGCTGGCCGGGCTCGGCTATCTGCTGGTGGCGCTCGCCGCGCGCGTGCTCACCCCGTGGACCGCGAAGGAGACGCGATGACCGCGCTGCGCCGCATCGGCGGATTCCTCCTGCCGCTTGCCATCTCGCTGGCTCTGCTGGTCGGCATCTGGGCCCTGTTCCTGCGGGCCTTCCCGCAGATCGGGCCCAGGGTCGGCAAGACCCCGTCGGACGTCTGGCGGTACCTGGTGACCGCGCCCGCAGCGCCCGCCGCGCGGCAGGAGATATTCGACGATCTGACGATCACCCTGCGCGACGCCGCGGCCGGCTTCACCGTCGGCATGCTCGGCGCGCTCGTGGTCGCGATGGTCTTCGTGTTGTATTCGACTGTGCGCCAGACCTTCATGCCGGTGGCATTGTTACTGCGTTCGGTTCCGCTGGTGGCGCTGAGCCCCATCGTGGTGCTGGTGTTCGGCCGGGGCACGGCGGGCGTGACCGTGCTGACCGCGATCGTCGTCTTCTTCCCCGCCCTGGTGATCGTGATGACCGGCCTGCGGGAAGCGCCGAGTCAGGCAACGGAAGTGGTGGCCGTCTACGGCGGCACGCGCTGGACCGCGTTGCGGCTGGTCGCGATCCCGGCCGCGCTGCCCGCGGTGTTCACCGCCGCCCGCATCTCGGTGCCCGGCGCGCTGATCGGCGCCCTGCTCGGTGAATGGCTCGGCAGCGGAACCGGATTGGGCGCCAGCCTGGTGCGGGCGATCCCGCTGTTCCAGTACAACCGGCTGTGGGCATCGATCGTGGTCGTCACCGCGGTGTCGGTGCTGCTGTACGCGCTGGTCGGGGTGATCGAGAAACTGGTGCTCACCGGATTCGCGGCAACTGAATAGTCGCGGAACGTCACGGCAAAGAGAACGAAACGCGGCGTATCTACCGTCAGCGCATGAACAGTATCGACCGCCGTTCCTTTCTCCGATATTCCGCGCTGACCGGCGCCGCGCTCGGCGGGGCCGGGCTGCTCGCCGCCTGCGGCAGTGGTTCGGGGAGTTCCGCGAACGGTTCCAGCGCGGACGGCTCGAAATACGGCCGGGTCGCGGTGCAGTTGTCCTGGCTGAAGAACATCGAATTCGCGGGTGAGTACTTCGCGGATTCCCGCGGATATTTCCGGGACGCGGGATTCGGCTCCGTGGATCTCATCGCGGGTGGCGCGGCGAGTACCTCGGTGGAGGCCGGTCTCGACACCGGAAAGGTGTGGATCGGGCTGTCGGCACCGCAGACCACCGCGCCCGCGATCCTGGAGGGCCTGCCCGCCAAGATCGTCGGCGCCACCTTCCAGAAGAATCCCTTCGCCATCGTCTCCTCGGCCGGGAAACCGATCACCTCACCGGCGGAGATGAAGGGCCGCAGGATCGGGGTGCAGGACACCAATCAGCTGATCTTCAACGCCCTGCTCACCGCCAACGGCATGGCCCCCGGCGAGGTGACCGTCGTGCCCGCCCAGTACGACCCGACCCCGCTGGCCAACGGCGAGGTCGACGGCTGGGTCAGCTATGTCACCAACGAGCCGATCACACTGGCCGCCAAGGGTTTCGCGAACAGGCACTTCCTGTTCGCCGATTTCGGGCTGCCGCTGGTCGCCGAGACGCTGACCGTCACCCAGTCGACCATCGACAACGAGCGCGACAAGCTCAAGGCCTTCCTGGTCGCCGAGATCAAGGGATGGCGAGACGCGGTCGCCGATCCGGCCGAGTCGGCGCGGCTCGCCGTCGAGGTGTACGGCAAGGACCAGGGCCTCGAAGTCGCCGAGCAGACCGAGGAGGCGATCGCGCAGAACGGACTGGTGGTCTCGGCCGAGACCGGGGCCAACGGGCTGCTGTCGATGAGCGACGCGCTGATCGAGCAGAACATCGCCGCGCTGCGCACCGCGAAGATCGACATCACCGCCGAGCAGCTGTTCGACCTGTCGATCCTGCGCGAGGTCTATGCCGAGAACCCCGGCTTGATCAGCGGCTAGATGGCCATGCCGACCGTCGCGGCCCCGAAGTCGCGGCGGGCGGCCAGGCGCAGGCCCGCCCGCCAGGCCAGGAAGTCGGCGGTGACGAAGACCGCGGTCTCGGCGGGCGTGCGCGGGCCGGACTCGAGGCCCGCAGGCACGTGCAGGCGGGCCAGGGTCGGCTCGTCGAAGCCGCCGGCGCGCAGGTCGTCGAGGCGACGGGCCTGGTCGGCGGGGGAGCCGAGCGCGGCAAGGTAGCCCAGTTCCGGCAACCGCAGGGCGACGGTGAGCAGCGGGATCTCGAAGCGCGGCTCGTTGGCCAGCACCACGATGCCGGTGCTGCTGTCGATCTCGCCGGCGGCCGAGAGGGTGTTGAGGTAGCGGTGCGGCCAGTCGACGACGACCTCGGCGCCGGGGAACGAGCCCGGGTCGGCGAACTCGGGCCGCGAATCGCAGATGCTGACGCGGTAGCCGATCATCCTGGCCTGCGCGGCGAGGGTGGCGGCGTAGGCGTTCGCGCCGAAGATGATCAGCCGCGGCGGCGGGCAGTAGGAGGCGACGAAGAGATCGGATTCGGGCAGGGCGACGAGTTCGGTGGCGTGCTTGCGATCGGTGACCAGATGCTGACCGATCACATCCGGGTCCTGATTCCACACGACCGTGAATACGGTGACCCGGCGATGGGCCTGGATATCGGCGGCGATGGCCGGGAATTCGGGGAAATCGCGGCAGGAGAACGGCTCGACGAAGATATCGACGAGTTCGCCTTCGTCGGATCCCGATTCCATTCCGGTGATCAGGCTGTAGCGACGTAGTTGCCGGATCCCGGTTTGCGCGGCCTCCATGGCGGCCGCGTACACGGTCTCCTCGAGACGCCCCGACGCGATCGAGCCGAAGACTCCGCCGTTGGGGGTGACCAGCATCCCCGACCCGATCGGCAGCGCGTTCGTGCCGATGGTACGGACCACGGTGGCGAGGCCGCCGGTACGGCCCGAATGCCACACTCGCAGAAGGTCATCAACGATATCGCGCATATCTCAAACTCCGATCACCGTGCGCCGTCTTCCGGGAAATCGCGATCGGTCCCTGTCGCCAAGTCGGCGCACGTGACGCACACCATATCCTGTCTGCTGCCCAAATAGGAACCGGCACCTGAATCCCCACCGACAACAGCGAAAACCGCTTTCCAGTGCTTGTTCTCGATCACAACGGGGTGCCCAGGTGTGTCGAGAAACACAGCACGTGCCAGTCCGCTCTCGCTCGTGACGGCCGCGTCGAGCACGCGGATGACGACCTCGGCGCCGATATCGGGAACGTCGACGGGCAGGAACGCCACATAGCGGGTGTCCGCCTCGGCGGCCGCGCGCAGCCCTTCGCGCACCGTCGCGGACAGGCCCGTCGCCCAGTCGGCGACCCAGCGCCACCGCGTGCCCGGCGGCAGCGCCACCGTCGCGGGATCGGGGCCCGTCGCGCCGAGCAGCGCGATCACCGGGTCGCATCCGCCGTCGCGCAGGGCGGTGACGGCCGCCCGCAGCCAGGCGCCGTCCGCGGCGAGTGCCTTGGGTTTGCCGAACCGTGTCCCAGCGCCCGCCGCCAGCACGATGCCCGTGCACGAGGCACGCGCGGGCGGTGGTGTGCGCGGGGACATGTTCGCGACGCTAATCAGCCCATGTTGCCGGTCGATTACGGCCGGGGAGCGCGAGGGCGACGACACGCCGACGTGACCGACCACACACGCTGGCGGGGCCCCCGAGATGGGGCGATGCTGGATCGATGACGAGCGAAGCGATCGGGCTCGCGGGTTTCAACGAGCTGCCCGCCGAGGCCGCGGAGGCGGCATTGCTTTCCTGTTGCTCGGCGCCACGCTGGGCGCGGGCGGTCGCCGCCGCGCGTCCCTACGCGAGTGCGGACGCCCTGCTGGTCGCCGCCGACGCGGCGCTGGCGGCGCTCGCCGAGGCCGAGATCGACGAGGCGCTGGCCGGGCACCCCCGGATCGGGGACCGGCCGACCTCGGCGGCATCGGCGCGCGAGCAGTCCGGGGTTTCCGGCGCCGCGGTGTTTGCCGCGCTGGCCGAGGGCAATCGCGCCTACGAGGCGAAGTTCGGCCATCTGTACCTGGTCTGCGCGGCGGGGCGAACCGGCGAGGAGTTGCTCGCCGTCCTGCGCGCGCGGCTGGACAACGATCCGACGACCGAGAGGCAGGTCATGCGTACCGAACTGGCGAAGATCAACCGTCTGCGGCTCACCCGGCTGGTGACATCGTGACCAGCCTGAGCACGCACGTCCTCGACGCGGTGCGCGGTGTGCCCGCCGCCGGCGTCGCCGTCTGGCTCACGCGCGGCGACCAGCGGCTCACCGAGGCGCTCACCGACGCCGACGGCCGGGTGAAAGAACTCGCCGCGGGCCTGAATCCCGGTGACTACCGCCTGTTCTTCGACACCGGCGGCTATTTCGCCGCCCAGGGTGTGGAGACCTTCTATCCCGAAATCTGCGTGACGTTCACGGTGGGTGCGCAGCCGCATCTGCATGTGCCGCTGCTGTTGTCGCCGTTCGCCTATTCCACCTACCGAGGAAGCTGAGGACACCGATGGCATTGAGTGGCCCGATCGTGTTGACCGACAATCGCTATGGCAAGGCCGAGAACCGGGTCGTGCGCTTCCACAAGGAGAGCGCGCGGCACGAGATCCGTGATGTGAATGTCTCCACCACGCTGCGTGGGGATTTCGCGGCGGCCTATACCGAGGGTGATCAGCGTCACGTGCTGCCCACCGATACGCAGAAGAACACGGCGTTCGCGTTCGCGAAGCAGCCGGGGCTCGACACCGTCGAGGAGTACGCGATCGCGCTGGCCGCCCATTTCGTCGACACCGTCGAGCCGGTGTCGAGCGCGCGTATCGACGTGGAGTCGTTCGGCTGGCAGCGGGTCTCGATCAACGGCTCCGAGCACGACCACACGTGGAAACGGCAGGGTCCCGAGGTACGCACGGCCGCGGTGACCGTGGCGGGGGCGGGGGCGGATCGGCGGACCTGGGTGCTCGGCGGGATCAAGGATCTCGTCGTCCTCAAGTCCACCGGTTCCGAATTCGCCGACTTCCTCACCGACGGCTACACGACGCTCGCGCCGACGCGCGATCGCGTGCTGGCGACGGAACTCGACGTGCGGTGGCGCTTCGCCGAGATCGCCGGCGTCGACTGGGACGCGGTGTACGCCGGCATCGAGGCCACCTTGCTCGAGCTGTTCGCCACCACCTATTCCAAGGCATTGCAGCAGACCCTGTATGCCATGGGAACCGCTGTGCTGGAACGCTTCCCGATGCTCGCTGAGATCCGGCTGACGGCGCCGAACAAGCATCATTTCGACTACGACCTGGCCAGATTCGGGGTGGAGAACGCCGGTGAGGTGTTCTGGGCGGCCGATCGCCCCTACGGTTCCATCCACGCGACGCTGCAGCGCGCGGACGCGCCGGAGGCGGGACTGGCATGGCTGCCGTGAGCGCGCCGGATCTGGTGATCGACGGGTGCGCGGTCGTGACCGTCGACGGTGCGGGAACCGAACACCGCACCGGCTGGGTCTCGGTGCGGGGCAACAGGATCGACGCGCTCGGCGCGGGCAGGGCGCCCGACTTCGGGCCGGGGGTTCGGCGGATCGACGGACGCGGCTGTCTGCTCACGCCGGGCCTGGTGAACACCCACCACCACCTCTATCAGTGGATCACCCGGGGGCTCGCCGCGGACAACACGCTGTTCGAGTGGTTGCGGAAGCTGTACCCGGTGTGGGCGCGGATCGACGAGAAGTCGGTGCGGGTGGCAGCGACCGGGGCGCTGGTCTCGCTGGCCCGCACCGGCTGCACGACCTCGTCGGATCATCACTACGTCTTTCCGCGCGGTGGCGGCGACCTGCTGGCCGCCGAGATCGGCGCGGCGGCGACGGTGGGGCTGCGGTTCCATCCGGCGCGCGGATCGATGGATCTGGGCCAGAGCCAGGGTGGGCTGCCGCCCGACGAGGTGGTCGAGTCGATCGACGACATCCTCGCCGCGAGCGCCGCCGCGATCGAGCAGTGGCACGATCCCTCGTTCGACGCGATGGTGCGGATCGCCCTCGCGCCGTGCTCGCCGTTCTCGGTGACCGGCGATCTGATGCGCGAATCCGCGGCGCTCGCCAGGTCGGCGGGGGTGCGGCTGCACACCCATCTGGCCGAGACCGTCGACGAGGCGGAGTTCTGCCAGGACAAGTTCGGCTGCACTCCCGCGGAGTACATGGAGCGGCTGGGCTGGCTGGGCGACGACGTCTGGTTCGCCCACGCCGTGCACCTCGACGATCCCGCGATCGCCGCCATGGCCCGCACCGGGACCGGCGTCGCGCACTGCCCGACCTCGAACGGCAGGCTGGGCGCCGGAATCGCGCGGACCGCGGACCTGGTGGCGGCCGGGGTGCCGGTCGGCCTCGGCGTCGACGGCGCCGCGAGCAACGAGTCCAGTTCGATGATCGAGGAGCCGCGCAACGCCCTGCTCTACGCCAGGGCCGCCGGCGGGCCGCGCGCGATGACCGTGCGGACCGCGCTGGAGCTGGCCACCATGGGCGGCGCGCGGGTCCTCGGCCGGGAGTCCGAGATCGGCTCGATCGAGCCGGGCAAGCTGGCCGACCTCGCCCTGTGGCGGCTCGACACCCCCGCGCACGCCGGAATCGACGACCCGGTGGTCGCCCTGATCCTCGGCTCGGCGCCGCCACTGGCCGCGCTGCTGGTGAACGGGCGTGAAGTGGTGCGTGACGGGGTGCTGACGACCGTCGACGAGGAATCCGTCGGTGCCGAGGTGGCCCAGGCGCAGGCCGCGCTGCTCGCGGGTGGGTGACGTTGTCCGTGGGCGCCCTGAGCTGCGGCGATGGCGCGATCGGCGCACACTGGATGGCGTACACCGGGTTAACCGCCCCGCAATCCGCGGCGGGTGTCGCGCAACATCGTGGCAACTCACGGCCCCTACTGTGGCTGGTGAGGTAAGCGAGGTGAACATGGATCTCGAGACAGTCCGGGAGGTGGTTCTCGCCCGCGACCGCGCCGATCTGGCGCAGCTCGACGCGGGCGGCGCCGTCCTGGCGGGCGGGACCTTCCTGTTCTCCGAACCGCACGACCACCTCGACCGCCTGATCGACATCACGACCCTCGGCTGGGCGCCACTGCGCGCACACGCCGACGGTCTCGAGATCGCCGCGACCTGCACCCTCGCCGAACTGGCCGGTGCCGCGCCCGGCCGTGAACTCGGCGCGGCGGTCCTGCGCCCGGAGTGGCCGGGCACCGCGCTGTTCGCGCAGGCCTGCCGGGCGTTGCTGGCCTCGCACAAGATCTGGCGCACCGCGACCGTCGGCGGAAACGTGTGCCTGTCGCTGCCCGCGGGCGCGGTCCTCGGCGCGCTCGTCGCCATGGACGCCACGGTCGTGATCTGGCCACGCGGTGGTGGTGAGCGACGAATCTCCCTGCGCGACTTCGTCACCGGACCCGGCGAGAACATTCTCGCCACCGGCGCGGTGGTCCGCTCGTTCCTGGTTCCCACGGCGAGCCTGCTGGCGCGCACCAGCTTCCGCAAGATCGCCCTGGCCCCCCTCGGCCGTTCCGGCGCGGTGGTGATGGGCCGTCGCACCGCCGACGGACGCTGCGCGATCACCGTGACAGCGGCGACCACCCGCCCCGTCGTGCTCGAATTCGACACCGTACCAACGCCGTTCGAGGTCGCCGCCGCGCTGGCCGATCTCGAGCCGGAACTGTGGTTCGACGACCCGCACGGCGCACCCGACTGGCGCGCGCACGTGACCGGACTGCTCGCCGCCGAGGTGGCGGCCGAACTCGGGGAGGCGGCGTGAACTCAGGCCTGCGCGTCGTAGGCGGCGCGAGCGCTCAGCACCTGGCCCATGTGCTGTTCGGCCCAGCTCTTGATGGCACACATCACCGGCAGCAGTTCCTCGCCCAGCGGGGTCAGCCGGTACTCGACGCGGACCGGGACCTCGGGCAGCACGGTGCGGGTGACCAGTCCGTCGCGTTCGAGATTGCGCAGGGTCTGGGTGAGCATCTTCTGGCTCACGCCGGGCAGCCGCTGGTTGAGCTCGCTGTAACGCAGCGGACCGTCGGCGAGCGCGTTGATCGCCAAGCTCACCCACTTGTCGCCGATGCGGTCGAGCAGTTGCCGTGCCGGGCATTCGGCCAGGTATGCGTTGTAGGCCGCGCCCGCCTCGGCGCGGCGCTCGGCGGCGGTGCGTGTGCTCATCGCTCTCCCTTGCGTGCGGTACGCACTTCACGGTGCGTACTTCCCGATAGAGAGTAGCTCTCCCTAGGTTCGGAAATACCTACGGAAGAGAGAGAAAGCATCATGCGCGCAGTGGTCGTCCACACCTTCGGCGGACCGGAAGCACTCGAGCTCGTCGACGTCGCCGTGCCCGCGCCGGGACCGGGGCAGGTCAGGATCCGGGTGTCGGCGGCGGCGGTGAACCCCGTCGACGCGGTGACCAGGACGGGCGCGCTGGTCGAGGCCGGGCTGATGGCGCCGCGCGCGGTGACCGGGATCGGCTGGGACGTGGCCGGTGAGATCGACGAGCTCGGCGCCGGAGTCGATCGATTCGCGGTGGGGCAGCGGGTGATCGGGCTGCGTGATCTGCTGGACCGGTCGCTCGGCAGCTACGCCGACTATCTGGTGCTCGACGCGTCGGCGGTGGCGCCGGCACCCGCCGGACGTACCGCCGTGGAAGCCGCGACCCTGCCGCTGAACGGGCTCACCGCGATGCAGGCGCTCGACCAGCTCGCGCTCGCCGAGGGCGACACCCTGCTGGTGACCGGCGCGGCGGGGGCGGTCGGCGGGTTCGCGGTCGAGATCGGCGCGCGGTGGCGTGGCCTGCGGGTGATCGCGCAGGCGGGTGCGGCCGATGCCGATCTCGTGCGGGCGCTCGGCGCCGAACGGGTGGTGCCGCGCGATGTCGTCGACCTGGCAGATGCCGTGCGCGCCATGGTGCCGGGTGGCGTCGACGCCGTGCTCGACACCGCCGGGCTCGGCGCCGGGGCGCTGGCGGCCGTGCGCAATCGGGGATCGTTCGTCACCGTCGTCGGCGGGACCGACCCGATCCCGTTGCGCGGCATCCGTGTTCACCACACCTGGATCAGCGCCGACGGCGACGCCCTCGCCACCCTCGCCGGCTACGACCTGACCCTGCGGGTGGCGGGCACCCTGCCCATCGAGCAGGCCGCCACGGCCCACACCCGGCTCGCCCGGGGTGGCCTGCGCGGACGGCTCGTCCTCACCACGGCCCCGGGAGGTGGTTCATGAGGCTCGTCGTCGACGGCCGCGCGGTCGAGGTGACCGCCCGCCCCGGACAGTGCCTGCGCACGCTGCTGCGGGAAGCGGGTGAGCTCGCGGTCAAGAAGGGCTGTGACTCCGGTGATTGCGGCGCCTGCTCGGTCCTGCTAGACGGTGCGCCGGTCCACTCCTGCCTGATCCCCGCCCACCGCGCCGACGGACACGCGGTGACGACCGCGGCCGGGCTCGGCGACGCGGACGGCCCGAACCCGGTGCAGCGAGGTTTCCTCGAACACGCGGGTTTCCAATGTGGTTTCTGCACAGCGGGAATGGTCGTCACCACGTCCGGGCTGGTGGCGGCGCGCACCGCCGAGGGCGGGGACGGCCGGCGGGCGCAGGCCGTCGCCGACGGGGAACTCGCCGAGCTGCTGAAGGGAAACCTCTGCCGCTGCACCGGCTACCGAGCCATCACCGATTCCTGTGCATCCCTGTGGACAACTCCTACCGCCACGAATGCCGATCCCCGGTCGGCGACAATCCCCGTGCCCGGTGACACGAACCCGCCTCGGCGGTGTTCAGGCTCGGTGAACACGGCATGCGGTTCGGCGGCGGACGACGCAGGCGACCGGCGAGGTCAGGCCGAATCGGTCCACGGCGGCGGGGAGGCCGCGGAGAAGCGGCGCCCGGCGAGCGCAGCCGCTTCCGGTGAGCCCGTCGACAGGCGCACGATTGCGGAAGGGCCGGGGGCCCAGTCGTATTCCGAGGGCGAACCCGAGCGGACGACAGTGTCGGTCGGCGACGGTCCCGCGGTGGGGGAGACGGCGCTGGCGACTGTCGCGGCGCGGGTCGCGCGGGACTACGGAATCGGGCAGGTAGGCGACGGTGTGCGTGCGCCCGCCGGTCCGCGGATCGTGCGCGGAGCCGAGCCGTTCACGCTCGATGTGGTGCCCGGTGCCGGTGCGCAGGAACCGCCGGTCGCGCCGTGGCACCTGGCCGTGCTCACCAGCCCGCATCCGCACGCGCGCATCGTGTCCATCGATACCGCTGCGGCACAGGCCGTTCCGGGCGTGCGGGCCGTCTTCACGCACGCCGACGTACCCACCACGGCCTTCTCGACCGCGCGCCACGAGCTGCGGGACGACGATCCGGACGACACCTTCGTCCTCGATCGAACGGTCCGTTTCGCCGGGCAGCGCGTGGCCGCCGTCGTGGGCGACTCCCTCACCGCCGCCCGGGCCGGTGTGCGTGCGCTGCGGATCGAATACCAGGTGCTTCCCGCTGTTTTCGAGCCGGCGGAGGCGCTCGCCGACAGCGCCCCCAAGCTGCACGCCGACAAGCGAACAGCCCGGATCGCCGATCCGGACCGCAACCTCGTCGCCGAGATCCACGGCGGTGTCGGCGAGTTCGACGCGGCGGTCGCGCAATCGGCCGAAGTGGTGCGCGGCGTGTGGCATTCGCCGCGCGTGCAGCACGTCCATCTGGAAACCCACGGCGGCGTCGGCTGGCTCGACGACGCGGGCAGGCTCGTCATCCGGTCGAGCACCCAGGTGCCGTTCCTCGTGCGCGACGAACTGTGTCACGTCTTCGGGCTGGCGCGCGAGCGGGTGCGGGTGTTCGCGACCAGGGTGGGCGGCGGCTTCGGCGCGAAGCAGGAGATGCTGGCCGAGGACCTGATCGCGCTGGCGGTGCTGCGGACCGGGCATCCGGTGCAGTACGAATTCACCCGCACCGACGAGTTCACCTCGGCGACCTGCCGTCACCCGATGCGGGTCGAGGTGACCGCGGCCGCCGACGCGTCGGGTGTACTGACCGCGCTCGGCGTCGACGTGCTCGCCGACGCCGGGGCCTACGGCAATCACAGCGCGGGTGTGCTGTTCCATGCCGTCGGCGAATCGGTGGCTGTCTACCGCTGTGCGAACAAGCGCGTCGACGCGAAAGCGGTGTACACCAACAACGTTCCGTCCGGCGCCTTCCGCGGGTACGGGCTCGGCCAGGTGATCTTCGGCGTCGAATCCGCCATCGACGAATTGGCCCGCAGGCTCGGCATCGATCCGTTCGAGTTCCGCCGCCGCAATGTCGTGGTGCCCGGCGACCGGTTCACCGGCGCCGAGGTCGACGAGAGCGACCTGACCTTCGGCAGCTACGGCCTCGACCAGTGCCTCGACACCGCGCAGCGGGCCCTGCGCCGCGGCAACGGCGCAGGCGCGCCCGGTCCGGATTGGCGGGTCGGCGAGGGCATGGCCGTCGCGATGATCGCCACCGTCCCGCCGCGCGGTCATCATGCCGACGCCACCGCCGCCCTCTGCGCGGACGGCAGCTACGAAATCGGTGTCGGTACAGCGGAATTCGGCAACGGCACCACCACAGTGCACGCGCAGCTGGCGGCGACCGCGCTCGCCACGACCGCGGGCCGGATCCGGATCCGGCAGTCCGACACCGACGTCGTCGGCCACGACACCGGCGCCTTCGGCTCCACCGGCACCATGGTCGCGGGCAAGGCCACCTACGCGGCCGCGCTGGAACTGCACGCCATGCTGCTGGCCAGGGCGGCCAAGGTCTCCGGTCATCCCGAACGCGACTGCGTGCTGGAGGACGCGGGCGTGCGCTGCGGCACCGCGCTGGTCACGCCGGCGCAGCTGCTCGCCGACGGTGAACTCCGCGCGCACGGCACCCACGCGGGCACCCCGAGATCGGTGAGCTTCAATGTGCACGCCTTCCGGGTCGCGGTGCGGCCGAGCACCGGCGAGGTGCGGGTGCTGCAGTCGATCCAGGTGGCCGACGCGGGCACCGTCGTGAACCCGGTGCAGCTGCGTGGCCAGGTGGAAGGCGGCGTCGCCCAGGCCATCGGCACCGCGCTCTATGAAGACATGCGCACCGAGCAGGGTGTGGTGACCACCAGGACCCTGCGCCACTATCACATCCCGCAGGTCGCGGATCTGCCCCGCACCGAGGTCTATTTCGCCGAAACCACTGACGAGTTGGGCCCGCTGGGTGCCAAATCGATGAGTGAGTCCCCGTACAACCCGGTGGCACCGGCACTGGCGAACGCGATCCGCGACGCCGTCGGCGCCCGACCGGACCGATTGCCGATGACCGCCGATCGCGTGTGGCGGCTCATCCAGGAAGGAACCGCCGGGTGAACGCCCATCTTCCCGCGCACATCCACGCCCGCATCGACGCCGTGCTCGACGCTGTCGACGCCGAACTGCGGACGCGCTATCCGGGCGCGGGCGAGCGGGTACAGCCCGTGCACACCGCCTACGTGGCCGCCGACCGCGCCACCGCCGCCACCCCCACCGACTGGGGCGCCGCCGCCCTCGACCTGCTCGACCGGCACGCCGAGTTCCTCGCCGGACTCGACGCGACCGGCAGCATGACCGCGGTCCGGCGCAGGCTCACCGAGCAGCCGATCCAGGACCTGCGCATCGACTTCGAGGACGGCTACGGCTTCCGTGCCGACGACGAGGAAGACGCGGCGGCCATCGCGGCGGGCAAGGTGCTGGCGGGCTGGGCCGGGCAATCGGGCGCGCCGTCCTCGTTCGGCATCCGCACCAAGGGGCTCGCGGCGAACGAGCGCAGGCGTGCCCTGCGCACGCTCGATCTCGTGCTCGACGCGGCGGGCGGCGTCCCGGACGGTTTCGTCTTTACCGTGCCGAAGATCCGTGCGGCTCAACAGGTCTCAGCGATCGTCGACCTGTGCTCCGGGTTGGAGAGCGGATACGGCCTGCCCGACCGGACCCTGCGCTTCGAACTGCAGATCGAGAGCCCGCAGGCGATCATCGCGCCCGACGGCACGGCGCCGATCGCGCGCATGATCCAGCTCGCCGACGGACGTTGCAGCGCACTGCATTTCGGCACCTACGACTACACGGCGGCCTGCGGTATCGCGGCCACCGATCAGGCGCTGGACCACCCGGCGGCCGATCACGCCAAGGCGGTCATGCAGGTCGCCGCCGCCCAGACCGGTGTGTGGATCTGCGACGGCTCCACCCAGATCGTCCCCGACGTCGACCCCGAGGCCGCGTTCGCCAACCATCATCGCCTGGTGGCGCGGGCCCTGCGCCGCGGCTACTACCAGGGCTGGGACATGCACCCAGGCCACCTGATCACTCGCTGGCTGGCGACCTACGACTTCTTCCGCACCGCCACCGACGTCGCGGTCCCGCGGCTGCTGGCGTATCTGGACCGGCGCTCCGGCGGTATGGTCGACGAACCGGCCACCGCCGAAGCGCTCGCCACCACCGTGCTGCGCGGGCTGCGCTGCGGCGCCGTCACCGCGGACGAACTCGCCACCGAACTCGATGTTCCCGTGCTCGAGGCGCTGGCCGCGCGCAAGCCCATGCCGTCGGACGCGCGATGACCCACCGGGGTGTGCCGGGACACCGGCAAGCCAATGCCATGCGGCTCGGTCGATGTCGCCCGCGGCAGACCGCAGCACAACCCCATGGCGGGGCGAGTACCCGCAGCACCTGAGGCATAGGAGACAACGGTGACCACACACCGCGGCGGCGACGATTTCACGCTGCTCCCCGATCTGGCCGTCCGATCGCTCGGCGGCTCGGTGATCTGGGCGAACGACGAGTTCTTCGCCGAGAAGGAGAACCTGATCAAGCCCGGTCCGTCCGAGTATCAGCCCTCGACCTTCGGGCACAAGGGCCAGGTCTACGACGGCTGGGAGACGCACAGACATCGCGGCAGGCCCGGCGACGACAGCGCCGTCGTGCGGCTCGGCGTGCCCGGCGTGATCAGGGGCGTGGTCGTGGACACGGCCTGGTTCAAGGGCAACTATCCGCCCGAGGTGTCGGTGGCTGCGCTGGCCGTCGAGGGCTACCCACCCGCCGAGGAGATCGTCGCGCGCACCGATTGGGTCACCCTGCTCGACCGGGTGAAGGTCGGCGGCGACAGCCGCAACCCCTTCGTCGTCGACGACGAGAACCGCTGGACCCACGTGAAACTCACCATGCACCCCGACGGTGGCGTCGCCCGGCTGCGGGTGCACGGCGAGGGCCGCCCCGACCCCGCCCTGCTCGGCCTCGGACCGCTCGACCTGGCCGCGCTGGAGAACGGCGCCCTCGTGCTCGACTGCTCCAACCGCTTCTACAGCTCACCCAATCAGCTGCTTTACCCCGGCCTGGCCAGGGTGATGGGTGACGGCTGGGAGACCGCGCGCCGCCGTGACGACGGAAACGATTGGGTCCGTATCAAATTGGCAGGTCCCGGCTCGATCCGGCTGGCTGAGATCGACACCTCCTGCTTCCTCGGCAACAGCCCCGGCGCCGCCTCGCTCACCGGATTCACCAGCGACGGAACCGAAGTCGAACTCCTGCCGCGCACCGATCTGCTGCCCGACACGAGGCATCGTTTCCCCCTTAACCCTGCCGCCGCTGCGGTCGAAGAGGTTCGTCTCGACATCTATCCCGACGGTGGCCTGGCCCGCCTGCGCCTCTATGGGGAGCTGCGGTGAAAGGCGCAGCACACGGCGATTCGGTGGGCGGTCGGGCGCCGGACGCGCGCGAGCTTCGCGACTTCGTCGGGTACGGACCGAACCCCCCGGACCCGCGGTGGCCCGGCAGCGCGCGCATCGCCGTGCAGTTCGTGCTGAATTACGAAGAGGGCGGGGAGAACAACGTCCTGGACGGGTCACCGCACTCTGAGACGTTCCTGTCCGAGATCACCCCCGCCGAGGCGTTCCCGAACCGGCACATGAGCATGGAATCGCTCTACGAGTACGGTTCCCGCGCCGGGCTGTGGCGGGTGCTGCGCGCCTTCGAACGCCGCGATCTGCCGCTCACCATCTTCGCGGTCGCCAGGGCGATGCAGCGCAATCCCGAAGCGGTGGCGGCCTTTTCCGAACTCGGCCACGAGATCGCCAGTCACGGGCTGCAATGGAAGTCGTATCAGCTCGTCGACCGCGAGACCGAAAGCGCCGACATGGCCGAGGCGGTCCGCGTCCTCACCGAGCTCACCGGCACCGCACCGCTGGGCTGGTACACCGGCCGCGACTCACCGAACACCCGCGAACTGGTCGTCGAGCACGGCGGTTTCGTCTACGACTCCGATTCCTACGCCGACGACCTGCCGTACTGGACCGAGGTACACGGCCAGAACCACCTGGTCGTGCCCTACACCCTCGACACCAACGACATGCGCTTCGCCTCGCCCGCAGGCTTCCCCAGCGGCGAACAGTTCTTCGCCCACCTCCGCGACGCCTTCGACGTCCTGTACCGCGAAGGCGCCGAAGGCAATCCGAAGATGCTCTCCATCGGCCTGCACTGCCGCCTCGCCGGCCGCCCCGCCCGCACCGCCGCCCTGGAACGCTTCCTCGACCACGTCCAAACCCACGAGGGCGTCTGGATCACCCGCCGCATCGACATCGCCGAACACTGGCGAAAAATGCACCCACCCCAGGTCTGACCCCCGACCGGCCGCGCACCCTGTGCGCGGCCGGTCCTCCGATCAGGCCAGCCCGCAGCGCTCGATATTGCTGATGACGCGACCACCAGCACAGCAGCAAAACGTGGGCGCGAGGCTATTTCGGCTGCGGCGTCAATCACCGCTGAACCACAGGTACCCGTGGCGATCGATTGAGTTGAACATTGTCTCCGCGTAGGCGTGAATCTCGCCGATCATGGTACCCGCCGGTGCTTCCAAGGCCATCTCCGACAGTGTGGTCGCGACTGGTCCGTGGAATACGCGCACCCGCTCATGGATCTGGTTCTGCACAGCGATGGATATTCCCATTCGCACCTCCTATGGAATCGGGAACATATCGACCACAGTTCCCCATTTATCGGTGATCACCTTGTACATGCTGGTTGCCCGCCCGCGGATCCCAGTGGATTTTTTGACCCCTATCGAATCGAAGGCCTGGTCAGGCGTCGATACTGCCACCTGATTCTGTCTGAACCCAAAGCAGATCGTCATTGAGATATACTGCCGCAGCAGCGTTCGTATAATGGGTTCTCGATATCAAACCCCAGCCGTTTGCGAACCAAACACGCAAAGTGCCCGACTTGAACCCGACGGAGGACACAATGCGATCCCGCAAGGCCTCGTCGGCCACGCTCCGCTCCCAGTCACCCAGCGGCTTGGCATCGCGATCGAACGTACTTCCGTTGCCGGGCGTCAGGTGCGCCCCGTAGCCGACCACGATCGTTGCCTGGCTGTCCAAGGTCAAACGAACATCCCGAGGGTCCCAGTCGATATCGACCACCGAGTCCCCCCGCAACGGCAGGATCCATCTATCCTCGAGCTCTCGCACGACCACAGCCCTCCTTCGCTCCCTTTCGCGATTCTCGAATATCAATCGGGCAGGTAATCACGCAAGTTTCCAATACTGTCTTCGGAGCTGACTTTGCCCACAAGGCTCCGTGACGATCAGTCGTCGGTGAGCACTATAACCGTGGCGATTCGGGCAGGTCGGTCGATTGCGATCAATTCATGGAACTCTATATGGAGATTTCCGTAGTCGTTGAAGGCGGATTCGTCAAGTTCTCTCAGTATGTAGACGGATTCGGAGGATGTAATAGGTTCGATGACGTGCGTTTCAAGTTCTGCTTCCAGATTCGCAGGGAGTCGACCGCAGTTGCGCAGCCATGTGTACAGAACTTCCAGCGCATCGCCGGCGCTGGTTGGATCGAAGGAGTCTGGTGAAAGGCTGTGAAGCCAATATGGCCCATGCCGGGAGCCGTCGGGATCTATGCCTCCGCCTACATAATCGTCCCGGTACTCGACTGAGTTGATGACTCGTGTGATCACTTCGGTATCAGAACTGGTGTGATTGGGAAGCTTGAACTTTCGCACGTCTACCCACTGGAAGCAGTGCCGACTGCCCGCTTCAAAATCATAATCCCGGAAGTTGATGAACTTCATACTTTCGAATTTCACGTAGCGTATATCCTTTCGACCGAATCCAGACGTCTAGATGTGCCATCGCTTGACCGATACTCCGGGCACGTTGTTGAAGTCGATTGTCGGGCCACCCGAACGGCTGAAGGGTCGATATGTGACAGTAGACGGCGGATTGCCAGGGATCGTCCAAACCTCAATGTCGCCTTTGGGGGTCGGCTTGACCTCCGGCGCTCCGAGTTTATCAGTGAGTTCTTGCCGAGCCTGTTCGAGTGCTGCTGCGGAGACAATCTGAACATTGGCAGCATCTTCGGTGCCGATCAGCTCCCCGGCTTCGTCAGTGACGACATCGAGCACCTCTGCGGCTTCCTCCGCGCCCTCGTCCGCAGCTTCGTCGACAAGCACCTTCATCGCGATGATCTCAGCGAGGGCGAGCGTCACCTGGCCGGTGTCAGGTACCTTGTCGAAGGCGGTGATGGCGGCGACGGCGCCGCCGAACGCTGCGGTGAAGCCGAGGATTTTGAGGAGCTTTTCGGCGTTGAGGGCGTTGCGGATGCCGGTCATGGCGTTGGTGACGCAGATGCCGATGCGGGCGGCGGCGATGGCGGTGGAGCCGCCCATCGTGAAGAGGAAGCCGACAGCGGCCGCGCCGATCGCTATCGCTACACCGGCGAGTGAGAGGGTGACCTCGCGGTTGATCGCGGCGTTGGTCTCGTGGATCCCGGTGTTGAACTCTGCGATCGGGGCGGCGATGTTCTGCCCCGCCAGGACGATGGTGTCGGCCGAGGTGCTGATCGTGTTGAGGTGTTGCTGGATCACGGCACGGTTTTCGATCCGGTCCAACTTGTCGAACATCTCGGAGATGGTGGTGATCCGGGCCTTCGCTCCCGATAGTGCTTCGCTGGCAGCGAAGGTCGACCATACGGTCGATACCTTGGACAGCGCATCGATGTCGGCGTTGGGGAGCTTCTTGAACTCCTTGGTGATTTCGTCGAGGAGTCTGTTGAAGAACTCCTCGTTTCCGTCGTTACGGACGCCCATGCTGGACGTTGTCGTGGTCGCCGAGGGAAAGTCGACCTTGTACTCGGTCATGGCGGTGATCGTCGGGTACGGCGGTGCGGGATCGCTGTTGTTGCTGATCCCGTAGTTGTAACCGGAGGCATACAGGACGTTGCCGAAGTTGGTGAGGGCGTCGGCCAGATTGGTGCATGCTTGCAGTGTCGAGCGTGCGACACCGTCGTAGGCCTGCGCCCATTCGACGCATCCTGGTGCGTCACCGGCCATTCCGGCGCCGTCACCCTCGAGTGCATCGTGCACGGGTTTGTCCGCGGCGCGGAGGTCGGCGGCTAGATCGTGGCATTTTTTCGCGGCGTCGTAATAAGAGACCCAGTCGACGTACATCGGCTCAGCCGCCTTGCAGCATGCGAAGGTTCAGGTCTGCCGCGTTGGTGTACCGGGTGTGTGCGGTCTTCGCGGCGGTGCTCATGTCGCGAATACCTTCGACGAAGTCGCGTGCGCCGGTCGACCACTGTTGGTGCGCCACTTGGTACGCATCCGCTGCGATGCCTTCCCACCCGGTTCCGACCAGGCCCGCGACGCGATCGTCGATCTCGTCGAGGTGATCGTTGATGAACCCGGCGAACCCGGCGAGCGCGGCAACGAGCTGTTCCAATTCGTCGAGATCGACCGTGAATTCAGAACCCATGACGCACCTACAGATCGAGGGTGTATTGGAGCGCTGCGGCGGTCGCGTCGTCGCGCTGGCTGTAGGTCTCCGCGGTGACGCCTAGCTTCTCCGCCATTTCTGTCAGGGCGGTGATGATCGCCTGCCCGCCGGTGCGGGTCTCGGCCCATCCTGATGCGAAAGCGTTCGCGTAGTCCCCGGTCCAGCTCGCCCCCGCGCAGGCGTCGACTTCTCGGGCAGCGGAGTCGAGTGCCTGGCGCAACGTGTCAGCTAGGCCGTAGACGTAATTGCCGGCATCTCGAACCTGTTCTGGGACAACAGTCAGCGACTGGTTCACACCCCCCGTGGTACTCACGGCGTCGAGCCCAAAGCACCTGGCGCGTCCTTTTTGAACCAGTGTGAGACGCCACAGGGTTCCGCCGAGCGGAGTGGTCCGAATCTCCACGTACCGGCCTGGTCCGAATGGTCTGCGCCTGGAGTTGTCGGATCGTTAGTTGGTAGTACGCAGCTGTGGGAGATAGCTTGTCGCTATGGGGGATTCGCTGCAGCATCCGCACGATGGTCTCGTCAAACACCGCCTCAGATCCGACTGCAACACACGTACTGCGGCCCCCGACTTGCAGAGGCTGGTCGACGACATCGGTCCCGAGGCAAAGGAGGCGTTCATGAGTACAGCGAGCCGGCTCCGCGCCGAAGGGCGTGCCGACGGTCAGGTCAAAGTCCTCCTGCGTTTGATGACGCAGAAGTTCGGCCCGATTCCCGCTCGGGTCGTGACTGCGATGCGTGGGGCGAGTGAGGATCAGATCGATGTCTGGGCCGGGCGCCTGTTGTCGGCCAAGTCTCTTGACGATCTCGGCATCGCCTGATTCATCTTCACCCCCCAACGCTCGCCCAGCACGAGGCGGGGCGAGCGTTGTGCTGTCAGGCGAACAGCCCCTGGACGAAGGGCAGGGAATCGGTGAGGGAGGCGTTGACGGCGCCGTCGTGGTCGGTGGGGTAGGTGTGCAGGGTGACCGGTTCACCGGTGGCGGTGAGGGTGGCCGCGTAGCGGAGGGTTTCGGGGGTGATGACGTCGGTGTCGTAGAGGCCCTGGCCGAGGAACAGGGGGCGGTCGAAGCCGGATTCGGGCAGGCCCATGTAGCGCGCGAGCAGGCCGTGCAGGTCGGGGATGCTCGACAGCGGGCGGGCGAACATGCTGCCGATCGAGGGCTTCGCGACGGCCAGTTCGTCGCCGAGGGAACCGATGCAGCCGGTGGTCGCGCGGTCGAGCCAGGTGCGGCCCGATGCGGTGAGCAGGCCCTCGATGTCCAGGTCGGGGAATGTGGTGCGCAGGCCGTTGAGGATGTAGAGCACATAGGCCGACAGGTGTGAGCTCAGCGCGATCGGCGGCATGCCGGGGCCGATGAGCTGGACGACGTCCTCGATGTAGGCGGGCACGCCGGTGCCGACCGCGCCACGGTAATCGAGGCCGGGACCACCGAATTCGGTGGCGTAGCGGGCGGTGAACACCGCGGCACCGCCGCCCTGCGACTGCCCGACCACGGCCCAGCGGTTGGACAGCTCGCCGTACTGCTCGGTGGCGGCGCGCACCCCGTCGACGACGTTGTGCGCCTCGACGACTCCGTTCAGATACGGATGCTCACCCGGGCCGCCGAGCCCGGCGTAGTCGGCCGCGACGACCGCGTAGCCCTGGCTCAGCCAGGTGCCCAGATAGGCCCAGTCGCGCTCGACGGCCGCCGGACCGGCCACGCTGTAGGCGCAGTCGTCGCCGAGGCCGACGGTGCCGTGCGCCCACGCGATCACCGGCCAGCCGCCCTCGGGCGCGGGTCCGGCCGGGAAGTACACGGCCGCGCTGGTGGTGGTCGGCTGGTCGCCGACGGTGGTCGAGCGGTAGATCAGCCGCTCGGCGCGGGCCGCGCCCGGCGGTGTGGCCACGGCGGCGAGCGCCTCGACGCCGACCACGCTGCCCGCCCCCGGCTGCGCGCTCGCGGCCGTCGGCACCAGACTCACCGCGGCCGTCGCCGCGACCACCGCCAGCGCGGCCTTCGACGTGGCCGCGATCTTCGAAATCCTCATGCGGTCACTTTCGCGCCTTCGCGGACGGGTGTCCAGAACAGCGGGCGCAGTGACGACACGCACACCATTCCCGCCCGGCGTGGTCTGTGAATCAGCTCACAGGGTGGAAGGGTTGGGCGTGTCGAGCGGTACCCGCCGGGTCGGCGTAAACAGTACGGGCGTTATGCTAAAACTCCTGGTCAGCGCTACCGGTCGGTAGGCTCGGTGCTTGCAATCGCAAGGCAAATTTCGCAAAGTTAGCAACAGCGGCGGCAAACCTAGCTGAGATTCACACAAGCAACAGGTAGACGGCTATTTCCAGGTGTGCCATCGTGTGGAAGTACACCCCTCAGGCATTGGCTAGTCCTAGCAAGCCTGCAAATTGCTCCAGCAGTACGAGCCGCGCAACCGAAAGCGTTCAGCCACCGGTTGATTCACGGCCCGCACCGCAGGGCACCGACCACACCGAGGAAGTGGAGTCAGAGATGTCGACTGTCGGCACCCCGAAGACCGCTGCGGAAATCCAGCAGGATTGGGACACCAACCCGCGCTGGAAGGGCATCACCCGCAACTACACCGCCGAGCAGGTCGTCGCCCTGCAGGGCAACGTTGTCGAGGAGCACACCCTCGCCCGTCGCGGCGCGGAGATCCTGTGGGACCTCGTGAACAACGAGGACTACATCAACTCCCTCGGCGCCCTCACCGGCAACCAGGCCGTGCAGCAGGTCCGCGCCGGCCTGAAGGCCATCTACCTGTCGGGTTGGCAGGTCGCCGGTGACGCGAACCTGTCCGGCCACACCTACCCCGACCAGTCGCTGTACCCGGCGAACTCGGTCCCGTCGGTGGTCCGTCGCATCAACAACGCGCTGCTGCGCGCCGACGAGATCTCCAAGGTCGAGGGTGACACCTCGGTCAAGAACTGGCTGGCCCCGATCGTGGCCGACGCCGAGGCCGGCTTCGGTGGCGCGCTGAACGCCTACGAGCTGCAGAAGGCGATGATCGCCGCTGGTGCCGCCGGTGTCCACTGGGAGGACCAGCTGGCCTCGGAGAAGAAGTGCGGCCACCTCGGTGGCAAGGTGCTGATCCCGACCCAGCAGCACATCCGCACCCTGACCTCCGCGCGTCTGGCCGCCGACGTCGCCGACGTGCCGTCGGTGATCATCGCCCGCACCGACGCCGAGGCCGCCACCCTGCTCACCACCGACGTGGACGAGCGCGACCGTGAGTTCCTGGACGGCACCCGTACCGCCGAGGGCTTCTTCGGTGTGAAGAACGGCATCGAGCCCTGCATCGCGCGTGCCAAGGCCTACGCCCCCTACGCCGACCTCATCTGGATGGAGACCGGCGTGCCGGACCTCGAGGTCGCGCGCAAGTTCGCCGAGGCCGTCCGCAGCGAGTTCCCGGACCAGCTGCTGGCCTACAACTGCTCGCCTTCGTTCAACTGGAAGGCGCACCTGGACGACGCGACCATCGCGAAGTTCCAGCGTGAGCTCGGCGCGATGGGCTTCAAGTTCCAGTTCATCACCCTGGCCGGCTTCCACTCGCTGAACTACGGCATGTTCGACCTGGCGCACGGCTACGCTCGCGAGGGCATGACCGCGTTCGTCGACCTGCAGGAGCGCGAGTTCAAGGCCGCCGCCGAGCGTGGCTTCACCGCCATCAAGCACCAGCGTGAGGTCGGTGCCGGCTACTTCGACACCATCGCCACCACCGTGGACCCGAACACCTCGACGGCTGCCCTGAAGGGCTCCACCGAAGAGGGTCAGTTCCACTGATCCCCAGGGGTTGCTTTGAGTAGCAACGTCTTTCCTCCTACCTCGGTAGGGGTGTACGCCCTCCCACGCCGAACAGCCCCGGCGTGGGAGGGCATCCCTATACTTTGGTCGTCATGACCTCCCCAGCCACCCCAGAGCCAGACACACAGCAGGAGCGGGACGTGAGCAGCGAGAAGATTCAGCGCGTCGGCATCATCGGCGCCGGACAGATGGGCGCGGGCATCGCGGAAGTGTGCGCACGCGCGCACGTCGACGTCCTCGTCTACGAGACCACCCGTGAACTCGCCGCCGCCGGTCGTGCGCGGATCCTGCGCTCGCTGGATCGTGGCGTGAGCAGCGGCAAGATCACCGAGCGTGAGCGGGAGCAGGCGGCCTGGCGGCTGCGCTTCACCTCCGACCTCAGTGATTTCGCCGATCGCCAGCTGGTCGTGGAGGCCGTTGTCGAGAACGAAGAGGTCAAGACGGCCATCTTCAGCGAGCTGGACAAGGTGGTCACCGACCCCGACGCCGTGCTCGCCTCCAACACCTCCTCCATCCCGATCATGAAGATCGCGGTGGCCACCGCCAACCCCGAGCGCGTGGTCGGCCTGCACTTCTTCAACCCGGTGCCGGTGCTGCCGCTGGTCGAGCTGGTCACCACGCTCAAGACCAGCGAGCCGGTCGCCCGCCGCGCCGAGCTGTTCGCCGCCGACGTGCTGGGCAAGCAGGTCGTGCGTTCGGCCGACCGCTCCGGTTTCGTCGTCAACGCGCTGCTGGTGCCGTACCTGCTCTCGGCCATCCGGATGGTCGAGTCCGGCTTCGCCACCAAGGAAGACGTCGACAAGGCCATGGTGCTCGGCTGTGCCCACCCGATGGGCCCGCTGGCGCTGACCGACCTCGTCGGCCTCGACACGGTGAAGTCCATCGCGGACTCGATGTACGCCGAGTTCAAGGAGCCGCTGTACTCGGCGCCGCCGCTGCTGATGCGCATGGTCGAGGCGGGCCTGCTCGGTAAGAAGACGGGCGCCGGCTTCTACCAGTACGGCAAATAGGTTTGCTCACCTGAGGCCACCGTCATCACCCCCAGCGCGATGACGGTGGCCTTCGGCCTTTTCGGGGGTGTTTGCAGGGGGAACGGCGAAGGGCCGTGCTCGCGGCCTAAGCTGCTGTAGCCGGAGCTGCTCGCGCGGCCCGGCGCTATGTCGAGCGCAGCGATGCGCGGCAACCGGGCGGAGTCCGGGCGACGCGCAGGTGATCGAAAGGGAGTATCGGCGGTCATGGTCAACGTCACCGATGGATTCGGGTCGAGCGTTCTCGGATACCCGAGGATCGGTCCGCACCGCGAGCTCAAGCGTGCGCTCGAGTCGTACTGGCGCGGGTCGCTCGAGCGCGAGGAACTGCTCGCGGTGGGCCGCGACATCCAGGAGCGCCAGTTCAGCGAGCTGGCCGCGACCGGGCTCACCCAGGTTCCCGGCAACACCTTCTCCTTCTACGACCACATCCTCGACAACGCGCTGCTCTTCGGCGCGATCCCGTCGCGGTTCGCCGAGTACCAGGCGGACATGGACCCGCTGGACTTCTACTTCCTGATGGCCCGCGGCAACCCCGACCTGCCGCCGCTCGAGCTGGTCCGGCTCTTCGGCTCCAACTACCACTATCGCCAGCCCGAACTCGACGCCGACACCACGTTCTCGCTGCACCCGGAGGCCCTGCTCGACGAGTGGGACCGCGCGATGGCGCGCGGCATCGAACTGCGTCCGGTCGTGCTCGGCCCGGTGTCGCTGCTGCTGCTGTCCAAGGCCGGGCACGTGCCCGGCGAGGCCGAATTCGACACGCTGAGCCTGCTCGACAAGCTGCTGCCGTTCTACGAGGAACTCTTCGAGATCCTCGCCAAGCGCGGCTCGACCTGCGTGCAGCTCGACGAGCCCTGCTTCACCGGTGAGCGTTCCGAGGCCGAGCTGGCCGCGTTCGCGAAGGCCTACCAGCGGCTGGCGAAGGCGCCACTGCGCCCGCGCATCCTGGTCACCGGCCAGTACGGCGACTTCGGTGAGGCGCTGCGCATCCTGGCCGCGAGCAATGTCGAGGCCATCGGGCTCGACCTGGCCTCCTACCGGATGACCCCGGAGGAGCTGGCCGCGATCCCCGGGATCAAGCGCAAGCGGATCTACGCAGGCGTCATCAGCGGCACCAATGTGTGGCGCGCGGATCGTTACGTGACGCTGAACTACCTGCACTCGATCGCCGAGGTGTGCCCCGACCTGGTCGTGTCCACCGGCACCACGCTGCTGCACGTGCCCTACGACGTGCTCGCCGAATACGACATCGACGGCAATGTCGCCGACCGGCTCGCCTTCGCCAAGCAGAAGGTGGGCGAGGTGGTCTCGCTGGCCAAGGCGCTCACCGAGGGCCCGTCGGAGAACTGGCGCAAGCGGCCGACCGAGGTGCACTTCAAGCAGAAGCACGCCGTGCGCCAGCGCGTGTACGCGATCACCCCCGACATGCGCGAGCGCGAACCGTACGTGGAGCGCCGCGCCGCGCAGCAGGAACGGCTGAACCTGCCGCTGGTGCCCGCCACCACGCTCGGCTCGTTCCCGCAGAGCGGCAAGCTGCGCCAGGCCCGCCACGAGGTGGACCAGGGCAGGCTGTCCGAGCAGGACTACCGCAAGCAGGTCGAGGCCGAGATCGAGGCGACGATCCGGCTGCAGGAGGACATCGGCCTCGATGTGTTCGTGCACGGCGAGCACGAGCGCAACGACATGATCCAGTTCTTCGCCGAGCAGCTCGACGGCTTCGCCACCACCCGCTTCGGCTGGGTGCAGGTCTACGGTTCGCGCTGTGTGCGGCCGCCGATCATCTACGGCGACGTGTCGCGGCCCGCGCCGATGTCGGTCGACTGGACCACCTACGCGCAGTCGCTCACCGATCGTCCGGTCAAGGGCATGGTCACCGGTCCGGTCACCATGCTGGCCCGCTCCTTCGTGCGCCAGGACCAGCCGCTCTACGAGACGGCCGATCAGGTGGCGCTGGCCATCCGCGACGAGGTGGTCGATCTGGAGAAGGCCGGGATCGCGATCATCCAGGTCGACGAGCCGGCCATCCGCGAGCTGCTCCCCGCCCGTCCGCAGGGACGCGAGGAGTACCTGCGCTGGGCGGTCGGCGCGTTCAAGCTGGCCACCTCCGGCGTGCGTGCCGACACCCAGATCCACACGCACATCGGCTATTCCGGCCGCACCGAGGTGGTCGACGCGATCGAACAGCTCGACGCCGACGTCACCGCGATCGTGGCGACGCGCTCGATCGAATGGGTCATGCAGGCACTCACCGAGGACGTCGCCACCGGCCACGGCCTCAGCCACGGTGTCGGCCCCGGCGTCTACGAGAGCCGCTCGGCCCGCATCCCCGACATCGACGAACTCGACGAACTCCTGACCCAGGCCGCCGAAGCCGTGACCCCCGAACGCCTCTGGGCCAACCCCGACGGCGGCCTCAAAACCCGCCACTACTGGCAGCTCGACCCGTCCCTGCGCAACATGGTCGCCGCCGCCCGCCGAATCCGCCGCCGAGCCCTGGCGGCCAAAGCCGAATCCGCCGCGGCGGAGTAGACCCTCGAACGAAGGGGCGCACCACCCCGGTGCGCCCCTTCGTCGTATCCGGCCCTATGCCGCTCGAATGCTCAACTCGACGTGCATCCCCGCCGCGACAACCATGTTCACCAAAGCGTCCAAGCTGAACAGATCGATCTTCCCGCGCATCAGATCGGAGATCCGCGGCTGCGTGACCCCGAGACGCTCGGCGGCGACAACCTGGGTCCACCCGGCGGCCTCTATGCGCTCGGTCAGCGCGCTCATGAGCCGTGACCGGAGCCGCATGTTCTCGGTCTCCTGCGGGGTGTCCTCGATCGCGTCCCACACACTGTCGAACACCTCGTCCGCCATCAGTGTTCTCCTTTCCTGCTTGCACCACCGAGTCGCTTCGCCGACCAGAATATACAAGTATTTGTATATTTGAGCAGCTTTAATTACGGTACGTACTGTACTGTTTAGGTATGGATGTGATGACGTGGCCGGGTTCGTTGCGGGTGGCGCAGGTTCGGGTGGCGCGGCCTACTGATCGGCTGGAGGAGGTGGTGCGGTTCTATGTCGAGGGGCTCGGGTTGCGGGAGCTTTATCGGTTCGAGAACCATGCTGGGTATGACGGGGTGATGGTCGGGTTGCCGGGGACCGACTATCACCTCGAGTTCACGACGCATGTCGACGGGAGTCCGGGGGCGGCGCCCAGTGCGGAGAATCTGCTCGTGCTGTATTTCGAGGGGGAAGCGGCGATGTTCGAGGTGGTGGGGCGGTTGGGGGAGTTCGGGGTGGAGCCGGTGGCGGCGGAGAATCCGTACTGGGCGGCCAACGGGGGCATGGCTTTTCCCGATCCGGACGGGTGGATCGTGATGCTCGTGCCGCGGCCGGTGTTCTGATGGCGGGACGGGTGCGGGAGGAGCGGATCGACGCGGCGGTGCTGGCCGCGGCGCGAGAAGTGCTCGACGACAACGGGTATGCGGAACTGTCGATCGGGGAGGTGGCCACGCGGTCGGGGGTGCACCGGCCCGCCATCTACCGGCGCTGGCCGTCGAAGCGGCACCTGGTGGTGGCGGTGGTCGCCGAGATGCTGGGAACGCGGCCGACGCCGGACACCGGCGACCTGCGTGCCGACCTCACCTCGGCCCTGCGCGAGCTGGTGGCGGCACTGCGCGACACCTCGCTCGATCGGGTGCTGCCCGCGCTGGTCGCCGATCTCGCCAGCGACCTCGAACTGCGCGAACACTTCCTCGCGAGCGTCTTCGAGCCGCGCAGGGATGCCACGGCGGCGGCGTTGCGGGCCGCGATGATTCGCGGCGAGGTCGACCCGGACGTCGACCTCGACTTCGTCCTGGACACGGTCGCGGCGCCGATCTACTTCCGCGCGCTGTTCGGGCATCTGCCGCTGGACGACGCGCTCGTCGACGCGTCGGTCGCGGCGGTGCTGCGGGTCGCCGCGCCCGTCAGTGGCTGATCGCGGCGACGACGAACATGGCGCACACGCCGAAGACGGTGAGTACCAGGGTAAGCCGCGACGGGTGTTCGGCGTGGGCCTCGGGCAGGATGTCGGCGGTGGCCAGGTAGAGCAGAAAACCGGCGAAATAGCCCAGGTACAGGCCGATCCACTGCTCCGGGACCTTGATGATCGTGCCGAGGATCGCGCCGACCACGGGAGCGATCGCGTCCAGGCCGAGCAGGGTGAAGGCGCGCTTGCGGGCACTGCCGTAGAGGGTGGGGATGGTGAAGGTGTTGAAGCCGTCGGCGAAGTCGTGGCAGATCACCGCGATCGCCACCGAGAGGCCGACGGTCGCGCCGGCCTGGTAGCCGAGGCCGATCCCGAAACCGTCGAGCGTGCTGTGGAAGATCAGACCCGCCGCCGCGAGCAGGCCGACGGACTCGAAACCGTGGTGGTGGGCGCCGAATTCCTGCTCGTGGCCGGTGTGGATGGCGACGGCCCGTTCGATGATGTGCAGGCTCATGAAGCCGACGACCGCCGCGATGAGCACCGCGGGCACCCCGTACACCTCGGCGCTGGACTGCTCGAGTGCCTCGGGGATCAGGTCGAACGCCACCAGGCCGAGCATCACGCCTGCGGCGAGGCCGAGCACCAGGTGCTTGCGGTCGCCGATGCGCATGGCGACGAACCCGCCGAGCAGCGTCGACAGCATCGAGACCAGCGACAGCACGATCGCCATCGGCGGCCTACTCGCTCGGCGATTCGGCGGCGGGCCGCTTGCGTTCCCTGCGCTTCTTCTTCGGCGGCGACTCGGCCTCCTCGGCGACCTCGTAGCGGCGAACATACGCGCCGGCGAAGCCCTGGATCGTGGCGGTGACCGGAATCGCCAGCAGCGCGCCCGTCGGCCCGAGCAGCGCCGCGCCCGCGATCACCGCGCCGAAGGCCACCGCCGGATGCATGTCCAGGGTGGTCGCGGTGATGCGCGGCTGCAGCACGTAGTTCTCGAACTGCTGGTAGGCAACGATGAACAGCAGGATCCACAGCGCCGAGATCGGGTCGTGCACCAGCGCGACCAGCACCGGCAGCGCCCCGGCCAGATAGGTGCCGACGGTCGGGATGAACTGGGAGACGACGCCCACCCACAGCGCCAGCGCGAACGCCGACGGCACGTCGAGCACCCGCAGCGCCACGTAGTGCGCGACCGCCGAACACAGCGCGAGCAGCGCCCGCGAATAGATGTAGCCACCGGTCTTCTCGACCGCGATGTCCCACGCCCGCAGGACGTGTTTCTGCTGCTTGGGCGGCAGCAACGAGCACACCCAGGTGCGGAAGCGCGGACCGTCGGCGGCGAAATAGAACGTGAACAGCAACACGCCGAGCATCTGGAAGATCGCGCCGATCGCGACGGTGCCGATGCCCCAGACGTTTCCGGCCAGGCCGACCAGATAGCCCTCGATCGTGGAACTCCACTCGGAGGCGTACTTGGTGAGGTCGTCGCCGGACAGGTCCTGGTGGAAGGTCGAATTGATCCAGTCGACCACGTCCTGGATGTAGTCCGGCGCGTTCTTCACCAGCATGGTCACCTGGCTGACCAGCAGCGCGCCCAGCGTCCACACGAACGCGACCATGACCACCAGCAGCACGCCGAACACCAGTCCGGTGCCGGCGCCGCGCCGGACACCCCGCGCCGCAAGCCAATTCACCGCCGGCTCGATCGCGAAAGCCAGGAACAGCGAGACCATCAGGACGGTGAGCAGTCCCTGCATCTTCGCCAGCATCCAGAACGCCGTGATCAGCCCGGCCGCCGCCAGTGCCACATAGAGCAGCGCGCGCGGCAGCCACCGCGGTGGCGTGCGCACCGACCAGGTGGGCGGCAGCGCGTTCGCCTGCGGTGCCGCGGGGCCAGAAGTCGATTCGTCGTCGGCAGCCACTCGTCAACGGTACCGAGATCACCCCGCGGAGGCCTTGCGGCGCGCACGATCATGCCTATCGTTGGCAGCGACGGAAGGACCGGCCATGGACCCGCGCCGCATCGCGCTCAACCGCACGCACAGCATCGAGATGGGCCGCCGCTTCGCGCAGTTCACCGACCTGCATCCCGAGATCGAATTCGAAGTCGACGACGCGTCGATGACGGCGGAGCAGGACGCCGCCTGGACCGCCTTCAGTGCCGACCTGCTGGCCAGGCACCAGGCGGAACGTGCGGCCCTGGCCGACGTGCTCGAAGCCGAGCGCGCCGCGGGCCGTCCGCGCGCCGAGGGTTAGATCGTCGCGGTGTCGATGACGAAGCGGTACTGGACGTCGCTGGCGACGACCCGGTCGTACGCGGCGTCGATCTCGTCGGCCGAGATGAGCTCGATCTCGGCGCCGATGCCGTTGGCGGCGCAGAAGTTCAGCATCTCCTGGGTCTGCGCGACGCCGCCGATCATCGAACCGGCCAGCGAGCGCCGGAACGCGGCCAGGTTGCGGCCGGTGACGCTGAGCGGCTGATCGGGCAGGCCGAGGATCACCAGGGTGCCGTCCAGCGCGAGCAGGCGCAGGTAGTTGTCGATCGGCAGGTTGGCCGAGACGGTGTTGATGATCAGGTCGAACGAGCCGCGCAGCTGCCGGAAGGTCTCCTTGTCGCTGGTGGCGTAGTAGTGGTGCGCGCCCATCCGCAGGCCGTCGTCGCGCTTGCGCAGCGACTGGCTGAGCACGGTCACCTCGGCGCCGAGCGCGGCGGCGATCTTCACCCCCACGTGCCCGAGCCCGCCCATCCCGATGATGGCGACCTTCTTGCCCGGCCCGGCGTTCCAGTGCCGCAGCGGCGAGTACAGGGTGATGCCCGCGCACAGCAGGGGCGCGGCGACATCGAGGCCGATGCCCTCGGGAATGGCGACGACGAAGCTCTCGGTCACCACGATCTGGGTGGCGTAGCCGCCCATCGTGTACCCGCCGGGCTGCACGGATTCGGGGACCGGGTTGTTGTAGGTCCAGGTGGCACCCCTGGTGCAGTACTGCTCCTCACCGGCCAGGCACGGCACGCACTTGCCGCACGAATCGACCAGGCAGCCGACGCCGACCCGGTCGCCGACCTGGTACTTGCGCACGTTCGACCCGACCGCCGCGACGAGGCCCGCGATCTCGTGACCGGGCACGCACGGGTATTTCGCGCCGCCCCACTCGTCGCGCGCGGTGTGGATGTCGGAGTGACAGATCCCCGCGTACTTGATGTCGATCAGGACATCGTCGGGACCGAGGTCCCTGCGCTCGATGGTGACCTTCTCGAAGGACCCGTCGGCGGCGGGGAGGGCGTAGGCGGCAGCGGTGCTCATGGAGTCATGCCTACCGTCGCATGCGTCGTTTGCCAACCGGCACGCCCGGAATCGGGACCGGACCGCCCGGATCACGGGTCACAATGGAGGAGTCGGCTCGCGAGAGAGGACTGGCGCGTGCACGCTGTGGGTCGGGTGTTCGTGACGCTCGTCGTCGCGCTGATCGGCGTGTGCGCGTTCCTGGGATATCGCGGCGAGCTGGTGCTGCCGTGGCAGCCGCGGGCCGAGGAGTACCTCGCCGTTGCCGAGCCACCGCCGCCGGTTCCGCTCGATCCGGTGCTGGTCGCGGCGCAGGTGGAGCCCGCGCTGGTCAACATCTCCGTCGACGCCACGCTGTTCGGGGCCGACGCCGCGGGCTCGGGGATCGTGCTCACCGCCGACGGGCAGATCCTGACCAGCCATCACGTGATCAAAGGCGCCGACGAGGTCTCGGTGACCGATGTCGGCAACGGCGCGGTCTACCCGGCCACCGTGCTCGGGTACGACTCGACCGCGGACATCGCCCTGCTGTCGCTGGCGGGCGCGAGCGGTTTGCCCACGGCTCGGCTCGGCACCTCGTCCGAGCTGCGGATCAGGCAGGACGTGCTGGCCATCGGGGACGCGGGCGGCGACGGCGGCGCACCGACCGCGGTCGCCGGGCCGATCACCGATCTGGACGCCAGCATCGTCGCCATGAACTCGGCCGACATGTCGAGGAAGTCGCTGCGCGGGATGGTGCAGATCGCCGCGCCGGTGGTGGGCGGACAGTCCGGTGGCGCCCTGGTCGACGGCGGCGGCGCGGTGGTCGGCGTGATCACCGCGGCCTCGGGGGAGCGGACCCAGGCTCGCCAGCGCGAGACCCCGGCCACCGGCTACGCGGTGCCCATCGACACCGCCATGCGGATCGTCACCCAGATCCGCTCCGGCGTGCCGACCGAGACCGTGCACATCGGCCCGACCGCCACGCTCGGCGTGCAGATCGTGGACGCGCGGCCCTCGGGCGCCGAGGTGAGCTGGGCACTGTACGGTCAGCCCGCCCGCGCGGCGGGGATCACCACCGGCGACGTGATCACCGCCGTCGACGGCGTCGCCATCACCACCGCGAAGGCCCTCAGCGCCGCGATCAACGTACGCAGGCCCGCCGACCGGATCCGGCTCGACATCACCGCCCCCGACGGCAGCACCCGCGTCGTCGAGGTGGTACTCGCCAGGGGCACGCCCAGCTAGACCAGGCTCAGCCAGTAGTCCTGGAACTTCAGGAAGACCAGTAGCAGGACGACTGCGTAGAAGACCACGACCAGGGTCCAGCGCCATTCGGCCAGGATGCCCATGATGCCGCGGGAACGGCCCCAGGTTTCCTGGGTGGTGACCGCGAACAGGATCGGTGTCGCCACCCACACCACCATGCAGTACGGGCACAGCGCGTTGATCCGGTAGAGGCTCTGGAAGATCAGCCAGCAGATCGCGGCGACGCCGAGCACGGTCCCCACCCACAGGCCGCCCCAGATCCAGCGCGGGAAGCCGACGTTGACGACGGCGAGCACGCCGAGCGTCACCACCACGGAGAACCCGACGATGCCGAACAGCGGATTCGGGAAGCCGAACACCGCCGCCTGATCGGTCTTCATGATCGACCCGCACGACAGCACCGAGTTGATGCTGCACGAGGTGACGTAATCCGGGTCCACGAACAGCTTGAACCGCTCGACCGTGAGCGTGAACGACGCCAGCCACCCCGCCAACCCGGCGATCAGCAGCAGCCACGCCGAGCGGGCGGGGGCGGTGATCACTTCGCCGCGTCAGCGATCACGGACGACAGACCGTCCTTGGTGAAGATCGCGTCGGTCTGGTTGAGCTGGCCGTTGATGAACACCGACGGCGTCGACTCCACACCGCTGCTCAGCGTCTGCTGGGTGACCTGGGTGATGTAGTCGTTGTACGGCTTGTCGTTGATGCAGGTGGCCACGGCCGGATCGGTGTAGCCGACCTCGGTCGCGATCTGCACGAGCTGCTCGTTGGACAGGCCGGCGCCGCCCTCCGCTGGCTGCTTGGCGAACATGGTCTGCAGCCAGGTCTGGTACTTGCTCGGATCCGACTTCGCGACACAGAACGAGGCGTTGGCCGCCCGCGAGGAGTACTGGTTCGTCGACGCCTTGTCCAGGAACGAGATCACCTGGTACTCGACGACCGCGGTGCCGTCGGCGGCGGCCTTCGCCAGCGCCTCGCCGTTGGCGGCCTCGAACTGCTTGCAGGCCGGGCACTGCAGGTCGGCGACGACGCGGACCTTCACCTTCGCGTCCGGATTGCCGATGCGGACCGTGCCGGTCTCGGTCACCGAGCCGCCCGTCGCGGGAAGCTGTGCCACCGAACTCGACCCCGACGAATCGTCGTCGGAGCGGTTGACCGCGATCCCGACGCCGATCGCGGCGACCAGCGCGACCAGCACACCGGCCACGCCGATCTGGATCGCGATCTTGCGCCGCTTGTCGGCCGCCTCGGCCGCGGCCAGTGGGTTCTGCTTCCCGGTGCTCACCGTTGTCACACGCCTTTCGTTCGTAGTCTCCCCACCTCGGACATCATGCGGGCCGAACCTGAGAGTTTCTTCAACGATCGAGATCAGGACTCGTCGAGTCGGCGCAGCTGCTCGGCGACGTCGAAATCGGCCTTCGGCCAGTCGAGATCGAGCCCGGTCAGGGCGTCGATCAGCAGTTCGGTGACGGCCAGGCGCGCGTACCACTTGCTGTCGGCGGGCAGCACGTACCAGGGCGCGTAGTCGGTGTTCGTGCGATCGAGCAGCACCTGGTACGCCTTCTGGTACTCGGGCCAGTGGGCGCGTTCGGTGATGTCGGCGGGATTGAACTTCCAGTGTTTGTCGGGGCGTTCCAGCCGTTCGCGCAGCCTGCGCTTCTGCTCGTCGAGGGAGACGAACATGGCGACCTTGATGATCGTGGTGCCCGCGTCGGCCACCTCGCGTTCGAAGGTGTTGATCAGGCCGTAGCGCTTCTCCCATTCCGACGGTGGCACGAGATTGTGCACCCGGACCACCAGCACGTCCTCGTAGTGCGAGCGGTCGAAGACGCCGATCTGGCCCGCCTCGGGCAGCCGCTTGCGGATGCGCCAGAGGAAATCGTGCTGCTTCTCCTCCTCGGTGGGCACGCCGAAGGACGCGTGGTCGACACCCTGCGGGTCGACCGAGCCGATGACGTGGCGCACGATGCCGCCCTTGCCCGCGGTGTCCATGCCCTGCAGCACCAGCAGCACGCTGCGCCGATCGCCGGTGCGCCCGTTCGCGAACAGCCGCTCCTGCAGGTCCGACAGCACCAGGCCGCGCTCGACGAGCAGCTGCTTGCCCAGCTGCTTGTCACCGGTGAAACCGGAGGTGGTCGACGGGTCGAGATCGACGACGCGCTGACCGTCGGCGCGCAGTACGGAGGTGACCGGTTCGGCCCAGTGTTTCGCCATTTCCCATGCCTACCACTAGCGCGTGCGATCGACCGGCAAGCTCGACGGAATCGTTGCCTGCCAGCACGCCACCCCGGCCGGATCGGCGATCTCGGCCCGGTGCACATAGACCGGATCGACGCCGGTGGCCCGCTGCGCGCGATAGTCGGCGAGCAGCCGGAACGCGACGGCGCCGAGCGGGATGATCGCGGCCAGATTCACCAGCGCCATCACGCCCATGAACACATCGGCCAGGTTCCAGATGAGGGCCACCGACCCGAGCGCGCCACCGAACACGGCCACCAGCACCAGCACCCGGAAAGCGGTGAGCGCCTGCGGCTTGTCGGTGATGAACTCGATGTTGGCGCGGCCGTAGTAGAAATTGCCGATCATCGAGCTGAACGCGAGCATGAACACCACCGCGGTGAGTACGTGGCCCGCCCAGGTGCCGAGTTCGGTCCGCAGCGCGGTCTGGGTGAGGTCGGCGCTGCGCCGCTCGGACAGGTCGGGATCGCTGGTCAGGATGATGAACGCGGTGATCGAGCAGATCAGCAGGGTGTCGAAGTACACGCCGAGCGACTGCACGAGGCCCTGCTTGACCGGATGTGAGACATCGGCGGAGGCCGCCGCGTTCGGTGAGGAACCGAGCCCGGCCTCGTTGGAGAACATGCCGCGCCGGATGCCCTGCGCGATGGCCGTGCCGATGCCGCCGCCGACCACCTCGCGCAGCCCGAACGCCCCGCCCACGATATCGGCGACCACGCGCGGGAGATCGCCGATGTTCAGCGCCACCACCGCGATCCCGAGCACCAGGTAGATCACGGCCATCACCGGGACGAGCACCTCGGTGATGTGGCTGATCCGGCGCACCCCGCCGAAGATCACCAGCCCCAGCAGGACGACGAGCCCGAGCCCGACGAGCGGGGCGAACCAGTCACCGTCCAGCGCCGACAGCGAGGCGCGCGAGGTGGCGATGATGGTGTTGGACTGCACCGCGTTGAAGACGAAACCGAACGTCACGGTGATGATGACGGCGAAGGTCAGACCCTGCCAGCGCCTGCGCAGGCCGTGCTCCATGTAGTAGGCGGGCCCGCCGCGGAAGGTGCCCGGTTCGTGTTCGGGACGCTTGTAGAGCTGGGCGAGGGTGGACTCGACGAACGCCGAGGCCGCTCCGACGGTCGCCATCGCCCACATCCAGAACACCGCGCCCGGTCCGCCGACGCTGATCGCGGTGGCGACGCCGGCGATGTTGCCGGTGCCGACCCGCGCCGCGGCCGAGATGCTGAACGCGCCGAACGCCGACACCGACTTCTTGCCGTCGGCGGCCGTCTTCCCCTTCTCGGTGACGGTGCGCACCATCTCCGGCAGCATCCGCAGCTGCACGACACCGCTGCGCACCGTGAAGTAGCACCCGGCGACGATCACCAGCGGGATCAGCAGCCAGTTCCAGAACACGTCGTTGATGTCGACGACCACCGAGTTCACCGCGTCCATGCCGCGAAGGCTACCGCCGGGCTACCCGGCTATCGCTCAGGCGGGCTTGGTGGCGTCGACGTATTGCATGAAACGGTGTACGCGCTGGTCGATCTCGACCAGCCCGGCCTCGGCGAACAGGCGCGGGAACGTGTCGCGATCGAACAGGCGCAGCCCGCTCAGCCCGGCGGCGGCGGTGCTCGCCTTGCCGAACAGGTTGTCCTCGCGGTAGCTGGTGGTGATGGCGATGCGGCCGCCCGGCGCGAGCACCCGGATCATCTCGCGGGTGGCCGCGATCGGATCGGGGATCAGGTACAGCGCGCCGAAACAGCAGACGGCGTCGAAGGTTCCGTCGGCGAAGGGCAGCGTGCGCGCGTCACCGCGGACGTAGCCGACGCGCGGGCCCGCGTTGTCGGCCACGGCCTTGGCCAGCATCGGCTCGGAGTAGTCCAGGCCGGTGACGAAACCGTCACCGGCGAGGAACTCGCTCAGATACCTGGTGAAATTGCCGGGGCCGCAAGCGAGGTCGAGCACCTTCTTGCCGCCACGCAGGCGCAGGGTGTCCACGGCCTCGCGGCGGTCGCTGCCGGTGGTGCGGCCGCTCGCGAGGTAGAACAGGGTGGGTCGCCAGGCGTGCTCGTACACCGCGGCCACCGCGGGCACGTTCATCGCGACACGGGCCAGGTTCACCGCCGCGCGACCTCGATGGTCATGCCTGCGGCGCGCAGCCGCTCGGTGAGCGCCTCGCCCATCGCCGAGGCGGGGGTGAGCACGCCCGCACGCGCGGGGAGTTCGTCGAAGGCCAGGCAGAGCCCGCTCTGGCCGAGCAGCACCGCGGTCGCCTGGTAGCCGGGGTCGCCGGTGCCAGAGAACGTGGCCTGGTACTTGGCGCCGGAACTGGTGCGCGCGAAGGTCTTCATGGTGAACCAGCCGCTGCGCCTGGCCGCTTCGCTGGGGCCCGTGCCCGGCTTGGGCAGGATGCGGTCGAGCAGCTTGCGGCCCAACGGAACTCGCGAGAGCACGGCGCCCGAGGCCATCCCGGCCACGATGCCGCCCGCGATACCCGCCGCGACCAGCGGCGCGGCCACCGAATTGCCCGCGTTCATCACCTCGCGGTAGCGGAACTGCTTGCCGTAGGCCCAGCCGAGCAGGCCGTTGGTACGGCGCACGACCTTGGTGTTGTGCGAGGCCATGATGAAGGTGGTGACCCAGCCGTCGAGGCTGGGATCGATGCTGTCGGCCCTGGCCAGCGCCTGATCGGACTGGCGGCCCACGTCGGGGTCCATGCTGCGGTCCGGGCTCAGCGAGTACGGGTGCGCCAGGATGCGGCCGCGGCTCGAGTCGGCGGCGACGTCCTCCATCATGGCCCGGCCGGAATCGATGGTGCCGCCGCTCATTCCGCCCTTGAGGTAGGCCACCAGAGTGGTGTCCTCGAGCTCGCCGGTGTTGTCGGCGACGCTCGCGCGGTAGAGCTCGTAGACGCTCAGGTCCGACGGGATCGAGTCGTAGCCACAGGAATTCACGATCTTGGCGCCGGTATCGATCGCGGTCTGCTCGTGCTGCTCGATCGCGTCGTGGATGAACAGCGGTTCGCCGGTGAGGTCGGCGTAGTGGGTGCCCGCCGCCGCGCACGCCGCGACCAGCGGCATGCCGTAGCGCAGGTACGGGCCGACGGTGGTGACGACCACCTTGGTGCGCTCGGCCATCGCCGCCAGCGCGGCCGGATCGGTCGAATCGGCCACGACCAGTTCCCAGTTCGCGGCGGCCGGGCCCAGCTCAGCGCGCACGGCGGCGAGCTTGTCGGCCGAGCGGCCCGCCAGCGCGATCCGCGCGTCGGCGGGTGCGGCGGTGAGCAGGTATTCGGCGGTGAGTTTGCCGACGAACCCGGTCGCGCCGAAGAGGGTCAGATCGAACTCACGGTCTTGCGGCATCGAAGCGCCTTTCATCGAGTGCTCGCCTTGCGGGCACGCGGTTTCTTCGCCGGTTTCGGCGGGTGGGTGGTGAGCCAGTCACGGTGGGCCAGGCCGAGTTCGGTGACGGGCGGCTCGTCGTAGAGCCATTCCCTGGCGATCAGGTGCCAGTTGGCGGTGCATTCGAGCTGGCCGAGCATGCCGAAGGTGAGGAAGTCGGCCCGGCGGGAGAACAGATGTTCCGGCGGCAGGTTCTGCTGCTTCATCCCGGTGAACTCGCTGGCCCTGGGGTCGACGGCGAGCAGGAACGCGCCGCTGGCCAGTTCCGGGGTGATCGTGAGGACCTCGTCCACCAGGCACCATTCCGAGGCGGAGAGCACGTACTCGAGACACTCCTCGGCGCCGATCTCCTCCGGCGAGTCGATCACGCCGCGCTCGATCATCAACTGGCGCAGGTCTTCCGCCCGGTCCTCCGCGGCGGCACGCAGGCACAGGATCTCGAAGTGCACCAGCTTGGGGTCCATGCGGTTGAACAGGCCGAAGTCGAGGAAGGCCACCCGGCCGTCGCGGGCAAGCAGCACATTGCCCGGATGCGGGTCGCCGCAGAACTCGTTGAAGGTGAACAGCGAGCCGACGTAGAACCGGTAGATGATCTCGCCGATGCGGTCGCGCTGTTCGGCGGGCAGCGTGCGCAGCTCGTCGAAGCCGGTGCCCTCGACGAACTCGGTGACCAGCACCCTGGTCGTCGACAGCTCGGGCACCGAGTCGGGCACCACGATGAACGGGTGGTCGCGATAGAGCCGGGCGATCTCGGCCTGCGTGACGGCCTCGGCCACGTAGTCGAGCTCGGCCTCCATGTTGAGTTTCAGCTCGTCGAGCACGGCGGGGGTGATCCACGGCATCGCCGAGGCCAGCACCCGGCGGAACATGGTGAGGTTCTTCAGGTCGGCGCGCACCGCGGCGTCGACGCCCGGATACTGCACCTTCACCGCGACCGCGCGGCCGTCGGGCAGCGCGGCCCGATAGACCTGGCCGATCGAGGCGGCCGCGATCGGCTCGGGATCGAACTCGGCGAACACCTCCGACAGCGGGCGGCCGAAGTCTTCCTCGATCACCGCGCGCATGGCCTCGAACGACACCGTCGGGGCGGCGTTGCGCAGCACGGCCAGGCGCTGCTGGAAACGGTCACGATGATCCGGCGGCACCAGGTCCAGATCGAGCACCGACATCATCTGGCCCAGCTTCATGGCCACGCCCTTCATGGTGCCGAGCACCATGACCACCTGTTCGGTGGTGCGGATCATCGACTCCTCGGCCATCTTCGCCCGGACCGCCTCGGACCGCCCGCGCATGGACAGCCTGGTCTTCTTCGAGCGGATCACCGAACTCGCCGCTACCGCCCCCAGCTTCGTCCCACGGGCAAGCCGGGATGTCGGCACGTTCTTCGCCATCGAGGTACCTCCGTTGGTGCCGACGGGCACGGCGGCACGCGGCCGCCCCCGGTGACGCGAGCCACAGCGTCACACTCGGTTCAGCGTAACCAACCGGCCGGTAATGTCGAGCCCGGCTCCACCTTCGGCGACGAAGCGCCAGCTCAGGACGGCAGCGTGGGGATCTCCGGCAGGGCGTGCGGCTGACCGCTGAAATACTCGGGCGAGCCGCCCGCACGGGCGACGCCCTCGATCGCCGACCACGCCATCATCGTGAGGTAGTCGATGACGTCCTGGCGCGGCATCGCCTTGTCGGTGGTCGTCCACCAGTGCGTGGCCAGCTGGATGCCGCCGACCAGCACGTAGGACCACAGCATCGCGCCGTCGGTCCGCACGCCCTTGGCGCCGGCCCGGTCGATGAGCACGGCCGTCACCACCTCGGCGAAGAGGCGCTCGAACTCGGCGAGCGAGGACTTGTCGCCCGCGGAGTTGCTCATGATGAACCGGTAGACCTCGGGATCGTCGTCGACGGTGCCCACGTATTCGGTCATCGCGGCGCGGACCAGCTGGTACTCGTCGGCGTCGAGGTTGATGGCGCCGTACACGCGGGGCAGCAGCGTGGTCTCGATGAACCGCTGCATGGTGGCGTGCACCAGGTCGTTCTTGTCGGCGAAGTAGCGGTACAGCACGGTCTTGGACACGCCGATCTCGGTGGCGATCTCGTCCATGCCCGCCTGGCTGCCGCGGGCGCGGATCGCGTTGAGCGTGCCGTCGACCAGCTCTTCGCGCCGGTCGATCTTGTGCTGCCGCCACCGCCGCTTGCGGCCGTCGACAGGACCGCCGCCGCGAACGCCGGCGGCGCGCCCGGTCTGCTCGCCGATCTCGACAAGGTCTTCGGTGGACAGAACAGCCCCCTTGGCATCGATGTGGCGTCTCTGGTCATACAGCTTAGGCGCGTGTCTGTGTGGTAGCGCTCGTTTGGTCGACGTTGCGGCATTTACCACACTCGCGGCGGCGCGGTCGTGGTACGCACAGCAGAATGGGGGCTATGGAGAAAGCTCCCGGCAACACGGCGGTTCTCGCGCCGCGCACCGAGCCCGCCGCGCAGCCCGCGGGCTTCGCGGTCATGACCGACGAGGCGGGCAAGAAACGTGACCTCTTCAAGATGAAAGCGCTGGCTACCGGGTTTCTGCTGGTGGCCAGCGTGGTGTACCTGCTGTGCCGGTGGCTCGAGTCGCGCGGTGGCGGCGGTGAGTGGGTCGGTTATGTGCGCGCCGCGTCCGAGGCGGGCATGGTCGGCGCGCTCGCCGACTGGTTCGCGGTCACCGCGCTGTTCAAGCACCCACTCGGCCTGCCGATCCCGCACACGGCGATCATCCGCAAGAAGAAGGATCAGCTCGGTTCGAGTCTGGGTGCCTTCGTCGGCACCAACTTCCTCGCGCCCGATGTGGTGTCGGCCCGGCTGGAGTCGGCGCAGATCTCGCTGCGGGTCGGCCGGTGGATGGCCGATCCCGGGCACGCGGCGCGGGTCGCGCAGGAGAGCGCGACCATCCTGACCGCGGTGGTCGGGGTGCTGCGCGACGAGGACGTCGAGCAGATCATCGACAACACGATCGTCAAGCGGATCGCCGAGCCGCTGTGGGGCCCGCCGATCGGGCGGGTGCTCTCGGAATTGATCGCCGACAACCGGCAGCTGCCGCTGATCGATCTGCTGGCCGAGCGCGCGCATCAGTGGGCGCTGGGTTCCCAGGAGACGATCGATCGGATTGTCATGCGCGACGCCCCGCAGTGGGCGCCGAAATTTGTCAACACTTTGCTCTCGGAGCGGATCTACCGGGAACTCGTGGAGTTCACCTGGAAGGTGCGTTCCAATCCCGATCACGAATTGCGCCAGGCCGCGGACCGGTTCCTGCAGGATTTCGCCGACGACCTGCAGCACGACGAGGCGATGATCGCCAAGGCCGAGAAGGTGAAGGCCGAGATCATGGGCCGCGAGCAGATCACCGGAATGGCCGAGGCCACCTGGCGCGCGGCCAAGCGGTTGATTCTCGAGTCGGCCGAGGACCCCGATTCCACGCTGCGCCGCAAGGTGGCCGAGAATGTGCAGCAGCTCGGTGAACGCTTGCGCGACGACCCGGCCATGCGGAGCAAGGTGGACGGGTGGATCGATCGCGGCGCCCGCTATCTGGTCGGTAACTACTCGGCCGAGATCACGACCCTGGTGACCGACACGGTCGCGCGCTGGGACGCGGACGAGGCGAGTAGGAAGATCGAACTGCAGGTCGGTCGCGATCTGCAGTTCATCAGGATCAACGGCACGGTCGTCGGCTCGCTGGCGGGCCTGGCCATCTACACGATCTCGCAGCTGCTGTTCCACTGAGCTGGGAGTGTTAGCCGAACCTGTGCTAACAGAAGTGCTTGCAATTGCTAGCACTCTGACTTAGTATTGACCGTACAACCGCCAGAAGGTGAGTGATGGCAGACCAACCCGAGGGACGTGTAGCGCACGCGGCACAAGACATCGGAGGGTTCATCAGGTCCCAGCGCGAAGCGGCGCAGGTGTCCTTACGTCAGCTCGCCGCACTGGCGGGGGTGAGTAATCCGTATCTCAGCCAGATCGAACGCGGATTGCGCAACCCCTCCGCCGAAGTACTCGCGCAGATCGCGAAGGCACTGCGCGTTTCCTCGGAGGTGTTGTATGTGCGGGCCGGATATCTCGAGCAGCGCCCGCACAGTCCGGTCCGGGACGCCCTGCTCGCTGACACTTCGGTGACCGAGCGGCAGAAACAGGTGTTGCTGGAAATCTATGAGTCGTTTCGCCGGGAAAACGGGGAAGAAGCCGGCTCAGGGGGGATCGAACGGGACAGCGACGTTTCGTTCACGACAACTGACACTCCGCCACACCAGGAGAACGAAGACTGATGACCGAGAAGACCGCTACCGTGACCAAGCCGCTGTTCGCCACCGTCGGCGCCGGTGACGCGATCTACACCGCCGTGAACGAGGTTGTCGCCGACGTCCGCGAGCGCGTCGCGACCGCCGATGCCAAGGCCCGCGTCGAAGAGGCCCGTGAGCGCTTCGCCAACGTGCCCGCCGACGTGCAGGCCCAGTTCGACACCCTGCGCGAGCGCATCGCCGGGCTGCCGTCGGAGCTGCCGGAGGACCTCGCCGAGCTGCGCGAGAAGTTCACCGCCGAGGAGCTGCGCAAGCTGGCCGAGCAGTACTACCGCCAGGCCCTCGACATCTACGCCGACCTCGCCGTCCGCGGTGAGGAGACCGTCGACCGCCTGCGCGCCAACCAGGCCGTCGACGAGCAGATCGGTCGCGTGGAGAGCCTGTACAAGGACGCCTCCGCCCGCGCCGAGGATGCCCTGGCCAAGGTCAACGACCTGCTGGGTCGTGGCAAGGCCGAGGCCGAGGCTGTCGCCGAGCAGGCCGCGGCCGTCGTCGACGCCGAGGTCGTCGCGGTGACCACCGACGAGCCCGCGCCCGCTCCGGCCGCCAAGGCCCCCGCCGCCAAGAAGGCCCCGGCCAAGAAGGCGCCGGCCAAGAAGGCTGCGCCGAAGAAGGCCTGACTTACCGAATAGTTCCCCCTGCAGGCAGCGGCTTCGCACATCTCTGGTGTGCGGAGCCGCTGTTCGTATGATGGGGGTGTGAATATGGTGAACGGTCTGACGTCGCTGATCCTGCTGGTCCTGTGGGTCGCGGCCTTCGGCGCGACGGTGTTCGCGCTCATCCACGCCGTGCGCCAGCGGGCGGAGGCGTTCACGGCCGTGGACAAGATGACCAAGCCGATCTGGCTCGCGATCCTCGGTGGCGCGATGGTGTTCCTGCTGCTCGGCATCGCCGGGTTCGGCATGCTGACCTCGTTCATCGCGATCATCGCGACCGGTGTCTACCTCGCGGACGTGCGGCCGAAGATCGACGAGGTGCAGCGCGGCCCGCGCTGGTAACACTCGCGTTCAGTGGTACACGGTGTTACTGTATCTAGCAGTAACACAAAGGAGTGTGCCGATGCGTGCAAAGTTGCCGACGGCTCTGATCGAACTGGTTGGCTCGGCGTCCACCACGGTCAAGACCGTACTGGCCGCCCACCGGGCCGATCTGCGGACCCGGACCCACGGCCTGGCGGCCTTCGATCCGCCGTCGATCCCCCACGAGGTGATCCCCGTGATCACCGCGGACGGCGCCCGGCTGCGCGTGCACGCCTACGGCCCGGTCGACGCGCCGGTGATCGTGTTCGCGCACGGCTGGACCTGCTCGATCGAATACTGGAACGCCCAGATCAACGCCTTCGCCGGCGAATACCGCGTCATCGCCTACGACCAGCGCGGCCACGGCGAGAGCACCAACGGCTACGCGCGCCCCAGCACCGATCTGCTCGCCGACGACCTGTGCGACGTGCTCGACGCGGCCCTGCTGCCCGGGCAGCGCGCGGTGCTGGTCGGCCACAGCATGGGCGGCATGACGCTCATCGCGTGGGCAGGCCGCTACCCCGAACGCGTCGCCGAACAGGCCGAGGCCGTGCTGCTCACCAACACCGGCGCGCACTCGCTGGTCGAGGTCTCGACCATGGTGCCCGGCCTGAACAAGCCGCTGAAGCTGCTACGCGGCCGCGCGCTGCCCTCGCCGGACTGGCTGGGCAAGCTCATCCTCGGTACGCCCGTCGTCTTCCCGCCGATCGCTCCGGTGCGCTGGATCTTCGCCCGTCAGGTGATGACGCTGGACACCACGCCGGAGAAGCTGAGCTACGCGCTCTCGGTGGTGCGCGGCTGTCCGATGATGACCAGGGCGCGCTACGGGCTGCTGCTCGCCGAACTGCACCTGGGCGATGCCGCGCGCAACTTCACCGTGCCCACCACCGTGCTGGCCGGTGACCGCGACGACATGACCCCGGCCGTACACGCCGAGCGGCTGGCCGAACTGCTGCGCCAGGCGGGCACGCTCGCCGGATTCAAGGTGCTGCCGACCGGGCACCTCGGCAATGTCGAGCGCTTCGACCTGTTCAACGCCGAACTGCGCAAGGTGCTGGCCGCCGTCCGTGAGCCCGCACGCGCGCTCGCTTAGCCGCCTGCGAGGATGGGCGGATGAGTTCCGCCCCGTTGACCTCGGATGACCGCCGGTTCGTGCTGACGCTCGGCTGCCCGGACCGGCCCGGCATCATCGCCAGGATCTCCTCGTTCATCGCCGATTTCGGCGGCTCGATCGTGGAGGCCGGATACCACTCCGACGGCGACACCGGCTGGTTCTTCACCCGGCAGGCGGTGAAGGCCTCGACGGTGCCGTTCGGCATCGACGAGCTGCGCTCCCGCTTCGCCGAGGTCGCCGCCGAATTCGGCCCGGAGACCGACTGGCAGCTGCACGACTCCGGCGCCCCGCGCCGGGCAGTGCTGCTGGTGAGCAAGGACGGGCACTGCCTGCACGACCTGCTCGGGCGCGCGGCGGCGGGCGAGCTGCCCGCCACCATCGAGGCCGTCATCGGCAATCACCCCGACCTGGCCGGGATGACCGAGGCGCACGGCGTGAAGTTCCACTACGTGCCGTTCCCGAAGGACCCGGCCGAACGTGGGCCCGCCTTCGCCCAGGTGCGCGAGCTGGTCGACGCCCACGATCCGCACGCCGTGGTCCTGGCCCGCTTCATGCAGGTGCTGCCCGCCGAGCTGTGCGAGCACTGGGCGGGCCGGGCCATCAACATCCACCACAGCTTCCTGCCCTCGTTCGTCGGCGCCCGCCCGTACCACCAGGCCTACGCGCGCGGCGTGAAGCTGATCGGCGCGACCTGTCACTACGTCACCGCCGAGCTGGACGCGGGACCGATCCTGGAGCAGGACGTGATCCGCGTGGATCACGCCGACGACGTGCGCGACATGGTGCGCCAGGGCCGCGACATCGAGCGCGTGGTGCTGGCCCGTGGCCTGCGCTGGCACCTCGAGGGCCGCATCCTCGTGCACGGCCGCCGCACGGTCGTCTTCGAGTAGCGCTACAGGTCGTAGAACGGCGTGGGATAGCGGAACTCGCCGGTGACGGCCGGGTCGTAGGCCGTCAACGCGCGGACCTGGAAGAACTCGGCCCACTCGGCCTGGTCCGGCACGATGCCGAGCCGGGCGCCCGGCACGAACCCGAAGCGGGAGTAGTACTCGGGGCTGCCCACCAGCCCCACCACCGATTCGTCCAGCGCGTCGGCGGCGCCGAGCGCCGCGTGCATCAGGGCCGAGCCGACACCGGTCTTCTGATGGTCCGGGTCGACCCCGAGTGGCCCGAGCGCCAGCACCGGGAACGGTCCGATGCCTGCTCTGGTGAGGCAGAGATGGCCGACGACGGTGTCGTATTCGAGCGCAACCAGCGACAGGGTCGGCATCCACGACTCGTCGGTGCGCAGCGTCTCGACCAGCGCCGGTTCCGGCGGCTCGGTGACGGCGGGGTCCTCGGCGTAGTGCGGGGCGAAGGCGGCTCGGTGGATCGCGGCGATCGCCGCGGCGTCCGCTGGGGTCTCGCGACGGATCAGCACAATCGTCTCCGTGTCTGTGGCGGCGGTCGGCGAACCACCATGCATAAGTCTCCCGGATATGGGTAGGGCGGCGCAACGATGATTCGGCGGCGGCCTGCGCGTCGGCGGGCGGCGCGCGGTGTGTCATGCTCGGGACCATGACCGTCTCGACGCCGCTGACCCGGGCCGATGTGGCCGCCATGATCGACCACACCCTGCTGGCCCCCGAGGCCACCCCGGCCGAGATCGAGGCCTTGATCGCGGAGGCGCGCCGGCTCGGCGTGTACGCGATCTGCGTGTCGCCGTCGATGCTGCCGGTGCGCGCGCCGGGTCTGGTCGTCGCGACCGTCGCCGGGTTCCCGTCGGGCAAGCACCACTCGCTGGTGAAGGGCGCCGAGGCCCGCCTTGCCGTCGATCAGGGCGCCGCCGAGGTCGACATGGTGATCGACGTGGGCGCCGCGCTGGCCGGCGACTTCAACGCCGTGCTCACCGAGGTCATCACGGTGCGCGAGGCCGTCGAGGACCGGGCGGTGCTCAAGGTGATCATCGAATCGGCCGCGCTCACCGACGAGGCGATCGTCGGCGCGTGCCGGGCCGCCGAACAGGGCGGCGCCGATTTCGTGAAGACCTCCACCGGTTTCCATCCGGCGGGCGGGGCCAGCGTGCACGCGGTGGCGCTGATGGCCAAGACTGTCGGCGGGCGGCTCGGGGTCAAGGCCAGCGGCGGCATCCGCACCGCCGAGGACGCCGCGGCGATGATCGAGGCTGGCGCCACCCGGCTCGGGCTCTCGAAGTCCGCGGCCGTGCTCGACGGCTTCGCCGAGTAGCCGCATCAGCAGGTGAGCTCGGCCTGCCGGCCCGTGGTGTCGGTGGTCTCCAGCGGGGTCTTGCCGCCTTCGAGCCGGACGATCACGCCGTCGTCGGTGACTTCGACCTCCTGCGCGCGCAGGCCGAGCGGGTAGCTCTGCAGGCTCTGGGTGAAGGTCTCCACGATGCCCTGCACCAGGTCGGTGGGCAGGCCGATGCCGAGCAGCTGCGCCGACTTGGTCTCCACGACCACATTGCCGCCGCGCACCATCGGCTGCACCTGCAGCTGCGCCAGCCCGCCGATCACGTCGAGGGTGAGCACGTCGCTGCCCGCCGAGGACTGCACGCCGCTGACCATGCCGCCCAGCGTCTGCTGGATACCGGCGTTGTTCCAGGTGACCTCGGCCGAGGAGCTGCCGATGGTGCCGCCGCCGCGCCCACGGTCGACCAGTTCGATGTCCTCGAACTCGGCGCGCACGTCCATGCCGACGGCGGGACCGAACTCGTTGTTCTCGCTCTCGATGCGCACCGAGCCGACCTTGCCGTCGACATAGGTGAGCAGCATCGGCTTCGGGCCGAAGCTCACGTCGATGCTCGAGCCCATCTGCTGCTCGAAGGAGCTGCTGATGCAGCGCGAGATCTGGTGGCGGGCATAGGCTTCGGTGCTCACGATCGCGGCCACGAGTAGCACGGCGACCACGACCACGGCGATCACCAGCGTGCGCCGACCGACCTTCGGGCGTTGGGGCGTCTGCGTGCTCATGGGTTCGGATTCTTCCGCACGTTTCTGTGTCTGCTCTGAGGACGGAATGAAAGCCGTCGCAGCAAAGTGTGACCTGACGCACTTTCGGCGGCGTAGCCTGAATCCATGACTGGCGAGGGTGTGCGCCGGGTGCAGGGGTCGGCGGACCATCGGTGGCGGGTGCTGCAGCGGCTCGCCGGCAGGCACGCGGGGTTCTTCACGACCCGTCAGGTGTTGCGGACCGGCTGCGAACCGCAGGTCAGGGCCGCGCTGGGGGACGGATCGGTGACCAGGGCCGGGGTCGGGATGATGCGGCTGGCCCGGTGGCGGGCCGGTCCGCTCGACGAGTACGCGATGTGGGCGGCCTGGTTCGACGGTGCCGCGGCGGTGTCGTATCAGAGCGCCGCCGAGCTGCACGGGATCGGCAGGCTGGCGCCGCGGTTCCTGCACCTGTCGGTCTCGGCGGGGCGCCCGCCGGTGACGCCGCGGCTGGTGCTCACCCGGCGCAGACTCGGCGGGCCCGATGTGGAATCGGCGGGACCGTTCCTGGTCACCACGCCGGTGCGGACGGTGCTCGATCTGGCCGAGGCCGAGATCTCGCAGTCGGCGCTGGACGAGGTGGTCGCCGACGCCGTCGCCATCCACCGCTGCGACACCGACGAGATCTGGTGGGGCGGACAGCAACTCGCCCCGCGCGCGGCCGAGCGCGTGCGCCGGGCGCTAACCGGCGTCTGACCAGCCGTTCGGCGCCACCACCCGCCACGGCACCGACAGCACGCAGTCGCGCATCCGGCGCCGGTACTCGCGCACCGGGAAACCGTTGGCGCGCAACATCTGCGCCGCGCCCCGCCAGCGCACCCGCGGCCCGAACGGCGCCAGCGCGGCCGAGCGGTCCCACGCGCGGTCGGCGGCGGTGAGCAGCGCGTGCACGCGCTCGCCCGGAATGTTGCGGTGGATCAACACCTTCGGAAGGCGCTCGGCGATGTCGGAGGGACGCTCGACGGTGAACGGATCCCAGGCCAGGGTCAGCGAGAGCGGGCGCTGCCGGTCCAGCAGCACCCAGGCGCAGCGGCGGCCGAGCTCGTCGCAGGTGCCGTCGACCAGCAGTCCGCCGGGGGCGAGATTGGCCTGGATGCGTGACCACGCGCCGGGCACCGCGTCCTCCGGGTACTGGCGCAGCACGTTGAACGCGCGGACCAGCACCGGGTGCAGCCCGGCCAGTTCGAAGCCGCCACGGGCGAAGCGCACACCGTCGCGGCCGTCGACGACTCTGGCCGGGTCGATCTCCAGGCCGACCACCCGCAGGTCGGGGCGCACGGTGCGCAGGCGGGCGGCGAGTTCGAAGGTGGTCCACGGCGCGGCGCCGTAGCCGAGGTCGACCACCAGCGGATCGGCGGCCTCGCGCAGGCGCGTGGTCACCAGCTCGTCATGGGTGAGCCAGCGGTCGCTGCGGCGCAGCCGGTTGACACCGGTCGTGCCACGGGTGATCGTGCCGACCGGGGTCTCGCGGCCGGCCCGAGGTTCCACCGCGCCGGGTCAGACGGTCTTCTTCGCGGCGGCTTCCTCGAGCCACCGCAGGGTCTCCTCCTGCTCGGCCCGGAACAGGTCGACCAGGTTCACCAGCATCAGCTGCTCGAGCCGGGGGCCGACCATCGGGATGAACACCTTGGCGGTCGGGGAGAAGCGCATGGTGGCGCCGGTCTCGGTGGGGAACAGGCGGATGGTGCCGTTGAGGCTGCCCGGCCCGGCCGGGATGGAGGCGGAGAAGCGGCCCTCGGTCTCGTCGTGGGCGAAGCGGCCCCACCTCTCCTTACGGGTGATGACCATGTCCTTGCGCATCACCGTCTGGGCGATCTCGGGCAGCATCTCCCGCGGCAGGGTGTGGGCCAGCACGACATCGATGCCGTCGTCGGTCACCTCGTGGCTGATCACCTCGTTGTGCGGGGCGTACTTCCGCATCTCGGCGACGCGCGCTTCCCAGTAATCCCTGCTCCGCAGCGCCGCGTAGAGCTCTTCGGTGGTGTGCAGCGGATACCGGGCGGAGTAGTCAAGTCGACGTGCCATGAGCGAACAGTGTATTTGGAGCGCTGGCGCGCTCGAGTCGGCGGCCCCTCCTCGAGGTCGGGCCGTGGGTCGGGAACGCGGTATCAGTGCGCCGCGAGCCACTGGTCGGTGAAGGTGGCCTCGTTGCCGAGCAGCTCGAGCAGGTGCTCGGAGATGGCGGCCTCGATCTTGCCGCCGAACAGCGGGATCTTCACCTCGATGGTGCCGCTGACGGTGGCGACCGAGCCGGTGCCCTCGTCGGTCATGGTGACGGTGGCGTTGACCTTGGCGGGCGCGCCGTCGACGTGCGCCTCCACGGTGCCGGTGGTGCCGCTGTAGGTCTCTGTGCGCGGAATGATCAGGTCACCGGGGCGCACGGCGGTGATGGCGGGCGGCAGCTGGTCGGCCGGGATGGACTGCACCATCTGCACGCGCACCGAGTCGGCGTCGGCGGCGAAGGAGTCGAGGCGGGCGCCGGGGCCGCCGACCTCTTCGATCCGAGCCTTCCAGTACTGCTCGTCGGCGAACGCCGCACGCACGGCCTCGACCGAATGGGAGTAGCGCGCCGTGAACGCCAGAGGTGTAGCCATGCGCGACACGCTACCGTCTCTACCCGTGCGTACAACACGGGTGGTGTCCTCCGATCAGCTGCATGACCTCCTCGCCGGGACCGGCGCGGTGGTGCGGGAATCGGTGCGTCTGGCCGAACTGACGACGCTGCGGGTCGGCGGGCCCGCGCTGGTCGCCGAATGCGGCAGCACCGAGGCGCTGATCGCCACGGTTTCGGCGCTGGACGCGGCGGATGTGCGGGTGTTGCTGATCGCGGGCGGGTCGAACCTGCTCATCGACGATGCCGGGTTCGACGGTGTCGTGGTGCGGGTGGCGAACACGGCCGTCGAGATCGGCGTCGACAGCGTGCACGCGGAAGCGGGCGCCGTGTGGGACGAGGTGGTCGCGGCGACCGTCGCCGCCGGTCTCGGCGGCCTGGAGTGCCTGTCCGGCATCCCCGGCTCGGCGGGGGCGACGCCGGTGCAGAACGTCGGCGCGTACGGCGTCGAGGTGGCCACGCTGCTGCGCCGGGTGCGGCTGCTCGACCGCGCGAGCGGCGAGGTGCGCTGGGCCGAACCGGCCGAACTCGGCTTCGGCTACCGGACCAGCGTGCTCAAGCACAGCGACGCCGCGGTGGTGCTCGCGGTCGAATTCGCGCTCGATCCCTCGGGGCAGAGCGCCCCGCTGCGCTACGGCGAGCTGGCCAGAGCGCTCGACGCCGCCGACGGCGAGACCCGTCCGGCCGCCGCGGTGCGGGCCGAGGTGCTGCGGCTGCGCGCGGGCAAGGGCATGGTGCTCGACCCCGCCGACCACGACACCTGGAGCGCGGGCTCGTTCTTCACCAACCCCGTGGTGAGCGCGGAGCGGCTGCCCGCCGTGCTCGCCGCCGTCACCGCGCACCTCGGCGAGGTGTCGGTGCCGACCTACCCCGCGCCCGACGGCACGAAGCTGTCGGCGGGCTGGTTGATCGAGCGGGCCGGGTTCGCGAAGGGCTTCCCCGGCGAGCAGGCCGCCGCGCGGCTCTCGACCAAGCACACCCTCGCCCTCACCAACCGCGGCGCGGCGAGCGCGACCGACATCGTCGAGCTGGCCCGCACGGTCCGCGCCGGTGTCGAGGAGCGGTTCGGCGTGCGGCTCGAACCGGAACCGGTGACCGTCGGCCTGACCCTGTGAGCCGGATCGGCCGGGCGGAGATCCCGGCGCCGAATGGCGGCGAGGTGGCGACACTGTTTGCGCTGAGTGCGGCTGCTCGACGGCGGCTCAGCGGCTCGGTCGGAACCAGCGCAGTGACAGTGAGCGCCCGCAAGACGCGTGAGTGGCGAGGTGCGCTCGTCGAAGCGGCCTGATTCGGCTTCGGCTACCGATCCGGCGTGGCACGGCGCGGCCGCGGTGGTGTTCGCACTCCGTCGGCGGCCCGCCGCACGGCGGCGCAGGGCACACGGCGGGGCCATTGCGGGGGACCGGTCCGGCGCTGTGAGCTGGGCAGTGGCGTGGGCAGGTCGGTTGCCCGGCGTACATTCGATGCCGTGAGCAAACTTTCGGTAACCACCTCGTTGCGTGCGCGCGGGGCGGCGGTAGGAGCTGTGCGGCGGCGGGTGTCCGCCGACGGGCGTGGCGTCGGTAATCGCCGCGGCCGGTCTGCGGTTGCGGTGATCTTGCTGGCAGTCCTCGTCGTGCTGACGGGCTGCACGATCGACCGCCCCGGCGGCGACGCCGAGCCCGCGGGCCCGGTGGCGCGGGTCGCCATCACCCCGGCGCCGGACGCGACCGAGGTCGCCCCCCGCGCTCCCGTCTCGGTGACGGTGAGCGACGGCCGGATCGACCAGATCGCGCTCACCAACGCCAACGGCAAACAGGTCACCGGCGAGTTCAGCCCCGATCGCGCGACCTACAAGATCACCGAGCCGCTCGGCTACGACGCGTCCTACACCTGGACCGGCACCGCCGTCGGCACCGACGGCAAGCCCGTGCCGATCGACGGCACCTTCACCACCCTGCGCCCGACTTCGACGACCCCGGCCACGCTCAACATCGGCGACGGCCAGGAGGTCGGCATCGCGGCGCCGATCATCCTGAAGTTCACCGGACCGGTGGCGAACAAGGCGGCGGTGGAGAAGGCGCTCACCGTCACCACCGACCCGCCGACCGAGGGCTCGTGGGCGTGGCTGCCCGACGACGGCGGGTCGCGGGCGCACTGGCGCCCGAAGAACTACTGGACGCCGGGCACCACCGTGCATGTCTCGGCCCCGCTGTACGGCGTCGACCTGGGCGGCGGCGCGTACGGCGACTCCGACCTCACCTCCGATTTCAGCATCGGCCGCAGCCAGATCGTGGTCGCGAACGCGCCGAGTCACCGGATGCAGGTCGTGCGGGACGGGGCGACGATCTTCGATTTCGCGGTCTCCTACGGCGAGGGCAACGAGCCGCGCAATGTCACCCGCTCGGGCGTGCACGTGGTCACCGAGAAGTACGAGGACTTCCTGATGTCGAATCCGCCGTACTACACCAATGTGCGCGAGCGCTGGGCCGTGCGCATCTCCAACAACGGCGAATTCATCCACGCCAACCCGGAATCGCTGTCCGCGCAGGGCGCGTCCAATGTCACCAACGGCTGCATCAACCTCTCCCCGTCCGATGCCCAGGCCTACTTCCCGACCGCGCTCTACGGCGACCCGGTCGAGGTCACCGGCACCTCCATCGAGCTCTCCCAGGCCGACGGCGACATCTACGACTGGGCCATCGACTGGCCCACCTGGCAGTCCATGTCGGCGCTGGCGGGTGCCACGACGCCGTCAGGGGCGGCGGCCGGTCCGCGCTAGTCCCTACGACCGGTCGCAGCGCCGCGGGTCGGGCTCGTGTGCCGACTTCGGCGGTCGGCCGGCGCGGTCGACGATTCACGACCACCGCATCGCGAGCCCCGGCGCCGTCGGTGGCGGGGCGTGGACAACCGAACGCCCCACACGGCGTGGACGTGTGGGGCGTTCGGTTGTGCCGATCAGACCAGGGCGGGGGTCCGGCTCGGCCAGCGGGGATGGTTGCGGTCGATGACGTAGGCGTGGGTGTGCTGGTAGAGGCCGGGGCCCACCTGGATCGCGTCGGCGAGGATGGCCGGGTCGACGCTGCCCAGTTCGTGCACGTGGGTGATCTCGGCGGGGTCCCGCCGCGGCCACAGCCGCACCGCCGCGACGACGCCGAGGCCGGCGATGACGGCCAGGGTGACCCAGGTGGTGGTGAAGCCCGCGGTGGTGGCCAGCCAGCCGGTGATCGGGTAGGTGATCAGCCAGGCCACGTGCGAGAGCGAGAACTGGGCGGCGAACAGGGCGGGCCGGTCCTCGGCGCGGGCCGAGCGGCGCAGCACCCGGCCGGTGGGGGTGAGCACCATGGCGGTGCCCGCACCGATGACGGTCCAGGTGGCGAGCGCGCCGGGCCAGCTCCAGGCGCCGGTGGGCGCGGTCGAGAGCGCGATCGCCGCGGCCAGGCCGAGCACCAGGACGGTGGCGCCGGTGAGCATCACCGAGCGCTCGTCGCGCCGGTCCAGGATCTTGGGCAGGGTCAGCGCGACGAACATGGTGCCGAGGCCGTTCGCGGCGAGTAGCACGGCGACGCCGGACTGGTTGCCGCCCAGCACATCCCGCGCGTAGTTGACGGTGTTGACCATGACCACCGAGCCGGCGGCGGCCACCACCAGGTTCAGGCCGAGCAGGCCGCGCAGTCGCGGGGTGGCGGCGAACAGGCGCAGTCCTGCGACCAGGCGTTCGCCGATGGCGCCGTCGCCAACGACCGCGTTCGGGATGCGCGCGGCCAGCACGAGCGCGACCGAGACCGCGAAACCGATGCCGGTGCCGACGAAGAGCCAGTGGAAGCTGAGCACGCTCAGTGCGAGGGCCGCCAGCATCGGGCTGAGCAGTGTCTCCATGGTCGCGGCGAGCTGGGCGGCGGAGAGCGCCTTCGTGTAGTCGCGTTCGTCGGGCAGGATGTCGGGCAGTACGGCCTGGTAGGTGGGGGTGTAGGCGGCCGAGGCGATCTGCAGCAGGGTGATCAGCACGTAGATCTGCCAGATCTGGTCGACGAAGGGCAGCGCGAGCACGATCGCGCCGCGGATTCCGTTGAGCGCCATCAGGAACTGCCTGCGCGGCAGCCGCCCGGCGTAGGCGCCCGCGATGGGGGCGACCGTCACGTAGGCGAGCATCTTCAGCGTCAGCGCGGTGCCGAGCACGATGGCCGCGTTCCCGCCGGCCAGCTCGTAGGCGAGCAGCCCCAGCGCGACGGTGGTGAGGCCGGTGCCGAACAGGGCCGCGACCTGGGCCGTGAACAGCAATCGGTAGTCACGGTGGGCGAACAGCGAGGTGGTCATGATGTCGGCCCTCCTGAGGCGAACTTTATCGCTTATCTGCGTATAGACGCAACTATATACCCCTAGGGGGTATTCCCGTCAAGCGGTCGATGGCGCCGACTTGACCTGAAGAATGGTTGAGGTAGCACCGTGGTGCGCAGCGGCGATCGAGGATCGCCACCGAAGCAAGGGGAAGCGCATGAGCGTCACGGTCGAGCACCGGAGCACCGAGGTCCGTCCGCTGCGGGTCGCCGTCGTCATCGGCAGCACCAGGGAGGGCCGCTTCGGCCCGACCGTCGCCGACTGGTTCATCCGCCAGGCGACACCGCGCGACGCGATCACCGTCGACATCGTCGACACCGGCACGGCCGAACTGCCGCACACGTTCGGCGCCCCCGCCCCCGCGGCGGCCGAGGCGACCGAAAAGCTCGCCGCGGCGGACGCTTTCGTCATCGTGACACCGGAGTACAACCACAGCTACCCGGGCTCGCTCAAGAACCTGATCGACAGCCACCACACCGAATGGCAGGCCAAACCGGTCGGCTTCGTCTCCTACGGCGGCATCTCCGGCGGGTTGCGCGCGGTCGAACACCTGCGCCCGGTCTTCGCCGAACTGCACGCGGTGACGGTGCGCGACTGCGTGGCCCTGCCCAACCCGTGGGGCAGATTCGACGACGCGGGCGCGCTGCGCGACGACTCCGCCGACACCGCCGCCGCGGCCCTGCTCGACCAGCTGATCTGGTGGGGCGAGGCGCTGCGCACCGCCCGCGCCGTCCGCCCGTACGGAAAGTGATCGCCGTGCTCACCCGGACACAGACTCCGCCGGTCACCACCCGGAACCCCATGCGCATCGCGCTGGTGCTGGTGGTCGGCATGATCATGGCGACCCTCGATCAGACGATCGTGAACGTCGCCATCAACAAGCTCTCGGTCGAATTCGACGCGGGCCTGAGCACGATCCAGTGGGTCGCCACCGGCTACTCGCTCGCCCTCGGCGCGGTGGTGCCGACCTCGGCCTGGCTGGTCGGCCGCTTCGGCGCGAAGCGGCTGTACCTGGCCGCGATCACGGCGTTCGCGTTCGGTTCGGTGCTGGCCGGGCTGGCCTGGAACATCGAGTCGCTCATCGCCTTTCGCCTGGTGCAGGGTGCCAGCGGCGGCCTGCTGATGCCCGTCGCCATGACGATCCTGCTGCGTGCGGCCGGACCGGAACGGCTGGGCCGGTTGATGAGCACGCTCGGGCTGGCGATCCTGGTCGGCCCACTGCTCGGCCCGGTGATCGGCGGCTACCTCATCGACGAGGTGTCGTGGCGGTGGATGTTCTTCCTGAACCTGCCGCTGGGCGCGCTGGTGCTGGTGCTGGCCGCGCGGGTGGTCCCCGACGACGCGCCGGAGCCGCCGCGCCCGCTCGACGTCGTCGGCCTGCTGCTCATGTCACCCGGGCTCGCGCTGGTGATCTACGGGGTGACGGCGGCGGGGGAGAGCGCGGGCTTCGCGACCCCGTCGGTGCTGGTGCCGCTGCTGGCAGGCGCCGGGCTCATCGTCGCCTTCGTGCTGCGTTCGCTGCGCACCCCGGTGCCGCTGCTGGACCTGCGGGTCCTCGGCAACCGGACCACAGGCATCTCGGCGGCACTGCTCGCGCTGTTCGCGAGCGGCTACTTCGGCTCGATGCTGTTGCTGCCGTTGTACTTCCAGGTGGTGCGCGGTGAATCCGCCCTGCTGGCGGGCGCGCTCGGCATTCCGTTCGCGCTGGCCTCCGGGGCGACCATGCAGGTGGCGGGCCGCTTGATCGACCGGATTCCGCCCGGTCGCTACCTGCCGGTCTCGATCACGGTGGCGCTCACCGGTTTCGTGTTGTTCGTGATCCAGCTCGACGCCGACGCGCCGTACTGGGCGCTGTGCCTGACCATGCTGCTGATGGGCGCGGGCGGCGGCGGCACGATGATGCCGGTGATCACCACAGCGACCCGTCCGCTGAGCCGCGAACAGCAGCCTGCCGGGTCGACGGTGCTGAACATGATCAGCACCACCGCCATGGCGATCGGCACCGCGGTGAGTTCGGTGACGCTGGGCGCCCTGCTCCCGGTGACGGGCGGGCTCCAGGCCCTGCACGGGTTGGACGCGGCGCAGCGCGCCGCGCTGGCCCCCGCCCTGGCCGAGGCCTTCCAGCACACCTACCTGATCGCGCCGGTCATGATCGCGCTGGCGATGATCCCGGCGCTGCTGTTGCCGCGGCGGTAGGCCAGAGCACGGCCTGGGCGACGATGACGTTCTCGCCGTTGAACGTGACGGCCGGGCCCTCGTGCAGCGTGTAGCCGAGGGCCAGTGCCGCGCTCACGCGGCGGCAGAACGTCTCGTCGTCCGGGCCGGTCAGCACGCGGTAGATCGGCAGGCCGTCGGGTGGTGTGCTCATACGGGCCAGTATCCGCTAGACCGACTCGGCGGCGCGTTCCTTGCTCAGCGTCTCGGCCTGCGCGGTGCTCAGGCCCTGCTGCTTGGCCAGCAGATCGCGGATCTCGATGAGCAGTTCGGTCTCGGTGGGCTCGGCGGCCTTGGTGGTGCCGAACTTGTTCTTCAGCGACTTCATCGGCAGCATCAGCACGAAGTACAGGACCGCCGCCACCATGAAGAAGTTGATGAACGCGGTGATGATCGGGCCGATCTGGATGAAGGTCGCCGGCTTGTCGGCGATCAGCTGGATGCCGAGGCCCAGCTCGTTGGTCGAGCCGAACACCGCGAGCAGCGGGTCGATGAGTCCCTTGGTGAACGAGCTGACGACGGCGGTGAACGCCGTGCCGATCACCACGGCGACCGCGAGGTCGACGACATTGCCTCGCATGAGGAAATCCTTGAACCCGCCGAACACGGACTTGATACTGCGCATCGGTGAACTACTCCTGAGACTGGCTATTGGCAAACGTGGTGATGCTATCGGCCGTCCCACCCGGTAGCGAATTATCGGCTACCTCGGTCGGTGGCTCGAACCGGCCACCGGCAGTATCAATTCCGCGCGCGGCGAGCGCCACCCGGACGTCGCGAGATCCCCGGATTCGGTTGTCCGCTCCGGGGATTGCCCGGCGCGGGTCAGGAGCGGCGCGCGAAGCTGCCCGGTCCGGCCTGGTCGCGGGGCTTGACCACGATCGTGTCCAGGTTCACGTGCGGCGGACGGCTGGCGACGAAACCGACGATCTCGGCGATGTCGGCGGCGTAGAGCGGATCGATGCCCTCGTACACCTTGGCGGCACGGTCGGCGTCACCGTCGAAGCGGACCAGCGAGAACTCCGTCTCCACCGCGCCCGGCGCGATCTCGGTGAGCCGCACCGGCTGACCGAGCAGCTCGTCGCGCAGGGTGCGGTGCAGCACCGCCTGGGCGTGCTTGGCCGAGGTGTAGCCGGAGCCGTTGGGGTAGGCGTGCATGGCGGCGATGGAGGTGACGGTGACGATCAGGCCGTCGCCGGAGGCGATCAGCTTGGGCAGCAGCGCCTTGGTGAGCCGCAGCGTGCCGAGCACGTTGGTCTCCCACATCCAGCGCCAGTCGTCGAGGTCGGCCTCGGCGACGGTGGCCAGGCCCTTGGCGCCGCCCGCGTTGTTCACCAGCACGTCGACGCGGTCGATGGCCTCGGTGAACGCGGCCACCGACTCCTCGGAGGTCACGTCGAGCTCCACGGCGGTGCCGCCGATCTCCTCGGCCAGGCGCTGGACCCGGTCGAACCGCCGGGCGCCCACGTACACGTGGTAGCCCTGCTTGGCGAGTTCCCTGGCGGTGGCTTCCCCGATGCCCGAGCTGGCTCCGGTGACGACAGCGATGCGAGTGCTCATGCGCACCGATCCTATTCGCCGCCGATTCGGCCTCGCCACGGCTCGGATCATCGTGAATCCGGCCGGCGCTAGCCTGTCGGCATGGCTATTCGTGACGCGGTCAGCGCTGAGGGAACCAGGATCGTCTACCGGGTGACCGGACCGGAGGACGGGCGGCCGCTGGTGCTGCTGCACGGCTGGGCAGGGAACCTGCGGTGCTGGGGCGCCGCCGCGGACGAGCTGGCCCAGCGCTACCGCGTGATCGCGGTCGATCTGCGCGGCCACGGCTATTCCGACGATCCCGGCGCGGGCTACGACGATCCGAAGGCCTGGGCCGCCGATGTCGCGGCCGTGCTCGCCGCCGAGCGCGTCGAGTCCGGCGCGGTCCTGCTCGGCTGGTCCTACGGCGGCATCGTCGCCACCGACTATCTCGCCACCGAGGGCACCGCGGCGATCGCGGGCGTCGTCTACTGCGGGGCGCCCGCCCACATCGGCAAGGATGTGCCCGGCGCCGCACCCGGTCCCGCCATGGCGAAGGCGATCCCCGGGGTCTTCGACGAGGCGGCAGGCCGCGCCGTCCGCGCGTTCGCCGTGTTCGGCAACGCCAACACCGGTCCGGGCGAGGACAAGGGCCCGGATGCCCAGCGCCTGTTCGGCGGCAGCCTCGCCACCGCGCCGTCGGTGCGCAAGGCCCTGTTCTATCGCACGGTCGACAACACCGAAACCCTGCGCGCCCTGGACATTCCGGTCCTCGTGCTGCACGGGACGGCGGATCCGGTTGTCCCGGTCGAGAACGGCCGCTACATCGTCGACAACGTTCCCGGCGCCCGCGCCTCCTACTGGGAAGGCGCCCAGCACGGCCTCTTCATCGAGGACCGCGCCCGCTTCGTCGCCGAGGTGGGCGCGTTCCTCGACGCGCTGGACTGAGCTGCGCTTTCGCGCCGAAAACGACCGGTCTATTTCGGTCGAATCAGAACATAATTAGTCGCCGAAGCCGGTGTGATATGACTGTGATTGTTCTCGAGAGCAACGAGCACAATTCACACAGGGCGGCCGAAAATCTTCTGGTAATTGTCACAATCTTTTCGTGAATACGTGTGTAGCGTGCGGGAATGCCGTTTGATGCGAAGGGAAGTGGGTTCGGCGTCGAGAGTGGAGTTCGATGATGTTCGGTCGGGCAGGTGGCGTTCGGATCGCGTTCCTGGCAGTCGCACTGCTGGTCGGCGCGGTGGTGGGAGCGCCATCGGCGAGCGCCGAACACGCGCGGATCGAAGATCAGCGCGTCGAGCCGGACAGCACCATCGATGTCGGCGTGTATTCACCGGCGATGGATATCGTCACCCGGGTGCGGGTGTTGCGGGCCGCCGATCCGGATTCTCCGGCGCCGACGCTGTATCTGCTGAACGGTGTCGGCGGCGGCAGCGACGGGAATTGGCTGGACCGCACCGATGTCGTCGAATTCTTCAAGAACAAGCAGGTGAACGTGGTGATCCCGTTCGGCGGCGCGGGTAGCTACTTCGCCGACTGGCGCGCCGTCGACCCGGTGCTCGGCAAACAGCGCTGGACCACGTTCCTCACCGAGGAACTGCCGCCGGTGATCGACGCCGAGTTCGGCGGCACCGGCGCGAACGCCATCGCGGGCCTGTCGATGGCGGGCACCTCGGTGTTCCAGCTCGCGCTCGCCGCGCCGGGCATGTACCGCGCGATCGGTTCCTACAGCGGCTGCGTGCGCACGAGTGACCCACGCGGACAAGCGATCGTGAGCGCGGTGGTGGGCAGCAGGCTCGGCAACGTGGCCAACATGTGGGGCCCGCCGAGCGATCCCGCGTGGTCGGCGCACGACCCCTATCTGCACGCCGAGGCATTCCGCGGCACCGAGGTGTACGTGTCCTCCGGCAACGGGATTCCGGGTCCGTACGACAATCTCGTGGCGGCGCAGGGCGATCCCGTCCAGCTCACCACCCAGTTGCTGTTCGGCGCCTCGCTCGAGGCCGTCACCGGGCTGTGTACCCGCCAGCTCAGCGACCGGCTGCAGTCGCTCGGCATCCCGGCGACGGTGGATCTGCGGCCCAACGGCACCCACTCGTGGGGCTACTGGGAGCAGGATCTGCACAAGTCGTGGCCGATGTTCGAGGCCGCCCTGGCGCGCGAACGGCAGTGACCGTGATGTCCGAAATTCGCTGGCGCCGCTCGCGCTGGTCCGGCAGGCTCGTCGTGAACTCACTCACGAATACCGTGTGACGACCGTCACCGATCCCGGTAGGGATGTCGGCGGCGGGGTCGCGGCGTGCACACTGGAGTGTGTGAGTCAGCGTCGCCCGGAAATTCTGCCCCACCGCATCGCGGTGCTGTCGGTGCATACCTCGCCGCTGGCGCAGCCCGGAACCGGAGACGCGGGCGGCATGAACGTCTATGTGCTGCAGACCGCCCTCGAGCTGGCCAAACGCGGCACCGAGGTGGAGATCTTCACGCGCGCGACGTCCTCGGATCTGCCGCCGGTGGCCGAGGCGGGGCCGGGCGTGCTGGTCCGCCACGTGGTCGCCGGGCCGTTCGAGGGACTGGACAAGAACGACCTGCCCACCCAGCTCTGTCCGTTCACCGCCGAGGTGCTGCGCCAGGAGGCGCGGCACCTGCCCGGCCACTACGACCTCGTGCACTCGCACTACTGGCTCTCCGGCCAGGTCGGCTGGCTGGCGCGCGACCGCTGGCGGGTGCCGCTGGTGCACACCGCGCACACGCTGGCCGCGGTGAAGAACGCCGCGCTGGCCGAGGGTGACGCCCCCGAACCCGAGACCAGGGTGATCGGCGAGAAGCAGGTGATCGCCGAGTCCGACCGGCTCGTCGCCAACACCGGTGACGAGGCCCGCCAGCTCGTCGACCTCTACGGTGCCGCCCCCGAGCGCATCGACGTGGTGCCGCCCGGCGCCGACCTGACCCGCTACCGGCCTGGCGACAAGCTCGCCGCTCGCGCCGAACTCGGCCTGCGCGCCGACGAGCAGATCGTCGCGTTCGTCGGCCGCATCCAGCCGCTCAAGGCGCCCGACGTGCTCGTCCGCGCCGCCGCCGAGCTGCTGCGCCGCGATCGAAGCCGCAGACTGCGCGTGCTGATCGTCGGCGGCCCCTCCGGCACCGGCCTGGCGCGGCCTGACGCGCTCATCGAGCTGGCCGCCGACCTCGGGATCACCGAGCAGGTCACCTTCCTGCCGCCGCAGCCCGCGGACCGGCTGGTCCAGGTGTATCGCGCGGCCGACGTGGTCGCCGTGCCCAGCTACAACGAATCCTTCGGCCTGGTCGCCATCGAGGCGCAGGCCAGCGGCACCCCGGTGCTCGCCGCCGATGTCGGCGGACTCGGCACGGCCGTGCGGCACCGCGAATCCGGTCTGCTGGTGCCGGGACACCGCACCCCCGACTGGGCCGACGCGCTCGCCGCGCTGCTCGACGACCCCGCGCGGCTGGCCCGGATGGGCGCCACCGCGGTCGAGCACGCGAGCCGGTTCTCCTGGGCGCACACCGCCGAGGGGCTGCTCGACAGCTACGCTGCCGCGATGGCCGGGTTCCGTGCCGAACGCGGCCGGATCGCCCTGCTCGCGGGGGAGACCAGTCAGGCCAGATCGCGGGCGCTGTGGCGGCGCCGGACAGGAGCACGCAGGTGAACGCCGTATCGCAGCTCATCGACGAGACCCTGCGCGATCGCGAGATCGAATACACCCGCCACGCCGAGGACACCTTCATCGTGGTGCTGCCCGGCGAGCGCAAGCTCAAGACGACGGTGATGCTCACCGTCGGCAAGCACGGTGTGCGCATCGAATCGTTCGTCTGCCGCAAGCCCGACGAGAACTTCGAGGGCGTCTACAAGTACCTGCTGCGCCGCAACCGGCGCCTCTACGGCGTGGCCTACACCCTCGACAACGTCGGCGACATCTACCTCGTCGGCCGCACCTCCGTCGAGTCGGTGACCCCCGACGAGCTCGACCGCGTCTTCGGCCAGATCCTCGAGGCCGTCGACACCGACTTCAACGTCCTGCTCGAACTCGGCTTCGCCGAATCCATCCGCAAGGAATGGAAGTGGCGGGTCTCCCGCGGCGAATCCCTCAAGAACCTGCGTGCCTTCGAGCACCTCATCGACGAAGACGACAAGGTCTGACGCCCGGTCGGAACACCACGATCGCCGGACCTCTCGCTCGTCCGCCGATCTTCCCACCTTCCACAACGCACCGCGCGTTTGCCCAGCGCTGTGGGTGGGTAGCCGGTGCCGGGCGAGGGAGCCCGGCACCGGGGTCAGGTCAGCAGTTCGAGGGGACCGGTTCGTTGCGGAAGCGGGACTCGACGTAGTTCCAGGCGTCGACGAAACCGGCGACGGCGGCCGTCATGTGCTCGGAGATCTCGATCGTCGACAGTTGCACCGGGGAACCGGCCGAGCACCAGTGGCCGATGGTCTCGGCGACCGGGCCGTACGGGGTCAGGGTGTCGTACTTGCCCTGCCAGATGTAGGTGGGCGCGGTGGGGGCACCCTGGTAGTGGACGATGCTGTTCTCCCGCAGCACGCCGCGCGCGACCTGGCTCGACATCAGGTCCTTGGAAGCGGCCATCTGCTCGGCGTTGCGGAAGATGCCGTGGAACAGCAGGAAGCGGCGGCACGCGTCCTTGGTGAATTCGCGGAACCACAGGCCGTTCTCGTTGAGCTGATCCGACACCGGCACCTGCTCGGGGTACTCGCGCTCGATGCCCATCGCGGCCGCGAAGGCCAGGCCGAAGCCGGGGTGCGGGGCGAAACCGAGGGCGTCGGCCATCAGCTCGAGATCGGCGGGGATGCCGCCGGAGACCACCGCGGCCAGCTTCAGGTCGGGTGCGTAGGTGGGCTGCAGCGCACCGGCCCACGCGGTGGCCATGCCGCCGCCGGAGTACCCGGCCAGCGCGACCGGCGAATTGCCGACACCCAGCTCGGCGACCTTCTGCACGGCGCGCACGCTGTCCAGGGTGACCATGCCGCTCATCTTTGCCGCGCCGTAGGCGACGGTCGGGCCGAGATAGTCGGGCACCGAGACGGCCCAGCCGCGCCCGATCGGCAGCATCGCGCCGGGCGCGTCCTGCAGCTCGCCGTTGAACAGCGACTTCGACGGATTGCACTGGGTGCCGATGGAGTTGATCAGCGCCTGGTACGACACCAGCGGCGGGTTCTTCACCCCGATCGGCAACAGCACCGTGGTGACGCCCATGATCGGGTTGCCCGCGGAGTTGGTGGAGCGGAACGCGACCTGCCAGCCCTCGGTACCGGGGTAGAGGACGGTGTCGATGCGCCGGCTCCGGACGACGTCACCGGGCGCGAGCGCGCCGATGTCGCTCGGGGCGTGGAAGAACGGGTCCGGATCCGGGGTCGGATACAGCGGGTTCGCGCCCGCCGGCGCGGCGAGGAAGCCCACCGACAGCAGACTCAACACCAGAACAACGAATTTCGACACAGCTATCCTTCATCAGAGTTGTGCTGCCCAACTGACAATCACCCGACCCGGGGTGAAGTATCCAACGAAAATGGGCCACGCGTACCACTCAGTACTCAAAGTGTCGAGTGCCACACTTTGTGAGACCTCACATCGGCGGACCCTGGGCTGGGCCGATGCCGCGAGCAGGGGAGGAGCAGCCGCGATGACGATGCTCGCGCTGGACATCGGAGCGACGAAATTCGCTGCGGGAGTGGTCGATCCGGACTACACCCTGCGCGGCGTGCGGCGCGTGCCCGCGGCGGCCGACGACCCGTGGGCGGCGTGCCGGGAGTTGCTGCGCGCTGTGGCGGCCGACAGCGCGGTGACCGCCGTCGGCATCGGCTCGGCCGGCCCGGTCGACGTGCCCGCGGGCAGCATCGCGCCGCTGAACCTGCCGCCGTGGCGCGATGGGTTCGCGATCGTCGAGCGGGTCCGCGACCTGTTCCCGGGGGCCGTGGTCGACCTGGCGATCGACGGCGCCTGCCTGGTACTGGCCGAGCATCGAATCGGCGGACTACGCGGGGTGGACAACGGGTTGGCGCTGACCGTGTCGTCGGGGGTCGGCGGCGGCATCATCGCCGACGGGCGGGTCGTGATGGGGCGTACCGGCAACGGCGGCCACATCGGCCACCTCGTGGTGCCCGGCGACGAGACGCCCTGCGGCTGCGGCGGATTCGGCTGCGTGGAGGCGGTGGCCAGCGGGATGTCGTCGGTGCGCTGGGCGCGGGCGCGGGGCTGGACCGGCGAGACCGGCATCGAACTGGCCGAGGCGGCACGACAGGGCGAGGCGGTGGCCGTCGCCGCGCTGGCCAGGGCGGGAACCGCACTCGGCCAGGCGGTCTCGTCGGCGGCCGCGCTGCTCGATGTGAACAAGGTCGTGATCGGCGGCGGCTTCGCGCATGCGGGCGAACCACTGTGGGGGCCGCTGCGCGCGGCCGTCGCCCGGCACGCGCGGCTGTCCTTCCTCGACGGTCTCACCGTGGGGCTGTCCACACTGACCGACGGCGCGACTCTGGTCGGTGCGGGCGTGCTCGCGCTCGAAGCCGCGGAGTCCCGATAACGGGCGAACCGGACGCCTCGCCCGGCTGCCGGGCGAGGACAACGGTCGGGGTCGTCGCCGCGCGGGTTCGGCGAGGTGGCGTCCCCGTGCGCGTGGCCCTGATGCCAGAATGACCCCATGACCTACACCCTCGTGCTGCTGCGCCACGGCGAGAGCGAATGGAATGCCCTCAATCTGTTCACCGGCTGGGTGGACGTCCACCTGACCGACAAGGGCATCGCCGAGGGCAAGCGGGCCGGCGAGCTGCTCGCCGAGCACGACGTACTGCCCGACATCGTCTACACCTCGCTGCTGCGTCGCGCGATCAGCACCGCGAACAACGCGCTCGACGCCGCCGACCGGCACTGGATCCCGGTCGTGCGCGACTGGCGCCTCAACGAGCGCCACTACGGCGACCTGCAGGGCAAGAACAAGGAGCAGGTCCGCGAGCAGTACGGCCAGGACCAGTTCATGCTGTGGCGGCGCAGCTACGACACCCCGCCGCCGCCGATCGCCGACGACAACGAGTACAGCCAGGAAGGCGACCCGCGCTACGCGGGCATCGAGGTCCCCAAGACCGAGTGCCTGAAGGATGTCGTCGCCCGGATGATCCCGTACTGGGAGAACACCATCGCCCCGGAGCTGAAGACCGGCAAGACCGTGCTGGTCGCCGCGCACGGCAACTCCCTGCGCGCGCTGGTGAAGCACCTCGACAACATCTCCGACGAGGACATCTCCGGCCTGAACATCCCCACCGGCATCCCGCTGCGCTACGAGCTCGACGAGAACCTGCGCCCGGTCAAGGCCGCCGAGTACCTGGACCCGGAGGCCGCCGCCGCGGGCGCCGCCGCCGTCGCGAACCAGGGCGGCAAGTAGTCGTTGCCGCAGTGCGGCCCCGCATCGTCACCGGCGGTGCGGGGCCGCACCGTCAGATCGACATGTGCGCGGCGAGCATGATGACGCCGTAGTAGACCGGCGCGACACCGACACCGGCCGTGAACAGGCTGTGCCTGGGGTCGCGGGGCTTCCCGTGTGTGCGGAGCACGTAGATCGACGCGCCGACCAGCCAGAGGGTCATCGCCAGGATCGGACCGTAGACCACGGCCCACATCGCCAACGGCCAGAGCGCGAACACGCCGGCGACCAGCAGAACGCACCCGGCCAGCAGACCCGCGGCCAACCAGCCGAGACCATGGAGCCATTGCCCCGGGGTGCAGCGCGAACGCTCGACAGTGGTCATGACTCCCACCCTTTCCGCCGGGTCCGAGCTCAGTGTATGCCGCCGACAGGGCCGCGAACCTGTGATGTCACACTCCCCGGCGCCACGTCGTCACCTCGGCAGAAGCCGCGAGAAGCGCGGCCGCCGAAGGAGACTCGTCATGCACACCGCCTACGTCATCGTCACCGTCGTCGCCGCGCTCTGGGTCGGCTTCTCGGCCGTTTCCCTGCTGCGCCGCGCCCCGTTCGTCGTCGACCCGCTGGTGGACTACGGCGTCCCGACGACCTGGTGGACCCCCCTCGGCCTCGCCAAGGCGGCCGGCGCCCTCGGCCTGCTCCTCGGCCTGTGGATCCCCGCCATCGGCGTAGCCGCCGCGATCGCCCTCATCCTGTACTTCACCGGCGCGGTGGTCACGGTCCTACGCGCCCGCTCCTACAAAACCGTCGCCTTCCCGATCCTCTACCTGACCCCGGTCGCCCTCGCCCTCGGCCTCGGATTCGCGGCCTGACCGCACCCCACCGAACCTCACGATCGCCGCCACCGCGATCCGGGGAGACCTGCCGTTGGTCACTGAAATGGCCGGCTCGCTCCTCCTCCCCGCAGGGAAGATGCGGCCTCTGGCAGGGTGGGGCCATGGGGTTCGAGGAGTTGGTGGAGGAGGCGGCCGCGGTGTCGGTGGCCGGGTGGGATTTCTCGTGGCTCGACGGGCGGGCGAGTGAGGCGCGGCCGTCGTGGGGGTATCAGCGGCTGCTCGGGGAGCGGTTGCGGGGTGTGGGGGCCGCCCTGGATCTGCAGACCGGTGGGGGTGAGGTGCTCGCGGGGGTGCCGGAGTTTCCGCCGACCATGGTCGCCACCGAATCGTGGCCGCCGAATGTCGCGGCCGCGACCGCGCTGCTGCATCCGCGCGGGGCCGTGGTGGTCGCGACGGCCGACGAGCCGCCGTTTCCCTTCGGCGACAACGCCTTCGACCTGGTGACCGCACGGCATCCGGCCACCATCTGGTGGGACGAGATCGCCCGGGTGCTGCGGCCGGGCGGTACCTATTTCGCCCAGCACGTCGGGCCCGCGAGCGTGTTCGAGCTGGTCGAATACTTCCTCGGGCCGCAACCGGAGGCCCGCCGTGGCAGGCACCCCGACGACGAGGCCGCCGCCGCGCGGGCCGCGGGCCTGACGATCGTCGACCTGCGAACCGAGCGGCTGCGGATGGAATTCGGCGACATCGGCGCCGTCGTCTACTTCCTGCGCAAGGTGATCTGGCTGGTCCCCGGCTTCACCGTCGACGCCTACCGGGACCGGCTCCGCGACCTGCACCGGCGCATCGAGTCGGACGGACCCTTCGTCGCCTACTCCTCGCGCACACTCATCGACGCCGTCAAATCCTGACGGCTCCGCGATGCGCCGTCGCTGCGGTGTGCGGATTCCGTTCCGGCGCCACGATTTTCGGGCGGGGTGCTCGGCATCGCCGCGCTGACCAGTCCGAGCACGCAGATCGCGGCGGCGATCACGAACGGGAGCGCCGCCGCGCCGCCGCTGTCTCGCTGGGTCAGCGCGACGCAGGCGACCGCCGCGGCGAGGGTGGCGCCGACCTGACGGGTGGCGTTGAGCACGCCGCCGACCGCGCCCGCGGCCGCGACACCGGCGTGGTCCACCGCGTACCCGACCAGCGCGGGCAGCGTCCAGGACACCCCGAGGCCACACGCCAGCAGTCCGAGACCGAGGACGATCGGCTGTTCCGCTCCCACGGTCGCGACGGCGACCAGGAGCAGGCCGGCCGGGAAGGCGACTAAGCCCATACGGATCGGCAGCAGCGGACCACGGGCGGCGACGAGCCGTCCGGTGACCAGGGGATTCAGCGCGACCAGCACTGTCATCGGCAGCAGCGTCAGGCCCGCTCGCTCGGCGGTCGTGTCGAGCAGCAGCGGAAGGGCGAAGATGACGGTCGTCAGGCCGTAGTTGACCGCCGCGCCCCATCCGAAGGCTTTCCACACGGCGCGCTGACGCCGCACGGCGGCCGGGACGATCGGTGCGGGCGAACCGCGCTCCGCCACGGCCGTGCCGCACCCGCATACCAGGGCGACGAGCCCGCACAGCGCGGCCGACGGCCAGCTCCCCTGACCTGCCTCGGTGATCGCGACAGTGGCCGTGGCCAGCGTCGCCGCCAGCCCGAGGTGCGGCAGCCAGGAGATCCGGCGGGCGTGGCGCGCGCTCACGATCGGGGTCCGGCACAGCAGGAGAACGAGGACTGCCACCGGGACGTTGACGACGAACACCGCGCGCCAGTCGTAGCGGACGATGAGGAACCCGCCGAGTACCGGACCGGCGGCCAGCGCCGCGCCGCTGATCGCCGCCCAGGCGCTGATGGCGCGCCCGCGCGCCCTCGGCTCGGCGTAGAGGGCGGCGATCAGGCCCAGCGAACTGGGCACGATCGCCGCGGCGAAGAGGCCGAGCAGCGCCCGGAACACGAGCAACGATCCCAGGCCGGGCGAGACGGCGCACCCGAGGGACGCGGCCGCGAAGCCGATCACGCCGACGAGGAAGACCGGGTAGGCACCGAGCCGGTCGGCGAGGCTGCCGCCGAGTACCAGCGCCGCCGCCAGCGTCATCGTGTAGATCGTGGTCGTCCAGCCGACGGCGACCACGCCGATCCGGAGCGAGGCCATCAGGCTCGGCTCGGCCACGGCGAGGGCCGTGATGTCGAGCAGCACCATGAAGTAGGCCAGCGAGATGCCGATCAGTTGTGCGGTCGGCCGACGACCGGCCGGGACGGATTGTTCCGCGGACATGAATCTCCTTGGCGCGGAGGGACGGGGACGCCCACAGATTCCGTCGCGAGCCGCCCGGACTCGACCGGGCCCGTCGAACAAGGTATTCGGAATGTCCGAACACCGGCCTAGGGTGAGCGGGTGGACACCGATCAACTGCGGACCGCGATCGCGCTGGTGCGGCATCGGACCGTCAACAACACCGCGGCGGCTCAGGGCCTCGCACCGTCCTCGGTCTCCGATCGGATACGCAGGCTGGAAACCGAGCTCGGCGCACCGCTGTTCACCCGCAGTCGCGCCGGTATGCGCCCCACGGCGGCGGGTCGCGCCTATCTCACCGCCGCGGCCGCCGCGCTGGCGGCGCTCGACGACGCGGCCGAACAGCTCAGCGCGACACCGGATCTCACCGTCGGCGCGCAGGCGTCGATCGTGGCGGAACTGCTCCCGGCCGTCCTGGACGACCTGCATCGCGCGCACCCCGTTCTCCGCGTCCAGTTGCGCCCGGAGGCCGACCGCGATCGTCTCCTCGCCGCGCTCGAACACGGCGAGACCGACGCTGTCGTCCTCCTCGACGCGGGGGAACACGTCGGCGACCTCGGATTCGCCGGCCCCGCACCGGAGCTCGCGCACCTCGACCTGCGCGCGGTCGCCATGGTGGTCGTCGCCCCACCGCGGCATCCGCTGCTCGGGCGCCGGGTGACCATGGCGCAGATCCAGCGCACGGGCGGTCTGATCGGCCGGGAACCGCGGTGTTCCTTCTGGATGGCCACCCGGCGATGGCTCGGACCCGATGTCGATCTCACCGCCGTCGGTGGCCTGGCCCAGGTGCGCGAATGGGTCGCCACGGGCCGCGGCCTCGCGCTGCTGCCCGAGTTCGCGGTGCGGGCCGATCTCGAATCGGGCAGGCTGGCGGCCGTCGACGTCGAGGTGCCGCCCCTGCGATTGCGGCTGCTCTGGCGCGAAGACCAGGACACTTCCGGCAGGCTGCGCCCGCTGCTCTATGCCCTCACCCAGGCCTGATCGGCGCCGTTCAGTCTTCGACGGCGAACGCGGCCGACAGCGGCGGCAGCATCGCGCGGGCATCGGCCCCGGCGAACCACAGGCCGACGGCGAACACCGAGGTGGCTTCCAGATACTTCGCACGGTGCAGCCCGCCCGCCGGGAAGGGTTGTAGCGCAAGGTCTTCGGCGAGCGCAGCGACGGTTCGCACGGCGGCCGGATCGTCGCCGCAGATCGGTACGGCGAGCCGGGCGCCGTCGAAGACGCGGTCCGTCCCGGCCCAGACCTCGGCGGCGAGCAGGTTGAAGGCCTTGACCACGTGCGCTGTCGGCGCGCCCGCCGCGATGCGCTCGGCCACCGCGTCCTCGCTCAGCACGAACGCGGTCGTGCCGTCGGGCGCCGATTCATCGGGCAGGAACGCGTTGGTGCAGTCGATGAGGATCTTGCCCGCCAAGGCCGTGCCGTGCTCGCTCAGCAATTCGGTCAGCGCACCGACCGGGACTGCCATGAGCACGACCTCGGCCCACTCGATCGCCGCACCGATACCGGCCGCGCGCACCGTCCGCGACGCGGTGATTCGATCGGCGAGCACCCGCGCGGCTTCTCCCGAACGCGCCCCGATCTGCACCTCGTGCCCCGCCGAAGCCCAACCGCCGCCCAGCGCGGCCGCCATCGCACCCGCGCCGATGATTCCGATTCGCATGTCAACTCCTGAGTCGCTGTGTGCCGACGATCGCGGCACCACAGACGCTAGGAATTCCGAGAGGCACTCGCGGGTGCCTCACGCCGGTGTCAGGCTGGTCGCATGACCGCCGCACCGGCCGAACGTTCCGAATATCCGCCCTACGGCGACTACGAGGCCGACTGTCCGGCCAGGATGGGCGTCGACTTGTTCGGAAATTCCTGGCTACCCGTGATCGTGTACATGCTGCGGGATGGTCCGCTTCGTCACAGTGACCTTCTGACGGCCATCGGCGGCATCAGCCAGAAGATGCTCACCCAGACGTTGCGCCGCATGGAACGGATGACGCTCGTACGCAGGCGCCGCTACGCCGAAGCGCCGCCGCGGGTGGAATACGAACTCACCGAAGCAGGCCGCGATCTGCTGGGGCCGATTTATGCGCTCGGCGCATGGGTCGAGCGGCACGGGGCCGCCGTGACCACCGCGATGTACGGCGACCCGCCGGATTGACACGCCCGGGACGGCGCCAGGTGCCTACCGGGTGAACGGCGCGAGAACACCACGCCAAGTGCCTGTGACCTGCGCGAAACTTCGCCGACCCGCCACCGTGATGTCCCCGGGCACTCGTACGATCAAAGGCGTGAGTGTTCCGCAGGCCGTGCTGTTGGCAGTCCTCGCGGCTGTCGTCGGACTGGCAGTCGGAGGCCTGCTGATCCCGTTCGTCAACGCCAGGCAGGCCGCCCGCACGCAGGAAGACACCGGACTGACGATGTCGCAGGTGCTCGACCTGATCGTGCTCGCGTCCGAGAGCGGCATCGCCGTCGTCGACGAATACCGCGACGTGGTGCTGGTGAACCCGCGCGCCGAGGAACTCGGCCTCGTCCGCAACCGGTTGCTCGACGAACGCGCGTGGGCGGCGGTGGAGAAGGTGCTGGCGACCGGCGAATCCGCCGAATACGACCTCACCGCCAAGAACCCGCTGCCGGGGCGCGGCCGGATCGCCGTGCGCGGCGTCGCCCGCAAGCTCTCCCGCGAGGAGACCAGCTTCGTCGTGCTGTTCGCCGACGACGACTCCGAGCAGGCGCGCATGGAGGCGACCAGGCGCGATTTCGTCGCCAACGTCAGCCACGAACTCAAGACCCCCGTCGGCGCGATGAGCCTGCTGGCCGAGGCCATGCTGGAATCCGCCGACGATCCCGAGGCCGTCCGCCACTTCGGCTCCCGCGTGCTGGCCGAATCCCGGCGCCTCGGCAAGATGGTGACCGAGCTGATCGCGCTCTCGCGCCTGCAGGGCGCCGAGAAGCTGCCGGATCTGGCCGTCGTCGACGTCGACACCGTGGTGCAGCAGGCCGTCGACCGGTCGCGCACCGCCGCCGAGGCCGCCGGGATCACCGTCAGCACCGACCGGCCGAGCGGGCTGGAAGTGCTCGGCGACGAGACCCTACTGGTCACCGCGCTGTCGAACCTGGTCGAGAACGCCATCGCGTACTCGCCGCAGGGCTCGCACGTGTCGGTGAGCCGGTCGCTGCGCGGCGATCACGTCGCGATGGCCGTCACCGACCGCGGCATCGGCATCGCCAAGGAAGACCAGGTGCGGGTGTTCGAGCGGTTCTTCCGCTCCGACAAGGCCCGCTCCCGCTCGACCGGCGGCACCGGGCTCGGCCTGGCCATCGTGAAACACGTGGCCGCCAACCACAACGGTGAGATCACCCTGTGGAGCAAACTGGGCACCGGCTCGACGTTCACGCTCCGCATCCCCGCCCATCTGGAAGCCGATGGGGACGAGGACGCGGAACCGACCGAGCTCACGACGAGGGAAACCATCGTCCAGCGTCCCCCCGCTGGACGAGCGAACGGTGTGGAGGCACGCAGATGACGAGTGTTCTGATCGTCGAGGACGAGGATTCGCTGGCCGAGCCGCTCGCGTTCCTGCTGCGCAAGGAGGGCTTCGACGTCACCGTCGTCGGTGACGGCCCGTCCGCGCTGGCCGAGTTCGATCGCTCCGGCGCCGACATCGTCCTGCTCGACCTGATGCTGCCCGGCATGAGCGGCACCGATGTGTGCAAGCAGCTGCGCACCCGCAGCGGCGTGCCGGTGATCATGGTGACCGCGCGCGACAGCGAGATCGACAAGGTCGTCGGCCTGGAACTGGGCGCCGACGACTACGTCACCAAGCCGTACTCGGCCCGCGAGCTGATCGCCCGCATCCGCGCCGTGCTGCGCCGCGGCGCGGGCGACGAGCTGGACTCCGGTAGCGAGAACGGCGTGCTCGAGGCCGGCCCGGTGCGGATGGATGTGGACCGGCACACGGTGCACGTCAACGGCGGGCAGGTCACCCTGCCGCTCAAGGAGTTCGACCTGCTCGAGTACCTGCTGCGCAACTCCGGCCGCGTGCTCACCCGCGGTCAGCTGATCGACCGGGTCTGGGGCGCCGACTACGTCGGCGACACGAAGACCCTCGACGTGCATGTCAAGCGGCTGCGCTCCAAGATCGAGGCCGACCCGGCCAAGCCGGAGCACCTGGTCACCGTGCGCGGCCTCGGCTACAAGCTCGAGGCGTAACCGGCGAACAGAAACCCGGCGCCACCGCGAGGGTGGCGCCGGGTTCGCTCGTTCGGGGGGAAACTCAGATCGCGCTCCACGCGGTGCCGAGCGGGGTCTCGATCTTCTTCAGCGAGACCCAGCCGTAGGCGTCTTCCTGCATGCAGTCGTAGATCGGCACGTCGGTGCCGGTGCCGCGGCAGGCGATGGTCGAGGAGGTGCCCATCGTGCTGACGATGATGTACTTGCCGTTCTTGGCCGCATCGATCGCCGCGGGGTCGGTGTAGTTCACGAATTCGGCCGTGAAGTCCGCGAACCGCGTCGGGTCGCCGTTCGGTTCGGCGTTCGCCAGGCCGGTCATGGAGAGGGTGGCGCCGATCACGAGGGTCGCCAGGGAGATCGCTTTCTTGGACATGGTCAGCGATCAAACCGCACGCGGATGACATTTGCACTACCTACGTATGAACGGGCAGGTGGCGAGGATTTCACGCCGACTGATCCGAAATGCGATCCTCGGCACCGATACGCTCGGCCTCCACCGTCGCCGGATGCACCGCGATCAGGCCGAGGCCTTCGCGGCGCCTGCACAGCCGGGCCAGCTCCTCGTAGGCGGGCGCGCCGAGCAGTTCGCGCAGCTCGGGGCCGTAGGACTGCCAGACCGGCCGGGCGCCGACATGCGCGTCGGGCGAGCCGGTGCAGTACCAGTCCAGGTCGAGGCCGCCCGGTCCCCAGCCGCGACGGTCGTACTCGGTCACCACGGTGCGCAGGATCTGCTCGCCGTCGGGCCGCTCCACCCAGTCCTGGGTGCGGCGGATCGGCAGCTGCCAGCACACGTCCGGCTTCACCTCGAGCGGTTCGATGCCCTTGCGCACGGCCATGATGTGCAGCGCGCAGCCGGGGCCGGCGGCGAAGCCGGGCCGGTTGAGGAAGATGCAGGCGCCGTCGAAGCGGCGGGTGCGCAGGGCCGGTTCGTCCTCGAGCTCGTCGAGTTCGAGGTAACCCTTCTTGACCACCTTGCCCTTCTCGGTGGCCTCGCCCATCAGTTGCCAGTCCTCGGCTGTGAGCATCTTCACAGCACCCGCCAGGCGCTTGCGGTCGTCCTTGTCGGCCAGGAAGGCGCCGTGCGAGCAGCAGCCGTCGTCGGGGCGCTCGGCGATGATCCCCTGACAGGCGGGCGTGCCGAACACGCAGGACCACCGCGAGAGCAGCCAGGTCATATCGGCGACGATCTGGTGCTCGTCGTTTGCTGGATCGGTGAACTCGATCCATTCGCGCGGGAAGTCGAGTTCGACCTCGGGGCTCGGATCGATCTTTCGCCCAGGTCGGAGCCCGGTCTCCGGGGCGCCGGATGCGGCTTCGGTCACAACTTGTGACGCTAACAGTTCAGTCGCCTGGCCTGTAGTACCGGATCACCAAGTAACGTATTCGTGTGCGGCTTGGTGTTCTCGATGTCGGAAGCAATACCGTTCACCTGCTCGTGGTGGACGCGCATCGTGGTGGTCACCCGATGCCGATGAGTTCGACGAAGTCGGCGTTACGGCTCTCCGAGAACATGGATGAGCAGGGCCGGATCACCGAGGAGGGCGAGGCGCGGCTGATCGCGACCATCGCCGAATTCGCCGATCTGGCGCGTAATTCCCGCTGCGTGGAGCTGATGCCGTTCGCGACCTCGGCGCTGCGCGAGGCGACCAACTCCGACGAGGTGCTCGCCCGGGTACGCACGATCACCGGCGTCGATCTGCAGGTGCTCTCCGGTGACGACGAGGCCAGGCTGACGTTCCTCGCGGTGCGCCGCTGGTTCGGCTGGAGCGCGGGCCGGATCATCAACCTCGACATCGGCGGCGGGTCGCTGGAACTGTCCAACGGTGGCGACGAGGAGCCCGATGTCGCGCTCTCGCTGCAGCTCGGCGCGGGCAGGCTCACCAGGGAATGGCTGCGCGACGACCCGCCGGGCAAGCGCAAGATCGCGGTGCTGCGGGACTGGCTCGACGCCGAACTGGTCGCCCCGAGCAGGACCATCATCGAAGCGGGCAAACCGGACCTGGCTGTCGGTACGTCGAAGACCTTCCGCTCGCTGGCCAGGCTCACCGGGGCGGCACCCTCGGCCGCGGGCCTGCGGGTGCGCCGTACACTGACCAGCTCCGGTCTGCGCCAGCTGATCGCGTTCATCTCCCGGATGACCGCGGCCGACCGCGCGGAGCTGGAAGGCGTGAGTTCGGACCGGTCCCAGCAGTTGGTGGCCGGCGCACTGGTCGCGGAGGCGAGTATGCGGGCGTTGTCGCTCGACAGCATCGAGATCTGCCCATGGGCGCTGCGCGAAGGCCTGATCCTGCGCAAGCTGGACGCCGAACCCAACGGGAGCTCGACCGCCGTGCCACCGGTCGAGCCGGTGGTGAGAGCGGAGTCGGCATGAGTGGTGAGGATTCCAAGCAGCTATCGGTCGCCGAACTGCTCGCGCGCAACGCCGCGCAGGGCGCCGCGCCGCCGTCCGGTGGCGGTGGCCGCCGCAGACGCAGCGGGCGAGGTCTCTCGGTCACCGATCTGACCGGGGAGAACGCCGCCGTCCGGCCCGCGAGTTCGCACGCGGCCCCCGCGCCGGAGCCGCAGGAGCCGAGCCCCAGCTACGAACCACCCGCGAGTTATGAGCCGGCGCCCTATCCGCCGCCCGGCCCCGCCGAGCCCGCGTACTCGCCGATGTCAGGGCCCATCACCCGCTTCGATCCCCATTCGGGCTTCTCCGCCCCCGATCCGAACGATCCGCTCGGTGTGGCGGGTTCGCGTCCGTCGTCCGATCCGTTCGGCCCGTTCCGGGCCGAGGCCCGCGACACCGCCGCGCCCACCAACGGCCGCGGTCCCGGCAGGCTCGGGGCGCCCGGTCCCGCGCAGCCGGTCGACCCGGGAATCGCCGAGCTGTTCGGCTCCGGCGCGCTGCCCGAGGTGCCGAGCACCGGTGGCGGCCGTCGTCGCAGGGCCGATCCGGAGGAGGCGCAGGAGCCGCCGCAGCCGCCGCCCGTCGCCGGTGGCAGGGCCGCGCGCAGGCGCGCGGCCGAGGCCGCCGAGGAAGCGGCCGCCCCCGCGGCACCGGCAGCCTGGTCGCCGTCGCCGGAGCCGACGGGCTACGCGCCGCCGTCCTTCGAGGCACCGTACGGGCCGGGACCCCAGGCTCCCGCTGCGTTCGGGCAGGAACCGTTCAACCCGGGCTTCGGCACCGGTTTCGACGGTCGGCCCGACGCCGGGTTCGGCGTGCCGCCGGGCTTCAACGACTATCAGGACGGCGGGTTCAAGGGCTACCAGCCGCAGGCCCCGGCCTTCGGCGCGCAGCCGCCGGAACCGGCCCAGGCCTTCGGCTCGGCGCCCGCGGAGGCCACCCAGGCCTTCACCCCCGAGGCCCCGCCCGCGTGGCCGCAGGAGCCCGATCAGCGGCCACAACTGGACCGCCGCCGCGGCGCGCCCGAGGCGGGCAAGTCCGGTGGGCTGCCGTCGTGGTCGGCGCGCCGTCATCGCCCGGATCCGGCGCCGGAGAGCGGTGGATTCCCGACGGCCGCGTGGTCGCCGGTGAGTCAGGAGCAGCCGCTCGTCGCCGGGCAGTCGGTGGCCGGTGACCTGCTGCGTCAGCAGGCCGACCAGGACGCCGACGCGCGCACCGAGGTCTACCGGCTCGGGCCCCACCGTCCCGGCGCCGAGCCGGACACCGACGACTACGCCGAATCCGACTACGTCGACCGCGACTACGCCGACAACGACTACTCCGACGCCGACTACGCCGACGGCGAGTACGACGACGACTACGACGACGACTACGAGCCGGAACCGAAGCGTGCCAAGGGCGGACGGCGGGCGGCCGCCAAGGCGCGGGCTGCCGAAGTGGCCAGCCGGGCCAAGTCCCGCGCGACCAGCCGGATGGCCGCGACCAGGGCCGGCTCGCGCGCGGCGAGCCGGGTCCCCGCGGGCCGGGCGGGCTCGCGCGCTGCCCGCAGCGCCGAGGACGAGAACCGCCGCCAGTGGCTGATCCTGGGCGGACAGAGCCTCGGCGCCGCGGTCGCCGGAATGTTGCTGTTCAAGGGTTTCGAGACGCTGTGGGAGACCATGCACTGGGTGGCACTGGCCCTGGCGATGGTCGTGATCCTCGGTCTCGTCGCGCTGGTCCGGATCCTGCGCCGCACCGACGACATCTACAGCACTGTGATCGCCGTCGTCGTGGGCGTCTTCGTGACGCTGGGACCGCTAGCCTTTCTCCTCAGTACCAGCTGATCGCAGGGAGTGGGCTGTGGGGAACGTGCGGGCGGACATCGGAATCGGGCTCTCGACGGCGTCGGTGTATCCGGAGAACACGCAGGCGGCGTTCCGCTACGCGGCCGAATTGGGTTACGACGGCGTCGAATTGATGGTGTGGGCCGAACCGGCCAGCCAGGACATCGCGACCGTGCAGTCCTACGTCAAGCGCTACGGCGTTCCGGTGCTGGCCGTGCACGCGCCGTGCCTGCTCATCTCGCAGCGGGTGTGGGGCGCCGACCCGGTGGCCAAGCTGGAACGCAGCGTCCGCACCGCGCAGGCGCTCGGTGCCGACACCGTCGTGGTGCACCCGCCGTTCCGCTGGCAGCGTCGCTACGCGCGCGGTTTCGCCGACCAGGTGGGGGAGCTGGAGGCGCACTACCCGGTCAAGGTCGCGGTCGAGAACATGTTCCCGATGCGGGCCGACACCCTGTTCCGCGAGGGCGCGGTCCGCAGGCTGGAGCGCCGGTCCGGGCCTGGCCCGGCGGTGAGCGCGTTCAGCCCCTCGTTCGATCCGACCGACACCGGATTCGAGCACTACACCCTCGACCTGTCGCACACCGCGACCGCGGGCACCGACGCCATCGAGCTGGCGCGCCGGATGGGCGAGGGGCTGGTGCACCTGCATCTGGCCGACGGTCGCGGCGCCGCCCACGACGAGCACCTCGTCCCCGGTGACGGCACCCAGCCGTGCGCGCAGCTGTGCGAGCACCTGGTGCACAGCGGTTTCCAGGGGCACGCGGTCGCCGAGATCAACACCCAGACCGCGCGGACGACGGCGCAGCGCTCGGCGATGCTGGCCCGCACCCTCGATTTCGCCCGCAGACACCTCACCGGCGCGACCCACGCCGACCGCTCCTGAGATCACGCGCACACGGAATAGTTCAGGCCGCTCGCTGCTTGTACGCTGTACGAATTGCTGTGCACCTCGACCAGGAGTGACGATGACGCGAGAACTCGCGACCGACGCGCCGTTCAGTCAGGTCTGCGACCTGACCGAGCTGCCCACCACCACGACCGAGACCGGACGCTACGTCGGCGTCATCGCGCCCACCTGGACCATCGGCCCCAAGGTGCACGGCGGCACCATGGTCGCCGCCAGCGCCGCCGCGGCCACCCGCTGGCTCACCGAGGCCGACGACTCGCTGGCCGGGATGGCGCCGATCGCGGGCAGCTCCGACTTCCTCGGCGCGCCGGAGCCGGGCGAGGTCGAGTACGCGGTGCACATCCGCAAGAAGGGCCGCCAGATCTGCCTGGCCGACGCCGAGCTCATCCAGAACGGCCGCACGCTGGTGCGCACCGCCTTCACCTTCGGCCACCTCGACACCGAGGGCACCCGCTGGAGCGACACCGCGACCGACATGCCCGCCGAGCCCGACGCCACCGCGCACGAATACACCCCCGATTCGCCGATGGGCAAGGTCGTCCACGTCGGCGAGGTGGCCAGGGTCTTCCTCGACGGGAAATGGGCCGACTTCGCGCGCGGCGAGACCGGCGAGCCGAGGGCCCGGCTGTGGATCCGCCCGCTCGACGGCGACGAAGCAGACCCGCGCGTGCGCGCCGCCTTCGCCATGATGGCCGCCGACATGAGCCCGCCGGTGCCGATCAATCTCGGCCACTTCGGCTGGTCGCCGACCGTCCAGATGACCACCTACCTGCGCCGGATCCCCGCGCCGGGCTGGCTGCGCGTCATCGCGACCGCCCGCGAGGTCGGTGAGCGGATGTTCGACGAGGATCAGCTGGTCATCGACTCCACCGGCGCCGTCGTCGCGCAGAGCAGGCAGCTGGCGCTGATACCGGCGGCGCGCTGACCGACCGCGCACCCTAACCTGGACCCATGACGAGAATCGCGGTTGTCGGTGGTGGGCGGATCGGTGAGGCGCTGATCGCCGGGTTGTTGGAATCCGGCCGCGCGACCAAGGATCTCGTGGTCGCCGAGCCGGTGGCCCCGCGCGCGGCGCAGCTGGCCGAGCGGTTCAAGATCCGCGCCACCGGGTCGATCGCGGACGCGGTCGTCGGCGCAGACATCGTGGTGCTCGCGGTCAAGCCGGGCGATGTCGACTCGGTGCTCACCGACCTGTCCAAGGCCGACCTCGAGTCCGGGCACGAACAGGTGCTGGTCTCCCTGGCCGCCGGTGTCACCACCGCGCACCTGGAGTCCCGGCTGCCCGCCGGTTTCGCCGTCGTCCGGGTCATGCCGAACACGCCGATGCTGGTCGGGCAGGGCATGAGCGCCATCGCGCCGGGCCGCTACACCGACGCCGAGCAGCTCGAGCTCGTCGGCGAGATGCTCGAAGCCGTCGGTAAGGTGGTGACGGTGGCCGAATCCCAGATGGATGCGGTCACCGCGGTGTCGGGCTCAGGGCCGGCGTATTTCTTCCTCGTCGTCGAGGCGATGATCGACGCCGGCGTGAGCCTGGGGCTGACGCGCGAGGTGGCCACTCAGCTGGTCGTGCAGACCATGATCGGCTCGGCTGCGCTGCTGGACGAGACCGGCCAGAACGCGGTCGATCTGCGGGCCGCGGTCACCTCTCCCGGTGGGACGACGGCGGCCGCGCTGCGGGTGCTCGAGCGCCATGCGCTGCGCTCGGCGTTCACCGAGGCGCTGCACGCGTCCAAGCAACGCTCCGCCGAACAGGGCGCGTCGAACGAATGACAACCGGGTACCCGGGATGAAAACCGATTTCTCACACCCGTCGCAGTAATCCCACTGGTCCCGCTAAGCTCGTAGAAGCACGTGCGTGTCTGTTCCGCCGGTGGGGAAGCCGGCGGCGCGGACGTGCCGGAGGTCAATGGTGCCATGATGTCTGCGAACAGAATGTCTGCAAGCAATTCACCGGCGTCGGGCGGTGGATCGGGTTCATCCGGTCCACGGGCCACGCAGGGACAACCGGTGATCGGCGGTGGCACTCAATTTCTCACCGTCGCCGAAGTCGCCGATCTCATGCGGGTGTCGAAGATGACGGTCTATCGGCTCGTGCACTCGGGTGAACTGCCCGCGGTGCGGGTCGGTCGCTCGTTCCGGGTGCACGCGAAAGCCGTGCACGATTACCTGGAAACGTCGTACTTCGACGCCGGCTGAGATAGTCAGCCAGGTACAAGGGCGGTTTCGTCGCTGCTCTGGTGTCCCGGTAGGATGAACCCTCGGTTCGTGTCCGCCTGCCGGTGGCACCGCTTCGTGGTGTCCGGTGCGCCCCGGCGGCGCGGATGCCAGACGACGCACGCGACACCGCGTGTGCATGCCGAGTAGAGAAACGCGAGGAAACCCTATGGGTTCTGTGATCAAGAAGCGCCGCAAGCGCATGTCGAAGAAGAAGCACCGCAAGCTGCTTCGCCGCACGCGTGTTCAGCGGCGCAAACTCGGCAAGTAAGCCTGCGTGCCCGCGCGAGCCCGTCACCGTTTCGGTGGCGGGCTCGTGTGTTCTCACAGCGGCCACGTTAAAAGCTTGTTGATCGTGGCGGTGGGTGGCGCGAATGCGGCTACTCTGGTACGCGGAAACATGAGAAGCAGGGGGCTTTGAGTGGGGTCTGGTCCGAGTTCCGACACACGGGAGCGACACGAACCGAAGGTAGTGCTGGTGACCGGAGCCAGCCGCTTCTTCGGTGGCAACGTCGCGTCCCGGCTCGCCGCGGAACCCGGCGTCGAGCGGGTCATCGCCGTCGACACGATGAACCCGAGCCGGGAGCTGCGCCGCCGGATGGGCCGCGCCGAGTTCGTGCGCGCCGACATCAGGAACCCGCTGATCCGCAAGGTCGTCGAGAACAACGGCGTCGACACCGTCGTGCATCCCGCCGTGCTCACCCGCCCGCCCGCCGGTGGCGGCCGCGCGGTGATGAAGGATCTCAACGTGCTCGGCGCGATGCAGTTGCTCGCGGTGTGTCAGAAGGCGCCGTCGGTGCGGCGCGTTGTCGTCCGGTCGTCCTCGGCGGTGTACGGCTGCAGCGCCAAGGACCCGGCGAAATTCACCGAGGAGATGGGCGCGCGCACCCCGCCGAACGGCTGGTTCGCCCGCGACATGATCGATATCGAGGCGCTGGTGCGCGCGATGGCGCGGCGCAGGCCCGACATCTCCGCGTCGATCCTGCGATTCGCGCCGATCGTCGGTCCGCGCCTGGCCGATCGCGGCATGCAGTACCTGCGCTCGCCGATCACCCCGACCGTGCTCGGCCGCGAGGCGCGAATGCAGTTGCTGCACGAGGAAGACGCCGTGGCCGTGCTGGTCCAGGCGGCCTTCCGGGTACACGGTGGCACGGTCAACGTGGCCGGAGACGGCGCGCTGGCCATGTCGCAGGCCATCCGGCGGGCCGGGCGCTTCGCCGCACCGGTGCCGCTGTTCTTCTTCCGCACCATCGGGCGCACACTGATGGGACCGGTGATGCGCGGATTCAGCAGTGAACAACCCGACTACTTCCACTTCGGTTGCGGGCTCGACACCACCCGCATGCGAACCGAACTGGGTTTCACCCCACGCTGGACCACGGTCCAGGCTTTCGACGATTACATCGCGGGCGCAGCGTTGCGGCCCGTCGTCGATCCGGCATGGATCGACGCCGCGGAAACCAAACTGCTCGGCCTCATCAAGGCCGATTCGGGAGCGCACACATGAACGAGGGAGCGAAAGTCATTCGTCTCGACGTGAATGTCGAGGCCCGTCAACGACCTGCGGCCCGCCGCTGGCCGGAGCAGCCGACCCCGGCCACTCCGGTCACGTCGCTGAGCGACCGCAGGCCGGGCATTCCCGCGAAGCCACCGAAGACCCTGGGCGACATCGTCCGCGACGCCGTCGCCGATCAGATCGAGAACGCCGCGGAGTTCGCGCGCCGCCGGCTCACCGGCGACTACCAGATCGACGAGTTCGGCTACGACGAGCACCTGCTCGAGTCGCTCATCCTGCCCGCGCTGCGCCCGCTCTCGGACTACTGGTTCCGGGTGGAGGTCGCCGGGATCGAGAACATCCCGGCCGCGGGCGGCGCCCTCATCGTCGCCAACCACGCGGGCACCGTCCCGCTCGACGGCCTGATGCTTCAGCTGGCCATCCACGACAAGCACCCCCAGCACCGGGCGCTGCGCCTGCTGGCCGCCGACCTGATCTTCGAACTGCCGATGCTCGGCGCCCTGGCACGTAAGGCCGGACACACCCTGGCCTGCCACCCCGACGCCGAACGGCTGCTGCGGTCGGGCCAGATCGCCGGCGTGTTCCCCGAGGGCTTCAAGGGCGTCGGCAAGAACTACGCCGACCGCTACAAGCTGCAGCGATTCGGTCGCGGTGGCTTCGTGTCGGCGGCGGTGCGCACCGGCGTGCCGATCATCCCGTGCTCGATCGTCGGCTCGGAGGAGATCTACCCGAAGCTGGCCGACATCAAGCCGCTGGCCCGCCTGCTCGGCCTGCCGTACTTCCCGGTGACCCCGCTGTTCCCGCATCTGGGCCCGCTGGGCGCCATCCCGATGCCGTCCAAGTGGTACATCGAATTCGGCGAGCCCATCCCTACCTCGGCCTTCGAGCCCGAGGACGCCGACGACCCGATGACCATGTTCGAGGTCACCGACCAGGTCCGCGAGACCATCCAGCAGACGCTCTACAAGCTGCTGGCCAAGCGCCGCAACACCGTCCTGGGCTGAGGACTCAGCCCCGCTTGCGGGTGATGGCGGCGGCCACCGCGCCACCGGCGGCGCCCAGCGCCAGCGCCGTCGGCACGCCGATCTTGGCGGCCTTGCGGCCGGTGCGGAAATCGCGGATCTCCCAGCCCCGGTTCTTGGCCACTTCGCGCAGGTCGGAGTCGGGGTTGATGGCGACCGCGGTGCCGACAAGCGAGAGCATGGGCACGTCGTTGTGGCTGTCGGAGTAGGCCGTGCAGCGCTTGAGGTTGAGGCCCTCGCGAATGGCCAGGGTGCGCACCGCGTGCGCCTTGCCGAGGCCGTGCAGGATGTCGCCGACCAGGCGGCCGGTGAACCTGCCGTCGACGCTCTCGGCGACGGTGCCGAGCGCACCGGTGAGCCCGAGGCGCTTGGCGATCACGTTGGCCAGCTCCACCGGCGTCGCGGTGACCAGCCAGACCTGCTGGCCCGCGTCCAGGTGCATCTGCGCGAGCGCGCGGGTGCCCGGCCAGATCTTGTCGGCGATGATCTCGTCGTAGATCTCCTCGCCGAGCGCGGCCAGTTCGGCGGTGGGGCGGCCCGCGATGAAGCTGAGTGCCTTCTCCCGGCCCGAGGCCATGTCGGAGGAGTTCTCCTTGCCGGTGACCCGGAACTTCACCTGCTTCCAGGCGACATCGACCAGGTCGGAGGTCTTGAAGTACTTGCGTGCGGCCAGCCCGCGGGCGAAGTGCACGATCGAGGCACCCTGGACCAGGGTGTTGTCGACATCGAAGAACGCCGCCGCCGTCAGGTCGCGGGGGACCTCGGGACCGGTGGTCTCGCGCTGTTCGGCGAGTTCGGCGTCGTGCAGGGTGAGCGCGGCGTCGGCGCTGGCCTCACCGGCCAGGTTGGCGCGCAGCTCCTCCTCGCTCGGCCCGAACGGACTGCGCGGCAGCCGTGCGAACTGTTCCTGCAGTTCCTGGCCGAGGCGGCTGGGCTGCCACCGCGCAGGGAACTCCCCGAATCGCCCTGCGACGAATCCGGCCCTAGCCACCTTCGAACGTTCCGGCACCAGTACCCTCCGCTAGTCGCGCGAACCATGTCCACAGTAACCGGATTCACCGACAAGCCGCGGCGGGCTCGGGGATTAAATAGGGCTCATGACCAATCCCACACCCACCGTGACCCTGTTGACTCGCGCCGGCTGCCACCTGTGCACCGTGGCACTGGCGCAATTGGAGACCATTTGTGGTGATTTCGGTCTCCCGGTGGCCACCGTCGACGTCGACGAAGCCGCGGCGACCGACCCCGGATTGCGGGCCGAATACGGCGATCGGCTGCCCGTGGTCCTGTTGGACGGCCGTGAACACAGCTATTTCGACGTCGACGAGCCACGTTTGCGGGCCGACCTGAGCCGTTTCGCTGGTCGCGGCGGAAAATGAGGCCAATTTCACCGACTTTGTGAACGCCTGCACAAGCGGTTACGGTGGTGGCACGCAATCCGCACCGCCGCACCGAGCAGCGGCGGTGACCGGGTTTGTACAGCCCACATGGCACACCGGTCGCTCTCTCGCAACGCGGCGACCCACACCGGTGAACGAACGACAGGAACCGGACCGCGATCAGGCCCGGCACGAGGAGCCGACGACGTGACAGAGCAGCATGAGACGCCAGGTGGCGTCTCCGGCAAGGCTCTTCAGCGGGACATCCCCCAGGCCACGGTGACTCGTCTCGCTACCTATCTCCGGGTTCTCGCCGGGTTGGCCGACGAGGGTGTAGCCATCGTATCGAGTGAGGAACTGGCTGTCGCGGCGGGTGTCAATTCGGCGAAGCTGCGCAAGGATCTTTCCTTCCTCGGACCCAATGGTGTGCGGGGTGTCGGCTATGACGTAGCCAAGTTGCGCACCAGGATCGAAGACGTGCTCGGTCTGTCGCAGGGACATCGGGTGGTGCTGATCGGTGCGGGCAATCTGGGCCGCGCACTGGTCGGCTACGGCGGTTTCGGGGTACGCGGCTTCACCGTGGTCGGGATCTTCGACAACGACCCCGCGGTGATCGGTCAGTCGTACGCCGGACTCGTCGTGCGCGATGTCGACCAGCTCACCGCGCAGATTCCCGCGCTCGCGCCGACCATCGCGGTCCTGGCCGTGCCCGACGAGGCCGCCCAGGAGGTGTGCGACCGTCTCGTCGCCGCCGGGCTGCCGTCGATCCTGAGCTTCGCCCCGTGCGAGCTGGCCGCGCCCGCCCATGTCGAGGTCCGCCGGGTCGACCTGGCGATGGAGCTGCAGATGCTCTCCTTCGACGCCGCGCGCAACGACGCGCCCGCGCTGCCCGAGGTCGCCCAGGCCGGGTCCGGCCGGATCGCGCGCCGGGTGCCGTCGCAGAACCATCCCGCCCTCACGCACCCCGCGCCGGTCGAACCGGCGCGCGGCAGGCCTGCGCGACGCACCGCGCCGCATACGGCCACCCCGCATTCGGCAACGGAGCCAAGCACCAAGGGATCGGTGATCACACCATGAGTGTTCTTCTGGTCGGAATCTCGCACCGGAGTGCACCGGTCTCGGTGCTGGAGAAGATCGCGATCAGCGAGGCCGACCGGCCGAAGCTGGTCGACCGGCTGCTGGCCTCCAGCCACGTCTCCGAAGCGATGATCGTCTCCACCTGCAACCGCGTCGAGGTCTACGCCGTGGTCGACGCCTTCCACGGCGGGCTCGGCGAGGTCAGCGACCTGCTCACCAAGCATTCGGGGCTCCCGCTCGGTGATCTCACCCGACACGCGTACGTGCGCTACAGCGAGGCCGCCGCCGAGCACCTGTTCGCCGTCGCCAGCGGCCTGGACTCGATGGTCGTCGGCGAACAGCAGGTCCTCAGCCAGATCCGCGGCGCCTACGCCAGCGCCGACGGACAGCAGGCGGTCGGGCGCACGCTGCACGAGCTGGCCCAGCACAGTCTGCGGGTCGGCAAACGGGTGCACTCCGAGACCGGCATCGACCGGGCCGGTGCCTCGGTCGTGTCGGTCGCGCTGGATCGGGCGCGCGGCGTGGTCGGTGATCTCGCGGGCCGCTCGGCCGTGGTGCTCGGCGCCGGGGCGATGGGTGGCCTTGCGGTGGCCCATCTTTCGCGCGCCGGAATCGGCAAGATCACCGTCGTCAACCGCACCCTCGACCGCGCGCAGCGCCTCGCCGAGACCGGCCGCACCATGCACGGTGTCGACGCCGAGGCCGTGGAGATGTCGAGTCTCACCGCGGCGATGGCGAGCGCGGACGTGGTGATCACCTGTACCGGCGCGGTCGGTGCGGTCGTCACGCTGGCCGACACCCACCGCGCACTCGCCGACCGCACCCGGACCGAGGCCGCCGAACGGCCGCTGGTCTTCTGCGATCTCGGCCTGCCCCGCGACGTGGAGCACGCCGTGGCCGGTCTGCCCGGCGTCGCCGTCATCGACATCGAGTCGCTGCAGCGCGATCCGGCCGCGGGCGCCGCGGCCGACGACACCGCCGCCGCGCGCCAGATCGTCGCCGACGAACTCGCCAAATACCTTGCCGGGCAACGCATGGCCGAGGTCACGCCCACCGTGGCCGCCCTGCGTCAGCGGGCCGCCGAGGTGGTGGAGGCCGAACTGCTCCGCCTCGATTCCCGCCTGCCCGACCTGGCCGACCCGGCCCGCGACGAGGTGGCGCGCACGGTGCGCCGCGTCGTCGACAAGCTGCTGCACGCGCCCACCGTGCGCGTCAAACAGCTGGCCTCGACGCCGGGTGGCGACAGCTACGCCGAGGCGCTGCGTGAGCTGTTCGAACTGAAACCCGGTGCGGTGCAGGCGGTTGCCGCGCCCATGGAGGTCGCCGCGGCCGAGTCCGCGCTGGCCGACGACTTCACCGCAGGACACCTCGGCGATGCGCAGGTCCGCATGACCGAGTCGAAGCCCGGACCACTCGGGCGTGCGCAGGAGGAATCCGCATGACCACGACAGTGCAGGAAGAGGACACCGTGACCGCAGGCAGCATTCGTGCGCCGTGGCGGATCGGCACACGCGGCAGCCTGCTCGCGCTGACGCAGGCCGGCACCGTCCGTGACTCGCTGATCGCCGCGGGTCAGCCGGCCGAGCTGGTCGTCATCAAGACGCCGGGCGACCTGTCGTCGGATCCCGTGCAGAAGATCGGCGTCGGCGTGTTCACCTCGGCGCTGCGCGACGAGCTGGCCGCGGGCACCATCGACATCGCGGTGCACTCCTACAAGGACCTCCCCACCGCGCAGGACCCGCGCTTCGTCATCCCGGCCATCCCGCCCCGCGAGGACCCGCGCGACGCGCTGGTGGCCCGCGACGGTCTGGTGCTCGGCGAGCTGCCCGCGGGGGCCAAGGTCGGCACCTCGGCCCCGCGCCGCGCCGCCCAGCTGCGCGCCCTCGGCCTCGGCCTCGACATCGTCCCGCTGCGCGGCAACATCGACTCGCGTCTGCGCAAGGTGAGCGAGGGCGAACTCGACGCCATCGTCATCGCCCGCGCCGGGCTGTCCCGCATCGGCCGCACGGACGCGATCACCGAATCGCTCGAGCCGGTGCAGATGCTGCCAGCCCCCTCGCAGGGCGCCCTCGCGGTGGAATGCCGCAGCGACGACCCGGAGCTGATCGAGATCCTCGCCGGTCTCGACGACGCCGCGACCAGGGCCGCGGTCCTGGCCGAGCGCGCGCTGCTCGGCGAGCTCGAGGCGGGCTGCACCGCCCCGATCGGCGCGATCGCCGAGGTCGTCGAGTCGATCGACGAGGACGGGCGGATCTTCGAGGAGCTGTCGCTGCGGGCCTGTGCCGCCGCGATCGACGGCTCCGACGTGCTGCGCGCCTCGATCGTCGGCGCGCCGCGCGATGCCGAGGAGCTCGGCGTCGCCCTCGCGCGCGATCTGCTGGATCTGGGCGCTCGCGCTTTGCTGAGCGTCACGGACGAGCCGGAACCGGAGGTCGGTTCCCCCACACAGGCGGTGAACACCCCCGCCGCAGACTTCACCAATTCCAGCCCGATGGAGAACAACCGATGAGCAGCCGAGCCACCAAGAAGCAACCAGGGCGGATCCTTTTCGTCGGATCCGGCCCCGGCGACCCGGCCCTGCTGACCGTGCGCGCCCGCGAGGTGCTCGAACGGGCGACGCTGGCGTTCACCGACCCCGATGTCGACAAGGGCGTGCTGGCCCTGATCGGCCTCGCCGTCGAGCCGGGCGAGGACGGCGAGCGCGCCGTCGACGTGCGTCCGGCGCTGGGCGAGCCCGCCGAGGTGGCCAAGACGCTGATCGCCGAGGCCCGTGGCGGCCACGATGTGGTGCGCGTCGTCGCCGGCGACCCGTTGACCACCGATTCGGTGATCAACGAGGTCAACGCGGTGACCCGCTCGCACATGGTGTTCGAGGTGCTGCCCGGCCTGCCCAACGGTTCCGCGGTGCCGAGCTACGCGGGCATCGCGCTCGGCTCCGGACACACCGAGGCCGATGTGCGCGGCGAGGTCGACTGGGCGGCGCTGGCCGCCGCTCCCGGCCCGCTGGTGCTCAGCGCCACCTCCGGGCACCTGGCCGAGACCGCGAGCGCGCTCGTCGAGCACGGACTCGCCCCGCAGACCCCGGTCGCGGTGACCGTGCGCGGCACCACCCGCCAGCAGCGCACCATCGAGGCCACTCTCGCCACCTTGAACAACGCGGCCTCGGAGCTGGTCGGCCCGCTGATCGTGACGGTCGGCAAGGAGGTCGACAAGCGGTCGAAGATGTCGTGGTGGGAATCGCGCGCCCTCTACGGCTGGACCGTGCTGGTGCCGCGCACCAAGGACCAGGCCGGCGAGATGAGCGAGCGGCTGGTGACCCACGGCGCCATCCCGATGGAGGTGCCGACCATCGCAGTCGAGCCGCCGCGCAGCCCCGCGCAGATGGAGCGCGCGGTGAAGGGCCTGGTGGACGGCCGCTACCAGTGGGTGGTCTTCACCTCCACCAACGCTGTGCGCGCGGTGTGGGAGAAGTTCGCCGAGTTCGGTCTGGACGCGCGGGCGTTCTCCGGCGTGAAGATCGCCTGCGTCGGCGAGGCCACCGCGGAGAAGGTGCGTTCCTTCGGCATCAACCCCGAACTCGTGCCCAGCGGTGAGCAGTCCTCCGAGGGCCTGCTCGCCGACTTCCCGCCCTACGACGACGTGTTCGACCCGGTGAACCGGGTGCTGCTGCCGCGCGCCGACATCGCCACCGAGACCCTCGCCGAGGGCCTGCGCGAGCGCGGCTGGGAGATCGACGACGTCACCGCCTACCGCACCGTGCGCGCTTCGCCGCCGCCCGCGGAGACCCGCGAGATGATCAAGACCGGCGGTTTCGACGCGGTCCTGTTCACCTCGTCCTCCACGGTCCGCAACCTGGTCGGCATCGCGGGCAAGCCGCACGCGCGCACCATCGTGGCCTGCATCGGCCCGAAGACGGCCGAGACCGCGATCGAGTTCGGCCTGCGCGTGGACGTGCAGCCCGAGACCGCGCAGGTGGGCCCCCTGGTGGAGGCGCTGGCCGAGCACGCCTCGCGTCTGCGGGCCGAGGGCCTGCTGCCGCCGCCGCGGAAGAAGAGCCGCCGCAGCAGCAGCCGCTAGGCGCAGGAGGTACCCCGAAGGCCCGCCCGCCGTGGCGGGCCTTCGGCGTTCCCGAGTCATCGGCTGTAGCGCAGCAGGGTGCGGACCAGCCTGCACGTGGCATCCGACGGCGGGCGCAGTTCGATCTGCTCGGCGGTGCGCCGGATGGTCTCGTTGGTGGCCTGATTCGGCAGGTACACACCGGAATCCAGCAGCGCGATCGTCAACCGCATGGCCTTGAGCCTGCGGTTGTGCGCCACGTACCAGCGCCGCGGCCTGCCCGCGGGCAGCCGCTTCTTCTCCAGTGGCACATACGGTCCCGTGATGAACGTGGACTTCGGTGCGGTGGCAGTGGCGTGCATGGCGTCCTCCCGTCGCGAAGGGGTTCCGTCCCCGGTCGTCGGAACCCTCGAACACGCTTTCGATTGTAGCGAGGGGGTCCGACAAGTTTCGGCGATCTCTCGCGGAAGCCATTGAGCTCCAGTGGGATTCGATGTTATCCACAGGCTGCCCGCGGCCTGTCGCCGGGCACCTGTCGGACCACTGTGATCTAGTGGGCGTCGATGACACGGGAGGAGTCACGATGACGGCGGACGAGATCGGCACGCGCCTCGGCGCTCACGTGGAGGCCGACGAACTGCTCGGCCTGGTCTGGCTCGTCGCGCACGGCGACGAGGTGGCCACGGGCGCGATCGGCCATCGCGACGACGGGCGCGCCACGCCGGTGCGCACCGACACGATCTTCCGCATCTCCTCGATGACCAAGCCGCTCACCGCGGTCGCGGCGGCGATCCTGATCGACGACGGCGTCCTCGACCCCGCCGAGCCCGTCGACCGCCTGCTGCCCGAACTCGCGGGCCTGCGCGTGCTCGCGCACCCGGCCGCCGAGATCACCGACACCGTGCCAGCCCGGCGCTCGATCACGGTCGAGGACCTGCTCACCTTCCGTCTCGGCTGGGGCATGGACTTCGCCGACTTCACGCCGAAGCCGCTCGATGCCGCGTGGAGCGAGCTCGGCCTCGGCTGGGGCCCGCCGACGCCGGCCGAGCTGCCCGATCCGGACACCTGGCTGGCCCGGCTCGGCACCCTGCCGCTGCAGTATCAGCCGGGGGAGCGGTGGCTCTATCACGTGGGCGCGCCGATCCTGGGGTTCCTGGTCGCCCGGGCCGCCGGGAAGCCGCTCTCGGAATTCCTGGCCGAACGAGTCCTGCGGCCGCTCGGCATGGTCGACACCGGCTTTTCCGTCCCCGCGGCCAAGCTCGACCGCTTCGGCCCGCACTATTCCGACAGGGACGGCGCGCGCGTGGTCTTCGATCCGGTCGACGGCCAGTGGAGCACGCCACCGGTGTTCGAGGGCGGCGGCGACGGGCTCGTCTCCACCCTCGCCGACTACCACCGGTTCGCCCGTATGTTGCGCGCGGGCGGTGCGTTCGACGGTGTCCGGATCCTGAGCGAGCGCGCGGTCGCCGCCCTGTCGACGAATCACCTCACCGCCGAGCAGCTCGCCGCGGGCGGGCCGAACGGGGACGGCAGCGCGGGCTGGGGCCACGGCGTCGGTGTGCTGCTCAGCGACCTGCCGGACGGCCCGCGGGCCGGCTCCTACGGGTGGTCGGGCGGGCTCGGGTCCACCTGGTCCAACGACGGCGAGGTGACCGGCATCCTGCTCACCAATCAGACGTGGAGCTCGTCCGGACCGCTCCCGGTGTTTGCCACGTTCGAGTCGATCTTGGGCGAGATCGCCCGCCGCGGCCAGGGCGTGTAGGCGCCGGAGCGAGGCTCCGCGCACAGGCGTATTCTGCGGGCTATGACCGCTTTCGACCGCCCGCGGCGGTTGCGCAGGACCCCCGCGTTACGTCGGCTCGTCGCCGAAACGACCCTGGAGCCGCGCCAGCTGGTACTGCCGATGTTCGTCGCCGACGGCATCGACGAACCGCGCGAGATCAGCTCGATGCCCGGCGTGTACCAGCACTCGCTGGATTCGCTGCGCAAGGCGTCGGTGGAGGCGGCGACCGCCGGTGTCGGCGGCCTGATGCTCTTCGGCGTGCCGCTGCCCGAGGACAAGGACGCCAGCGGCAGCCAGGCCAGCGATCCGAACGGCATCCTCAACCGCGGCCTGCGCGCGCTGGCCGAGGAGGTCGGTGACGCAACGGTCGTGATGGCCGACACCTGCCTCGACGAGTTCACCGATCACGGCCACTGCGGCGTGCTCGGTACCGACGGCGCGGTCGACAACGACGCCACCCTGCACCGCTATGTCGAAATGGCGCTGGCCCAGGCCGAGGCGGGCGCCGACCTGCTCGGCACCAGCGGCATGATGGACGGCCAGGTCGGCGCGATCCGGCGCGGCCTGGACGCGGTCGGGCGCAGCGACACCGCCATCCTCGCCTACGCCGCCAAGTACGCCTCCGCCTTCTACGGCCCGTTCCGGGAGGCCGTCGGCTCCTCACTAGAGGGCGATCGCCGCACGTACCAGCAGGATCCGGCCAACCGTCGCGAATCGCTGCGCGAACTCGACCTTGACCTGGCCGAGGGCGCCGACATCGTGATGGTGAAGCCCGCGATGTCCTACCTCGACATCCTGCGCGATGTCGCCGACCGGTCCACCGTCCCGGTGGCCGCGTACCAGATCTCCGGCGAATACGCGATGATCACCGCCGCCGCCGAGCGCGGCTGGATCGACCGCAGGGCCGCGATCCTGGAGTCGCTGATCGGCATCCGGCGGGCAGGCGCGGACATCGTGCTCACCTACTGGGCGACCGAGGCGGCACACTGGCTGTCGTGATCGTTCCACCGCACAAGCCCGAGACCCCGCCCATGCCCGAAGACGTCGGTACCGCGCGCCAGCTGTGGTGGGCGGTGGCCGGGCTCGGCGTCGTGTACGCCATCGCCACCCTCGTCTCGATGACCGGTCAGCGCGCCGAGTTGAGCAAGCAGTTCCTCGACGAGATGCGCAAGACGGATCCAACCGTCACCGCCGCGACCGTCGACGCGATCGTGTTGGTGGCGTTCGTGTTCACCGCGTTCCTCGCCGTGGTGCTCGCCGGTGTGACGGTGCTGATCGCCCGGCAGCTCGGTCGCGGCAAGCAGTGGGCTCGGACGGTGCTCATGGTCGTCGCCGTCTGGTTGGGGATGGGCGCGATCGCGACGATGTTCTCCTTCTCCGGCGAGGCGGGCGTCGCGACGATGATCGCCGGCGGCACCTCGATCGTGCAGGGCGTGCTCGCGGTCGGCGCCGCGTATCTGAGTTACCGCCCGGAATCGACGAAATACTTCCAGCTGAACCGCCGGTGAACGGGAGGTTGAACGCCGCCGTTTTGGGGGCTCGACCGGCCAGAGTGTATGGTGAGCATGGTCACAGTGATTTTGGGGTACTCACTGTGATGTAGCCGGTAGGGAACCGGTGGAGCGGAGGCAAAGATGCGCGTGGTGATCGAGCAGCCACACAGCCTGCGGCGCGATCTGCTGGTCATCGGTTTGATGGTCCTGCTCGCGCTCGTCACCATCGCACTGGTTCTGCTGCCGAGTCTGGTCGGCTGATCCGCAGGCGCCGAGGCGCCGCGGTATCGCACGCACATGGTGTTGTTCTCCGAGCCCGGCGCGCGCTGGCGCGCGGTCGCCTACGGTCCGCTGCTCTGCGCGGGCATGTTGCTGATCGAATGGCTCTTCGGGAGCACCCTGCACGGGTTCGCGCTCGGCTTCTGCGCCGTGGCCATCGGAGGTTTCACCGTCCTGCAGGTGATCGCCGGACGCACCCACGCCCGGGTGGAGCTGACCGACTCGACCCTGCGTCAAGGCGTGGAGACACTCCCGCTCGCCGACATCGCCGAGGTGCTGGCGCCCGATGACGACGACGTCGCCCAGGCCAGGCCGCTCGGCGCGCTCACCGGGGTCCCGCGCCGCCGCCGCGGCATCGGGCTGCGCCTGGCCGACGGTCGGATCGTGCGGGCATGGGCGATCGACCACGCGGGTCTGCGCGCCGCATTGACCGGGGCCCTGGCAGGATCGCGGGAATGAGACGCTGGATCGCCGCGGCGCTGATCGAACTCGGCCTGGCCGCGCTCTGCCTGGCCGGAGCGGTCTACAGCTGGAGTCACGCGCGCCGCACCACCGAGTTCGTCACCGCCGACGACCATCCCGCTTTCGAGGCCGTGCGTTACGCGCCGCCGATGCTGGTGCTGGCCACGGTGCTGGTGATCGTCGCCGGGGTGCTGGCGATCGACGCGATCGCCCGGATCGTGACCCGATCTGTAGCGCCGGACGCCGTTCGAGCGATGCACTGAGGGAAGTCGAATCTCGATGTGCACGTTGGGATTCGGGACATCTGGACCGGCATCTCACGAAGGAAGACCCGTATGACCAGACTCACCGCTGGATTGTTCACCGCGGTCGCCGCGATCGCGCTCGCCGCAGGCCCCGCCCAGGCCGCGACCGGCCTGCCCCTGACCCCCTACGCCGAGCCGGCCGCCGGTGGCTTCGCCCCGGAGACCGGCTCGAGCGGCATCTACAACGGCATCATGTGTCAGCTGCACACGATCTCGGCCGAAGTCCCCTGCATGTACACCTAACCGGCCCACTGCTGGTAGACGTCGACGACGCGGCCGCCGCGCGCGCCCGGCGCGTTCAGGTAGACGGTGACGGTGCCGTCGGGATGACTCGCCGCCTCCGTCACCACCTGGCGCAGGGTGGCGCGGATGCCGCCGTCGGCGTCGCGGTGCAGATTCGTGTCGCTGTGCAGCCCGGCGCCGATCCGGTTGGCAGGCACGAACATCGCGGTGAGCGCCGGAATCGGCCCGGCGCCGAGCGCGACGGTCTCCTCGTGGTTGAGCTGGGCGCCGATCCGATCCGGCTGCGCCTGGGGCGCGAACGCGGCGGCCGAGCCGGCGCCGAGGATCACTCCGGCGGCGACGAACCCGGTACCGAGGGCAGTGCTGGTGACGCCGAAACGCATGAAATACCCTTCCGCTGATTGCTGATGACGTGCGCGAGCAGCCCGCAGCGTAGCCGCAGGCCAGCGCACCCGGATCGACATCATCGGCCCGCGCGGGCGGCGTGTCGGGCGTGTCGCCGGTGGGTCGCTGCGGTCTGGGTCACTGTGCCCCACCCTGTCGTCCGGCGCGCCGAGGCGAGCTGAGAGACTGGAATCCGTGAGTTCTTCCGCGCGCGCGACCAGGTCATCGGTGCCGGTTTCCGCCCAGCTCTTCGAGCGGGCCGCTTCGGTGATCCCAGGTGGTGTCAATTCCCCGGTCCGCGCGTTCAACTCGGTCGGCGGAACGCCCCGCTTCATGGCCTCGGCCAACGGCTACACCCTCGTCGACGCCGACGGCCACGAGTACGTGGACCTGGTGTGTTCGTGGGGTCCGATGATCCTGGGCCACGCCCATCCCGCCGTCGTCGAGGCGGTGCAGCGGGCCGCCACCGGTGGACTGTCCTTCGGCGCGCCGACCGAGGCCGAGATCGAGCTGGCCGAGGCGATCGCCGCCAGGGTCGAGCCGGTCGACCGGGTGCGCCTGGTCAACTCCGGCACCGAGGCCACCATGAGCGCCGTGCGGCTGGCCCGCGGGTTCACCGGCCGGTCCAAGATCATCAAGTTCTCCGGCTGCTACCACGGCCATGTCGACGCGCTGCTGGCCGACGCGGGTTCCGGTGTCGCCACCCTCGGCCTGCCGACCTCGCCGGGTGTCACGGGCGCGCAGGCCGCCGACACCATCGTGCTGCCCTACAACGATCTGGCCGCCGTGGCCGCCGCGTTCGAGGCGCATCCGGGCCAGATCGCGTGCGTCATCACCGAGGCCGCCGCGGGCAACATGGGCGCGGTCGCGCCGCTGCCCGGGTTCAACGAGGGTCTGCGCACGCTCGCGCACGACAACGGCGCGCTGCTGATCATGGACGAGGTGATGACCGGGTTCCGCGTGAGCGCGGCCGGTTGGTACGGCCGCGAGGGCGTCGCCGGTGACCTCTACACCTTCGGCAAGGTGATGAGCGGTGGCCTGCCCGCCGCCGCGTTCGGCGGCCGCGCCGAGATCATGAACAACCTCGCGCCGCTGGGCCCGGTCTACCAGGCGGGCACGCTCTCGGGGAACCCCGTCGCCGTCGCGGCCGGGCTGGCGACCCTGCGCGCGGCCGACGCCGAGGTGTACGCGGCACTGGACCGCAACGCCGATCGGCTCGGCGCGCTGTTCGCGAAAGCCCTGACAGAAGCGGGTGTCGAGCACCAGGTCCAGTTCGCAGGCAATATGGTGAGCGTGTTCTTCGCCGACCGCCCGGTGACCGACTATGCCGCCGCCAAGGCGAGCCAGACCTGGCGCTACCCAGCCTTCTTCCATGCCCTGCTCGACGCGGGCGTGTACGCGCCGCCGAGCGCGTTCGAGGCCTGGTTCGTCTCCGCGGCGCTCGACGAGGACGCGTTCGACCGTATCGCCGCCGCTCTGCCCGCCGCCGCCCTCGCGGCCGCGGCCGCAACCCCCGAAGGATCCAAAGCGTGAGCTCCGACCAGCCCGACGCAGAACTCGCCGTCGACGAGGCGCCGCATCCGGCGCCCGCCGCCGCACCGCCCGCTCTCGACGACGACCCAGCGACCGTGGAAACCATCGTGCACGTGCTGCGCCACGGCGAGGTGCACAATCCGAACGGCATCCTCTACGGCCGCCTGCCCGGTTTCAGTCTGTCGGTGGCCGGGCGTTCGCAGGCCGCCGCCGTCGCCCGTTCGCTGGCCGACCACGACATCTCCCTGGTGATCGCCTCCCCGCTGCAGCGCGCCCAGGAGACCGCGGCCCCGATCGCCGCCGCCCACGACGTCACCGTGCGCACCGACGAGAACCTGATCGAGGCGGGCAACACCTTCGAGGGCCTGCGCGTCTCGGTGGGCGACGGCGCGCTGCGCAAGCCACGGCACTGGTGGAAGCTGCGCGACCCGTTCACCCCGTCCTGGGGCGAGCCGTACCTGCAGATCGCCCACCGGATGCTGGCCGCGGTCAACAAGGCGCGAGTCGAGGGCGCCGGGCACGAGGTAGTGCTGGTCTCGCATCAGCTGCCCGTGTGGACGCTGCGCCGGTTCCTGCAGGGCCAGCGGCTCTGGCACGACCCGCGCAACCGCCAGTGCTCGCTGGCCTCGCTGACCTCGCTGGTCTACCACGGGGATACGCTGGTCGACATCGTGTACTCCGAGCCGGCAGGCGCCTCCGACCCCTCGGTCCACGGCGCATGACACGCTCCACCGCTTCGGCATCCGTCCGCAGTCACCGGCTGCGGACGGTGACCGCCGTCGTCTCCGCCCTGTTCGTGATCGTCGCGGCCGCGGGCTGTTCGACCGGTACCGACGCGGTGGCCACGGGCGGCGGCACCTTCGAGTTCGTCTCGCCCGGTGGTAAAACCGACATCTTCTACGATCCGCCCGCCCAGCGCGGCACGATCGGCAAGCTGTCCGGACCCGATCTGATGAACGAGGGGAAGACCGTCTCCGTCGCGGATTTCCCGGACCAGATCGTGGTCGTCAATCTGTGGGGGCAATGGTGCGGCCCGTGCCGCGCCGAGGCCCCCGCGCTCGAAAAGGTCTACGCGGCGACCAAAGACAAGGGCGTCGCGTTCCTGGGCATCAACGTCCGCGACCACCAGCGCGACAAAGCTCAGGACTTCGTGGTGGACAACAAGGTCGAGTACCCGTCCATCTACGACCCGTCGATGCGAACTCTGCTCGCACTCGGCGGAAACTTTCCCACCAGTGTCATTCCGACCACGTTGATCCTGGATCGTCAGCACCGGGTCGCCGCGGTCTTCCTTCGCTCGCTACTGGCAGAGGATCTGCAGCCCGTGGTCGAGCGCATCGCCGCCGAGGAGAAGCAGTGAGCCGTCGTCGTCCCGGAAATCTGACCGCGTGTCGCCCCCGCCAGGGTGCCCGCCGCATGGGAGCGGGGTGGACCGTCGATGATCGCTGGGCGGGCATCGCGACCGTCCCGCGCAGCGTGGCCGGTGCGGGCCTGTTCGATTTCGGTCCGGCCGAGCCGGCCGAGACCGAGCGCACCCTGTCGTTGCCCCGCGACGAGCAGCGTGACGAGGACACCACCGAGTGATGGTGCTCGCCGCAGTCGGGGATTCGTTCCAGCAGACCGCGGCATCGGGTCCGTTGCTGTTGGCGCTGGGTGCCTGCCTGCTCGCGGGCCTGGTGTCGTTCGCTTCACCGTGTGTCGTGCCGTTGGTGCCGGGGTATCTGTCGTATCTGGCCGGGCTGGTCGGTGCCGAGGCGCCGCCGGCCTCCGTCGCCCAGGTCGGCACGCTCACCGCGCAGCGCCGTAGCGCCAAGCTGCGGGTCGCCGGTGCCGCCGGACTGTTCGTCGCCGGGTTCACGGTGGTGTTCGTGTTGGCCACGGCCACCGTGTTCGGCCTGATTCAGACCCTCAACGTCAACCGGGAGTTGCTGCAGCGCGTCGGCGGTGTGGTGACGATCCTGATGGGTCTGGTGTTCATCGGCCTGGTGCCCGCGCTGCAGCGCGACACCAGGATGGAGCCGCGCCGGTTCACCAGCATCGTCGGCGCCCCGCTGCTCGGCGGGGTGTTCGCGCTGGGCTGGACGCCGTGCCTGGGCCCCACGCTGTCGGGCGTGATGGCCGTGTCGGCGGGAACCGACGGCACCACCGCGGCGCGTGGCGTCGCCCTGATCGTGGCGTACTGCCTCGGGCTCGGCCTGCCCTTCGTGGTGCTGGCGTTCGGGTCGGCGGGTGCGTTGCGCGGGGTCGGATGGTTGCGGCGCAACTCGCGCACCATCCAGGTAATCGGGGGTGTTCTGCTCGTCGTCGTCGGCATCGCTCTGGTCACGGGGGCCTGGGACCAGTTCGTCAGCTGGGTGCGCGACGGCTTCGTCTCCGAGGTGACTCTCCCGATCTGATGACTGACACACTGACTCCCCCCACCATCCCCGCCCCGCCCGCTCGGCAGTCGCTGCCGGGCCGGGCCTGGGCGCTGGTCCGCAACACCTGGCGCGGGCTCACCAGCATGCGCACCGCGCTGGTGCTGTTGTTCCTGCTGGCCCTGGCCGCGATCCCGGGCGCCCTGTTGCCGCAGCGCAGCCTGAACACGCAGAAGGTCGAGCAGTACATCGCCGACCGGCCGACGCTCGGCCCGTGGATGGACCGATTCGAACTGTTCGACGTGTTCGGCAGCTTCTGGTTCACCGCCATCTACGTGCTGCTGTTCATCTCGCTGGTCGGCTGCATCCTGCCGCGCTGCTGGGACCACTACAGGGCCCTGCGCACGCCGCCCGTCGCGGCGCCGCGCAACCTCGGCCGGTTGCCGCACCACTCCAGCGAGACCGTCGACGGCGACGCGCCGGAGATCGTCGACCGGGTGCGCGGGCAGCTGCGCGGCTGGCGCACCGAGGTGCGCCCCGGCAAGCGCGACGGCGAGGTGACGCTGTCGGCGGAGAAGGGTTACCTGCGCGAGTTCGGCAACCTGGTGTTCCACCTGTCGCTGGTGGGGCTGCTCGCCTCCATCGCGCTCGGCAAGCTGTTCGGCTACGAGGGCAACGTCATCGTGATCGCCGACAGCGGGCCGGGCTTCTGCACCACCTCGCCGGCGGTGTTCGACTCGTTCCGCGCGGGCAATGTCAACGACGGTACCGGGATGACGCCGCTGTGCGTGCGCGTCAAGGACTTCAAGGCCGACTACCTGCCCACCGGCCAGGCCGAGATGTTCACCTCCAACATCGAGTACCAGGCGGGCGAGGACCTCACCACCGACACCTGGCGCGACACCGAGCTGCGCGTCAACCACCCGCTGCGCGTCGAGGGTGACCGCGTCTACCTGCAGGGCCACGGTTTCGCGCCGACCTTCACCGTCACCTTCCCGAACGGCGAGACCCGCACCGAGACCATCCAGTGGCGCCCCGACGACGCCCAGACCTTCCTGTCCAGCGGCGTGCTGCGGATCGACCCGCCCGGCGGCATGTACGCCACCGACGAGGAGCGCCGCCAGAACCAGATCGCCATCGAGGGCCTGTTCGCGCCGACCGCGATGTTCCACGGCAGCCTGCTCACCTCGTCGTTCCCGCGGATGGACGATCCGGCCGTCGCCGTCGACATCTATCGCGGCAACACCGGCCTCGACACCGGTCGCTCGCAGTCGCTGTTCGCGCTGGACTCGGAGATGATCAAGCAGGGCCGCCTCACCAAGGAGGCCCGCGTGAACCTGCGCCCCGGTGAGTCGACGACGCTGCCCAGCGGCGCGAAGGTCACCTTCGACGGCGCGAAGGAATTCGTGAACCTGCAGGTCTCGCACGACCCCGCCCAGCAGTGGGTGCTGGTCTCCGCGCTGACGATGATGGCCGGTCTGCTGGTCTCGCTGCTGGTGAAGCGGCGCCGGATCTGGGTGCGGGCGTATCCGGCCGAGACAGCGGCGGGTACCGTGGATCAACGACGGACCGTAGTAGAGATGGGCGGTCTGGCCAGAAGCGATCAGGCGGGCTGGGGCGGCGAATTCGACCGGCTGCGGGCGCGCCTGCTGGGAACGGAGAACTGATGCCGATCGACGAAACGGTGGCGCGCTACAGCGACTTCGCCTTCATGTCGGCCATGGCGATCTACGCCCTGGCGCTGGTGCTGCTGCTCGTGCAGTACGCCTCGGCGCGGGCCAAGCAGGTCGCGGCGCGCGAGCTCGTGACCGCAGGCGCGCCCGCCGACCCGTCGCTGCCCGGCCGCATCGAGACGCCGGCCAAGCCGACCGCCGACCGGCTCGGCAACATGGCGTTCTCGGTGCTGGTGGTCGGCGCGGTGCTGCACGTCGTCTCGATCGTGCTGCGCGGCTTCGCGACCAATCGTTTCCCGCTGGGCAACATGTACGAGTTCACCACCATGGCCACCGCGGCCGCCGTGGTGATCGGCCTGTGGTTCCTGCGTGAGCAGCGCTACCGGTCCATGTGGGTGTTCCTGCTGGTCCCGGTGCTGATCCTGATGTTCCTGGCAGGCACGGTCCTCTATGCCGACGCCGCGCCCGTGGTGCCCGCGCTGCGCTCGTTCTGGCTGCCGATCCACGTCACCATCGTCAGCGTCGGCAGCGGCGTCTTCCTGGTCTCCGGCGTCGCCAGCCTGCTGTACCTGTACCGCATGCGCCAGCCCGCGGGCGAGGAGTCCAACAGCATCTTCGGCGTCATCGCCCGCCGCCTCCCCGACGCCCGCACCCTCGACCAGCTCGCCTACAAGACCACCATCATCGGCTTCCCCCTCTTCGGCGCAGGCGTCATCCTCGGCGCCATCTGGGCCGAAGCCGCCTGGGGTCGCTTCTGGGGCTGGGACCCCAAGGAAACCTGCTCCTTCATCGCCTGGGTCCTCTACGCGGCCTACCTGCACGCCCGAGCCACCTCGGGGTGGCGCGACACCAAGGCCGCCTGGATCAACATCGCCGGCTTCGTCGCCATGCTCTTCAACCTCTTCATCATCAACATGGTGATCTCGGGGTTGCACAGCTACGCCGGACTGAATTAGCGGTTCCCGCCTAGCCGCCGAGCTTGAGATCTGCGGTCAGGACCGCGCTCCGGTTGGCGATTTCGACGGCTTCGGCCTCGAAATCGAAGTAGGTGTGGAGAGTGGCCGTGATTCTGTTGTCGGAGACGGCCGCGAATTCGATGCGCGTCACGTCGATCGGGCAGTGTCCGCCGCCTAGGTAGATGCTGGCGTCGATGTAGCCGGCTTGCGGGTTGACAGGGAAGTCGAATACGCGTCGGCCCAGGTTGTTCAGGGGCGGGCCCGGCAGTTCGATGAAATCGAGCCGCAGTTCGGTGTCGATGGTTTCCGGGCCGCCCGAGCCCAACCGGAACGTCCGCGGGTCGTACTCGTCGGTTGCGGAGAAGGTCGCCAAAGGGACGGTGATGCTCCAGGTTTCGGCTGCCGTTCCGGTGTGCGAGTACCGGATGGTTCCCGGCCGCGGCACGAGGAAGTCGTCGGAGAATGCGAACACGCTTCTGACATTAGGCCGAGCGATGCGGGCGGGTTCGTAGGAGACTTCCGGTGTGATGATGTTGGGGACAGCCGTGCGTTGGGTGGCGGCTGACAGCACCGCCGGGGGATTGATCGAGGTCCAGTTCACCGATGCCGCCGGGGTCGTGCATTCCATCGTCGACAAGGCGCCGATTTTCGGTGTGCCGGTTGGCGGTCCGTTCCGGCCCGATTCGGCGTACCCGGTTTCGTGCCCGATCGAGGTCGTCATCGTGGAGCAGCTCACCGGGCGGACGGTCGTGGATCTGCGGTGGTCGGTTTCGACCACCGACGAGCGCCGGTTCGTGGTGCCGGCGGCCGCCATCCCGGCCCTGCGGGCCTGGCGGTCCGATTTCCCTGTGATGCCGTGGGAGCAGGTTGCCGGTGCCTGCCGCCGGATGTCGGACCGGTACCCCGAATTCCAGCACATGACCGACATCGTCGACAGCGTGCTGCGTTCGGGCTGTGATCACCTGCTCGTCGGGTCGCTGTCCATGCACGATGTGCTGGTCGCGGCCCGGCCGGTGGCGCGCGGTCCGATCGAAGAGGTCGTGGTGCGCGCGCCGTCGTCGTTGGTACCGGTCGCCGAGGGGACCGTGGTGATCGACTGTCTGTCGGACGTTCGTCCCGACCGTCTCGTGGCTCCGGTTCGCGAGGCCGTTCCGCTGTTCTGGCGGTGTGTGGACCGGATCTTCTCGATCAGCAGTAGTAGCAGATCTTGTTGGCCGGGAGTTCCACGTGGCAGTTGAGGCAGACGGGCTTGCGGACCGGTTCCGGCTTGGGGACGGTGACGCGGGGGGAGGAGGCGGAGGTGCGCTTGGGCTTGGTGGCGGCTTCCGCGGCTTCGGCGGTGGCCAGGGCCTGGGTGGTCTGCTGGCGCAGGGCCGCGACCTTGGGGGTGAGGGTGGGCAGGCCGCCGTCGGCGGGCAGATCGGTGGCGTAGTGCTGGTAGCACTGCCAGCGGGCGGCGGCGGCGTGCATCTCGAGGTCGTCGGGGATGGGGAGGCCGGCGAGTTCGAGGATGTAGCGGTAGCCGGTGCCGACGGTCTGGTTCTTGCGCACGCACAGCGCGCTCAGCGGCGGCTCGTTGTTCTTGTGACAGTGCTCGGCGACCCGGTCGAGCACGACGGGCAGCCAGTGCTGCCACTTGACCTGCGTGCGGATCCCGGATTCCTCCTGGACCAGCTCGGCCAACTCGGTGTTGACGATGAAGTTGTTGAATCGGGTGGCGGTGTCGGCGAGCACCTCGTGTGCCGCGCGAGTCCACGCCGACCTGGCCTCGGTGAACGTCACGGCGCTGCCGTCGGCCGCGCGCCAAGTGGTCGGAATGGAACCCTGCTGCACATCGATCACCGGAATACGTTATCTATTCACGTTTTTCACGGTGCACCGGGGGGTATGTGCCAGAGCTCACGCCTCAGTGGTCGCCGGAGTCGTCCCGGTGCTGCTTGCCGAGGCGCCAGAGGAATTCCGGGTCGTCGTCGGGACCGAGGATGGGTCTGCGGCCGGGGCCGGAATACGGGCGGGGCTTCTCGGGGCCGAACGCCTTCCAGCACAGCACCGCTACGGCCACGATCGCGATGAGTGCCAACAGGTACGTCACGTCGCTCACCTCCTGCTATCGAGGGTAGCCGTGTCCGCGCCGTGTGCACATGAGCAACGGAAGGGAAATTTCCGGCGAACGCGAGCCCATGCGGACTCGCGTCGGCCGGAGGGAGTCAGCGGGGCGCTGCCTCGGTGGTGAGCGATTTGAGCAACTGCAGAACCTCGGACTCACGGAATCGGCGATGTCCGCCCGGCGTGCGCAGCGAACCGAGCCTGCCCGCATGGGCCCACCGAGTGACGGTCTTCGGGTCTACATGGAACATTGCGGCCACTTGGCCTGGTGTCAGCAGAGTGTCCTGGCCGCCGACGGTGATCGCAGTCATAGCTAACCTCTCCCGTTCTCGACAGTTCCCTCATCAGATGGCGTCATCGTCGCACTGCGACCCCCACCTAGTCGAACCACCTACTGTTGGTAAAGGGGAAGTAATAGACAAAAGCCGCGAACAGGGCCTCATCAGTCCAGCTGTGCTGGGGTTAGGCTGTTCTGGTGAGTGAAGCAACTGGTCAGCAAGGTTCTGGCGCGGGGAAGCGGCTGGTCCGCAATCTGGCCCTCTACACGCTGGCCCGGCTCGGGCTCGTCGTGCTGATCGCCGCTGCCATCATGGGTGTGGCGTACCTCATCGGGGTCGAGGTGCCGATCATCGTAGCGGCGTTGTTCGCGTTGCTGGTCGCGATGCCGCTGTCGCTGACTCTGTTCAAGAAGCTGCGCACGCGCGTGAACGAGGACATCGCGATCGTCGACGCGCGCCGCCGTCAGGACAAGGCGCAGCTGCGGGCCCGGCTGCGGGGTGACGACGAGGCGTGAAGTACCTCGACCGCAGCGCGCCGCGGGACTGGGTCGACAACGCCGTGCGGCTGATCGACGCCGACTCCCAACGCTCCGCCGACACCCATCTGCTGCGCTACCCCCTGCCCGCCGACTGGCCGGTGCAGCTGTACCTGAAGGACGAGTCCACCCACATCACCGGCAGCCTCAAGCACCGGCTGGCGCGGTCGCTGTTCCTGTACGCGATCTGCAACGGCTGGGTCACCGAGGGCACGACCGTGGTGGAGGCCTCGTCGGGGTCGACGGCGGTGAGCGAGGCGTACTTCGCCAAGCTGCTCGGCCTGGATTTCGTCGCGGTGATGCCGGCGAGCACCTCGCCGCAGAAGGTCGCCCTGATCGAAGCGCAGGGTGGCCGTTGCCATTTCGTCGAGCGCGCGCCGGAGATGTACACCGAGGCCAAGCGCCTGGCCGCCGAGACCGGCGGGCACTTCATGGACCAGTTCACCCACGCCGAGCGGGCCACCGACTGGCGCGGCAACAACAACATCGCCGAGTCGATCTTCCAGCAGCTGGCGCTGGAGACCCATCCCGTGCCGGAGTGGATCGTGGTCGGCGCGGGCACGGGCGGCACGAGCGCCACGATCGGCCGCTACATCCGCTACCGCAGGCACGCGACCAGGCTGGCCGTCGTCGACCCCGAGCACTCGGCGTTCTTCGGCGGTTTCGAGACCGGTGACGCAGGCTACGAGACGGGCATGCCGTCGCGGATCGAGGGCATCGGCAGGCCCCGGGTCGAGCCGTCGTTCGTCGGCCAGGTGGTCGACCGGATGATCGTGGTGCCGGACGCGGCGTCGGTCGCGACCGCGCGCCACGCCAGCGCCGTCCTCGGCAGGCGCGTCGGCGGGTCGACCGGCACGAATCTGTGGGGCGCGTTCCACCTGGTGTCGGAGCTGCTGCGGGACGGGCGCAGCGGCAGCATCGTCACCCTGCTGTGTGACGGTGGGGATCGCTACGCGGGCACCTATTTCGACGACGCCTGGGTCGAGAGCCAGCAGCTGGATCTCACCGGCCCCACCGCCGTTCTCGCCGAGTTCGCCGCGTCTGGTCGCTGGAAGGGCTGATCTCGCTGCGGAAACCTGACAGTCGGTGTCAGGTTCGGTTGTCAGGATCGTTGCATGACGACTACCTACTACACCGCCACCAGCCTCGACGGTTACATCGCCGATCCTGACAATTCGCTGGACTGGCTGATGGCCGTCCCCGAGGCCGACGGCGCCACCGGCGATGTCGACGAATTCCTGCGCGATGTCGGTGCGATCTGCATGGGGGCGACGACCTACGAGTGGATGGTGGCGAACCACCCGCCGGAGGTCTGGCACGAGCACTACGGCGACCGCCCGGCGTGGGTGTTCACACATCGCAAGCTGCCCGAGATCCCCGGTGCGAACCTGCGTTTCGTGGCGGGCGCGGTCGAGCCGGTGCACCAGCAGATGAGCGCGGCCGCGGGGGATCGCGGTGTGTGGATCGTCGGCGGCGGCGAGCTCGCCGGGCAGTTCGCCGATGCCGGCCTGCTCGACGAGGTGATTCTCGGCGTGGCGCCGGTCGCTCTCGGCGGTGGCGCGCCCGTGTTCCCGCGCCGGATTCTCGCGGACCGCCTGCGGCTGGTGGACGTGGTCCGGTTCGGTCAGTTCGCCAAGCTGGTGTACCACCTGAGCTGAGGTCGTCAATTTTTGTTGACACACATCGGATCGTCAATCAAAATTGACGCCATGACCGATGCAACCACTCTCGCCTCGGCGGCGGGCAATCCCGATCCGGCGGTCGGCCTGCGGGCCGTCCTCGCGCTGCGCAGGCTGGCCGACCGGCTCGAAGCCATCCAGGTCGCCAATGCCAGGGCCAACGGTTGGTCCTGGCAGGCGATCGCGGAGGCGCTCGAGGTGAGCAAGCAGGCGGTCCATCAGAAACACAACCGGAAAGGTGGGACCCGCTGATGTTCGAGAGGTTCGGGCAGCACGCCCGCACGGCCGTGGCGATGGCGCAGGAGGAGGCAAGGGAACTCGGCGCCAAGCGGATCGGGCCGGAGCATCTGCTGATCAGTCTCGTCGGCAACGCCGACCCCGGGCTGGCCGCCGTGCTCGACGCGCGCGGCATCACCGCCGCACAGGTGCGCGCCGGCGTCGCCGAACGCGCGCAGGCCGATCCGCTCGGTATCGACGATGCCGAAGCCCTGCGCTCGATCGGCATCGATCTCGCCGCCGTCCAGGCCAGTGTCGCCGAGAACTTCGGCCCCGACGCCTGGGACAACGCCGAACCCGAGCCGAAGCGCGGCATCCTCGGCCGGTTGCTCGGCGGCAACTGGGGGCACATCCCGTTCACCACCGCCGCCAAGAAGTCACTCGAACTGGCGCTACGGGAGGCCGTGCACCGCAAGGACCGCGAGATCGTCTCGGCGCATTTGGTGCTCGGTGTGCTGCGCGCCGACGAGACCACCACCGAACTGCTCGGCGGCCGTGACGCGGTGACGGCCCTGCGCGCCGACATCACCGGAATGCTCGACCGCGCGGCGTGAATTCTTGCCGCCGGTGTGTGTCACACCCGGTGTGATGTCCGATTTCCGGCCTAGCATGGCTGTATGCAGCTAGCCATTCGATTGGTCATCAACGCCATTGCCATCTGGGCAGCGGTCGCGTGGATCGACAAGATCGACATCCTGACCCCGGCGGACTCGGGAAACTGGGGCAAGGCCCTGGTGATCCTGATCGTCGCGGCGGTGTTCACCGCGGTGAACGCCGTCATCAAGCCGATCGTGAAGCTCCTGTCCCTTCCGTTCGTGATCCTCACGCTCGGCCTGTTCCTGCTGATCGTGAACGCGGGCATGCTCTGGCTGACCGCGAAGATCACCGAACTGTCCGACTACGGCCTTCGCGTCGACGGATTCTGGGCGGCCCTGTGGGGTGGCGTGATCATCTCGCTGGTCAACTGGGTCCTCGGCATCATCGTCCCGGACGGCGACGACTAGCCGAAACCGACGGCCAGCGCGCTGAGCACCGACCACGCCAGCATCGCCAGGCCGCAATCACGCAGGGCGGGAATCAGTTCCAGCCCGCCCTTGCCCGTGCGCACGGGGGCGTTGGCCCGGATCGCGAGCGGTAGCGCGAGCAATCCGGCCAGCGCCAACGGCGTGCGCGCGATCAGCGCGAGACTGATCACGAACGGCACCGCGAGCAGCACCAGGTGCAGGGTGCGGGTGCGCGCGTCGCCGAGTTTCACCGCGAGCGTGACCTTCCCGGCCTCGGTGTCGGTCGGGATGTCGCGCAGATTGTTGGCGACCAGCACTGCGCTGGAGAACGATCCGACGGCGATCGCCAGCAGCAGCCCGACCCAGTCGACGCGCAGCGCCTGCACGTACTGGGTGCCGAGCACGGCGATGAGCCCGAAGAACACGAAGACCGCGATCTCACCGAAACCGCTGTAGCCGTAGGGCTTGCTGCCGCCGGTGTAGAACCAGGCGCCCGCCAGGCACAGGGCGCCGATCAGGACCAGCCACCAGGCGGTTGTCACGGCGAGCACCAGTCCGGCGACGGCGCCGACCGCCAGGCTGAGCACGGCGGCGGTGCGGACGGCGGTGGGGGAGGCCAGCTTCGACCCGACCAGGCGCAGCGGGCCGACGCGCACGTCGTCGGTCCCGCGGATGCCGTCGGAGTAGTCGTTGGCGTAGTTCACCCCGACGATCAGCGCCAGCGAAACCAGCAGCGCCAGCGCCGCTTTCCACCAGACGGCGCCGTCGATGGACGCGGCCGCGCCGGTGCCGGCGATGACCGGCGCGATCGCGTTGGGCAGCGTCCGCGGCCGGGCGCCCTCGATCCATTCCGCAGCTGTAGCCATGGATCGAAGCCTAGCCCCGGCGTCAGGAACCGGCTGCCTCGGCGATGGTCTTGAGCCGGGCCAGGCCCTTGTCGAAGTCCTTGCCGATCATGTTGTCGATCGGGAACACCTTGCCGAGCACGCCCATCAGGCCCGAGTGGGTGCCGGTCATCCGCCAGGTGACCTCGGTGCCGCTACCGCTCGGGGCGAGGGTGAAGGTGACGAAGTTGGTGGCCTTGAACGGCTTCTCGAAAGCCAACTCGATACCGATCTCACGCTCGGCGTCGGCCTTGATCTCCATCGCGCCGGCGCCTGCCTTGCGGTTGCCGCGCCAGGTGTAGCGGGCGCCGACACCGGATTCCGGCCCGGTGTAGGTGCGCGCGAGTTGCGGGTCGGCGTCCTCCCAGGGCGACCACAGGCGCCACTGGCGGAAGTTGTCGATGAAACCGTGGATGCGTGCGGGTTCGGCGGCAATGATCGTGCGCCGGGTCACTTCGAAGTCGCCCATGCGCGACAGCCTAAGCCGCTGCGGTGACAACTTCGCGGTGACGCGGGTGGTGTCGCGGACTCGCCTACGATGTCATTCGGCATGTCTGCACCTCATTCGGGCCCCGACGGGTCCTCGCCCGCCGGACCGGCGACCGCCTCCCGCGTCGTCGTCGGGCTGCTCGGCGTGATCGCGATCCGGCGCGACGACACACTCGTCGCGTTGCCCGGCGCCCGTGCCAGATCCCTGCTCGCCGCGCTCGCGATCCGCCCCGGCCGCGCCCGTGGCGCCCAGGCCCTCGTCGACGACGTCTGGGGCGAGCAGCCCCCGCGCGCCCCGATGAACGCCCTGCACACCCAGGTCTCCCGGTTGCGCGCGCTGCTGCCGGAGGGTGCGCTGGAGATCGGTCCCGCCGGCTACCGGCTGACGCTGCCGGCCGATGCGGTCGACCTCACCGCCGCCGCCGACCTGGCCCGCCGCGCCGACGAGCACCTGATGGCGGGTGACGCTGCCGCGAGCCTCGCCGCGATCACCGCCGCCCGTGCGCTGTGGCGCGGCGAACCCGGCGCCGACCTGCCCGCTTCGGACCAGGCCGAGGACCTGCGCGCCGCCGCCGAACACGTGCTCGGCGACCTGAACCGCATCGAGGTGGCGACCCGTATCGCCCAGGGGGATCCGGCCGCCGCGATCCCCGTCGCCCGCGCGGCCGCCGCAGCGAACCCCCTCGACGAGGGCGCCCACACCACTCTGGTCCGCGTCCTCGCGCTCGCCGACCGCGCCACCGAGGCGCTCGAGGTCTTCGCGGCCTATCGCCTTCGTCTCATCGAGGAATTCGGCGCCGAGCCGGGCCCCACGCTGCTGGCGCTGAACGCGGCGATCCTGCGCGGTGAGCCCATCGCCCCGTCGGGTTACCGGCGCACGCTCGGCACCCGCGCCGCGAGCACCGCCGCGCCCGGCTCGACGACACTGCGCGGCCCGAGCTCCGACAGTCATCCGGCCGCTGCCCCGACCCGACCACACGGCACCGAGGCACCGATCCCCGGCGAACCCCTCGACCCGGCAGCCCCGGACCCGGCCATGGCTGATCATCCGCGCCAACCGGGCCACGCCCCCGCCGCGGCGCCCGGCTCGACGACTCTCCGCGGCTCGGGGTCCGGCGGGCATCCGGCCGCCGCCTCGACCCCACCGCACGGCACCGAGACACAGAGCCCGGGCGAATCACGCGAGGCGACAGCACGGGAAACGGCCGATGATCCGCACCGGCCCGACCACGCGGCCGCAGCGCCTGGCACCGACGAGACAGGTGCCGGGGTAGTGGATGCCGTCCACCGTGGAGCCCGGGATCGAACCGCGACGCTGCCCGGCGATTCGTCGGTCAGGCATGGCGAGGCCGCGCCGGCGCAGCGGTCAGGCACCGACGCGGTAGTGGGGGATGCCGGTGCCCACGATGGCCGTCGGCAGGAGTCCGGTACCGCGCGGCATCCGGTCGCGACCGACGGGCGCCATCCAGGGGCAGACGAAGGCCGGTTGCCGGATTTCCCAACGTCCGCGCGGCCGTGGCCCGGCTCGGCCGACGAGCCACATCAGCGCGTATCGCCGGATGGTCCGCGTGCACGGTCGGCGAGCGGCGACCCCACCGCGTCCGCCCACCACGCCGGGCCCGCGCTGTCCGCGCTCGGATTGCGCGCCGCGCCCAACGAATTGCTCGGCCGGGCAGACGATCTGGACGCCATCGCCGAGCTGACCCGCCGCTCGCGGGTGACCACCGTGCTCGGCCCCGGCGGCACCGGCAAGACCAGGGTGGCCAACGCGGTCGGTGAACGACTCACGGGGACGGTGCCGGTGGTCCTGGTCGAGCTGGCGTCGGTGCAGCCCGAATCGACGGGGGCGAACGCGCGCGTCGACATCGAGGCGGCGATCGGGCATGTCATCGGCCTCGGCGAGGTGATGCGCGAGCCCGGCGGGCTCCGGCCCGGAATGCAGATCGACGCGCGCAGGCGGCTGCGCGAAGCGCTGGCCGCGCGTCCGACGCTGCTGATCCTGGACAACTGCGAGCACGTGATCGAGGCGGCGGCCGAGGTGGTGGCCGATCTGGTCGGCGCCTGCGCGCAGCTCACCGTGCTCACCACCAGCCGCTCGCCGCTGGCGATCACGGCCGAATCCGTCTATCCGCTGGCGCCGTTGGCGATCGACACCGCCGGTTCGCCCGCGACCGACCTGTTCTCGGCGCGCGCCCGCGCGGTGCGGCCGGACGTGCGGCTCGACCCCGAGATCGTGGCCCGCCTGTGCCGCACCCTGGACGGGCTGCCGCTGGCGATCGAACTGGCCGCGGCACGGGTGCGCACCATGAGCGTGGCCGAGATCGAATCCAGGCTCGACCACCGGTTCGCCCTGCTGCGCAGCGGCGATCGCACCGCGCCGCAGCGGCATCGCACCCTGCACGCGGTGATCGCGTGGAGCTGGAATCTACTCGAACCCGAGCAGCGGATCGTGCTGCGCAGGCTGTCGATGTTCCCGGCCGGGTTCACGCTGTCGGCCGCGGAAGTCGTCGCGGCGGGACCCGATGTCGCCGCGGCCATCGACGGCCTGGTGGGGCAATCGCTGCTGACGGTCCTCGACGACCCGGACGGCGCCGGCATCCGGTACCGCATGCTCGAGACGGTGCGTGAATTCGGCGCCGAGCAGCTCGCCGCCGCCGATGCCGACGGTGGTGCCGAGACGGAGCTGGTGCTGGACCGGATGGCCTGCTGGGCAAGGGAATTCTCCCTGTCCGCGGTCGGTGAACACCGCACTGGCGAGCAGGTGCCGATGGTCCTGGCGGTGACCGCCGAGCTGGACAACCTGGTCGCGATCCTGCGCACCGCCACCGCGCGGGTCGACGCCGAGACGGTCTACACGGTGTTCCCGCTGACCGCGACGATGTGGGTGATGCGGGGTTCGCACCTCGAATTCATCGGCTGGGCCGTCCGTCTGGTGGCGATCACGCCGCCGCGCCCGACCTCGGGAGAGGCCGCCGATCTGCAGATGGTGGCGCACATGCTGACCTGCCTGCACCTGATGTTCCACCCCAGCACCGACGTCCGCCCGGTGGCGGTGGCGCGGCTGCGCGCCCGACGGCTGCTCGCGCACCCCGGACTCGACCTCGGGCTGCGCCTGCTGGGCGAGCTGATCTCCGCGCGGGTCAACGGCTTGCGCATCGGCAGACTCTTCGCCGACGGTGTCAGGTCCCCGGCGCGATCGGCCAGAATCGCGGCCCTGGTCGCCCGCGCCAACTTCTGGGAGAACGCCGGCAATGTCTACGGCTCGACCCGCGACTCGCTGCGTGCGCTGGCGGACCTCGGCACCGACGACGTCTGGGGCATTTCGATGGTGTGCCAGCACCTGGCACAGCTGTGCGGTCAATCCGCGCGCTACCCGGCGGCGGTGAGCTACTACCGCAGGGCATTGGCGGAGATGAATCGCCTGCGGGTCTACGACGAGATCCTGGAGAGCAGGTGCTATCTGGTCGCGGCGCTGGTCGGCAGCGGACAGCGCGAACTCGCCGCGGCGGAGCTCGAATTCGTGATCCGCTCCGACGATTCGGGCCTGCGCCAGCTCGACGATCCCACCATTCGCCGCAACCATCGGCTCTCGGCCGTCGCGACCGCCGTCGCCGAACTGGAGCTCGCCGACGGCGACATCGACGCCGGGCTGCGGCATTACCGGCGCGCGCTGGAGCTGCTCGGCTGGCCGGACTACGAGCTGGTGCCCGGTCCCGGCGCGATGATGGTCTCGGCCGCTGCGGTGAGCGCGCACGTGCTGCACGGCCGGGCGGCACACGCGGCGGACCTGGTGGCCCAGATCGTGGAGACCACCGAGGAGCGACTCTCGCAATATCGGGACCTGCCGCAGATCGGCGCGGTGGCCTGCGCCGTCGGGACCTATCTCCTCGCGACCGAGCCCGGCCGCCCCGAGGGGCTCGAATTGCTCACGCTCGCGGTGGCTTCGGTCGCCAGGCAGGACTATCCGTCGATGGAGCTCGCCCGCCACGTCGAGTTGCACAACGCCGTGCTCGACGCGCCCGGATCGGGGTCGACCACCCGCATGCGCAAGCTCGACGCCAGTACCCGCATCGTCGAGATCGTCTCCGGATTGCGCTGACACGCCGGCGGCAGCCGACCCGTACGGATCGGCTGCCGCGTGTGTTCAGGCCCTGCGCATGTAGGCCCGCACGGTGAGCGGGGCGAACACCGCGATCACCACCAGCGAACCGACCAGCGACCAGACCAGGTCACTGCTGTAGATGTTGACGTTCATCAGGTCCCGGCAGGTGTTGACCATGTAGTACACCGGGTTGGCGTGGTTGATCGCCTGCATCCAGCCGGGCATCGTGCTCACCGGGGCGAACGCGCCGGACATGAAGGTCAGCGGGAACATCACCATCATCGAGATGCCCTGGACCGAGGCCGCGCTCTTGCCGGTGACGCCGACCAGCGCCCACACCCAGCTGATCGCGAACGAGCACACCACAACGACCAGGCAGGCCACGACCACACCGGCGAAGCCGCCGCCGGGGCGGTACCCGAGGCACAGGCCGACGATGATCGTCAGGCTGGAGGCGATGCCGTAGCGCACCATGTCGGCCAGCAGCGCGCCGGCCAGCGCCGAAACCCGGGCGATGGGCAGGGATTTGAAGCGGTCGAACACGCCCTTGTCCATGTCCTCACGTAGTTGGGTGCCGGTGACAACCGAGGTGAGCACCACCGTCTGCACGAGGATGCCGGGGATGAGCACGGGCAGGTAGTCCGCGACGCTGCCCGAAATCGCGCCGCCGAAGATGTAGGTGAACAGCGCGGTGAACAGGATCGGCTGCACCGTCACGTCGAAGAGCTGCTCGGGATTGTGCTTGATCTTGAGCAGGCCACGATAGGCCATGGTGAACGAGGTGGAGATCGTCTCGCGCGGGCCCACCCGATCGCTCACCTGGGCGAGGTCGTCGGTGGGTGCGGGAGCGGTGAGGACTGCGGTCATGCCGCGCTCCGTTCGGTGTCGTCGGAATCGGCCGGATGGCCGGTGATGGTGAGGAAGACCTCGTCGAGGGTCGGCTTGGAGACGGTGATCTCCTCGACGCCGATCTCCCAGTCGCGCAGGCGGATCAGCAGTTCGGCGGTGAGGTTCGGATCGGGCAGCGCCGCGGTGAGCCTGCCCGCCTCCGGGCTGATCTGGGCGGCGACGCCGAGGAAGTCGCCGACGATGCGGCGGGCCTCGTCGAGCTGGTCGCGATCGAGCAGCGTCAGGTGCACCGAGGAGCCGCCGATGGAGGCCTTGAGCTCGTCGGCGGTGCCGTCGGCGATCACCCGGCCGTGGTCGATCACGGCGATCCGGTCGGCCAGCTGGTCGGCCTCGTCGAGGTACTGGGTGGTGAGCAGCACGGTCGCGCCCTCGGTCACCAATCTGCGGATGGTGTCCCACATCTGGGCGCGCGTGCGCGGGTCGAGACCGGTGGTCGGCTCGTCGAGGAACAGCAGGGGCGGGGTCGAGATGAGGCTGGCCGCGAGATCCAGGCGCCTGCGCATGCCGCCGGAGAAGTTCTTCAGCGGCTTGTTCGCCGCCTCGGCGAGATCGAACTCCGCCAGCAGTTCGACGGCCTTGCGGCGCGCGTCGGGCCTGCTCAGGCCGAGCAGGCGGCCGAAGATGATCAGGTTCTCGGTGGCGGTCAGCATCTCGTCGACCGAGGCGTACTGCCCGGTGACACCGATCAGCGAGCGCACCGCGTTGGGCCGCTCGACCACGTCGTTGCCGAAGATCCGCGCGCTGCCGCCGTCGGGACGCAGCAGCGTCGCGAGCATCTTGATGGTCGTCGTCTTGCCCGCGCCGTTCGGTCCGAGCACCCCGTAGACCGAGCCGCGCGGCACCGCCAGGCTCACCCCGTCCACGGCGCGCTGCTTGCCGAACACCTTGACCAGATCGTTCGCCTCGACGGCGAGCGCTGAAGTGGGTGTGTAAGTCATGCGACCTACGGTGCCCGGACCGCCTTGCACGGCCCTTGCGTCACGATGGCGCCGGCCACGCAAGGCCGCGCAAGATCAGTGCCGCGAGTTCGCCAGCAGGTGTTCGCGCAGGGCGACCCGGTCGGGTTTGCCCGGGCCACGCAGCGGAATCTCGCTCAGCACCGCGAGCTCACGCGGTGCGGCGATCGAGTCGAGTTCGGCCACCACGTGGGCGCGGATCTCCTCGAGCGTCGGCTCGGCTCCCGGCACCGGCACGATCGCCACCGCCACCCGCTGACCGAGCCGCTCGTCGGGCAGACCGAGCACGACGCACTCGCTGATCCCGGGATGCGTGGCCAGCACGGCCTCGACGACCTGCGGAATCACCAGCAGCCCGCCGGTCATGATCGCCTCGTCCAGGCGTCCGGTGATCGAGAGCACGCCGTTGTCGTAGGTGCCGGCGTCCTCGGTGCGGAACCAGCCCGGTTCGGCGAAGGCCGGATGATCGGGCAGGTTGCGGTAGCCGCGGGCGATCATCGCCCCGCCGAGCAGCACCCGCCCGTCCTCGATGCGGACCTGGGTGCCGTCCAGGGGCACGCCCTCGTAGACGCAGCCGCCGCAGGTCTCGCTCATGCCGTAGGTGCGCACCACGGTGATGCCCGCGTCGCGCGCGCGTTCGAGCACCGGCTGCGGGGTCGCCGCGCCGCCGACGAGCACGCCGTCGAGTTCGGCCAGCGCCTTCGCCGCGATCGGCGAGTCCAGCGACTTGATCAGCTGGGTCGGCACCAGCGCGGTGTAGCGGCGCGGCCCGCGCATGGCCGCGACAGCACCGGCCAGCGCCTCGGGCAGGAATCCACCCGACACGTCGAGCACGGTCGGCTCGGTGCCCGCGAGAATGCTGCGCAGCAACACCTGGATGCCCGCGATGTGGTGGGTCGGCAGCGCCAGCAGCCAGCTCCCCGGCCCGCCGAGCCGGTCGTGGGTGGCGTTGCCGCTGGCCCGCAGGGCCTCCGCGCCGAGCAGGGCGCCCTTGGGGATGCCGGTGGTGCCCGAGGTCGTCACCACCAGGGCCACGTCGTCGTCGATCGGGTCGCCGGGCTTGAGCGCGTCGGAGAGCCTGCGCGCCTCGCGACGATCCGTGGTCGGGATCGGCAGCCAGGCCGGGCCGTTGCCGTCGAGCGCCTGCCGCAGATGGGGAAGTACCTCCCCGACACCGGAACCGGTCGGCATCTGCAGCGTCCGCAGGGTCTTACTCACGCCACAGCCTCGCTAGCGCTCGGCTGCGACGTGTGCATGGCACGCTGGCACATGATTCGCTCGCTGCGCTCCCTCATGTCCGTCACCTCCGGATACAGCTCGCCGCGCGCCCTCACGGCTTCGATCGTGTCATGCGCGCGACATGACCCGGCCAACGGGTCGGTTTGCCGGGGAACGGCTCGGAAATGCCAGGCATAGCGACTGCGATTCAGTAGACGGACAGTTCTCGCACTGCGGTCCGGACGACGGCGGTCGGGCGCTTGCTCGCAGCTATCGTGCGCGGCCGGACCGGGATCGGCAACTCGGCTCGACCGCCCCGACGGCCCGCTCACTCCGGCGACCAGCGCTGATCCCGCCGTATCGGGTGGTCCTCGGGAACCTGAACCAGCACGATCGGGACACCGTCGGGATCACGCACCCACATCTCCCACAGCCCCCACGGTTCGAGCACCGGCGCGCGCTCGATGGCGATGCCCTTCAGCGCCAACTCCGCGGCCGCGTCGGAGATCTCGCGTACCTGCAGCCAGATGGCGCCGTCGAAGGTGCCCGGCTGCCCGCTGCCGCCGTGCGCGGCGACCTCGATCAGCGACTGCCCGGCGTAGAACACCGTGCCGCCCGGGTACTCCCGCGCGATCGCCAGGCCGAGCCCGTCCCGGTAGAACTCCAGCGTCCGCCCGTAGTCGCTGGGGCGCACGATGATCCGGCTGTTGAGAATCTCCATGGCCGTCCTCAGAAGTACCAGGGATAGGGCGTCCAGTCCGGCTCGCGCTTCTCCAGGAAGGAGTCGCGGCCCTCGACCGCCTCGTCGGTCATGTACGCCATCCGGGTCGCCTCGCCCGCGAACAGCTGCTGACCGACCAGACCGTCGTCGAGCAGGTTGAACGCGTACTTCAGCATCCGCTGGGCCTGCGGCGACTTGCCGTTGATGTCGGCGGTCCACTCCAGCGCGACGTTCTCCAGTTCGTCGTGGTCGACGACCTTGTTCACCGCGCCCATCTGGTGCATCTCCTCGGCCGTGTACGGCCTGCCGAGGAAGAAGATCTCCCGCGCGAACTTCTGCCCGACCATCTTGGCCAGATACGCGCTGCCGTAACCGCCGTCGAAGGAGCCGACGTCGGCGTCGGTCTGCTTGAACCGCGCGTGCTCGCGCGAGGCCAGCGTCAGGTCGCAGACCACGTGCAGGCTGTGCCCGCCGCCCGCGGCCCAGCCGTTGACCAGCGCGATGACGACCTTGGGCATGAACCGGATCAGCCGCTGGACCTCGAGGATGTGCAGCCGGCCCGCGCGCGCCTTGTCGACGGTGTCGGCGGTGTCACCGCTGGCGTACTGGTAGCCGTTGCGACCGCGGATGCGCTGGTCACCGCCGGAGCAGAAGGCCCAGCCGCCGTCCTTGGGGCTCGGCCCGTTGCCGGTGAGCAGCACCGCGCCCACATCCGAGGACATCCGCGCGTGATCGAGCGCGCGGTAGAGCTCGTCGACGGTGTGCGGGCGGAACGCGTTGCGCACCTCGGGCCGGTCGAACGCCACCCGCACCGTGCCCTGCTCGATATGCCGGTGGTAGGTGATGTCGGTCAGGTCCTCGAACCCGGGGACGGGCCGCCACAGCTTCGGATCGAAAGTCACGACCACGATATTGCCCTATGCCTCGCGCGTCCGGTACGAGGTCGTGACCCCGCAGGTCGAGCGGTCGCCGAGTATTTGCAAGACCCGGTGCGTATAGTTGCGCGTGCTCGTTCAACGAACCGATCCGGAGGAACCTGAAAGTGGTTGCAGCACTGTCTGAATCCCTGCTCGACGACACCAAGCGTCCGGCTTTCCTTGCTGACGCCGTCGAGGTTCTCGACGCCGAGGTCTCGGACAAAGGTGGTGCGTCCGGCCTGGCCGTGAAGGGTGGCTACGCGGCGGTCAAGAAGATCAGCCCGACCATCGTGCCCGACGCCCTCGCCTCGCTGGCCCCGAAGCTGCTCGATCAGCTCCAGCCGTACTGGGCCGAGTTCACCACGTCCGGCGCGGGCACCTTCGCCGACCTGCTGACCGCCAAGTCCGACGAGGTCGCCGAGTCGCTGCTGGCCGTCACCGACGCCCGTGCCGAGTCGTCGAGCCGTCCGGCCCTGCAGAAGGTGTACTCGTCCATGCGTGGCTCGGCCAAGAAGCATGTCGTCGAGGCCCTGCCGCGGGTGGCCGACCTGGTGCAGAAGCACGCGGGCTGAGCCCATGGCGGGGTGGCCCCCGCCGCGATCGTCCGAGAGGCCGGTGCGAGTTCCGCACCGGCCTCTCGCGTGTCCGGAGTGACCACACTCACGTCCCCGCTCGCCGGGCGGGCGAGGACACACTCTTTCCCGGTCGGCGGTAAATTCCGGCGGCGCGGATGTGAGGCACGGCACCCCCTTCGTGAACAACAGGAAAAGCGCGGGTTGCCACCCATTCCCCCTGTCCTTTGCGATCTCGCGAACGATTGGCTACCGCCATACCCGATCGGTTACGTTGCCCTCGGGCGGATTCGGGAATTGCAATTCTATTGTTGCGAATTGCGGATTCCGCTCGGTACGGATGCACATGACCGCATTGCGCAGGTCGAAAAGGAAGTCAGGGTTTCTCATGATCTCTCGCAAGACCATCGCCACCGCCGGTGCCACCGCGGCCGCCGCCGCGCTCTTCTTCGGCCCGGCCGCCGTCGCCAACGCCGAGGGCTCTGCCAGCGGCTCCGCTGAGCTCGCCGAACTGTCGAGCGGCTCGGCCGACGTGCTGAGCGGTTCGTCCGCCGGTTCGAGCGTGCTGGAGTCGGGCAGCTCCGCCGTCGACAGCGCCACCTCCGCCGTGCTCAACATCATCGAGTCGGTCACCGGCATCCAGGGGCTCACCGCGCCCGCCGAATGAGCTGCTGACCTGCCCCCTTCGGGGCCGGCTTCGGAATCCGGCGGTGGACTCGTTTCCGCCGCCGGATTTCTGTTCTCTTGAATTTCTTTTGCATTCCCATGAATAACGTCGAAGTGATTTCCAGCTACCCGCCGGAAATCTGTTTCGCGCTGTTCGCGTCCGCGCGGTGTCCCGGCGCCGCCCGCGACGGTGACGGAGACAACCCGGGCCGGGGGCAGACGAGGATGCGCCGGTCTGACAGTCTGGGATTGTGAATCCGTCAACTGCGCAGGCACGAGTGGTCGTCGACGAGCTCGTGCGCGGCGGGGTCAGCGAAGTGGTGCTGTGTCCCGGATCGCGCAACGCCCCACTGGCCTTCGCGCTGCAGGCGGCGGACGCGGCCGGGCGACTGCGGCTGCACATGCGCATCGACGAGCGCACCGCGGGCTTCCTCGCCGTCGGGCTCGCGGTGTCGTCCGGGCGGCCGGTGCCGGTCGTGATGACCTCGGGGACCGCCGTGGCCAACCTCGGGCCCGCCGTGCTGGAAGCCAACTACGCGCGCGTTCCGCTGATCGTCGTCAGCGCGAACCGGCCCTACGAGATGCTGGGCACCGGCGCCAACCAGACCGTGGAGCAGCTCGGCCTGTTCGGTAGCCAGGTGCGCGCCACCATCAGCCTCGGACTCGCGGAGGCCGAGGCGGGGGAGTCGGCGTATCCGCGGCAGAACAGCGTCTGGCGCTCGTCGGTGTGCCGGGTGCTCGCCGCCGCGCGCGGAACCCGCTCCGGCAACGCCGGCCCGGTGCAGTTCGACATCCCGCTGCGCGAACCGCTGGTGCCGGAGCTGTCGGACGATCCGCTGCCCGCGGGCCGGGCCGGTGACCAGCCCTGGACGGCCACCCAGTACGCCACCCTCGACGTGCCGCTCGACATCGACCTGACGCCCGACACCGTGGTGATCTCCGGGCACGGGGCGAGGCTGCTGCCCGAGCTGGCCGCGCTGCCTACCGTCGCGGAACCGACCGCGCCGATGCACGGCCCCGCGCTGCATCCGCTCGCGCTGTCGCTGCTGAAGCCGAAGCAGGCGATCATCACCGGGCGCCCCACGCTGCACCGGCAGGTCTCCCGGGTGCTCGCCGATCCCGAGGTCACCGTGTTCGCGCTCACCACCGGTCCGCGCTGGCCCGACGTGTCCGGCAATGTCGTCGGTACCGGCACGCGCGCGGTGACCACCGGCGCGCCCGACCCGGCCTGGCTCGCCCGCTGCGCCGAGCTGAATCGGCAGGCAGGCTCGGTGGTGCGCGCCGAACTCGCGGCGCACCCGAAGGCGACCGGTCTGCACGTGGCCGCCGTGGTGATGGACGCGCTGCGGGAGGGCGATCAGCTGCTGCTCGGCGCCTCGAATCCGGTGCGCGACGCCGCGCTGGTCTCGCATCCGCGACCCGGCGTGCGGGTGCTCTCCAATCGCGGCGTCGCCGGCATCGACGGCACCGTCTCCGGCGCGGTCGGCGCCGCGCTGGCCCACCCCGGCCGCACCATCGCGCTGATGGGCGACCTCACCTTCCTGCACGACGCGTCCGGCCTGCTGATCGGCCGCGGCGAACCGCGCCCCGACAACCTCACGATCGTCGTCGCGAACGACGACGGCGGCGGCATCTTCGAGCTGCTCGAACAGGGCGATCCGCAGTACGCGGGCGTCTTCGAGCGCGTCTTCGGCACTCCGCACGGCATGGACCTGGCCGCCCTGTGCGCGGCCTACCGCATCCCGCACCAGCAGGTCGACCCGGGCGAGCTGGCCTTCGAGCTCGCCGCCGACGCGCACGGCCTGCGGGTACTCGAGGTCGCCACCGAGCGGTCCAGCCTGCGTGAGCTGCACGCGACGGTGCGGGCCAAGATCGCGGGGTAGGCCCTACTCCTCCTCCGTTTCGACGAACTCGTCGTCGAGCGGGACCGGGATGGCCTGCTCGAGCACGTCGGCGGGGTCGGCTTCACGGTCGGAGGTCAGGTAGTCGGCGGCATCGGAGAAGGCCGGGTCGTCGGGATCGTCGGCAAGGAAGGCCGACTGCTCCTGCTCGATCCGATCGGCCTCGGGGACCTCGTCCAGCGGTCGGGCGGACTCGTAGTCGATCATCGGTGCTCCTCGGTCGTCGCCTCGCGTGGTCACTGATCGTTACGCCTTCCAGATTGCGCCGAACCCGGCTGCTCGGCAACCGGTGAGTTCGGCGCGGGCGCGTCGTCTGTACGAGTACGGCAGCCCGATCTCGCTGAGGAGCGTCCATGGAACCGCAGTTCGACTTCGCCCCCGCCGCCCGCACCCTGACCGGGGTGCTCGACGGCATCGCCGATGACCAGCTCGCCGGGCCGACGCCGTGCGGCGACACGACCGTGGGCGGTCTGCTCGCGCACGTCGTCGGGCTCACCGAGGCGTTCCGGCAGGCCGCGACCAAGGAGTCGGTCGGCCGCTCCGCACAGCCCGCACTCGACGACCCCCTCGACCCCGACTGGCGGGCACTGATCCCGCGACAGCTCGACGCGCTGGCGGCGGCCTGGCGCGCTCCCGCCGCATGGGACGGTGACACCGAGGCCGGCGGCGTCGAGATGCCCGCCGCCGTGATGGCGGTCGTCGCGCTGGACGAGGTCACCATTCACGCCTGGGATCTCGCGGTCGCCACCGGGCAGGACGTCGCCGTCGACCCCCGCTACCTGCCGATCCTGCGCGAATTCCTGCGCGAGACCGACCCCGAGGGCACGCCCGGTCTGTTCGGGCCGGTGGTGCCCGTCCCGTCCGACGCCCCCGAATTCGACCAGCTCCTCGGCCGCACCGGCCGCGACCCGGGCTGGCGGCCCGCGATCGGCGCCGACCGGCGCGGATGAGCCTGACACGCCGGTTTCTCGGCGTCTTGATTCCGGGCCCGCCGGATCAGCGGACGAAGGCGCCGCCGAGGGCCGCCAGGGTGGCGGCCCGGGCCGACTGGTCGGCCGCGGCCTCGTCGATGGGGTCGCCGGAGGCGAGTAATCGGTAGTACAGCGGCGCGGAGACCGCGGACAGCACCGCGCGCGGCTCGGTCCCCGGCGGCGCTTCGCCGCGCGCGACGGCGTCCTCCACGCAGGGCGCCCATTCTGTGAGGCGGGTGTCGTAGAAGCGGTGCAGTGCCGTCGCGGTGACCTCGTCGGTGGTCGCCGCCGCGATCACGGCCCGGAAGAGCCTGCCCTGCCTGGGATCGGCCAGAGTCTTCGCCACCAGGCGCGCGTTGGCGGTGAGGTCGTCGAGCAGGGTGCCGGTCTCGACCCGGGGCAGCGACTGTTCGGCCATGTCGACGAGGAGATCGGCGACCAGGCCCGCCGGATTCCGCCACCGGCGATAGACCGTGGTCTTGCCGACGCCGGCGGCGGCGGCCACCGCGGCCAGATCTAGCTGCGCGAAACCGTGTTCGGCGAGCAGATCGCCCGCCACCTGCAATACCGACTCGCGAACGCGGGCGGTGCGCCCACCTGGGCGAACAGAGCCCGGCCAGGCGATGTCGTGATCCATAACGGAACTCCTGTTTCATTTAGCGCGCATCGGGTGTACTGTCGCTGGCGTTAACGGAACTATAGACCCTTTAGGAGTTCTCATGGAGTACCGGCGGCTCGGCGCATCGGGTCTGCACGTTCCCGCACTCGGTTTCGGCGCGGGTACCTTCGGCGGGCGCGGCGCCCTCTTCAGCGCCTGGGGCGATACCGATGCGGCACAGGCCAGGCGCCTGGTCGACATCAGCCTGGAAGCGGGGGTCACCCTGTTCGACACCGCGGATGTGTATTCCGACGGCGCCTCGGAAGAGGTGCTCGGCGCGGCGATCAAGGGCAGGCGCGACCAGGTGCTGCTGTCGACCAAGTCCGCACTGCCCACCGGACCCGGCCCGCACGAGGCCGGTGCCAGTCGCGCCCGCCTGATCCGCGCGGTCGACGCGTCGTTGCGGCGGCTGGGCACCGACTATCTCGATCTGTTCCAGTTACACGCGTTCGACGCGGGCACCCCGCTGGCCGAAACCCTCACGGCGCTGGACGATCTCGTGCGCGCGGGCAAGATCCGCTACCTCGGGGTCTCCAACTTCGCCGGGTGGGAATTGATGAAGACGCTGGCCACGGCCGAGGAACTGGGACTGGAAAGGCCGGTCGCCCACCAGGTCTACTACTCGCTCGTCGGGCGCGACTACGAGTGGGAGTTGATGCCGCTCGGCACGGATCAGGGCGTGGGCGCCGTGGTCTGGAGCCCGCTCGGCTGGGGCAGGCTCACCGGCAAAGTCCGTCGCGGGCAGCCCCTTCCGGTGGGCAGCAGGCTGCACGAGACCGCGCAGGCCGGTCCGCCAGTCGACGACGAACGCCTCTACGACATCGTCGACGTGCTCGACCGGATCGCCGCGGAGACCGGGCGCAGTGTCCCGCAGATCGCCCTCAACTGGCTGCTCACCAGGCCCACGGTCGCGTCCGTGCTGATCGGTGCCCGCAACGAGGAGCAGTTGCGGCAGAACCTCGGAGCCGTCGGCTGGCAGCTCGAGCCGGAGCATCGCGCCGCCCTCGACGCGGCCAGTGCGACGACCCCGCCGTACCCGTACTACCCGTACCACCGCCTGCCCGACTTCACCCGGCTGAATCCGCCCGCGATTCAGGCCGCCTGAATCAGTACACGTCGCGCACGTACCGTTTGTCGGCGACGAGCTGCTTCTTGAAGGCCAGAGCCCCGGCCTCGTCCAGCTTCCCGTGGATCTGGGCGATCCGGAGCAGGGTGTCGTCGACGTCCTTCGCCATTCGTGCCGCGTCGCCGCAGACGTAGAAGTGGGCGCCGTCGCGCAGCCACGCCCACAGCTCGGCGCCGTGCTCGATCATCCGGTGCTGCACGTAGATCCGCTCACGCTGGTCACGGGAGAAGGCGAGGTCGAGGCGGGTGAGGAAGCCCGAGCGGAACATGTCCTCGAGCTCGGTGCGGTAGTAGAAGTTCTGGGTGGCGTGCTGGTCGCCGAAGAACAGCCAATTGCGTCCGGTCGCGCCGACAGCCCGGCGTTCGTGCAGGAACCCACGGAAGGGAGCGATACCGGTACCGGGACCGACCATGATCATCGGCGTGTTCGGGTCGAGCGGTGGTCGGAAATGCGGTGCCCGCTGCAAGAAGATCGGCACTTCGGTGCCCGCCCGGTCGGCCAGGAAGGTCGAGCACACGCCGCCGCGGCGGGCGGTGTCGCCGGTCGGTTCGCCGTAGCGGACCACGCCGACGGTCAGCTGCACCTCGTCCGGGTCGGTCAGCGGGCTGGAGGAGATCGAATACTGGCGCGGCTGCAGCTTTTTCAGGATGCCGAGCCAATCGACCAGATCGGTGCGCACCGGGAAGTCGCGCAGCACGTCGACGACCTGGCGATCCCAGAGATAGCCGGCGAGCTCGTTGCGGTTGTCGCGGCGCAGCAGCTTGGCCAGCTGCGGATGGGGATTGCGCTCGGCGATGAAGCCGAGCAGATCCTGGCTGACCTTGGTGATGTCGTAGTGCGTGCGCAGCGCCTCGGCCAGGGGCAGGTCGCGGTCGTCGAGTTCGACCACGCGGCGTCCCTCCAAGCCGGTCGCGGCGAGCCACTCCTCGACCAGGTCGGGGCAGTTCTCGGGCAGGATGCCGAGCGAGTCACCCACCTCGTAGCTCGCTTCGAGTTCGCGCAGATCGAACCCGAAGCGGCGCACCTCTTTCGGCGAACCCGGTGCGCTCAGGACATCGTTGCGCACGAGCGTCGCCCGGACCGGGGCCTGCCGGGTGAACGGCTGCGGGGCGCCACGCTGTACGCGGCCGGGAGAGGCGGTGGGCACGCGCTGCAGAGTGGTCGCGCCTCCTCGCGCTGCCGCCGGGCCCGGGGAGCCGCCCGCCCACCGTGCGGCCGGGGTGGTGGCGCCACCCCGTACTGCCGCCGAGTCCGGGGCGCCACTCGGCCAGGGTGTGCCGGCCGGCGGCGTGGTGTGTGGCCTGCCTGGGTCGGTCGCCCCGATGGGCCCAGGACCTGTCGGCAGCTGGGACGAGGCCGGGTGGGACGGCGGGGTCCATGCTCCGTCGGCCGGTGCGTTCGTCGATGGCTGTGGAAGACCGTCCTTCGGTGCCGAACCGGTCTGCGCCGGGGCGCCGGGGCCCGGCGTGGCCTGGCTGCTCGGCTCCTGCTCGCTCAGCACGGTGAGTACGTCGTCGAGCCACTGGTCGGCGGCGTCGGCGAAGTCGGGTTCGCAGTCGACGCGGGGGAGCAGGCGGTGCGCGCCGTGCTCGGCGAACAAGCGGTCGAGGGTGCGGCCGTGGCCGCAGAAGTCGTCGTAGGAGGAGTCGCCGAGCGCGAACACCGCGTAGCGGACGGTGGGGAACCGGGCGGCGCTGTCGGCCAGGCGGGTGGCGAAGTCGGCGCCGTTGTCGGGCGGCCCGCCGTCGCCGAAGGTGCTGGTGACGAGGAGGACGTCGCCGGCGAGGGCGGACAGGTCGCAGGAGTCCATGTCCAGCAGGGAAGGGAGGAAGCCGGCCTCGGCCAGCCGGGCCGCGACGGTGGCCGCGAGTTCCTCGGCATTGCCGGTCTGGGAGGCCCACAGCACCGTCACCGGCGGCGCGGGCGGCGTGTCCGCGGCGGCGGGCTCGGCGACGAATCCGGTGGCACGCGAATACATTCCGGCCAGCAGCCCGTCGACCCACAGGCGGGCCTGGGTGGACAGTGGTGCGGTGGCGGGCAGCACCGGCTGCCCGGTCACGGGCAGCGACTGGAGCGCGGCGAGATAGCCGCCCAGGTAGATGCGTTCGGATTCGGCGAGCGTCGGGGAGGCGGCCGCGTCCAGGCCGAGGATCCCGGCCAGCGGGTGCGCGCCCACCGCGACGGGGTGCGCCGGTGCCTGTTCGGGGGTGGGCGCGGGCCCGACCCGGCGCAGCGCCACAGCGCAGGCCTTGAACTCCGGTTGCAGCGAGTGCGGGTCGACGGCGTCGTTGGTCACGGCGTTGATGGTCAGATACTCACCCTGTTCGTCGTTCCAGTGGAAAGGAGCGAAGCAATCGCCGGGTCGCACCCGGTCGCTGATCTGGACCGGCAGCACGGCTCGGCCACGGCGCGAGGCGATCTCGAGTTGATCGCCCTGGCGCAGTTCCAGACGTCGCGCGTCCTCGGGGTGCACCTCGACGAACGGCGCGCCGTTCAGCTTGGTCAGCTTGGCGACCTTGCCGGTCTTGGTCATGGTGTGCCACTGATGTTGCAGGCGGCCGGTATTGAGCAGGAACGGATAGTCGTCGTCGGGGAGTTCGGCGGCGGGCAGGTGCGGGCGGGCGAAGAACACCGCGCGCCTGCTGGGGGTGGCGAACGCCAGCCGCGGCGTGCTGCCGTCGGCGTCGACGTGCAGCGGCTGGTGGACGCCGTCGTTGAGGTAGCGGATCGGGTTGCGCGGTGTGGCGCCGTCGCGGCAGGGCCACTGCATCGGGCCTTCGCGCAGCCGGTCGTAGGTCATGCCGCTGAGGTCGTAGCCGGTCGCGGGATTGGTGAACCGGGTGATCTCGGCGAAAACCTCGGCGCTGGAGGCGAAGTCGAAGCCGGGGAAGCCCATGGCCGTGGCGACCTGGGCGATCAGCAGCCAGTCCGGGCGCGCGTCGCCGACCGGATCGACCGACTGCCGCAGCAGCGTGACGTTGCGCTCCGAGTTCACCATCACCGCGTCGGCCTCGGCCCAGAGCGTGGCGGGCAGCAGCAGATCGGCGTAGGTGTTGGTGGCGGTCTCGCCGTAGGCGTCCTGAACGACCACCAGTTCGGCGGCCTCCAGCCCCGCGATCACCGTCTTGCGATTGGCCACGGTGGCAACGGGATTGGTGCAGATGATCCACGCGGCCTTGATCGCGCCGTCGGCGAGACCGCGGAACATCTCGATGGTGCCCGGTCCGGCCTCGGTGCGCAGGGTGCCCTCGGGCAGGCCCCACGCGGTTTCGACGAAGGAGCGGTCGGCGGGGGAGAGGAGGCTGCGCTGGCCGGGCAGGCCGGGGCCCATGTAGCCCATCTCGCGCCCGCCCATGGCGTTGGGCTGGCCGGTCAGTGAGAACGGGCCGCTGCCGGGGCGGCAGATCGCGCCCGTCGCCAGGTGCAGGTTGATCAGCGCGTTGGTGTTCCAGGTGCCGTGCGTGGACTGGTTGAGCCCCATCGTCCACAGCGACATCCATTCGCCCGCCTCGGCGATCATGCGCGCCGCGGTGCGGATGTCCGCCTCGGCCAGCCCGGTGATCTGGGCGACCCGGTCGGGCGGATAGTCGGCGAGGAACGCGGGCATGGCGTCCCAGCCCTCGGTGTGTTCGGCGATGAAGGCGGGGTCGATCGCGTCCTCGGCGACGAGCAGGTGCAGCAGGCCGTTGAGCAGCGCCAGGTCGGTGCCGGGCGCGATCTGCAGGAACAGGTCGGCGCGGGCCGCGGTCTCGGTGCGCCGCGGGTCGACCACGATGAGCTTGGCGCCGGCCTTGAGGCGCTCGGCCATCCGCAGGTGCAGGATCGGATGGCAGTCGGCCATGTTCGCGCCGGAGACGAAGAACAGGTCGGCGTGCTCGAAGTCGTCGTAGGAGCCGGGCGGGCCGTCGGCGCCGAGCGACTGCTTGTAGCCGGTGCCCGCGCTGGCCATGCACAGCCGCGAGTTGGCCTCGATGTGCTTGGTCCGCAGGTAGCCCTTGGCCAGCTTGGTGGCCAGGTACTGGGCCTCGAGCGACATCTGCCCGGAGACATAGAGGGCGATCGCGTCGGGGCCGTGCTCGTCGAGGATCGCGCGCAACCGCGCGGCGGTCTCGTGCACGGCCTCGTCGACGGGCAGCGGCACGGGCACCTGCCCGCGTTCGGGCCGGTGGTAGGCGGTGTCCATCCGGCCGGGGGCGGCCATCATCTCCGCGTGGGTGGCGCCCTTGGTGCACAGTCTGCCCGCGTTCGCCGGATGCAGCTTGTCCCCGCTGACCTTGGCGATCACCCGGGCATCCGACTGATCAGTCTTGGTCTGGACGTTGATGCCGCAACCGACGCCGCAATACGAGCACTGCGTGCGCACAGTGCCTGAGTCGCGGAAGTCAGCTGTCATGCCACCGATCATCCGCACCCGGCGTTGCGCTCGATTTACCGAACGTTATGTCCAGGTGACAATCGACCTCACCTGTCAGAATTTCCGCGGTGAGGTGAGGCGCAGAATATCTGCCCTGATCAGGGCGCATTCCGCGCCGGAGAACCGGCGCGCGCCGCAGGCGGGGTGACCGTTCTCACCCCGCTCCCCGAGGCGGGGTCAGCCCAGTTTGTAGCCGCGGTGCAGGGCCACCACGCCACCGGTGAGGTCGCGCCACTGCACCGAGTCCCACCCGGCGTCGGCGATCCGCCGGGCCAGCCTGCGCTGGTTCGGCCACGCGCGGATCGATTCCGCCAGGTACACGTAGGCGTCGGGGTTCGAGCTCACCGCTCGCGCCACCTTCGGCAGCGCCTTCATGAGGTACTCCATGTAGACGGTGCGGAAGGGGCCGAACACGGGCGTGGAGAACTCGCAGACCACCACGCGGCCACCCGGCTTGGTGACCCGCAGCATCTCGCGCAGGGCCACATCGATGTCGGCGACATTGCGCAGCCCGAAGGAGATGGTCACCGCGTCGAAGGAGTTGTCGGCGAAGGGCAGGGCCATGGCATCGCCGGCCACCATCGGCACCTGCCGGAACCGGCCTGCCGAGAGCATGCCCTGAGAGAAATCGGCGGCTACGCACCAGGCGCCCGACTTGCCGAGTTCGACGGTCGAGACCCCGGTACCCGCGGCCAGGTCGAGGACCCGTTCGCCGGGGCGCAGGGCGAGCGCGCGCCGCGTCGCCCACCGCCAGTACCGATCCTGGCCACCGGAGATGACCGTGTTGGTGAGGTCGTAGCGCTTCGCCACACCGTCGAACATCGACGCGACCTCGTGGGGTTGCTTGTCCAGCGAAGCCCGAATCGGTTCACGCTGCTCTGTTGTCGCCACGAATCGAGCTTATCCGTCGGTGGGCGCGGCCCTCTAGGCTGAGCGCCGCAACTGCTCGCGCATGCCGGTGACGTCGCCGTAGTGCGTCATCAACTCGGTGCAGATCGCGGGCCAGGTGCGGTGCAGCACCGACTTGCGGGCCGCCGCCGCGAACCGGGCCCGCTGGCCCGCGTCCCGCAGCGCCGACACCGCGCTCGGCAGCAACTCGGCGAACCGGTCGACCGGGAGCAGATAGCCGTTGCGGCAGTGCGCGATCAGATCCCGCGGCCCGCCCGCGTCCGGTCCGATCACGGGCACGCCCGAGGACAGCGCCTCCTGCACGCCCTGGCAGAAGGTCTCGTGCTCGCCGGGATGCACCATCACGTCCAGGCTCGCGTAGTGCGTGGCCAGCTCGCCGCCACCCAGCTCGCCGGTGAACACCGCGTCGGGCATCAGCCTGCTCAGCCGCGCCCGTTCGGGACCGTCGCCCACCACGACCAGCTGGATCGACGGGTCACCGGCCAGCGCGGCCAGCCGCTCGACGTGCTTCTCCGGCGCGAGCCTGCCGACGAACCCGACGACGAGCTTGTCGCCGGAACCCAGCCAGCGCGCGCGCAACTCGTCGCTGCGGGCGCCGGGGTTGAACCGGTCGATGTCGACGCCGCGGCCCCAGCGGTGCACGCGCGGAATGCCGTGGTCGGCCAGGTCCTGCGCGGCCGCCGAGGACGGCGCGAGGGTGCGGGTCGCGCCCTCGTGGATGCGGCGGGTCCAGGCCCACGCCGCCCGCGTGGCCAGCCCGAGCCCATAACTCTTGGCGAATCCCGCCACGTCGGTCTGATAGACCGCGATCGAGGGCAGGTCGAGCCGGGTGGCCGCGGCCAGGCCGCCCGCGCCGAGCAGGAACGGCGAGGCCAGATGCACCACATCAGGATCGAAGGCGGCGATCGCGGCGGTGATGCCCGGCTGGGGCAGCCCGACGGGCAGCGAACTGACCTTGGGCACCATCATCGCGGGCACCCGGTGCACCGGGAATCTGCCGTGGAAACGCGGAGCCGGTGGCACACCGCGCAGGGTGTCGGGCGCCACGATCATCGCGTCGTGCCCGTGCTGATCCAGGTGATCCAGCACCCGCAGCACGGAGTTGACGACGCCGTTCATGTTCGGCAGAAAGGACTCCGCCACGATGGCTACGCGCACGATTCCAGGGTGACCGCCACACCGCGCGACACCCCCACACCGACGTGAAGCCGGGACGAACAGCAGGAGAAGTTACGCCTCGCGCTGCTTGCGCCGGATCAGCCACAGCACCGGCAGGGCCAGCGCCCACGTCACCACGATCACCGAGGCGGCGGGGATGACAGCCACCTGCGCGTCGCGCCCGGCGACCCGGACCAGATCGGGATCGCGGGTGCTGTATTCCACGTTGATCCGCTGACCGGCGGTCAGATTGGTCGGGTACAGGATGCCGACCTTCGGATTGTGCGTCACGCCGTCGGGCGTCACATACATGACGGCCGAACGCAGCCGTCCCGCGGAGAGCACCTCGCCGGAGGTGACACCGCGATGGTGCTCGATCTCGTAGTCGTTGCGCCAGGCCGCGAGCACCAGCAACACCATCAGCACGCTGATCACGGTGGCGATGCCCAGCACCGAGGTGCGCGCCCGTCGCAGGCGCTTGGATCGCCGATCCGACAGGCTCACTTCCGACACCCGGCACACAGTACCGTTGCGCGCATGTCCCGAAAATTCAGCTTCACCGTGCCCTACGCCGTCCCGGTCGAAGATCTTCACCGGGCACTCGTCGACGATGCGGTCTGGCAGGAGCGCTTCGCCGGCGCCGAGACCGCGACCCTCGAACTCTCCCATCCGGACGGGCCGGGTTCGATTCGCCTCCATATGACTGAAAAGCCCGGCCAGGACAAGGTTCCCGGCCTGGTGCGCAAAGTGCTCAAGAGCGATCTGGTGCTCTCGCGCACCGACAACTGGCAGCCGCTGACCGGTGAGGTCGCCAAGGGCAGCTTCACCGGCCACACCGGCGGCATCAACACCGAGATGTCGGGCACCTATGAACTGCGCCCGACCGCCGAGGGCAGCGAGATCGAGGTCGTCGGCACCGTCACCGTGAAGGTGCCGCTGGTCGGCGGGGCGATCGAGCCGCTCGCCGAGCAGCTGCATCAGCGGGTGCTCAACAGCGAACGCAAGTTCATCGAAGGCTGGTTCGCCAAGCTGTAGGCGCCGACGGTGCCGCCGCGTCCGGGCGGCACCGTCTCATTCGCGCGGCTCGACCAGGACCAGCCAGTTGCCGGAGTTGTCGCGGATGACGGCCTCGGTGCCGTACGGGCGCTCGGACGGCGGCTGGATGAACTCGACACCCTTCGCGGTGAGCTCCTCGTAGCTCTTCTGGCAGTCGGCGGTCCGCAGGCCGAGGGCGCCGTGGGTACCGGAGGCCAGGGAGCGGCGGACGGCGTCGGCCATGTCGTCGGTCAGCGGCGGTCCTGGCACCATCAGGGTGACCTCGAGTTCGCGATGATCGGGGTGCGCGACGGTGACCCAGCGGAAGCCGTTGTCGCCCATGCTCACATCCGCGGTCTCCACGAAACCGAGCTTGTCGATGTACCACTGCTTGGCGGCGTCCTGATCGGTGACGTACACGGTGACCAGGGAAACGTTCGTGATCGTTGTCATGATCCGAGGCTATGACCTCGGATCCTCGCCGGGCTTCTCCGAAATTGCGGTGTCGGGCCGCACCCGGTCCGAGAGCCCGTGCATGAAGACGTAGCAGCCGGGAATGTGTGGTGCCCCGTCGGCGAATCTGGCCTGGTATTCGCTCGGCGCGACCCCGACGAGCTGCCGGAACTTGGCGCTGAACGAGCCGAGACTCGAATAGCCGACCATCATGCACACCTCGGTCACCGTGAGGTTGGTGGCCCGTAGCAGGTCCTGGGCCCGTTCTATCCGGCGTTCGGCCAGATACACCGCCGGGGTGCGGCCGTAGACGGCGGCGAAGGCGCGCAGGAAGTGGTACTTGGAAACTCCTGCGGCACCGGCCAATTCGTCGAGATCGAGCGGTTCGGCGTACTTGCGGTCGATCAGATCGCGGGCCGTGCGCAGATGCGGCAGCAAGGCCAGCACCGGACGGCGGGCCGGGCCGCTCACGACGGCACCTCGGCCGTGCCCGGTGGTGCGGCGCGGTGTCTCCGGCCGGCTCGCCGCGGCTCGCTCACGGCCGTGACCCGGCGCCGAGCGGTCCACCCGTTCGTACGGTTGCTCCGAGCGCGTGATCGGCGAGCATGCGCGTCAGCTGAACGGCGGTCGTTCGTCGCCGCGCAGCGAGGCCCGTCCCGCCGCTCGCCAGGCGCGCGCGGTGAAGTCGAGATCCTCGTCGGTCACCAGGTTGCCCATCACCCGAACCGCGGTGCGCTGCAGGTACTTCGACCGCATGACCGGCGGCCCGCCCAGGGGAACCATCTTCGGATGGGTGGCCAGTCCGGCGATGCGGCGGGCCACCGAGAACGTGCGGCCGTACCGCGCGCGCAGCAGCTCCGGCCACACCCTGCTCAGATCCGGTTCGTCGAGCAGGCCGGACAGCATGTGCCCGCCCTCGAGCCCGTAGTCGATGCCCTCACCGTTGAGCGGGTTCACGCATCCCGCGGCGTCGCCGACCAGCACCCAGTTCGGCCCGGCCACACCGGAGACCGCGCCGCCCATCGGCAGCAACGCCGAGGCCACCGCGCGCAGTTCGCCCTCCAGCTGCCATTCCTCGCGGCGCAGGTGGGTGTAGTGCTCGAGCAGTGGCTTGAGCGCGATATGGGAGGGCCGCGCCTCGGTCGCCAGTGAGCCGACGCCGATGTTCACCTCTCCGTTGCCGAGCGGGAAGATCCAGCCGTAGCCGGGCACCAGGGCGTTCTCGGCGTTGCGCAGCTCCAGGTGCGAGGAGATCCACTGGTCGTCGCTGCGCCCCGACTTGATGTAGGCGCGCGCGGCGGTGCCGTAGGCGTAGCGGCGATGCCAGGTGCGGCCGAGCTGCTTGCCGACGGGGGAGCGCACCCCGTCGGCCACCACGAGCGTCCGGCAGCGAACCGTGTGCGTATCCGCGCCGATGCGCACCGACACGCCGGTGACCCGCTCACCGTCGCGCAGCACCTCGGTGACCTTGGCGCCGTCGACCATCCGCGCCCCGGATTTCACCGCGGTCTCGCGCAGCTTGTCGTCGAGTTCGGTTCGGGGGACGGCGCTTCCGTAGGTGGGGAACGACCCGCCCGGCCAGGGAAGCAGCGCCTCGCGCCCGAATCCGGCCATCCGCAGGCCGTGGTTCACGGTGTGCGCCCGCACCCATTCGCCGAGGCCGAGATTCTCCAGTTCGGCGGTGGCACGCGGGGTGAGCCCGTCGCCACAGGTCTTGTCCCGCGGGAACACGGCGGAATCGAGCAGCAGCACATCGCGTCCGGCGCGCGCGGCCCAGGCCGCCGACGCCGAACCGGCCGGCCCGGCCCCGACGACCAGCACCTCGACGGCGCTGGGCAGGACGGCTTGTTCTGCGGGGGCGGAATCCGGTGAACCCATGGCTCAATACTGGCACCCCCGGCCGCTGTGCGAGAGTGTCGGGTACACCGGGAATAGTCACTGTGTGACCGTGTTCATCGGCCCTTGCGCCAGAACACGCTAGGTTGCTACCCGTCGGGGTCGGACGCATCGCTGGGAGAAGATAATGAGCACATCGGCTGTGAGCGACGAGAGCACCGTGGTCGCCGGGGTGGACCTCGTCGATCCCGAACTCGCCGCCACCGTGCGCGACGGCCTGGCCGCGGTCGAGCAGTTGCTCGTCGACGAACTCTCCGACGGCGAGGAATTCCTGCAGGAAGCGGCGCTGCACCTGGCCCGCGCGGGCGGCAAGCGTTTCCGTCCGCTGTTCACCGTGCTGACCGGGCAGCTCGGCCCCAATCCCACCGATCCCGCGCTGGTCACCGCGGGCACCGTGGTGGAACTGGTGCACCTGGCCACCCTGTACCACGACGACGTCATGGACGAGGCCACCCAGCGCCGCGGCGCGGAGAGCGTCAACTCGCGCTGGGGCAACAACATCGCCATCCTGGCAGGCGACTATCTGTTCGCCCACGCCTCCCGGCTCACCTCGACGCTCGGACCCGACGCGGTCCGCATCATCGCCGAGACCTTCGCCGAGCTGGTCACCGGGCAGATGCGGGAAACCATGGGCGCCAAGCAGTCCCAGGACCCGGTGGAGCACTACCTGCGCGTCGTCTGGGAGAAGACGGGCTCGCTGATCGCGGCGGCGGGCCGCTTCGGCGGCACCTTCTCCGGCGCGGGCCCCGAGCACGTCGAGCGGCTGGCGCGCCTCGGCGACGCGGTGGGCACCGCCTTCCAGATCTCCGACGACATCATCGACATCTCGTCCTCGGCCGAACAGTCGGGCAAGACCCCGGGCACCGACCTGCGCGAGGGCGTGCACACCCTGCCGGTCCTCTACGCCCTGCGCGAGTCGGGCGCCGACGGCGACCGCCTGCGCACCCTGCTGGCGAACCCGCTGGAGGCCGACGCCGAGGTGGCGGAGGCGCTGGAGCTGCTGCGCCGTTCTCCCGGCATGGCCAAGGCCAAGGAGAAGCTGCAGGAGTACGCCGACCTGGCCGACGCCGAGCTGGCGGCCCTGCCCGCGGGCCCGGCCAACGACGCCCTCACCCGGCTGGTGAGATACACCATCGAACGGGTCGGCTGACCAGGAACTATTGCCGGGTCAGGCACGTTTTCTCAACATGCCCAATGGGATCAAGACCTTCGGATTGATGGTCGGGCTGTCGGCGTTGATCGTCGCCATCGGGGCGATGTTCCGCAGCCCGGCCATCCTCGTCATCTCGATCGTGCTGGCCGTCGGGATGAACGCGTACGCCTACTTCAACAGCGACAAGCTGGCGTTGAAGGCGATGCACGCGCAACCTGTCAGCGAGCTCGAGGCGCCGGTCATCTACCGGATCGTGCGGGAGCTGGCGACCACGGCCCGCCAGCCCATGCCGCGGCTCTACATCAGCCCGACCAACGCTCCCAACGCGTTCGCGACCGGCCGCAATCCCCGGCACGCGGCCGTCTGCTGTACCAGCGGCATCCTGCAGTTGCTCGACGAGCGGGAGTTGCGCGCGGTGCTGGGCCACGAGCTCTCGCACGTCTACAACCGTGACATCCTGATCTCGTCGGTCGCGGGCGCGATGGCCTCGATCATCACCGGCCTGGCCAACATGGCCTTCTTCGCGAGCTCGTTCGGCAGCAGGGACGGCAACGGTCCGAACGTCATCGGGGTGCTGCTCGTCTCGCTGCTCGGGCCGATCGCGGCGGGCCTGATCAAGATGGCGGTCTCGCGTTCGCGGGAGTACCAGGCCGATCAGTCCGGCGCCGAACTCACCGGCGACCCGCTGGCCCTGGCCTCGGCGCTGCGCAAGATCGAGCGCGGGGTGCAGGTGGCGCCGCTGCCGCCGGATCCCAAGCTCACCAGCGAATCGCACCTGATGATCGCCAACCCGTTCCGCGCGGGCGACCGCATCGCCCGCTGGTACTCCACGCACCCGCCGATGGACGAGCGCATCAAGCGGCTGGAGGAGATGGCGGGCGGCACCCACCGGCACTGAGCGCCGCCGAGCCGACCTACCTGTAGTTCACGAACTGCAGGGCGATGCCGAAGTCCTCGCCCTTGAGCAGGCTGATCACGGCCTGCAGGTCGTCGCGCTTCTTGCTGCTGACCCGCAGCTCCTCGCCCTGGATCTGGGCCTTCACGCCCTTGGGGCCCTCGTCGCGGATCTTCTTGGAGATCTTCTTCGCCTTCTCGGCGTCGATGCCCTGCACCAGCGTGCCGGTGATCTTGAACACCTTGCCGGAGGCCTGCGGCTCGCCCGCGTCGAACGCCTTGAGCGAGATGTCGCGGCGGATCAGCTTCTCCTTGAACACGTCGAGCGCGGCCTTGACCCGCTCCTCGGCGTTGGCGGTGAGCACGATGGCTTCCTCGCCCGACCACGCGATGGCCGCGTCGGTGCCCTTGAAGTCGTAGCGGGAGTTCAGCTCCTTCTCCGCCTGGTGCAGCGCGTTGTCGACCTCCTGCCGATCGACCTTGCTCACCACGTCGAATGACGAATCAGCCACACTGCGCTCCTGTCCATGAAGTCCGGCAAACTCCGGGGCCGGCGGTCTACCGGCCACCGAGACAGTTGTACCCGCACCGGTGCAGCACCACTGCTCGCAGGGGTGCTGTGCAGGCAGTTTGCATTGCCGGGGTGGGTTCGTTGTAAGCTTCTCAGCGCACCGGAGACGGCGCACAAGGCAGATTGCCCGAGCGGCCAATGGGAGCAGACTGTAAATCTGTCGGCGAGAGCCTACGTAGGTTCGAATCCTACATCTGCCACATCGAACCCCGTCGATCATTCGATCGGCGGGGTTCTTTGGTTCCCGGGCACCTGCCTGCCCGCTGGTGCGGGACAAGGCGCTGAAAACCGCCCAAAAACCCACTCTGAACAGGCGATTTGGTGCTCTCGTCGGAGGGTGTGTAATCTCTTTCAGGACGCCGGAGCACGGGGTCGCTCTGATCGGCCCGCCGATCAAGACCTTGTGCCACGTAGTCATGCCCCCTTAGCTCAGTCGGCAGAGCGTTTCCATGGTAAGGAAAAGGTCAACGGTTCGATTCCGTTAGGGGGCTCGCCGGATTGCCGGTGTGGTGACCGACTTTCCCGCCGGCATCCACCGTAATAGGTCCGCCGTGGCGGTGTAGCTCAGTCGGTAGAGCAAACGACTCATAATCGTTGTGTCGCCGGTTCAAGTCCGGCCATCGCTACCAATAACGACTCAGCCCAGACCGGAAAGAAGGCATATCGTGGCCGCGAAGTCCACCGATGTCCGGCCAAAGATCACCTTGGCCTGCGAAGAGTGCAAGCATCGCAACTACATCACCAAGAAGAACCGGCGCAACGACCCGGACCGCCTCGAGCTGAAGAAGTTCTGCCCGAACTGCGGAACCCACCGGGCGCACCGCGAGTCGCGCTGATTCACCAGAACATCTGCCGAAGGCCGGACGAGAGTCCGGCCTTCGTGCTTTTCCGGGGTCGATACGGTACCCCGTCGCGGCGGTGATCACACCCCGGTCGACCTCGTGACCGGCTACGTGTGAGTAAGGTCCAGAGTTGTGACAGTGAACACCGGAACCGACGAAGCGGTGACCGCCGCAGCCGCCGAACCGTTCGATCCCGCCGCGCACGCGGCGGCGATGGTCGGCCACCACTACCGTGTCGACGACTACTACGAGGTCGGCCGCGAGAAGGTGCGCGAATACGCCCGTGCCGTCCAGGACTACCACCCGGTGCACTGGGACGAAGAGGTCGCGCGCGCGAACGGTCACGAGGGTCTGCTCGCCCCGCTCACCTTCATCTCCCTGGTCGGCATCCTCGCCCAGCGCAAGCTGTTCGAGGAGATCGTCACCGGCTACGACCTGAGCCAGATCATGCAGACCGATCAGATCCTGGAATTCCACCGCCCGATCCGCGTGGGCGACCAGCTGACCTGTGACGTGTACCTGCACTCGTTCCGGCAGGCCTTCGGCGGCGACATCATCGTGACGAAGAACATCGTCACCGCGCAGGACGACGAGCTGGTGCTCACCACCTACACCACGCTCATCGGCCGCAGCGGCGGTGACATCGATCCCACGATGTCGGACGCGGTGCGCAACATCCTGATGCACGGCCTCGGCGACGAGGAGCCCGCCCACCACGCCCCGCTCGACGCGCACGCCGAGATCACCCCCGATCCGGTCACCAAGCTGCCCGAGCCCTACGTCAGCACCACCGCGCTGTCCTTCGACAGTGTCTCGGCCGGGGATGAACTGCCGCCGCGCACCGTCCGGCTCACCCGTGGCGATCTGGTGAACTACGCGGGCGTGTCCGGCGACGCCAACCCGATCCACTGGAGCGACGAGATCGTGAAGCTGGTCGGCCTGGACGACGTGGTCGCCCACGGGATGCTCACGATGGGCCTCGGCGGCGGTTTCGTCACCTCCTGGCTCGGTGATCCGGCCGCGGTGAAGGAGTACAACGTCCGCTTCACCAGTCCCGTCTACGTGGGCTCCGACGCGCCGGCCGAGGTCGAGTTCACCGGGAAGGTGAAGTCGGTCGATCCGGCGGCCAGAACCGCGGTCGTCGCCATCACGGCGAAGTCGGCGGGCAAGAAGATCTTCGGGCGGGCCACGGCAACCGTTCAGCTGTCCTGACCTGGTCGCCTGTACCGGATTGGCGAATACCGCACGCGGTGCCGTACACTCGGGACTCTGGGGTCACCGGCTGCTGCGCGCTGATCTTCCCCGGGAGTAGATCTCCCATGGAAGCGGCGCGCATGTTGTGTGACACCAGGGCTCGATAATCGAATATCGACACTGTGGTTGGGCGTCAACAGCTCAGGCTGGTCCAACCGAAGGGGCGTAGCTCAATTGGCAGAGCAGCGGTCTCCAAAACCGCAGGTTGCAGGTTCAAGTCCTGTCGCCCCTGCCCTGAATGCCAGCGACGAGGAAGGATCGACGTGAGCGACGAGCGGGATACTCGCGCCGAAGACGGCGACGACACCGCCGCTGCCACTCGGCCGAGCGGCAAGCGGACAGCTCGCCGTGCGCGCACGTCGGATGCTCCGGCGGACACCGGTTCGGTGGCCACGCTGGACCGGCCCTCCTTGCGCAAGGACAAGGCTGCCGGTAAGGCCAAGACGGGCAACCCGTTCAAGCGGCTGCTCAAGTTCCTGCGAGAGGTCATCGCGGAACTGCGTAAGGTGATCTGGCCCAACCGGAAGCAGATGGTCACCTATACGGCCGTCGTTCTGGTGTTCGTGGTCTTCATGGTCGCGTTCATCGCCGGGATCGACATAGCGTTCGTCAAGGGTGTCGACTGGCTGTTCGGCTGATCGCCGAGCATCGCCGCCGGTAGCCGATCCCGGGCGGAATGGCGGAGTGCGCTCCGCGCCCCGGCCGGGCCCAGAGATGTACGTGACGACACAGGAAGCGAGTGCCTCAGTGAGCACCCCGGAGAACGAAACAAACGCCGAGTTCCCGGTTGACGACACTGTCGTGGCGGAGACCGCCACCGACGAGGTCGAGGCCACCACCGAGCTCGCTGACGCCGACGTGGCCGAAGAGGCCGCTGTCGAAGCCGTCGCCACCGAGGAAGACCCCGACGCCGACCCGGTCGAGTCGATGAAGGCCAAGCTGCGCCGCGTCCCGGGCGACTGGTACGTCGTGCACTCCTACGCCGGCTACGAGAACAAGGTCAAGACCAATCTCGAGACCCGCGTGCAGAACCTCGGCCTCGAGGACTACATCTTCCAGGTCGAGGTGCCGACCGAAGAGGTCACCGAGATCAAGAACGGCCAGCGCAAGCACGTCAACCGCAAGGTGCTACCCGGCTACATCCTGGTCCGCATGGAGCTGAACAACGAGTCGTGGGGCGCGGTGCGCAACACCCCCGGTGTCACCGGCTTCGTCGGCATGACCGGTGGTGGCCCCGGCGCCAAGCCGACCCCGCTGACCATCAACGAGGTCGTGAAGTTCCTGGTCCCGGCCGGTGCGCAGCAGAAGAAGGCCGCCGCGGCCGCCGCGGCGCCCGCCGGTGGCGAGTCGACCGGCGAGGTGTCGGCCAAGCCGATCATCGAGGTCGACTTCGAGGTCGGCGAGTCGGTGACCGTGATGGACGGCCCGTTCGCCACGCTGCCCGCCAGCATCAGCGAGGTCAACGCCGAGCAGCAGAAGCTCAAGGTGCTCGTCTCGATCTTCGGTCGCGAGACCCCGGTGGAGCTGAACTTCACCCAGGTCTCCAAGATCTGATCGACCCCGACCTTCGGAAACGGCACCGCTGCGGCGGTGCCGTTTCCGTTGTCACACCCGCCCCGCTGACGGTGCGCACGACGCGGTTCGGTAGAGTGTGACAGTTCGTGTGTAGACCCGCTCCAGGCGTTTTCCGCCCGGGGTGACGGTCGTGCGCGAATGCCGGGCTTGGACCCGGCGTGGGAGCGATCCCGCAACAGGCTTACGGCAACCGTAAGGAACCGAAACCCAAGGAAGAAAGATGCCCCCCAAGAAGAAGAAGCTCGCCGGGATCATCAAGCTGCAGATCCAGGCCGGCGCCGCGAACCCGGCCCCCCCGGTCGGCCCCGCGCTCGGTCAGCACGGCGTCAACATCATGGAGTTCTGCAAGGCGTACAACGCCGCGACCGAGTCGCAGCGTGGCAACGTCATCCCGGTCGAGATCTCGGTGTACGAGGACCGGACGTTCGACTTCAAGCTGAAGACCCCGCCCGCCGCCAAGCTGCTGCTCAAGGCCGCCGGTGTGCAGAAGGGCTCGGCCGAGCCGCACAAGACCAAGGTCGCCAAGGTCACCATGGACCAGGTCCGGGAGATCGCCAAGACCAAGCAGGAAGACCTGAACGCCAACGACATCGAGCAGGCCGCGAAGATCATCGCCGGTACCGCGCGCTCGATGGGCATCACCGTCGAAGGCTGACAGCTTCCCCCCCGAGTGGGAGGGCCGGCCAGGCCCGACAACCACTTCTGAACCAGATTAAGGACAGACAAACATGGCAAAGCGAAGCAAGGCGTATCTCGCCGCTGCTGAGAAGGTCGATCGCGACAAGCTGTACTCCCCGCTGGCCGCCGCGCGCCTGGCGAAGGAGACCGCCACCACCAAGACCGACGCGACCGTCGAGGTCGCCGTTCGTCTCGGCGTGGATCCCCGCAAGGCCGACCAGATGGTCCGTGGCACCGTCAACCTGCCGCACGGCACCGGTAAGACCGCCCGCGTCATCGTGTTCGCCGCCGGCGAGAAGGCCGCCGAGGCCGAGGCCGCCGGTGCCGACGCCGTGGGCGCCGAGGACCTGATCGAGCGGATCCAGGGCGGCTGGCTCGACTTCGACGCCGCGATCGCCACCCCGGATCAGATGGCCAAGGTCGGCCGCATCGCGCGTGTCCTCGGCCCGCGTGGTCTGATGCCGAACCCGAAGACGGGCACCGTCACCAACGACGTGACCAAGGCCGTCGCGGACATCAAGGGCGGCAAGATCAACTTCCGCGTCGACAAGCAGGCCAACCTGCACTTCGTCATCGGCAAGGCCTCGTTCGACGACGCCAAGCTGGTGGAGAACTACGGCGCCGCGCTGGACGAGATCCTGCGTGTGAAGCCGTCGACCGCCAAGGGTCGCTACGTCAAGAAGATCACGGTTTCGACCAACACCGGCCCGGGCATCCCGGTGGACCCGAACCGCACCCGCAACCTCCTCGACGAGGATGCGTGAGGGAGCGCCAGCGAGCGAACCCATTGACACAGCGCGCCTGAAGCGCACGACGGAACCGAGCGCCAGCGAGGTGGAGTCGTGAGCTTCACTGACAGGTAGCTCCTGATCGACCACGAGGGTGGGAACGCACAGCGTTCCCACCCTCGCGGTTTTCTGGGGACTATTCGATCGGCGATCCCGGTTGCGCACGGGAGTGACCAGGATTCTGCTGATCTCCGGTAGCACCAGAGACGGATCGACCAATACCGCCGCCCTGCGCACGATCGCGGCCGTTGCGCCGCCGTCGGTGCGCGCGGACCTCTATGCAGGACTGCGCGAGCTTCCCGCCTTCGTCCCCGGTGACGATCCTGCCGGCTACCCCGCGGTGACCGCCCTGCGTGCCGACCTCGCCGCCGCCGACGCGGTCCTGATCTGCACCCCCGAATACGCGGGCACACTGCCGGGCAGCATCAAGAACCTGCTGGATTGGACCGTGGGCACGGCCGACCTGTACGAGAAGCCGACCGCGTGGCTGACCGTCGCGGTGCCAGGCCGCGGCGGCGGCGCCGAGACCACCCTGGCGACGGTGCTCGGCTATGTCGGTGCCGAGATCGTCGAATCGGCGTGTCAACGGCTGCCGGTGCTCGGCGCCGATGTCGGTGACGACGGACTGGTCGCCTCACCGGAGTTCCGCAGCGGCGCGCGCCAGGTGCTGGCCGCGCTTGTCGCGCACACAACGGGGGAGTGAAGACGGCGCCGGGCGATGCCGCCCGGCGCGCGTCAGGTCAGTCCGCGCTCTTGTCGGTCTCCCGCCAGGCGAGCAGCACGGACTCGCCGCCGTGTGGTTTCCACGGCAGGAAGATCGCCACGATCACCGCGCAGACGAGGACAGCGCCGGTCGCGACCAGCGACGCGGTGTGCGCGCCCTGGAGCGTCGCCGTCTTCATGGCGACGATGAGGTTCTCGCGCTGGGTCTCGAAGAACGGGGCGAGTTCGCGTTTGCGCAGTTCCAGCACGCTGAGTGGGCTGGCCTTGACCAGGCTCTTCTCGTTGTCGTTCATGATGCCCGCCGGAATGGCGTCGATCCGCGCGCCGATCCGGCTGGTGTAGTACGAGGCGACGATCGAGCCGAGGACCGCGACGCCGAGGGTGCCGCCGATCTCGCGGGTGGTGTCGTTGACCGCCGATCCGGCGCCCGCCTCTTCCAGCGGGAGAGCCGACATGATCGATTCGGTGGCAGGGCCCTGCACGATGCCGAGGCCGAGCGCCATGAACACCATCGAGGGCAGCACGCCGATCAGGTAGCTGCTGTCCACGGTGACCTGCCCGCCCAGGTAGAGCCCGAGCCCGGTGAGCGAAAGACCGATCACCAGGACGGCCGTGGTGCCGACCCGCTGTGCGAGCAGCGTCGCGACCGGCGCGCCGATGGCCACCGAGAATGCGAACGGCAGCGAGGCGATGCCGAATTCGAGCGGCGTGTATTCCCGGACACCCTGGAAGTACTGGGTGATCAGGAACAGGAACCCGAACATGGAGAAGTAGCCGATGGCGATGGCCAAGGCGGGCAACGAGAATCGCCGATTGCGGAACAGGCGCATGTCGAGAATCGGTGCGGGAGTGCGCAATTCCCAGATCACGAAGGCGGCGAGCAGGACCGCGCCCAGCGCGGCGGTGCATAGGGTGGTGAGCGAGAGCCAGCCGTTGTGCGGCGCCTCGATGATCGCCCACACCACCAGCGTGATGCCGACGATCGAGAGCGCGATGCCTGGCAGGTCCAGCCCGCCGACCTGCTCGGCGCGCGATTCCGGCACCCAGAGCAGTGTCGCGATCAGCGCGGCAAGGGCTACCGGCACGTTGATCCAGAACACCGAGTGCCAGCTGAAGTGTTCGAGCAGCCAGCCGCCCGAGATCGGGCCGATGGCGATGGCGAAGCCGGCCATCGCGGTCCAGGCGGCGATGGCGAGCGCGCGTTCGCGCCGGTCGGTGAAGATGTTGATGATCAGGGCGAGGGTGGCGGGGAAGACCGCGGCGGCGAAGACGCCCATCGCCGCGCGAGCTGCGATGACCTGCGTCATCGACTCGGCGAGCGCGCCGCCCACCGACGTCACGGCGATGCCGACCAGGCCGATGATCATGATCCGCCTGCGGCCGTAGCGGTCGCCGAGGTTGCCCGCGGCGAGCAGTAGGCCGGCGAAGGTGAGGGTGTAGGCGTCGACGACCCACTGCAGGCCGGAGACGCCGGTGGCGAGCTGCACGCCGATGGAGGGGAGGGCGACGTTGACGATGGTGTTGTCGAGAACGACCAGCAGTTCGGCCAGACAGATCACGGCGAGTGCGAGGAATCGCCGCGAACGCCGGTCCAGCAACACTGGTGGAGCGACTAGCGAGGTTGTCATAGCCCAGGAGTGAACCAGGTTACTGTCACCGTGCGTAACACCTTCTCGGTGCGATTGCTACCACAGTGTAGGAATGAAGTGACCTGGCTCACTGTGAATTCGGATGAATCCGGCGGCGGTGGCCCGTTTTGGCAGATGGGGGTGGGTCCAGGTACAGTGGACTCCGGTCATCGACCTGTTCGATGACTACCCATTCGTTCTACCGAAGACCGTTGGTCGTCGATGCCGTTTGCGCGGTGTCGATCGAAGGTCCGGCGACATTGCCGGCGGCCCACGCAGGGAGAGCTGAGGCAGAAGAAGTCTATTCTTTCGCGCCCCGGTACGCCTTGCGTCCGGGGCGTTAGTTTTGTCGCCGGCCCCTGAATTCGGTAGTGCGCGTTCACGAACCGACATCAGAGAGGAGGCGAAGTATGGCGAAGCCTGAAAAGGTCACCGCTGTCGCGGAGATCGTGGAGCAGTTCAAGAACTCGACGGCCACTGTGGTCACGGAATACCGTGGCCTGTCGGTCGGCAAGCTCACCGAGCTGCGTCGCGCCCTCGGCGCCGAGGCCACGTACTCCGTCGCCAAGAACACCCTGGTCAAGCGCGCGGCCGCGGAAGCGGGCGTCGAGGGCCTGGACGACTTGTTCGTCGGACCGACCGCCATCACCTTCATCCAGGGTGAGCCGGTCAACGCCGCGAAGGCGCTCAAGACCTTCGCCAAGGACAACAAGGCGCTCGTCATCAAGGGCGGCTACATGGACGGCGCTGCGCTGTCCGTGTCCGAGGTCGAGAAGATCGCCGACCTGGAGACCCGCGAGGTCCTGCTGGCCAAGCTGGCCGGCGCGATGAAGGGCAACATGTCCAAGGCTGCCGGGCTGTTCTCGGCTCCTGCCGGTCAGGTGGCCCGTCTGGCCGCCGCGCTGCAGGAGAAGAAGCAGGCCGAAGGCGCTGCCGAGTAATACCCCCCGCGTGTGGGTGTTACCGCCCGCGCACACAGACATTCACTACCGAAAGGAACAATCATGGCCAAGCTGTCCACCGAAGAGCTGCTCGACGTTTTCTCGGAGATGACCCTCCTGGAGCTGTCCTCCTTCGTGAAGGCGTTCGAGGAGAAGTTCGAGGTCACCGCCGCTGCCCCCGTCGCCGTTGCCGCCGCGGGTGCCGCCCCGGCCGCCGCTGACGCCGCCGAGGAGCAGGACGAGTTCGACGTCATCCTCGAGGGTGCCGGCGACAAGAAGATCCAGGTCATCAAGGTGGTCCGTGAGATCGTCTCCGGCCTGGGCCTGAAGGAAGCCAAGGACCTGGTCGAGGGTGCCCCGAAGCCGATCCTGGAGAAGGTCGCCAAGGAGGCCGCCGAGGCCGCCAAGGCGAAGCTGGAAGAGGCCGGCGCCAAGGTGTCCGTCAAGTAATTCAGCGCTTCGCGTTCGACAGCCGGGCGGTCCCCTTTCGGGGGCCGCCCGTTTGTCATTTGTCCCGACATGGGAAGGTGATACACGCTGTACCCCGAGGTCCGGGTTACTCTTCAGTCATGTAGGGGTGTGCCCCGTCTCACTGATGGGTTACAGTGACCGGACCCACAGAGCCGTGACGCGCCGCCGTGATGTGAGCGTGCGGGAGCGGGGTGGGGTGCTCGCAGGGATCAATGGAGGTAGGCGTGGGCGTCGAGGTCAGGACCGAGGGTGTAACCAAGTCCTTCGGTTCTCAGCGAATTTGGCAGGACGTGTCGATCACGCTTCCCTCGGGTGAGGTGAGCGCGCTACTCGGGCCTTCCGGCACGGGTAAGTCGGTGTTCCTGAAATCGCTCATCGGTCTGCTGCGGCCCGAGCGCGGGTCCATCTTCATCGATGGCACCGATATCACCACCTGCTCCAACAAGGAGCTCTACGAGATCCGCAAACTGTTCGGCGTCCTGTTCCAGGACGGCGCGCTGTTCGGCTCGATGAACCTGTTCGACAACATCGCGTTCCCGCTGCGGGAGCACACGAAGAAGTCGGAATCCGAGATCCGGCAGATTGTGATGGAGAAGCTCGAGCTGACAGGTCTGCTCGGCGCCGAGAACAAGCTGCCCGGCGAGATCTCCGGCGGTATGCGCAAGCGTGCCGGCCTGGCCCGCGCGCTGGTGCTCGACCCGCAGATCATCCTCGTCGACGAGCCCGACTCGGGTCTGGACCCGGTGCGTACCTCGTACCTGGCGCAGCTGCTGCTCAACATCAACGCCCAGATCGACGCCACGATCCTGATCGTGACGCACAACATCAACCTGGCCCGTACCGTGCCCGACAACATCGGCATGCTGTTCCGCCGCCAGCTGGTCATGTTCGGCCCCCGCGAGGTGCTGCTGACCAGCGAGGAGCCGGTGGTCAAGCAGTTCCTCAACGGCCGCATGATCGGTCCGATCGGTATGTCGGAGGAGAAGGACGAGGCGCAGATGGCGCGCGAGCAGGCGCTCGTCGACGCCGGTCACCACCACGGTGGCGCCGAGGAGATCGAGGGCATCATCCCGCAGATGAAGGCGGAGCCGGGCATGCCCGCCCGCCAGGCCGTGTTCCGGCGGCAGGCCAGGGTTCGCGAGATCATGCACACCCTGCCGCACGCCGCTCAGGTCGCGATCCGCGAGTCGCTCGCCGAGTCCGACGACACCCAGGTGATGGCGGCCTACGGCGCCGATCAGCCGACCGAGCAGTTCGACACGAAGACGATTCCGCACGGCCAGATCAACGGCTGAGCGCGCTCCGAGACACCACGAAACCCCGGTCCTCGCGGCCGGGGTTTCGTCATGCCTCGGCCGGAAAATGCCCTCTGAACGGGCGTTTTGCCGGTTGGCGCCGACGGCGTGTCGCGGGTAAAATAGCCGCGGTTCCCGGCGGGGATGTGTAGCGCGCCAGGCGATCTCACTTCTCGGACAGACCCCGCCGCGCCACTTGACGAGCCGGGCGCGAACCGTCACCCTATTCACAGCAGCGTCAGCTGTTACAGGGGCACAGCGCCCAGGGCACCCGACGCGGCCAGCGTCCACGGGAGTTCGGCGCGTTTGCCGTGTGAGCGGTCGCACGGATGGTATGTTGACACCCCCTTATATATGGGTGTAAGTTTGGACGTTGCGCTGGCTGCCTCCTGTCCACACCTTGATTCGCACACGAAAGTTCCACCTTCCGGTGTTACTTCCGCTGCTGCCTGTTCGGGTTTCGTTCGGGTTGTAACCAGCGGAATTCGTAGCAGACAAGCGACGGTCGCGGACCACCACGCGACGCGCGTGAGGTGCTGGAAGGACGCATCTTGGCAGTCTCCACCCAGACCAAGGCTGGAATCCCCGGAGCCCCGTTGAGGGTTTCGTTCGCGAAGATCCGTGAGCCCTTGGAGGTGCCCGGACTTCTCGACCTACAAACGGACTCGTTCGCCTGGTTGGTCGGTACCCCCGACTGGCGTGAGAAGGCGGCCGCACGCGGCGACGTCGGTCTCGCAGGCGGCCTGGAGGAGGTGCTCGAGGAGCTCTCGCCGATCGAGGACTTCTCCGGCTCGATGTCCCTGTCGTTCTCCGACCCGCGCTTCGAAGAGGTCAAGGCCTCCATCGAGGAGTGCAAAGAGAAGGACATGACCTACGCGGCGCCCCTGTTCGTCACCGCGGAGTTCATCAACAACAACACCGGCGAGATCAAGAGCCAGACGGTCTTCATGGGTGACTTCCCGATGATGACCGACAAGGGCACCTTCATCATCAACGGCACCGAGCGTGTCGTCGTCTCGCAGCTGGTGCGTTCCCCCGGCGTCTACTTCGATCACTCGATCGACAAGGGCACCGAGAAGGACCTGCACAGCGTGCGCGTGATCCCCTCGCGCGGCGCGTGGCTGGAGTTCGACGTCGACAAGCGCGACACCGTCGGCGTCCGCATCGACCGCAAGCGTCGTCAGCCGGTCACCGTGCTGCTCAAGGCGCTGGGTTGGACCACCGAGGAGATCGTCGAGCGTTTCGGCTTCTCCGAGATCATGATGTCCACCCTGGAGAAGGACAGCACGCCCGGCCAGGACGAGGCGCTGCTCGACATCTACCGCAAGCTGCGTCCGGGCGAGCCGCCGACCAAGGAGTCCGCGCAGACCCTGCTGGAGAACCTGTTCTTCAAGGAGAAGCGCTACGACCTGGCGCGCGTCGGTCGCTACAAGATCAACAAGAAGCTCGGCATCCACGTGCACGAGCCGGTCACCAGTTCGGTGCTGACGAAGGAAGACATCGTCACCACCATCGAGTACCTGGTGCGTCTGCACGCCGGTGACAAGACGATGACCGCCCCCGGCGGCGAAGAGGTGCCCGTCGAGGTCGACGACATCGACCACTTCGGCAACCGTCGTCTGCGCACCGTCGGCGAGCTCATCCAGAACCAGATCCGTGTCGGCCTGTCCCGCATGGAGCGCGTGGTCCGCGAGCGGATGACGACTCAGGACGTCGAGGCGATCACGCCGCAGACCCTGATCAACATCCGCCCGGTCGTCGCCGCGATCAAGGAGTTCTTCGGAACCTCCCAGCTGTCGCAGTTCATGGACCAGAACAACCCGCTCTCGGGTCTGACCCACAAGCGCCGCCTGTCGGCGCTGGGCCCGGGTGGTCTGTCCCGTGAGCGCGCCGGCCTGGAAGTCCGTGACGTCCACCCGTCGCACTACGGCCGCATGTGCCCGATCGAGACCCCGGAAGGCCCGAACATCGGCCTGATCGGCTCGCTGTCGGTGTACGCGCGGGTCAACCCGTTCGGCTTCATCGAGACCCCGTACCGCCGCGTCGTCGACGGCAAGGTCACCGACGAGGTCAAGTACCTGACCGCCGACGAGGAAGACCGCTACGTCCGCGCGCAGGCCAACTCGCCGGTCGACGCCGAGGGCCGCTTCGTCGAGGAGAAGGTCCTCGTCCGCCGCGCCGGTGAAGAGGTCGAGTTCGTCCACCCGTCGCAGGTCGACTACATGGACATCTCGCCGCGCCAGATGGTGTCGGTCGCGACGGCCATGATCCCGTTCCTCGAGCACGACGACGCCAACCGTGCCCTCATGGGCGCGAACATGCAGCGTCAGGCCGTGCCGCTGATTCGTTCCGAGGCCCCGATCGTGGGCACCGGTATGGAGCTGCGTGCCGCGGTCGACGCCGGCGATGTCGTGGTGAACGAGAAGCCGGGTGTGGTCGAGGAGGTCTCGGCCGACTACGTCACCGTGATGGCCGACGACGGCAGCCGCAAGTCCTACCGGATGCGCAAGTTCAACCGCTCCAACCAGGGCACCTGCTCCAACCAGCGTCCGATCGTGGACGAGGGCCAGCGGGTGGAGAAGGGGCAGGTCCTCGCGGACGGCCCCTGCACCGAGAACGGTGAGATGGCGCTCGGCAAGAACCTTCTTGTCGCCGTCATGCCGTGGGAAGGCCACAACTACGAGGACGCGATCATCCTGTCGCAGCGCCTCGTGGAAGAGGACGTCCTCACCTCGATCCACATCGAAGAGCACGAGATCGACGCCCGCGACACCAAGCTGGGCGCCGAGGAGATCACCCGGGACATCCCGAACGTCTCCGACGAGGTGCTGGCCGACCTGGACGAGCGCGGCATCATCCGCATCGGCGCCGAGGTCCGCGACGGCGACATCCTGGTCGGCAAGGTCACCCCGAAGGGCGAGACCGAGCTGACCCCCGAGGAGCGCCTGCTCCGCGCGATCTTCGGTGAGAAGGCGCGCGAGGTGCGCGACACCTCGCTGAAGGTGCCCCACGGTGAGTCCGGCAAGGTCATCGGCATCCGCGTGTTCTCGCGCGAGGACGACGACGATCTGCCTCCCGGCGTGAACGAGCTGGTCCGCGTGTACGTGGCCCAGAAGCGCAAGATCCAGGACGGCGACAAGCTCGCCGGTCGCCACGGCAACAAGGGCGTCATCGGCAAGATCCTCCCCACCGAGGACATGCCGTTCATGCCCGACGGCACCCCGGTCGACATCATCCTGAACACCCACGGTGTTCCGCGTCGTATGAACATCGGCCAGATCCTGGAGACCCACCTGGGCTGGATCGGCAAGGCCGGCTGGAACGTCGACGTCGCCACCGACGGCACCCGCCCCGAATGGGCGCAGTCGCTGCCAGAGGAGATGCTGGGCGCCCCGGCCGACTCCAACATCGCGACCCCCGTCTTCGACGGCGCGCGCGACGAGGAGCTGACCGGTCTGCTCGGCTCGACCCTGCCGAACCGTGACGGTGAGCGCATGGTCAACGAGAACGGCAAGGCCACGCTGTTCGACGGCCGCTCGGGTGAGCCGTTCCCGTACCCGGTCGCGGTCGGGTACATGTACATCCTGAAGCTGCACCACCTGGTCGACGACAAGATCCACGCCCGTTCGACCGGCCCGTACTCGATGATCACGCAGCAGCCGCTGGGTGGTAAGGCGCAGTTCGGTGGTCAGCGTTTCGGTGAGATGGAGTGCTGGGCCATGCAGGCCTACGGCGCGGCGTACACGCTGCAGGAGCTCCTGACCATCAAGTCCGACGACGTGGTGGGCCGTGTGAAGGTCTACGAGGCGATCGTCAAGGGCGAGAACATTCCGGAGCCGGGCATTCCGGAGTCGTTCAAGGTGCTCCTCAAGGAACTCCAGTCGCTGTGCCTCAACGTGGAAGTGCTGTCCTCGGACGGCGCCGCGATCGAGATGCGCGACGGCGACGACGAGGATCTGGAGCGCGCCGCGGCGAACCTGGGCATCAACCTGTCCAGGAACGAAGCGGCCACCGTCGACGATTTGGCGAACTAGGTGGTGACGCGGGTGGCTGCTCCGGCAGCCACCCGCGGACCCGCGATCGGTAACTAGTGAACTTTTTGCTCGAATTCGACCCGAACAGGGGAAAGGAAGTTACGTGCTAGACGTCAACTTCTTCGATGAACTCCGGATCGGCCTGGCCACCGCTGAAGACATCCGCCAGTGGAGCTATGGCGAGGTCAAGAAGCCGGAGACCATCAACTACCGCACGCTCAAGCCGGAGAAGGACGGGCTCTTCTGCGAGAAGATCTTCGGCCCCACCCGGGACTGGGAGTGCTACTGCGGTAAGTACAAGCGCGTCCGCTTCAAGGGCATCATCTGTGAGCGCTGTGGCGTCGAGGTGACTCGCGCCAAGGTGCGTCGTGAGCGCATGGGCCACATCGAGCTGGCCGCGCCGGTCACCCACATCTGGTACTTCAAGGGCGTCCCGTCGCGTCTTGGCTACCTGCTGGATCTGGCGCCGAAGGATCTCGAGAAGATCATCTACTTCGCCGCCTACGTCATCGTCGGTGTCGACGAGGAGCTGCGCCACAACGAGCTCAGCACCCTCGAGGCCGAGATGGAGGTCGAGAAGAAGGCTGTCGCCGATCAGCGCGACGCCGACCTCGAGGCCCGCGCGCAGAAGCTGGAAGCCGACCTGGCCGAGCTGGAGGCCGAGGGCGCCAAGTCCGACGTCCGCCGCAAGGTCAAGGACGGCGGCGAGCGCGAGATGCGTCAGCTGCGCGACCGCGCCCAGCGTGAGCTGGATCGTCTCGACGAGATCTGGACCACCTTCACCAAGCTGGCCGTCAAGCAGCTCATCGTCGACGAGGTGCTCTACCGCGAGCTCGTCGACCGCTACGGCGAGTACTTCACCGGCGCCATGGGTGCGGAGTCCATCCAGAAGCTGATGGAGAACTTCGACATCGACGCCGAGGCCGAGAGCCTGCGCGAGACCATTCGCTCCGGCAAGGGCCAGAAGAAGCTGCGCGCGCTCAAGCGCCTCAAGGTCGTCGCGGCCTTCCAGGCCAACGGCAACTCGCCCATGGGCATGGTGCTCGACGCCGTTCCGGTGATCCCGCCGGAGCTGCGCCCGATGGTTCAGCTCGACGGTGGCCGTTTCGCCACCTCCGACCTGAACGACCTGTACCGCCGCGTGATCAACCGCAACAACCGCCTCAAGCGACTGATCGATCTGGGCGCGCCCGAGATCATCGTCAACAACGAGAAGCGGATGCTGCAGGAGTCCGTCGACGCGCTGTTCGACAACGGCCGTCGTGGTCGCCCGGTCACCGGTCCGGGTAACCGCCCGCTGAAGTCGCTGAGCGATCTGCTCAAGGGCAAGCAGGGTCGTTTCCGTCAGAACCTGCTCGGCAAGCGTGTCGACTACTCGGGCCGTTCGGTCATCGTGGTCGGCCCGCAGCTGAAGCTGCACCAGTGCGGTCTGCCGAAGCTGATGGCGCTCGAGCTGTTCAAGCCGTTCGTCATGAAGCGTCTGGTGGATCTCAACCACGCGCAGAACATCAAGTCCGCCAAGCGGATGGTCGAGCGTCAGCGTCCCCAGGTGTGGGATGTCCTCGAAGAGGTCATCGCCGAGCACCCGGTGCTGCTGAACCGCGCGCCCACCCTGCACCGCCTGGGTATCCAGGCCTTCGAGCCGCAGCTGGTCGAAGGCAAGGCCATCCAGCTGCACCCGCTCGTGTGTGAGGCGTTCAACGCCGACTTCGACGGTGACCAGATGGCCGTGCACCTGCCGCTGTCGGCGGAGGCGCAGGCCGAGGCGCGCATCCTGATGCTGTCGTCGAACAACATCCTGTCCCCGGCGTCGGGTCGCCCGCTGGCGATGCCGCGTCTGGACATGGTGACCGGCCTGTTCTACCTGACCCGTCTCGACGAGAAGGGTGTCGGCACCTACCGTGCCGCGGGCAAGGACGAGCCGGAGCAGGGCGTGTACTCCTCGCCCGCCGAGGCCCAGATGGCCGTCGACCGCGGTGAGCTCACCGTGCGTTCGATGATCAAGGTGCGGCTCACCGAGCAGCGCCCGCCGAAGGAGATCGAGGCGGAGCTGTTCCCGGACGGTTGGCACCGCGGCGACGCGTGGCTGGCCGAGACCACCCTGGGTCGCGTGCTGTTCAACGATCTGCTCCCGGCGGACTACGCGTTCATCAACGAGCCGATGCCGAAGAAGCGGCAGGCCACGATCATCAACGATCTGGCCGAGCGCTACCCGATGATCGTCGTCGCGCAGACCGTCGACAAGCTCAAGGACGCCGGCTTCTACTGGGCCACGCGTTCGGGTGTCACCGTCTCCATGTCGGACGTGCTCGTTCCGCCGGAGAAGGCCGAGATCATGGAGCGGTACGAGGCCATGGCGGATCAGATCGAGAAGAAGTACCAGCGTGGTGCTCTCGATCACCAGGAGCGCAACAACGCCCTGGTCAAGATCTGGCAGGAAGCGACCGAAGAGGTCGGTACGGCGCTGCGTTCGCACTACCCGGCCGACAACCCGATCATCACGATCGTCGACTCGGGCGCGACCGGTAACTTCACCCAGACCCGTACCCTCGCCGGTATGAAGGGCCTGGTGACGAACCCGAAGGGTGAGTTCATCCCGCGCCCGATCAAGTCCTCCTTCCGTGAGGGCCTGACCGTGCTCGAGTACTTCATCAACACCCACGGTGCTCGTAAGGGTCTGGCCGACACCGCGCTGCGTACCGCCGACTCGGGTTACCTGACCCGTCGTCTGGTGGACGTCTCGCAGGACGTCATCGTGCGCGAGCACGACTGCGGCACCGAGCGCGGCATCGTCGTGCCGATCGCGGAGAAGCAGGCCGACGGCTCGCTCATCCGGGACGCGCACGTCGAGACCTCGACCTACGCGCGCACCCTGGCGACCGACGCGGTCGACGAGAAGGGCAACGTCGTCGTGGCCAAGGGCGCCGATCTCGGCGACCCGGCCCTGGAGGCGCTGCTCGAGGCCGGCATCACCGAGGTGAAGGTCCGCTCCGTGCTGACCTGCACCACCGGTACCGGCGTCTGCGCCACCTGCTACGGCCGCTCGATGGCCACCGGCAAGCTGGTCGACATCGGCGAGGCCGTCGGCATCGTCGCCGCCCAGTCCATCGGTGAGCCGGGTACCCAGCTGACCATGCGTACCTTCCACCAGGGTGGTGTCGCGGGTGACGACATCACCGGTGGTCTGCCGCGTGTCCAGGAGCTCTTCGAAGCCCGTGTCCCCAAGGGCAAGGCGCCGATCGCGGAGGTCTCGGGCCGGGTGCGCCTCGAGGACGACGACCGCTTCTACAAGATCACGATCATCCCTGATGACGGGTCGGACGAGGTCGTCTACGACAAGCTCTCGAAGCGTCAGCGTCTGCGTGTGTTCAAGCACGACGACGGCACCGAGCGCCTGCTGGCCGACGGTGACCACGTGGAGGTGGGTCAGCAGCTGCTCGAGGGCGCTGCCGATCCGCACGAGGTGCTGCGCGTGATGGGTCCCCGTCAGGTGCAGGTGCACCTGGTCCACGAGGTCCAGGAGGTCTACCGCTCGCAGGGTGTGTCGATCCACGACAAGCACATCGAGGTCATCGTGCGCCAGATGCTGCGTCGCGTGACGATCATCGATTCGGGTGCGACCGAGTTCCTGCCCGGTTCGCTGACCGAGCGTGCCGAGTTCGAGGCCTCGAACCGTCGCGTGGTGGCCGAGGGTGGCGAGCCCGCCTCCGGTCGTCCGGTGCTGATGGGTATCACCAAGGCGTCGCTGGCCACCGATTCGTGGCTGTCGGCGGCCTCCTTCCAGGAGACCACCCGAGTGCTGACGGACGCGGCGATCAACTGCCGCTCCGACAAGCTGATCGGCCTGAAGGAGAACGTGATCATCGGTAAGCTCATCCCGGCCGGTACCGGTATCAACCGGTACCGCAACATCCAGGTGCAGCCGACCGAGGAAGCCCGTGCCGCCGCGTACGCGGTGCCGTCTTACGACGACACCTACTACTCGCCGGACAGCTTCGGTTCCTCCACCGGTGCCGCGGTGCCGCTGGACGACTACGGCTTCAGCGACTACCGCTAGTCGATAGCGCGAACGCCCCGCCCCCTTCCGAGGGGGCGGGGCGTTCGTCGTTTCCGGGGTCGAGCCTGTTCGTCAGCCTGCCGAGCCGGTCAGGGCGTCGAGGAGGCCGCCGAGGCCGCCCGAGCCGCTGTCGCCGTCGCCCGGGCCCGGGTTGGTCGGCTTGGGGACGACGGTCACCGTCACCGTCTTGGAGCTCACGAGTTCCTGGACCGCCTTGATCTCGTGGGTGCCGGTGGTCTTCGGGGTCCAGGTGATCGTGGCCTTGCCGTTGGACACCGAGACCGGCTCACCGATCTGGGTGCCGTTGTCGGTGAAGGTCACCTTGAACAGGAACGAGGTCGCGGTGACATCGGCGGTCACGGTGTAGGCCGTGTCGACGTAGTGCGTCGTCCCGCTGACCGCGATCGACTGGACGAGCGCCGAGGCCTGCGGTGCGACGAGCACGGCGGCCGCCGCGACCGCGCCGAAGGCCGTCAGACCGGCGCCTGCCCGCCGGGTGAGGGTGAAGCTCATGAGGTACTCCTGGATTCGCGCTGTCCCACTGCTGTGGGTGAGCCAGAGAGTATCGACCCAGGTCGCCCCTGTTCAGAAAACTGAAATAATCGCGCTTCACCTTGAGGTGGGAGTCGATGTCTAGTCGACGGCCGACTCGGGGCGGCGGGGTGGGGCGGTGCGGGCGTGGGTGGCGTAGAGGGTGAGGCCGACGAAGGTGAGGCCGCCGACGAGGTTGCCGACGACGGTGGGGATTTCGTTCCAGAGGAGATAGTCGCCGAGGGAGAAGTCGCCGCCGAGGAGCAGGCCGGAGGGGAACAGGAACATGTTGACGATGGAGTGCTCGAAGCCCATGTAGAAGAAGAGCATGATGGGCATCCACATCGCGATCACCTTGCCCGACACCGAGGTCGACATCATCGCGGCGACGACGCCGGTGGAGACCATCCAGTTGCACAGGACCGCGCGGATGAACAGGGTGAGCATCCCCGCCCCGCCGTGCTCGGCGTAGCCGACCGTGCGGGATTCGCCGATCTCGCCCAGTTTCTCGCCGACAGCGCTGGGGTCCATCGAGAAGCCCATGGTCAGGATGATCGCCATCATCACGGCGACGGTGAACGCGCCGGCGAAGTTGCCGACGAACACCCACCCCCAGTTGCGCAGCATCGAGCGCACCGTCACCCCGCGCCGCTTGTCCAGCAGGGCCAGCGGCACCAGCGTGAAAACGCCGGTGAGCAAGTCGAATCCGAGCAGGTACAGCATGCAGAAGCCGACCGGGAACAGCACCGCGCCCAGCAGCGGTTCGCCGGTGTTCACGGTGATGGTCACCGCGAAGGCGGCGGCCAGGGCGAGGATGGCGCCCGCCATGTAGGCGCGGATCACGGTGTCGCGGGTGGACATGAACGCTTTGGCCTCGCCCGCGTCGATCATCTTCTCGACGAAGTCGGCCGGTTTCAGATAGGACATGCAACCCCATTCGTAGTGCTTCCAGCACAGTAGTTTTCGCGGCCGAGATTGCCTGCCGATCACTGAAGGTTGCCGCTGCGTAAATAGTGGTATGCCACTATGGCGGGGATGGGTCGGCGGGTGGGAGGCTGGCGGCGTCCCCGATCTCAGGAGCCCGCATGCAACCGATCATGAGCAAGTCCGCCGCCGCCGACCTCGTTGTCGCCGCCCGTATCCGCAAGGAGCTCACCTGGGCCGCCATCGCGGAATCGCTGGGCGCGCCGCTGGTGTGGACGACGGCAGCCCTGCTCGGTCAGCACCCGATGACCGCGGAACAGGCGGCCGCGGTCTGCGCGCTGCTCGACCTCGACGAGACCATCGCCGAGAGCCTGCGCCTGCAGCCCTCGCGCGGCGCCGACCCGGCCCAGCTGGCCGACCCGACGATCTACCGGCTGGTCGAAGCCGTCTCGGTCTACGGTCCCGCGCTCAAGGCCCTGATCCACGAGGAATTCGGCGACGGAATCATGAGCGCCATCAACTTCAACATCGACATCGCCCGCCGCCCGCACCCGGACGGCGACCGCGTGGTGATCACGCTCGACGGGAAGTTCCTCGACTACCGCTGGTGAGTCAGGTGCGCACCTCGGGCTGCACGGGCACCGCGGGATCGCCGATCCCGTGTGGCTCCGGTTCGCCGAGCCGCACGGCGACGACGCCGACGAGAATCAGTGCCCCGCCGAGCAATTGGATCGGCCGGGGTGCCTCGCCGAGCAGCGCCCAGGCGAAGATGAGGGCGGCGAGCACCTCGTTGAGCGCGACGAAGGAGGCCAGGCGCGAACCGAGGCGGCGGGTCGCGGCGATGCCGGTGACGTAGGCGATCGCGGCGGTGACGATGCCGATGAGCAAAATCGGCACCCACCAGGGCGTGCTGAAATCGTCGAACACCACGGTGTCGGTGGTGGCGCGCAGGGGGACGATCCCCGCGACGCCCGCCAGGAGCAGCGCCACCCCGCCGATGAGCAGGCCGCCCGCGGCCAGGACGGTGCCGGGCAGCTCGCCGCCCTCGGCCGAGAGCAGGAAATAGGCGGCGGCGCCGACCATCGAGCCCAGCGCCCACAGGATGCCGATCGGGTCGGCGGAGACGCCGGAGACCACGTCGAGTACCAGGAGCAGGCCGGTGATCCCGAGCAGCGCGCCCGCCACGGTCGCGGCGCCGGGCCGCTGCCGGTGCCGCAACCACAGCCAGCCGACGATCGCGATCGGTGCGGCGAATTCGATGAGCAGCGCGACGCCGACCTCCATGTGCGCGACTGCATTGAAGTAGGCCAGCTGGGTGCCCGCCACCGCGATCAGGCCGTAGGCGACGACGAGAGTCAGGTTCTCCCGCAGCAGGTTCCAGCGCCCGCGCAGCTGCGGAATCGCGAGCGGGAGCAGGACCGCCGCAGCGAGCAGGACGCGCACGGCCACGACGGCGGCCGCGCTCCACCCCGCGTTCATCAGTCCGCGCGCGAGCGAGCCGGACAGCCCGAACGACGCCGCGGAGGCCACCGCGAACAGCAGGCCGGTGCGCATCCGTCGCGCGGTTGCGTCATGAGTCAACGTCGCCATGACTAATGACGGTAAGCACCCTGCGGTAATGTGTCAATGTGGTTTTCGCTCATGACACCGAAGCGGCGTTGCTGGCGGCTGTCGAATTGGTCAACTCCGCCGAGGACCCCGATACGCTCACCGAACCGGCCCAGCTGGCCGAGTTCTTCCACCGGCACGACTACACCGGCGTCCGCTCCGGTGACACCGCGGAACTCGCGGCCGTCCGGGCCCTGCGGCCCGCCCTGCGCGAACTGCTCACCAGTGATCGCGACACCGCCGTCACCCTGGTGAACCGGATCCTGGCCACCCACCGCGCGGTCCCGCAGCTGGTCCGGCACGGCGAGGTCGACTACCACGTGCACGCGGTGCCCGCCTCGGCCGGGCTCGACATCCGCATCGCCGTCGAGACCGCGATGGCGATGATCGATGTGATCCGCGCCGACGACCTGGCCCGGCTCTCGGTGTGCGCCGACGACTCGTGCGCGGGCCTGGTTCTCGACCTGTCACGCAACCGTTCGCGGCGCTACTGCAGCACGGCGTGCGGTAACCGCAACGCGGTCGCCGCCTACCGCGCCAGGCAGCGCTGACCGGTCAGCGCACCTTCGGGCACTTCTTGCCCGCCAGGTGACACTTGTCCTCGAACCCGGCGGGTAGCCACGTCCCCTTCCGCAGCTGGGGATGCTGAGGAAAGTGCTGGAGCGCGGCGGTGGTGAAGATCAGCGGCGCCCACGCGGTGCGGATCTGTAACTGCTGCAGCGTGCCAGCGCGGTCGGGGAACCGGCAGCCGAGCAGATCGGGCGCGGTGAGGTCGACACTCTCCAGCGCCGACCAGTGCAGCGAGCAAAACTGATCCGGATTGGCAAGGTGCACACGATGATTCGAGATCATCGCCGAGCCGGGTCGCTCGGCCACCCAGCGCGGCCGCGCGGCCGCCGCGGCGCGGGATCGCCGCGTCTCGTTGCGGATGCCGTTGCCGAGGTGCGCCGCGGCACCGAGCGGTGTCCGTCCGTCGGCGCGCACCTGGCCGCGCGTCCACCGGCCGTCCCCGAGACCGCGCCAGGTGAACCAGTGGACGCCGCCGTCGGCGAGGCAGGTCTCGCCCGGCTCCAGCCGGACCCGGGTGGGGGTGGACGGGATCTCGGCGCCGCGCCCGGCCGCGAGCAGCGCCACCACCCCGCACGTGTACAGCAGATAGTCGTCGAACCACGTCCAGCCGGCCTGCTCGGCCAGGGCGCGATCGATATCGGCCAGCGGGTCGAACACGTCTCTCACCACCCACTCCCACCGCGCGCGCACGGTCGGCGCGCTGTTCCTGCCTCAACGGTAGCGCCGGCGCGGTGACCGGGGTCAGCGCTCGCTGTCGAGCGCCGCCATCTGCGCCGCGGCGTAGCGCTGCCCGGCGACCGCCGCGGCGGGGGCGGCCGCCTCGATCGCGGCCAGTTCCGCCGGGCTCAGCGTGACGCGCAGGGCGTCGAGCGTCTCGGTGAGCCGGGCGCGGCTGCGCGCGCCGATCACCGGCACGATATCGGTGCCGCGGCTCAGTGCCCAGGCGATGGCGAGCTGGGCGACCGACACCCCCTTGGCGGCGGCGATCTCGGCGAGTGCCTCCACCAGGCGCAAGTTGTGCGTGAGGTTCTCGCCCTGGAAGCGCGGGCTGTGGGTGCGGAAGTCGGCGGCGTCGGCCGGTGCGCCGCCGGTGCGGAAGGTGTCGCTGAGCAGGCCGCGGGAGAGCACGCCGTAGGCGGTGATGCCGACGCCGAGTTCCCTGGCGACGGGCAGGATCTCGCGCTCGATGCCGCGCGAGAGCAGCGAGTACTCGATCTGCAGGTCGACGATGGGATGCACGGCGTGTGCCCGGCGCAGAGTGTCGGCGCCGATCTCGGACAGGCCGATATGGCGCACGTAGCCTGCGTCGACCAGCTCGGCGATGGCGCCGACGGTGTCCTCGATCGGCACGTCCGGGTCGAGCCGGGCCGGACGGTAGATGTCGATGTGGTCGACGCCGAGCCTGGTCAGGCTGTAGGTCAGGAAGTTGCGCACGGCCGCGGGGCGTCCGTCGAAACCGCCCCACGAGCCGTCGGGGCCGCGCAGTCCGCCGAACTTCACGCTCAGGACCACATCGGCCCGCGGCCGCTCGGCGATGGCCTTGCCGATCAGCAGTTCGTTGTGGCCCGCGCCGTAGAAGTCGCCGGTGTCGACGAGGTCGGCGCCCGCGTCGATGGCGGCGTGGATCGTCGCGCGGGATTCGCGGTCGTCGGCGGCGCCGTACATGCCGGACATGCCCATCGCGCCGAGGCCGATGCGGCCGACCCGGGGACCGGTGGCGCCGAGGCCGACGCGAGGAAGGGAGATCGAGTTCGTCATGGCTCCAGCCTGGGCGCCCGGACCGTGGCGCGGCAGAGACCGCTCATCGGGGGACCGCCGATCCCTGGCTGACCCGCCCGTGTGCGCGCACCATGGGAACATGGACCGAGCCGAACTAGCCGACTTCCTGCGCAGGCATCGTGACCAGCTCACGCCCGCCGAGGTCGGCCTGCCGCCCGGCGTGCGCCGGCGGACTCCCGGCCTGCGCCGCGACGAGGTCGCCCTGCTCACCGGGATGTCCACCGACTACTACACCCGGTTGGAGCAGGCGCGTGGGCCGCGACCGTCGACGCAGGTCCTGGCCGCGCTGGCGCGGGCGCTGCGTCTGAGCGCCGACGAACGCGACCACCTGTTCCACCTCTGCGGGCATCAGTCGCCGGATCGGGAGCTGCGCGACAAGCATGTCGGGCCGGGTCTGCTGCACATGCTGGCCAAGCTCGACGACACCCCGGCCGCGGTGGTCACCGAGCTGGGGGAGGTGCTGGTCCAGAACCGCATGCACACCCTGCTGGCGGGTGATCACGGCGATCGGGTCGGTCTCGACCGCTACTACGCGTGGCGGTGGTTCACCGATCCGGCCGCGAGAACGGTGTTCCCGGAAGAGGATTGGGACCGGCTCGGCCGCAGTCACGTGGCTGATCTGCGCGCGACGGCGGCGCGCCGGGCCGACGCCGAGGTGAACACCTTCATCGCCGAATTACGCCGCGCCAGTGCCGAATTCGAGCAGTTGTGGAACGAACACGAAGTGGCGGTGCGGGTCACCGACGTCAAACGGTTCGTGCATCCGGAGATCGGGCTGATCGACACGGTCTGCGAAGTCCTGGTCACCCGCAATGCCGCGCAACGGCTGCTGGTCTATCTGCCGCGGCCGGGTACCGACGCCGCCGAGAAGATGGCGCTGCTGCGGGTGATCGGTACCCAGCGGCTCAGTCCGGCGTGAGGCTCAGGGCGCCCCGGTGACGTACGCGATCGCGGTGTCGATCGCGGGCTGACCACCCGCCATCGCGTACCCGGCCAGCGCGCCGATCGCGGCGCCGGCCACGGTCGCGACCGGCACGGTGATGAAGTCCAGGATGAACAGGCCGAGCGGGAAGCCGAGCACGAATCCGATGGCCGCGCCGATGGCCGCGCCCTGGATGATCTCCGGCTGCAACCGCTGGGTCTCGGCGAAGAAGCGCTCCTGGGCGCTGATGTCGCGCAGCGGCGCGTCCGTGCCGCCCACCGGGGTGAGGGTGAGCCGGGTGCCGTCGGCGTCGATGGCGGGCGTCAGCGGCACGCTGTGCTCGCCGGCGCGCACGACCATCGGCAGCGCGGCGATCACGGCGCCGGACGCGTCGGTGATCGCGACGACCTTCGCGTCGTGGACGAGCTGGAAGCGGCCCGCGTCCAGGGTGGTCACCACCGCGCGCCGGTCCTCAGCCAGTTCGACCTGGTAGTTCACGTCCTTGTCGACGCCGGTCAGCCGGATGCCCGCCGGTGCGGCCTCGACGGACTGCGCGGGCCGGGGTTCCACGGGAGCGGGCTCGGCCGCCCCGATTCCGGTGGCCGACAGGGTGACCCCCACCGCCAGCAGTGCCGCACCGAGCACAGTGCCGATCCTCATTCCGCAAGCCTCCCGCTGCATCGCCTGGGACCGAATCGTCCCGGTTCATCGCGGCAAACCTAACCGTTGCACGGCGATTCGGAAAGTCGTAGCCGAACTGCTCAACCGGCCGCCGTCGAGCGGTCACCGGCGGGCGAACTCGGGCGCGTGTTCCGGGCGCAGACCGATGCCGCCCAGATAGCCGGTGAGCCCGGCCAGCACCGGCACCGCGTCGACGACCCGCAGCGGCAGGGGCGCGGTCCGCAGGGTGCCGCGCAGGGCCGGTGCGATGAGCATCTCGTGTTCGCCGCGCTGGGACCGCTGGGTGAAGCTCGCGGGCAGCATCCGCCTGCGCTGCACCTTCTCCAGCTCGGCGGTGGTGACCGTGCCGTCGAGCAGGGGCGCCGCCAGGATGCGCGCGGCCGCGACCGCGTCCTGCACGGCGAGGTTCACGCCGACGCCGCCGACCGGCGACATCGTGTGCGCGGCGTCGCCGAGGCACAGCAGACCGGGCCGATACCAGCGGTCGAGCATCCCGACGGTCACCTCGAGCAGCTTGACGTCGTCCCAGGAGCGGATCGCCGCGATCGCTGCGGCGGGCCAGCCGAACAGTTCGGTGAGGCGATCGCGCAGCCAGCCGATGTCGTTGGTGGCCCGCAGTCGCGCGTCCTGGCCTTTCTCGATGATGTAGCCGGTCTGGTAGTAGTCGCCGCGATCGAGCGCCACCGCGGAGTTGCCACTGGTGAAGCGGGCCTGGATGGCACCGCTGTCGCTGTCGTCGCGCGCTTTCGGGATGCGCAGGAACCACATGTCCATCGGCACGTCCGCCATCCGCTGACGCAGGCCTGCCGCTTCACGCGTCACGGAATCCCGTCCGTCGCACGCGATCACGAGGTCGGCCTCGACCTCGTGCGGGTCGCCGTCCGCACCGCGGTAGCGCACGCCACGCACCACGCCGCCGTCCTCGATCAGTCCGGTGACGGTCGAGCGCATGCGCAGGGTGAAGCTCGGCTCCGCGGCGGCGGCGCCCGCCAGCAGGTCGAGGAAGTCCCACTGCGGCACCATCGCGATGTGCTTGTACCGCCCGGGGATTCGGGTGAGGTCGGCGGCGACGACCATGCGGTCGCCGGCGTACATGCGCATCTTCGTCAGCGCGGACTGTGGCAGCCGGGCGAAGGCCGGGCCGAGTCCCAGCTCGTCGAGCAGCCGCACCGTGGACGGGTGGACCGTGTCGCCACGGAAGTCCCGCAGGAAGTCGGGGTGTTTCTCGAGCACCGTCACCGCGACGCCGGCGCGCGCCAGCAGCAGGCCCGCCATCATCCCGGCCGGCCCGCCGCCGACGATGCAGCAGGTGGTCTTGTCCATGAGTTCCCCCTCGGAAGGCAATGTCTACTACGAAGCGTAGTAGTCAAAGTGGGGACGGGTCCAGGGTTTTCGGAATTCGGCCCTTGACGCGAAAGCCGGGCGGCGCAATACTGAACTAGATGGTTCAGTATGACTTCCTAGACGCCTCGTTCGGCGCGCTCGCTGACCCCACCAGGCGGGGGATACTCGAGCAGCTCGGACGTGGACCCGCCAGCGTCAGCGAGCTGGCCGAGCGCTTCGAGATGACCCTGACCGGCATCAAGAAGCACATCGGGCTGCTCGAGGACGCGGGCATGGTGGTCACCGAGAAGCGTGGCCGGGTCCGGTACTGCCGGATCGGCGAGCACGTCTTCGATCGGGAGGTGGCGTGGATGCAGGGGTACCGGCAGATGCTCGAGGCCCGCATGGACCGTCTCGGTGAATTCCTCGAACGAACGGAGCCAGAGCGATGAGCACAACCACCAACGACGCGGTCATCACCACCACCTCGGACCGCGAAGTCCACATCGAACGCGATTTCGACGCCCCGCTCGACCGGGTGTGGGACGCCTACAGCCGGATCGAGCAGCTCTCCCGCTGGTGGGGCCGCGGCCACGTGGTCGACGTCGAGCGCTGGGAGTTCCGCAAGGGCGGCCACTGGCGTTTCGTCGAGCACGACGGCGACGAGTCCTACGGCTTCGAAGGCCGTTTTCGCGAGATCACCCCGAAGGAGCGCATCGTGCAGTCCTTCGAATGGGACGGCATGCCCGCCCACATCTCCATCGACGCCACGACCTTCGTCGACCTCGGCAACGGCCGCACCCGGGTCGTCACCGACAGCGTGTTCCACACCGCCGAGGAATGCGCGGGCATGCTCGCCTCCGGCATGGAGGTCGGCCTCAACGACAGCTACCGCGCCCTCGACGCCCTGCTCGCCGGCGGACGCTGAGCCCGCCGGCTGATCCGGCGCCGCGGGGAAGGCGGTGCCGGATCAGTTGTGGGTGCAGCCGGTGGCCCGTTTGCGCGGCTTCAGCCGCAGCGGCGGCAGCGGCGGCGCGGGAATCCGCTCGTCGGGTCCGTGCCCGGCGATGTCACCGAACCGCGTGGTGTCCCTCGCCTCCCAGGCATCGCGGGCCTCGACGATCTCGTCGTGACTGCGGCCGACGAAGTTCCACCACATCACCAGTTCCTCGGTGAACGGCTCGCCACCGAGCAGCGCGAGATGCGCGCCCTCGGAACTCGACAACTCCACCTCGGCGCGATCGGTACCGAGGTAGAGCAGGGGACCCGGGCCGAGCTCGGTGCCGTCCACCACGACCGTCCCGCGCACCACCAGCACCGCGTGCTCGAACGCGCGCTCCACCGGCAGGCGCACCCGCGCCCCCGCGTCGAGCACCACATCGGCGCCGACGATCGGTGTGTAGGCCTTCGCCGGTGCGGTGACCCCGCCGAGCGAGCCGATCAGCACCGTCGCGCGCAGTCCCGGTTCCTCGTAGACGGGCAGCGCGCGATGCTGTTCGAAATGCGGCTCGACGCCGGTGGCCGTGCCGGGCAGGGCGATCCACAGCTGCAGGCCGTTGCCCGCGTGCGCGCCGGGCACCCCGAACTCCGAATGCGCGATACCGCGACCGGAGGTCATCAGGTTCAGCTGGCCCGGTTCGATCTCGACGTCGGAGCCCACCGAATCGCGGTGCCGGATGCGGCCGTCGAACGGCCAGGTCACCGTCTGCAGGCCGATGTGCGGGTGCGGCAGGATGTCGGGGGAGGCGCCGGTCTGCTTCACGGTCGGCGAACCGAATCGATCGAGGAAGCACCAGGCGCCGACGGTCGGCAGATCACGTTGCGGCAGTGTGCGTTCCACGTAGACCCCGCGCACGCCGCCCAGCGGGACCTCGCGAGCCGGATACAGCTCGGCGACCGGGCCCGGACTCGGCGACGGCTCACACAGCGCCTCCGTCGGGTCGGCCTCCAGATCACTCATCGAGCGATGCCCTTGCCGACCACGTGCGCGTCGTACTCGGGGTGCTTGTCGAGCCAGCCGCGGATGAACGGGCAGTGCGCGGTGATGGTGCGCCCGCGGGCGATCACGTCCTCGACGGCGAGCCGGGCCAGCACGCTGCCGATGCCCTTGCCCGCGAAGGCGCCGTCGATCTCGGTGTGGATGAAGTCGGTGTCGTTGTCGCGCTCGATGTATTCGGCGAAGCCGGCCAGCTCACCGCCGTAGAACACGTCGTAGCGGTTCTTCTCCGCGTTGCGTACGACCCGGCGCTCCGGCTCGGTGGAAGTGGACTGGGACGTGGGGGTTGCCTCGGACATCTTGCGCTCCTTCCGCACCCGTACCGGGTGCGCGCTCAGGATCGACACGCGGTTGAACGCGCCGATCGCGATGGCGATCCAGATGATCACCGAGATCTGTTCCTCGGACCAATGCTCGCGCGCGATCGCGTATTCCCGATCGGTCGCCTCCTCGTCGGGCAGCGTGGTGACGGTCTCCGCCAGCCCGAGCGCGGCGCGGTCGGCCGCCGAATACGGGCCGCCCCGGCGCCACGAGGGCAGCACGGCGATCTCCTGCGCGGTCAGCCCGGCGCCCGTCCCGGCGCGCTCGTGCACGTCGAGGCAATACGGGCAGCCGTTGATCTGTGAGACCCGCAGGTTGATCAGCTCGATCAACCGCCGATCTATCCCCGCGGCCGTGGCGGCGGCGCGGATCTCGGCCGCGGTCGCGCTCATCGCCTTGAAAATCGCCGGACTCTGCTTGTCGACCCACACCCGCTCGCGCTGCTCGCTCACCCTTGTGATGCTAGCGCCGGGCGCCACCGGGGCGCCCGGCGCCGACGGTCATTCGCGCCCGGCGGAGGTGAACGTCATGTCCGCGTACCTCGTCCCGGCCACCTGCCCGGCGATCGGTTCCAGGGTCGCCAGTTCCTCGGCGCTCAGGCGGGTGGTCGCCGCGGCCACGTTCTCGGCCAGCCTGCTCCGCCGACGGGTGCCGGGGATCGGCACCACCGCCAGGTCGTGCACGGCCGCCCTGGCATGCACCCAGGCCAGCGCGACCTGGGCCCTGCTGATCCCGTGCGCCTCCGCGATCGCGGCCAGCGGGGCGAGCAGTTCGGCGTTGTGCGCGGCGTTCTCGCCGGTGAAGCGCGGCTGGAACCGGCGGAAGTCGGACCGGTCCAGCTCCCCGGCCGACCGGAACGCGCCCGTGAGGAAGCCACGGCCCAGCGGCGAGTACGGCACGAAGGTCACGCCGAGTTCCGCGGCGGCCGGGACGGCGGTGCGCTCGACATCGCGGGAGAACAGCGACCACTCCGACTGCACCGCCGCGATCGGGTGCACCGCGTGCGCGGCGCGCAGTTCGTCGCCGGTCACCTCGGACAGGCCGAGGGCGCGCACCTTGCCGGCGGCGACGAGTTCGGCCATGACGGCGACGGTCTCTTCGATCGGCACCCGCGGATCGCGGCGGTGCATGTAGTACAGGTCGATGACCTCGACGCCGAGCCTGCGCAGACTGGCGTCGACGGAGGCCCGGATGTAGCCGGGCGAGTTGTCGAAGCCGCGGAAGGCGGGATCGTCGGCCTTGCGGACGATGCCGAACTTGGTGGCGATCAGCAGTTCGTCGCGGTGCGCGCGGACGAAGCCGGACAGGAACTCCTCGTTGTGCCCGGCGCCGTAGACGTCGGCGGTGTCGAACAGCGTGACGCCGAGTTCGAGCGCGCGCTCGAGCGTGGCCCGCGATTCGGCCGGGTCGGACTCGCCGTAGAACTCGCTGATGCCCATGCAACCGAGGCCCTGTGTGCCGATCAGGGGGCCGCCTGCGCCGAGGGTGGTGGTCGGCAGTGACGCGGTGGTGCTCATGTGTCGGATCCTTCGCTCGTGGACGCGATGAGCGTGGCCGGTCGCGCGGCGTCGGATCGGCCCTCGTAGATGGCGATCTTGTAGTCGAGGACGGCCACGGTCTGCTGGAGTTCCGCGATCTTGTCGAGCACGTCGGACCTGGTCTGCCGGAACATCTCCAGCCGGGCCGGGTAGGTGTGTTCCCCGGCCCTGACCAGTTCGGCGTAGCGGATCATGTCGGCCACCGGCATGCCGGTCATGCGCAGCCGGGTGATCAGCGTCAGCCACTCCAGGTCTCGATCGGTGAAGCGGCGGTTGCCGGTGTGGTCGCGGCCGATGTAGCCCATCAGCCCGATCCGCTCGTACCAGCGCAGGGTGTCGCGGCTGAGCCCGGAGCGCTCGGCCACTTCGCCGATCGAGTACCGCGGGCGCGACCGCTCGTCGTCCCCGCTGTCGGTCAGCAGAGCCGTGTCGTGATCCATCGTGCTCGTCCCCTCTCGTGGAACCCCACCGACGCTAGCCACCTGGAGCGCACTCCAAGCAAGACCCATTGTCGCGGGACGAGCGCTGTCAGTTGTAGTTCGGCAGCTCCTGGACGGCCCACTGATTGCCGTCGGGGTCCTTGAAGAAGGTGAACAGGCCCCAGCCCATGTCCTGCACCGGGCTGGCCTCCACCCCGGCGGCCACGAGCTGCTCGTAGGCCTGCTGGGCGCTGGGGACCACCATCTGCATGCCCTCGACGCTGCCCGGCGCGGCGCTGGTCAAGCCGCGGCCGATGCAGATCGAGCAGCCCGAACCCGGCGGGGTGAGCTGGACGAAGCGGATATCCGGGCTCGGGCTGTGATCGTGGTCGGCGTTGAAGCCGATGCTCGTATAGAAATCCTTCGCCCGGTCGACATCGGTGACCGGGATGGCGACGAGTTCGATTTTCCAGTCCATGCGCACAAGCATGGCACCGGTGACCGACAGAAACGTAGTGTGGATCACATGGCTGGTAAGGACATCGACCGGATCAGGGCCCGCTCGGCCTGGGAGACGGTCAAGGAGAGCCCGGTGATCACCGCGATCGCGGTGGCGCCGGTGGTGCTGGTACTCGGCGTGGTCTGGTGGCTGACGAACGGTTTCGTCGCCTTCGTCCTGCTGGTACTGCTCGGGGTCGGCATCGTCATCGGCGGCAAGCTGTTGAAGTAGCCGCCGACGAGTTCATCGGGGGACGTGGAAATGCGTCAGTTCGCCCGTGCCCGGATCGACCTGTGCCCACGGCCGGTCGAACTCGAGCACGGCCAGCGCCGAGGTGGGGAACTTGCGGCTCAGCTCGGTGGCCTGGTCGGACTCCCGGTTGGCAGCCAGTTCCCAAGCGGTCCACGGGATTCCGGGAACGTGCCCGACCACGAGCAACGTGCCGATCGTGTCGTCGGTGAGCTGGATCAGCTCGATGAGCGTGTGCGGGTTCGCCTCGTAGATGTCGTCGGTGTACTCCACTGGCGCGTCGATCCCCGTCGCGGCCAGGGTCTGCCTGGTCCGCGTCGCGGTCGAGCAGCGGACGGCGTCGACGGGCGGTTGGGTGGCGCGCAGCCAGTCGCCGGCCAGGCCTGCCTCGCGTTGGCCGCGCGGCGCCAGCGGCCGGGCGTGATCACCCACGCCGTCGGGGTAGGCCGATTTTCCGTGCCGCATGAGGATGAGGGTCGCCGCCATGGAACCACGGTAATCCCGACCGCCGGTGAGTTGGCGGTCACACTCGAGGCACACTGAAAGCTACGTCACCGTAGATGTGTTCGTGGCACACCCGCCGCGGACCCGCTCGGCCGACGTCTCGAGCCACCGACACACACATTTCGAGGATCTGCACACTATGGCCTACGTCATCACGCAGCGTTGTTGCAACGACGCCAGCTGCGTCACCGAGTGCCCGGTCGACTGCATTCGCCCGACCCCGGACCAGCCGGAGTTCGCGACCGCGGAAATGCTGTACATCGACCCCGACACCTGCATCGACTGCGGCGCCTGTGTCGATGCCTGCCCGGTGGACGCGATCTTCTCCGAGGACGATCTGCTCGCCTCGCTGGCCAGGTACCGCGAGATCAACGCCGCCTACTTCCAGCGCCACCCGCTGGAGTCGAACTTCGACCCGCTGGCCACCCCGACGCGCCCGCCCAAGGATCTGGGCACGCTGCGCGTCGCCATCGTCGGTGCCGGGCCCGCCGCCTGCTACGCCGCCGACGAGCTGCTGCGGCGCAGCGACGTGGAGGTCGAGATGTTCGACCGCCTGCCGACCCCGTGGGGCCTGGTCCGGGCGGGCGTCGCGCCCGACCACGCGGGCACCAAGAACGTGGCGAACATGTTCGACTCGGCCTTCCGCCGCGACACGCTGCAGTACTACCTGAACGTCGAGGTGGGCCGGCACATCGATCACCAGGAACTGCTCGACCACCACCACGCGGTGATCTACGCCGTCGGCGCCTCCAGCGACCGCAAGCTCGGTGTGCCCGGCGAGGACCTGCCCGGCAGCCACTCGGCCACCGAGTTCGTCGCCTGGTACAACGGCCACCCCGATTTCGCCGACCGCGAGTTCGACCTGTCCGGGGAGCGCGCGGTGATCGTCGGCAACGGCAACGTCGCGCTCGACGTGGCCCGCGTGCTCACCGTCGACCCCGACGAGCTGGCCAAGACCGACATCGCCGACCACGCGCTGGACGCGTTGCGCCGCAGCAACATCCGCGAGGTGGTGATCCTGGGCAGGCGCGGTCCGCTGCAGGCGGCCTACAGCACGCCGGAGTTCCTGGCCCTGACGCATCTGAAGAACGTCGACGTGGTCGTCGACGCGGCCGATCTCGAGCTCGACCCGCACAGCAGGGCGCTGCTCGACGACCCGAACATCGAGCCGTCGCTGCGGCTGAAGTACACCCTCGCCGAGGAATACTCGACCGCCGCGCACGACCCGGCGCACAAGCGGATCGTCTTCCGCTACCTGGCGACGCCGACCGCGGTGCACGGCGAGGACCACGTCACCGCGCTCGAACTCGCGCACAACGAATTGTCCGAGGAGAACGGGCAGCTGGTGGCCACCGCCACCGACCGCACCGAGACCATCGCGACCGGCCTGGTGCTGCGCTCGATCGGCTACCGCGGCGTTCCCGTCGCCGGCCTGCCCTTCGACGAGCGGCGCGGCACCGTGCCCAGCGAGCACGGCCGCGTCATCGACGCGACCGAGCCGGTGCCCGGCGTGTACGTCTCGGGCTGGATCAAGCGCGGACCGCGCGGCGTGATCGGCTCCAACCGGGTCGACGCCGAGGAGACGGTGGAGGCGCTGATCGCCGACTTCATCGCGGGCAAGCTGACCGCGCCGACCGGCGACCGCGCCGCGCTGCAGGCCCTGCTGGCTCAGCGCCAGCCTGATCTGGTCGACCGCAAGGGCTGGAAGACCATCGACCAGGCCGAGAAGACCGCGGGCAAGGCGGCGGGCAGGCCACGGGTCAAGTTCACCACCCGCGCCGACCTGCTCAAAGCGGCCAAGGGCTAGCCGTCGGCCCCGGTCCGGTGACGGGCCGGGGCTACTCCGGCAGCGGCATGATCTTGACGACCGTCGTCGTGATCCCGCCGACCACGAACCACAGCCGCAGCACCGGCCGCCCGGTCCGGTCGCCCGGCTCGTGCCGCGCGCGCACCGTGATGTGCTCGCGCGCCAGCACCGGCGCCACGTATTCGATCACCGCGCGATGCGGTCCGGCGACCAGCTTCGGGTAGTCGACCAGGAACTGCTCGGCCGCCTGCCAGTAGCAGGTGTGGTTGACGTGGTTGTACTGGTCGATGTCGGTCGCGCGCACCGGGAAGGGCAGGTCGGTGTCGGACTCGCGCGGGGCCGGATCGGTGAGGTAGGGCCGCCAGCGCAGCCGGTGCTCATCGGTGGATCTGGCCAGGTAGGCCAGGCCCTCGTCGCTGATCCGGGCGGGCAGGTTGCTCGACTCGCTCAGGTTGATCCAGAAACCCTCGGTCTCGATGAGGCCGCCGCCGTCGCTGCTGATCCGCGTGCGCATGTTCGTCCAGCGGGTCGACATGCTCGCGCACCATCGCCGCAGGTGCACCTGGTCGGGCCAGGTGATCGGCCGGATGACATCGATGACCGTGCGTCGCACGATCCAGGTGGGGTCGGTGCGATGCAGTTCGGTCTGGTGCAGTTCGTCCCAGGAGATGTCTTGCAGGTAGCGCGCCACGGCGTCGAAGCGCAGCCGGTGATACGGATCCACGTCGCCAGCCCGGACGGGCCACGCCGCGGCGAAGCCCATGCCCTCCTGGGGAAGCGGGGCCAGTGGCTGATCGAGTGACACTTGTGCTCCTTGCGCGGCGCACCGGGGCACACCGCGACTTCTTGCGTAGTTCTGCAGACGACTTTACGGGTCGTGGATCACACCATGACAGACCTACCCGCTCCCGGTAGCCTGCAGGAATGGTCGCCGGGGCGATGGCGGGCTCGATGTTCGGCCGCTATGAAATGCGTGGACTTCTCGGAGTCGGCGGTATGGGGGAGGTCTACGAGGCGTTCGACACCTCCAAGAATCGCGTTGTCGCGGTGAAGGTGCTCAACCGGGAACTGGCCGCCGACCCGGTCTTCGTGCAGCGATTCCGCCGCGAATCCCAGGCGATGGCGAGCGTGCAGGAACCGCACGTGATCCCCGTGCACGACTGGGGCGAGATCGACGGCGTGCTCTACATCGACATGCGTCTGGTCAGGGGCACCGACCTCAAGGACCGGTTGCAGCGGCACGGCAGGCTCACCCCCGGTGAGTCGGTGCAGGTGATCGAGCAGATCGCCGCGGCGCTGGACGCCGCGCACGAGACCGGTCTCGTCCACCGTGACGTGAAGCCGGCCAACATCCTGCTCACCAGCAATCTGTTCGCCTACCTGGTCGATTTCGGGATCGCGCACACCGCCACCGACCCCGCCCTCACCAGCACCGGCAGCGCCGTCGGCTCGATGGCCTACATGGCCCCGGAACGCTTCGACGAGGCCCCGCTGACCGGCGCGGTCGACACCTACGCGCTGACCTGCGTGCTCTACGAAAGCCTGGTCGGGCGGGTCCCGTACCCGGTGAACAGCCTCGCGGGCGCGATCGGCTCGCATCAGATGGCGCCCCCGCCGCGCCCGAGCGCCGTCGACCCCGCGCTGGCGGCCTTCGACGCGGTGATCGATCGTGGGATGGCCAAGCGACCGCGGGAGCGCTACGCCACCCCGGGCGATCTCGGCCGTGCGGCCAGGTCCGCGCTCGTGCAGACCGAGCGGTCGGCGCCGTCGACCGTGCCGGGGCCACGGGTGTCGGGGCCCGTCACCCGGGTGACCGCCCAGCCGCACTGGTCGGAAGTGCCTCCGCCGCCGACCGTTTCGGGCCCCCAGGTCCTGGTCGACCGCACCGGCCCCGGGCAATCCGAGCGGCCGGCGACCGGTCCGGCGCACCCGGCCACGGTGCGGCAGCCGACGCCCGGCGAGCGTTCGACGACCGGTCCCGCGCACCCGTCGGCGACGGTGCGGCAGCCCGCGCCAGGTGAGCGTTCGGCGTCCGGCCCCGCACACCCGTCGGCCACGGTGCGGCAGCCGGCGACCGGTGCGTGGCAGCCGGCGACCGGTGCGTGGCAGCCGTCCGCCACGGTGCGGCAACCGGCCGGCGCCGAGCGGGCCACCGTCGTCGGTGGGTACACCCACCCGTCCGCCCCGCTCCCGCTTCCGCCGCAACGCAATACGTCGACGCCGCTGCTGGCCGGTGCGCTCGGTGCGTTGATCGTGGTCGCCGCGGTCGGCATCGCGGTGTGGGTGATGCTGGATGTCACCGGCGACAAGGAGACCGTCGCGGGCCCCACCTCGACGATCGGGGCCACGCTCCCGCCGCCGGTGATCGAAACGGTCAGCCAGGACGTGCCGACGAGCCCGTACGTCCAGCCGCCCGCCACGACGACACTGCCGCCGCTGCGGTCGAGCGTGGCCGGCGCCGACGGCCAGGGTTTCCTCACCGGCCCGCGCTGCAACGACAACGACGCCGCGATGTCGATCGCGCGTACCACGGGCTCGAAGGTCGTCATCTGCCACACCGGTGCGGGCCGCTACTACTACAAGGGCGCCAGGGCCAGTGACGGCCTCGGTCTGGAGCTCGACGATCCGGTGCCGACCGGCGGCGGTGGTTTCACCGCGACCAATCCCACCGACGGCACCCGCTACCTGCTCACCGCCACCGGGCTGGTGATCACCAAGGACGGCACCGTGCTCGCGAGCGAGCCCGTGACCGAATTTGCCTACCGCTGAGCCGTCCACCGGGATATGTTCGCGGGGTCGGGTGCCACGAAGAAGAGGTGTCAGGAATGCGCGCAGCACAGGTCGCCACACTGGACGGACCGTCCGCGATCGAGATCGTCGACCTGCCGGAACCGGCGGCCTACCAGGGCGGTGTCCTCATCGACGTGCACGCGGCGGGCATCGCCTTCCCTGACGTGCTGATGACCCGCGGTCTCTACCAGATGAAGCCCGCGCTGCCGTTCGTCGTCGGCGGCGAGGTCGCGGGCGTGGTGCGCAGTGCGCCGGAGGGCTCGGCGCTGCGTCCGGGCGACAGGGTCGCCGCGCTCACCATGCTCGGCAACGCCGTGGCCGAGGTGGCCGTCGCGCCCGAGCACGCCGTGTTCAAGCTCCCGGACAGCGTCTCGCTCGAGGCGGGCGCGGGCATCCTGTTCAACGACCTCACCGTCCACTTCTGCCTCACCAAGCGCGGTCGGCTCGCCCAGGGCGAGACGGTGCTGGTGCACGGCGCCGCGGGCGGCATCGGCACCTCCACCCTGCGCATGGCGAAGGCGCTGGGCGCGGGCCGGGTGATCGCGGTGGTGAGTACCGAGGCCAAAGCCCAGGTGGCCAAGGCCAACGGCGCCACGGACGTGGTGCTCGCCGACGGCTGGCTGGCCGCGGTCAAGGAGCTCACCGAAGGTCGTGGCGTCGACATCGTGCTCGATCCGGTCGGTGGCGACCGTTTCACCGACAGCGTCCGCTCGCTGGCCGGTGGTGGCCGGCTGCTCGTCGTCGGTTTCACCGCGGGCGAGATCCCCACCGTGAAGGTGAACCGGCTGCTGCTCAAGAACGTCGAGGTCGTCGGCGCGGCCTGGGGCGAATGGGTGATGAGCCACCCGACCTACCTCGCCGAACAGTGGGCCGAGGTCGAACCGCTGCTGGCCTCGGGCGCCATCGCGGCGCCGGAGCCGGTGCTGTACCCGTTGGACCGGACCGCCGAAGCGGTTGCGGCGCTGGACAATCGCACCGCCACCGGCAAGGTCGTCGTCCAGCTGCGCTGAGGTGTGACGCGCGGGCGGATCGCCGTCGCCCGCGATCCCGGTAGCGCCGGCGAGACCGGCCGGAGTGTGTCGGAGGCGGGCGGTAACGTCCAGCGGGTCAAGGGAGGGAGCCACATGCCACTGTCGACCCGCGTGCTCAACCGGACGCTGCTCGCGCGTCAGCACCTGCTCGAGCGCTCGACGCTGACAGTCCCGCGGATGTGCGACCACCTGATCGGCCTGCAGGCCCAGGACGTGCCGCCGCCGTTCGTCGGATTGTGGAGTCGCATCAGGGATTTCGACCCGGCGGCGGTGTCGGATGGTCTGGCGGACCGCTCGCTGGTCCGGATCACCTTGATGCGCGGCACCATTCACCTCGTCACCCCGCCCGACGCGCTGCGGATCGCGCCGCTCATCCAGCCGGAACTGGAGAAGGTGCCCGCGCGCAAGGGTTTCAACTACGGGGCCATGGTCGGCCTCGACCTCGACGAGGTCCGCGCGCACGGCGAAGCGGTGCTCGGTGACGAGCCGATGTCCGCGGCCGCGCTGCGCGCCGAGGCGGCCCGGCTCTACCCCGATCGCGACGCCGGCGTCGTCGTGCAGACCTGGCTGTATCAGCTCCCGGTGCTGCAGACTCCGCCGCGCGGCCGCTGGCGCGACAACAGCAAGCCGGTCTGGTCCCGGGTGCAGCCGTGGCTCGGCGCCCCGCTCGACCCCGGCTATCCGGTGGCGGAACTGATCCTGCGCTATCTGCGCGCCTTCGGACCCGCCACCACCATGGACATGCAGACCTGGTCGCGCCTGCCCGCGATGAAACAGGCCGTCGCCGAGCTCGGCGATCGCGTCCGCACCTACACCGACGAGCGCGGCCGCACCCTCTACGACGCCGCCGACCTCGAACTCGCCGACCCCGATCAGCCCGCGCCGGTGCGGCTGCTCGGCTGGTACGACAACGCGCTGCTGTCGCATCAGGACCGCGCGCGGATCACCGGCGACGACTCCGCACCGCCGATGCGCGCCTTCGCCTCCTGGGTGTCGCCGGTGCTCCTCGACGGCTTCCTGGCGGGGATGTACAAGGTGTTCGTGAAGTCGGGCACCGCGCGCCTGCGGATCAGCCCCACCAGGAAGTGGACGAGAGCCGAAGCCGCGCAGGTGGAATCGGAGGCCGCCGCCCTGCTCGCCTTCCTGGAGCCCGAATCGGCGCGGGTGGTGGAGATCCTGGCGCCGGGCGCGGATGTCCGGCCGTGACACGGCTTTAACGTCGAGGCAACACTCGCTTCCTAAGGTCGTCCCCACGACGTTCATGGCTGCAACGGACGACGTGCACCGCTGACCCAGGCGGGCGAACCAGCCGCATCCGAGAGAGGTGCGCGCATGGGTTCTTCCGCGTCCGTGGTCGTCACCGACGTCACCGTCTACACCGAACAGGGCTGGGCCCCCGGCGAAGTCGTCGTCCGCGACGGCGTGGTCGTCGCGCTGGCCGCCGGGCCCGAACACGCCGACCTGCCCCGCTTCGACGGCGGCTCCGGCTACCTGCTCCCCGGCTTCGTCAACACCCACACCCACCTGCAGCAGGCGGTTCTGCGCGGTGTCGGCGAGGGCCTGCCGCTGCTCGAATGGTTGCGCTGCGTCGGCGAACACACCGTCGCCGCGACGCCAGAACAGACCTACCTCTCGGCGCTGGCCGGCGGCCTGGAGCTGTTGCGCAGCGGCGTGACCACGGTCGTCGAACACCTGTGGCCCAACCCGTCCGACGAGATCCACCAGGCCGTGATCCGGGCGCTCGACGAACTCGGCATCCGGGTGGTGCTCGGCCGCGGCATCGCCGATCGTGCCGACAGCACCCGCAAGTGGGGCCTCGACCCGCGCCTGCTGCAACCGCTCGACGAGGCCCTCGCGCACGTCGACGCGCTCGACAAGCAGCTGGTCGGCACCCGGATCACCACGGCACTGGCCGTGCCCAACCCGCGCTGCCTCACTCCCGACGGCATGGCGGCCACCCGCGAATACGCCATGGCCACCGGCAAGATGGTGTCGATCCACCTCCTCGAGACCACCACCGACGAGGACATGTGCCGCCTGCACGCGGGCGCAGGCGCCGTCGACTACCTCGACGCGAGCGGTTTCCTCTGGGACCGCACGCTGGCGGTGCACTGCGTCAACCTCGACGCCGCCGGGCGGGCGGTCCTCGCCGAGCGCGGCGTGACGGTGTCCTACAACCCCGTCTCCAACATGCGGCTCGGCAGCGGCGTTGCCCCCGTGCCCGAGATGCTGGCCGCCGGGATCGAGGTCACCCTCGGCGTCGACGGCGCAGCGAGCAACGACACCCAGGACATGCTGCTGGCCCTGCGTCTCGGCGCGTTCCTGCAGCGCGCGGCGCACCGGCGGGCCGATCTGCTCGACGCCGACCAGATGCTGCGGATGGCGACCGCCGCGGCGGGCCGGGTGCTCGGTGGCCCCACCCACCCCGGCATCGCCGTCGGGGATCGCGCCGACCTCACCTTGGTCCGCTTCGATCGCGACTTCGCCTGCCTGCCCGTCCTCGACCCCGGCGCCACCCTGCTCGCCGCGGCCTCGCCGCGCGTGATCGACACGGTGTGGGTCGACGGTGAGGCCGTCCTGCGCGACGGCCGCAGCACCCGCATCGACGTCGACGACCTCACGCAGCGCCTGATTCGCATGCGCTGATTGTTAATACGCCAGAAACGAACCACACATTGCATGTAATTCGGTGAGTACAGACTGATGTCGACCAAAGGTTGCACGCAATATCGCAGAGAAGGTGAATCACGGTGACGCTCTACGACACGGTGAACGACGCCGACGCGAGGACGCTGCTCTCCGGCCTGGAGGTCTCCTTCGCCGGTGTCGGCAAGCGCTTCGGCGGCGACCAGGGCACGCTCGCGCTGACCGAGATCGACCTCGACCTGCGCGAAGGCGAATTCGTCGCGGTGGTCGGGCCGTCCGGCTGCGGCAAGTCGACGCTGCTGCGCCTGGCCGCGGGCCTGGAACCGGTGAGCACGGGATCGGTCGCGGTGAAGACGAATTCGATCGGCTTCATCTTCCAGGAGGCCACCCTGCTGCCCTGGCGCAAGGTGCGCCGCAATGTCGAACTGTCGGCCGAACTCGCCGGCATCGACCGGGCGGTGCGCCGCGAGCGGGTCGCCAGGGCGATCGAGGCCGTCGGGCTGGCGGATTTCGCGAACAAGCTGCCGCACCAGCTCTCCGGCGGCATGCGCATGCGGGTGTCGCTGGCCAGGGCGCTCACGCTGGAGCCCCGATTGATGCTGCTCGACGAGCCCTTCGGCGCACTCGACGAGATGACCAGGCTGAACATGCAGGAGGAGCTGCTGCGCCTCTATCGCGACAACGCCTTCACCGCGCTGTTCATCACCCATTCGGTGTCCGAGGCGGTGTTCCTCGCCTCCCGCGTGGTGGTGATGTCGGCCAGGCCCGGCCGCGTCCACGAGGTGATCGATGTCGATCTGCCCTACCCGCGGGATCGGGAGCTGCGCTTCCAGCCCGCCTTCACCGCACTCGTCTCGCGCGTCTCGCGCTCGCTGAAAGAGGCTGCCTGATGGTCAGTATCGCGGCCCGCGCCGCCACCCCCGCCGCCGCGCGCCCGAAGCTGCCGACCGCGTCGGCGCGCATGATCGGCAAATCGCTTGTCGCTCCCGCGGTCTCGATCACCCTGGCGCTCGCCGCGTGGTACGCGGTGTCGATGCTGGTGCTCAGCGAGAGCCGCCGGTTCCTGCTGCCGCCGCCGCACGTGGTGTTCCGCGAATCGCTCGCCGACCCCGCCAAGCTCGCGGTGATGGGCGAGGCGCTGGCGGTGACGGCCAGGGTCGCGCTCACCGGCCTGCTGATCTCGGCCGTGCTCGGCGTCGCGATCGCGGTGCTGATGAGCCAGGCCAAGCCGATCGAGCAGGTCGTCTACCCGTATGCCGTGGTTCTGCAGGCCATTCCGGTGCTGGCGGTGGTTCCGCTGATCGGCTTGTGGCTCGGCTACGGCTTCGCCGCGCGCACCACGGTGTGCGTACTGATCGCCATCCATCCGATCATCGCGATGACCCTGTTCGGCATCAAGTCCGTCGACGCGAATCTCCAGGAATTGTTCACGCTCGGTCGCGCGGGACGGTTGCGCCGGTTGTGGTCGCTGCAGCTGCCCGCCGCGCTCCCGTCGACGCTCACCGGATTGCGCACCGCCGCCGGTCTTTCCGTCACCGGCGCGATCATCGGCGACATGTTCTTCGCGCAGGGCAAACCCGGCATCGGCACCCTGCTCGACACCTACCGCGCCCGCCTGCAATCGGAGGACCTGATCGGCGCGCTGCTGCTGGCCGCGCTGTTCGGCGTGCTCGTGTTCACCGTCTTCACCGTGGTGCAGAAGGTCAGCGTCGGCCGCTGGCACAACTCCGCGCACTAGCCGTCACCCCCCGCTACAGAGGATCAACCATGAAGTCATCTCCCGCGCGCCGCCTAGGCCTCGCGACGCTGGCCCTCGCGCTGGCCGCGACCGCGTCGGCCTGTTCCGGCGACATCGCCGAAGGCCCGGCCGTCGCCCTCGAACCGGCCCCGGCCGAGCAGCAGCTCGCCGGCGCCTGCCCCGCCACCGTGGTGGTCCAGTTGCAGTGGGCCCCGGAAACCGATTCCGGGCCGATCTTCGGACTGCTCGGACCCGGCTACCGGGTCGACGCCGACAACAACAAGATCACCGGACCGCTCGTCGCCGACGGCAAGGACACCGGCGTCGAGCTCGAGATCCGGGCCGGCGGCCCGGCCATCGGCTTCCAGACCGTGCCCTCGCAGATGTATGTCGACCAGAGCATCACCCTCGGGCTTGCCCACTCCGAACACGCCGTCGCCGCCGCCGGGCAGCAGCCGATCGTCGCGGTGACCACGCTGCTGCGCAACAGCCCGCAGATGCTGATGTGGGACCCGAAGACCAACCCGGACTGGCGGGGCATCGCCGACATCGGCAGGTCGGGCAAGCCGATCGTGGTGTCCAAGGGCCAGCTGTACCCGAACTGGCTGGTGGCCCGCGGCCTGGTGAAACAGGAGCAGATCGACGCGTCCTACGACAATTCGCCGTCGCGGTTCGTCACCGATCCGTCCTTCGCGCAGCAGGGTTTCGCCAATGCCGAGCCCTACACCTACGAGCACGAGGTCCGCGCCTGGAACAAGCCCGTCGCCTACCAGTTGCTCAAGGACGTCGGCTACGAGGGCTACGCCCGCACGGTGAACGTGCGCGCCGACAAACTCGCCGAACTGCGTCCGTGCCTGCAGAAGCTGGTGCCGATGATCCAGAAGGCCACCGCTCAGTTCCGGGCCGATCCCTCGCACGTCGACGAGGTCGTCGTCGACGTGGTCGAACAGAACCCCAAGCTGAGTCCCTACAGCCCCGAACTGGCCGCGTTCGGCTCGCGGGCCCTGATCGACGGCGGCCTGATCGGCAACGACACCGACGGTGTCCTCGGCAGTTTCGACGAGGCCCGCGTCCAGCGCATCATCGACGAATTCGGACCCATCCTGCGCACCGGCGGTGCGGACGTGCCCGCGGGACTCACCGCGAAGGACCTGGTCACCAAGGAATTCCTCGACCCGAGCATCTCCGTCACCGGATAAGGAGTCACACCAATGACCACCAGCTACGACCTGTCCGAGGTCTCGCGCGAGAAGGCGATGGGCGGACTCGGCAAGGAGACCGACGCCCGCGAGATCCGCGTCATCGACCTCACCGACTTCGACGAGCGGCGCGCCGAGATCACCGACCAGCTGTGGGACGCCGCCACCGAGATCGGCTTCTTCCAGCTCTCCGGCCACGGCATCGCGCAGGACCTGATCGACGAGATGTTCGGCGCCACCGCCGATTTCTTCGCGCTCCCCGAGGCGGTGAAGGGCCGGTATCCGCTGGTCAAGAAGAACAACGCGGGGTGGGAGAGCCTGAGTCAGGTGCGTCCGTCCATCGGTGTGCCGGATCAGAAGGAGTCCTATCAGGTCACCCGGCCGCACATGGCTGAGCTCTGGCCCAGCGAGGACGAGCTGGCCGGATTCCGTTCCCGCGTCCTCGATTTCGAGGCGCGCGCGTGGGCGGTGGCGATGCGGGTGCTGTCGTGCTTCGCGGACCGTCTCGGCCTGCCGCGCGAACACTTCACCGCCGCACACGATCCCGCCTCGCCGGACTACCAGAGCACGCTGCGGCTGCTGCACTACTTCGCCGTGCCCGAGGAACTGCGTGGCGTGCCGGGCCGGTGGCGGGCGGGCGCGCACACCGACTTCGACTGCCTGACCCTGCTGTTCCAGCGCGACGGTCAGGGCGGGCTGCAGGTGTGCCCCGGCAAGGAGATGGCCGAGCAGGAGTGGACCTCCATCACCCCGTCGTCGAGCCTGATCACCTGCAATATCGGCGACATGCTCACCCGCTGGAGCGACGACCTGCTGCCGTCGAACTTCCATCGCGTCCGCAGCCCGGGCGAGGGCGAGTACCAGGGCGAGCGCTACAGCATCGCCTACTTCGCCCAAGCCGACCGCGACGCGATCATCCAGGGGCCCGCGGGCAAATACCCGCCCGTCACCGCCGCCGACTTCCTCGCCCAGCGCGTAGCGGCGAATTATCAGCCCAAGGGATAATCGGCGCAGCACCCGGAAAGGACCATCGTGATGACCGACGAGAGCTCCGCGCTGCTCGGCCGCTCCGTCCATCGGCAGATCCGGCAGATGGTCCTCGCCGGCGAGCTGGCCCCCGGCAGGCCGCTCAGCGTGCCCGCGCTGGCGACCCGGCTCGGGGTCAGCCGCAGTCCCGTCCGCGAGGCGGTGCAGCAGCTGATCTACGAGGGCCTCGCGGTGAGCGCGCCGCACGCGGGGGCCAAGGTCGCCGCGGTCGACGACGCGCAGATCCGCGAGGTCCTCGCGGTCCGCGCCGTCCTCGACGGGCTCGCCGCCGCGGCCGCGGCCACCCGGCTCACCGACGCCGACCTGGACAAGCTCGCGAGCATCCTCGCCGCCCAGTCGGCCAATCTCGACGACGCCACCGACGCGGCCCGCGACGCCCAACTCGACCTGGAATTCCACACCTTCCTGCGCGAGGCCTCCGGCAACAGCTGCCTGAGCGAGGAACTGGCCAGGCTCGAGGCCAAGGCCCACCTCTACCGCGGTGATCTGTGGTGCTCGGCCCGCAACCGCCGCGTCGCCCTGCGCGAGCACCGGAGGATCGTGGAGGCCCTGGAATCGGGGCACGCCGAGTCGGCGCGGGCCGCCGCCGAGGCGCACGTCCACGGTCTGCTGACCCGGCTGGACCGGCAGTAACGGCGCCGCGGCTCAGCGCTGGTCCCGGTACGCGGGCGCCTTCGCGGTGCCCGCCGGGGTGAGCGTGTGCAGCAGCGGCATGGTGCGCCGGGCGATCACCGTCGACAGCACGATCACGCTGTGCGAGCGCACCACCGAGCCGGTCCGGTCGATGCTGAGCAGCACCGCCTGCAAGCCGGCGTGCGAATCGGCGCCGATCCGGCACAGCACGTCACCCGACCCGGTCGTCGCGTAGGCCTCGAGCACGCCGGGGATGGCCTCGAGCTCGGCGCTCACCGTGTCCAGCGCGCCCTGCGCGATCTCGAGCGTCACGAAGGCCTGCACGTCGAAACCGGCCGCGGTGACGTCGATCTGCGGGTCGTAGGAGGCGATCACCCCCGACTCCTCCATCCGGTTGATCCGCGCCTGCACGGTGGCCCGCGCGACCTTCGTGCGGCGCGAGAGCTCGAGGATTCCGGCCTTCTGGTACTCGTGCATCGCGGACAGGATCGCCAGATCGAGTTCGTCCAGTTTCGCGGGCGTGCGCATCGGAAGACCTCCTGCTCGGGTGCTATTCAAATTGTCCACCATCGAGCCGATTCCGGTGGCTTCTCATGCCAGCTTGCCCAGGGTTCGATGGCGTAGTTGCCCAGCTGGGCGATCCCGGGATTTCCTAGGTCATGACCATTGAGCAGCAGCTCGTCGGGCTCATCGAGCACGACGACAGTGTCGATCCGTTTCCGGTGATCGGGTGGGACGCGCTGGTGTGGGTCGTCGGCAACGCGACCCAGTGCGCGCACTACCTGCAGTCCGCGTTCGGGATGCGGCTCGAGGCCTACTCCGGCCCCGAGACCGGCAACCGCGACCACAAGGCGTTCGTGCTGCGCAGCGGCTCGGCGCGGTTCGTCGTCCAGGGCGCCGTCGACCCGGACAGTCCGCTCGTCGCCCATCACGACCGCCACGGTGACGGCATCGTCGACATCGCGCTCGAGGTGCCCGACGTGGACCGCTGCGTCGCCTGGGCCCGCGAACACGGCGCGCGCATCCTCGTCGAACCGCACGACGCGACAGACGAATTCGGCACCGTCCGGTCCGCGGCGCTGGCCACCTACGGCGAGACCAGGCACACGCTGGTCGACCGCTCCGGCTATCACGGGCCGTATCTGCCCGGCTATGTCCCGCGCACCTCCACCCGCGCGCAGCGCACCGGGCGGCTGTTCCAGGCGATCGACCACGTGGTCGGCAATGTCGAGCTCGGCATGATGGATCGCTGGGTCGACTTCTACCGCGACGTCATGGGTTTCACGAACATGGCCGAGTTCGTCGGCGACGACATCGCCACCGAGTACTCCGCGCTGATGAGCAAGGTCGTCGCCAACGGCAACCACCGGGTGAAGTTCCCGCTCAACGAACCGGCCGTGAGCCGCAAGCGTTCTCAGATCGACGAGTACCTCGAGTTCTATCGCGGACCCGGCGTCCAGCACATCGCCCTGGCCACCGGCGACATCCTCGCCACCGTCGACGCGCTGCGCGCCGAGGGCGTCGAATTCCTGGCCACCCCCGACACCTATTACGAGGACCCCGAACTGCGCGCCCGGATCGGGCACGTCCGGGTGCCGGTGGGGGAGTTGCAGCGTCGCGGCATCCTGGTCGACCGCGACGAGGACGGCTACCTGCTGCAGATCTTCACCCGCCCGATCGGCGACCGCCCCACCGTCTTCTTCGAGCTCATCGAGCGACACGGCTCACTCGGCTTCGGAAAAGGCAATTTCAAAGCGCTTTTCCAGGCGATCGAACGGGAACAGGAGGCCCGCGGGAACCTGTAGGCACGGCCCGCATGCGATTAGAGTTCATGGCATGCGGATCCCCTCGGCGATCATCACCGGCATGGCCCTGGTCGTCATGCTGACGTCGTGCGGATCGGGGGGCGACTCCGATACGCCGGCCGGACCGGGCAAACCACCACCGAAGGTGGCCTCGCTGGGGCCGTTCGTCGGCGAGTGCGGCCACGTCACCGACGACGAGGTGCGCACCCTGGCCGGGCTGGGGCAGATCTCGCGGGTCTACAAGAACGCCACCGGCTGCAACTGGCAGGCGGCCGGATTGTCCTCGCCCAGCGTGACGTTCGCCTCCTATCGGGGCAGCCCGATCGAGCGGGAGAAGGCCTGGGTCTCCAGCGTGGGCCGCAACCCGCAGACCATCGACGTCGGCGGCAAGCCCGGCTTCGAGGCGCTCGATCCCCAGGGGACGGTGTGCGACTTCGCCGTGCAGCTCGACGACGACTTCTTCGAATGGTCGATCTCCACCGGCGTGTTCGCCACCGCGGGCAACCCGTGCGAGAAGACCAGGAAGCTGGCCGAGCTCACCGTGGGACGGCTCGGATGAGCGCGCGCCGGATCGTGGTCGCGGCCTCGGCGGCCCTGCTGCTCACCGCGACGCTGGCCGGGTGCGGCGAGAAGGTGCAGGGCAACGCGCAGCCGCTGGGCAGCGGTGGCGGCGGTGAGTCGATCAACACCGACTTCGACAAGCTGCTGCGCGAATGCGACGTGGTCGCCACCGACAAGATCGGCGAGATCATCGGCAACGCCACCTTCGTCAACACCTCCTTCAGCGGCGCGGTGTGCATGTGGGACATCGAGGACGCACCGGGCGGCGGGGCCATGGCCACCCTGAACTGGTACGAGATGGGTACGCTGAACAACGAGAAGGCGACCAACGACAAGTTGGGCTACCTCACCGGCGACATCACGGTGCAGGGCCGCAGGGCCCTGCAGGTGCGCAGGCCGGGCGACAACGACTCCTGCGGCGTCACCGCGCCCGCTGCCGATGTCGGCGTCGTCGGCTGGTGGATCAACTACCGGCCCGGCTCGGCACACCCCGACCCGTGCGTGGGCGCCCAGAAGCTGGTGGAGCTGACCCTGGATCTGGCCCGGTAGAAGCCTTGACGCACGACCCCGCTTTGACCCCGGTTCGGGCGGGCGCGTATCGTGGATCGCTGTGCCCGGATTGCTACGGGCAAGTTCGTGCGTGAACGTAGGCCAGCGAGAGCGGCCGGTACGTTCCAGCGTGCCCGGAAAAAGGGCCCTGAGCTGCGCGCGACACGCCCGACCGCGGGTCAAGCGAAACACGGTCGGACGTGCGAGTGAAAGCTCGATGAACTGAAGACACGTTCCGACAGCCGCAATAACCGATAAGGAAAGCCGGTCTATGCCAACCATCAACCAGCTGGTCCGCAAGGGTCGCCGCGACAAGGTCTCCAAGACCAAGACCGCGGCCCTGAAGGGGAGCCCGCAGCGTCGTGGCGTGTGCACTCGCGTGTACACCACGACCCCGAAGAAGCCGAACTCCGCGCTCCGTAAGGTCGCGCGTGTTCGCCTGACCAGCGCGGTCGAGGTCACGGCTTACATCCCCGGTGAGGGCCACAACCTGCAGGAGCACTCGATGGTGCTCGTGCGTGGCGGTCGTGTGAAGGACCTCCCGGGTGTGCGCTACAAGATCATCCGTGGCTCGCTGGACACCCAGGGTGTGAAGAACCGCAAGCAGGCTCGCAGCCGCTACGGCGCCAAGAAGGAGAAGAGCTGATATGCCACGCAAGGGCCCCGCACCCAAGCGTCCGCTGATCAACGACCCGGTCTACGGGTCGCCGCTGGTCACTCAGCTGGTCAACAAGATCCTGCTGGACGGCAAGAAGTCCACCGCCGAGCGCATCGTCTACGGTGCACTCGAGCAGGCGCGTGAGAAGACCGGCACCGATCCGGTCGTCACCCTCAAGCGCGCGCTGGACAACGTCAAGCCCGCCCTCGAGGTGAAGCCCCGCCGCGTCGGTGGCGCCACCTACCAGGTGCCGGTCGAGGTCCGTCCGGGCCGCGCCAACACCCTGGCGCTGCGCTGGCTGGTCAGCTACTCCCGCGCCCGTCGCGAGAAGACCATGGTCGAGCGTCTCGCCAACGAGCTCCTCGACGCCAGCAACGGCCTCGGCGCTTCGGTGAAGCGTCGCGAGGACACCCACAAGATGGCCGAGTCGAACCGGGCCTTCGCGCACTACCGCTGGTGATTGCCGCCCGGCCCGTCGCTAGTGTCGGCGCCGGAAGGCTTTCAGTCGGGACGCGGCACTTCGGTGCCGCCCCCGGCGTTGACATTGTGACGACCCGAACCAGGGTCGTTCCCGAGAATCCCAACTAGCTAACGAGCGGGGAAGATTTCCGTGGCACAGGACGTGCTCACCGACCTGAACAAGGTCCGCAACATCGGCATCATGGCCCACATCGATGCGGGCAAGACCACCACCACCGAACGCATCCTCTTCTACACGGGTGTCAACTACAAGATCGGTGAGACGCACGACGGCGCGTCGACCACCGACTGGATGGAGCAGGAGCAGGAGCGTGGTATCACCATCACCTCCGCCGCCGTGACCTGCTTCTGGAACCAGAACCAGATCAACATCATCGACACCCCGGGTCACGTGGACTTCACCGTCGAGGTGGAGCGTTCGCTCCGCGTGCTCGACGGCGCCGTCGCCGTCTTCGACGGCAAGGAGGGCGTCGAGCCCCAGTCCGAGCAGGTGTGGCGTCAGGCCGACAAGTACGACGTGCCGCGCATCTGTTTCGTGAACAAGATGGACAAGCTCGGCGCGGACTTCTACTTCACCGTGCAGACCATCAAGGACCGCCTCGGCGCCAAGCCGCTGGTCATCCAGCTGCCGATCGGCGCGGAGGACACCTTCGAGGGCATCGTCGACCTGGTCGAGATGAACGCCAAGGTGTGGACCGGCGAGACCAAGCTGGGCGAGAAGTACGAGGTCCAGGAGATCCCGGCCGACCTCAAGGAGAAGGCCGAGCAGTACCGCCAGGAACTGGTCGAGACCGTCGCCGAGTCGGACGAGGCGCTGCTGGAGAAGTTCTTCGGTGGCGAAGAGCTCACGATCGAGGAGATCAAGGCCGGCATCCGCAAGATGACCGTCGCCTCGGAGCTCTACCCCGTGCTGTGTGGCTCGGCGTTCAAGAACAAGGGCGTGCAGCCCATGCTCGACGCCGTCGTCGACTACCTGCCGTCCCCGCTGGACGTGGAGAACGTCGAGGGCCACGTGCCCGGCAAGGAAGACGAGATCATCACTCGTCAGCCGAGCATCGACGCGCCGTTCTCGGCGCTGGCGTTCAAGATCGCCGTGCACCCGTTCTTCGGTGAGCTCACCTACATCCGCGTGTACTCGGGTTCGGTGGCCTCCGGTGCTCAGGTCGTCAACTCGACCAAGGGCAAGAAGGAGCGTCTGGGCAAGCTGTTCCAGATGCACTCCAACAAGGAGAACCCGGTCCCCGAGGTCACCGCGGGCCACATCTACGCGGTCATCGGCCTGAAGGACACCACCACCGGTGACACCCTCTGCGATCCGCAGAACCAGGTCGTCCTCGAGTCGATGACCTTCCCGGACCCGGTCATCGAGGTCTCCATCGAGCCCAAGACCAAGTCCGACCAGGAGAAGCTCGGCACCGCGATCCAGAAGCTGGCGCGCGAGGATCCGACGTTCTCGGTCAAGCTCGACGCGGAGACCGGCCAGACCGTCATCGGCGGCATGGGCGAGCTCCACCTCGACATCCTCGTCGACCGCATGAAGCGCGAGTTCAAGGTCGAGGCGAACGTCGGCAAGCCGCAGGTGGCCTACCGCGAGACGATCACCAAGCCGGTCGAGAAGCTCGAGTTCACGCACAAGAAGCAGACGGGTGGCTCCGGCCAGTTCGCGAAGGTCATCATCGCGGTCGAGCCCTTCGTCGGCGAAGACGGTGCGCACTACGAGTTCGAGAACAAGGTCTCCGGCGGCCGCGTGCCCCGTGAGTACATCCCTTCGGTCGACGCGGGTGCGCAGGACGCCATGCAGTACGGCGTGCTCGCCGGCTACCCGCTGGTGAACATGAAGGTCATCCTGCTCGACGGCGCGTACCACGACGTCGACTCGTCGGAAATGGCCTTCAAGATCGCGGGCTCGCAGGCCCTCAAGGAAGCGGCCCGCAAGGCCGGTCCGGTGATCCTCGAGCCGCTCATGGCGGTCGAGGTCATCACGCCCGAGGATTACATGGGCGACGTGATCGGCGACCTGAACTCCCGCCGTGGCCAGATCCAGGCCATGGAGGAACGCAGTGGTGCCCGTGTCGTCAAGGCGCTGGTTCCGCTCTCGGAGATGTTCGGCTACATCGGTGACCTGCGGTCGAAGACCCAGGGTCGCGCGAACTACTCCATGGTGTTCGACTCCTACGCTGAGGTTCCGGCCAACGTGTCCAAGGAGATCATCGCCAAGGCGACCGGCGAGTAATTCGCTTGCGGGGGCCAAGTACGCTTGGCCCCGGCAACCGGGCGTCAGCACGACCCCCCTTAATAACCGCACTGCTGCAAAAAAGCACGCACTAACTAGTCCAGGAGGACCACAGTGGCGAAGGCGAAGTTCGAGCGGACGAAGCCCCACGTCAACATCGGCACCATCGGTCACGTCGACCATGGCAAGACCACGCTGACGGCTGCTATCACCAAGGTGCTGGCCGACAAGTACCCGGACCTGAACGAGAGCTTCGCTTTCGACCAGATCGACAAGGCGCCGGAGGAGAAGGCTCGTGGTATCACGATCAACATCTCCCACGTCGAGTACCAGACCGAGAAGCGTCACTACGCGCACGTCGACGCCCCGGGTCACGCCGACTACATCAAGAACATGATCACCGGTGCGGCCCAGATGGACGGCGCCATCCTCGTGGTCGCCGCCACCGACGGCCCGATGCCGCAGACCCGCGAGCACGTGCTGCTCGCCCGTCAGGTCGGCGTGCCCTACATCCTGGTCGCGCTGAACAAGTCGGACATGGTCGACGACGAGGAGATCCTCGAGCTCGTCGAGATGGAGGTCCGCGAGCTGCTGGCTTCGCAGGAGTTCGACGAGGATGCCCCCGTCGTGCGCGTCTCCGGCCTGAAGGCCCTCGAGGGCGACGAGAAGTGGGCCGAGTCGGTCCTCGAGCTCATGGCCGCCGTCGACGAGTCGATCCCGGACCCGGTCCGTGAGACCGAGCTTCCCTTCCTGATGCCGGTCGAGGACGTCTTCACGATCACCGGTCGTGGCACCGTCGTCACCGGTCGTGTCGAGCGCGGCATCATCAACGTGAACGAGGAAGTCGAGATCGTCGGCATCCGTCCGGACAAGACCAAGACCACGGTCACCGGTATCGAGATGTTCCGCAAGCTGCTCGACCAGGGCCAGGCGGGCGACAACGTCGGTCTGCTGGTTCGTGGCATCAAGCGCGAAGATGTCGAGCGTGGCCAGGTCGTCGTGAAGCCGGGCACCACCACCCCGCACACCGAGTTCGAGGGCCAGGCGTACATCCTGTCGAAGGACGAGGGCGGCCGCCACACCCCGTTCTTCAACAACTACCGTCCGCAGTTCTACTTCCGTACGACTGACGTGACGGGCGTTGTGACCCTGCCCGAGGGCACCGAGATGGTCATGCCCGGTGACAACACCGAGATGTCCGTCAAGCTGATCCAGCCGGTCGCCATGGACGAGGGCCTGCGTTTCGCGATCCGTGAGGGTGGCCGCACCGTCGGTGCCGGTCGCGTCACCAAGATCGTCAAGTGATTCGCTGAATCTCTGACACCGTAACGGCGTCGCTCCTCCGGGAGCGGCGCCGTTCGGCGTTTCCGGGGTCCGCCATGACCTCCGAGGTCATCGCGCAGCGGCCGGGGCATGGGTAGCGTTCGGCGGGTAGGTGTGCAGGTCGGATCGGAGGCGGCGTGGGTGTTGTGCAGGGGTTCGAGGTCACCGAAGGGGTGCTGGGGCACGGCATGCCGTACCTGGCGTTCGGTGCGGGGCGACCGCTGGTGTTCCTGCGATGGTTCACTCCGGATCACGCGAATCCGAAGGGGTGGATGCGGAAGTCGGAGGTGAAGACCCTGGCGCCGCTGGCCGGGCACTTCCGGGTGTACGCGGTGAATCGGGCGCCGGGGATGGCGGTGGGGACGACCATGGCCGATATCGCGCGCGAGCACGCGGAGGCGCTGGCGGCCGAGTTCGGGGCGCCGGTGGACGTGCTCGGGATCTCCTCGGGTGGGTCGCTGGCCCTGCAGCTGGCCGCGGATCACCCGGAGGTCGTGCGCAGGCTGGTGATCGCGTCGTCGGGGTATCGGCTCGAGGACGCCGCGCGGGCATCGCAGATGAAATACGCGACGGCGGTGGCGGATGGGCGGCGCGGGCTGCACCACATGGTGACGCAGGGGATCGAGTCACCGCTGAAGGCGCGGCTGGTCGGTGCCGTGGCCTGGCTCGCCGACCCGCTGGTGCGGCCGAAGAATCCGGCCGACACCCTCGCCTTCGTCCGCGCCGAGGACGCGTTCGACCTCGACGGCAGGCTCGCCGACATCACGGCCCCGACCCTGGTGGTCGGCGGCGACCGCGACGAGTTCTACTCCGTCGACACCTTCCGGCACACCGCCGACGGCATCCCCGGCGCCCGCCTGGTCGTCTACCCGGACACCTCGCACCTCGGCGCGGTCAAACACCCGCGCTTCGCGCCCGAGGTCACCGCGTTTCTCGACGAGCAGGCCGACTGACGCGCGTCGAGGATCCGGCTACGCTCACCGCCTGCCGCCCGCACGACGGCAGCGCGCGCACCACCGGCCGTGTCAGGCCGGAGTGAGCCGAACGCGGACGGTGACCCGTCCGCCGTCACGGTGGGTGACCGCGTGACCGGCGTGGTCGACACCGGCGATGCGCAGGGTGACCGGACCGCCCTCGCCGAGGAAGTTGCGCCACCACTTCTTCTTGTCCGGCATGGCCACCCCGATGACGTACTCGTCGTCGCGGCGCACATAGTTGACCGGGGTGCTGAAGGTGCGGCCCGACCGGCGACCGGTGTAGCTGATCTGCGCGAAGGCCTTGCCGAGCAGCTTGCCGACGATCGGCGCCTCGGCCAGCGCGACGACGCCGGCATTGGCGCCCCGTACGCCGCGGCGCAACAACGATTCCCGACTCATGGGCTTTCTCCTGCCTGTGGAAGAACGAGCACGTGCCGCCCACGGTACCGAGCGACCCTGGCAGAGCGCTGAGAGCTGTTGGCGCCCAGCTCGATACGCGGTCAGCGGATCTTGGCCCCGTACACGCGGTCGACGGCCAGCGCCATCAGGACGCGACGGTCGGAGACCATGACCTCGCGATACTCCTGCCAGTCGGGATGCTCGCCCGCGGCCGCGCGGTAGTAGTCGACGAGGGCCTCGACTTCGGGGCCGTTCGGGTCGGTGCCGGGGCCGGTGAGGGTGACGCTGCCCTCGGCGGTCGCCCAGGACCAGCCGTCCGGCGCGGTCACCTCGAGCGCGGCCCTGGGGTCGCGGCGCAGGTTGACGGTCTTGGCGCGGCCCTCGGTCATCGACACGTAGACGATCCCGGCCGCGCGGTCGTAGTACGGGGTGACGGGGGACAGCTGGGGCAGGCCGTCGGACTTGATGGTGGCGAGCACCCCGAGCTTCGCCGTTTCGAGCAGGTCGTGTGGATCGAACGCCGCTGTCATCGGTGCGGTCTCCTCTGTGTGCCGGACGCTGATCGGGGACACGAACCATCCCCTCGTCGTGACGAACCGCCGTCCTCCCGGATTTATGCCCCCGCCGGAAAATCCGTCGACAGCGCGGAGGCGGTGCGCGTAGAACTTGTCGCATGGTTACGGCACGTCCGCAGTCGCGGTTCTAGCTCGCATCGGGTCCTCGGGCGCCGACGCGGCGCCGCGTGATCCGACGCCCGTGCCGTCTTCGGAACGCCCTACCGGCGAGCGTCGATCCATCGACGCGACCAGCTGGGGGATTCCCATCATGACCAGACCACGCACCGACCTCACCCGCCTGCGCAATGTCGGCATCGCCGCCCACATCGACGCGGGCAAGACCACCACCACCGAACGCATCCTGTTCTACACCGGTGTCACGCGCACCCTCGGCGAGGTGGACGAGGGTACCGCCGCCATGGACCGGATGATCCAGGAGCGCGAGCACGGCATCACGATCGCGGCGGTGGCCACCACCTGCACGTGGCGTGACCACGAGATCACCATCATCGACACGCCGGGCCACGTCGACTTCACCGCCGAGGTGGAGCGCTCGCTGCGGGTGCTCGACGGCGCGGTCGCCGTGTTCGATGCCAAGGAGGGCGTCGAGCCGCAGTCGGAGCAGGTGTGGCGGCAGGCCGACAACTACGGCGTGCCGCGGATCTGCTTCGTGAACAAGATGGACAAGCTCGGCGCGGACTTCGCGTTCACCGTGCGGACCATCGCGGAGCGACTCGGCGTGCGGCCGCTGGTGATCCAGTTGCCCATCGGCGCCGAGCGCGAGTTCGAGGGCGTCGTCGACCTGGTCGAGATGAACGCCAAGGTGTGGCGGGGCGACACCGGCGACGGTGCGCGCTACGAGGTGGTGGCGATCCCGGATGCTCTGCGCGTCAAGGCCGAACAGCATCGCGAGGCGCTGGTGGCCGTGCTCGCCGAGGCCGACGAGGAGCTCCAGGACCGCTACCTGCGCGGCCGGGAGATCCCCGTCGACCTGCTGAAGGCGGCCATCCGCACGATGACCGTCGATGCCAGGGCCTATCCGGTGCTGTGTGGTTCGGCGCTGGCGAACATCGGCGTGCAGCCGCTGCTGGACGCTGTCGTCGACTATCTGCCCTCGCCGGTGGATGTGGTTGCCGTGCACGGCTTCTCGCTGGCGGGTGAGCCGATCGAGCGGGCGCCGGAGATCGCGGAGCCCTTCGCGGCGCTGGCCTGCAAGGTCGCGGCGCACCCGTTCTTCGGCTCCCTCGTGTACCTGCGGGTCTACTCCGGTCGGATCGAACCCGGTGCGGTGGTGCTGAATTCGATGAACGGACGAAAGGAGAAGCTGGGCAAGCTGTTCCAGATGCATTCGAGCACGGAGATCCCCGTGGAGCGCGTAGGGGCCGGGCAGATCTGTGCCGTGATCGGCCTGAAGCGGACGCGCACCGGCGACACCCTGTGCGATCCGGCCCAGCCGATCGTGTTGGAGCCGATGAGCTTCCCCGACCCGGTCCTCGCGGTCTCGATCGCCCCGCGGACCCGCGCCGACCAGGACAAGCTGGGCCTCGCCCTGGCTCGCCTGGCCGAGGAGGATCCGACGTTCACCGTGCGGGTCGACGCCGAGACCGGTCAGACGGTGGTCGGCGGCATGGGTGAGCTGCATCTGGAGATCCTGGTCGACCGGATGCGCAGGGAGTTCCGGGTCGAGGCCGAGATCGGCGCGCCACGGGTGGCCTATCGCGAAACCGTCACCGCCGCGGTGGATCTGCTCGAGTACACCCACCGCAAGCAGGTGGGTGGGCGCGGGCAGTTCGCGAAGGTGACGGTCGCGCTGGCGCCGCACGTGGCCGCCGACGGCGCGAGCTACGCGTTCGAGAGCCGGGTGAGCGGCGGGCGGGTGCCGCGGGAGTACGTTCCCGCGGTCGACGCGGGCGCGCGGGACGCGTTGTGTGTCGGCCCGCTGGCCGGGTTCCCGGTCGTGGACGTGAAGGTGACGCTGCTCGACGGCGCCGCCCACGTCCAGGACTCCTCGGAGCTCGCGTTCCGGCTCGCGGGCGCGGCGGCGGTACGCGCCGCTGTCGCGACGGCGAAGCCGGTGCTGCTCGAGCCGGTGATGGCCGTCAAGGTCGTCACGCCGCAGGAGCATCTCGGCGAGGTGATCGGCGACCTCAATGCTCGGCACGGGCGGGTCAACGGTCTCACCGAGCGCCGCGGCGCCCAGGTCGTCCACGCCCTGGTGCCGCTGCGGGAGATGTCCGGCTACATCGGGAACCTGCGGTCCCTGACCCACGGCCGAGGCTATTTCTTCATGACGTTCGACTCCTACGGCCCGGTCCCGCCCGCGCTCGTGGAGTCGATCATCGCGGGCGGCTGAGGTCGTTTCCGGTGGCGTCGCATCCCGGCGCCACCGGAATCCGCGGCGGGTGGATGGAGTGGGCGGTTCGTTTCGCGAGCGACCGGCGCCGGGTCAGGAGGGAGCGTCCGAGTTCGACCGGTCGCCCGGTGCGGTCGTCGGTGCGTCGGTGCCGGTGAGCAGGCGCAGGGCGTCGGCGGAGGCGGCGTCGCGGGGTGTGTAGACCTCGAGGCGGTGGTCGGGGCTGTCGGGTTGCAGCCACACCTGGTAGTCGACGTCGACCCGGCCGACGGTGGGATGGCGCAGGTCCATCGGGCCGACGGTGCAGTCGGCGACGTCGCCGGTCGCCCACAGGGTGGCGAATTCGCTACTGCGCATGGCCAATTCGCCGATCAGCTCCGCGAGATGCGCGTCATCGGGGTAGCGGCCCGCGGTGAGCCGCAGGTAGGCGACGTGAATGCGGGCCAGCTCGGTCCAGTTGCGGTACAGATCGCGGGTGAGCGGATCGAGGAAGAACAGGCGCGGGATCGACGGCCGGCGCTCGGCATCCTCGGGCGCCGCGAAGTCGAGATGTTCGGCGATCAGGGCGTGCCCTGGCCGGTTCCAGGCGAGCACGTCACCGCGGCGGCCGAGGACGACGGCGGGCATGGTGTCGCCGAGCGAGCTGAGCAGGGTGAGCACCCGCGGGTGCGGCTGCTCCGGTTCGCCCCGGACCAGCCGCGTCACGGCGCCGCGGCCCGCGAGATTGCGCAGGTGCGTGGTCTCGGCCGGGTCGAGTTGCAGCACGCGGGCGAGGGCATCGATGACCTGCGGCGACGCGGTGCCCGCCTGGTCCTGTTCGAGCCGGGTGTAGTACCCGGGACTCACGCCGGCGAGCTGGGCGAGTTCCTCCCGGCGTAGGCCGGGCACCCGGCGGGTGACCCCGAAGGTCTTCAGACCGATCCGTTCGGGGGTGATCCGATCGCGCCGGTTCTTGAGGAACGTGCCGAGGGTCTCCAACTCCATGCCCTCGATCGTAGGGACCGCGCGCGGGGCGAGGGTATCCCCGCGAGGTATACCCGCGGCAGGGGTCTGGTCGGCCGGGCCGCGCGGTTCGAGGGTTGGGGTCATGAATCGACTCCAGACGACGTCCACCGAGCTGCGGGCCTGGCTCGGACTCCTGGTCGTGCTCGGGCCCGTCCTGCTCGTCGCGATGGACGGCTCGGTGCTGTTCCTCGCCATGCCCGCCGTCACCGCCGCGCTCGCGCCCACCGCCGACCAATCCCTGTGGATCCTGGACAGTTACGGCTTCGCCGTCGGCTCGCTGCTCATCGCCTTCGGCACCATCGGCGACCGGTACGGCCGCAAGCGGCTGCTGCTGATCGGCACGGCCCTGTTCGGTCTCGGCTCGGTGGGCGCGGCGTTCGCGCCGAGTCCCGAACTGCTCATCGCCTTCCGGGTGCTGATGGGTGTCGCGGGCGCCACGCTGCTGCCCTCAGCGCTGGCGGTGCTCGGCACCCTGTTCACCGATCCGCGCCGGCGGGCGCAGGCCATCGGGATCTTCGCGGCCACCTTCGCCGCCGGCTTCGCCATCGGGCCCGTTGTCGCGGGGCAGCTGCTCAGCCGGTTCTGGTGGGGTTCGGTGCTGTTGATCAACGCACCGGTGGTGCTGTTGTTCCTGGTGTTCGCGCCGATTCTGCTCGGCGAGGTGCGCGCCGAAGGTGTCGGTCGCATCGACGCGGCCAGTGTGCTCACCTCGGCGGCCGGCCTGCTCGCGGTGATGTACGCGGTGAAGCACACCGCGGCGGCGGGGTTCTCGGTGGCCTCGGTGGTGATCGGGCTCGGCGGCGTCGCGCTGCTCGGCTGGTTCGGTCGCAGGCAGGGGCGTATCGAGAACCCGCTCATCGACTTCGGGTTGTTCCGCAATCGGGTGTTCGCCGTCGCCATCGTCACCGGTTTCCTGCCGCTGGCCGCCTGGTCGGCGACGGCCTACCTGGCCGGGACGTACCTGCAGTCGGTGCTCGGTCTCTCCGTTTCCGACGCTGCGCTGCTCGCTGTTCCCGGCGCGCTGGTCCTCACGGTGGCCGCGGTCGTCACCCCGGCGATCGTGACCAGGATCGGGCGCTCGGCCGCGCTGATCACCGCGCACTTCAGCATCGCCATCGGCCTGTTCCTGCTCCTGCCGACCGGCCAGGACGGCGGGATCGGCTGGTACGTGGCCGCGACCGCCGTGGCGGGGATCGGCTACGGCATCTCGTTCAGCGTGGTGGCCGACATCGCGGTCGCCGCCGTCCCGCCGGCACGCGCCGGTTCGGCGGCCGCGCTCGCCGAGACCGGCAACGAACTCGGCAATGCCCTCGGCATCGCGCTGTTCGGTTCGCTCGCCGCGGTGCTCTTCCGCCTGAACGGCCCCGACCTCGCACCGACCCTCGGCGAGACCCTGAGCCTGCCCGGGCTCGTCCCCTCGGTGCTCGAGGACGCACGTGCGGCGTTCGTCGACGGACTGCATGTGGTCGCGCTGGTCGCAGGCGCCCTGCACGCGATCCTGGGCGTGATCGCGCTGCGCGTTCTGCGGGATGGTGCTGTCGCCGTAAGTGATTCGGCGGATGCTGAGCGCGAGCGTCGATCGCCGCGAGGTGATGAGGGTGCCTTTGTGAGCGGTTCGGCGGGTGTTGAGCGCGAGCGCCGATCGTCGCGGGGTGAAGATGGCGCCTTTGTCAGCGGTTCGGTGAGGGTGGCGGAGACCGCTCCGTTCTCGACGCCCTGGTGAAGTCGTGGCCGGTGACGACGCAGTGGCAGTGGCAGTTCGCCGGGTGATCCGCGGCGATGATGTGGCAGCCGTGAGCAATTCACCGAACGCGACCCGAGGCGGTGATCACTGCGCGGGGACGCTGCCGTGGTCGCTATCTCTCCTGGGGGTGCCCACCACGGCGACGTGGGCACAGTCGTCACTTCTCGGCGTGACGACCGTGCCACGGCCTTTGGCGACGCTGTCGCCGAGATCTCAGGGGATCGGTCTACTCGAGGAACGGTGTTCGACCGAGGACACACGAGGTGTGCGGGGCGGGGACCTCCAAGTCGATGAGGTAGCGCTCGCGGAGGGTGGTGACGCAGTCGCCGGTCGGCTGGTGGCCGTAGCCGTCCGTGACGACGACCAGGCGAGCGGTGCCCATCGCGGATGCGGCGCGGCGGGCCGAATCCACCGGGGTGGCCGGGTCGAAGCGGTTGTTGATCAGCAGGGCCGGGGTGGTGGAGTGCTGGGTCCACGGGCCTGGGTAGCGCTGGGGATAGCCGTCGCCGGGGGCCGGCCAGGCGGCGCAGGGCTGGCGCAGGTAGAGCCAGAACGGCCCGAATACCGGTGCGTTAGTTCCGGATTCGCGGGCGAACTCCGGCCAGCGGTGCGGCTCGCGCGGGAAGGTGTTGTCCGCGCACGACATAGCCACGAACGAGGCGAGGAACTCGGGGCTCATCTCGGCGGCCGCGAGAACCTCGCGTACCAGTTCGGGCGACCCGGCCGGGCCTCGCTCCAACTCGGCGAGCAGCGCGGCCAGCGCCGGCCAGCCGCGATCCGGGTCGTACAGCAGGGTGGCGTACGCCTGAACGATCTCGCCGTACGTCACCGCCACGGCGCCGACACCCTCACCGACCCGGATCGGCGCACCGGCAGCCCGTGCCAGCAGCGCGATATCGCGTGCGGCAACCTCCTCGGCCGATTCGCAGTGTTTCAGCCCGGCCGCCGTGCACTGTTCGGCCGGCTCACCCGTGCCGGCGCAGGCCTGTGGCTCGGCTGTGGTGCACTGTTCGGCCGGCTCACCCGTGCCGGCGCAGGCCCGTGGCTCGGCAGTGACGCACTGTTCGGCGGCACCCGCGAAGGCGCAGCGCTGGGGTCCGGCGGCGGCGCACGAGCGGAGGAACTCGGTGCGGACCTCCTCGGTGCCGAGGGCGGTCGTGTCGATGTGTGCGCGGGTGTCGGTGGTGTAGGCGGCGGGGTCGACGATCGAGGAAAGAGCCAGTGCGCGGACCCGGTCGGGGAAAAGGGAGCCGTAGACGATGGCGAGATAACTCGCGTAGGAACCGCCCTCGAAGGTGAGCTGTTCGGCGCCGACCGCGCGGCGCAGGAGGTCGAGGTCGCGGGCCGCGTCCACGGTGGTCAGGTGGGCGAGCAGCTCGCCGCTGTGCTCGGCGCATCCCGCCGCGAGTGCTCGGCTGCTGTCTTCGGCTGCCCGGCGCTGCGCATCGTCGACGGGCGGGACGGTCATGCCGCGCCAGAAGTCGGCGGCTGCGGCCGAGTCCGGGAAGCAGCGCACCGGCGCGCTGCGGCCGACACCGCGCTGATCGAAGGTGACCACGTCGAAGCGTCTGCTCAGCTCACCGGGGAACATCTCGCCCCCGGCGGCCCAGTCGATCCCGGAACCTCCGGGCCCGCCCGCCGCGGTGAACAGGGTCCCGATACGACGGCCTGGGTCGCGGGCGGGCTGACGGATCACCGCGAGCTCGAGCGTCGGTCCGTCCGGGCGGGCGTAGTCCAGCGGCACCGGCACGCGGGCGCACTCGTAGCGGCGCAATTCCGCCTCAGCGCACGGCGCCCACGATGGTCGCGGTGTCGGCACGGCGTCGACCTGTGCGACCAGGTCCGCGACCGGCGGCCGCGGCCCATCGGTCGCCGCGCAGCCGGTCGCGACCAGGCACAGCGCGGCGAGGACGGCACCGGCGAAGGGCTTCATCGACATACGAATGATGCTGTCGCCGAAGGCGCTCGCCGTCGTCCCCCGATCGGTGGACCCGGCACCCGGAGATCGATCAGGGTCAACCGAGCTGGGTCATTCCGGCCGCCACGACCTGGGCGACGTCGAGCAGGTCCTCGGAACTGGGGAACGGGATACCGTCCAGCGCCTGCAGGCGATCGGTGCTGGCGATGGCGAACATGGCCGAGACCCAGGCCGCCGCGCAGGCGTGCAGGGTGCTCGGGCGGATCGGGGTGGGCACACTGGCCTGCAGGACCCGCGCGGTGGCGTCGAGCAGCTGGTCGCGCAGGCCGCGCAGCCTGCGCCGCACATCGGGATGGGTGTCGGCCTCGCGCCACATGATCACCCGCAGCACCGAGGAATGGTTGTCGCGCAGGTTGATCGCGGTGTCGAGGTTGACCAGGCTCGCGGCCGGATCACCGGGCGCCACCACCGCGGCGATGTCGTCGATCGGTTGATCCGGCACCCGCTCGCGCATGAGCGCGGACAGGATCGCGTTCTTGGTGGGGAAGTAGTAGAAGACCAGCCCCTTGGGCACCCCGGCGGCCGCGGCCAGCGCCGCGGTGGGGGTGGCGTCGAAACCCTGCGCGGCGAACAGGTTCTCGGCGGCATCCAGAATGAGTTGCCGGGCGTCGCCATCGCGTCTCGCGTCGCGGCGCCCGGCGCGTCGGCCCGGCATCAGTGATGCGGAGCCATCTTGTGCAGGCGCTCGTTCATCGCGGGCAGCGCGGCGACCGCCACCACCGCCGTGACCACGCCGACGACCCAGGCGGTCCAGGACGCGCCGCGGAAGGCGGTGAAGTCCATCGCCCACGGTGAGATGAACAGCAGCACGCCGAACAGGCCCATCGCGTAGTCGGCGCTGGACATGCTCGCCCTCGCCATCTGGATCAACCCGGTCGCGGCGATGAGAACGCCGAGCACGATGAGGCTCCAGCGGGCGTTGTCATTGGTGTCGACCCACAGGGGTGACAACGCGGTGAATGCGCCGAGCACAACGGCGAGTAAATCCTGTGCGCGGCTGTCGGTGAACATGGGGGATGCCTCCTCGATGAGACGAAAAATACTGCTGACCTCGGTCTACTCCTGATTGACCGCCCGGTCGACATCGGAATCGGCACGGTTGGGTTGCGACGTGGGTATCACTCGTGGCCGGGCGCACTGGTACAAACATCTGGGGGCCGTAGTGGCCCCCGACACAGAGACACAGCATGGGCGGCCGGTCGCCGGCGGCGATGGCTCGCGCGAGCTCGGACGACCCCGCACATGCCGAGAGGACACACGTATGAGCGCGCCCATCGTGATCGTCGGAGCGGGCCTGGCGGGCCTGCGCACGGCGGAGGAGCTTCGCCGAGCCGGGTACGAAGGCGGCGTCGTGCTGCTGGGCGACGAGTCGCGCCCGCCCTACGACCGCCCGCCGCTGTCGAAGCAGTTCGTCCGCGGCGAGACCGACGACACCACGCTGCGCCCGCCGGAGTTCTTCGCGGAGAAGAACATCGAGCTGCGCCTCGGCACCGCCGTCACCGGCGTCGACACCGCCGCGCGCACGATCGCCCTGGCCGACGGTTCCACGCTGGCCTACGACCAGCTGATCATCGCGACCGGTCTGCGGCCGCGCAGACTCCCCGGGCTGCCCGAGGTCGCCGGTCTGCACGTGCTGCGCGCCCACGAGGACGCCGAGACCCTGCGCGCCGAACTCGACGGCGCGGGCCGCGCGCTGATCATCGGCGCGGGTTTCATCGGCTGTGAGCTGGCCGCCAGCTTCCGGGCCGCCGGGATCGCGGTCAGCATGATCGAGCCGCAGCCGACGCCGCTGGCCTCGGTGCTCGGCGAGCGCATCGGTGGCCTGGTGGCCCGGATGCACCGCGACGAAGGGGTCGACCTGCGCTGCGGCGTCGGCGTCGACACCTTGCGCGCCGACGATGCCGGGCATGTGCGCGGCGCGCTGCTCACCGACGGCACCGAGATCGACGCCGACCTGGTGGTCCTCGGGGTCGGCTCGGTCCCGGTCACCGACTGGCTGGCCGGTTCCGGCATCGAACTGGCCGAACCGGCCGACGGCGGCGGTGTGCTCGCCGACGAGGTCGGCCGCACCTCGGCCGAGGGCGTGTGGGCGGTCGGCGACGTCGCCGCCTGGCAGCACGACAGCGGCGAGCGCAAGCGCGTCGAGCACTGGACCAGCGCGGGCGAGCAGGCCAAGCTGCTGGTCACCGCGCTGCTCGGCGGCGCGGCCCCGACCGCGGCCAGGGTGCCGTACTTCTGGAGCGACCAGTACGACGTCAAGATCCAGGCCCTCGGGACCCCCTCGCCCACCGACGACGTCACCGTGGTCACCGACGACGGCCGCAAGTTCCTGGCCTACTACTCCCGCGACGGCATCCTCACCGCCGTCCTCGGCGCCGGTCTGACCGGCCAGGTGATGAAGCTGCGCGCCAAACTGGCCACCGAGACCCCCGTCGCCGACCTCCTCGCCGCGGCGGGCTGACCCCTGCGGCCTGGCCCCGCTCGTTCGACCGCGGGCGAGGCTCGGTGGTGACGGCGGCAGGTTCGCCCGCGCGCGGGCGGGGCGGTGCGTCACGTGGCGATGTGGGCGGGGCCGGGGTGTTCGTCGGGCTGTAATACGGTGGACGGCGTGATCGTCGCGCTTATCGATTCCGGCCTCGGCCTGCTGCCGACGGCCGCCTGGTTGCGCAAGCTGCGGCCCGACGCGGATCTGCTGCTGCTGCTCGACCCCGATGGCGCGCCGTGGGGGCCCAAGCCGGAGGACTGGGTGGTCGACCGGGTGCTGGGGGCGGCGCGACAGGCGCTCGAACTCGGCGCCGAAGTGATTGTGCTGCCCTGCAATACGGCCAGCGTGACCGCGCTCGCGCAGGTGCGTGCCGAGGTGGGTGAGTCGGTGCCGGTGATCGGGACCGTGCCCGCGATCAAGCCCGCGGCGGCGCAGTGCCGGTCGGTGGCGGTCTGGGCGACGGCCGCGACCACGGCCAGCCGCTACCAGGCCGACCTGATCGCCCGCTTCGCCGGTGACGCGAAGGTCGTCGGCGTGGCCTGCCACGGCTTGGCCGACGCCATCGACCGCGGCGACCTGCCCGCCATCACCGACTCCATCGCCGACGCGGCCGCCCGCACCCCCGCCGACGTCGAGGGCGTGGTCCTCGGCTGCACGCACTATCCACTGGTCATCGATGCCATCGTCGCGGCACTGCCCGACGGCGTGCGCCTGTTCGACAGCGCTCAGGCGGTCGCCGCCCAGACGATCCGCAAGATGGACGAACTCGGCCGCCCCACCACGGGTACCGGCACGGTCACGGTCCGCACCAGCGGCAGGCCGGGGGACCTGCCCGCCAGCGCCGCGACATTCGACTCCGGCCGCCTCCTCGGCGCCACCGCCCGATAGCCCCACAGCGGCCAGGCACCGCTTGCAGCGCGACCGAGGCCGTGCGGCCGCGTCCGCCTGGAACTCGTCGACGCGGGCCCGCGCACGCACGTGCCCGGCAGGTCCGGGTCGATCCGGTGAGGGCCGTGTGACCGCATCCGCCGGGGACCCCGTCGACGCCGGCCCCGCACACACGAGTGCGACAGGGCCGGGCAGACCCGGCGCGTGCCATGCGACCCGCATCCGTCGGTACCGCGGTGTTGAATGACACTGCCAGTGCAACTCGTCGATCGGAGGTAGGGCAGTGACCGGGGAACCCACTGCCGCGCAGGTGCGTGCGGCACTCGCCGAACACGCCGACCCGGCCGACGCGATCCATCTACAACGGTTCTTCAAGACCGGCCCCGGTGAATACGGCGAAGGCGATGTCTTCCTCGGTGTCCGCGTGCCCGCCACGCGCAGAGTTGCCAAGCGGTTCACCACCCTGCCGCTGAAGCAGATCGGCGACCTGCTCGACAGCCCGGTCCACGAGGAGCGCCTGGCCGCGCTGTTCATCCTGAACGCCCGCTTCGCCGCCGCGTCGAAGCCGCGCACCAGGGACGAGCGGGCGCGCGCGGAGATGGTGGAGTTCTATCTCGACGCGGTGCGCCGCGGCCGGGTGAACAACTGGGACCTGGTGGATTCCTCCGCCGAGCACGTCGTGGGGGCCTGGCTGCTGGACAAGGACCGCGCGCTGTTGTTCGAACTGGCGCAGCGGGATTCGCTGTGGGAGCGCAGGGTCGCGCTGCTGTCCACCTTCGCCTTCATCAAGGCGGGCGATCCGAGCACGACGCTGGAACTGGCCCTGCTGCTGCTCGACGACCGCCGCGACCTGATCCAGAAGGCACTCGGCTGGATGCTGCGCGAGATCGGCAAGCGCGACGACCCGACGCTGCTCACCGACTTCCTCGACGCGCACGCGCCCGAGCTGGGCCGCACCGCCCTGAGCTACGCCGTCGAACAGCTCACCCCGGAGCAGCGCACCGCCTATCGGGCGATGCGCTGAACCCCGCTCAGAACTGGATCTTCAGGCGATCGGTGACCGGCCGCGCCTGGCAGCCGAGGATGTAGCCGTTCTCGATGTCCTCGGGGTCGAGGATCTCGGCGTTCTCCATCTCGACCTTGCCCTCGAGCACGGTGCACGCGCACGATCCGCACTCGCCCTCCTGGCAGGAGTAGGGCACGTCGAGGCCCTTGTCGAGCATGATGTCGACGAGGGTCTGCTTGCGCGGCCACGACAGCTCGTGCACCTGGCCGTCGAGTTCCACCTCGACGGTGGCGGCGTCGGCGGCCTCCTCGTCGCTGATCTCCACCGGCGCGTGATCGGCGAACGGGTCGCCTGCCAGGGAGTTGAACACTTCGGCGTGGGTGCGGTTGCGCGGCACCTCGAGGGTGGCCAGCGCGTCGTGCACCAGGTCCATGAACGGCTTGGGGCCGCACATGAACGCCTCGAACGAGGAGTAGGGGCGCACCAGGGTGGCCAGCATGTCGGCGGTCGGCAGGCCGAGCAGCGGTTCGAGCCAGTGGATGACACTGAGCCGCTGGGGATGCTTGGCCACCAGTTCGCGCAGTTCCTCGGCGAAGATCACCGAGCCCGCGTCGCGGTTGGCGTAGACGAGCACGATCTTGCCCGAGCCCTGCGACAGCGCCGACTTCAGGATCGACATCACCGGCGTGATCCCGCTGCCCGCGCCGAACAGCAGCAGGTCCTCGTCCAGGTTCTTCGGGGTGAACACGCCCGACGGCGGCAACACCTCGATCTGGTCGCCCGCGGAGATGTTGTCGCACAGCCAGTTCGAGCCGTAGCCGCCCTCGGTGCGCTTGACCGTCACCTTGGGCAGGTCGTCGGTGAACGGCGAGCTGGCCAGTGAGTAGCAGCGGGCGACCGAGCCGGTCTGGTCGCTCGGGATGCGCAGGGTCAGGAACTGGCCCGGCGTGTACTTCATGCGTTCACGGAGGTCGGCGGGCACCTCGAAGACCACGGAGTGGGTGTCGGCCGTTTCGGCGATCACCGCGGCGACCCGCAGCACCACCGAGCGCGAACCGTGCGGAACCTCGACTGTGGTCATGTCGTCCTCTCGAACAAAACTAGAACGTGTTTCAGTTTCATGCTAGGTCGGGACGCGCCTGCAGGGCAAGCTGTGCCTCGAGTCCGGCGACCAGCACCTCCATCCCGAAGTCGTAGGAGTACTTGCCGCGCAGGTCCGCCATGTACTTCGTGGCCCGTGCCACCGCCTCGGGCAACAGCACGTCAGCGGGGGCGGAACGGTCGCGCGGGTTCACCCGGCTGCGGCCGAACAGGTAGGTGTGGATGGTCGCATACGCGGCCAGCACGTTGCGGTCGCTGAACCCCGCGTCGAACAGGATCTCCATCACAGCGTCGATCAGGTCGAGCTGTTTGCCGAGCATCTGTTCCAGCAGGATGTCGCCGAGGCCGGGATGCCTGCGCAGTCTATCGTCGATCTGATCGATCAGATCGCGCAGGCGCTGCTGCCACGGTCCCGACTCGCGCGCCGGCTTGCGCACCCCGACCAGCGCGGCGCTCGCGACCAGGTCGAGCAGTTCGCGCTTGTCGGCGACGTAGTAGTACGGCGCCATCGGCGAGACGCCGAGCTCACGGGAGAGCCGCCGCATCGACAGCTTCTCCACCCCGTCCTCCCGGACGACGCGCAGCGCCGCCTCGACGATCTCCGATTCCGAGAGGGTGGAATTCGCCCCGCTGCCCGCCCCTGCGTGGTTACGCAACCTCTGCCTCACCTCTACTGCCATCTCAGACCGTGTCGGCCCGGTTCCGTCCTGCTCTGGGCAGTCTAGAGGGGCGGCCGACCCGGGCGGGGCGCTGTGCGCCGCCGGACGCGGGAGAGGGAAATTTTCGATTTCGCCCCTTTATGGCAGTCACTGACGTTATGGTCCGAAGTGACCGGCAACACCATGGAGGTAAGTCATGTCAGAGAACCCCACCCGCGCGACCGTCGAAACCGACGAGAACCTGGTCACCGAGACGCTGATCGAAGAGGTCAGCATCGACGGCATGTGCGGCGTGTACTGACGATGGCGGCAGGCGTGCTCGACCTCGACACCCGCTGGGCCCTGCACCCCAGGGTCTCGCTGCGACCGGAATCCTTCGGTGCGCTGCTGTACCACTTCGGCACTCGCAAGCTCTCGTTCCTCAAGAGCCGCGACCTGGTCGACGTGGTGCAGGCGCTGCCGGCCCACACCTCGGTGCGGGAGGCACTGCGCGCCAAGGGCGTCGGCGTGTCCGACGCGCACATCAAGGCGCTGGCCCAGCTGGCCGACACCGACATGATCGTGCCCGCGCCGGGCCCGGTCACCGAGGCGTCACCACTGCGCATGCCTGCCGCCACCGACACCACCCAGGGCGGCAGGCTGATCGACCGCTTCGAATCGGGGCTGGCCGCGCCGATCTGCCTGACCTGGGAACTCACCTACGCGTGCAACCTGTCGTGCGTGCACTGCCTGTCCTCGTCGGGCCGTCGTGACCCGAACGAGCTGACCACCGAGCAGTGCAAGGCGCTCATCGACGAGTTCGAGCGCATGCAGATCTTCTACGTCAACATCGGCGGCGGCGAGCCGACGGTCCGCCCGGACTTCTGGGAACTGGTCGACTACGCGACCGCCCACCACGTGGGAGTCAAGTTCTCCACCAACGGCGTTCGCATCAACGAGGAGGTCGCCGCCCGGCTGGCCGCCAGCGACTACGTCGACGTGCAGATCTCCCTCGACGGCGCCGACGCCGAGGTCAACGACGCGGTCCGCGGGCCCGGTTCCTACGCCACCGCCATCAAGGCGCTGGAGAACCTGGCGAACGCGGGCTTCTCCGACGCCAAGCTCTCCGTCGTGGCGACCCGCCACAACATCGCCCAGCTCGACGAGTTCAAGGCCATCGCCGACCGCTACGGCGCCACCCTGCGGCTGACCAGGCTGCGGCCGTCCGGTCGCGGCGCCGACGTGTGGGACGAGCTGCACCCGCTGCCCGAGCAGCAGCGCGAGCTCTACGAATGGCTGGTCCGCAACGGCGAGGGCGTGCTCACCGGCGACTCCTTCTTCCACCTGTCCGCCTTCGGTTCGGCGCTGCCCGGCCTGAACATGTGCGGCGCGGGCCGGGTCGTGTGCCTGGTCGACCCGGTGGGCGACGTCTACGCCTGCCCGTTCGCCATCCACGACCGGTTCAAGGCCGGAAACATCGTCGCCGACGGTGGTTTCGACGCGGTGTGGACGAACTCGGAGCTGTTCGCCGAACTGCGCGAGCCGGTCGACGGCGGCGCGTGCACCAAGTGCTCGCACTACGACGCCTGCCGCGGCGGCTGCATGGCGGCCAAGTTCTTCACCGGACTGCCCGCCAACGGCCCCGACCCGGAGTGCGTACAGGGCTACGGCGAGGCCGCGCTGGCCATGCCGGGGCGCACGATTCCCCGCCCGGCGGTGGACCATTCGCGGCCGGTGCGGGCGCGCAATCGCGTGTCGCTGCCGCTGACCGTGAAGCGGGCGCCCGCGAAGGCGTGCAACGAGAGTCCGCTCGGGTAGGCCGAGCCGGTTGCCGAAAGTGCGCTGCCGATCTTGTTGACGCGTCCGGTTACCGGTCAGAGCGGCATTTCTAGCGGACTTTCCTCCTTTTTTGTGGGGTGATGATGTCTGCGAGCGCGAGTGCGAATAGCATGCGAGGAATGCGCCATGATCGTCTGCCCGACGGCTTCGGGGTACGGATCGATCCACGGGTACGCGCATTTTCCGGGGGCCGGATCCTGATCGGCGGATCCCCCGCGCGGATGCTGCGCCTGGCCCCGGAGGCCGCCGAACTCATCGGCGACGGGTACCTGGAGGTGACCGATACCAAGTCCGCGATCGTCGCGCGGCGCCTGCTGGATTCGGGCGTCGCGAACCCGCGGCCGCGGCTGTTGCCCTCGCTCGACGACGTCACCGTTGTCATCCCGCTGTACAACAACGCCGACGGGCTGATGCGGCTGCTCGCCACCCTGCGCGGGCACAACGTGATCGTCGTCGACGACGGCTCCGACGAGCCGGTGCGGATCCCGCCCAGGCAGGGCCGCGGACAGGTGACGGTGCTGCGGCACGACACCCCGCTCGGCCCCGCCGCCGCCCGCAACGCCGGATTGCGGGCGGCGACAACGGGCTTCGTCGCCTTCCTCGACTCCGACGTGGTGCCGCGCAGCGGCTGGCTCGAGGTGATGCTCGGGCATTTCAGCGACCCGCAGGTCGCGCTGGTCGCGCCGCGCATCGTCGCGCTCGACAAGGAGTCCAACGCGCTGGCCCGCTACGAACACACGCGGTCCTCGCTGGATCTGGGCAGGCGCGAATCGGCCGTGCACGCGCGCGGGGTGGTCTCGTACGTGCCGAGCGCGGCGCTGCTCGCGCGGCGCGCGGCACTGCAGGGCGAGGGCGGTTTCGACGAGTCGATGCAGGTGGCCGAGGACGTCGACCTGTGCTGGCGGCTGGAACGGGCGGGCTGGCGGCTGCGCTACGAACCGGCCGCGCACGTCGCCCACGACCACCGGGTGGCCTTCCGCGCCTGGTTCGGCCGAAAGCTGTTCTACGGCACCGGCGCCGCGCCGCTGGGCAAGCGGCACGGTGGCATGGTCTCGCCGCTGTCGGTGCCGACCTGGACCGTGCTGGCGAGCCTGCTGTTCGCGACGCTGTCCAAGTGGGGTCTGCTCGGCGGGCTGGTCACCCTGGCCACGGCGCTGGTGCGGATGCGGCGGGTGTTCGCCGAACTCGACAACCCGACCCGCATCGCGGCGGTGTATCTCGCGCGCGGCTACTTCGCCGGAATGTGGCGGCTGGCTTCGGCGATGTGCCGGGACTACTGGCCGGTGACGCTGCTCGCGGTGCTCGCCTCGCGGCGGATCAGGAAGATCGCCGTCACCATGGCCCTTGCCGACGGACTGGCCGACTGGTTCACCCACCGCGATTCCGGCGGCCTCGACCCGCTGCGCTACGTCGCCTACAAGCGGATCGACGACATCGCCTACGGCAGCGGCCTGTGGCTCGGCGTGCTCAGGGCGCGCAGTTTCGAGGCGCTCAAGCCGAACGTGCCGCCGCGCTGAGTTCCCCGCGGTGACCAGCACGCTCGTCGTCGGCGCCGGGTCGGCCGGGTGCGTGGTCGCGGCCCGGCTCAGCGCCGACCCGGCCCACACGGTCCTGGTGCTGGAGGCAGGACCGGTCTGGGCGTCGGTCGCGCGGATCCCGGCGCCGCTGCTCGACCCCGGCCACCTGCCGGTCGGCCCGGAGTCCCCGGTGGTCTGGCGGTACCCGGGAAACCTGGTGCGCGGCAAGCTGATCGGCGGATCCGGTGCCGTGAACGGCAGCTACTTCATCCGCCCACCCGCCGCCGACTTCGCGGCGTGGAGCGCCGCCGCCGACAGCCCGCTCTGGTCGTACGAGGCGGTCCTGCCGTTCTTCGCCGCCCTGGAGACCGACCGTGATTTCGGGGCCGAGCCTGGCCACGGCACCCACGGACCGGTCCCGGTCGAGCGCACCGCCGATCCGGCACCGGTCAGCCGCGCGTTCGCCGACTCCTGCGCGGAAGCGGGTTTCGCGGAGATCGCCGACCTCAACGGGGTTTCCGCTGGTATGGGTCCGTCACATGGATGCGAGGTGCGCGCCGAGCCGCCCGCGCGCGAGGTGGGTCGAGAATTCGGTGCAGCGCCCCCGGAATGGGTGGGGCGTCGTGCCGGTGGCCCATCGACGCCGGGAGCGGGTATCGGTGTCGCTCGCGCGGATGGTTTCGGTCGAGTGCCGCTGGCCGTCGCGGGCGGGCGACGGGCCGGGCCCGCACTCACGCATCTCTATCCCGCCATGGCCCGGTCCAACTTGACCGTGACCGGCGGGACGACGGTGACGCGGCTTCTGCTGCGCGGTTCGCGCGTCGTCGGTGTCGAATGGTCGCGGGGGAGGGAACGGGGGACGACCTTCGCCGACGACGTGATCGTCTGCGCGGGCGCTGTGGAATCCGCGGCGCTGCTGATGCGGTCCGGGATCGGCCCCGAACCGCTGCTGCGTTCGCTCGGCCTTCCCGTGGTCGAGCCCGCGCCGGTCGGCGCCTGGTGCACCGACCATCCGGAGATCGGCATCGAATACCCGGGACCAGCACCGGGCCGGTCGACGGTCGCGCTCGAATACGTCCTGGAGCTGGACGATCTCGAGCTGCGTCCGTACACCGCGATGTTCACCCCGGGCCTGCGCAGGCTGGGCGTCGCGCTGATGACGCCGGACGCACCAGGACAACTGACCCTGGTCTCGGCGGACCCAGCGGTCCCGGCCCGGATCGATCAGGGCTACCTCAGGGCCGCACGGGACCGGGGCCGGCTTCGCGCCGGTGTCCGGACCGCGGCCGAACTCCTGCGTCTACCGCTCGGCGAGATCGACGACGACTGGCTGCGCGCCCATTTGGGGACCTCCCAACACCTTTCGGGCACCTGCCGGATGGGCCCCGCCGACGACCCGCGTGCCGTGGTGGACGCGGGTGGCCGGGTGCACGGCATCGAGGGCCTGACGATCGCCGATCTGTCCGTGCTCCCGGTGCCGATCCGGCGCGGTCCACAGGCCGCGGTGCTGCTGCTGGCTGCGGTGATAGCCGAGCGGCATGCGGTGTGACGACGTGACATCTGCTACCACAATGTGACCTGCCGGACAAACCCGCACTTCTGGGGAGTCGCCCGATAACTCACCGGTACAGTTTGTAGCGGGAAAGAAAGGCAAATGGTCAGCAATCTTGCAGGTGGGCGGCCCCCACGGCAGGTGACGGAGTCGGGCGCACAGCTCGGGGCTCTGGAATCCTATGCCGCACAGGCCCATGGTTTTCTCAGCGCCGGTGGTGAACAGCTGACCCAGCTGGCCGGGCTGTTGCGTCCGCTCGTGCTCGAGTCCTGGTTGCGCAGTGTGCGCGGCGGTATCGATCCGGCGGACGTCCTCGACGGTCGCGGTCTCCGCGGCGCCGATCTGGCACGGTATCGCGATGCTCATCCGCTCGCGGTGCTGATGCCGCTGGTCGACAAACTACTGGTCCAGGACGCGGCGCGGGCGGGACTCATCGTCACCGTCGCCGATCAGTTCGGCCGCGTGCTCTCGGTGCACGGCCATCCCGAACAGGTCGCCGCGGCCGCCGAGATCGGGCTGCGCGAGGGCGACGATCTCAGCGAGCGCCGCATCGGCACCAACGCCGTCGGTCTGGTCGTGCGCACCGGGCGTGCGACCTGGATCCACGGGCCCGAACATTTCCTCCATCGCATGCACCAGATCACGGGTGCGGCGGCGCCGGTGCACGAGCCGGACGGGCGATTGATCGGCGTTCTGATGATTGCCGGCGGTATGCGGGTGGCCAAGCCCGAGATCCTCGCTCTGGTGAAGGCGGCGGCGACCGCCGCCGAGATGGATCTGGTGCTGCGGGCCATGCGCGCGGGCAACAGCGGCGGCTCGGCGCGGTCCGATCGCGCCGATGCCGCCGCCGAACCGGCCAGGCTCGGGCTCGAGGTGCTCGGCCTCGGGCAGCCGCAGCTGAGCGTCGCGGGGGAGCGGGTGTCGCTGTCGCAGCGGCACGCCGAGATCCTGCTGCTGCTCGCCGAACACCCCGAGGGACTCGGCGCCGATCATCTGGCGCTGCTGCTCGACGACACCGATCTGGACAACGGCACGATCCGCGCGGCGATGTCGCGGCTGCGTGCCGTGGTCGGCGCCGCGGCCGTCGGTTCCCGCCCATACCGTCTCCGGGTCCATGTCGCAACCGATGTGGAGGCCCTGCGGGCCGCCCTCGACTCCGGTGATATCGAATCCGCATTGCGCTTGTACGCGGGCCCGGTGCTGCCGCGCTCGTCCGCGCCGGGCATCTGCGACATCCGCGACGAGCTTCGGGTGCGTCTGCGCACCGCCGTGCTCGCCTCCGCCGATCCCGGCGTGCTGCGCCGGTGGACCGCGGGTCCAGAGGGCCGCGACGACGCCGCGGCATGGGCCGCCTACCGCGCCACGGTCGACCGCGATTCGCCCCTGTATGCGCAGATCGAAGCCAAGATCCGGGTGCTCGATCGGCGCCTCGGTGCCGATGCAACGCAGATGCAACGTTTCGGCTCATAGTCTCCGGTTCTGAAAGTGTGGTAGCTCACACATTTGCCGCCGATGTGGTGTGGCACACACTCATGCCCAGGTCGCGAGTTCCGTTCGGAACATACTGGACGCCTGCTCCAATTTTTTAGCGGAAAAAGTTTCTTTTTATTAACCGAGGGCCTAGTGTCTGCATCACATGGACAGCATCCATGTGATGTAAGTGACAACGCCGGGGTGCCGGGTATGCGCCGCGGCCGCGATGTTGGAGGAACGATCAACAGCTAGGCACCGACGGCCCTGCCGGGTCGTCGCTCTCGTCCACATGATCTGTCGGGGATCCTGCGCGAGTGCGGCGTCGCGCCCACTGCGCTCATAGCGAATCTCTCGGACCACGAAGAACTCGAGGTGTCTTCGTGCTGCCCGAAAAACGTTCGCGCTGCTGTTCTTTAGCGATTCGAGGAGGCTCTGGTGCACGGTACGGAGTTGGGTGGGTTCAGCGCGCGACCGCAGGACGCGGAGGTCGCCGACGCGACACCGGTGCCGTTCCCGTTGACCCCCGCCCAGCTGGGTGTCTGGTACGCGCAGCTGCTCGACCCCGAGGTCCCGATCACCATCGCGCAGTACGTCGACATCAGTGGTGAACTGGATGCCGCTGTGCTGCAGCAGGTTACGGCCGAAGCCGCGCACGCCTACGGCTCCCCGCTGGTCCGCATCGGGGAGACCGACGGCGTCCCGTTCCAGGTCGTCGACCACAGCATCCCGGTCGAGACCGAGACACCGCTGATCGACCTGCGCCACCACGACGACCCGATCGCGGCCGCGCACGAATGGATGCGCGCGGAGTTCGGCGCCCCGCTCGACCTGCTCACCGACCGTCTCGTGGCCGGCGCGGTGCTCCGGGTCGGCGAGCGGCGCTGGTTCTGGTACCTGCGCGGACACCACATCGTGCTCGACGGCTACGGCGCCTTCGCCAATTCCCAGCGCATCGCCGAGCTCTACACCGCCCGGGTGCTCGGCACCGAGCCACGCGCGCTCACCCCGGGCGACCTGGCCGAACTGGTCGAGGGGGAACAGCGCTACCGCGAGAGCACCCGCTTCGACAACGACCGCGCGCACTGGGCGCAGCGGATCGCCGGGCTGGACAGCCCGACCAGCCTGGACAGCAGGACCGCACCGCGCGCCGCGATCAACCTGGTGACCGGCGGCAGGCTCTCCGAGCAGCTGGTCGACCGGCTGGAAACCATTGCCGCCAGCGATGATTCGACGATCGCGGCCGTGCTGCTCGCGGCCTTCGCGGCCTACCTGGGCAGGCTCACCGACCGGCCGGACGCGGTACTGAGCCTGCCCGTCACCGCCCGCACCACGGCGGTCATGCGGCGCTCGGCGGGCATGCTGTCCAACATCGTGCCGCTGCGGCTGCCCACCGGCGCGGCAGGCGCGCCGACGACCTGGGGCGAGCTCCTGCGCGCGGCGCGGGTCGAGGTGGCGGGCGCGCTGCGGCATCAGCGCTACCGTGCCGAGGACATCCGCCGCGACGCCGAGGACGACGGCCGCCCGGCCCGGCGCGCGCTGTTCGGCCCACTCGCCAACTTCATGCTGTTCAAGCGCGATCTGACCCTCGGCACCACCACCGGCCGCTACCGCGTGCTCTCGACCGGGCCGATCGAGGACCTGAGCCTCAACGTCTACTACGGCGATCGCGACCGGGTGCACGTCGACTTCGAGGCCAATCCCCACCTCTACGACGCCGACACGCTGGCCCGCCACCACGCCAGGTTCCTCGGTTTCCTGGAACGGCTCGCGGCCGCCGATCTGAGCACGCCGATCGGGTCGATCGAGGTGGCGACCGAGCTGGAACTGCAGGTCAGCACGAAGATCTGGAACGCCACCGGCTTCGATGTCGCCGCCGCGCTCGCCGAGCGCGACGTGGCGGCGGCCACCCTGCCCGCGCTGTTCGAGGCCCAGCTCGCGCGCACCGCCGACGCCGTCGCGGTGCGGATGGCGGGCGACGACGCCGCGACGCTGACCTACCGCGAGCTGGCGCGCCGCGCGCACCGGCTGGCGCGGCGGCTGCGCGCCGACGGCGTCGGCCCGGAAACGCTGGTGGCGCTGAGCATTCGGCGTTCGCCGGAGCTGGTCGTCGCCATGTACGCCGTGCTCGCGGCGGGCGCGGCGTACGTGCCGCTCGACCCGGATCATCCGGCCGAGCGCATCGCCCACATCCTCGACACCGCGGCCCCCGCGGTCGTGCTCACCACCACCGCGGACGGCGCGCCCGGCGCGGGCGCGCTGCCGGTGCTGGCGATCGACGCCGTCGAGCTCGCCGATTTCGCCGACACCCCGCTCACCGACGCCGAGCGCACCGCACCGCTGCGGCCGGGCCACCCGGCCTACGTGATCTTCACCTCCGGCTCCACCGGGCTGCCCAAGGGTGTCGCCGTGGAGCACGCCGCGATCGTCAACCGGCTGGTGTGGATGCAGCGGACCTACCGGCTGCACGGGGTCGACGTGGTGCTGCAGAAGACCCCGATGACCTTCGACGTGTCGGTGTGGGAGTTCTTCTGGCCCTTGCAGATCGGTGCCACGCTGCTGCTCGCCGAGCCCGACGGTCATCGCGATCCCGGGTACCTGCGCCGGGTGATCGCCGAATACGGCGTCACCGTCGCCCATTTCGTGCCGTCGATGCTGGAAGCCTTTCTGGCCCAGCAGGAGATCGCCGAGCGCACCTCGCTGCGGCTGGTCTTCGCCTCCGGTGAGGCACTGCCCGCCGCGTCGGCCCAGCGGTTGCGGCTGTTGACCGGCGCCCGCCTGCACAACCTCTACGGCCCCACCGAGGCCGCGGTCGACGTCACCTTCCATGAGGTGAACGACGCGGATCGGACTACAGTGCCGATCGGTGCGCCGGTGTTCAACACCCGGCTCCATGTTCTCGACTCGCGGCTGCGGCCGGTGCCGGTCGGGGCTCCGGGTGAGCTGTATCTGTCGGGGGTACAGCTCGCCCGGGGTTACGTCGCACGGCCCGAGCTCACCGCGGGGCGTTTCGTCGCCGACCCGAACGCACGGGGCGCGCGGATGTACCGCACCGGCGACCTGGTGCGCTGGACCACCAACGGCGAGCTGGAATACCTGGGGCGCACCGACTTCCAGGTGAAGCTGCGCGGTCTGCGGATCGAGCTCGGCGAGATCGAGGCCGTGCTCGAGGGTGTCGAGGGCGCGGCGCGCGCCGTGGTCGTCGTCCGGGACGACGCGGGCGCGGGCGAGCAGCTCGTCGCCTACGTCGTGGAGTCCGAGCCCGGCGCCGTCGCGGTGGCACGGCTGCGGGAGGCGGCGCTGCGCGCACTGCCCGCGTACATGGTGCCCGCCGCGTTCGTCCTGCTCGACGCGCTCCCGGTGAACGCCTCCGGCAAGCTCGACCGCAAGACGCTGCCCGCGCCCGCGCGCACCGTCGTCGCCTACGCCGCGCCCGCCGGGCCGGTGGAGCAGGCGGTGGCTCGCGTGTTCGGCGAGGTGCTCGGGCTCGACCGGGTCGGCCGCGACGACGACTTCTTCGCCCTCGGCGGCAACAGCCTGGTGGCCACCCAGGTCGCCGCCCGGCTCGGTGCCGACCTCGGCTGCCGGCTCGGGGTCCGCGACCTGTTCGGCGCGACCACCCCCGCCCGGCTGGCCGCCGCGATCGCCGACGGGGCCGGGGCGCCCGCCGCGCTGCCCGTGCTCACCGCGGGGCCGCGTCCCGCGCTCGTCCCGCTTTCGCCCGCGCAGCAACGCATCTGGTTCCTCAACCGGTTCGACCCGACCGCGCCCGGCTACAACATGCCCTTCGTGGTGCGCCTGCCCGGCACCGCCGATGTGCGCGCGCTCGTCGCCGCGCTGGCGGCGGTGGTCGACCGCCACGAGGCGCTGCGCACGGTGTTCCCCGCCGTGGACGGCGCAGGGGGCGAGGTCGCCGAGCAGGTCGTCCGCCCCGCCGGGTCGGTGCAGATCGGCGATCCGACATCGATCGCGGCGGCTGAGCTCGACGCCGCGCTGGCCGAATTCGCCGGTGCTGGTTTCGATCTCGAACACGAGGTACCTTTCCGCGCTCAGCTGTTCGCGGTGCGTGCGGCCGGTTCGGATGCTACCGGCGCCGATGGAGTGGGATCGGCGGGCGATCTCGGCGGCGTCGCGCGCATGGACGCGGGCCGGGCGACCGCTGGAGCCGAGGCGGAGGCGGGCGAAGCCCCCGCGCGGCGGGCCCAGCCGGGCACGGACCTCGCGGGTGTGGCCGAGCCGGGTTCCGGCCCGGTGCGGGAGTACGCGCTCGCCGTCGTCCTGCATCACATCGCCGCCGACGGTGTCTCGCTGCGCGTGCTGATCCGCGACGTGCTCACCGCCTACCAGGCCGCGACGGCGGGGGTCGAACCCGCGTGGGCGCCGCTGCGCGTCCAGTACGCCGATTACGCCCTGTGGCAGCGGGAACTGCTCGGTGCCGACACCGATCCGCGGTCGCTGGCCACGCGGGAGATCGCGTTCTGGGAGCGGACCCTGGCCGGGCTGCCCGACCAGCTCGACCTCCCGTCGGCGCGACCGCGTCCGGTGGTGTCGAGCATGCGGGGCGCGCAGGTCGGCTTCACCGTCGACGCCGCGCTGCACCGGCGGCTGACCGACCTGGCCAACCGCGCGGGCACCTCGCTGTTCATGGTGCTGCACACCGCGCTCGCGGTGCTGCTGTCCCGGCTCAGCGGCACCACCGACATCGCGATCGGTACCGGTGTCGCAGGCCGCGGTGACCGGGCCGTCGACGAGCTGATCGGCATGTTCGTCAACACCCTCGTGCTGCGCACCGAGATCGACCTGGCCGCGAGCTTCGCCGCCACCCTCGAGCACACCCGCGAGGTCGACCTCGCGGCCTTCGCGCACGCCACGGTCCCCTTCGACCGTCTCGTCGAGGTGGTCAACCCGGCGCGCTCGCAGGCCAGGCATCCGCTGTTCCAGGTGGCGCTGAACTTCCAGGCCGCCCTCGACACCACGTTCGACCTCGGCGGCGCGCCGGTGTCGGTGCACGAGCTCGACCTCGACATCGCCAAGTTCGACCTGCAGCTCACGCTCGACGAAAAGCGCGGCGCGGCGGGCGAACCCGCGGGCATCGACGCCGTCACCCGCTATGCCACCGACCTGTTCGACGCCGCCGGGATGGTCGAGTTCGGCGCGCGATTCGTGCGCCTGCTCGCCGCGGCCGTGGCGACGCCGGAGGCACCGGTCGGCGACCTGCCCGTGCTGTCGGCGGCCGAGCACGACCGGCTCACCGATATGCGCGGCGGGCCGGTCACCGCGACCGGTCTGCTGCCCGACCTGCTCGCCGGTGCCGTCGCGGCCGATCCGGAACGGATCGCGGTCACCGACGGCGAGCGCTCGCTCACCTATCGGGAACTCGACCGCGCGTCCTCGCGCCTGGCCCGGGTGCTCATCGACGGTGGCGTCGGTCCCGATGACATTGTCGCGGTGGGTATTCCGCGCTCGGTGGAATCGGTGCTGGCCGTGTGGGCGATCGCCAAGACGGGGGCGGCCTGGCTGCCCGTCGACCCGAGCTACCCGCTCGACCGGATCACCCACATGGTGACCGATTCCGGCGCCCGCGTCGGCCTCACGGTGTCGGCGGCGCAGGCGGCGCTGCCCGGCCCGGCCGAATGGCTGGTGCTCGACGAGCTGAAGCTGATGGCCGAGTGCGCGGCCAGGTCCAGCGATCCGGTCGGTGACGCCGAGCGGGTGCGCCCGCTGCGCGCCCAGCACCTGGCCTACGTCATCTACACCTCCGGCTCCACCGGCCTGCCCAAGGGCGTGCTGGTGACCCAGGCAGGCATCGCCGGATTCGCGGCCGAGGAATCCGCCCGGATGTTCGGCACTCCCGACGCGCGGGTCCTGCAGGTGGGCTCGCCGTCGTTCGACATCTCGGTGATGGAGACGCTGCTCGCGGTGAACTCCGCGGCGACGCTGGTGATCGCGCCGAACGGCCGCAATGTCGGCGCCGAGCTGGCGCGACTGCTCGTCGAGGAGCGGGTGACGCACGCACTGATGACCCCGTCGGGGCTGGCGGTGCTCGACCCCGAACAGCTCACCGACCTGCGCATGGTGATGGTCGGCGGCGAGGCGTGCCCGCCGGAGCTGGTCGCCCGGTGGACCGAGGGCTCGGTGCCGCGCGCGTTCGTCAACGCCTACGGCCCGTCCGAGACGACGGTCGCCACCAATATCAGCGCCCCGCTCGCCGCCGACGGCCCGCTGACGCTCGGCACCCCGCTGCGCGGTATCGCCGAGTGGGTGCTCGACGCGCGCCTGCGCCCGGTGCCCGCCGGTGTCGCCGGTGAGCTCTACGTGGCCGGCGCGCAGGTCGCCCGTGGCTATCACGGTCGCGCCGAGCTCACCGCGGCCCGCTTCGTCGCCTGCCCCTGGGAGCCGGGGGCGCGCATGTACCGCACGGGTGACCTGGTCCGCTGGACCACCGAGGGCACCCTGGAGTACCTGGGCCGCAACGACGACCAGGTGAAGCTGCGCGGCTTCCGCATCGAACTCGGCGAGATCGAGTCCGCCCTGCTGGCCCAGCCGTCGGTGCGTCGTGCCGTGGTCGTGGTGCGGCCCGACGCGCACCGCGGCGACCAACTCGTCGCCTACGTGGTCCCCGCCGCCAGGACACCTCGCCCGGCCGCGGACCCGGATACCTTCGCCGCCACGGCGACCGCCCACGCTGACGGCAACGCTTCGACTCCAGGTGCGGCCCCCATCGGCCACGGGCCCGGCCGGGGCGCCGCCGAGCCGAGCGGCTCGCCAGAGCACGGCGCGGTCGAGATGGATGTCGACGCGCTCGCGGAAAGTCTGCGTGGCACGCTCGCGCCGCACATGGTGCCGTCGGCGTTCGTGGTGCTGGACGCGCTGCCCCTCACGCCCAACGGCAAGCTCGATCGCCGGGCGCTGCCGGAGCCGGTCTTCGCGGCGCGGGAGTTCCGCGCGCCGGCCGAGGGCAACGAAACCGTTGTGGCACGGGTGTTCGGCGAGGTGCTCGGCGTCGAGCGCGTCGGCGCCGATGACGACTTCTTCGCCCTCGGCGGGAACTCGCTGGTCGCCACGCAGGTGGTCGGCAGGCTCGGCGCCGCGCTCGGCGTGACGGTCTCGCTGAAGACGCTCTTCGACGCGTCGACGGTCGCCGGGCTCGCCGAACTCCTCGCTGCGGCCGACGGTGCCGACACCCGCGCGCCGCTGGTGGCAATGCCTCGGCCGCAACGGATTCCGCTCTCGTACGCGCAGCAGCGCATGTGGTTCCTCAACCAGTTCGACGGCGATTCGGTGGCCGACAACATCGCCGCGGCCATCCGGCTGACGGGCGCGCTCGACCACGCCGTTTTCACCGCCGCGGTGTCCGACGTCTTCGCCAGGCACGAGGCGCTGCGCACCCGCTACCCGGCCGTCGACGGCATTCCGTTCCAGCAGGTCCTCGGCACCGAGCAGCTCACGATCACGCTCCAGCCCGAACCCGTCGAGCCGGCCGCGCTCGACGACCGGATCCGGTCCGTCGCCGCCGTGCCCTTCGCCGTCGACCAGGAACCGCCGGTGCGGCTGCGGCTGCTGCGCACCGGCGTCGAGGAGCACGTGCTCGTCCTGGTGGTGCACCACATCGCTGCCGACGGCTGGTCGGTGGCGCCGCTGACCCGTGACCTCATGGTCGCCTATGCCGCGCGCCGCGCGGGCACGTCGCCGGGGTGGGCCCCGCTGCCCGTGCAGTACGCCGACTTCGCCCTGTGGCAGCGTGCGGTCCTTGGCACCGAGGACGAGCCCGAATCGCCGCTGGCGCGCCAGATCGACTTCTGGACAGCCGAACTCGCCGATCTCCCGGATCTCCTCGCGCTGCCTGCCGATCGTCCTCGCCCCGCCGTGGCCTCTGGCCGCGGCGCCAGGCACGCCTTCACCGTGCCCGCCGCGATCAGCGACCGGCTGCGCGCGCTCGCCGCAGGCCACAACGCGTCGCTGTTCATGGTGCTGCACGCCGCCTTTGCCGCCACCCTGGCGAAAATGTCCGGGCAGCAGGACATCTCGGTCGGTACGCCCGTCGCCGGCCGTGGCGACCCGGCGCTGGACGAGCTGGTCGGCATGTTCGTCAACACGCTCGTGCTGCGCGCCGTCGTCGATCCCGCCGCCACCTTCGCCGAACTCTTCGGTGAGGTCCGCGACCGTGACCTGCGCGCCATGGCCAACCCCGAGGTCACCTTCGACCGGCTGGTCGAGGCCGTCGACCCGGTCCGCTCCACCGCGCGGCACCCGCTGTTCCAGGTGATGCTCGACTTCCAGAACAACGCGCCCACCGAACTCGAACTCGCGGGCCTGACCGCGGCCGAGATCGAGATCGACACGCACACAGCCAAGTTCGACCTGCAACTGACGGTCCGCGACACCGTCGACGGCCTGCTCGCCCGGATCGAGTACGCCACCGACCTGTTCGACGCCGCGACCATCACGGATTTCGGTACCCGCCTGGTGCGGGTGCTGGATGCGGTGTCCGCCGATCCCAACGTCGTGATCGGCGACATCGACCTGCTCTCCGCCGCCGAGCGCACCCGGGTGCTGCGCACCTGGAACGACACCGCCTACCCGGTCGGTTCGACCATGACCCTGGCGTCGCTGTTCGCCGCGCAGGCCGCCCGCACCCCCGACGCCGTCGCGCTCGGCTTCGAGGGCGAATCGCTCACCTACGCCGAGTTCGCCGGGCGCGTGAACCGCCTTGCCCGCCTGCTGATCTCGATCGGCGTGCGGGCCGACCGCACGGTCGCGCTCGGCATGCGCCGGTCGGTCGATCTGGTCGTCGCCATGTACGCGGTGCAGGCCGCGGGCGGCGCGTACGTGCCGCTCGATCCGGACCATCCGGCGGAGCGGCTCACCGAGGTCATCACGGCCGCGGCGCCCGTCTGCGTGCTCACCCGCGCGGCCGACGACCTGGACCTGCGCACGACGGTGCCGGTGCTCGAGCTCGAACAGCTCGACACCACCGACTACCCGGCCGACCCGGTCACCGATGCCGACCGGCTCGCCACCCTCACCCCCGCGCACGCCGCCTACCTGATCTTCACCTCCGGTTCGACCGGCAAGCCCAAGGGCGTGGTGGTCTCGCACGGCGCGATCGTCAACCGCCTGGTGTGGATGCAGGACAGCTACCGGCTCACCCCCGCCGACACCGTCCTGCAGAAGACCCCGGCCACCTTCGACGTGTCGGTGTGGGAGTTCTTCTGGCCCTTGCAGATCGGTGCCCGCCTGGTGCTCGCCCGCCCCGACGGGCACCGCGACCCCGCCTACCTCGCCGACCTGATCGACGCCGAGTCGGTGACCGTCGCCCACTTCGTGCCGTCGATGCTCGCGGTGTTCGTCGCCGAGCTGGATCGGCCGGGCGCCGCCGGCGTCGGCACGGGCACTGACGACGGTGCCATCGTGGCCGCGATCGGCGAGGACTCCGGGAACATGCCGGTGGCCACCGAGTCGGCCCGCCGCCGCTGCGCGTCGCTGCGTATGGTGTTCGCCTCCGGCGAGGCGCTGCCGCCCGCGCCCGCGCACCTGCTGCGCGAGCTCACCGGCACGGCTGTGCACAACCTGTACGGCCCCACCGAGGCCGCCGTCGACGTCACCTTCCACGAGGTGCTCGACGCCGATGTGCTCACCGTGCCGATCGGCGCGCCCGTGCACAACACCCGCGTCTACGTGCTCGACGCGCGGCTGCGGCCGGTGCCGGTCGGTGTCCCGGGTGAGCTGTACCTCGCTGGTGCCCAGCTCGCGCGCGGCTATGTGGGCCGTGCGGACCTGACCGCCGACCGGTTCGTCGCCGACCCGTTCGCGGCCGATGCGACGGTCGAATACCCAGGGCCCGACGGGGCTGCCGGCGGACACACCGGTCAGCCCGCCGTTGGCGCCCGGATGTACCGCACCGGCGACCTCGTCGCCTGGAACCGCGACGGGGAACTGGAGTACTTGGGCCGCACCGACTTCCAGGTGAAGCTGCGCGGTCTGCGCATCGAGCTGGGCGAGATCGAGTCCGCACTCACCGCGCTGCCGTCGGTCGCGCAGGCGGTGGTCGTGGTCCGCGCGGACGAGCACCTCGGCGATCAGCTGGTCGCCTATCTGATCCCCGCCGGGATGCGTGCGGAGGCGGGCGGTGACGGTCTCGACGCGGTGCGCAGCGCGCTCGCCGCCACCCTGCCCGGGTACATGGTGCCCACCGCGTTTGTGATCCTGGACGCCCTCCCGCTCAACGCGTCCGGCAAGCTCGACCGAAAGGCATTGCCCGCCCCGGTGTTCGAGGCCGCCGTCTTCCGCGCCCCGGGCACCGAGGTGGAACGCGTGGTGGCCGCCACCTTCGCGGCGGTGCTCGGATTCCCCGCTGATCGCGAGGTGGGTCTCGACGACGACTTCTTCGCCCTCGGCGGCAATTCGCTCACCGCCACCCAGGTAGCGGCCCGCCTCGGCGCCGCGCTGGACACCCACGTGCCGGTGCGGCTGCTCTTCGATGCCCCGACCGTCGCCACCCTCGCGGCACGGTGCGCCGCCCAGCAGGGCGGCGGTCGCGTCGCGCTCACCACTCGCGAACGCCCCCTGCGGATTCCGCTGTCGGCCGCGCAGCGCCGGATGTGGTTCCTCAACCGTTTCCTCGCCGACGCCGACGGTCCGGGCGATGCCGTCGACAACATCCCGATCGCGCTGCGCCTGTCCGGCGACCTCGACCTGGCCGCCCTCGAAGCGGCGCTCGCCGACGTCATCGGCAGGCACGAAACCCTGCGCACCAGCTACCCCGACGGCCCCGACGGCGCCGAGCAGCTGATCGCCGACACCGCCGCCGTGAAGCTGCGTCCCGAGCCCGTCACCGCGGCCGAGCTGCCGTCGGCGCTGCTCGCTCGCGCGGCGGTCCGCTTCGACCTCACCGCCGAGATCCCGCTGCGCGCTGCGCTGTTCGCGGTGGCCGACGAGTACGTGCTGGTCCTTGTCGTCCATCACATCGCCGCCGACGGTTTCTCCCTCGGCCCGCTGGCCGCCGACCTCATGACCGCTTACGCGGCCCGTCGCGACGGTGCCGCTCCGGCATGGAGGCCGCTGCCGGTCCAGTACGCGGACTACACCCTCTGGCAGGACGAGATCCTCGGCGCGGCAGCGGATCCCGCGTCCCTGGCACACGCGCAGCTCGCGTTCTGGCGGCGCGAATTGGCCGGTCTCCCCGAACAACTGGAGCTGCCGACCGATCGGCCGCGGCCGGACGAGTCCAGCTTCCGCGGCGCCGTGCACCGGTTCCAGATCGACTCCGACCTGCACAGCGAGCTGCGAGAACTGGCCCGCAAGCATGAGGCCACCCTGTTCAGCACGGTGCACGCGGCGCTGGCCGTGCTGCTCTCGCGGCTGTCCGGCAGCGGTGACATCGCCATCGGCACTCCGGTCGCCGGCCGCGGTGAGGCCGCCATCGACGGCCTGATCGGCATGTTCGTCAACACCCTGGTGCTGCGGACCCAGATCGACCCGCGCGCCGAGTTCGAGACCACTCTCGACGCGGTGCGCGCGGGCGACCTCGACGCGCTCTCGCACGCCGACATCCCGTTCGAGCAGGTCGTCGAGGCCGTCGACCCGGCACGGGCCCGCAACCGGCACCCCCTGTTCCAGGTGGCGCTGGTCCTGCAGAACTTCACCGTCCCCGCGCTGTCGGCGGCCGGGCTCACCGCGACACCGGTCGACTTCGACGCCCCGGTTGCCAAGTTCGACCTGCAGTTCACCGTCCGCGAGGCCGACGACGTGGACGGTCGCGCCGACGGCATGTCCATCGAGATCGCCTACGCCACCGACCTGTTCGATGCGGGCAGTGTCGCAGTCCTGGCCCGGCGGTTCACCCAGGTGCTCGCCGCCGTGGTGGCCGACCCGACGGTAGTCGTGGGTGACATTCAGCTGCTCAGCGCCGAGGAACAGCAGCGCACGCTGCACGACTGGGCCACGATCGGCGACCCGGCTGCCGTGGGCGCGGAGACGATGCTCGACCGCTTCGCCCGCGTCGCGGCCGCCGCGCCGACGGCCGTCGCGGTGATCGTCGACGACTCCGCGCTCACCTACGGCGAGCTCGACGCCTGGTCCAACCGGCTCGCCCGGCGTCTCGTCGGCGCCGGTGTGGGCCCGGAGAGCCTGGTCGCGGTGGCCCTGCCGCGCACGGCCGAGCTCGTCGTCGCGTTGCTGGCGGTGCTGAAGGCGGGCGGCGGCTACCTCCCGATCGACCCGAACTACCCGGCCGACCGCATCGAATACCTGCTCGACGACGCCCGCCCGCTGTGCGCGATCGCCAACGCCGACACCGGCCTGTCCCGGGACTGGTTCGGCGGCCCGGTCCTCGACCCCGCCGCGGACAACCTGGACGCGTTCGCCGACACCCCGCTGACCGCCGCGGATCGGCGCGCGCCGCTGCGTCCCGCGAACACGGCCTACGTCATCTACACCTCCGGTTCCACCGGCCGCCCCAAGGGCGTGGCGGTGCCGCACACGAATGTGCTCGCGCTGCTGGACAACAGCGCCCGCCACTTCGGCTTCGGGCCCTCGGACGTGTGGACGCTGTTCCACTCCTACGCCTTCGACTTCTCGGTGTGGGAGCTGTGGGGCGCCCTGCTGCACGGCGGTTCGGTCGTCCTGGTCGACTACTTCACCTCGCGCTCGCCCGAGCAGTTCCGCGAGCTGCTCCGCACGCGGCGGGTGACCGTGCTGAACCAGACGCCCTCGGCGTTCTACCAGCTCGTGGCGGCCGACCTCGCCGCCGAACCGGCCGACTTCGCCCTGCGCACCGTGATCTTCGGCGGCGAGGCGCTGGAACCGCAGCGCCTGGCCGGCTGGTTCGCCCGCTACCCGGACTCGCCCCGGCTGGTGAACATGTACGGCATCACCGAGACCACGGTGCACGCCTCCTACCGTGAGATCACCCCGGCGACCGGTTCGGCCAGCGTGATCGGCGGCCCGCTCGCGGGATTGACCGTGCGCGTGCTGGATTCGCGGCTGCGTCCCGTGCCGGTCGGGGTGCCCGGCGAAATCTATGTCTCCGGTGCGCAATTGGCGCGCGGCTACCTGGGTCGTCCGGAGCTGACCGCGAGCCGGTTCGTCGCCGACCCGTACGGCCCGCCCGGCACCCGCACCTACCGCTCCGGCGACCTGGCGCGCTGGACCGCCGACGGCGAGCTCGAATACCTCGGCCGCGCCGATCAGCAGGTCAACCTGCGCGGCTTCCGGATCGAACTCGGCGAGATCGAGGCGGCCCTGCTCGCCAGTTCGGTGGCGCCCCGCGAGGCGGCGGTCCTGGTGCGTACCGACGTGGTCGACGAGCCGCGCATCGTGGCCTACCTGGTCGCCGGGCCGGACACCGTCCGGATCGACACCGCGGCCCTGCGCAAGGAACTGGCCCGCACGCTGCCCGAGCACATGCTGCCCGCCGCGGTGGTGCCCGTCGAGCGCATTCCGCTCACCGTCAACGGCAAGCTGGACCGGGCCGCGCTGCCCGCTCCGATCTTCGAGACCACCACCTACCGCAAGCCCGCCACGGTGACCGAGGAGATCATCGCGGCCGTGTTCGCCGAGGTACTCGGCGTGGGCGAACAGCCCGTCGGCGCCGACGACGACTTCTTCGCGCTCGGTGGCAGCTCGCTGCTGGCCGCTAAGGCGGTCGCCCGGATCGGTACCGCGCTGGACCGGCAGGTCGGGGTGCGCGCCCTGTTCGAGGCGCCGCGGGTGGCCGACCTGGCCGCGGCCGTCGAGACCGCGGCGAAGGCCGATCGCCCGCCGCTGGTCGGCCGGGCCAGGCCCGCCCGGCTGCCGCTCTCGCCCGCGCAGCAGCGGATGTGGTTCCTCAACCGCTTCGACCGCGAATCGGTGGCCTACAACATCCCGTTCGCGCTCCGGCTCTCCGGCGAGCTCGATGTCACGGCACTGCGCTCGGCGGTCGCCGATCTGGTCGCCCGCCACGAGTCCCTCCGCACGGTGTACCCGGTGGTCGATGCCGACGTCACGCAGCTGGACTCGGCGGCGGGCACGGGATCGGCCGAGGAAGGCACTCCGGTTCAGGTGATTCTGCCTGTCGCACAGGCTGTTCCGGCACTCGAGCCGGTAGCGGTCACCGAGGCGGAGCTGCCGGACGCGATCCGGGAACTGGCCGCGACGACCTTCGACGTCACCGTCGAGATCCCGGTGCGGTTGCGGCTGTTCCAGGTGATCGACCGTGCCGAGCCGGGCTCCGCCGATGGCGACGAATTCGTGCTCGCCGCGGTGCTGCACCACATCGCCGCCGACGGCTCCTCGGTGGGCCCGTTCGTCGCCGACCTCATGCGCGCCTACACCGCGCGACTGGCCGACACCGCGCCGTGCTGGGCGCCGCCCGCCGTCCAGTTCGCCGACTACGCGCTGTGGCAGCGTGAACTGCTCGGCGACGAGGCGGACCCGGCATCGCTCGCCGCGCGCCAGGTCGACTACTGGCGCACCCAGCTGGCCGGCCTGCCCGACCAGCTGGCCCTGCCCACCGACCGGCCGCGCCCGGCCCGGCAGAGTCTGCGCGGCGACAAGGTGAGCTTCACCGTCGACGCCGAACTGCACGCCGCGCTGGTCGCTCTCGGGCGCGGAGCGGGTGCCACCCTGTTCATGGTGGTGCACGCGGCCTTCGCCGCCCTGCTGGCCCGCCTCTCCGGCACCGCCGACATCGCCGTCGGCACCCCGGTCGCGGGGCGCGGTGATGCCGAACTCGACGAGGTCATCGGCATGTTCGTCAACACGCTCGTGCTGCGGACCCCGGTCGCGGCCGACGCGCCGTTCACCGAGCTGCTCGGCGCCGCACGGGCCGCGGACATCGCCGCCATCTCCCATGCCGATGTGCCGTTCGAGCGGCTCGTCGAGGTGCTCAACCCGGCACGCTCGACCGCCCGGCATCCGCTGTTCCAGGTGGGCTACTCGTTCCAGAACCACGAGCGCGCCCAGCTCGCGCTGCCCGGCCTGACGGTCACCGATATCGAATTCGATTCCGGCGTCGCCCAATTCGATCTGCACCTGTTCGCACTTGACCACTACGAGGCCGATGGCGCGCCAGCGGGGATCGAGCTGGCGCTGGGCTACGCGACCGATCTGTTCGACGCGGACACCGTCGAACGTTTCGTCGCTCATTTGCGGCGGATCCTCGAATCGGTCACCGCCGCACCGGAAACCGTGATCGGAGACCTGGACCTGCTCGGGCCCGAACGCGCGCTCGTGCTCGAGTCCTGGAATGCCACCGCGCATCCCGTCGCGCCGGCGACCCTGTCGGATCTCGGGGCGCGGCAGGCGGCGCGGACACCCGACGCGCTCGCGCTGGTGGACGCCGAGACCGGCGCCACGCTGGACTACGCGGCGTTCGACGCGCGCGTCAACCGCATCGCGCGGCTGCTGATCGCCGAGGGCGTCGGTCCGGAACGCACCGTCGTGCTGGCCATGCGGCGCGGCCTCGACCTCGTCATCGCGATGCACGCGGTGGTGCGGGCCGGTGGCGCGTACGTGCCGATCGACCCCGACCATCCTGTCGACCGGATCGCCTACATCGTCGCGACGGCCGCGCCGCAGTGCGTGCTCACCACCGCCGCGGACGGGCTCCCGATCACAGTGGACGTGCCCCTGTTCCAGCTGGACCACACAGCGCTGGAAGGGCTCTCCGACGAGCAGGTGACCGATGCGGAACGGCTGGCGCCGCTGCGGCCCGAGCATCCCGCGTACGTGATCTTCACGTCCGGGTCCACCGGCCAGCCGAAGGGCGTCGCCGTGCCGCACTCGGCGATCGTCAACCAGCTGGCCTGGCTGGCCGACCGCTTCACCATGACCGGCGCCGATCGCGTCCTGCTGAAGACGCCGGCGACCTTCGACCTGTCGGTCTGGGAATTCTGGTCGCCGCTGACCTCCGGCGGCGCCCTGATCGTCACGCGGCCCGGCGACGAGCGCGACCCGGACCGCCTGCGTACCATCATGACCCGGCACGGCGTCACCGTGCTGCACGCGGTGCCGTCCCTGATCGGCATGCTGCTCGCCGCCGAAGCGACACCGGCGCTGCCGGATTCGCTGCGCGCGGTGCTGGCCATCGGCGAGGCGCTGCCCGCCGCCACCGCGAACGCGTTCCTCGCCACGGGCACCCGCGCCCGGCTGCACAACCTGTACGGCCCGACCGAGGCGGCGGTCTCGATCACCGAACACGAAGTCGCGCAGGCCGCTACGCACGCGGTGCCGATCGGCGGTCCGGCCTGGAACAGCGCGGTCTACGTTCTCGACGCGCGGCTACGTCCGGTGCCGATCGGCGTGGCGGGAGAGCTGTACCTGGCAGGCGACCAGCTGGCACGCGGCTACCACGGCCGCTACGCCCTCACCGCCGACCGGTTCATCGCCAACCCCTTCGCGTCGACCGAGCCGTCGGTCCCGATCGGATCTCGTGCCGCCACGGCCGGCGGCGTGCGGTCGCCCGTACCCGGTTCGCGGATGTACCGCACGGGCGACATCGTGCGCTGGCGCGCCGACGGGACGCTCGAGTACCTGGAGCGCGCCGACTTCCAGGTGAAGATCGGTGGGTTCCGGATCGAGCTCGGCGAGGTCGAAACGGCTCTGCTGCGCTGCGCGGACGTGCGCGCGGCGGTCGCGATCGCGAAGGTCGACGAGCGAGCTGGCGCGCGACTGATCGCGTACGTGGCGGTCGCCGACCTGACGTCCGGCGCGGAGACGACGATCGCGGACCGGCTGCGCGGTGAACTCGGGCGCGCGCTGCCCGCGTACATGGTGCCCGCCGCGGTGGTCGTGCTGGACGCGTTGCCGCTCAACGCCAACGGCAAGGTCGACCGCGCGCGGTTGCCGGAGCCGGAGTTCGCCGAGGCGACCTTCCGTGCTCCCGTCACCGCCGCCGAACAGCTGGTGGCGCGGACCTTCGCCGAGGTGATCGGCTGCGGGAGCGTCGGCCTGGACGACGACTTCTTCGCCCTCGGCGGCAACTCGCTCATGGCCACCCGCTTGGCCGCTCGGCTCGGCGCCGCGATGCAGGCGCAGGTCCCGGTGGCCGCGGTCTTCGAGGCCCCGACCGTGGGTGCGCTCGCCGAACGTCTCGGCTCGGTGGACCGTTCCAGCGCTCGTCCGCCCCTGACCCGGCGCGCCGGTGCCGGGCCCGCGATCCTGTCACCCGCGCAGCAGCGCATGTGGGTGCTGCACCAGCTCGCACCCCGCTCGGCGGCGTACCACATCCCGGCCGCCCTGCGCCTCACCGGCGACCTCGACCTCCCCGCCCTGCAGGCGGCGGTCGCCGATCTGCTCGCCCGCCACGAGACGCTGCGTACCCGCTACCCCGACACCCCGGCCGGCCCGGTCCAGCAGGTGATGCCCGCCTGGTCGGCGGCGGTCGAGCTCAGCCCGATCCCGGTCGCCCCCGGTGATCTCGAGGCCAGGATCGCGGCCCTGGTCGCCCAGCCCTTCGACATCACCGCGGCACCCCCGGTCCACGTCGCCCTGTACCGCGTCGCCCAGGGGCCCGCGGCGACCGGCGCCGACGAGCATGTCCTCGTCGTCGTCATTCACCACATCAGCGCCGACGGCTACTCGATCGCGCCGCTGACCCGGGACCTCGTGCGCGCCTACACCGATCGGGCCGCGGGCTGCGATCCCGGTTGGGCGCCGTTGGCCATCCAGTACAGCGACTTCAGCGTCTGGCAGCACGAACTGCTCGGCACCCAGGACGATCCGGACAGTGTCCTGAACCGGCAGCTGGCCTACTGGACCCGCGAATTGACCGGCGCGCCGGAGCTGCTCGCACTGCCGACCGATCGCCCCCGGGCCACGCGACGCGAGATGCTCGGCGCCGCAGTCGAATTCGAGATCGACGGCGGCCTGACGCGCCGCCTGAACGAGATCGCCCGCGACAACGGCACCACCCTGTTCACGGTCGTGCACAGCGCGCTGGCCGTCCTGCTGGCCAAGCAGTCCGGCTCCGCCGACATCACCATCGGCGCACCCGTGGCAGGCCGTGGTGTCCGCGAACTCGACGACCTGGTCGGCATGTTCGTCAACACCGTGGCGCTGCGCACCGAGGTCGATTCCCGCGCGCCGTTCACCGACCTGCTCGCCCAGGCCAAGCGCCGCGACCTGGCCGCGCTCGCCCACGCCGACGTCCCGTTCGAGCAGGTCGTCGACGCCATGGGCCTGGCCCGCTCCGGCGCCTACACCCCGCTGTTCCAGGTGATGCTCACCTTCCAGAACATGCCGCCCGGCACCGTCGACCTACCCGGTCTGCGGGTGGGCATCCTGGATCCCGGCCTGACCGAAGCCAAGTTCGACCTGCACCTGACCGCCCTGCAGCGCTACACCGCCGACGGTGGCCTCGACGGGCTCGACCTGCACTTCGGTTACGCCACCGACCTTTTCGACGAGACCACCGTCCGCACGCTGGCCGAGCGGTTCCGCAAGGTCCTCGCGGCCGTCGCGGCCGATCCGGCCGTGGTGGTGCGCGCCATCGACGTACGCACGGACGCGGAACAGACCCCGCGCCCACGCGACTACACCATCGCCGATCTCCCGGGCCTCGTCGGCTCGGCGGCTCGGCTCGCGCCGGCGACCGTGGCCTTCGCCCACGGCGAGCACGCCATCTCGTTCGCGACCCTCGACGCCAAGCTCACCGCGGTGCGCAAGGCGATGGGCGCCGCGATGAAACCCGAAGCGCTGGTGAACGTCGCACTGGCCGGGCTGGTCCCCGGTGTGCTCGCGGCCCTCGGCGCGTCCGGACTCACCACCACTTTGCACACACTGGTGACCGATGCCGCCGCGGTGATCGCCGGGTCGGGGTCGGCTGACGACTCGGAAGGACAACTCTGATGTCGCACACGGATTCGGTCACGGCCGCGGTCTCGATCGACGCGCTGCTGGGTGACCAGGCGAACGAACGCCGGCGTGACCCGGCGACCCTGCTCGCCGCCTTCACCACCCTGGTCCGGCAGGACCCCCAGGCCCTCGCCGTGCGCGACGGCGACACCGAGCTGAGCTACGGCGAACTCGGGGCGCGCGCCGACGCGCTCGCGGTCCGGCTGGTCGCCCGTGGCGTCGGCCCGGAGACCACCGTGGCGGTGTCGCTGCCCCGCTCGGTGGACCTGGTCGTCGCCGTCCACGCGGTGATCACCGCCGGTGGCGCCTTCGTCCTCCTCGACCCCGACGCGCCCGCCGAGGTGCGGCAGCGCACAGTCTCGCTGGCGGCGCCGGTCCTGGTCGTCACCGGGCCGGACGCGCCGCACCCGCACGGCGTTCCGGTGCTGCGCGTCGGCACCGCCGTCGACCTGTCCGCCGACGACCTGCCCGGACCGTCCGCCGACAACCCCGCCTACCTGGTGGTCGACGTGGCAGACGCGAGCGCGGTGGTCGTCGGCCACCGCGCCGCGCAGGCCAACGCGGTGTGGCGGCAACGACTCTGCGGCATCGGCGCGGGCGATTCCGTGCTCTGGCACGCGCCGCTGACCAGCCAGGCCACGGTGGGCGAGCTGCTGCTCGCCCTGCAGACCGGCGCCACCCTCGTACTCCCCACGAGCGACTCGCTCTCGCGCACCATCGCCGAAACCGGCGTCACCGCAGCCTGTTTCGCGCCCGACGAGCTCGCCGAGCTGGTCGAGCTGCCCGACGCAGAGGAGCGCCTCGATTCCCTGCGCGTGGTCCTGAGTTGCGGCGCGACGCTGCCGGCGAAGACCGCGGCGACCCTGCGTTCGGTGAGCGGCGCGACCCTCTGGCACGTCTACGGCAGGCCGGAGACGGCGGGCGAGGTGGTGGCCCACGAGGTGACCGGCGCCGACCTCGAGGTGGTGCCGCTCGGCTGTGCCGCCGACGACGTCGACCTGCTCGTGCTCGACGAACACCTGCGCCCGGTGCCCGACGGGGAAGTCGGCGAACTCTACGTCTCCGGTGTGCAACTCGCGCGCGGCTACCTCGGCAGGCAGGCCACCGCCGCGACCTTCCTGGCCAACCCGATCGGCCCCGTCGACGACCGGATGTTCGCCACCGGCGATCTCGTCCGCCGCCGCCCGCCCGGCGACACCTGGACCGCGGAACTCGAATTCGTCGGCCGCGTCGACGATCGCGCGCCCGCCGAACCACCGCGCCGTGGCGGCCTGCCCGGCGAACTGCTGCTCGACGAATTCGAAGCGCAGGCCGCCGCCACCCCTTTCGATCCGGCGGTCGTGTACGCCCCCGGCGCGGGTGACGCGGCCGCGATCATCACCTACGGCGACCTGGATCGGCGCACCAACCAGCTCGCCCGGCATCTGACCGCGCTCGGCGTCGGGCCGGAATCGGCCGTGCTGGTGGATATTCCGCGCTCGATCGAACAGATCGTCGGCATCTACGCCGTGCTCAAGGCCGGTGGCGCCGTCGTGCCCGTCGACACGCCGGGACCGCTGCCGCCCGTCGCGAACCCCGCGCTGGTGCTCACCCGGCGCGATCACGGCGTCGGCTACGACATTCCCGCGGTCGTCCTCGACACGGTGCGGCTCGCCGACTACTCCGACGAGCCGATCTCCCGCTCGGAACGCCGCGCCCCGGTCCTGCCGCAGCACCCGGCGTTCGTGCTCTATCCGCACGGCGCCACCCACGGCATCACGATCAGCCACGTCGCCGCCGTGCACCGGCTGACCGGCATCCAGGGCAGGCACGGCTTCACCGGCCGCGACGTGTACCTGCACCAGGCCGACATCGGCGCGGTCACCGACTGGCACGGCTATGTGCTGCCGCTGCGGGTGGGCGCCACCGTGGTGCTCACCGAACCTCCCGATGCGGCGCGGTTGACCCGCCTGATCGCCGACTACGGCGTCACCGCCGCCGAATTCACCCCGCCGCGGCTGTCGGCGTTCACCGAATACGTCGACGGCATGGGTCTGCGCGCGGAGATCGCCGCGCTGCGCAGTGTGGTCGTGCTCGGCGCACCGCTCTCGGCCGCCGAGGTCCGCGCGTTCGGCGCGGTGACCGGCGCGCGGCTGCACCATGACTACGGCAGGGCCGAGGCCACCGTCACCCTCACCTATCCCGCCGCGCCACGCACCGACACCCCGGAGCCGCCCGCGGTGCGGGTTCGCGAATGGAACCGGCGCGTCTACGTCCTCGACCCGAACCTGCGGCCCACCAGCCCCGGGGTGGCGGGCGAGCTGTACCTGTCCGGTGCGCAACTGGCCCGCGGATACCGCGACGACCCGGTCACGACCGCCGACTGTTTCGTCGCCAATCCGTTCGGCATTCCCGGCGAGCGCATGTTCCGCACCGGCGAGCGCGCCCGCTGGGAGATCGACGGCACCGCGGCGGCCCTGGTCCGCCTGGGGGCCGACACGGCGCGCGCCGACGCGCGGGCCTCGGTGCTCGGCCGCGGCGCGAGCATGCGGGCCAGGGTCGGCGCCGGGGTCGGCACCCACATCACCGAACTGTCCCGGGTACACGCCGTGCCGCCGTTCGCGGTCGTGCGTGCGGCCATGACGGTGCTGCTGGCCTGGCAGTCCGGCAGTACCGAACTCGGCAGCTCGCTCGCCGAAATCCTCTGTGCCGAGCCCGATCCCATGATCGCCTCGACCGCGGCCGCGACCAGCGAGTCGTGCGCGCTGACCGGTCCGCTCGGCGCGGTGACCCTGAGCTACCTCGACACCGGCGCCGAATCCTTCGGCGTCCCCGGCCTGGAACTCACCCCGATGTACTTCGACGGGCCGGTGGCCGACGGCGTCCACTTCATCGTCACCGGGCACGCCGACGGCCACCTCGGCCTCGAAATCGAATACAGCACCGACAGATTCGACGATCATTCCGCCGCCGCCCTGCTGCGCCGCTACGCCCGCGCCCTCGGTCTGCTCACCGCCTCGCCCGAAACGCCCAGCGGCGCCCTCGATCTCAGTACCCCCGCCGAACGCAGAAAGGCACTCCCATGACGAACCCGTTCGACGACGAGAACGCCCAGTTCTACGTCCTGGTCAACGCCGAGGGCGAACATTCGCTCTGGCCCACCTTCGCCGCGGTCCCCGGCGGGTGGACGGTGGCCTTCGGCGCCGCCACCCGCACCGCCTGTCTGCAGTACGTGGAATCGCACTGGCTCGACATGCGCCCCAACTCCCTGATCGCCGCCATGGCCAACGAACCCTGATCCCGCCGCCGTACATTGGGGTATGCGGACCGTCACGCGTGCTCGGGTGGGAATCGCGGTGGCTCTCGTCCTCGGACTGGTCATCGGCGCGTTCCTGAGTTCCGTCCTCCGCTCGATCGACGTCTTCGATCCGCCGCGCCGCGGCAAGGCCGCCCACGATGTGCCACACGCGGAGCAGGTGTTGTTCGCCGCCGACCGCGGGTTCCCGTCGGTCCGCACCGTGCTGCGTTCGCGCGCCGATGTCACCCAGTTCGCCGGTCGCTTCTTCGACGAGGACACCGCCGACGACATCACCGAAACCCTCTCCGTCCGCGACTTCACGGCCGAGGCCCTGATCGCCTTCGCCTGGGGCGCGGGCTGCGCGCCCGGTGACGGCGCGAAGCTGACCACCACCGGCAACACCGACTACTCCGTCCGCCTCACCGGCGCCGACAACCCGCCCGAGGAATGCGCCGCGCCCTGGGAGATCCTCGCCGTCTTCGCCCTCCCGAAGGCCGAGGTCCCCCCGGAAACCCGCCTCGGCGGGATGCGTCCCGACCCACCCGGGCCCGCCACCCGCGCCCATTTCGCCGCGGTCCCCGACCAGCCCGCACGCGGCATGGAGGTCTCCCAACCGGACCAGCTCGCCGCCTTCCTCGCCGGATTCGAGCCCGTCGCCGCCGACCGGGTGCGCTCGGCCGTGCGCAGCCGCGCCACCGCCGATCGCGCCTTCGCCTTCGTCCTGCTCGGCTGTCACAACGACGGCGCCTACCTGGTGCTGTCGCCGGAGCGGATGGAGCCGGTGCTGACCGCGACCGAACCGGTGGTCTGCGTGAAACCCGACCACTACGTCGCGGTGTTCACGGTCCCGGCCGAGTCCGTCCCGGCCGGCGCGACCATCGGCTGACGGCGTCAGCGGGCGGTCATCGGCGGCGGTTGCCAGTCACCGTCGATCGCCCGCTGGGTGGGCGCGTAGAGGCGGAGCGTGAGGGAGAAGTCGCCGGTGGCCGGGACCGGCAGCCAGTTGCCGGTGGGGACGGCGGGGCGCGGGTCCTCGTGCTGGAGCACGATGTCCACCGCGCCGTCCGGGCCGGGAACCGGCGGTGGGGCGTGGCCGACGGTGTAGATCTCGGCGGAGTTGCGGACGAGGAAGCCGTCCGGGTCGTAGGCGGTGAGGGAGGCGAAGGCATCGGTGGGCGGCCACTGGCCCGGGTCGAAGCGGATGCGATAGGCCAGGGGGCGGCCGGTGTCGTCGGTGGTCGGGGCCCAGAGTTCGGCGTAGAGGATGTCGTGGATCGGGGCCTGGCCGGGCGAGCGCATCGCGGTCGCGGCGCGGCGCAGGTAGTCGGTGCCGCTGGTGCCGCGGTCGACCGGGATCTCCCAGCCGTTGACATGCCGGGCCGTCGGGTCCGTCCATTCCGCGATCTGTCGACGCGCCCGGCGGACCGCTTCGTCGAGCACGTCCATCGACAGGGTGTCGACGTTCCCGCCGGGCCGCACGCCGATCTGGGCGAGTCGCTCCATCAGCGGTTCGTCCGCCGCGGCGGGGGAGTCGGTGACCATCAGCCTGCACAGCCGGTCCAGATAGGTGCGACCGTCGAGGGCGGCGATCCGCTTCACCGGCGGTTCGTTGCCCCGATCGATCTGATGGACCCGGCTGACCGTCCCGTCGTATTCGCGGCGCTGCCACGCGTCGGCGGGGATCAGCCGGATCCGCTCCTGCCAGTGGTTGACCCGCGGCCCGTCCGCCGCGCCGTTGATCTGGATGCGGCCGAGGATCGTGGCCATGTTCGACGGCATGTGCAGCTGGGTGGTGTGCGGCGGCACCGAGCCGGTCCAGTCCGGGCCGACGAGCACGTAGGTGTAGGGCGGGCCCTCGGCGTCGACGGTGGTGCGCGGCTGCTCGCGGGACAGGTCGTGCACGGTGTCGCCCCACCCGTCCAGCAGCTGGAACAGCCAGAACCGGTCGGGCTCCATGCCGGGCAGTTGCAGCACCAGCGGCTGGTCGGACAGGTCGAGCCAGGCCTGGGAATACACCATGTCGTGGCCGAGCCTGGCCACCCCGCGATCCAGCGGATCGGGCAGCACGCTGTGGTCGAAGGTGTTGGTCGGCGCGCTGGCGGCCCGCATCATGTCCAGCATGATCATCGGGTAACCGAAGACGTAGGCCTCGGCGGCGAGCGCGATCCGATCCGGCGGCCCGGTCGTGCGCGCCGGCGACGGCAGCGGCTCCCCACCGCCGCACCCCGGCAGCAACGCCCCCACCCCGGCGGCCACGCCGAGCCCGAGCACGCGCCGCCGACTCAGCCCACCGACATCACCCGCACGACCATCCACGCACCCCTCCATCCGAAGGCCCGAACAGCCAAGCTAACCCCGCCCCCACCACCCGCCCTCACACACCACGGGTGAAATCCGCAGCTCAGCCGAGGAGGGCTCGGTGCATGAGGTGGGTGGCTCTGGCTCGGGAGGCGCGGGGGTCGGCGGGGAAGGCCTGGCCGAGGTCGATGATCATGGCGAAGGCGGCGTGCACGAGGAAGCGGGCCTCAGCGGGGGAGAGGGCGGGGCGGACCTCGCGAACGAGGCGGGCCCATTCCTGGACGCTGAGGCGCTGGATGTTGCGCAGCACCGCGCGTTCCTCGGCGGGCACGTGCCCGAATTCGGCGTAGTAGACGACGGCGAGTGCGCGTTCGTCGAAGGTGTCGGTGACGAACTGGTCGATCAGCACGTCCAGCGCGGCGCTGCTGTCGGCAGTGCCGGCGACGGCGGGACCGATCGCGCCGGAGACGCGGTCGGCCGCGCGTCGGAAGGCGGCGGCGAGGATGTCGCTCTTGCCGCGATAGAAGCGGTACACCGCCGAGGCCGCCGACAACCCGGCCGCCGAGGCGATGTCCTCCACGCTGACGTTCGGGTAGCCGCGCTCGTGGAACAGCTCCACCGCTTTGCGCAGCAGCAGTTCGTGTTTGAACGACTCCGGGATCTCGACCTTGGTCGGCTGTTCGGAAGCCGTTGCCGCGGGCGGCAATCCGGGCTCGGCGAGCGCGAAACAGGCCGCGCTGAGCAGCCTGGTCAGCGTGCGAGCGGGCAGCGCCGCGTGGTGATCGGCGATGCTGGTGATCACGCCGAACATGGCTGTGGAGAGCACCCGCAGATCGGCCGCGGTGAGCTCGGGGCGCAGGACCGCCAGTTGTGTGTCGAGCGCGGCGAGGACCGCGGTGCGCTGCTCGTCGAGCACCTGCCGGTCGGCGGCCTCGAGGTAGCGGCCCTCCCAGCGCACCAGGGTGACGGTGGCGCGGTTCTCCACGGTCGCGCCGATCAGCCCGGTCAGCATGTGGCGCAACCGGTCCGCCGCGGCGGGCGTCGCCTCGGCCGAGACCGACACCGAGGCCGTGAACGCCTCGCCGACCCGCAGCAGCTCCTCCCGGAACAGCGCGTACTTGCTCGGATAGTGCCGGTACAGCGCCGCCGAGCTGATCCCCAGCCCGGCGGCGATGTCCTCCATGCTCACTCCGTGATATCCGGCGGCGCCGAACGCCATCGCCGAGGTGGCCGCGATCTGCGCACGCCGATTCTTCGGCCGCCGCCGCACACCGTCCTTCGCGCCGACAACCGATCCACGTGCTCCACGAGACTCGCCGACATTCATGCCCGAAGTGTATTAGCCCTTGTCGGTCGGGGTGATCCGGGCATACCAGTCGAGCAGGGCCGGGTCGTCGACGGCGCTGCGTTCGACGACGCGGGCGGGGTCGGCGCCCTGGAAGAGCTTCTTGATCGGGACTTCCAGCTTCTTGCCGGTGCGGGTGTGCGGAATGCCGGGGGCCTCGCGGATCTCGTCGGGGACGTGGCGCGGGGAGACCTCGGTGCGAATCGCGGTGCCGATGCGGGTCTTCAGGTCGTCGGTGAGTTCCGCGCCGGGGGCGAGGACGACGAACAGCGGCATCCAGTATCCGCCGTCGGGCTGTTCGGCGCCGATCACCAGGGCCTCGGCGATCTCCGGGAACTGCTCGACCACCTGGTAGATGTCGGCGCTGCCCATCCGGATGCCGTGCCGGTTGAGGGTGGAATCGGAGCGTCCGTGCACCACGACGCTGCCGCGCTCGGTGCGGGTGATCCAGTCACCGTGGCGCCACACGCCGGGGTAGGTGTCGAAATAGGCGTCGTGGTAGCGCTTTCCGTCCTCGTCGCGCCAGAAGCTGACGGGCATCGACGGCATCGGCTGGGTCACCACCAGTTCGCCCACTTCGCCGCGCACCCCCCGGCCCTGCTCGTCGTAGGCGTCGAGGGAGACCCCGAGGTATGGCGCGGACAGCTCGCCCGGCCAGACGGGGACGGTCGGCACGCCGCCGATGAACGCCGACACCACATCGGTGCCACCGCTGATCGAGCTCACCTGCACGTGCTCGCCCGCGTTCTCGTTCAGCCACAGCGCGCTCGACACCGGCAGCGCCGAGCCGGTGATGCCGACGGTGCGCAGGGCCGACAGATCGTGCTCGGCGCGCGGCACCGAACCGGCCTTGACGCACCCGAGCACGTAGCCGGGACTGGTGCCGAGGACGGTGGCGCGTACCTGGGCGGCCAGGCGCCACAGCGCGTCCGGGCCGCCCGCGGTCGGGCTGCCGTCGTAGGTGACGATCGTGGCGCCCGTCAGCAGGCCCGCGACCTGGAAGTTCCACATCATCCAGCTCGGGCTGGTGTACCAGAAGAAGGTGTCCTCGGGTCCGATATCGGACTGCAGCGCAACGGCTTTCAGATGCTCGAGCAGCACGCCGCCGTGCCCGTGCACGATGCCCTTGGGCAGCCCGGTGGTGCCGGAGGAGAACACGATCCACAGCGGATGATCGAACTCGACCGAGGTGGTGTCGATGATGCCGAGCCCCGGATCGCCCACGGCGTCCGACCACGCCAGGCTCTCGGGTACCTCGAGACCCAGCTGCGCGACGACGACGGTCGCGCGCAGCCCGGGCAGCCCCTCGCGCAGCGCGGCGATGTCGGCGCGCTTGTCGTGCTCCTTGCCGCCGAACCGGTAGCCGTCGGCGGTGACCAGCACGGCGGGTTCGAGCTGACCGAGCCGGTCCAGCGCCGCCTTGGCCGAGTAGTCCTGCCCGCAGGCGCTCCATACCGCGCCGATGCTCGCCGTGGCGAGGAAGGCGACGATGGCCTCGGGGATGTTGGGCAGATAGCCGATCACCCGGTCGCCCGCCTCCACGCCCTGTGCGCGCAGCGTGGCCGCGAAAGCGCCGACCTGCTCGATCAATTCGGCCCAGGAGATCTCCCGCGGCTCGGCGTCCTCGCCCAGCGCGATGACGGCGGGCCGATCGGGCCGCGCCTGCCGGATGATCTGGTCGACATAGTTCAGGCGGGTTCCGGGGAACCACTGCGCACCCGGCATCGATCGATCGCCGAGCACGCCGTCGGCGATCGGACCCAGCTCGAAGTACTCCCACAGCGCCTGCCAGAACGCGGCGATGTCGTCGACCGACCACTGCCACAGCGCCTGGTAGTCGGGATACTCCTGGCCGGTCCGTCCGCTGACGAAGGCGGCGAAGTCGGTGATCCGTGCCGACGCGATGTCCTGGGCGGTCGGTTCCCATTGCGGTTGCACCGGAGGTCCTCCTCGTACTGGGGTTGCGCGGGCCGGAACTGCCCGGGGAGATGATTACCCCGGTGCGCGAGCGGTACTCGGCCCACGCATCGGGGCGGTGCTCAGCCGGACAGCTCGGCCCGGCGGACGATCCGCTCCGCGTGCCGCAGCACCGGCGCGTCGACCATGCGGCCCTCGAACGCGAACACGCCCCGGTGGTTCGGCACCTCGGCGAGCACCCTTCGCGCCCAACCGATCTCGTCGGGATCGGGCGCGTAGGCCTCACGGATGACGGCCACCTGGCTCGGGTGGATGGCGACCTTGGCGTCGAAGCCGACGGCCACCGCGTCCAGGGTCTCCACCGCCAGCCCCTCCAGATTCTTGATGTCGAGGAACACCGAATCCAGGGCGAACCGGCCGAAGGCCTTGGCCGCCAGCAGACTCGTCGAGCGCACGTGCCTGGCGACATCGCGGTAGCCGCCGTCGGCGTGCCTGCTGGAGTTGCCGCCGAGCCCTGCGACCAGGTCCTCGGCGCCCCACATGACGCCGATGGCGTTCTCGGCGGCGACCGACTCGGCCACCCGCACCGCGCCGAGCGGCGACTCGACCAGCACGATCACCTCGTAGCCCGCGAGGCTGCGAACCTGTTCGGCCGATTCGCATTTGGGCAGCATCACCCGGCGATAGGCGGTCCGCGCGAGGGCGGTGAGATCGGCCGCGTACTCCTCGGTCTCGACCGCGTTCACCCGCACCACGGTGTGCCGTGGGTCGAGCGGGGTCTCGATCAGCGCCTCGCGCGCCGCGGCCTTGTCGCCCGCGGCGACGCCGTCCTCGAGGTCGAGGATCACCACGTCGGCCACGGCGGCGGCCTTGGCGAAGCGCTCCGGGCGGTCGGCCGGGCAGAACAGCCAGGCCGGTCCGGTCGGCTCCCACGGCGTGGCGCTGTCTCCGGTCATCGTCATGCGGGCGCCTTCCTGACCAGCGTCTGGCGGACCGCCTTCGCCACGATCACGCCGTCCTGGTTGCGGGCGGTGTGGGTCAGGCTGACGATGCCCTCGCCGGGGCGGCTCTTGGACTCGCGCTTGTCGGTGACCAGCGTTTCGGCGTACATCGTGTCGCCGTGGAACAGCGGCGCGGGCAGCGACATCTCGGAGAAGCCGAGATTGGCGACCAGCGTGCCCTGGGTGAGCTGGGCGACCGAGAGCCCGATCAGCGTCGACAGCGTGAACATCGAGTTCACCAGCCGCTGGTTGAACGGCGGCTGCGCGTCGGCGAAGTGCGCGTCCAGGTGCAGTGCCTGGGTGTTCATGGTCAGCGTGGTGAACAGGACGTTGTCGGCCTCGGTGATGGTACGGCCGGGCCGGTGCTCGTAGATCGTGCCGATCTCGAACTCCTCGAACCACAAGCCACGCTGGACGACTCTGCGTTCGGTCACAGACCCAGCTCCCTAGCGATCAGCATCAGCTGCACCTCCGTCGTGCCCTCACCGATTTCCAGGATCTTGCTGTCACGGTAGTGCCTGGACACCGGGTATTCGTTCATGAAGCCGTTGCCGCCGAAGATCTGGGTGGCGTCGCGCGCGTTGTCCATCGCGGCCTCGCTGGCGACCATCTTGGCGATGGAGGCGGCCTTCTTGAACGGCTTGCCCGCCAGCATCAGCGCGGCGGCGTCGTAGTAGGCGGTCCGGGCGACGTGGGCGCGCGCCTCCATCCTGGCGATCTTGAACGCGATGGCCTGATTGCGGCCGATGGCCTGCCCGAACGCCTGCCGCTCGTTGGCGTAGCGCACGCTCTCGTCCACACAGCCCTGTGCGGCGCCCACCGCGAGCGCGGCGATGGCGATGCGGCCCTCGTCGAGGATGCGCAGGAAGTTGGCGTAGCCGCGGCCACGCTCGCCGAGCAGGTTCTCCTTGGGCACCCGCACGTCGGTGAAGCTGAGCGGATGGGTGTCGGAGGCGTTCCAGCCGACCTTGTTGTAGGCAGGTTCGGCGACGAAACCGGGGGTGGAGGTCGGTACCAGGATGGTGGAGATCTCCTTCTTGCCGCCGGTCTGCCCGGTCACCGCCGTGACGGTGACCAGCCGGGTGATGTCGGTGCCGGAGTTGGTGATGAACTGCTTGGCGCCGTTGATCACCCAGCTCTCGCCGTCCTCGACCGCGGTGGTGCGGGTGCCGCCCGCGTCGCTGCCTGCGTCGGGTTCGGTGAGGCCGAAGCCCGCCAGCGCGCGCCCGCTGGTGAGCTGGGGCAGCCACTCGTTCTTCTGCTTGTCGTCGCCGAAGCGGTAGATCGGCATGGCGCCCAGCGAGACACCGGCCTCCAGGGTGATGGCCACGCTCTGGTCGACCTTGCCGAGCTCCTCGAGCGCCAGGCACAGGGCGAAGTAGTCGCCGCCCATGCCGCCGAACTCCTCCGGAAACGGCAGCCCGAACAGGCCCATGTCGGCCATACCCGCGACGACCTCGTACGGGAAGCTGTGCTCGGCATCGTGTTTCGCCGACACCGGCGCGACGACCTGCTGGGCGAAATCGCGCACGGTCAAGGCCAGCTGGCGGTATTCCTCCGGCAGCGAGCCGGTGGACAGGTAGTCGGTCATGCGGGGATTCCTTCGCGTTCGGTCGCCGCGGCGGCGGTGTCGGTGGGATGGGCGACGACGCGGACCAGCACCTGGTCCAGCGTCACCTGCGCACCCGGTTGCGCCAGCACCTCGACGGTGCCCGCGACGGGAGCGGTGAGCGTGTGCTCCATCTTCATGGCCTCGATGACGATCACCGGGTCGCCGACCTCGACGGTCGCGCCGACGGTGACCGGCGCGGCGATCACCGAACCCGGCATGGGACTGCGGATCTCGGCATCGCCGACGTGGGCGGCGTCGCCACGCACGCTCGCCTCGGCGAGTTCGCGCAGCACGGCGAGGCGGCCGTCGCCGCTGATCCACAGCTGACCGTCGGCCTCGGCCACGCGCAGCACGCGGCGCAGGCCGTCGACGGTGACGGCGAGGCCGTCGTCGAGCAGGGTGGCCGTGAGCGTGCTCGGCTCCGGCGACTCGGTCTCGTCGGCCAGCCACACGGTCGCGGATTCCGGTGTGCCCGTGATGAAGACGTGCCGCACCTGCTCGCCCGCCGCGAGGCGCAGGGCGGTCGGTGCCGGGCTGCCGAGCCGCCAGCCCGAGGGGATCGACCAGGGGTCGCCGCCGGTCGCGGGCCAGCGCCGCAGCCAGTGGTAGGTGGCGGCGGCGATGAAGTCCTCGTCGGTGACGGCGGCGGGGACGAAGTCGCCGACGCGGCGGTCGAGCAGGGCGGTGTCCAGGCGGCCCGCCTGCACGTCGTCGTCGGCGAGCAGGAAGCGCAGGAACTCGATATTGCTGGTGACGCCGAGCAGCACGGTCTGTTCCAGCGCGCGATCGAGCGCGGCCAGCGCGTCGGCGCGGGTGGTGCCGCGGGCGATCACCTTCGACAGCATCGGGTCGTAGTCGCTGCCGACCACCGTGCCCGCCGCGAGGCCCGAATCCACCCGGATGCCTTCGCCTTCCGGCTCCGACAGGGCCAGCACGGTGCCGCCGGTGGGCAGGAATCCGCGCCCCGGATCCTCGGCGTAGACGCGGGCCTCGATCGCGTGGCCGACCAGGTGGATCTCCTCCTGGCCGCGGGCCAGCTTCTGACCCGCGGCCACCCGCACCTGGCATTCCACCAGGTCGACGCCGGTGACCATCTCGGTCACCGGATGCTCCACCTGCAGCCGGGTGTTCATCTCCATGAAGAAGAACTCGTCGGGCCGGTCGGCGGAGACGATGAACTCCACCGTGCCCGCGCCCACGTAGTCGACGCTGCGCGCGGTGTTGCAGGCGGCGGTGCCGATCCTGGCCCTGGTCGCGGCGTCGAGCAGCGGCGAGGGGGCCTCCTCGATCACCTTCTGATGCCTGCGCTGCAAGCTGCATTCGCGCTCGCCGAGGTGCACCACATTGCCGTACTTGTCGGCCAGGACCTGCACCTCGATGTGGCGCGGCCGGGTGACGAAGCGTTCCAGGAACAGGGTGTCGTCGCCGAAGGCGGCCGCGGCCTCGCGGCGCGCGGAGACCAGGGCGGCGGGCAGATCCTCGGGCCGGTCGACCCGGCGCATGCCCTTGCCGCCGCCACCGGCCGACGGCTTCACCAGCACCGGGTAGCCGACTTCGGCTGCCGCGTCGATCAATTGGTCGTCGGTGAGGCCGGGCTCGGCGATGCCGGGCACCACCGGCACCCCGAACGCGGTGACGGTCTTCTTCGCGGTGATCTTGTCACCCATCACCTCGATCGCCTTGGCCGGCGGGCCGAGGAATACGATGCCAGCGTCGGCCAGGGCGGCGGCGAAGGCCGAATTCTCCGACAGGAAGCCGTAACCCGGATGCACGGCCTTGGCGCCGGAACGCACCGCCGCGTCGACGACCTTCTCGATCGACAGGTAGCTCTCGCGCGCGGGCGCCGGGCCGAGGCGCACGGCCACATCGGCCTCGCGCACGTGGCGGGCGTTCGCGTCGGCGTCGCTGTACACCGCGACGGAGCGAATGCCCATGGCGCGCAAGGTCTTGATGACCCGCACCGCGATCTCGCCGCGATTGGCGACCAGGACGGTGTCGAAGTCGACGGGGTGGGATTTGTTCAGCATGTCGCTCACATCCGGAAGACGCCGTAGGAAACGGGCTCGAGCGGCGCCTGGGCGCACACCGAGAGGGCAAGTCCGAGCGCGGTTCTGGTGTCGGTGGGCGCGATGACGCCGTCGTCCCAGATCCGCGCGGTCGCGTAGTACGGGTTGCCCTGGGTCTCGTACTGTTCGCGGATCGGGGCCTTGAAGGCCTCCTGGTCCTCCGCCGACCACGGCTTACCCGCGCTGTCGAGCTGATCGCCGCGCACGGTCGCCAGCACCGAGGCCGCCTGCTCGCCGCCCATCACCGAGATCCGCGCGTTCGGCCACATCCACAGGAAGCGCGGCGAATACGCGCGCCCGCACATGGAGTAGTTGCCCGCGCCGTAGGAGCCGCCGATCACCACGGTCAACTTCGGCACCCGGGCGCAGGCCACCGCGGTGACCATCTTGGCGCCGTGCTTGGCGATGCCGCCCGCCTCGTAGTCGCGCCCGACCATGAAGCCGGTGATGTTCTGCAGGAACAGCAGCGGGATCTTGCGCTTGTCGCACAGTTCGATGAAATGCGCGCCCTTCATGGCGGATTCGGCGAACAGCACGCCGTTGTTGGCGACGATGCCGACCGGATGCCCGTGGATGCGGGCGAACCCGGTGACCAGGGTCTTGCCGTACTCGGCCTTGAATTCGTGGAAGCCCGCCTCGCCGTCGACGATCCGGTCGATCACCTCGCGCACGTCGTAGGGGGTGCGCGGGTCGACCGGGACCACGTCGTAGAGCTCGTCCTCCGGCTTGGCGGGCGGCGTGCTCGGCAGTACCTCCCACGGCGCCTCGGGGCGTGGGCCGAGGGTGCCGACGATCTCGCGGACGATGCGCAGCGCGTCGCGATCGTCCTCGGCGAGGTGGTCGGTGACGCCGGAGGTGCGCGAGTGCAGCAGGCCGCCGCCGAGTTCCTCGGCCGTGACGACCTCACCGGTCGCCGCCTTCACCAGCGGCGGACCGCCGAGGAAGATGGTGCCCTGGTCGCGCACGATGACGGCCTCGTCGGCCATCGCGGGCACGTACGCGCCGCCCGCGGTGCACGAGCCCATCACCGCCGCGATCTGGGCGATGCCCTTGGCGCTCATGTTCGCCTGGTTGTAGAAGATGCGGCCGAAGTGCTCGCGATCGGGGAACACCTCGTCCTGGTGCGGCAGGAAGGCGCCGCCGGAGTCCACCAGGTACACGCAGGGCAGGTTGTTCTGCGCGGCCACTTCCTGGGCGCGCAGGTGCTTCTTCACCGAGATCGGGTAGTAGGTGCCGCCCTTGACCGTCGCGTCGTTGGCCAGCACCAGGCACTCGCGGCCCGCGATGCGGCCGATGCCCGCGATCACGCCCGCGCCGGGGCACTCGTCGCCGTACATGCCGTTGCCAGCCAGCGCGGACAGTTCGAGGAAGGGACTGCCGGGGTCGAGCAACTGGTCGACCCGCTCGCGCGGCAGCAGCTTGCCCCTGGCCACGTGCCGTTCGCGCGCCTTCTGCGGACCGCCGAGGGCCGTGGTCGCCAGCCGCTGTCGCAGCTCGCCGACCAGCGCCTCGTGCGCGGCCCGGTTGGTCGTCGCGGCCGCGGTGTCGTTGTCGAGGTCGTGCGTAACCGTCATCACGCCATCCTGCCATCCGGTTAATCGCCAATAACTGGAATTCAGGTTAATCTTGACTAACCGAGTTGTCCAGACCCGGATGAAAGGAGTCGAGGTGGCCACGGTCGAACCCGCCCCGGTGACCCGCCGGGAAGCGTTGAAAGCCCAGCGTCGCGAGCAGTTGCTCGACGCGGGCGCCCGGCTGATCGCCGACCGCGGATTCTTCGGCGTCCGCCTCGACGACCTCGGCGCCGCCGTCGGCATCAGCGGCCCCGCCGTCTACCGGCACTTCGCGAACAAGGAGGCGCTGCTGGTCGAACTGCTGGTCGGCGTCAGTGAGCGGCTGCTCGCAGGCGGCCGCGCGGTCGTGGCCGCGGCGCGCTCCGCCGAGGAAGCGCTCGAGGGCCTGGTGGACTTCCACCTCGACTTCGCCTTCGCCGACCCCGAACTCATCCGCATCCAGGACCGCGACCTCGACAACGTCCCCGCAACCGACCGCCGCACCCTGCGTCGCACCCAGCGCCAGTACGTCGAGATCTGGGTCCAGGTGCTGCGGGAGGTGCATCCCGGGCTGGCTGAGGAGACCGCTCGGATCCAGGCGCACGCGGCCTTCGGGCTGATCAACTCCACCCCGCACAGCGCGACGCCGGCGAGCGCCAGCAAAGCCCGGCCGGTCCTGCGTCGGATGGCATTGGCGGCACTGGCGCAGACGCCGTCGCGGAGGACTCGTGCCCGCATGTCTAAACAGCCTGCGTCGGAACCCATTCGTACCAGCGGCACTGTCTCCGATCTGATAGACGATCAGCGTCGCTGACGAGCCGTCCGGGTCGAACGTACCCTCTGGTGGCCCTCTCGTTCGGGTGTTATAGTTCATCTATACGATCTAGATATACAGTATAGATGGAGTGTCGATGTCCAAGCTCATGATCGACGTCGATGACGAGGCGCTGGCCGAGGCCCAGCGACTTCTTGGGACATCGACCAAGAAAGACACGGTCAACGCCGCGCTCGCGGAGGTGTCGCGTCGGCTCAAGCGCGTCAAGGCGCTGAATGGTCTCGCGGAGATGGCTGAGCAGGGTGACTTCGACGTCCTGCTGGACAAGAGCAACTATCGGCGGTGATCAGCTATCTGATCGACACATCGGCCGCCGCTCGGCTGCTGGCGAATCCCGGCGTCCGGCGGGCCTGGCAGGAGACGGTGACGGCGGGCGTCATCGCCGTGTGTGACGCCGTCGAGCTGGAACTGTTGTTCACGGCGACCTCGCTGGCCGACCGAAGGCGGAAGAAGGAGCTGCTGGACGACTTGTTCGCCTGGGTCCCGACGCCGGACGGGGTGTGGACGCGCGCGCATCAGGTTCAGCTACTGCTCACCGAACAAGGTCATCATCGCAGCGCCGGTGTGGCCGACTTGGTGATCGCGGGCACCGCGGAGGCGAACCGGCTCACGGTCCTGCACTACGACCGTGACTTCGAAACGGTCGCGAAAGCAACCGGCCAGCCGACGCAATGGATCGCGTCACCGGGAACAGTTCCCTGAGTTGTTCGCCGGCCGTGAGCAGGTCGACCTTTACCCGAGCTGGTCTCGGAGCCACGTGGGCCCGACGGTCGCGGCGCCGTGGGCTTCGACTCGGGAGCGGAGTTCGCGGTCGGCGGTGACGACGGTGATGTCGTCGGTGGGCGCGGCGGCCACCACCTCGACGATCGCGTCGTCGCCGGAGCGTTCGGCCAGGACGACCGTCATGCGCGGGGTGCTCGGTTCGGTGCCGTCGACAGCGTGTTTGGCGGCGCCCTCCAGGACGACGGTGAGCGCGGTCGACTCGGGGAGCCGGGCAGTCAGGTCGGCCAGCTCGGCCAGGAGTCGCCGGGCGGCCCCGGCCCGATCCTTCCACCAGCCGTCGGCCCGGGAGCCGACGACATTGGCGGCGTCGACCACGATCACTCGCTGCGCTTCGCCCATCGGTTCAGTCTGCTCGGTAATCACCTCGACGCGGCGGGTGGGTCTGTCGTGTCGACGCGCACGCCACGCGGCGGCGACGGATATCGCGGCGCGCGAGTCGTTCACACCTCCGTGGCGACCGGGGTTTCCACGCGGGACAGCTTGCCGTCGGTCATCCGGTAGACCGCGTCCATGCGGTGCAGGTGGGTGGGGTCGTGGGTGACCAGGATGGTGGCGGCGCGGTGGTCGTGGGCGATGGTGGTGATGAGGTCGATGATCGCGGCGCCGCGTTCGGAATCCAGGGCGCTGGTCGGTTCGTCGACGACGAGCAGGGTGGGATCGTTCATCAGGGCGCGGGCGATGTTGACGCGTTGGCGCTGGCCGCCGGAGAGCTGCGCCGGGCGCTTGTGCGCGTGCGACGGCAGGCCCACCGCGTCGAGCAGTTCCCGTGCGCGCGATCTGGTTTCGGGTCGCGATCGGAAGAACCCACCCCGACCGCCCAGGTGCGCGGTGACCTCCAGCTGTTCGGCCGCGGTCAGCGCGGGAACGAGATTGGGCTGCTGGAAGACGATGCCCATCGTGGTGCGCCGGACAGTGGCTGCCGCCCGCTTGCTCAGCGTGGCGAGATCGACTCGGCCCGTATCGGTTTCGAGGGTCACCGCGCCCGCGTCGGGGCGGATCAGAGTGGCGGCGACGGCGAGCAGGCTCGACTTGCCCGACCCGGACGGGCCGGTGACGGCGGCGATCGTGCCCGCGGGCACGGACAGGTTCACGCGATCGAGCGCGGTGAGCCGGTCCGAGCCGTCGGGGTAGGTGAGGGTGACATCGGTGAGGGTGAGCGCCATGGGAAGTCCTTCAGCGGGTCGCGCCGAGCGCGGTCAGCGGATCGGTGGTGAACAGGAAGCGCAGCGCGAACGCCGCACCGGCGAGACCGAGCGCGATCAGGGCCAGCGCGGGCACCAGGGTGGTGGAGAGCGCGAGCACGAACGGCAGGGCGTCACCGAGGAACAGTGAGGTCACCGCGGTGATGCCGAGGCCGATCGCGACACCGGTGACGAGCACGATCGCCGCCTGCGCCAAGGCGTCGACCACCAGCGAACCGGTGGTCGCGCCGAGTGCCTTCAAGGTGGCGATATCCGGCTGCCGCTGCACCGTCCACACCGTGAAGAAGGCGCCGATCACCAGCGCGGAAATGGCGAACAGCAGCACCGTCATCAGGGTGAGCGAGCTGTTCTCGGCCTGGTAGGAGCCGATCGCCTCGACAGCCTTGCCCGCGGGCACGGTACGGGTGCCCGCTTCGGTGTCGAGATCGCCACGCGGGGCGTTGCCGAGCACGGCCAGGACGGTCGCGGCGCCGGCGCGGGGGCTGGCCGCCTGCCAGTCCGCCAGGCTCGTCCAGACCACCGGGGTGTGGCTGTACCATTCGTCACCGGCGACATCGGCGACGGTGAACTCGTGCCCGGCGAGCACGACGGTGTCGCCGGTGCCCGCGGCCAGCTCGCGCGCGGCCCCGGCGCTGAGCACCACCGCGCCCGGTGCGGTAGCAGGGTGATTGCTGAATGCCGAGGGGTCGCCGCCGAACAGCGCGACCTGTTCTGGGCTCGCGCCCGCGTGTTCGGCGCGGGCCCGCGAGATGCCGATCGGGGTGACCTCGAGCCCGCCCGCCGCCCGCCACCGCGCGATCTGCTCTTCGGTGAGCACCGAGGAGTCGAAGGACGGATCAGCGCCGGTCTCGGCGAAGACCACCTGATCGGCGCGCACGCCCTGGATCGCGGAGATGTTCTGATGCGCCAGCCCGGCGGTGAGTCCGCTGAGGAAACTGACCAGCACCGCGACCAGCAGGACGACCGTGGTGATCAACAGGAACCGCCCGCGGGCGGCCCGCAGATCTCGGAGTGCGACGAACATGGCTCCACTCTCGCCGGGCACGGCCCACCCGGCATCGCACCGGCTGACGAACTCCGGTCCATCCAAGGTCGGCCCGCGTTTACACCTTTCGATGGATGCCGGTCCGTTAGCCGCACATAAGCTGGTCGGGTGCGCTCGTCCCTACTGACCCCGGTCGTCACCACGCTGCGGCTCGGCCTGCATGTGCTGGTGACGGTGCTGGCCGTGGTCGTGGCGGTGCGTTCGCTGCTGCCCGGCGGGGGTGGACACGGCGCGATCGTGGTGGGGCTGACGGTGGTCTGGCTCATCGTCTACTTCGCGGGGACCGAACTGCCTCGGCGCGGGGGAAATCGCCGGGCGTCGGGAGTTCCGGCCGCCGTCGACGAACGGGCCGCGCGTGCGAGCACCGCCGTGCCGGGATCGGGTGGCACGGAGGGGCCGCGTGCCGTGACCGCGAAGCCGGATCGGAGAGGCGAGGCAACGGCGAATCATCCAGCACCGGTGTGGAGTTCGCGTCTCGTCGGGATATGGCTGGCGGCGCTCACCGTGCTGTGGCTGGCCCTGCTCGGGCTCACGCCCGACGCGGTCTATCTCGCCTTCGGCCTGTTCTTCGTCTATCTGCACCTGCTGCCGAGGCCGTGGAGCCTGGTCGCCGTCGTGCTGGCCACGGCGGTCGGGGTGGTCGGGTTCGCGGCCCATCGCGGCTGGTCGGTGGGCGCGGTGGTCGGCCCCGTGCTCGGCGCGGCGGTGGCCATCGGGATCGGGCTCGGGTATCAGGCGCTGTATCGCGAGGCGGTGGAACGGGAGCGGCTGATCGACGAATTACTCAGTACCAGAGCGGTTCTCGCGGAGCGGGAACGCACTGCGGGCAAACTCGCCGAACGCGAGCGGCTGGCCAAGGAGATCCACGACACCGTCGCCCAGGGGCTCAGCAGCATCCAGCTGCTCCTGCACGCCGCCGAACAGGCCGCGCCGGATCACCCCGCGCTGGACCGGATTCAGCTCGCCCGCGAGACCGCCGCGGCCGACCTGGCCGAAACCCGCAGGCTCATCGACGAATTGGCGCCCGCCGCGCTGGACGGGCAGTCGCTGGCCGAAGCGCTCGACCGGATCTGCGAGCGGGCGCGCTCGGCCACCCTGGCGACCCAGCTGCTGGTGGAGGGCGAACCGGAGCGGCTGCCGATGCCGATGGAGGCGGCGCTGGTGCGGATCGCGCAGAGCGCCGTCGCCAATGTGGTGCAGCACGCCGGCGCCGCGCGCATGCGGGTCACCCTCACCTACGACGACACCGATGTGCACCTCGATATCGTCGACGACGGCGTCGGCATCGATGCCGAGATCCTGCGCAGGCCACGCTCCGCGGCATTCGGGCTGGCCGCCATGCGCAGTCGCGTCGAGCAGCAGGGCGGGCGGATGACGATCGAATCGGAACCGGGGCACACGGCCGTCACCGTGTCGTTCCCGCTGGGCGCGGCCACGTGATCCGGCTGCTGCTCGCCGACGACCACGCCATCGTGCGGGCGGGGCTGCGTGCCCTGCTCGAGGCGGCCGAGGACATCACCGTCGTCGGTGATGTCGCTGATGCCGATGCGGCGGTGGCCTTCTGCGCGGCCAACCCCGTCGACCTGGTGCTGATGGACCTGCGCTTCGGCGAGGGCCGCACGGGCGCCTCGGCCACCGCGGGCCTGCGCGCGCTGCCGGGCCCACCGAACGTCCTGGTGGTCACCAACTACGACACCGACGCCGACATCCTCGGCGCCATCGAGGCAGGCGCCGTCGGCTACCTGCTCAAGGACACCCCGCCCGCCGAACTGCTCGCCGCCGTGCGCGCGGCCGCGGCGGGGGAGAGCGTGCTCTCACCCACGGTCGCCTCGCGACTGATGACCAGGGTCCGCCGCGCCGACACCACCCTGAGCCCGCGCGAGGTCGAGGTGCTGCGGCTGGTCGCGGCCGGGTTGTCGAATCGGGAGATCGCCAAACAGTTGTTCCTGAGCGAGACCACGGTGAAATCGCATCTGGTGCACATCTACGCCAAGCTCGGGGTGAAGTCCCGAACCTCGGCCGTCGCCACCGCGCGCGAACAAGGCGCGCTCTGACCCGCGTTGGCGTTTCGGGCCGGGCATCGGGGTGTGGGCGCGCCTACGCTGAGCCGCATGGCATCTCTCTCCGATCCCCGGGTCCGCGAGTTCCTGTCCCACGGCACGCGCACGGCCAAGGTGGCCTATGTCGCCGCCGACGGCCGTCCACTGATCACCCCGGTCTGGTTCATCGTCGAAGGGGAGGAGCTGGTGTTCAACACCGGTAAGACCTCGGCCAAGGCGCGGGCGTTCGCGCGGGATCCGCGCATCGCGGTGTGCGTCGATCTGGAGGAACCGCCGTACGGGCTGGTCACCGTGCAGGGCACGGTGACGGTGTCGGAGGACCTCGACGAGCTCGTGCGCACCGCGACCGAGATCGGCGGCCGCTACATGGGCGCCGACCGCGCCGAGGAGTTCGGCAAGCGGAACGGGGTGCCGGGCGAGCTCGTCGTCCGGGTCCGGCCGACCAAGGTCACCGCCCAGTTCGACATGACCGGCTAGCGCCCGGTCACCTGGGGGTGGGAACGCCGCCCTCGGGGAGACCGGGAAGGCCGCCGTCCGGGATCGTCGTGGCACCGGGGCTGCCGTCGACGGCGCCAGGGCCAGGCGCGCTCGGGTCGTACGGCGGCGGGTTCTGGCGATCGAAGATGGGATTCGAGCACGTCGCGCCCGGTTCCGGTGTGGTGTAGGGGTTTTCGCGCAGCGCGACGATGAACTGGTCGATCCGCGGGTCGTCGGCGCTGTCGAGCTTCAGTTGATGACCCCACGCCTGCAGCGAGATCGGGTCGGCCATGCCGGGGATCGGTGACATCAGGGTGTAGGGCCGATCCAGGACCCGGGCGGCGAGCGCCGCGCGGTCGGCACCGGCGACCCGGTCCGGGTCGTAGGCGATCCACACCGCGCCGTGTTCCAGCGAGTGCACCACGTTCTCGGTGCGGACACCGGTGTCGTACACGACGCCGTCGCAGGCCGCCCACGCGCTGTCGTGTGGACCGCCCAGCGGCGGCACGGTGGGATAGGCGACCCGCTGGGTGCGCGTGACGTGCAGACCGGGCGGGAACTCGGTGATGCTGACGCCGGGGATCTCGCGGGACGGGTCCTGGTTGTCGGCGGACGGGGCGAACGAGTCCAGCGAGCTCGTCGCCGTGCCCTCGACCTTGTCGCCCACCGCGCATCCGGCGGCGAGCGCCGCGACCGCGAAAGCCGTTGCGGCGGTACGTGCCCCTCGTATCGTGCCCCGATCGCGCACCGTGTCCCCTGTCGTCGGGTCGGCCGCGTGCCGACGGATCCGAACTTACTCGGCGCCGCGTCCCGTCACCCCGCGACCGGGAATCTGAACTGGCCACAGCCGCGATGACCTGCAGAAATATGCGCGTCGCTGGCGGGTTGAGGCGACAACCACCGCTACCGTTTCGGCAAGTTTCGTAAGCAACGGCGCTGGCGAACGGAGTTCTGGCATGGCCGGACGGGCTGCGGCTCACGCGTGGATGGCCGCTTTTCTCGGTGTGGTACTGGTCCTCGGCACCGCGACTCTCGCGCGGTCCCAGCCGCCCGGCCCGGCCGCCGCGCGCACATCCGACCATTTCGACGACCCGGAATCCGGCCTGTCGATCGACGTGTTCTATTGCTCCGACCGGACCCAGACCTACCGGGTGCCCGCGGGCACCACGAGTCTCTACATCGAAGCGGTCGGCGGGCAGGGGCAGACGCCGAATCCGAACTTCACCGGCATCGGCGGACTCGGCGGGCAGGTCAGCGGCGGCCTGCGGGTGACCCCGGAGCAGGAGTTCCAGGTGCAGGTCGGGTGCGCGGGTGGCGAGAACGGCGGCTTCTCGCCGTACGCGTCCGGCGGCGCCAGGGGCGAGGCCGTCGATCAGCTGACGAACTTCGGCACGGTCTACTCGAGCGGCTGGGACGGTGGTGGCGGCGGTGGCGCCTCGGCCGTGCTCGGACCCGGCGACGCGCCGGTGCTGGTCGCGGGCGGCGGTGGCGGGGCGGGCGGCAACGCGCCCGACTGCTATTCCGTGTCGCCCGTGCAGGATTCGACCTTCTTCTACTGCGGTGGCGGCTCGCGCCGCGACGGCGGCGACGGTGGCGACGGCAGCGCGGCGGTCGGGTGGCAGGAGGGCCCGCCGTGGACCGGCGGCGCGGGCCAGAACAATCCGGCGGGCACCACGCCGAGCGGGCTCACCTGCGGTGGTCCGCGCACGGGCGGCGCGGGCCACACGTTCGACAAGACCGGCGGCGGTGGTGGCGGTGGCGGTGGTGGCGGCGGCTACCTCGGCGGTGCCGGGCAGGGCGGCGGCTGCGGCGGCGCTGCGGCACCGGAGACGCCGATCTCGCACGGCCCGCACGCGGCGCCCGGCGCCGGTGGCGCGGGCGGCGGCGGAGGCACCTCGTACGCGTCGCCGAGTCTGTCGAAGGCGAGCGTGACCACCGCCTCGGTCTCCGGCGACGGGTACGTCCTGTTCCTCACCTCGGCCGACGGCGTCCGCACCACGACCTTCGGCGTGCACGGCGACTCCGCGCAGTACTACTGCGTCGGCGACGGCGTCGACGAGATCTTCGCCGATGTGCTCGGCGGGTCGGGTGCGGGCGGCGGGCACGACTTCGGCGATGTCGGCACCGGTGGTGCGGGCAGCGGGGTGCAGGCGGTGATCGCCGTGCAGGAGCGCAAACAGCTGAAGATCGATGTCGGCCACTACGGCGGGCCCGACGGCGGCTGGGGCTACGGGGTCGGCGGCGATCGCGGCACCGCCGATTCCGGTGCGTCCTACAGCGGCGCGGGCGGCGGCGGCGCGTCGGCGGTGAGCCAGAACGGCGCCGACTGCGGCACCCGGCCGTCGTCGGAGAACCGGCCGATCGTCGTCGCGGGTGGCGGCGGTGGCGGCGGTGGCAACGGCTTCAGCGCGGGTGGTGGCGACGGCGGCAGCGGCGGACCCCAGCCGGGTGACGGCACCAGCGGCGGCTTCGGTGGTGGCTTCGGTGGCGAGGGCGGCAGCGAGCGCGGCACGCACGGCGGGCACGCCACCGGCAGCTCCACCGGTGGCGGTGGTGGCGGCGGTGGCGGCGGCAGCCACGGCGGCGGCAAGGGCCACGGCGCGCAGGACGGCAACGACGGCGGCGGCGGTGGCGGTGGCGGCGGTGAGTCCGTCGTCGACAGCGTCGCGAACCAGCCGCCGCACTTCTACAACGGGCCCGACGGCAGCCACGGCAATCGGAATCGGCTCAACGAGGGCAAGGTCCAGCTGATCGTGCCGATCCCCTCGAAACGCAGCCGGGTGGAGCTGATCTCGGGCAACAGCCAGAGCGCCTACTCGGGCCAGCCGTTCGCCGAACCGCTGCGCGTGCGGTTCGTCGACGCGATCCACGGACCGCAGGCGGGCAAGTCGATCACCTTCGCCATGCCCGCCGGTCAACCGCCCGCCGCCGTGTTCGACAACGGCAGCGAGACCATCCGGGCGACCACCGACGCCGACGGCTACGCCGAGGTGAACCTGTCCGCGCTGGACGCGACCCGGCAGGGCGAACTGCCCGGCGGATTCCTCGTCGACGCCTCGGCCACCGACGACCCGGCCCACCTGATCGGCGGCGCGGTGTTCCGGCTGCACGACGACCAGGTGCCGACCGAGATCGAGGTGACCACGAGCGCGCCGAACCACCTCGCCCAGGTCGGCGAGCCGGTCAGCTTCAGCGCGAAGGTGAGTCAGAAGCCGGGCACCACCCCCGCGTTCGGGACGCCCGAGGGGCACGTGCGCTTCGAGATCGACGGTGTCGCGACGCCGGGGCCGATCGAACTGGTCGACGGTGTCGCGACGCTGCCCGCGATCGACGGTCTGCGGGCCGGTGCCCACCACGTGCTCGCGACGTATCTGGCCGACGATCCGAGCCGGGTCTTCGCGCCGGTCTTCGGCAGTGTCGGGGTGCTGGTGCAGACGGTGAAGGTGCCCACCGAGGTCCATCTGACCCTGCCACCGCCGCCGGTGCTGGCCGGCGCGGTCGTCGGCGCCACCGTCACCGTGCCTGCACCGAAGCCGGACGCGCCGAACCCCACCGGCGCGATCCAGTTCTCGCAGAACGGTTCCCCGCTGGGCGACCCCGTGGCCATCGGCGCGGACGGCACGGCGAGTTCACCGCCGCTGCGGGCGGGCTCGGGCACGGTCGAGGCGCACTATCTCGGTGACGAGGTCTACGAACAGTCGACCGGCCGCGCCGAACTCACCGTCTACTCCGCCACCTCGACGACGACGGTGAGCGCGAACCACAACCCGGTCACCTACTTCGAACAGCTCGACCTCACCGCCACGGTGACCCGCGACCCCGCCGGCGAGATCGACACCGGCACCGTCCAGTTCTCCGCCGACGGCAAGCCGCTCGGCGCGCCGGTCCCCGTCGACAACGGCATCGCCATCGCCCGCGACGTCGACGTCTCGCACCTCGGGTTCGGCACCCATCTGGTCACCGCCGACTACTCCGGCGACAGCGCTGCGGGCGTGGCGCCGAGCCGCGGCACGATGACGCTGTGGGTGCTGAAGGCGGGCCAGTCACCGGGCGACCATCCGGCCGACGTCGGCGTCCACCTGGACGTGCCGCGCACGGCCGACCCCGGCTCGCGGGTGACGGCGACGGTCACCGTCACCAATGTCGGCGGCAGGCAGGCGAGCGGCGTCGAAGCCAGACTCTCGACCCAGGGTTGGGCCCGGCTGCTCGATCCCGGCGGCGGCGAGACCCGACCGACCCACCTCCGGTTCCGCCTCCCGACCCTGGAAGCGGGCGAGACGAGGACCTACACCGTCGTCTTCGAGGCACCCCGTCGCCTGTCCCTGATCACCTCGTTCCTGCACGCCTCGACCACGAGCACCGACATGAACCCGGCCAACAACCTCCACCTCGCCTCCACCTTCGTGCGCACCGCGATGAGCTGAGGTCCGCTTCGCCGACCTCGAGGCGGCCGCTTCGTCACATATCGCCGGATGCCGGGGCGGCCTCCCAAGGGTTGACCAGTAGAACGTCGAGCGCCGCGAAGTCCTTGGTGTTGCGGGTGACCACCGTCATTTGATGTTCGATCGCGGTCGCGGCGATCATCGCGTCGCGTTCGGGACGCGGATCGGGAACGTGGAATCTCGCCGCGGTACGCGCGGCCGACAGATCGAACGGAAGAATTCGGTTGGTGAATCCGCCGAGTACCGCTTCTTCCAGCCAAGTCCGAAGGCGCTTGCCCTGGGCGGAGTCGCGACGTTCGACTCTCCCGACACCGATCTCGAGCTCGAGGATCGTGATCGCGCTCAGATAGAGCTCGGACGGCCGCCGCGCTCTGATCCAGGCGCGCACGTCGGGGTTCGCGGATCGCTCGGGCTTACGCAGTTCGCTGATGACATTCGTATCGAGTAGATAGGTCACAGGCCGGCATCCCGCAGGCGAATCTCGAGCTGGGGCGGGTCGAATTCGACGTCATCCTCCATGCTCAGCCGCGCGACGAGATCCTGACTGTCTGCTCGCAGCCGGTGATACTCCTCGATCGACAACAGGACGAAGGCCTCCTCGCCTCGATCGGTGATGAAGACGGGACCTTGCAGAGCCGCGCGCTTGGCGGCGCTGACATCACGGTTCAGATCACGTGCGCTCATACGGGTCATGTCGAGCCTCCGTAGGTATGTACCTACATAATGCCAGCGATGCGTGTCACGGTCCAGGAGTGACAGCCGAACCTGCCACGTAGACTCGCGCGTCATGACTGTGCACTTCATCGGGGCCGGCCCCGGCGCGGCCGATCTGCTCACGGTGCGCGCGGTGAATCTGCTGCGGGAGAGCCCGGTCTGTCTGTACGCGGGAACCTATCTCGATCCCGAGGTGCTGACGCATTGCGCGCCCGAGGCGGAGTTGATCGATACCCAGGGTCTGGACCTGGACCAGATCACCGCGCATCTCGTCGGCGCGCACGCGGCCGGCAAGGACGTGGCCCGCCTGTGTTCGGGTGACCCGTCGCTGTACTCGGCCGTCACCGAGCAGACCCGGCGTCTCGACGCGCACGGCATCCCCTGGGACATCACCCCCGGCGTGCCCGCCTACGCGGCCGCGGCGGCCGTTCTCGGCGCCGAACTGACCGTCCCCGAAGTCGTCCAATCGGTGGTCCTGACCCGCACCCAGGCCCGCTCCACCGCCATGCCACCCGGCGAAGCCCTCGCGAATTTCGCCGCCACCGGCGCCACCCTCGCCCTGCACCTGGCGATCACCCGCATCCGCCCCCTGGCCGAGGAACTGTCCGCCGACTACGGTCCCGACTGCCCCGTCGCCGTCGTCTACCGCGCCAGCCAGCCCGAACAACTCGTCCTGCGCGGCACCCTCACCGACATCGCCGACCAGGTCGAGTCCGCCGGCCTCCGCCAGGCCGCGATCGTCCTCGTCGGCCGAGCCATGGCCACCGGAATCCGCTGCGCCCAGTCCCACCTTTACGACCCGGCGCGGGTCCGTCCGCCGATAAGCTGACACCGACCGGTTGGTGTGATCTACGCCTCGATTCCCGTGCTCTCGAATGGGTCGCCGAACGATGTGAGAACACCGACAAGCGTCAGCAAACTGCCGTCGGGGGGCTTACCTGGCCCGATGCGTGACAGCTATGGAGGTGGTTGGTTGCCGGGCGAGCGCACCGGTAGATTGGTGCGATGGTTTGCGACGAGCACACCGGCGCTGCCGGTCCGGCGGTCATGAGCATGGTCTCGGCCATGTAACAAGACCGGACGGCCTGACAGATAGTGCCAATGGACATTTTTTGCCTGATTGATTTCGAGAATTGAACCCGAGACGCAGGCGCCACGCTAGTTCTGGCTGAGGCGCCTGCGTTCCGGTGTCGTCGGGGAGCGCCTGCCCAGGTGTTCCGGAAGCGAGGTTTGGGTTGGACCGGCTGGATTTCGGCGGAAACGGCGAAACTGGTGACGGACGTGGAGACTCTGCGGAGTACTTCCCGCTCTCGCCCGCTCAGCTGGGTATCTGGTACGCGCAGCACGTCGACCCACAGGTGCCGATCAACATCGCCCAGTACGTCGACCTGCGCGGCCCCCTCGACGTGGCGACGCTCGAGCGCGCCAGCTCGGCGGCGGGCGCGGAACAGCAGTCGCCCTTCCTGCGCATCGTCGAGATCGACGGCGAGCCGATGCAGACCGTCGACCTCACCCTCGACGACACCCTGATCTACGTCGACCTGCGCGGCGAGGCCGATCCGGAGGCAGCGGCGGCGGAGTGGATGCGGCGCGAGTACAGCCGTCCGCTCGACATCGTCAACGACCGCCTCGTGCAGGCGGCGGCGCTGCAGCTCGAGGACGAGCGCTGGTACTGGTACGCCCGCGTGCACCACATCGTGCTCGACGGTTTCGGCGCCAACAACTTCGTCAATCGCACGGCACAGCTCTACACCGCGGCCGTCACCGGCACCGAGGCGCCGGCCAGTAAGGCCACCGACCTGCGCACCCTCTACGACTCGGAGATCGCCTACCGCGAGAGCTCCCGGTTCGCGACCGACAAGGCGCACTGGGCCCAGCGCGTCGCCGGACTGGAAGAGGGCAGCAGCCTCACCGGCCGCTCCGCGCCGCCGTCTCCGGTCAACGATGTCACCAGCGCGGCGCTGAGCCCGGCGCAGGACGAGCTGTTCAGCGCGGCCATCGAGCGCCACGACACCACCTCGGCGCCGCTGCTGATCGCGGGCTTCGCCGCGTATCTGGCGCAGATCACCGGCACCTCCGACGTGATCCTGAGCCTGCCCGTCACCGGCCGCACCACGGCCGTGATGCGTCGCTCCGGCGGTGTGACCTCCAACATCGTCCCGCTGCGCCTGCGCGTCGGGCACGACACCACGGTCGCCGAGTTGCTGCGTTCGGTCACCACCGAGGTGTCAGGGGCGCTGCGCCATCAGCGCTACCGGCACGAGGACATCCGCCGTGACGCGGCGGGCGACGGCATGGTCGCCACGGAGTTCTTCGGTCCGTGGGTCAACATCATGCTGTTCGACAACGCGCTTCGCTTCGGCGAGATGGACGGCACCCTCAACGTGCTCTCCACCGGCTCGATCGAAGACCTGGGCGTCAACTTCTATCAGTCGCACGGCGGCACCCGCTCGCACATCGACTTCGAGACCAACCCGAACCTGTACTCGGCGCAGGACGCGCGCACCCACCACGCCCGCTTCCTCGAGTTCTTCGACCGCTTCCTCGCCGCCGCGGCCGAGGCGCCGGTGTGGAGCCTGCCGGTCACCGGCGCCGCCGAGCTGGAGCGCTCGCTGACCGAGTGGAACGACTCGGCGCACGAGGTGCCCGCCACCACGCTGCCCGCGCTGCTGGACGCGCAGATCCCGCGCACCCCGGACAGCATCGCGCTCGACTTCGAGGGCGACACGCTCACCTACGCCGAGTTCGGCGCGAAGGTGAACCGGCTGGCCCGATTCCTGATCGCCGACGGCGTCGGCCCGGAGTCGCTGGTCGCGCTCGGCATGCGCCGCTCGCTGGACCTGGTGATCGGCATGCACGCGGTGCTGAAGGCCGGTGGCGCGTACGTGCCGATCGACCCGGACCATCCGGCCGACCGCACCGCCTACATCCTCGAATCCGCGGCACCGGTCTGCGTGCTCACCACCACCGGTGACGACCTCGACCTGCCCGACACCGTCGCCAGGGTCGAGCTGGACACCCTCGACACCAGCGCGTTCGCCGACACCCCGATCACCGATGCCGAGCGCCTCGCGCCGCTGCGCCCGGACAACACGGCCTACGTGATCTACACCTCGGGCTCGACCGGTCGCCCCAAGGGCGTCGCGGTGACCCATCACGCGATCGTCAACCAAGAGCTGTGGATGCTCGACGAGTACCGGTTGACCGCCGACGACGTCTACCTGCAGAAGACCGCCACCACCTTCGACGTGTCGCTGTGGGGCTACTTCCTGCCGCTCATGGTGGGCGCGAAGCTGGTCATCGCCTCGCCGGACGGCCATCGCGATCCGCTCTACGTCGCGGACATGATCCAGCGGCACGGCGTCACCGTGACGGACTTCGTCCCGTCCATGCTCACGGTGTTCGTCGCGCACGCCACGCAGGCCCAATGCGCAACCCTGCGTGCGGTTTTCGTGATCGGCGAGGCACTGCCGCCGGAGACCGCCGCCGGTCTGCGCGCGATCTCCACCGCCGGTCTGCACAACCTGTACGGCCCGACCGAGGCCGCGGTCTCGGTCACCTACTGGGAGGCCACCGAGGCCGACACCGTGACGGTGCCGATCGGTATCCCCGAGTGGAATGTCGAAGTGTACGTGCTGGATTCGCGGCTGCGCCCCGCCGCGATCGGCGCACCGGGCGAGCTGTATCTGGCGGGCCGTCAGCTGGCCCGATGCTATCGCGGCCGCCCCGACCTGACCTCGGATCGTTTCGTCGCCAACCCGGTCGGCGCGCCGGGCGAACGCATGTACCGCACCGGTGACCTGGTGCGCTGGAACGCCGAGGGCGTCCTAGAGTACATCGGCCGCACCGACTTCCAGGTGAAGTTCCGCGGCCAGCGCATCGAGCTCGGCGAGATCGAGACCGATCTGCTCGCGCATCCCACCCTCAGCCAGGCCGCGGTGCTGGTGGTCGACACCGCCACCGGTCAGCAGCTGGTCGCCTACGTGGTGCCCGCGCCCGGCCAGTCCGCCGATCCGGCGACGCTGACCAGGTTCGTCGCCGAGAAGCTGCCCACCTACATGGTGCCCGCGTCGATCATGGTGCTCGACGCGTTCCCGCTCAACACCTCGGGCAAGCTGGATCGCAAGGCCCTGCCCGAGCCCGTGTTCACCGCCGCCGCAGGCGATTTCCGGGCTCCGCGGACCCCGGCCGAGCAGATCGTGGCAGGCATCTTCGCCGATGTGCTGTCGCAGGAGCGGGTCGGCGCCGACGACAACTTCTTCGAACTCGGCGGCAACTCGCTGGTCGCCACCCAGGTGGTGGCCCGCATCGGCGCCGCCTTCGCCATCCAACTCGGTGTGCGCGCGCTGTTCGAGACCCCGACGGTCGCCGGGCTCGCCGCCCGCGCGGAAGCCGCCGCGCCGTCGGATGTTTCGGCCCGGCCGCCGCTGGTGGCGCTGCCGCATCCGGAGCAGGTGCCGCTGTCGCTGGCGCAGCAGCGGATGTGGTTCATCAACCAGTTCGATCCCACCGCGCCCACCTACAACCTGCCGTTCGTGGTGCGGATGAAGGGCCGCGTCGATGTCGACGCGCTGATCGCCGCGCTCGATGACGTGGTCGTGCGGCAGGAGTCGCTGCGCACGATCTTCCCCGACGCCGACGGCGGCTACCAGCAGGTCCTCGGCGCCGACGAGTTCGATCTCGGCATCACGGTGACCCCGATCGATCAGTCGCTGCTGCACGACGAGCTGATCACCTTCGCCTCCACCGGTTTCGACGTCACCCTGGAACTGCCGATCCGCGTGCGGATCTACCAGGTCACCGGCGGAACCACCAACGGCACACCGGAATTCGCGGTCGCGTTCGTGGTGCACCACATCGCCGCCGACGGCTTCTCCTTCGGGCCGCTGGCCCGCGACGTCGCCACCGCCTACCTGGCCCGCTCGGCCGGCGAGGCGCCGGGCTGGTCGCCGCTGCCGGTGCAGTACCGCGACTACACGCTGTGGCAGCGCGAACTGCTCGGTGCCGAAAGCGATCCGGAGTCGATGGCCGCGCGCCAGCTCGACTACTGGCAGCGCGCGCTGGACGGCCTGCCCGACCAGCTCGACCTGCCCAGCGACCGCCCGCGCCCGCAGCAGCAGAGCTTCCGCGGCGCCCGGGTGGGTTTCGAGATCGACACCGAGACCCACGAGCAGCTGGCCGCGCTGGCCCGCGCGAACGGCGTCACCCTGTTCATGGTCATGCACGCCTCGCTTGCGGTGCTGCTCGCGCGCCTGTCGGGCACCACCGACATCGCCGTCGGCACCCCGATCGCCGGCCGCGGCGAGCAGGCGCTCGACGACCTGATCGGCATGTTCGTCAACACCCTGGTGTTGCGCTCCGACGTCGACCCCACCCAGCCGTTCAGCGAATTCCTCGCCCGCACCCGGGAAACGGACCTGAGCGCGTTCGCCAACGCCGATGTGCCGTTCGAGCGGCTCGTCGACGTGCTCAACCCCTCGCGCTCGCAGGCGCGGCATCCGCTGTTCCAGGTGGTGCTGTCGTTCCAGGAGATGTCGCACGGCACCCTGGAGCTGCCCGGCCTCTCGGTCGACGCGAACGAGGTCGAGGTCGACATGGCCAAGTTCGACCTGCAGTGGACGCTGACCGAGGAGCACACCGGCACCGGCTCGCTGTCGGGCATGACCGGCGTGCTCACCTACGCCGTCGATCTGTTCGACCAGTCGACCGTCGAGGAACTGCTGCTGCGCTGGCGGCGTGTGCTCGACGCGATCCTGGCCGACCCGGCCGTCACCGTCGGCGCCATCGATGTTCTCGACGACGCCGAGCGCGCCGACCTGGTCGCCCGCTACGGCACCCCCGCCGCGGTCGCGCGCACCCTGCCGCAGCTGATGGCCCAGGCCGCCCGCGACACCGAGGCGACCGCCGTCGTGTTCGAGGGGACAGCTGTGTCCTACGGCGAGTTGGATCGCCGCTCGAACCAGTTGGCGCGCTTGCTGATCCAGCAGGGTCTTGGCGCGGAGGACTTCGTCGCCGTCGCGGTGCCGCGCTCGTTCGAGTCGGTGCTTGCGGTGTGGGCGGTGGCCAAGACCGGCGCCGCGTACGTGCCGGTCGACCCGAACTATCCGGCCGACCGCATCGCGCACATGATCACCGATGCCGGTGTTTCCGTTGGTATCACGGTGGCCGCCGAGGCCGCCGAGCTGCCGAACACGGTGAGCTGGCTCGAGATCGACGACATCGACCTGGACCACCTCTCCGACGCCCCGCTGGCGCCGCGCGAGCTGGTGCGCCCGACCGATCCGGCCCAGCCCGCCTACCTGATCTACACCTCCGGTTCCACCGGTGTGCCCAAGGGCGTGGTGGTGACCCATGCCAGCGTCGCCAACTTCTGTGCCGAGCAGATCGACCTGTACTCGCTCGATTCCGACACCCGCGCACTGCATTTCGCCTCGCCGTCGTTCGACGCGTCGGTGCTGGAGATGCTGCTCGCGATCGGTCGCGGCGGCACCCTGGTCGTCGTGCCGCCCGGCGTGTACGGCGGTGAGGAACTGCGCGACATCCTCATCACCGAGGAGGTCACCCACGCCTTCGTCACCCCGGCCGCGCTGGCCACCTTCGACGCGCGCGGCCTCGACCACCTGCGGGTGCTCGCGGCCGGTGGCGAGGCGGTGCCGCCGGAGCTGGTGAGCAAGTGGGCCGTCCCGCTGCCCGACGGCTCGCGCCGCATGCTCGGCAACGTCTACGGTCCGACCGAGACCACCATCGCCTCCAACCTGTCCGAGGGCCTGATCCCCGGCGAGCGGGTCGTCATCGGCGGCCCGATCCGCGGCGTGCACACGCTGATCCTCGACGACCGCCTGCGCCCGGTGCCGGTGGGCGTGGCCGGTGAGCTCTACATCGGCGGCGTCGGCATGGCGCGCGGCTACCACGCCCGCCCCGCGCTCACCTCCGACCGCTTCGTGGCCAACCCGTACGCGCCCGGCCTGCGGATGTACCGCACCGGTGACGTGGTGCGCTGGACCGCCGACCGCAATGTCGAATACGTCGGCCGCTCCGACTTCCAGGTGAAGGTCCGCGGTTTCCGTATCGAGCTGGGCGAGATCGACTCCGCGCTGGCCTCGCACGAGACCGTCGACTTCGCGGTCAGCATCGGGCACAAGAACAAGGGCGGCAGCACCTCGCTGGTGTCCTACGTCGTGGCCGTGCCGGGCCGCTCGATCGACATCGCCGAACTGACCGACCATGTGGCGCAGCGTCTTCCGGCGTACATGGTGCCCTCGTCGATCATGGTGCTCGCCGCTGTCCCGCTGACGGTGAACGGCAAGCTCGATCGCCGCGCGCTGCCCGCGCCGGTGTTCGAGGTACGCGAGTTCCGTGCGCCGACCACCCCGATCGAGCAGATCGTGGCCCAGGTCTTCGCCGACGTGCTCGAGCTCTCGCGCGTCGGTGTCGAGGACGACTTCTTCGAGCTGGGCGGCAACTCGCTGATCGCCACCCAGGTCGCCTCCCGCATCGGCATCGCCCTGGACACCAGGGTTCCGGTGCGCATGCTGTTCGAGGCGCCCACCGTCGCGGCGCTGGCCGCGCGGGTGGAATCGCAGGCCGGTGACGGCGCCCGCAAGGCGCTGGTGGCCAGGGAGCGGCCCGAGCGGGTGCCGCTGTCGCTGGCCCAGCAGCGGATGTGGTTCCTCAACCGCTTCGACACCGCCTCGGCGGTCAACAACATCCCGGTCGCCATCCGCCTGTCCGGCGAGCTCGACGTGGCCGCGCTGCAGGTCGCCGTCATCGACGTGATCGACCGGCACGAGTCGCTGCGCACCGTGTTCCCCGAGTCGGGCAGCGGCCCGGTGCAGGTGGTGCTCGACGCCGCGCAGATCGTCCCCGACCTGACCCCGTACCGGGTCACCGAGGACAACCTCATCGACCACCTGATCGACCTGGCGTCGATGGCCTTCGACGTGACCAGCGAAGTGCCGCTGCACGCACGGCTTTTCGAGATCAGCGAGACCGAGTACGTGCTCGGCATGGTGGTGCACCACATCTCCGCCGACGGCTGGTCGATGGCGCCGCTCTCGCGCGATGTCATCGTCGCCTACGCCGCGCGCACCTCGTGGGAGGCGCCGACCTGGGCAGAATTGCCGGTCCAGTACGCCGATTACGCGCTGTGGCAGCGCGAGGTGCTCGGTTCCGAGGACGACCCGCAGTCGCTGATCTCCTCCGAGATCGACTACTGGACGCGCGAACTCGCCGATCTGCCGGACGAGCTGGTGCTGCCCGCCGATCACCCGCGCCCGCCGGTGGCGACCTACCGCGGCGGCACCTACAGCTTCGTGATCTCCGGTGAGACCCAGCGCGCCCTGGTCGAATTGGGCCGCCGTTACAACGCCTCGCTGTTCATGGTCATGCACAGCGCCCTGGCCGTGCTGCTCGCCAGGGCCAGCGGCACCAGCGACATCGCCATCGGCACCCCGGTCGCAGGCCGCGGTGACCAGGCGCTCGACGACCTGGTCGGCATGTTCGTCAACACCCTGGTGCTGCGTTCGCAGGTCGACGGCGCGACGCCGTTCGCGACCCTGCTCGACCAGGCCCGCGAGACCGACCTGCAGGCGTTCGCGCACGCCGACGTGCCGTTCGAACGGCTCGTCGAGGTGCTCAACCCGCCGCGCTCGCAGGCGCGTCATCCGCTGTTCCAGGTGATGCTGTCGTTCCAGAACAACAAGCAGGCCTCGCTGCAGCTGCCGGGTCTGTCGGTCAGCGGCATCGACTACGACTCCCACCTCGCCAAGTTCGACCTGCAGCTCACGCTCACCGAGGTGCAGGACACCGACGGCGAGGCCGGCGGAATGTCGGCCGAGTTCTCCTACGCGCGTGACCTTTTCGAGGAGTCGACGGTCGCCGCGTTCGCGCGCAGGCTGGACAACATCTTCGCCGCGATCGCCGCCGATCCCGAGGTGGCGGTCGGCGACATCGATCTGCTCGCGCCCGAGGAGCACGCGCAGGTCCTCGTCGACTGGAACGACACCGCGCGTGAGGTGCCGGCGGGCACCCTGGTCTCGCTGTTCGACGCGCAGGTCGAGCGGACCCCCGACGCGGTCGCGCTGGTCTTCGAGCACGAGGAGCTGACCTACCGCGATCTGCAGGAGCGGGCCAACCGCATCGCCCGCAAGCTCATCGCCGACGGCGTCGGCCCCGGCGACCATGTGGCGCTGGCGATCCGGCGTTCCACCGAACTCGTCGTCGCCATGTACGCGGTGCTCCAGACCGGCGCCGCGTACGTGCCGCTGGACCCGGACCAGCCGGCCGACCGCATCGGCCACATCCTCGAGACCGCCGCGCCGAGCCTGGTCCTCACCAGCCGCCGCGACGGGTTCGACGCCGACGGAGTGACCGTCGTCGCGGTCGAGAACATCGAGCTGCCCGCCGATTTCAGCGGCGCGCCGATCGCCGACGCCGACCGGGTCCGTCCGCTGCGGCCCGCCGACACCGCCTACGTGATCTTCACCTCGGGCTCGACCGGCCGGCCCAAGGGCGTGGCCGTCGATCACGCCGCGATCGTCAACCGCCTGCTGTGGATGCAGCACGAGTACCCGATCGACGCCGCCGACGCGGTGCTGCAGAAGACCCCGGCCACCTTCGACGTGTCGGTGTGGGAGTTCTTCTGGCCCTTGCAGACCGGCGCGCGCCTGGTCGTTGCCAAGCCCGACGGCCATCGCGACCCGGTGTACCTGGCGCAGATCATCGCGGAACGCCACATCACCACCGCGCACTTCGTGCCGTCGATGCTGTCGGTGTTCGTGTCCACTCTCGGCAACAACGGCAACGGTGACGCGGTGCGCCTGCGCCAGGTGTTCGCCTCCGGTGAGGCGCTGCCCGCGCCGACCGCGCAGCGCCTGCGCGAACTCACCGGCGCGCGCCTGCACAACCTGTACGGCCCCACCGAGGCCGCGGTCGACGTCACCTACCACGAGGTCGTCGACACCGACGTGGAGTCGGTGCCGATCGGTCGCCCGGTGTGGAACACCAAGGTGTTCGTGCTGGATTCGCGCCTGCACCCGGTGGCCCCCGGGGTCGCGGGTGAGCTGTACCTGGCGGGCGATCAGCTCGCCGTCGGCTACCTGAACCGGGCCGACCTGACCGCCGACCGTTTCGTCGCCAACCCGTACGGCGCCGCCGGTTCGCGCATGTACCGCACCGGTGACCTCGTCACCTGGACCCGCGACGGGGAGCTGAACTACCTGGGCCGCACCGACTTCCAGGTGAAGCTGCGCGGTCTGCGCATCGAGCTCGGCGAGATCGAGGCGACGCTGCTGGCCCAGCCGGGCGTCGCGCAGTCGGTCGTCGTGGTGCGCGGCGACGCGCACGCCGGTGACCAGCTCGTGGGTTATGTGGTGCCCGAAGCGGATTCGAGCATCGACGTCACCGCGGTCAAGGCCGGGCTGGCCGACGAGCTCCCCGCCTACATGGTGCCCGCGGCGCTGGTGGTGCTCGACGAGTTCCCGCTCAACGCCTCCGGCAAGCTCGACCGCAAGGCGCTGCCCGCGCCGGTGTTCGAGGCCAAGGTGTTCCGCGCGCCCTCGACCCCGATCGAGGAGATCGTGGCCGAGATCTTCGCCGATCTGCTCGGCGCCGAGCGCGTCGGCGTCGACGACGACTTCTTCGCCCTCGGCGGCAACTCGCTGGTCGCCACCCAGGTCGCGGCCCGCCTGAGCAAGGCGCTCGACGCCGAGGTCGGCGTGCGCACCCTGTTCGAGGCGCCGACCGTCGGCGCGCTCGCCGCGCGCGTGGAGTCGCACGCGGGCACCGGTGTGCGCGCCGAACTCACCGCACGGCCGCGGCCGGAGCACCCGCCGCTGTCGCTGGCCCAGCAGCGCATGTGGTTCCTCAACCGCTTCGACCTGGGCGACAACGGCGACGCGGGCACCTACAACATCCCGGTCGCGGTCCGCCTGCAGGGCCTGCTCGACCTGCCTGCCCTGCGCGGCGCCGTCGCCGACGTGATCGCCCGGCACGAGTCGCTGCGCACCATCTACCCCTCGCACGACGGCACCGCCTATCAGAAGGTGCTGGCCGCAGCCGTCTCCATTCCCGACGTGGAACTGGTCGAGGCCGACGAGACCGACATGGCGACCTCGCTCTACGAGTTCGCCCGCCGCGGCTTCGACGTCACCGCGCACGCGCCGGTGCGCCTGCGCGTCTACGAGCTGAGCGAGCGCGAACACGTGCTGGTGATGGTGGTCCACCACATCGCCGCCGACGGTTTCTCGCTGCGCCCGCTGGTGCGCGACCTGATGACCGCCTACGTCGCCCGCACCGGCAACGCCGAGCCGGGCTGGCCGCCGCTGGCCATCCAGTACGTCGACTACGCGCTGTGGCAGCGCGAAACCCTCGGCGACGAGACCGATCCCACCTCGCTGATCTCCGAGCAGCTCGACTACTGGCGCGGCGCGCTGGCCGACCTGCCCGACGAGCTGCGCCTCGGCCACAAGTCGCGCCCGGCGCAGGCCACCTACCAGGCGGGCACGCACCGCTTCGAGGTACCGGGCGAGCTGGTCGACGCGCTGAACCGGGTCGCCCACGAGCACGGCACCACGCTGTTCATGGTGGTGCACAGTGCCTTCGCCGCGCTGCTGTCGCGGCTGTCGGGCACCGAGGACATCGCCGTCGGCATCCCGGTGGCCGGTCGTGGCGAGCAGGCACTCGACGACCTGGTCGGCATGTTCGTCAACACCCTGGTGCTGCGCGCGCAGGTCGATCCGGCCGCCCGCTTCACCGAGCTGCTCGGCCGGGTCCGCGAGAACGACCTGGCGGCCTTCGCGCACGCCGACGTGCCGTTCGAACGCCTCGTCGAGGTGCTCAACCCGGCCCGCTCGCAGTCGCGCCACCCGCTGTTCCAGGTGATGCTCTCGTTCCAGAACCTGGGCCGCACCACCCTGGAACTGCCCGGCCTGACCGTCTCCGAGCTCGGCATCGACCAGCACGTGGCCAAGTTCGACCTGCAGCTCGCGCTGAGCGAGGTCCCGGCCGACGACGACAGCCACCTCGACGCCGAACTCGTCTACGCCACCGACCTTTTCGACGCCGGGTACGCCGCGTCCTTCGGCGCGCGCCTGCTGCGCGTGCTGCGGGGCATCGTCGCCGATCCGACGGTCGCCGTCGGTGACATCGAACTGCTCGACGACGCCGAGCGCACCCTCGTGCTCGACCGCTGGAACGACACCGAGTTCGCCGTCGACGCGGCGCTGAGCACCCCGAGCGACGACGATCCGGCCACCCTCAACGCGCTCTTCGAGGCACAGGTCGCGCGCACGCCCGACGCCACCGCGCTCACCTTCGAGGGGACGAGTCTGTCCTATGCCGAGTTCGCGGTCCGCGTGCGCAAGCTGGCGCGCTGGCTCAAGGACGCCGGCGTCGGCCCGGAATCGTATGTGGCCCTTGGTATGCGGCGCTCGATCGACCTGCTGGTCGGTATGTACGCCGTGTCCGCCGCCGGTGGCGCGTACGTGCCGCTGGACCCCGATCACCCGGCCGAGCGCATCGAACACATCCTCGACACCGCACAGCCGGTGTGCGTGCTGACCGCGGGCGAGAGCCTGCCCGCCGCGGGCGGGCGCGAGGTGCGCATCGACCAGCTCGATCTGTCCGGCCAGTCGGCCGAGCCGGTCACCGATGCCGACCGGCATCGCCCGCTGCGTTCGGACAACACCGCCTACGTCATCTTCACCTCGGGTTCGACCGGCCGCCCCAAGGGCGTCGCGGTCAGCCATGCCGCCATCGTCAACCGCCTGGTGTGGATGCACGCCGCCTACGGGCTGGCCGCCGACGACGTGGTGCTGCAGAAGACCCCGGCCACCTTCGACGTGTCGGTGTGGGAGTTCTTCTGGCCGCTGCAGGTCGGTGCGCGCCTGGTGGTGGCCAAGCCGGACGGGCATCGCGACCCGGCCTACCTGGCCCGCCTGATCGCGGCCGAGCAGGTCACCACGGTGCACTTCGTGCCGTCGATGATGGCCGTGTTCGTCACCGAACCCCTTGCCGCCGAATGTGTCTCGCTACGCAACGTGTTCGCCTCCGGCGAGGCGCTGCCCGCGCCGACCGCGCAGCGCCTGCGTGAGCTGACCGGCGCCGCGCTGCACAACCTGTACGGCCCCACCGAGGCCGCCGTCGACGTGACCTACCACGAGGTCACCGACGCCGACACCGACACCGTGCCGATCGGCGCCCCGGTGTTCAACACCCGGCTCTACGTGCTGGACGCGCGCCTGCGGCCCGTTCCGGTGGGTGTCGCGGGTGAGCTGTATCTGGCGGGCGTGCAGCTGGCCCACGGCTACGTCGGCCGCGCCGACCTCACCATGGACCGCTTCGTCGCCGATCCGTTCGCGCCCGGCGAGCGCATGTACCGCACCGGTGACCTCGTCACCTGGACCGCCGACGGCGAGCTGGAATACCTGGGCCGCACCGACTTCCAGGTGAAGCTGCGCGGTCTGCGGATCGAGCTGGGCGAGATCGAGTCCGCGCTCACCGCGCAGCCGTCGATCGCGCAGTCGGTGGTCGTGGTCCGCGCCGACGAGCGCACCGGCGACCAGCTGGTCGCCTACGTCATCCCGGAGTCCGGCGCCACCGTCGACACCGACGCGGTCAAGGCGGCGCTGAGCGCCGAACTGCCGGTGTACATGGTGCCCGCGGCGTTCATGGTGCTGAACGCCTTCCCGCTCAACGCCTCCGGCAAGCTCGACCGCAAGGCGCTGCCCGCGCCGGTGTTCGCCGCGCGCACCTTCCAGGCGCCGGTCACCCCGGTGCAGCAGATCGTCGCCGCCACCTTCGCCGAGGTGCTCGGCGCCGGTCAGGTCGGCCTCGACGACGACTTCTTCGAGCTCGGAGGCAACTCGCTCGTCGCCACCAGGGTCGCCGCGCGCCTGTCCGAGGCGCTCGACACCCAGGTGCCGCTGCGCGCGCTGTTCGAGGCCTCGACCGTGGCCGCGCTCGCCACCCGGGTGGAGACCGCCACCGGCCGCGGCGGGCGCATCCCGCTCGAGCCGCGCCCGCGGCCCGAGCTGGTCCCGCTCTCGCAGGCTCAGCAGCGGATGTGGTTCCTCAACCGCTTCGACCACAACACCGCGGTCAACAACATCCCGGTCGCCATCCGGCTCACCGGTGAACTCGACACGGCCGCACTGGAATCCGCCGTCGCCGACGTGATGGCCAGGCACGAGTCGCTGCGCACCTTCTACCCCGAGGTGGAGGGCGCCGGCTACCAGCAGGTCATGCCGGTCGACGAGGTGCGCTTCGCGCTGCCCCCGCAGCCGGTCGCCGCGAACGAGGTCACCGCGCGGGTCATCGAGCTGGCCACCGTGCATTTCGACGTCACCCGCGAGGTGCCCTTCCGCGCCACCCTGCTCCGCGTGGACGAGCGGACGCATGTGGCCGTGCTGGTCATGCACCACATCAGCGGTGACGGCTTCTCGCTGCGCCCGCTGCTGCGCGACGTGGTGGTGGCCTACACCGAGCGCGTGCGCGGTGAGGTGCCCGCCTGGGCCCCGCTGGAGGTGCAGTACGCCGACTACACGCTGTGGCAGCGCGAGGTCCTCGGCGACGAGTCCGATCCGGAGTCGGTGGCCGCGAGCCAGCTCGGCTACTGGACCGAGCAGCTGCGCGATCTGCCCGATCAGCTCGAGCTGCCCGCCGATCGGCCCCGGCCCGAGATCGCCACCAATGCCGGTGACCTGTACCGCTTCTCGGTCGACGCCCAGCTGCACACGGCGCTGACCGAGATCGCCCGCGCGCACGGCGTCACGCTGTTCATGGTGATGCACGCGGCGCTGGCGACCTGGGCCGCGCGCCTGTCCAACAGCACCGACATCGCGATCGGCACCCCGATCGCGGGCCGTGGCGAGCGCGCGCTCGACGATCTCGTCGGCATGTTCGTCAACACCCTGGTGCTGCGCAGCGAGGTCGATCTCGGCGCGAGCTTCGGCGAGCTGCTCGACCAGGTCCGCAAGGTGGACCTGTCGGCCTTCGCCAACGCCGACGTGCCGTTCGAACGCCTCGTCGACGTGCTCAGCCCCACCCGGTCGCAGGCGCACCACCCGCTGTTCCAGGTGGCGCTGACCTTCGAGGCGGCCACCGCCGCCGACACCGGCACCGTCGCGCTGCCGGGCCTCGACCTCGACGTCGTCGACTTCGACCCGGGCACAGCGAAATTCGACATCCAGCTCACCGTGGGCGAGGCCGCCGACGGCTCGCTGGCCATGTCGTGGAACTACGCCACCGATCTGTTCGACGCCGAGACCGTCGCCGCCTTCGGCGACCGGCTGGTGCGCGTGCTGCGCGGTGTCGCCGAGAACCCGGACGTGATCGTCGGCGACATCGACCTGCTCGGCGAAGCCGAACAGCGCGATGTCGCGCAGCGCTGGGTGTCCTCCGGCGCCGACGCCATCGGCCTGCCGGTGATCCACGACGCCAGCACGCCCGCCGGCTACCGGCGCGGGCTGTTCGGCAACAAGCACACCACGCTCGTCGACCTGTTCGACGCGGCGGCCGCGGCCCACCCGGACCGCATCGCCGCCAAGTTCGGCATGGAGTCGCTGACCTACGCCGAGCTCGACCGGCGCGCGAATGTGCTGGCGCGCAGGCTGATCGCCGACGGCGCCGGACCCGAATCGCTGGTCGCGGTGATCCTGCCGCGCTCGCTCGACCTCGTCGTCGCGCTGCTCGCGGTGGTCAAGACCGGCGCGGGCTACGTGCCCGTCGACCCGACCTACCCGGCCGAGCGCATCGCCTACGTGCTCGAGGACTCCCGGCCGACCAGCGTCGTCCTGGATTCCACGGTGCAGGTGACGGTTCCGGCGCACCTGCCCTCGGTGGTGCTCGACGGCTTCGCCGTGGAAACCGGCAACGTCGAGGACGCCGACGACCTGCCGGTGACCGACGCCGACCGCCTGGCGCCGCTGTCGCCGGACAATGTCGCCTACGTCATCTACACCTCGGGCTCGACCGGCCGCCCCAAGGGCGTCGCGGTGGCGCATCGGAATGTGGTGCGCCTGTTCGCCAACACCGACCGCGACTTCGGCTTCGGCCCGCGCGATGTGTGGACGCTGTTCCACTCCTACGCCTTCGACTTCTCGGTCTGGGAGCTGTGGGGTCCGCTGCTGTTCGGCGGCTCGCTGGTGGTCGTGGACTACTACACCTCGCGCTCGCCCGAGCAGTTCCTGGAACTGCTGCGCGTCGAGCAGGTGACCGTCCTCAACCAGACGCCGTCGGCGTTCTACCAGCTCGCCGAGGCCGACCGGAACGCCGGACCTGGCCTCGCGCCGCTGGCCCTGCGCTACGTGGTCTTCGGTGGTGAGGCGCTCGAGCTGCGCAGGCTGTCGGATTGGGTGGCCAGGCACGGCGACAGCTCGCCGACGCTGGTCAACATGTACGGCATCACCGAGACCACGGTGCATGTGTCGTTCCGGGCGTTGGACGCGAAAACCATTGCCGCCGCGGCCGGTTCGGTCGTCGGCCGGGCCATCGCGGGCCTGAGCGTGTACGTGCTCGACAACCGGCTGCGCCCGGTGCCGGTCGGTGTCGCGGGCGAAATGTACGTCGCCGGACCACAGTTGGCGCGCGGCTACCTCGGCCGCCCCGACCTCACCGCCACCCGCTTCGTCGCCAACCCGCTGGCGGGCCCGAACCAGGCCGGAACCCGGCTGTACCGCTCGGGCGACCTCGCGCGCTGGAACCGCTTCGGCGAACTCGAATACCTCGGCCGCGCCGACGATCAGGTGAAGGTCCGCGGCTTCCGCATCGAGCTCGGTGAGATCGAAGCGGCCGTACTGGCCCAGCCCGGCATCGCCCAGGCCGCGGTCATCGTGCGCGAGGACCAGCCGGGCGATCAGCGCATCGTCGCCTACGTCGTGGCCGACGGCGACGCCCAGCCCGACCTCGAGGTCGTGCGCGCCGGCGCCGCCGAGCAGCTGCCCGCCTACATGGTTCCGGCCGCCCTGGTGCGCCTGGAATGGATCCCGCTGACCGTCAACGGCAAGCTCGACCGCAAGGCGCTGCCCGCGCCCGCGGTGCAGGCCAGGGCCTTCCGCGCGCCGGTCACCCCGGTGCAGGAGACCGTCGCGGCCGTCTTCGCCGATGTGCTCGGCCTGGACCGGGTCGGCGTCGACGACGACTTCTTCGACCTCGGCGGCAACTCGCTCATCGCCACCCGCGTGGTCGCCCGCATCGGCGCCGCGCTCGGCGCCACCGTGCCGGTGCGCGCCCTGTTCGAGGCGTCCTCGGTGGAGGCGCTCGCGGCCAGGGTGGAATCGCACACCGGCGGCACCGCGCGCGCGGCACTGGTCGCCCGCGAGCGCACCGAGGGCGAGCTGGTCCCGCTGTCGTTCGCGCAGCAGCGGATGTGGTTCCTCAACAAGTACGACACCACCTCCGCCGCCTACAACCTGCCGGTCGCGATCCGCCTGACCGGCGACCTCGACACCGAGGCGCTGGCGCTCGCGCTGGCCGACCTGGTGCGCAGGCACGAGTCGCTGCGCACCCGCTACCCCGAGCACGGCGGCACCCCGGTGCAGCAGATCGTTGCCGCCGAACGCATCTCGCTCGACCTGCGCCCGGTCACGGTCGCCACCGACGAGTTGTTCGAGACCGTCACCGAGTTCGTCTCCACCGGTTTCGATGTGGCCGAACAGGTTCCGCTGCGCGCCCGGCTCTTCCGGGTGGACGTGACCGAGCACGTGCTCGTCGTGGTCGTGCACCACATCGCGGCCGACGGCTTCTCGATCGCGCCGCTGACCCGCGACGTGATGCGCGCCTACACCGCGCGGGCCCAGGGCACCGCGCCCGGCTGGGCGCCGCTGCCGGTGCAGTACGCCGACTTCGCCGTCTGGCAGCGCGCCGTCCTCGGCACCGAGGACGACCCGGATTCGCTGATGTCGCGTCAGGTCGGCTACTGGCAGCAGCAGCTGGCCGGCGTCCCCGACGAGCTGACCCTGCCGTTCGACCGGCCCCGCCCGGCCATCGCCTCCCATCGCGGTGCCACCGTGCACCGCGAGCTCGCGCCGGACCTGATCGCCCGGCTCGACGAGGTGGCCCGCCGCCAGGGCGCCTCGCTGTTCATGGTCATGCACACCGCGCTGTCGGTGCTGCTGGCGCGCCTGTCCGGTTCCGACGACATCGCCATCGGCACGCCCATCGCGGGCCGCGGTGAGCAGGCCCTCGACGACCTGGTCGGCATGTTCGTCAACACGCTGGTGCTGCGCACCGGCGTGCGCCCGGCCGAGTCGTTCACCGACCTGCTCGAGCAGACCCGCAAGGCCGACCTCGACGCCTACGGCAATGCCGACGTGCCGTTCGAGCGGCTGGTCGAACTGCTCGCGCCCGAGCGCTCGCAGTCGCGCAACCCGCTGTTCCAGGTGATGCTGGCCTTCCAGAACCTGGACCGCACGACGCTGGAACTGCCTGGCCTGGCCGTGTCGGCGCTCGATCTCGACGAGAGCGTCGCCCGCTTCGACCTGCAGTTCACCCTGTCCGAGCTGGGCGAACCCGGCAGCGGCGGGATGGCGCTTGCCCTGAACTACGCCACCGAACTGTTCGACGAGGCCACCGTCGACGCCATCGCCACCCGCTGGGAGCGGGTGCTCGAGGCCGTCGCCGCCGACGCCTCGGTGCCCGTCGGCGCGATCGACGTCCTCGACTCCGACGAGCGCGCGGATCTGGTGTTCCGGGTCGGCGAGGCGCCGGTGCCCGCGCGCACCCTGCGCTCGTTGCTGGCCGAGGCCGTGGCCCAGAACCCGACCGGCGACGCCGTCGTGTTCCAGGGGACAGCCCTGTCCTACGCCGAGCTCGACGAGCGCTCGAACCGCTTGGCGCGCTTGCTGATCGCCGAGGGCATCGGTGCCGAGGACCTCGTCGCCGTCGGCGTCCCGCGCTCGGCCGACTCGGTGTTCGCCGCCTGGGCCGTCGCCAAGACCGGCGCCGCCTTCGTGCCGGTCGACCCGACCTACCCGGCCGATCGCATCGCGCACATGGTCACCGACTCCGGTTCGCCGCTCGGCCTGACCGTCGCCTCCGTGCGCGCGGGCCTGCCCGAATCGGCGCGCTGGCTGGTGCTCGACGAACTGGATCTGGACGCGTTCGACGGCGGCCCGATCGCGGATTCGGAACTGGTCCGCGCGACCACGCCTGAGCAGCCCGCCTACGTCATCTACACCTCCGGCTCGACCGGCGTGCCCAAGGGCGTCGTCGTCACCCACGCGGGTCTGGCGAACTTCGGCGAGGAGCAGGCCAAGCGCTACGCCCTCGACTCCGACACCCGCGCACTGCATTTCGCCTCGCCCTCGTTCGACGCCTCGATCCTCGAGCTGCTGCTGGCGCTGGCCCGCGGCGGTGCGCTGGTCGTGGTGCCGCCGGGTGTCTACGGCGGTGACGAACTGTCCGAGCTGATCCGCGCCGAGCGGGTCACCCACGCGTTCATCACCCCCGCCGCGCTGGCCACCTTCGACCCGAGCGGCCTGGATTCGCTGCGAGTGCTGGTCGCCGGTGGTGAAGCGGTGCCCGCCGACCTGGTGAGCAAGTGGGCGGTTCCGTTGGCGGACGGCACGACTCGTGCCTTCCACAACGGTTATGGCCCCACCGAGACCACGATCATGACCAACATCAGCACCGCGCTGACGCCGGGCGAGCTGGTCACCATCGGTGGCCCGACCCGCGGCATGCGCTCGCTGATCCTGGACGCCCAGCTCCAGCCCGTCCCGGTGGGTGTCGCGGGTGAGCTCTATCTGTCGGGCATCCAGCTGGCGCGCGGCTACCACGCCCGCGCCGGGCTCACCGCCGACCGGTTCGTCGCCGACCCGTTCGTGCCGGGGGAGCGCATGTACCGCACCGGTGACGTGGTGCGCTGGACCGCCGAGCGCACCGTCGAGTACGTCGGCCGCTCCGACTTCCAGGTGAAGATCCGCGGCTTCCGTATCGAACTGGGCGAGATCGACTCCGCGCTCGCCGCGCACGAGACCGTCGACTTCGCCACCACCCTCGGCCACAAGAGCGCCGCGGGCGCGGTGTCGCTGGTCGCGTATGTGGTCGCGGCGCAGGGCCGTTCGATCGACGTGGCGGAACTGACCGCGCACGTCGAGGATCGTCTGCCCGCCTACATGGTGCCCTCGTCGATCATGGTGATCGACCACGTGCCGCTGACGCCGGTCGGCAAGCTCGACCGCAAGGCGCTGCCGGAACCGGTGTTCGCCACCGAGGTCACCTTCCGCGCCGCGCGCACCTCGCTCGAGCAGACCATCGCCGAGGTCTTCGCCGAGGTCCTCGGCGTGGAGCGGGTCGGCGTCGACGACTCGTTCTTCGCCCTCGGCGGCGACTCGATCGTCTCCATCCAGCTCGTCTCCAGGGCCAAGGCCCGCGGCGTGCTGTTCACCCCGCGCCACGTCTTCGAACAGCGCACCGTCGCCGGCCTGGCAGCGGTCGCCGAAACCGCCGATGTGGCAGCGGCTTCCGCGGTCACCCTGGCCGAGCTGCCCGGCGGCGGCGTCGGTGAGATGCCGCTGACGCCGGTCGTGCGCTTCATGGCCGAGCGGCCCGGCTCGTTCGACCGGTTCAACCAGACCATGGCGCTGGAACTGCCGGTCGGCATCGACCGCGCCGGCATCGCCGCGACGGTCGGCGCGGTCATCGACCGCCACGACATGCTGCGGTCGCGCCTGCGCCGGGTCGACGGCGAGTGGGTCGTCGACACCGCGCCGGTCGGCGCGGTCGACGTCGACGCGCTGATCGACCACAGCACCTTCGACGCGAACGTCACCGATGACGAACTCGTCGAGATCGCCTCCGCCGCACTGGATGCCAGCCTCGACAGGCTCGACCCCGCCACCGGTGTGGTCGTGCGTTTCGTGTGGCTGCAGCCCACCGCGGCCGCCCCCGGCATCTCGCTGCCCGGTGACGACCCGGCCGCCGCCGCCGCGGAATCGCCGGCCGGTGCCAGGTCCGCGCGGGCCGGTCGCCTGATCGTCGTCGCCCACCACCTCGTGGTCGACGGCGTCTCCTGGCGCATCCTGGTGCCGGACTTCGTCGCCGCCTGGGGCCAGCTCTCCGCCGGTCAGCAGCCCGAACTGGTCGCGCCCGCCACCTCGATGCGGGCCTGGGCGCACGCGCTCGCCGACGAGGCCCGCACCCCGGAACGCACCGCCGAACTCGACTTCTGGCGCGAGGTCGTCGCGACCCCGGATCCGCTGCTCACCGAGCGGCCGATGGACCCGGCGGTCGACGTCTCCGGTGTCATCGAGAAGCTGCCGGTCGAGGTGTCCGCCGAGGTCACCAAGGCCCTGCTGACCACTGTCCCGGCGCTGTTCCACGGCGGCGTCAACGACGGCCTGCTCACCGCGCTCGCGCTGGCCGCCGCGAAGTGGCGCGCGACGCGCGCCGCCGGCTCGCCCGGCTCCCGTGGCGCCGCGCGTGCGGACGGCGACGCGTTGCTGGTGCGTCTGGAGGGCCACGGCCGTGAGGAAGAGGTCGCGCCCGGCGCCGATCTCTCCCGCACGGTCGGCTGGTTCACCGCGATCTTCCCGGTCCGGCTCGACCTGGCGGGCATCGACATCGACGCCGCGCTCGCCGGTGGTCCCGCCGTCGGCCAGGCGGTCAAGGCCGTCAAGGAGCAGCTGCTCGCGGTGCCCGACAAGGGCATCGGCTACGGCCTGCTGCGGTACATGAACGCCGACACCGCCGGCGAACTGCCCGCGCTGCTGCCCGGCCAGATCAGCTTCAACTACCTGGGCCGCGTCGCCGACAGCGACGTGCCCGACGCCCTGCGCGGCTTCGGCTGGATCCCCGCGCCCGAGCTGGCCGCCCTCGGCGGCGCCTACGACGCGGACATGCCCGCCATGGCGCCGCTGGACGTGAACGCGATCGTCGTCGGCGACAAGCTCAGCGCCAATATCGGCTACCCGAGCACCCTGCTCGGCGCCGACGAGGTGCGCGAGTTCGCCGACCTGTGGATCGCCGCGCTGGAAGCCGTTGCCCGGCATGCCAACTCGGCCGAGGCGGGCGGGCACACCCCGTCCGACTTCGCGCTGGTGCGCGCCACGCAGCACGACATCGACGGCTGGGAGCGCCGCTACCCCGAGCTGACCCAGGTGTGGCCGCTGGCCGCGCTGCAGGCCGGCCTGTTCTTCCACGCCCGCCTGGCCGCCAGCTCGGTCGACGTCTACACCGCGCAGGCGGTCCTGACGCTGACCGGTCGCGTCGACGCCACTCGTCTGCGCGCCGCCGCCCAGGCCCTGCTCGACCGGCACGAGACCCTGCGCACGGCGTTCGTCACCGACGGTGACGGCAACGCGGTACAGATCGTCCTCGACCACGCCCAGGTCGCCTGGACCGAGCACGATCGCACCGGAACAGGCGAGTTCGCCGACCTCGTCGAGGCCGACCGCAACGCCCGCTTCGACCTGGCCGCGCCGCCGCTGATCCGGTTCACCCTGATCCGGATCGCCGAGCACGAGTGGCGCTTCGTGGTGTCCAACCACCACATCCTGCTCGACGGCTGGTCGACCCCGCTGGTGATGCGCGACCTGCTCGCGCTCTACGCCCTGCACGGCGACGCGAGCGCGCTGCCCGCCGTCCGCTCCTACCGGCACTTCCTGGAATGGGTTGCCCAGCAGGATCATGCGGTGTCGGTGGCGGCGTGGTCCGACGCGCTGCGCGGCGTCACCGAGCCGACCCTGCTGGCCAGGCCCGACGCGAGCCGCGAGATCACGGCCCTGTCCGACGAGTACCTGTTCGACCTGGACGAGCCGACCACGGCCCGCCTGGTCGCGCTGGCCGCCGACCTCGGCGTCACCCCGAACACCGTGCTGCAGGTCGCCTGGTCGATCGTGCTCGGCCGGATGACCGGCCGCGACGACGTGCTGTTCGGCACCACCGTCTCCGGCCGCCCGGCCCAGCTGTCCGGCGTGGAATCCATGGTGGGTCTGTTCATCAACACCGTCCCGGTGCGCGTGCGCTTCGACGCCGCCGAGTCGGTGCGCGAGGTGCTCACCCGCACCCAGGGCGAGCAGGCCGATCTGCTCGACCACCACTACATCGGCCTGGCCGAGATCCAGTCGGCGGCAGGCATCGGTGGCCTGTTCGACTCGCTGGTGGTCTTCGAGTCCTACCCGGTCGACGCCGAGGGCATCAAGGCCCAGGCCGCCGACATCGACGGCATGGCCGTCACCGGCCTGGACGCCGCCGACGCCACGCACTACCCGCTGTCGCTGATCGCCCAGCTCGACACCCAGCTGCGCATCCGCGCCGGCTACCTGAGCGACCTGTTCGACGCCGCCACCGTGCACCGCATCGCCGAGCGCCTGATCCGGGTGCTCACCGCGATCACCGCCGAACCCGGTGTGGCCGTGGGCGATATCGAACTGCTCGACGCCGCCGAGCGCGCGCTCGTCGTGCGCGAGTGGAACGCCACCGCGCACGAGGTGGACCAGCGGGCCACCCTCGTCTCGATGTTCGAGGCGCAGGTGGCGAAGGCTCCGCAGGCCACCGCCCTCTCCTTCGAGGGGACGAGCCTGGCCCACCCGTCGCCCGACCACCACCCCTCATCGAGTCTCCGTGAGACGCTGACGTATTCCGAGTTCGCGCAGCGGGTCTACCAGCTCGCGCGCTGGCTGATCGACCGCGGTGTCGGCCCGGAAACCTATGTGGCCCTCGGCATGCGCCGCTCGATCGACCTGGTTGTCGGCATGTACGCGGTGAGCGTCGCCGGCGGCGCCTACGTGCCGCTCGACCCCGATCATCCGGCCGAGCGCACGGAATACATTCTGGCGACGGCCGATCCGGTGTGTGTGCTCACCTCGGGGACCGATCTCGAGATCGACACCGCCCAGGTCCGCATCGACCTGCTCGATCTGGAGGGTTACGCCGAGACCCGCGTCACCGACGCCGAGCGCATCGCGCCGCTGCGTCCGTCGAACACGGCGTACGTGATCTTCACGTCCGGTTCGACGGGGCGTCCGAAGGGTGTGGCCGTGAGCCACGGCGCGATCGTGAACCGCCTGGTGTGGATGCAGGCGCGGTACGGTCTCACCGCCGACGACGTGGTGTTGCAGAAGACCCCGGCCACCTTCGACGTGTCGGTGTGGGAGTTCTTCTGGCCCTTGCAGATCGGTGCGCGCCTGGTCGTGGCCAAGCCGGACGGCCATCGCGATCCGGCCTACCTCGCGGAGATCATCCACACCGAGGGCGTCACCGTCACCCACTTCGTGCCGTCGATGCTGGCGGTGTTCGTCGCCGACGCCGCGGCCGCGCGCTGCGAGTCGCTGCGGATGGTGTTCGCCTCCGGCGAGGCGCTGCCGCCCAAGCCCGCGCACCGGCTGCGCGAGCTCACCGGCGCCGCGCTGCACAACCTGTACGGCCCCACCGAGGCCGCGGTCGACGTCACCTTCCACGAGGTCGTCGACACCGACACCGACACCGTCCCGATCGGCGCCCCGGTGTTCAACACCGAGGTCTACGTGCTGGATTCGCGGCTGCGGCCGGTTGCGGTGGGTGTCGCGGGTGAGCTGTACCTGGCGGGCACCCAGCTGGCCCGCGGCTACGTCGCCCGACCCGACCTGACCGCCGACCGCTTCGTCGCCAACCCCTTCGAGGACGACGGCGCGCGCATGTACCGCACCGGCGACCTCGTCGCCTGGACCGAGCACGGCGAGCTGGAATACCTGGGCCGCACCGACTTCCAGGTGAAGCTGCGCGGCCTGCGCATCGAGCTGGGCGAGATCGAGTCGGCGCTGACCGGCCTAGACGAGGTTGCCCAGTCGGTGGTGGTGGTCCGCGGTGACCAGCACACCGGCGACCAGCTGGTGGCCTACGTCATCCCCGCGCCGGGCCGCACCGTCGACATCGAGGACGCGCGCGAGCAGCTCGGCGAGAACCTGCCCGCCTACATGGTGCCCGCGGTGCTCGTCGTGCTCGACGAGTTCCCGCTCAACGCCTCCGGCAAGCTCGACCGCAAGGCGCTGCCCGCGCCCGTGTTCGAGGCGGCGGTGTTCCGCGCGCCGACCACGCCGGTCGAGGAGATCGTCGCCGCCACCTTCGCCGAGGTGCTCGGCCTGGAGCGGGTCGGCCTCGACGACGACTTCTTCGCCCTCGGCGGCAACTCGCTGACCGCGACCAGGGTCGCGGCCCGCCTCTCGGCCGCGCTCGAGTCCGACATCGGGGTGCGCGAGCTGTTCGAGTCGGCCACCGTCGCCGCACTCGCCGCGCGCGCCGAGACGCATTCCGGCGCCGACCGCCGGGCCGCGCTGGTCCCGCAGCAGCGCCCCGACCGGGTGCCGCTGTCGCTGGCCCAGCAGCGCATGTGGTTCCTCAACCGCTTCGACCCGGAGTCCGCGGTCGACAACATCCCGGCCGCCGTGCGGCTGTCGGGCCTGCTCGACCGGCAGGCGCTGCAGGTGGCCGTGGCCGACGTGCTCGCCCGCCACGAGTCGCTGCGCACCTACTACCCCGAGGTTTCGGGCGCCGCGCACCAGGTGATCGTGCCGACCGGCAAGGTCATCCCCGATCTCGCGCCGATCGACACCACGGCCGCCGAACTGCCGCAACGACTCTCGGATCTGGTCCGCACCGCGTTCGACGTCACCGCCGAGGTGCCGTTCCGGGCCGCGCTGTTCGAGCTGAGCCCCACCGAGCACGTGCTGGCCCTTGTGGTGCACCACATCTCGGCCGACGGCTTCTCCATGGGCCCGCTCACCCGCGACGTGATGACCGCCTACAGCGCCCGCGTCGAGGGCGCCGAGCCGGCCTGGCGTCCGCTCGAGGTGCAGTACGCCGACTTCGCGCTGTGGCAGCGCGCCGTGCTCGGCGACGAGGACGACGCCAAGTCCGTGATCTCCCAGCAGATCTCGTTCTGGGCCGAGCAGCTGCGCGGCCTGCCCGAGCAGCTCGACCTGCCCGCCGACCGGCCGCGTCCCGCGGTCGCCAGCGGTCGCGGCGCCACCCACACCTTCGAGATCGACGCCGAGACCCACGCGGCGCTGACCGAACTGGCCCGCACCCGCGGCGCGACGCTGTTCATGGTCGCCCACGCGGCGCTGGCCGTCCTGCTGTCCCGCCTGTCCGGTGAGACCGACATCGCGATCGGCACCCCGATCGCGGGTCGCGGCGAGCGCGCGCTCGACGACCTGATCGGCATGTTCGTCAACACCCTGGTGCTGCGCACCGAGGTCGACGGCGACGCCGGCTTCACCGAACTGCTCGGCGAGGTCCGCGCGCGCGACATCGCCGCGTTCGGGCACGCCGACCTGCCGTTCGAGCGCCTGGTCGAGATCATCAACCCGGCCCGTTCGCAGGCGCGCCACCCGCTGTTCCAGGTGATGCTGTCGTTCCAGAACACCGGCCAGACCAGCCTGGAACTGCCCGGCCTCACGGTCAGCGGCGTCGACCTCGCGGTCGACGTGGCCAAGTTCGACCTGCAGGTCGTGCTCACCGAGAAGCCCGCCGACGCACCGTCTGGCATCGTCGCCGAGCTGATCTACGCCACCGATCTGTTCGACGCGGCCACCATGGACCGCTTCGGCGCCCGGTTCGCCCGCCTGCTCGCCGAGCTCGCGGCCGACCCGCACCGCGCCGTCGGCGACATCGCACTGCTCGATGCCACCGAGACCGCGCTGGCCGTGCGCGGGTGGAACGACACCGCGCGCGAGCTGCCCGCCGCGGGCACCCTCGTCGAGGAGTTCGCGCGCCAGGCCGCAGCCACCCCGGACGCGGTCGCCCTCGTCGATCCCGGCACCGGCGCCACCCTGACCTACGCCGAATTCGCTTCGCGCGTACACCGTTTGGCGCATCGCCTGATCGAGGCCGGGGTCGGCCCGGAGACACTGGTCGCGCTCGGCCTGCGCCGGAGCATCGATCTGGTCGTCGCCGCGTACGCGGTGCAGGAAGCGGGCGGCGGTTACGTGCCGCTCGACCTCGACCAGCCCGCCGATCGCATCGCCTACGTGCTGGAGACGGCCGCCCCCGTGGTCGTCCTCACCACGGGCCGTGAGGCTTTCGACGCGGGCGAGCTGCCGACCCTGGCCATCGACACCCTCGAGGTGGCGGCCTACTCCGACGCGCCGGTGACCGATGCCGAGCGCCTCGCGCCGCTGCGCCCGCAGCACCCGGCCTACGTCATCTTCACCTCGGGTTCGACCGGCCGACCCAAGGGTGTGGCCGTGCCGCACGCCGCCGTGGTCAACCAGATCCGCTGGATCACCGGCGAATACGGCATCGGCGCCGACGACGTGGTGCTGTTCAAGACCCCCGCCACCTTCGACGTGTCGGTGTGGGAGCTGTTCGGTCCGCTCAGCACCGGCGGCCGGATCGTCGTGGCGAGCCCGGACGGTCATCGTGACCCGCAGTACCTGGCCGATGTCATCGCCGCCCAGCGCGTCACGATGACCTCCTTCGTGCCGTCGATGCTGACCGTTTTCGCGGGCAGTGTGGATACCGAGGGCGGAGCTCTGTCCTCGCTGCGCGCCCTGCTGATCGCCGGTGAGGCGTTCACCGGTGACGCGGTCGCCGCGTTCCGGCGGGTCAGCGACGCCGCGCTGTTCAACCTGTACGGCCCCACCGAGTTCACCGTCCACGCGACGCACGGCCCGGTCGCCGACCAGGTCGACGGCGCCGTCCCGATCGGCGCGCCGGTCTGGAATTCCGCTGCGTACGTGCTGGATTCGCGCCTGCATCCGGTCGCCGCCGGGGTCGCCGGTGAGCTGTACCTGGCCGGCGCCCAGCTGGCGCGCGGCTACTTCGGCCGTGCCGATCTCACCGCCGATCGTTTCGTCGCCGACCCGTTCGGTGCTGACGGCGCCCGTATGTACCGCACCGGTGACCTCGTGCGCCGCGACGCGGACGGCGTCATCACCTACCTCGGCCGCACCGACTTCCAGGTGAAGCTGCGTGGTCTGCGCATCGAGCTCGGCGAGATCGAAGCCGCGCTCACCGCGCACGAGACCGTCGCGCAGGCCGTGGTGGTCGTGCGCTCGGACGCCCGCACCGGCGACCAGCTCGTCGGCTACGTGGTGCCCGCCGCCGGCTCCACCGCCGAGATCGAGGCGCTGCGTACGCATGTGGCCGCACAGCTGCCGAGCTACATGGTGCCCGCCGCGTTCGTCGTGCTCGACGAGATGCCGCTGAGCGCCAACGGCAAGCTGGATCGCCGCGCCCTGCCCGACCCGGTGTTCGAGGCCCGCGAGTTCCGCGCGCCGAGCACGCCGATCGAGGAGATCGTCGCCGCCACCTTCGCCGAGGTGCTCGGCCTGTCCGGTGACCGCGCCGTCGGCCTGGACGACGACTTCTTCGACCTGGGCGGCAACTCGCTGATCGCCACCCAGGTGGTCGCCCGCCTCGGCGCCGCCCTGGACACCCGCGTCCCCGTGCGCGTGCTGTTCGAGGCGCCCTCGGTCGCCGCGCTGGCCGCCAAGGTGGAATCGCACGCGGGCAGCGGCAGCCGCCGCGAGCTCGTCGCCGGACCGCGCCCGGAGCAGATCCCGCTCTCGCTGGCCCAGCAGCGCATGTGGTTCCTCAACCGCTTCGACAGCACGACCGCGGTCAACAACATCCCGCTGGCCGTGCGCCTGACCGGTGACCTCGATGTCGAGGCGCTGCGCCAGGCCGTGGCCGATGTGGTCGAGCGGCACGAGGTGCTGCGCACGGTCTACCCCGAGACCGCCGACGGCCAGGGCGTGCAGGTCGTGCTGCCCGCCGCCCAGGCGCCGATCTCGCTGACCCCGGTCACCGTCGACGAGGGCGAGCTGCACGCGCGTATCAGCGCCGAGGTGCTCACCGCCTTCGACGTCACCGCCGAGGTCCCGGTGCACGCGGCCCTGTTCCGCATCGCCGGTTCGATGGACGGCTCCCAGCCCGACACCCACGTGCTGGTGTTCGTGGTGCACCACATCTCCGGCGACGGCTGGTCGGTGCGTCCGCTGGCCCGCGACGTGATGATCGCCTACGCGGCGCGCTCGCGCGGCGAGGCGCCCGGCTGGGCGCCGCTGCCGGTGCAGTACGCCGACTTCGCGCTGTGGCAGCGCGAAACTCTGGGCGCCGAGGACGATTCGTCGTCGATGATCGCCCAGCAGGTCGCCTACTGGTCGGCGCATCTGGCCGGGCTGCCCGATCAGCTCGACCTGCCCACCGACCGGCCGCGTCCGGCCGTGGCCTCCAACCGCGGTGGCGTGCACGAGTTCTCGATCGATCCGGCGCTCACCGCGAGCCTGAACGCGCTGGCCCGCGACCACGGCGCCAGCTTGTTCATGGTGGTGCACGCCGCGTTCGCCGCCCTGCTCGGCCGCCTGTCCGGCACCGACGACATCGCCATCGGCACCGCCGTCGCGGGCCGCGGTGAGGCCGTGCTCGACGACGCGATCGGCATGTTCGTCAACACCCTCGTGCTGCGCAGCGCGGTCGACCCGGCCCAGCCGTTCACCGACCTGCTCGCCCAGACCAGGGAGAACGACCTGGCCGCGTTCGGCCACGCCGACCTGCCGTTCGAGCGCCTGGTCGAGATCCTCAACCCGGCCCGTTCGCAGGCGCGGCATCCGCTCGTCCAGGTGATGCTGTCGTTCCAGAACACCGGCGAGGCCTCGTTCGAACTGCCCGGCCTCGAGGTCGCGGGCGTGCCGCTGGATGTGGTGACCGCCAAGTTCGACCTGCACCTGAACCTGACCGACCGCTACCGCGACGACGGTTCGGCCGACGGCATGTCCGCCGAATTCGCCTACGCCACCGACATGTTCGACGCCGATACCATCGCCGCGCTCGCGCAGCGACTGGTGCGGATGCTCACCGCGGTCGTGGCGGCGCCCGCCACGGCGATCGGCGAGGTCGACCTGCTCGACCAGGCCGAACGTCGCCGCGTGCTCACCGAATGGAACGCCACCGCGCACCCGGTCGACGAGACCGCGACGCTGGTGTCGATGTTCGAGGCACAGGCCGCGACCAGCCCGGACGCGATCGCCCTCAGCTTCGAGGGGACGGGTCTCTCCTACGCCGAGTTCACCGCACGGGTGAACCGCCTGGCCCGCCACCTGATCGCCCAGGGTGTCGGCCCCGACACCATGGTCGCGCTCGGCATGCGCCGCTCGCTCGAGCTGGTGATCGGCATGTACGCGGTGAGCGTGGCCGGTGGCGCCTACGTGCCGCTGGACCCCGACCACCCGGCCGAGCGCACCCACTACGTGCTCGAGACCGCCGCGCCGGTGTGCGTGCTGACCACGGCGGGCGACCAGTTCGACGCGGGCACCACCGCCGCGCTGAACATCGAGAGCCTCGACCTGTCCGGCTACGCCGCGACGCCGGTCACCGACGCCGAGCGCATCGCGCCGCTGCGTCCGTCGAACACCGCGTACGTGATCTTCACGTCCGGCTCGACCGGCCGCCCGAAGGGTGTGGCGGTCAGTCAGGGCGCGATCGTGAACCGCCTCGTGTGGATGCAGCAGCAGTACGGCCTGACCCGGGACGACGTGGTGCTGCAGAAGACCCCCGCCACCTTCGACGTGTCGGTGTGGGAGTTCTTCTGGCCCTTGCAGATCGGGGCGCGCCTGGTCGTGGCCAAGCCGGACGGGCATCGCGATCCGGCCTACCTGGCGGAGGTCATCCGCACCGAGGGCGTCACCACCGCGCACTTCGTGCCGTCGATGATGTCGGTGTTCGTCGCCGAACTCGCCGAGTCGGCCGCCGTCGCGCCGGCCGACGGTCGCGCGACCGGCAGCAGCCTGCGGCTGGTCTTCGCCTCCGGTGAGGCGCTGCCCGCGCCCACCGCCCAGCGGCTGCGCGCGCTCACCGGCGCGGCGCTGCACAACCTGTACGGCCCCACCGAGGCCGCCGTCGACGTCACCTTCCACGAGGTCACCGATGCCGACACCACCTCGGTGCCGATCGGCGCGCCGGTGTTCAACACCCAGGTGTACGTGCTGGATTCGCGCCTGCATCCGGTGCCCGTCGGTGTCCCCGGCGAGCTGTACCTGGCCGGTGTCCAGCTGGCGCGCGGCTATGTCGCCCGCCCGGATCTCACCGCCGACCGCTTCGTCGCCGACCCCTTCGGAGACGACGGTCAACGCATGTACCGCACCGGTGACCTCGTCACCTGGACCGCCGACGGCGAGCTGGAATACCTGGGCCGCACCGACTTCCAGGTGAAGCTGCGCGGTCTGCGGATCGAGCTGGGCGAGATCGAGTCCGCGCTCACCGCGCTGCCGTCGATCGCGCAGTCGGTGGTCGTGGTCCGCTCGGACGAGCGCCTCGGCGACCAGCTGGTCGGCTACCTGATCCCGGCCGCCGGGCAGAGCGTCGACCTCGACGCCGTGCGCACCGAACTCGGCGGCGCGCTGCCGGGGTACATGGTGCCGACCGCGTTCGTGGTCCTGGACGCCTTCCCGCTCAACGCCTCCGGCAAGCTCGACCGCAAGGCGCTGCCGGCGCCGGTGTTCGAAGCCAAGGTCTTCCGCGCGCCCTCGACCCCGATCGAGGAGATCGTGGCAGGCACCTTCGGTGACGTGCTCGGGGTGACCCGCGTCGGCGCCGACGACGACTTCTTCGAACTCGGCGGCAACTCGCTGCTGGCCACCCAGGTCACCGCCCGCATCGGCGCTGCCCTGGACACCCAGCTGTCGGTGCGCGACCTGTTCGAGGCGTCCACGGTGTCTGCGCTGGCGGCCACCGTCGAGCGCAATGCCGGTTCCGGCCGCGCCCGCCCGCGCCTGACGGCGGGGGAGCGGCCCGCCCGCGTCCCGCTCTCGCCCGCCCAGCAGCGGTACTGGTTCCTCAACCAGTTCGACACCTCCACCTCGGCGGTGGACAACATCCCGCTGGCGGTTCGCCTGACCGGCGAGCTCGACGTGCCCGCGCTCGAGCAGGCCATCGGTGACGTGTTCGCCAGGCACGAGATGCTGCGCACCACCTACCCGGCCTCGCCCGACGGCCCGCACCAGGTGATCCTGCCGATCGCGCAGAGCCGTGCCGTGGTGCACCACATCGCGGTCGACGAGGCCGAATTGCTCGGCGCCGTCATCGAATTCGCGATGACCACCTTCGACGTCACCCGCGAGGTGCCGCTCAAGGTGGCGCTGTTCGAACTCAGCGAGACCGACCGGGTGCTCGCCTTCACCGTGCACCACGTCTCCGCCGACGGCTCCTCCATGGGCCCGCTGGCGCGCGACATCATGGCCGCCTACGTGGCCCGCGTGCAGGGCGAGGCGCCGCAGTGGGCGCCGCTGCCGGTGCAGTACGCCGACTACGCGCTGTGGCAGCGCGAGGTGCTCGGCGACGAGACCGACCCGGCCTCGCTCGCGGCCAAACAGGTCGCCTACTGGACCGAGGCGCTGGCCGGGCTGCCCGACCAGCTCGAGCTGCCCGCCGACCGCCCGCGCCCGCCCGCGCAGTCGTTCCAGGGCAAGGCGATCCGCTTCGAGATCGACCCGGCCCGGCACGCGGCCCTGCACGAGCTGGCCCGCGCCAACAACGCCTCGCTGTTCATGGTCGTGCACGCCGCGCTGGCGGTGCTGCTGGCCCGCCTGTCCGGCACCGACGACATCGCGGTCGGCACGCCGATCGCGGGCCGTGGTGAGCGCGAACTCGACGACCTGATCGGCATGTTCGTCAACACCCTGGTGTTCCGCACGGCCATCGACCCGGCGGCCTCGTTCGCCGACCTGCTCGCCGACGTGCGCGAACGCGACCTCGAGGCCTTCGCCAACGCCGACGTGCCGTTCGAGCGCCTGGTCGAGGTGCTCAACCCGGTGCGCTCGACCGCGCGCAACCCGCTGTTCCAGGTGGGCCTGTCGTTCCAGAACCTGGCCGACACCACCTTCGAGCTGCCGGGCCTGACCGTCAGCGCCGTGGACTACGACTCGCAGCTGGCCAAGACCGACCTGCACGTCACCCTGTACGACCGCTACACCGACGACGGCGCACCGGCCCAGCTGGTCACCGAATTCGGTTACGCCATCGACCTGTTCGACGAGTCGACGGTCCAGAGCTTCGCCGACCGCTTCCTGCTGGTGCTCGACGCGGTCGCCGCCGACGCGACCGTCCCGGTGGGCGATATCGACCTGCTCACCGCGCCGGAGTCCGAGCGCATCGTCACCGCGTGGAACGACACCGCGCACGCGATCGACACCGAGGCCACCCTGGTGTCGCTGCTCGACGCGACCGTCGCGGCGACGCCGGACGCGATCGCACTGGTCGTCGACGGCGCGGAATCCGACACTCTCGCCCTGCGCGGCGATGACGCGGACGCCGTCGGCGGTAGTGCCGGCGCGAAGGCCCCGGTCGAGGCTGCCGGTTCGTCGGCGGGCGCGGGTGCCGCTACTGTCTCCGGTCGTCGCGAGGTGACCTATGCCGAACTCGACGCCGAGGTCAACCGCCTCGCGCGGCACCTGATCGAGCGTGGGATCGGCACCGAGGACCGGGTGGCGCTGGCCATCCGCCGTTCCGCCGAGCTGATCATCGCCATGTACGCGGTGGCCCGCACGGGCGCGGCCTACGTGCCGATCGACCCCGACCAGCCCGCCGAGCGCACCGACTACATCCTCGAGACGGCCGCGCCCGCGGTCGTGCTGACGACGGCGAACGCCGAATTCCGCACGGCGGCAGCCGACGTGGTCGTCCTCGACGAGCTCGACCTGAGTGCTGTCAGCCCGGCGGCGATCACCGAGCGTCGCGGGGAGCTGCTGCCCGCGAACACCGCGTACGTGATCTTCACGTCCGGCTCGACCGGCAAGCCCAAGGGCGTCGCCGTCCCGCACGGCGCGATCGTCAACCAGTTGCTGTGGGAGAAAGCCGAATTCGGCATCGGCGCCGACGACGCGGTGCTGCTCAAGACCGCGGCCACCTTCGACCTCTCGGTCTGGGAGTTCTGGACGGCCGCCGTCGCGGGCGCCCGCCTGGTGGTCGCCACGGCCGACGGCCACCGCGACCCGGCCTACCTGAACGACCTGATGCGGGCCACCGGCGTCACCACGCTGCACGTGGTGCCCTCGATGCTCGACGCGCTGCTCACCGAGTCCGGTGCGGCGCTGCCGCGCACGCTGCGCCGGGTGCTCGCCATCGGTGAGGCGCTGCCCGCGTCCACCGCGCAGCGCTTCCGCGGCGGCAACACCGCGGCGCTGTTCAACCTGTACGGCCCGACCGAGGCCGCGGTCTCGATCACCAGCCACGCCGTGACCGACGCCGACCAGGTGTCGGTGTCGATCGGCGCGCCGGAGTGGAACAGCCGTGTCTACGTGCTGGATTCGCGCCTGCGCCCGGTGCCGGTCGGTGTCTCGGGTGAGCTGTACCTGGCCGGCGCCCAGCTGGCGCGCGGCTACTACGGCCGTGCCGATCTGACCGCCGACCGCTTCGTCGCCGATCCGTTCTCCGCCGCCGGCGAGCGGATGTACCGCACCGGTGACCTGGTGGCCTGGAACGCCGACGGCGAACTGGACTACCGGGGCCGCACCGACTTCCAGGTGAAGATCCGCGGCTTCCGTATCGAGCTCGGCGAGATCGAGGCCGCGCTGCTGCGTCAGCCCGGCATCACCGCCGCGGCGGTGCTCGCCCACACCGACCCGGTGGTCGGTGACCGCCTGGTCGCCTACGTCGTCGCCGACGCCGCCGACATCGACAAGCTGGCGCTGCGCGCCGCCCTGGCCGCCGAACTGCCGTCGTACATGGTGCCGACCGTGTTCCTGCAGCTCGACGCGCTGCCGCTGAACGCCAACGGCAAGCTGGACCGCAAGGCGCTGCCGGAGCCCGAGGTCGAGAAGGCCGTGTTCCGCGCGCCGGTGAGCCCGAGCGAGCAGCTCGTCGCCGCCACGTTCGCCGAGGTTCTGCGGCTGGACGGCGACAAGCGGTTCGGTCTCGACGACGACTTCTTCGCCTGGGGCGGCAACTCACTGCTGGCCACGCAGGTCGCCGCGCGCCTCGGCGAGGCGCTCGACACCCGCATCCCGGTGCGCCTGCTGTTCGAGGCGTCGACGGTGTCGGCGCTGGCCCACCGCATCGAGCAGCACGCCGAGACCGGCGATCGAAAGGCGCTCACCGCCGGTCCGCGCCCGGAGCACATCCCGCTCTCGCTGGCCCAGCAGCGCATGTGGTTCCTCAACCGCTTCGACACCCAGTCGGCGGCCTACAACGTGCCCGTCGCGGTCCGCCTCACCGGTGACCTCGACGTGGCCGCGCTGCGCGCCGCGATCATCGACCTGGTGTCGCGTCACGAGATCCTGCGCACGGTCTACCCGCAGACCGAAGCCGGTGCGGCACAGGTGATCCTGTCGCCCGCGCAGGCCGCGCCGGAACTGCTGGAACACACCGTGGCCGCCGACGAGATGGAATCGGCTGTCGCGGAACTGATGTCGACCGTCTTCGACGTCACCGTCGAGGTGCCGCTGCGGGTGGCGCTGTTCCGCGTCGAGAACACCGACGCCGCACCGGCGGCCGCCGAGTTCGGTCCCGCCCGCGTGGTCTCCGGCGATTTCGTGCTCGCCATGGTCGTGCACCACATCTCCGGTGACGGATCCTCGGTCGCCCCGCTGACCCGCGACCTGATGACCGCCTACGCGGCCCGCTCGGCCGGTCAGGAGCCGGGCTGGTCCCCGCTGGCCGTCCAATACGCGGACTACAGCATCTGGCAGCGCGAGCTGCTCGGCAGCGAGGACGATCCGGACTCGATGGCGGCCAAGCAGGTCGCGCACTGGAAGCAGGCCCTGGCCGACCTGCCCGATCAGCTCGACCTGCCCGCCGACCGGCCGCGCCCCGCGGTGCAGACCTTCGCGGGCAGCAAGGTCGACGTCCAGATCGACGCCGACACCCATCGCGCGCTGGTCGAACTGGCCCGCGCCGAGGGCGCGACGCTGTTCATGGTCGTGCACACGGCGCTGGCGGTGCTGCTGGCCCGCCTCTCGGGCACCGACGACATCGCCATCGGCACCCCGATGGCCGGTCGCGGCGAGGCCGTCCTCGACGACATGATCGGCATGTTCGTCAACACCCTGGTGTTCCGCACCAAGGTCGACGGCGGCGAGGCCTTCACCGAGCTGCTGGCCCGCCAGCGCGAGGACGACATCGCGGCCTTCGCCAACGCCGATGTGCCGTTCGAGCGCCTGGTCGAGGTCCTCAACCCGGTCCGCTCGACCGCGCGGCACCCGCTGTTCCAGGTGGGTCTGTCGTTCCAGAACCTCAGCCGCGCCACCCTGGAGCTGCCGGGCCTGACGGTGTCCGGTCTCGACATCGACTCCCAGCTGTCGCAGTTCGACCTGCACCTGATCGCCACCGACCGCTACGGCGACGCCGGTGAGCCAGAAGGCATCTCGGGCATCTTCACCTACGCGACCGACCTGTTCGACCACGCCACGGTCGAAGGGTTCGTCGAGCGGTTCGTCCGCCTGCTCGGTGCGATCGTCGAGACCCCGCGTACCGCGGTCGGCGACATCGACCTGCTGGCGCAGGCCGAGCGCACCCAGGTGCTGACGGCGCGCAACGCCACCGCGTACACCGTCGACACCGAGGCCACCCTGGTCTCGCTGCTCGACGCGACCGTGGCGGCCGATCCCAAGTCGACCGCGCTGGTCACCGACGACGGCGCGCAGCTCACCTACGCCGAGCTCGACGCCAGGGTGAACCGCCTCGCCCGCCACCTGATCTCGCTGGGTGTGGGCCCGGAGGCCAGGGTCGCGCTGGCCCTGCGCCGCTCGGTGGACCTGGTCGTCGCGATGTACGCGGTGGCCAAGTCCGGCGGCGCCTACGTGCCGGTCGACCCGGATCAGGCGGCCGAGCGCACCGGCTACATCCTCGAGACGGCGGCGCCGGTCTGCGTGCTGACCAACGCCGACGCCGAGTTCGCGACCGACGTCGCGCCCGTGCTGCGCATCGACGAACTCGACCTCGAAGATCTCAGCGCCGCACCGATTTCCGACGCGGAGCGCACCGAGCCGCTGCGCCCGGCGCACACCGCGTACGTGATCTTCACCTCCGGTTCCACCGGCAGGCCGAAGGGCGTGGCGGTGCCGCACGGCGCCATCGCCAACCAGTTGCAGTGGAAGCTGGTCGAATTCGGCATGGACGCCGCCGACGCGGTGCTGCTCAAGACCGCCGCGACCTTCGACCTCTCGGTCTGGGAGTTCTGGTCGGCCGCCGTCTGCGGCGGTCGTCTGGTGATCGCCGCGGCCGACGGTCATCGCGATCCGGCCTACCTGAACGAGCTGATGTCGCGCGAGTGGGTCACCACGCTGCACGTGGTGCCCTCGATGCTCGACGCGCTGCTGGCCTCGGGCATGCCCGATTCGCTGTGGCGGGTGCTTGCCATCGGTGAGGCGCTGCCCGGTTCGCTGGCACAGCGGTTCCGCACCGCGTTCCCGCGCACCGAGCTGTTCAACCTGTACGGCCCCACCGAGGCCGCGGTCTCGATCACCTCGCATCGGGTGAGCGCGGCCGACCAGGGTTCGGTCTCCATCGGCGCGCCCGAGTGGAACAGCCAGGTGTACGTGCTGGATTCGCGCCTGCACCCGGTGCCCGACGGTGTCGCCGGTGAGCTGTACCTGGCCGGCGCGCAGCTGGCCCGCGGCTACTTCGGCCGCGCCGACCTGACCGCCGACCGCTTCGTCGCCAACCCGTTCACCCCCGGCACCCGGATGTACCGCACCGGTGACCTGGTGGCCTGGGCCGACGGCGAGCTCGACTACCGGGGCCGCACCGACTTCCAGGTGAAGATCCGCGGCTTCCGCATCGAGCTCGGCGAGATCGAGGCCGCGTTGCTCGCACTGCCCGAGATCGCGCAGGCCGCCGTCATCGCCAAGTCCGATCCGCGTACCGGCGACCGCCTGGTGGCCTACGTCGTCGGCACGGATATCGATGTGGCGCAGGTGAAGTCGACGCTGGCCGAGGGTCTGCCGTCGTATATGGTTCCGGCCGCGTTCGTCGTGCTCGACGCGCTGCCGCTCAATGTCAACGGCAAGCTCGACCGCAAGGCGCTGCCGGAGCCGGAGTTCGAGGCTCAGGCCTTCCGCGCGCCGTCCACCCCGATCGAGGAGATCGTGGCGGGCGTGTTCGCCGACGTGCTCGGCACCGACCGCGTCGGCGCCGACGACGACTTCTTCGCCCTCGGCGGCAACTCGCTGCTGGCCACCCAGGTCGCGGCCCGTCTCGGCGCCGCGCTCGACAGCCGGGTGCCCGTGCGCCTGCTGTTCGAGGCCTCGACCGTGGCCGGCCTCGCGGTGAAGGTCGAGCAGGGCGCGGGCGCCGGTGGGCGGCGCGCGCTGGTCGCCGGGCCGCGCCCGGAGCGGGTGCCGCTCTCGCTCGCGCAGCAGCGCATGTGGTTCCTGAACCAGTTCGACACCAGCTCGGCCGTCAACAACATCCCGGTCGCCGTCCGCCTGACGGGCGACCTGGATGTCGAGGCGCTGCAGCTGGCCGTCGGCGACGTGCTGGCCAGGCACGAGACCCTGCGCACGGTGTACCCGTCGACCGACGGCACCCCGCATCAGGTGATCCTGCCGGTCGAGGGCAACGTCCCCGACCTGACGCCGGAGACCGTCGCCCCCGATGAGGTCCCCGACCGGATTGCGGCGCTGATCTCCACCGGTTTCGACGTACTCGACGAAGTTCCGTTGCGCGCCAAGCTGCTGCGCGTCGCGGATCACGAATACGTCCTCGTCTTCGTCGCCCACCACATCAGCGCCGACGGCTGGTCCATGGGCCCGCTGACGCGCGACGTGATGATCGCCTACGCCGCCCGCGCGGCCGGCGAAGCCCCCGGCTGGGCGCCGATGCCGGTGCAGTACGCCGACTTCAGCATCTGGCAGCGCGAGGTGCTCGGCGCCGAGACCGACGAGACCAGCCTGATCTCCCAGCAGGCCGACTACTGGAAGCGCGCGCTCGCCGGCGTGCCGGACGAGCTCAACCTGCCACTGGACCGGCCGCGTCCGAGCACGCAGTCCTTCGCCGGTGGCCGGGTGCTGTTCCCGATCGACACCGAGATCCACGCCGGACTCTCGGCCATCGCCAGGGAGCAGAACGCGACGCTGTTCATGGTCGTGCACACCGCGCTGGCGGTGTTCCTGGCGCGCATGTCGGGCACCGAGGACATCGTCATCGGCACCCCGATCGCCGGGCGCGGCGAGGCCGAACTCGACGATGTGATCGGCATGTTCGTCAACACGCTGGCCCTGCGCACGCAGGTCGGCGCCCAGCTCGGCTTCACCGAGCTGCTGACCCAGGCCAAGGAAGCCGACCTGGCCGCCTTCGCCCACGCCGACATCCCGTTCGAGCGTCTGGTGGAACTGCTCAACCCCGAGCGCTCCACCGCGCGGCACCCGCTGTTCCAGGTGGCGCTGTCGTTCGAGAACCTGCCCGACGCCGGCTTCGAACTGCCCGGGCTGTCGGTCTCGGCCGTCGACTTCGACGTCGACACCGCCAAGTTCGACCTGCTCCTCACCGTTCGTGAGGCGCAGCCCGACGACGACGCGGGCGCCTACGCCGAGTTCTCCTACGCCACCGATCTTTTCGATCGGTCGACGGTGGAGACGTTCGCGCAGCGCTTCCAGCGCCTGCTCGCCGAGGTCGTCGCCGACACCACCACCCCGGTCGGTGACCTCGAACTTCTCGACACGGTCGAACGGACCGAGCTGCTCACCCGCACCGGCGGTCGCGCGGCCTCGACGAAGACCATGCCCGAGCTGCTGGCGCAGGCCGTCGCGACCAACCCGGAGGGTCAGGCGATCGTCGCGCCGGGCGATTCGGTCGACACCGGACTGGTCGACGCGCTCCTCGTGCTGGACGCCGACGAAGCGCAGCGTGCGGGCGAGTCCGGTGGGCTCGCGGCGCGGTCGGGTCGCTCGCTGACCTATGCCCAGCTCGACGCGGTCTCCTCGCGCCTGGCCCGGGTCCTGATCGCGCGCGGCGCCGCACCGGAGACGGTCGTCGCCATCGCCATGCAGCGCTCGCTGGAGACCACGCTCGCCATCTGGGCCGTGATCAAGTCGGGTGCCGCGTTCCTGCCGGTCGATCCGAAGTACCCGGCCGAGCGCATCGCGCACATGATGTCGGATTCGGGTGCGGCACTGGGCATCACGGTGTCGTCCGAGGTCGGTCACCTGCCCGCGCCCGCGCTGGACGACTGGCTGGTCCTCGACGACGCGGTGCTGCGCGCCGAGGTCGAACGGCAGTCCGAGGCACCCGTCACCGACGCGGACCGCCGCGGCGCCGTCCGCGCCGGCAACACGGCCTACATGATCTACACCTCGGGCTCGACCGGCCTGCCCAAGGGCGTCGTCGTGAGCCACACCGGTGTGGCCAACTTCGCCGCCGCCCAGGTGGCGCAGTTCGGTCTCGGCAAGGACGCGCGCACCCTGGCGTTCGCTTCCCCGTCGTTCGACGCGTCGATCCTCGAGTTCCTGCTCGCGGTCGGCTCGGCGGGCACGCTCGTCATCACGCCGGTCGGCGTGGTCGGCGGCGAGGAGCTGGCCGAGATCATCGTCGGCCAGGAACTCACCCACGTGTTCCTGACCCCGCTGGTCGCGGCGTCGATGGAGCCCGCGGCGCTGGCCGGACTGGAGGCGCTCATCGTCGGTGGCGACAAGGCCCCCGTCGACCTGGTCGCCAACTGGCACAGCGTGGGTGCCGACCCGGCCCGCCATCGGTTCTACAACGCCTACGGTCCGACCGAGGCGACCATCGCCACCAATATGTCCGACGCGCTGCTGCCCGGCGACACCATGAACATCGGTGGGCCGATCGCGGGCGCCACCGTCTACGTGCTCGACAACCGGCTGCGGCCGGTGCCCGAGGGCGTCGCCGGTGAGCTGTACCTGGGCGGCGTCGCCCTGGCCCGCGGGTACCACGCGCGCCACGGCCTCACCGCCGAGCGCTTCGTGGCCGACCCGTACGCCGACGGCGAGCGTCTGTACCGCACCGGTGACGTCGTCGCCTGGCGCACCGTCAACGGCAAGCCGGTCGTGGAGTACGTGGGCCGCAACGACTTCCAGGTGAAGATCCGCGGCTTCCGCATCGAACTGGGCGAGATCGACGCGGTCCTCACCGCGCACGACGACGTCGAGTTCGCCGCCACGATCGGGCGCACCACCGACGCGGGCGCCACCATCCTGGTGTCCTATGTGCGGGCCACCCCGGGTGCGGCCGCCGATCCGGCCGCCCTGGTCGAGTACGCGGCGCAGCAGCTGCCCGCGCACATGGTGCCCGCCGCCGTCATGGTGCTCGACGAGATCCCGCTGACCCCCGCGGGCAAGCTGGATCGTCGCGCGCTGCCCGAGCCGGTGCTCGCCCCGCGCGAGTTCCGCACGCCGACAAGTGAAGTCGAGGCGATCATCGCCACCGTCTTCGCCGAGGTGCTCGGCGTCGACGCGGTCGGCCTGGACGATTCGTTCTTCGCCCTCGGCGGTGACTCGATCCTGTCCATCCAGCTGGTCTCGCGGGCCAAGGACCGCGGCGTGCTGTTCAAGCCGCGCGACGTGTTCGAGAAGCGCAGCGTGGCGGGCCTGGCCGAGATCGCCGTGCTCGCGGGCGATTCCGAGCAGATCGTGCTCGAGGAGCTGCCCGGCGGCGGTGTCGGCGACATCCCGATGCTGCCGATCATGCGCCAGATCCTCAGCAGTGGCTCCACCTACGACCGGTTCTCCCAGTCGATGGTGCTGCGCCTGCCGGAGAACATCACCGACGAGGTGCTGCACGCCACGATCGGCGCGGTCTTCGACCACCACGACGTGCTCCGTTCGCGGGTGGCGCGGGTCGTAGCGGAGCGACCGGCGGGCACGGAGGCGGTAGCGGAGCGTCACCACGCAGGGCCTTCGGGAGCGGAGCAGTCAGACGCGGGCGAGTGGGTCTTCGAGGCGCTGGCGCCGGGCGAGGTCGACGTGGCCGCGCTGGTGCGGCGGGTCGAGGTGCCGGGCGAGATCGGTGACGAGGAGCTGTCCAAGCTGGCCAGTGTCGAATACGACGCGGCCATGGGCAGGCTCGATCCCGCGAACGCGGCCATGGTGCAGTTCGTCCGGTTCGCCTTCGGCGAGAACGCCGACGGCCCGCGCAGGCGCGACGCGCTGCTCATCGTGGGTCACCACTTCGTGATCGATGGTGTGTCCTGGCGCATCCTGATCCCGGACCTCGGCATGGCCTGGGGTCAGATCGCGGCCGGTCAGCCGGTGGCGCTGCCCGCCAACGGCACCTCGATGCGGCGCTGGGCGCACAGCCTGGTGGAGCAGGCGAGCGAGCGGCGCGCGGAACTGCCGTTCTGGCGCGAGGTCTCCACCACCGCCGATCCGCAGCTGGGCGCGCGGGCGTTCGACCCGAAGGTCGACACCTTCGCCACCGTCGACCGGGTGCAGGTCACCCTCTCGCCGGAGGTCACCGACGCGGTGCTCACCGCGATCCCCGGCCTGTACCACGGCGGGGTCAACGACGGCCTGCTCACCGCCCTCGCGCTGGCCGTATCCCGGTGGCGCGGTGACGAATCCGGTACGGCGGCGCTGATCAAGCTGGAGGGCCACGGCCGCCAGGAGGAGATCGTCGCCGGTGCCGACCTCTCGCGCACCGTCGGCTGGTTCACCACCGCCTTCCCGGTCCGGCTCGACCTGGCGGGCGCCGACCTCGACGACGCCTTCGCGGGCGGCGCCGTGCTCGGTGACGTGATCAAGTCGGTCAAGGAGCAGATGCTCGCCGTGCCCGACAAGGGCATCGGCTACGGCATGCTCAAGTACCTGACCGCCGAGGGCGCCGAACTGCCGAGCGTCGGCCAGATCAGCTTCAACTACCTCGGTCGCGCCACGGCGGGCGAGATCCCGGCCGAACTCGCCGAACTCGGCTGGGTGCCGGTCGCGGATCTGGGCCAGCTCGACGCCGAGATGGACCTGGACATGCCCGCCAACGCGACGCTGGACATCAACGCCATCGTCAACGACGGCGAGGACGGCCCGCAGCTGGGCGCGAACATCGCGTTCCCGACCGGGCTGCTCACCGCCGAGCAGGCGCGGGAGTTCGCCGACCTGTTCGTGGCCGCGCTCACCGCGCTCGCCACGCACGCGCGCCGCGGCGACGCGGGCGGCTTCACGCCGTCCGACATGCCGCTGGTGCGGGTCGAGCAGTCCGACATCGAGCTGTGGGAGACGAACTACCCGGCCATGGCCGAGGTGTGGCCGCTCTCGCCGCTGCAGGCCGGCCTGATGTTCCACGCCATGCTCAGCTCGGCGACCTTCGACGTGTACACCGTGCAGGCCGTGCTCGACCTGACCGGCACACTCGATGTCGACCGGCTGCGCGGCGCGGCCCAGGCCGTGCTCGACCGGTACCCGAACCTGCGGACCGCCTTCGTCACCGATTCGGCCGGTCAGCCGGTGCAGGTGGTGCTGTCCGAGCTCGAGGTGCCCTGGCGCGAGGTCGATCTCACCGATCTGCCCGCCGACGAGCGCCTGCCGCGGATGCAGCAGCTGCTGCGCGCCGACCAGGCCAACCAGTTCGACATGGCGACCGCGCCGCTGATCCGCTTCGGCCTCTACAAGACCGAGGAGGAGAAGGCGCACCTGGCGATCACGGTGCACCACATCCTGCTCGACGGCTGGTCGATGCCGCTGCTCATGCGCGACCTGCTGGTGCTCTACGCGGTGCACGGTGACCTCACCGCGCTGCCGCGCGTGGCCTCCTACCGCAACTTCCTGTCCTGGCTCTCGGGCTGGGACCGGGAAGAGTCGCTGCGGGCCTGGTCCGACGCGCTGGCCGGGGTCGAAGGCCCCACCCAGCTGGCGCCGGCGCCGCGCACCGAGGAGCGCTACGAGCTCGACAAGATCATCGTCGAGATCGACAGCGACCGCACCAGGTCGCTGAGCAAGCACGCGGGCGAACTCGGCGTCACCGTGAACACGCTGCTGCAGACCGCGTGGGGCATCGTGGTCGGTCGCCTCACCGGCCGCGACGACGTGGTGTTCGGCGCGACCGTCTCCGGTCGCCCGGCCGAGCTGCCCGGCGTGGAGTCCATGGTCGGCCTGTTCATCAACACCCTGCCGGTGCGGATCCAGATCGACGACCGGATCAGCGCGGAGGAACTGACCAAGCGGGTGCAGTCCGAGCAGGCCGAACTGCTCAGCCATCACTTCGTCGGCCTCTCCGACATCCAGCGGGTGGCCGGCGTCGGCTCGCAGTTCGACACGCTGCTGGTGTTCGAGTCCTACCCGATGGACAAGGACGCCGTCACCGCGGCGAGCTCGATCGACGGCATGCAGGTCACCGGTGTCGGCCTCGACGACGCGACACACTACCCGCTCACGCTGGTGGTGATGGCCGAGTCGACCATCGAGATCACCATGAAGTACCTGACGAGTACCTTCACCGCCGACGAGATCCGCACGCTGTCGCAGCGCCTGCTGCGCGTGCTCGACGAACTGCTCGACAACCCGACCGGCCTGGTCGGCGACATCGACATCCTCGACGCGGGCGAACGCGCCCAGCTGCTCGCCGAATCCGGCGTGACCGCGGCCGCCGCGGCACCGATCGCCACGAGCGGGGTCGGCGCGCAGACGGTGGCCAAGGTGCTCGGTGAGGTCGTCGAGGCCGATCCGCAGGCGCCCGCGCTGTTGCGCGGGGACAGCGAGATCGCCTACAGCGCACTGGATCGCAAGTCCTCGCAGCTGGCCCGCGTGCTCATCGCGCGCGGTGCGGGCCCGGGCGACGTGGTCGCGATCTCGCTGCCGCGCGGCGTGGATTCGGTGCTGGCCGCCTGGGCGGTCCACAAGGCGGGCGCCGCGGTGCTGTTCGCCGGTGCGCTCACCGGCGTCGAGATCGCCGCGGCCGGCGCGACCTTCGGCATCAGCGACGCGCCCGTCGCCGGTGTCGCGGGCGAATGGCTGGTGCTGGCCGACGTGGACGCCGAGATCGCCGCCGCCGCGGCGCATCCCGTCTCCTATGCCGACCGCGCCCGCCCGCTGTCCGAGGACGATCCGGCCTTCGTGACGGTCACCGACGGCGAGACCACGACGCTCACCCAGAGCGCCGCGATCACCCTCGCCGAACGCCTGCGCACCACCCACGGCGTCGACTATGAATCCACCACCTACACCACCCACGCCTCCGGCCCGGCCGCCGTCCAGGAATTCCTGGTCGCGGCCACCGCGGGCGCCCTGTCGGTGCTGCCCGACGGCTCGGTCGAAGACGACCTGGCCGACGGCGAGGTGACCCACTGGTTCGTGGTCCCGGGTGATGCCACCGACGCCGCCGACGGCGAGGTCACGGTGATCGTGGCGGAGTAGTCCCGCCCGCTCGCCTACCGGGACTGCCCCGGTAGGCGAGCGAAGGGTGGATCACTCCGGCAGCGGTTAGACTCGACAGGGCCGACGCGGGCGGCGCGCGGTGCATTCGACGAGGTCGGAGGTGGGTGTATGGCAATGCCATTGCCTCGTGCCGACCGCTGGACAGCCGCGGATCTCGATCAGATGCCCGATGACGGTCTGCGATATGAGGTGCTGAATGGTCAGCTGGTCGTGAACGCCGCACCCAAGCCGAAGCATCGGTGGCTGATCAAACGGCTGAGCCGGGTTCTCGATGCGGCAGTACCCGACGGGTACGTCGTTCTGGACGGTGTGGGCGTGCTCATCGGCGACGACGAGCCGATTCCCGACCTGATGGTGGCCAAGGGCCCGATCGACTGGGAAGGGCGCGGAGTTCCGGTCGACCAGGTCGAATTGGCCGTCGAGGTCGTGTCGACGTCCACCACCTTGCAGGACCGCATGGTGAAACCCGTGCTTTATGCCCAGGCAGGCATCCCGGCCTACTGGCGTTTCGAGATCAACCCCTTCAAGAACCAGCTCGTCGCAGAGCAACTGCCGGTGTTGTTCGCCTACGCGCGGGACACCGACGATGAATACGCGCTGACTCGCCGCGCGTCGGCGGGAGCGCCGATCACACTGCACACACCGTTCGAGGTGGCCTTCGACCCGGGAGAGCTGCTTCCTCGCTAGGGCTGTTCCGCTCGGCGTGGCAGTGCGGCGAGGCCGTCGAGGAGCAGGTCGAGGCCGAAGGTGAAATCGGCGGTGCCGGTGTGGGTTCCGGCGATCACCTGGGTGGCCAGGGTGTGCATGTGCGGGTGGGTTTCCTCGGGGATGAGGGGGAGGAATCGGGTTGCGGCCGAGGCGTATTCGGTGGGGTCGAGGGGGAAGTTGATGGCCTGCAGGGTGAAGCCGTAGATGTGGGAGTCCATGGCGTTCCAGGCGCGGTCGGCCTGCTCGTAACTGAAGCCCGCGGTGATCAGGCAGCCGAGGGTGGCGTCGATGTAGCGGAGCATGGCCGGGCCGACATTGACGCGCGAGCCGAGCAGTCCGGTGGCCCAGCGGTGCCGGAGCAGGACCTCGTGCGCCGAGGTGGCGCGATGCCGGAGTTCGGCGCGCCAGTCACCGCCGGCCTCGGGCACGTAGATCTCGGCGACGACCAGATCGACGATGCCGTCGAGCAGATCGTCCTTGTTGGCGACATGGTTGTACAGCGACATCGCCTCCACCCCGACCGCCTTGGCGAGCTTGCGCATCGACAGCGCGTCCAGCCCCTCCGCATCGGCGAGGTCGACCGCGGTGCGCAGCACCCGGTCCCTGGTGAGCGGTGTGCGCGCGGCCATGTCGTTTCCTCCCTTGACTTACTTACGGCGTAAGCCTACCGTCGTGCCATCGACACTTACGCTGTAAGTGCCCGGCTGACGAGGATCGCTCATGACCGACGTGCACACCGCTTCGATGACCGCGTGGACCGCACCCCGCTACGGCGGCAGCGAGGTGCTGCGCACCGAGACCGTGCCGCGCCCGGTGCCGGGGGAGGGGGAGGTGGTGGTGCGGGTGCGCGCGGCATCGCTGTGCAGCGGCGATCTGCACCTGCTCACCGGCACGCCGTATCTGCTGCGCCTCGGTTTCGGCCTGCGCAGACCCAAGCGGCCGATGATCGGCCAGAACCTCGCGGGCGAAGTCGTGGCGGTCGGCGCCGGGGTGTCGGAATTCGGCGTCGGCGACCGGGTGTTCGGGGTGGTACCCGGCGGCGCCTTCGCCGAGTACGCCCGCGCGGCGGTGCGTTCCCTCGCGCGGATCCCCGATGGGCTCGAGATGGAGGTGGCCGCGGCGATCCCGGATTCGGGGATGACGGCGTTGCAGGGCCTGCGCGACATCGGCGAAGTGTCACCGGGACAGCGGGTCCTGATCAACGGTGCCTCCGGTGGTGTCGGCACCTTCGCGGTGCAGCTCGCCAAGATCCTCGGGGCGGAGGTGACCGCCGTCTGCGGTACCAGGCACCTCGAGACCGTCCGCGCGATCGGCGCCGACACCGTCATCGACTACACCGCCGACGATTTCACGCGCACCGGCATCCGGTACGACATCGTCTTCGACCTCGCGGGCAACCGCACATTGCGCGAGTATCGCCGGGTGCTCACCCGCGGTGGTGTGTACATCTCCTCCGCCGGCGCTCCCGGCGACAACTGGTTCGGCCCGGTTCGCTGGCTCGGCGCGGTCGCGCTGACCGACCTGTTCGTCGGTCAGACTCTGAAAGCGTTGCTCATGCGCCCGGCGGCGGCCGATCTCGAGTACCTGGCCGCCCTGGCGGCCGAGGGCAGGCTGCGACCGGTGATCGAACGCCGCCTCCCCCTGGCCGAGACCGCTACCGCCATCGGCGCTTTCGCGCGGGGGCACGCCTCGGGAAAGACTGTGCTCACCGCGCCGTGAACCGCGGCCGCGGCTCGTGCGCGGGACGCCGACTCAACCGAAGAGCTTGGTGAGGTCGACGGTGGCCGCCATGGCCGCGGCGCCCGCGTCATTGAGGTGCATCCCGTCGCCGCTGTCGAATTCGGGGCGGATGTAGTCGGGTCGCGCCGGATCCGCGACCGCGCGGTCGACATCGAAGACCGAGTCGAAAACCTCGGTGGTACGCAGCCATTCGTTCACCGCGTGGCGGGTCGGCTGGGTTTCCAGCAGGGGCATGCCGGGGTAGACGCAGCCCGCGTACGGGCCGATGGTGGCGGCGTGGACGCGGAGTCCGGCGGAGTGCGCGCGGGTGGCGAGCTCGGTGAAGCCGGCGATCAGTTCCGGTGCGGTCGCCGACGGCTGCCCGCCCATCGCGCCGAGGATGAGATCGTTGATGCCGAAGTTCACCAGGACATCGGTGACGCCGGGAACGCGCAAGGCGTCGGAATCGAAACGGCCGAGCCCGGATTCGCCGATCTGCTCGGCGGTGAGGCGATTGCCCGCGATGCCGTTGTTGACCACCCAGCCCCGGGTGAGCCGGGAGTTGAGCACATCGACCGAGCGCCGATTGGCGCTCGGTGTGGTGCCGACGCCCTCGAACCAGGAGTCGCCGAAGGCCACCGCGATCGGCGGCGCGTCGGTCACCAGCACGTCGATGCCGGTGACGAAGAAGCGGAACGGAAGTTCCCGCGCGTCGGTGAGTTCCACGTCGGCCGTGTGCTCGCCGTCGACGACGTAGGCGATCTCGGCCGGCTGGTGGGCGAAGGTCGCGAGCCCGGTGGCGGTGGGCAGGTACAGGCTGAGCAGCAGATGCTCGCCCGCGGTGACCGCGAGGTCGACCGGATCGCTCACCAACTCCGCGCCCGGATCGATGGTGAACGTGGCTTCGCCGCCCGCGGTGATGGCGTGCTCGGTATCGGCGACGAGCGCCGAACCCTCCTTGCGGCGCGCGATCCGGGCCGACCCGATCCGCAGGGGAGCGGTGCCGTAGCGGTTGGTCAGCCGCACGCGCAGTGCGTCACCACCACCGGCCAGGTGGACGACGTGGCGCACGGTCTCGTCGTTGAACTCGCGCGATTCGGCGAGCTTGATCTGCTCGTTCGGGTCGATGACACCGGTCCGGAATCCGGCCACCCACGTGTTGTCCTGCATGATCACTCCAGTATTTGCTGTGAGGAATATTGCGTATGCATAGGTCTACGCCAAGGTATTCCTCCTGTCAACTATCCGCGTAGCAAATATCGGCTAGGGTGAGTGTCATGTCCGCGCACGAACTGTTCGACGACCACCGGCTGACGATCTCCGGCCTGCTCTTCGAGGCGCACAGCGGCCTGCTCGCCAAGCTCGAGCCCACGTGGAAGGCGCACGGGTTGTCCGGTCTCGATCTGAACGCGCTCCTGCGGGTGAGCCGGTCGCCGCAGCGGCGGCTGCGCATGACCGACCTGGCGACGCAGACCGACCTGTCCACCAGCGGTGTCACCCGGCTGGTGGACCGGCTGGCGGCGGCGGGCCTGGTCGAGCGCGTGCTCGATCCCGCCGACCGGCGCAGTTCCTACGCGGCGCTGACCGGCGCGGGCGCCCAGCGGCTCGAGGAAGTCCTCCCCGACTACCTCGACGCCCTGGAGCGCTGGCTCACCGGGCTGCTGACTCCCGGGCAACTCGACGGCCTGGTCACCGGGCTCCGGGTCATCCGCGACGCCACCAATCCGTCGGCGACCGCGATCGCCGAGTCGCCCTGATCCGCTAGGTCTCGCGGTACTTGCGGACCTTGGCGATATTGCCGCAGCGGTCCATGGAGCACCAGCGGCGCTTGCCGGGACGCGACGCGTCGACGAACAGGAGCCCGCAGGTCTCCGAGGCGCACACGCGGATGCGCGTGGCGAGCGGGCCGCTGAACAGGTCGATGGCGTCGCGGGCGAGGGTGGACAGGGCGCCCCTGGCGGTGGCGGCGGGATAGTCGCGGGTGCCGTCGGTGCGGAGGTGGGGGATCAGGGGAGGTTCCGTCGCGGCCGTGTTGATCGCGTCGATATCGCTGGGCGCCAACGGGATCGCGGCGGCGGCGCCGAATGCCGCGCGGGAGAGCGCGTTGCGGAGGCGGCGGAACGCGGCGAGGTCTTCGTCGTCCGCGGCGAGGTCGGGCAGCTCGAGGATGACGCCGAGCCAGTGGCCCAGGTCCTCCGCGGTGTGCACGATCTCCCACACCGCGAGCTCGCCCTCGCCGCCGGTGTGCACGAGGTCGAGTGAGACGCGTCCGGTCTGGAACCGTCGCCGTACCGCCGGTGGCAGAGATTTTCGCCCTTGCATGACACCAGTTTAACCGGTTACGGTACAGCCATGGCAATCGCGACCTATCTCAATCCCGAATCCCTGCACTCCAACCCGGCCTTCTCCCAGGTGGTCCGGGTCCCGGCGGGTGCCGACCTCGTCTACATCGGCGGTCAGAACGGCGTCGACGCCACCGGGCGCGTCGTCGGCCCCGACCTCGCCTCCCAGGTGAAACAGACCCTCGACAACCTGCGTGCCTGCCTCGCCGCCGCGGGCGCCGAGCCCGGCGACGTGGTCAAGTGGAACCTGCTCATCAAGGAGGGTGAAAGCCTGCAGGAGGGCTTCGCCGCGTTCGGTGCCGCCTGGGGCCGCATGCCCAACCCGCCCGCGATCACCTTCGCCTTCGTCTCCGGTCTCGCCGTCGAGGGCGCGCTCATCGAGATCGAGGCCGTCGCCGCGGTCGCGGGCTGACCCTAGCGACTGTCCGTCTCCCCGGTGGCCTCGGCGAACCTGGCCGCCAGCGTGCGCAGCCGCGCGACGAGTTCCGGTGGTTCCCGCACGCGGAACGGAATGTCGAAGGCGGCGACGTAGATCGCCAGCTCGGTCAGATCGTGGGAGCCCGTGTGGAGCAGGCAGGTCTCGTCGTCGATCGCCTCGATGACGCCGACGGTGGGCGCGATGCGGTCGGCGGCCACGGCCGCGGGCGCTGAAAGGACGATCGTCGCCTGATGGCGATAGGGCGAGGTGCTGACACCACGGGTGACGTAGCCGGCCAGATCCTCCGGATCCGCGCGCGGGGTGAAGCGTGGACCGGTGGGCGTGCGCGGTGCCAGCCGGTCGGCCCGATACGTCCGCCAGTCGCCGCGATCGACATCCCAGGCCACCAGGTACCAGTGCCGCCCGGTGTGGACCAGCCGGTGCGGCTCGACGGTTCGTGAAGACGTTGTGCCGCTGTGGGTTCGGTAGTCGAAGCGGATACGGTGACTGTCGCGGATGGCGGCGGCGACGGCGGTGAGCACCTCGGGATCGACGGGGCCCGCCGCCGAGGGAACCGAGACCGTCGCCGCGTGCAACAGACTCACGCGGTGGCGCAGCCGGGAGGGCAGTACCTGCTCCAGCTTCGTCAGCGCGCGCAGCGAACTGTCCTCGATCCCGGCCACACTGCCGCCCGCCGCCGTGCGCAGGCCGATCGCCACCGCGACGGCCTCGTCGTCGTCGAGCAGCAGCGGCGGCAGTTTCGCGCCTGCGCCCAGGCGATAGCCGGCGACGCCGGGTGTCGCGTCGACCGGGTAGCCGAGGGTCCGCAGCTTCTCGATGTCGCGGCGCACCGTGCGCGCGTCGACCTCGAGGCGCCGGGCCAGTTCGGCGCCCGTCCACTCGCGTGGAGTCTGGAGCAGCGAGAGCAGGCGGAGCAGCCGTGCCGAGGTTTCCAACATGCCGAAATTCTGCCGGACACTTAGGACCGAAGCTGTCCTAAGTGGCTCCTATCGTGGAATTCATGAGCGACGACATCCAGCGTTTCCGTCTCGACATCCCGCAACAGCAGCTCGATGACCTGCGCTATCGCCTCGACAACGCGCGCTGGCCCGCCGCGCTGCCCGGCGACGACTGGGACACCGGCGTGCCCATCGGCTACCTGCGCGAGCTCGTCGACTACTGGCGCACCGGCTACGACTGGCGCGCGCAGGAGGCGAAACTCAACGCGCTCGGGCAGTTCACCACCGTCATCGACGGCCAGACCGTCTATTTCCTGCACGTGCGCTCCGCCGAGCCCGACGCGGTGCCGCTGCTGCTCACCCACGGCTGGCCGGGTTCGGTGGTGGAATTCCTCGATCTCATCGGTCCGCTCACCGATCCGGCCGCGCACGGCGGCGATCCGGGCGACGCCTTCCACGTCGTGATCCCCGCCCTGCCCGGGTTCGGCTTCTCCGGCCCTGTCACCGAGGCCGGGTGGACCGTGCGGCGGATCGCCGAGACGTGGGTCGAACTGATGTCGCGACTCGGCTACGACCGATTCGGAGTGCAGGGCGGTGACATCGGTGCGGCGGTGAGCCCGGAGGTCGGCCGGGTGGCACCGGACCGCGTGATCGGCGTGCACGTCAACGGCGGCGGTGGATCGTTTCCGCAGTTGCCGTTGCCCGCGGAGGTGATGGCGAGTCTCACCGACCTCGAGCGCGACCGCATCCGCCGCATCGAGGCGTTCATGAACGAGGAGTTCGGCTACATCGCCATCCAGTCGACCCGCCCGCAGACCCTCGCCTACGGGCTGGTCGACTCGCCGATCGGGCAACTGGCATGGATCCTGGACAAGTTCCGGGAGTGGACCCATCCCCGGGCGACCGTGCCGGACAAAATCGTCGACCGCGACCGGCTGCTCACCAACGCGATGATCTACTGGCTCACCGCCACACCGGGTTCGGCCGCCTACGTCGGCTACGCCCAACCGGCGCAGTGGGGTGCGGTGGCCGAGAACTCGGGCGTGCCCACCGGGGTGATCGTGTTCGCCCACGATGTGGCGATCCGCCGCTTCGACGAGGCGGAGAACACCATCGTGCGCTGGACCGATGTCGACCGCGGTGGGCACTTCGCCGCGCTGGAGGAACCGGAACTGCTCACCGCCGATGTGCGCGAGTTCTTCCGTGCGCTGCGCTGATCAGTCGGTGAGTTCGCCCGCCGAACGCCAGGATTGGCGTTCGGCGGCGAAGGCTTCGGCCTGGACGGCGCGGAAGTCCGCGATGGACGCGGCGTTGTCGGCGAGGAAGCGGCGGTAGTCGGCGAGGCGGAATTCGCCCTCCTCGGTGGTGATGTCGACCTTGCCCGCCGCGAAATCGGCGCGCAGGTCGAGGAGTTCGCCCGCCTCGACCGGATGCCAGCGGATGCGGTCGAAATAGCGCAGGAGCCAAGGGGTTTCCGCGTCGGTGGCGAAGCGGTCGACGCCGGGACCCGCGGTGCCGCTCGGCCTGGCGCGGTGGTTCCACACCTGGGTGGTGCGGCCGACGAACTGGTACCCGCCGGGGCCCTCCATCCCGTAGATGCACAGATACGCGCCGCCGATGCCGACGGCGTTCTCGGGCGTCCAGGTGCGCGCGGGGTTGTACTTGGTGGTGACCAGGCGATGGCGGGGATCGGTGGGCGTGGCGACGGGCGCGCCGAGATAGACGTCGCCCAGGCCGAGCACCAGGTACTCGGCGTCGAAGACCGTGCGGTAGACGTCCTCGACGGCATCCAGGCCGTTCATGCGGCGGATGAACTCGATGTTCCACGGGCACCACGGCGCGTCGGCGCGGACACCGTGCATGTAGCGCGTGATCGCCTCGCGGGTGGAGGGGTCGTCCCAGGACAGCGGCAGGTGGACCGTCCGGCTCGGCACCACCAGCTGATCGGAATCCGGCAGTTGCGCTTCGGCTTCGGCGAGCAGATCGAGCAGCTGGGGGACCGGCAGGACGGCCGGGTCGACCCGGATCTGCAGGGACCGGATGCCCGGCGTGAGTTCGATGACGCCGCGCTGGCCCCTGGCGATCAGGTGCTGGTGCAGGGCGTGCACGCGGGCACGGAGCCCGAGATCCAGGGTGAGCGTGCCGTATTCGACCAGGACGCCGTCGTCGCCCTGCCTGCGGTAGTTGACGCCGGTTTCGTCGTCGACCGCGGTGCGGCGCAGGACGCCGTCGTCGGCGTCACGTCCCGCGGACAAAACGGTGCCGAGCGACGCGCGCCGCAGCGGACCGAGTTCCCCCGCGGGAGCGGCGTGTTCGGAACGCACGGGGACGAACCGGACCTTGTCGCCCGGCGCGAGCTGACCCAGCTTCCAGCGCTCGGCCGCGACCACCGTCACCGGGCAGACGAATCCGCCCAGGCTGGGACCGTCGGGGCCGAGCAGGATCGGGGTGTCGCCGGTGAAGTCGAGCGCGCCGATCGAATAGGCGTTGTCGTGGATGTTCGACGGATGCAGGCCCGCCTCGCCGCCATCGGTGCGCGCCCACTCCGGTTTCGGGCCGATCAGCCGCACGCCGGTGCGGTCGGAGTTGAAGTGGACCTCGTAGTCGGTGCCGATGATGGTGTCGAAGTCCCTGCGGGTGAAGAACTCCGGTGCGCCGTGCGGCCCCTCGGTGACGGCGAGTTCCCAGCGGCGGCTGAACGCCGGGATGTCGGCCATCGGGACGGCGGCCGCCAGGCGGGTCGTCGGGGCACCGAGCGTCAGCGAGTCGCCCGCGCGCAGCGCCGCCCCGGTACCGCCACCGAATCTGCCCAGCGTGAACGTGGCGGCGCTGCCGAGGAACCGCTCGACGTCGATGCCGCCGGAGACGAGGATGTAGGTACGCATCCCCGGCCCGCGGATCGCGCCCACCTCGAGGACGCCGCCGGCCGGAACCTCGACGGTGCGCCACTGCTCCACCGGCATGCTGTCGACCCGCACGTCGGCGACCGCGCCGGTGACGCACACCCAGGCCGACTCCCCGAACCGCAGCGCCGGACCACCCAGCGTGCACTCGAGTCCCGCCGCGCCCTCCGGGTTACCGAGTATCCGGTTGCCCAGGCGGAACGACAGATCGTCCATCGGGCCCGACGGTGGAACACCGATGTGCCAGTAGCCGATTCGGCCGGGCCAGTCCTGCACGGTCGTCTGCATTCCCGGGCGCGTGACCTCGACGGAACGCGCGGTGGCACCGACCTCGGGAGTATCCACGGTGGGCGGAGCCTTGGCCGTGCCGGTCACCGATTCGGCCGCAACCACAGCGGTGACCTGCACGTCGACGCCGGTCGAACCGACCGGCGTGCGGTCGCGGCCGGGAGCGGGCTGTGGGCGGTCGGCTGTCGTACCCGATCGGCCTTCCGGCCGCGCGGTGTCGACGACGGGTGTGTCCACGAGGCTCATCGCGTCACCACCATGCGCACGGGCGTCGGATCGAAACCGTTGCACGGGTTGTTGATCTGCGGGCAGTTGGACACCAGCACGAGCGTGTCGATCTCGGCGCGCAAGGTGACCTTCTTGCCCGGCGCGGACAGCCCGTCGACGATGCCGAGCGTGCCGTCGGCCTCCACCGGCACGTTCATGAACCAGTTGATGTTCGACACGAGATCCCGCTTGCCCAAACCCCATTCGAGCGCGGCGGTGAGGAAGTTCTCCACGCACGCGTGCTGATGGCGGGTGTGGTGGCCGTAGCGCAGGGTGTTCGACTCCTGCGAGCAGGCTCCGGCGATGGTGTCGTGGTTGCCGACCTCGTCGGCGACGACCGTCATCAGCGGGGTGCCCGCCTCGGTGCGCAAGACGCTGCCGGTGGTGAGGAAGATGCTGCGCTGGGCGGCGACGGTGGCCTGCGCGCTGTAGCGGTCGGTGTGGTCGGCGGCGGAGTAGAGCAGGCAGTCGACGGCCTGGTTGCCGTGCAGGTCGATGATCTCGAGTTGATCGCCCGCGCGCACGACGGCCGACCACGGCGCGTTGGCGGGGACGGTCTCGTCGAGGACGACGGTGCGGGTGGTCGCCGTGGTCATGCCAGAACCTCCGTGGTCTGCGCGGCCGCCCAGGCGGCTTCGGTGTTGTCCAGTGCGCGTCGGTATTCGGGATCGTCGTTGGCGGCGCGCTCGGTGGGCGCCGACCAGGCGAGCAGGTCGAGATCGCCGGTGGGGCGGTCGTCGAGCGGATGCGCCGCATTGGCGACCAGCAGCGTCACCGGCAGGTGGATCAGCAGGTCGACAGCGGATCCGGCGGGGGCGTTGCCGGTGGGAGTGAGCGTGCCGTCCGGCTCCACCCTGACCCCCCGGAACAATCCGATCGACGGACCGATGTCGCGCGGTTCCAGCCCCTGCTTGGCGCCCGCCAGGTGCAGTTGCCCGCGACCGGCGGCCGTCGGCCCGCACAGGGCGTCGTGCCGCCCGGACGAATCGGCCACGACCGTCGCCATCACCCGGCCCTGATCCGAGAGCAGCGGATGACCGACGCCGAGATACGCCTGCCACGGCACCTTCACCGTGTCGGCGACATTCAGCCGCTCCCAAGGAGATTCGGCCCGGAGCAGGAAGAGATGCGCGCAGGTGCCGCCGGTGGGGTCGGCCAGCCGCACCCGGGTGCCGCGTCCCAGCACCACGTTCGCGTACCCGCCCGCCGGAATCCGTTGCGCGAACCGGATCGCGGCGGGATCGACATCCGCCGGCGTCTCGGGGCGGACGACCGTGGCGGTCGCGGCTTGGGCGCGCGCGTGTGCGCGGGCGCCGTTGGTGGACTGGGTACTCGTCATCGGTATCTCCTCGGGCGAGTGGTGGATCGGGGGCGATGCCCGGCCCGGCTGCGAGCCGGGTGCGGTCGCCGGGCGCGGTCGCGCGGGGTGCGGACCGGTTCGTTTCGGCGACCGAGGGCTTGGTCGAGGGTGTTCGGGAGACCTGGCGGGGGCGCCGTGGTGCGCCCCCGCATCGGTCTCACGCCGCGGCGGGCTCCATGGCTGCCGGTTCGGTGATTCGCGGGCGGGCGACCACGACGCGGTAGACGATCGCGCCCGCGGTCAGGATCACCGCGACCGACAGCGGACCGGCCCACAGCTGCCACCAGCTCCCGCCCGCCGGGGTGTACACCTCCGGGCGCGGCCAGGCCAGGTTGATCACCATCGCGATGCCCCACACCACGGCGAGGGCGTTGACCGGAATGCCCCAGCGGCCGAGGGTGAACAGCGAGGCGTCCTCCGGCGCGGGCAGTCCCTGGATCCTGCGCACCAGCAGCGGCACGGTGACCAGCAGATACGCCAGGTACAGGCTGACGATGCAGACACTGGCCAGCGTGGCGAAGATGGCCGGGTTGCCCAGGTTGAGCACGAGCAGCCCGATCCCGAGCGCGCCGATCACCACGGCGGGCCACACCGGCGTGCCGAAACGCGGATGCACGGTCGAGAGCGCCTTCGCGAACGGCAGCTTGCCGTCGCGCGCCATCGAGAACATCAGGCGCGAGCCCGCGGTCTGGATGGCCAGCGTGCACACGATCACCGCCACCGCGACGCAGCCGAGCAGCACCGAACCGGCGGGACTGTTCAGCTTCGCCATGATCACGTAAGCCAGTCCGCCCGAGGCCAATTCGCCGTCGGACAGGCTGGGTGCGGCCATCAGCGCGCCGATCAGCATGAGGCCGCCACCCAGCGCCGACACCGACAGCGCCAGCAGGATGGTGCGCGGCGCCACCCGGCGCGGATTCTTGGTCTCCTCGGAAAGCTCACCGGCGGAATCGAATCCGACCATCACGTACGCGGCCATCAGACCGGACACCAGGAACGCCGCCCAGTACGGGCCCGGCGTGGCCTGCTCGGTGTTCAGCACCACGTCGGGGCCGCGCTCGGCGCCGGTGAAGAACAGCGCGATGATCGCCAGCACGCCGATGATCTCGATGGTGACGCCGATCGAGTTGATCCGCGCCATCAGATCGATGCCGATCACATTGATCGTGGTGGTCACGACGAGCAACAGACTGCCGAGCAGGACCGCGTTCATCGCGCCGTCGCGGGAGGTGAGCGCGGTGTCGGTGCCGATGACCTGGAAACCGCTCCAGATCGTCGGCAGCACCACCTGCAGGGCGATGGCCGCCGCGGCGGCGGTGACGATCTGCGCGATCACCATCATCCACCCGGCGAACCAGCCGATCAGGCCGCCCGCCAGGCGCCGTGACCACTGGTAGATACAGCCCGAGATCGGGTACCGGGCGGCCAGTTCCGCGAAGTTGAGCGCGACGAGGAACTGTCCGGCGAAGACCAGCGGCCAGGTCCAGAAGAACGCGGCGCCGCCGAACGAATAGCCGAATCCGAAGAACTGGAAGATCGTGGTGAGGATGGAGACGAACGAGAAGCCCGCCGCGAACGAGGCGTAGCGGCCCAGTTTGCGATGCAGGACCGGCTGGTAGCCGAAGGCGGCCAGATCGGCGCTGTCGCGGGCGGTGTCGGGGGGAGCTGCGGGGGAATCGAGAGTCGCGGCCATGTCGGTGTCCTTCGGCGGTGCGGCCAAATATCTATCAGTCGATAGTTTTGCGCTCGCGATCGCTCGAACGGTGTCCTGTGTGTATCGAGTGTGGGACCCGCGGTAACTTCTGCGTTGCCGACGTTTCTATCAAGTGACAGGAATGCGACCGCGCGGCATCCGCGCTGGTGAGCCGCCCGCTTCGGGCCTGGTCGGAGTCCGATGACAGAATCAGGGCGTGGCAAACCTCGGGCCCGGGCGTCCCCGGCTGACACAGCGGCGCAGGCAGGGGACCACGCCGCGCGCGGAGATCCTCGACGCGGCGGCGGAACTGTTCACCACCAAGGGCTACGCCAACACCTCCACCCGCGCGGTGGCCGACGCGGTCGGCATAAGGCAGGCCTCGCTGTATCACCACTTCGCCGCCAAGGACGACATCCTCGACGCGTTACTGGCCCAGACCATCGCGGGCCCGGCCGCGCTGGCGAACCGCATGACCGGCGAGCCCGAGGCCGCCGTCACCAAGCTCTACGCGCTGGCCCTGTTCGACGTCCGCCAGCTGCGCGCCGCCCGCTGGAACCTCGGCGCGCTCTACCTGCTGCCCGAACTGCGCACCGAACGCTTCGCCGCCTTCCGCCGCCACCGCGACGAGCTGCGCGAGCACTACGAGCGCCTCGCCGCCGAATCCGCCACCGCGGCAGGCCGATCCGACGACGCGCGGATCCTGCCATTCCGCCTGGTCGAGACGGTGATCGGCATCCGCTCCGACGCGGGCTCCGCGGGCCCCGACACCGAGCACCTGATCCCGGACGCGATCCTGCGCATCGTCGGCCACCCCGGCGACCCCGGCGAGATACGCGCCGAGGCCGAGGCGCTGCTCGCCCGGCTGGGGGAGCTCCCCGAATCCGCGTGAGCAGCGCCGTCGTGCGCGATCAGTCCGCGATGAACGCGAGAATGTCGGCGATGAGTTCCCGCTGGTAGGCGCCGAAGATGCCGTGCGGGGCGCCCGGATACACCTTCAGCGTCCCGTCCTTGACGAGCTCGATCGACTTCAGCGCCGAATCCGCGATCGGCACGATCTGGTCGTCGTCGCCGTGGGCGATGAAGATCGGCACCTCGAGCGCCCGCAGATCCTCGGTGAAATCGGTCGCCGAGAACGCGGCGACGCACTCGTAGGCGGCCTGGATCCCCGCGAGCATGCCCTGGCGCCAGAAATCTTCCTGCGCGCCCTGGGAGACCGTGGCGCCCTCGCGGTTGAAGCCGAAGAACGACGGGGCGAGCTCTCGGTAGAAGTTCGAGCGGTCGGCCAGCACACCGGCGCGGATGTTGTCGAACACTTCCATCGGCAGCCCGTCCGGGTTGGCCTCGGTCGCGACCATGATCGGCGGCACCGCGCCGATGGTGACGACCTTCGCTACCCGGTCCCTGCCGTGCCGAGCGGCGTAGCGAACGACCTCGCCGCCGCCGGTCGAGTGGCCGATCACGACGACATCGCGCAGGTCGAGCGCTTCGATGAGCTCGGCGAGGTCGCGCGCGTAGGTGTCCATGTCGTTGCCCTGCCACGGCTGCGACGAGCGCCCGTGACCACGGCGGTCGTGGGCGATGACGCGGTAGCCGGCGTCGGCGAGGGTCTTGCGCTCCAACGCCCAGGCGTCGGAACTGAGCGGCCAGCCGTGGCTGAAGACAACAGGCCGGCCGGTGCCCCAATCGGAGTAGTAGATCTCGGTGCCGTCGGAGGTGGTGAAGAAGGACATGGCGCTCCTGTCGAAAAGCGAACGGATAGGTTGCCCATAGTTGTCGGGCGCGCGTTCGCTGTCGCCTACCGGAACGGCCGCGCATCCCGCCATTTCGGACAAGCAGTAGATTTGGCGGCATGTCTGCCACCCCGGATCGATTCCGCCACACCGCATCCAGTGCGACACGGCGTATCGGGTTTCTCCTGTTCGACCGGGTCAAAGCGCTCGACTACGTGGGTCCGGCGGAGGTCTTCATCGAAGCCAACCAATTCGCCGACGCCTACGAGGTGATGCTGTTCTCGCCGACCGGTTCGCCCGTCCACAGCTCGGTGGGCCCCGGGGTTGCCGTGACCGCGGCGGCGGCCGACGCGCCCCCGTTGGACACCCTCGTCGTCCCGGGCAGCGAGGTGTGCCCCAGCGACTTCGTCCAGCCGGATCTGGTCGAGTCCGCGCGCCTGCTGGCGGCGCGCAGCCGGCGGGTCGTCTCCATCTGCAGCGGCGCCTTCGTGCTCGCCGAGCTGGGCATGCTGGACGGTCGCAGCGCGACCACGCACTGGAAGTTCGCGGCCGAACTCGCGCGCCGGTATCCGCGGGTCGACGTGCAGGCCGACCGGATCTTCGTGCGGGACAGCGATATCGCGACGTCGGCGGGCGTGGCGGCGGGGATCGACCTCGCGCTCGCCTTGGTGGCCGAGGATCTGGGCAGCTCCCTCGCGCGTCAGGTCGCCCAGGGCCTGCTGGTCTACCTGCAGCGTTCCGGCGGCCAGACGCAGTTCTCCACCCCGCTGCGCGCCGCCGCCTTGCCGCCGGGTCCGGTGCGCGCGGTGACCGATCTGATCGCCACGGACCCGGCGAAGCGCTACAGCGTGCAAGAACTCGCGCGGCACGTGAACGTGAGCCCACGCCACCTCACCCGGCTCTTCGCCGAGGAAGTAGGCCTGAGCCCGGCCGAATACGCGGCGGGCGTGCGCTTCGATCTGGCCCGCACCGCGCTGGAGGCGGGCAGCTCGGTCAGCCGGGCGGCCGCCGAGGCCGGGTTCGCCAGCGCCGAGGCGCTGCGCCGGACCTTCATCGCGCGGCTCGGGGTCTCACCCTCCGACTACCGGCGCGGTTTCCGGACCGAGTCGAGCGTGCAGCGCGTCTCAGCGTGATGTCGGTGGGGCGATCTGCCAGTGCTGGTTCAGCGCGCCCGCGATCTCGGGGAGCACGGTGATCGGGATTCGCTTGGCGCGCAGCATTTCCCGGATCTCGCTCACCTGTTCGCGTTTGCGCATGTCGTAGGCGCCCGAGACCGGGCGCACCACCGGGGGAATCGAGAGCAGGACCAGTTCGTCGGCACCCGCGCCGGTCAGGTCGAGGGCGAGGGACCAGCGGGAGCGCTCGTCGAGGGTGAAGCGGCCCGCGACGACGCTGTCCCACGGCACGGTCGCGGCCCGGAACGGGGTTCTGGCGTAGATGGCGTGCTCGGTGAGCTCGACGACATCGCGCACGAACAGCGCCACACCGGCCGCGACCCCCGCGATCGCGCCCACCAGGAACCCGGTGACGACCCGGTTCACCCCGAACATCGCCAGGAACAACCCGACGATGCCCGTGGTGACCAGCACGCCGATCAGGCAGTAGAACAGGCTGCGGGCAGCGGGCACGACACCGGCGCGCACGGTGGCCATGCGGACCTCCTTCTCGACGACTCGCGGCCCACCTTAACGGTTACGACCCGAGCGATACCGCCGCCTCGGAGGTCTCCACCAGGAAGGTGAAGGTCTCCTGGAAGTACAGCTTGACGGTGTCGGCGTCGTGGCTGAGGTAACCGATCGACAGGTCCTGCCCCACCGCGAGCTCGAAATCGCCGCCGCGGGTGGTGAGCGCGAACCCGCCGGTGATCGCGGGCGCCCAGATGATCTCCCCGTCGATCAGCCGCTCGATGTGGGTGCGGATCGGGTGGCCGTGGTCGGAGGTCTCGCTGACCTGGGTGTACAGCTCGGCGCTGAGCACCACCGAGTACGGACCTTGCACGCCGGCCAGCCGCAGGCCGGTCAGCGCGTGCGAGATGGCGTCGGGGATGTCGACGACATTGCTCGGCAGCTCGACCGGGGCGTTGGAGGCCGCGGCGCGGATACCGGTGATGCCCGCGGCCGCGTAGCTCTCGAAGATCGCGCGGTCCTCGGCGAAGGCGATCTTCTGGGCCGCGTCCTTGAGGTTGTCCAGATCGGCATCGGGCGCGCCGCGCTCGATGTCGTCGAGTTCGGAGCGTTTCAGCGTGAACGGCACGCGGAGTTCGACCAGCGGCTGCACCACGCGCTGATGGGCGACGACGCCCTCGTCGGGTGAGGAGATCGAGGTGAGCCTGCCGCGGTTGAGCGCCGAGTAGGCGACGCCGTGTGGGCCGGACAGGTCGACGACACGACGGCCCGCGATGTTGCGCTTGAACGTGCGGGTGGCCTCCTCCTCGATCTGGGCCCAGGCCTCGCCGCTGATCGGCGCGAGTTCGCGATGCAGGTTGTTCATTCACATACTCCTTTTCATCGTGCCGATGGCGAGTGAGCCGTCGGAGTCGGCCGCCGCGGCGTTCGCCTGCTCCACCGGGGCGAATTCGGGCAGGGAATCGGACTCTTCTTCGGTGGCGACGGATTCGGGTGCGTCGGGCAGGTCGTCGAGGAAATCGACGGTGGGGGTGAAGAACAGGGTGCCGGTGACCGCGAAGGAGAAGTCGAGGATGCGGTCGTAGGCGGCCTCCTCGGTACCGAGGAACATGCGCTCGAGCATGCGCTCGGTGACGCTCGGGGTGGCGGCGTAGGCGATGTAGTAGGTGCCGAACTCGCCGGTGCCGATGGTGCCGAAGGGCATGTTGGCGCGCATGATCTGACGCTCGGTGCCGTCGGGGTCGACCATGGTGTTGACGGCGACGTGTGAGTCGGCAGGCTTCACGTCGTCGGGCAGTTCGTAGTCGGCGAGCTTGGTGCGGCCGATCACCCGCTCCTGCTCCTCGATCGACAGCGCGTTCCACTGGTCGAGCGGGTGCGTGTACTTCTGCACGATCACGTAGCTGCCGCCGGTGAATTCGGGATCCTCGTCGCCGATCAGGGCCGCCGAGGCCGCGGCCTTGCCCTCGGGATTCTCGGTGCCGTCGACGAAACCGAGCAGATCGCGCTGCTCGAAATAGCGGAAGCCGACCGTCTCGTCGACGATCGTGGCCGCGCCGCGCAGCCGCTCACCGATCACCATGGCCAGCTCGAAGCACGGGCCCTGGGTCTCGCCCCTGATGTGGAAGAGCAGGTCGCCGGGGGTGGCCGGCGCGCTGTGGATGGGGCCGCTGTAGCCCGGGAACTCGTGCAGCTCAGCGGGTTTGGGCCCGACGAAGAGCCTGTCCCAGGCCGCGGAGCCGATCGAGGTGACGCAGGTCAGGCCCTCACCGGGCACCCGGAAGCCGATGGACCGGCGCAGGCCGGAGATGTCGGCGAGCAGGTCGCGGACCGTCGCCTCACCGCCCTCGTCGATGGTGGCGACCAGGAAGATGGCGGCGGGCGTGAGTGGATCGAGGATCGGCTGTGGCTCACCCATGGCGTCCAGAGTAGAGCGCCGCACCGACACGGTCGCGGCACACCGGGCGTGTCAGCGACCGAGTGACCCTTCCTACTTCGCGACGCTCAGCAGAAACGCGACGTCGTCGAGCGCCTTGACGCTGTGCCGGGCGCGCGGGACGACGATGAGATCGCCCGCCGAACCCTTCCACTCGTCGGTGCCCGCGATCAGCACCAGGGTGCCGCTGAGGACCTGGATCGTGGCGTCGCCGTTGTTGTCGTGCTCGGCCAGGCTCTGTCCCTCGGTGAGCGCGACGACGGTCTGGCGCAGCGCATGGGTGTGGCCGCCGATCACGGTCTGCGAACTCCGGCCGCTCGTGGAGGTGGCCGCCAGCTTCAGCTGTTGACGGGCCACCGCGGTCAGCGATTTCTTGTCCATGACATCGCGCCTTTCGCAGGCTTCTCGCGGGGCTGGTATCGGTGAGTATGCCCGAGACCCCGCCCGCGGTCGGGCGTTTTGCCCCGACCGTTAGCCAGGCGTTGTCAGGCCCTGACGTAGCGGCGAATGCGGTAGCGGAGGCCGGTTTTCGACTCGCGCCACGGCGTGTCGCCCGCCTGCCACTCCGGCCCGATCGGCGGTGCGAACGCGTCGCCCGCGACGGTCGTGTCGACCTCGGTGACCAGCAGTGTTGTCGCCAGCGGCAGGGCTTCGCGGTAGATCTGGCCGCCGCCGGCGATCCACACGTCGACCTCGCCGGCGAGGGTCAGCGCGTCGGGCAGCGACGCGGCACGCTCGGCGCCGTCGGCGGACCAATCAGGCTGCCGGGTGACCACGATGTTGCGGCGGCCGACCAGCGGCCGGAACGACGTGGGCAGCGAGTCCCAGGTGCGCCTGCCCATGATCACCGGGTGACCGATGGTCACGTCCTTGAAGTTGGCCATGTCCTCGGGGACACGCCAGGGGATCGTGTTGTCGACCCCGATGACCCCATTCGCGGCCTGCGCCCAGATCAGGCCGATCTCGCGACTCACACCGCCACCGGCGCCTTGATGCCGGGGTGGTGCCGGTAGCCGCTGATCTCGACGTCTTCGTAGACGTAGTCGAACAGGCTCGTCGCCGGGCGCAGGTGCAGCGTCGGGAACGGGTACGGCTCGCGGCCGAGCTGCTCGCGCACCTGGTCGACGTGGTTGTCGTAGATGTGCACGTCACCGCCGGTCCAGATGAACTCGCCCGGTTCCAGCTCGGTCTGCTGGGCCACCATCAGGGTGAGCAGGGCGTAGCTGGCGATGTTGAACGGCACGCCGAGGAACAGGTCCGCGCTGCGCTGGTAGAGCTGGCAGGAGAGCTTGCCGTCGGCCACGTAGAACTGGAAGAAGGCGTGGCACGGGGCGAGCGCCATCTTGTCCAGATCGGCCACGTTCCAGGCCGAGACGATCATCCGGCGCGAATCCGGGTCGGTGCGCAGGGTGTGCAGGACCTGGGCGATCTGGTCGACATGGGTGCCGTCGGGGGTGGGCCACGAACGCCACTGCACGCCGTAGACCGGACCGAGCTCGCCGTGCTGATCGGCCCACTCGTCCCAGATGGTGACCCCGTGCTCGCGCAGCCAGGACACGTTGGAATCGCCGCGCAGGAACCACAGCAGCTCGTAGACGATGGACTTGAGATGGACCCGCTTGGTGGTGATCAGCGGGAAGCTCTCGGCCAGGTCGTAGCGCAGCTGGTGGCCGAAGATGCTGCGGGTTCCGGTGCCGGTGCGATCGGCTTTGGGCGTGCCGCGTTCGAGCACGGTCCGGAGCAGATCCTCGTACTGCGTATCAGGGGTGGCCACGCCTGGCGATTCTACGGTGCGCGGCACCTGGCAAGCTCTCCGCGTATGCGCAAGCTCTACGTGATCGGCATCGGTGCGGGCGACCCCGACCAGGTGACGATGCAGGCAGTCAAGGCCATGCGAGAGGCCGACGCCTTCTTCGTCATCGGCAAGGGCGACGAGAAGCGGGAACTCGTCGAGGTGCGCACCGCGATCCTGGCCGAGCACGTCGCGGGGCCGCACCGGATCATCGAGATCACCGATCCGCCGCGCGAGCGCACCCCCGACGACTACACGGGCGTGGTGCGGGACTGGCACGAACGCCGCGCCGAACTGCTCGGCGCCGCCTTCGACGAGGTCGACGGGGTCGGCGCGATCCTGGTGTGGGGTGATCCGGCGCTCTACGACAGCACGCTGCGGATGGTCGAGCTGGTGCTGGCGGGCGGGCGCGCGTTCGACTACGAGGTGATCCCCGGTGTCACCAGCGTCGCCGCGCTGGCCGCCCGGCACCGCATGGTGCTGCACCGGATCGGTGAGCCGGTGCACGTCACCACCGGCCGCAGGCTGCGCGAGGACGGGCTCGGCGCGGGATCGACCGTGGTGATGCTCGACGGCGACTGCGCGTTCACCGACCTCCCCGCCGACGGCGTGCACATCTGGTGGGGTGCCTACCTCGGCATGCCCGACGAGACCCTCATCGAGGGCCCACTCGCCGAGGTGGGCGAGCGAATCGTCACCCGCCGCGCGGAACTGCGGGCCGCCAAGGGCTGGATCATGGACGTCTACCTGCTGCGTCGACGCTGACCCGGCGGCGCGCGGGCCGCTAAACTGGCGCTGTGCCCGAGCTACCCGAGGTGGAGGCGCTGGCGCAGTTCCTGCGGGATCATGCGGTCGGCGCGGTGGTGGGGCGAGTCGACGTGGCCGCGTTGAGCGCGGTGAAGACGTTCGACCCGCCGGTCACGGCGCTGTCCGGGCGCGATGTCACCGGCGCGGGGCGCTGGGGCAAGTTCCTCGGGATGGACTGCGGCGGCCTGTGGTTGATCACGCATCTGTCCCGCGGCGGCTGGTTGCGCTGGGTCGACGAGCCGAATCCGTTGCCGCCCAAGCCGGGTGGCAAGTCGCCGCTGGCCCTGCGGGTGCACTTCTTCACCCCGGAGGGCGCGACGCCCGCGATCGATCTGACCGAGGCGGGGACCAAGAAGCGGCTCGCGGTGTACGTCGTCGACGATCCGAAGCTGGTGCCCGGCATCGCCCGGCTCGGGCCGGACGCGCTGGCCGTCACCGAGGACGAGTTCGCGGCGTTGCTGAAAGGCACCTCCCAGCGGATCAAGACCGCCATCGTCGATCAGACGCTGCTCGCGGGCATCGGCAACGCCTACTCCGACGAGATCCTGCACACCGCCAAGATCTCCCCGTTCGCCAATACGAAAACGATGTCGGCGGAGACGGTTTCGCGACTGTACGCCGCGATGCGCGAGGTTCTGCTCGACGCGGTGGAACGCTCCGTCGGCCAGGACGCCGCCCGGCTCAAGGGCGAGAAGCGTTCCGGCATGCGGGTACACGCGCGGACCGGGCAGAAGTGCCCGGTCTGCGGTGACATCGTGCGCGAGGTGTCCTACGCGGAGCGCTCGTTCCAGTACTGCCCGACCTGTCAGACCGGCGGCAAGATCCTCGCCGACCGGCGCATGTCGCGGCTGCTCAAGTAGCGCGCCGCTCGCGCCAGGCCTCCAGCAGGCGCAGCCAGAACTCGCTGACGGCGGGAAACGCCGGGACGGCGTGCCACAGCGTGTCGAGCGGGACCCGGCCGACCACCGCGATGGTCGCCGCGTGCAGCTGCTCACCCATGTCGGGGCCGACGAAGGTCGCGCCGAGCAGCCGGTTCTCGGCGGTGTCGACGACGAGTTTCGCGTGCCCGGTGAAATCGTCACGCGACAGCGCCGAACCGGCCACGGCGACATCGAGTTCGACGGTGTCGACGGCGTAGCCCGCGGCCCGCGCGTCGTGTTCGGTGAGGCCGATCGAGGCGTGCTCCGGCGAGGTGTACACGACCTGCGGGACCTGCTGATGATCGGCGCTCGCGGCGAAGCGCGCGCCGTCGAGGGGCCTGCCCTCGGCCCTGGCGGCGATCACGTCACCGCAGACCCTGGCCTGGTACTTGCCCATGTGCGTCAGCGCGGCCCGGTGATTCACGTCGCCGACGGCGTAGAGCCACGCACCGGGGACGTCGCGGGCGGTCAGCTGATCGTCGACCTCGACATAGCCGGGCGGCAGGCCGACCGCGTCCAGGCCGAGGTGCTCGGTGGCGGGGGCGCGGCCGGTGGCGACGATAAGCTCGTCGACTTCGAGTTCGCCGTCGTCGAGCACGAGGGTCACGGGTCCGCCGTGGATGCGGCCGATCCCGGTGTCCGCCGGATCGCGCCGGGAGACCAGGCTCGGTTCGGTGTGCAGCCGCACGGTGACGGCGCCGGTGTCGCGCAGTCCGGCCAGCACCATGTCGGAGGCGAAGCGTTCGGCCCTCGGCAGCAGGCGGTCGCCGCGGACCAGCACGGTGACCTCGGCGGCGCCGAGTTCGGCCAGCCAGGTCGCGGTCTCGCAGGCGACCACACCGCCGCCGATGATCGCGACGCGGCGGGGGACGACGGTCAGGTTGGTGGCGTCGCGCGAGGTCCACGGCAGTGCCTCGCGGAGGCCGGGGACATCGGGAACGACGGCCGTGGTTCCGGTGGCGAGCACGACCGCGTGCCTGGCCCGCAGGACGCGCACGCCGTCGTCGGTGGCGACCTCGACGAGCCGCTCACCGACGAGTCTGCCCGCACCGCGGATCGGCTCGATCTTGGCCGATTTCGCCCAGTCGACCTGCGACGAGTCGTCGCGATCGTGCACGAACTGGTCGCGCCGCGCGAGCACGTCGGCGACCTGGGGCCCGCTCACGCTCACGCCGGGCATCGCCTTGCCCAGACCGAGCACGGCACCCGGGCGCAGCAACGCCTTGCTGGGGATACACGCCCAGTAGCTGCATTCGCCGCCGAACAGCTCCCGCTCGACCAGCGCGGCGGTGCGGTCGCTGCCTGCGATGGCGTAGGCGGCCGCGTTCTCTCCCGCGGGGCCACCGCCGATGACGATGACGTCGTATTCGGCCTCGCTCACTGCAGGTAGCCCTCGACTTCACGGGGCGAGCGCAGTCCGGTGTCGTCGGCCGATTCGTCGGCGCCGGCGCGAGCGCGCCGCTGCCGCAACAGATCCCACGCCTGGTCGAGCATCACTTCCAGCTCGGCCAGCTGCTGCCGTTCGGCGACGGGGTCGATCTCGCCCGCCGTGGCCTTGGCGCGCAGCGCGTGCTCGTCGTCGACCAGCTGCTTGATCCGCGCGAGGATGTCCTGATCGTTCATCTGCTCACCGCTTCCATACTCGGAGGGGTCGTGCCGAACCGTGACTCCCGGTCCATGCTACGACCGCGCGGGCGTGCTCAGGTGAGGCAATCCGCGGCGATCGGTACCGCGGTGGCCAGCTCGGTGGTGCTCGGCGCGGTGTAGCCGATGGCGACGCCGAAGCGGTGCGGTTCGCCCAGGTGGTTGTCGGCGAGGCCGTTGAGCAGCACGCCGCGAGCGTGCGCGGCGGCGATCGCGGCACGTTCGGCGGCGGCGTCGGGGAGCTGGACGACCACGTGCGAGCCCGCGTCGTCGCCGAGGACGGGCAGGCCACGCTCGACGAGCGCGCCGACGACGAGTGCCCGGCGCGGCGGCACCACGCGGCGCAGGCGGCGCAGGTGCCGGGCCAGGTCGCCGTGCCTGGCGAACTCGCTGAGCACCCGCTGGCCCGCCGGGCTCGGGCCGGTGCCGGTCTCGGTGCGGTAGGCCAGCACGGCGTCGGTGATGTCCGGGCGGGCGACGAGCCAGCCGACGCCGAGGGAGGTGGTGAGGATCTTGCTGGTGGTGCCCAGGTGCACGACCACGTCGGGCGCCATGGCCGCCAGCAGCGGCAGCGGCGCGGTGTCGTAGCGCAATTCGCCGTCGTAGTCGTCCTCGATGACGAAGACGCCCGCCGCCCGCGCGTATTCGATCAGCGCCACCCGGCGCGCGGCGGGCATGCGCGCGCCCAGCGGAAACTGGTGTGCCGGTGTGCAATACACCGCGCGGACGCCGGGCGGGATCAGGTCGACGCGCATGCCGTCGTCGTCGACGGGCACCGGGAGCACGCGCACGCCCGCGGCACGGAAGGCGCCGACCGCGCGCTGGTAGCCGGGGTCCTCGAAGGCGACGCTGTCGCCGGGGCGCAGCAGCGCGGCGGCCAGCTCGGCCACCGCCGCGCTGGTGCCCGCCGTGGCCAGCACCGATGCCGGTTCGGCGACGAGGCCGCGGTGCCGGAGCAGGTGCTCGGCCACGGTCACCCGGAATTCCGGTTCGCCGGCGCGGTCCTTGCGGGCCGCCGCAGGGAGATCGCCCGCGGCCCGCCAGGCGCGGCGCCAGGCCGCCGGGTCGACGGCGTCGGTGCAGGGCGCGCCGGGCCGGAGGTCGAGCAGACCGGTCTCGGGGACGGCGCCGGGGCCCGGCGCGGTGCGCGGTGGGGCCGCCGCGGGCGCGGTGCGCAGGTAGGTGCCGGAGCCGCGGCGTCCGGCGATCCAGCCCTCGGCGTGCAGCTGGTCGTAGGCGGTCGAGACCACCGCGCGGCTCACCCCGAGTCGTTGCGCGAGCGCCCGCGAGGACGGCAACCGGTCGCTGACCCGCAGCACGCCGCCGGTCGCCGCGGCGCGCAGGGCATCGGCCACCTGCACCGACAGTGGTTCGGAGGCGGATCGGTCGAGCGGGATCGGCAGTTCGTCGAGCATCGGCGGCACCTCGAATTGGCCTGTTGATCTACTGTCGAATTGGACCTGTGCGCGGTCCACTCTACCGGCGAGGCTGGAAGACATGACCACGCACGACACCCACCGCCCGCCCCTGTCGCCGACCCCGCGCAGCACCATCACCCGGTACCGGGAGCGCGGCAGCTCCGATCGCGCCGACCTCGACGCGGTGCTCGACGCGGGCATCGTCTGCCACCTCGGTGTGCTGCTCGGCGGCTCGCCGGTCGTACTGCCGACCATCTACGGCCGCTCCGGCGACACGCTCTACCTGCACGGCTCCACCGGCGCGGGCAACATGCGCGCCGCGATCGACACCGACATCTCGTTGACGGTGACGCATGTCGACGGTCTGGTGTACGCCCGCTCGGCCATGCACTTCTCGATGAACTTCCGTTCCGCCGTCGTCCGCGGCAAGGCGGTGCTGGTCACCGACGAGGCCGAACGGCTCGAGGCGCTGCGGCTGATCGTCGAGCAGGCGGCGCCGGGCGCCTGGGACCGGGTGCGTCCGCCGAACCGCAAGGAGATGGCGGCCACCATGGTCCTCGCGCTCGACCTGACCGAGGCGTCGGTGAAGGTCCGCACCGGCGGCCCCGGTGACGACGAGGCCGATATCGCCGCCGGTGGCGTCTGGGCCGGTGTGTTGCCGCTGCGCCAGGTGTGGGGCGAGCCCATCGGCGCGGACAACCTCGAGCCGGGGGTGGACGTGCCCGCCGACGTCGCCGCCAGGGTCGCGCCAAGCGCCGTCCCCGCGTGAGCAACCGCGCCGGTCCGGCTTTGGTCCACCGGTCGACCGGCGCGCCGCCCGGCGATGAGCCCCGGTCGAGGTGCCGGGGATCGGCGGCGGGGCCGGGTACGGTCCGTCGCATGGCCGACGGGAAGACAGGGGAACGACCGACGCGGCGGTCCTTCACCGCGGAGCGGGTGGTGGACGCCGCGCTCGGGCTGCTCGACGAGGGCGGGCCGGGCGCGCTGTCGGTTCGCGCGGTCGCCGCGCGGCTCGGCGTGCGTCCGAACGCCGTGTACACCTACGTCGCCAGCCGGGCGGAGCTGGAACGCGCGGTGACCGAACGGGTCCTCGCGACGGTGCCGCTGAGCCCACTCACCGACCCCGGCGTGGAGTGGACGGCCGCGGTGATCCAGTTCGCCCTCGGCCTGCGCGATCAACTGCGCGCGCACCCCGCCGTCGCGACGCTGATGATGGCGGGCCCGCTGGACGGACCCGCCGCGCGCGATGTCGGCGAGGCCATGTTCACCTGCCTGGCCCGCGGTGGTCTGCCTGCCCAGACCAGGGCGCACGGCGTCCACGCGGTGATCGTCCAGGTGCTGGGCGCGATCGCGCTGGACGTGGCCGAGACCGACGGAAAGCCGCCACTCCCCGCCGATTCCGAGCGTCTCGCGCAGCGCAGGGCCCGAATGGGCGATGTCGACCCGCACCGGTGGCCCCGCACCGCGGCCCACCTGGACGAGATGGCGGCGTGGAACTCCGTCGACCAATTCGTCTGGGGGCTGCGAACTCTGCTCGTGGGCATGACCGCGGCCTGATCGTCGGGCGCCGCTGGTGGAACTTCGCGGCGCTGTGGTCTGCGCCCTGCGCGGTGCGACCGCCGGGCCTGTGCGGCGTACCGGGATTCCATGGCCCCTCCGCCTTGGGGCGCGCCGATCACCAGTGCGTCGGTTGTACTCCTGTCTCCGAGCAGGCGTGATCGATGGCGTGGTCGAGTGTTTCGGGGTAGCCGGAGAGGCTGACCAGGGCCAACGTGTACGTGTCGCCAAGGCGGGACAGATATCCGGAGAGCTGAGTGCGCGGAAATTCGGTGAGCCCGGGGTGGATGGCGCGGGCGGCCACCCGGTCGCAGTGGTGGGCGCCGACCGTACGCAGGGCGTCGGGGAGCGTTCCGATATTGGAGCACAGGATGTCTCGCTCGCCCGCGCCCTTGCTGAGCGCGTAGGCCCAGCGGTCGGGTAGCACCTGCAGGATTTCCTCCGGCAGTCCCGCGGGGCTGGACATGCGGCGCTGATACGCGTCCCGGGCCTTGTCCCGGATCGTGGCCGGGGTGTCGGCGCGGTCGATCGCGATCTCGGTGACGGCGAGGTCGTTGTCCACGCGCGGCTCGTCGCGGGTGTCCACCGGCAGGCTCGCGGCGATCGTCGGTGCGGGGAAACCGTTCGCCCACAGGATGTTCGCCACCAGATGGATGAACAGGCTGTTCGGTGTCGCTCCGGTAGCGGCGGCGATGGCGTCCCACTCGGCGGCGTCGAAAGTGAGCACTGTGCTGTGGACCGCGCGCCCGGGCGACGGCGCGGACGGGTGGGTCGCGGGAGGTCGCGGCAGGCCCTGGCGCAGGGCGCGGGCCGTACCGGCGAGGATGGTCGTCCACTGCGCGCGGGCATCGGCCCAGTCGGAATCGTTGCGACGGAGCGCTCGGAGGTGCGACGGTGTTTTCCCGAGCCGCGGACCCCGGGCTGTGACGAGGTCTGGAACGGCATGTCTCGTAAGCGCACTGGTGTTTCGTGGCGGTGTTTCGATGGAGGTATCCGCGTACGCGCAGGCGGGAACGGGCGGTTCCGATGGTGGATCCGGTAGTCGCGATGCGTCGTCCGTCGGTGTTCGCGGCCTGCCGGCTGGCTGACCCGTGAGTTCGGCCAGGGCGGTGGCGACCGCGTGGATCAGGCCGCGCGCATCGGCCAGTACGTGCGAACACGTCAGGGCGACAACGGTTCCCCCTGTTCGCAGCGGTGCTGCCGAGAGTCGCCAGCCGGGCCCGAACTCAGGGTCGAGGTTGGTGCCGAGGGTGTCGGCCCAGTGGAGGATCGCGGGTTCGGCGAGCGGGGCGCCGAGGTCGAGCGGATGGGCGGCGGTGGTGGCCTGCCAGCCACGCCGGGCGCCGGGAACGCGCGCGCCGACCACCCGGCGACCCAGCGCACCGACCCGAAGCCGATCGTGAATCGACCGCAGCAGCGCGGGTTCCAGCGCATCATCGGTCCGCCACAGTCCCTGCAGGGCGATCGGCGTGCCCATCCCGCGATGGGTGCGCAGGAAGATCTCGTCGACGACCGTGAGCCGGTCCATCACCGCGGTTCGGGGCTGCCGTGCCTGCCCGCGCCCGCGGCGAAGCGGGCGGCGCCGTCGAGCGCGCCGTCGGCCAGCGCCTTCAGCCCGTGCTGGAACTCGATCCGGAGCGCCTCGTCCTCGGTGTGGCCGTGCTGGTCGTAGAGGGCGGCGCGGTCCGAGCGCAGGCAGGTCTGCGGCAGGGCGGCCAGCTGCGCGGCCAGTTCCTCGGCCGCCCGGCGGGCCTCGCCGGGGGGAACGACCCGCGTCACCAGGCCCATCTGCAAAGCCTCCGGCGCGCTCACCGCACGTCCGGTGAGGATCATGTCCAGCGCGCGGCCCTCGCCGACGACGCGCGGCAGCCGCACCGTGCCGCCGTCGATGAGCGGCACGCCCCAGCGGCGGCAGAACACGCCGAAGGTCGCGTCCTGTTCGGCGACCCGCAGATCGCACCACAGCGCCAGTTCCAGCCCGCCCGCCACGGCGTACCCGGCGACCGCGGCGATCACCGGCTTGGACAGCCGCAGCCGCGTGGGGCCCATCGGGCCGTCGCCGTCCTCGGTGACCTGGTTGCTGTTCTCGGTGCCGAGCGATTTCAGGTCGGCGCCGGCGCAGAAGGTGCCGTGTTCGCCCCACAGCACCGCGACCGAGGCCGCCGGGTCGGCGTCGAAGGCGCGGAACGCGTCGGCCAGCGCCAGCGCGGTCGGGCCGTCGACGGCGTTGCGGGCGTGTGGCCTGCTCAGGATCACGGTGGTGACCGGCCCCTGGTGCTCGACGCGGACCGGGGGCGATGAACCGTCGGACATCCCTCGACCATACGGCCACGGCCTTGCGTGAAGCAGTGAATCAGTGGTTCACTTCTTGCGTGGTGTACCGCAGGACCCCGGCCGTGCAGGCCCGGCTCGACGCGCAACGCGCGCTGATCGTGCAGGGCGCCACCGGCGTGCTCTCGCGCGACGGGTTCGCCGGGCTCTCGATGGCCGCCGTGGCCGCCGAGGCGGGAATCGCCACGGGCACGGTCTACAAGCAGTTCGAGAACAAGGCCGAACTGGTGGCCGCCGTCTTCGAGACCGTGGTCGCCCGCGAGGTCGAGGCGGTGCGGGCCGCGGCCGTCGGCGGCGATGTGATCCAGCGGGTCACCGCGGCCGTGGAGACCTTCGCCGGGCGGGCGCTCAAGAACCCGAAACTGGCCTATGTGCTGCTCGCCGAGCCGGTCGACACGGCGGTCGACGCGCAACGGCTGGAGTTCCGGCGCGCTTTCGCCGCGGTCTTCGAGACCGCGATCTCGCACGGCATCGCCGAGGACGGGCTGCCCGCCCAGGACGCGGCGCTCAGCGCGGCCGCCCTGGTCGGGTCGATCGGCGAGGTGCTGGTCGGGCCGCTGGTGGCCGCCCCGCACGCCGAGTCCGTCGTCCCCGAATTGGTGGCTTTCGCCGTGCGCGCGCTCGGTGCGCGCACGGAATCGTCGTAGTCGAAGGAGTTTCCGGCCATGCAGACCCATGAAGTGTTCAACCAGGTGCCCCCGCTGGTCCCCTTCGACGCCGCGCGCAATCCCGCGCTGCTCGAGGGGCTGCACCGCGAAGGCGCGGGCTGGGCCGAGGCCGAGGTGCGTGAACTCGGCAGGCTCGCCGGTGAGGTCGCCGCGCAGGAGTGGGGCAGGCTCGCCAACGAGTACCCGCCGGTGCTGCACACCCACGACCGCTGGGGCCATCGGGTCGACGAGGTGGAGTTCCACCCGCACTGGCACGACCTGATGAATGTCGCTGTCGCCCATGGCCTGCACGGCTCGCCGTGGCTGGACGAACGGCCCGGCGCGCACACCGCGCGCGCCGCCAAGTTCTACACCTGGGGCGTCGCCGACGCCGGGCACATGTGTCCGATCTCGATGACCTACGCCGTGGTGCCCGCGCTGCGCCACAACCCCGAACTCGCCGCCCGCTACGAGCCGCTGCTCGGTTCGCGCACCTACGATTTCGGCCTCCGCGAGCCCTCGACCAAGGCCGGTCTGATCGCGGGCATGTCGATGACCGAGAAGCAGGGCGGCTCGGACGTGCGCGCCAACACCACCACCGCCGCGCCGCAGCCGGACGGCTCGTACCGGATCGTCGGGCACAAGTGGTTCACCTCAGCGCCCATGTCGGACATGTTCCTGACGCTGGCCCAGGCGCCCGGTGGGCTCTCGTGCTTCCTGCTGCCGCGCGTGCTGCCCGACGGCACCCGCAATCCGATCCGCATCCAGCGGCTCAAGGACAAGCTGGGCAACAAGTCCAACGCCTCCTCCGAGATCGAGTACGAGAACGCCACCGGCTGGCTGGTCGGTGCCGAGGGCGCCGGGGTGAAGACGATCATCGAGATGGTCAACATGACCCGCCTCGACTGCGTGATCGGCTCGGCCACCGGCATGCGGATGGGCGCCGTCGCCGCGGTGCACCACGCCCGCCATCGGGAAGCGTTCGGCGCCAAGCTGATCGATCAGCCCGCGATGCGCAATGTGCTGGCCGACCTGGTGATCGAGTCCGACGCCGCGACCACGGTGATGATGCGGCTGGCCGGCGCCACCGACCGCGCAGGCAGCGACCCGGCCGAGGCGGCGCTACGCCGGATCGCGCTCGCCGTCACCAAGTACTGGGTGTGCAAGCGGGCGCCGATGCACGCCGCCGAAGCGCTGGAATGCCTGGGCGGCAACGGTTATGCCGAGGAGTCGGGCATGCCGCGGCTGTACCGGGAGGCGCCGCTGATGTCGATCTGGGAGGGCTCGGGCAACGTCGCTGCGCTGGACGCCTTGCGCGCCATGGGCCGTCAGCCCGAGAGCGTGGAGGCCTACTTCGCCGAGGTGTCCCTGGCGCGTGGCGCGAATCCGCGCCTGGACGACGCGATCGACCGGGTGGGCAAGGAACTCACCGACCTGTCCGACATCGAGTACCGCGCGCGCCGCGTCGTGGAACTGATGGCGCTGGTCCTGCAGGGTGCCCAGCTCGTGCGCCACGGTCACCCGGCCGTCGCCGACGCCTTCTGCGCCACCCGCCTCGGCGACGACTGGGGCATCGCCTTCGGCACCCTGCCCGTCGGCGTCGACACCGGCGCGATCGTCGAACGCGCCTTCGCCGACGTGCAGTAGCGAGCCGGTCTTGCCACGGTGATCGTCTGGCGGCGCGTGTCGTGTGTGGCGATCGTCGGGCGCTGGTAGGTGGCGCGCGTGGTTCGCGGCGATCGTCGGTGGCGTCTGATCGCGCCTGTCGTGGGCGCAATCGTCAGGCGCCGGTCGGTCGCGCGCGCCGTGCGCGGCAATCATCGCGCGCCGGTCGGTCGGTCGCGCTTGTCGTGTGTGGTGGTCGTCAGTGGCCGGGTCGGTCGCGCCTGTCGTGCGCGGCGACCGCTGCCGCAGTTCGGCCCGCCGCTCGAACTGGGGCGGGTTCGGCGAACGGCTAGGAGTCGGTGGGATCGCTAGGGTTGCGCGGGTGATCTCCGACAGCCTCTCGGTGCGTGCGCTGGCCCGGCGGATTCCGGTCGGCCGGGCGCCGGGACAGCGCTTCCTGCTCGGCCTCGCCGGGCCGCCGGGGGCGGGCAAATCGACCCTCGCCCAGCGGATGCGCGATGAGCTCACCGTGGCGGGACACACTGCCGCGGTCGCGCCGATGGACGGCTACCACCTGCGCAACGAGATCCTGCGGGCGCGCGGGGCACTGGCCCGCAAGGGCGAACCCGACACCTTCGACGCGGCGGGATTCGTCACCGATCTGCGGACGCTGCGGCAGGCGCCGATCGGTGAGCCTATCCCGTGGCCGCTGTTCGACCGGGCCATCGATGAACCCACCGCGGGCGGCCTGATCGTGCGCGACGAACAGATCGTGATCGTCGAGGGCAACTACCTGCTGCTCACCGATGCCGAGGCGCCCGGCTGGGCCGAGGTGCGCGGCCTGCTCGACGCGTGCTGGTACCTCGACGCCCCGCGCGAGACCCTCACCGAGCGTCTCGTCCACAGACACATCGTGGGCGGCCGAACCCCCGAGGCCGCCGACATGAAGGTCCGCGACAGCGACCTGCGCAATGCCGACCTCATCGCCGCGAGCAGGGAACGGGCCGACCTGATCCTGTCGGCGGCCGGAACCGGCTACCGGATCGGCTAACCGACCGAAGCCGAGCCGCGACCGAACGCCGATGGCGAGCATGGTCGAGGACAGCCCGGTGGCGGGCATGGTCGAAGGGCAGCTCGAGGGTCGTGCGTAGCCGCTGGCCTGCCTGGGAGGGCGGTGGCCGAACGTCGACCGCGGAAACGAATCAGCTCGGTGCCCGCTGAGCGGCCGAACCGGGCGGCAAGCCGGCACCGAATCGGGTTCGTGGTCGGCGCGTGTGCCCCGTATCCGGCGACGTGCGAGCAATCATGGACCGATGACGCGAGGACGGCGGGTCGGTGTCCCGGTGCACGCGCTGCGCAACGCCGCGGCGGCGGCCTTCGCGCTGCTGCTCTATTACAGCGTGCCGACCGGCGTGTTCTTCGAGCTCGACGCGTGGCCGGGGCGGTTGCTGGGCGTGGTCGGGTTCATCGCGGGGGTCGCAGGCCTGGGCTGGCTGGTGTGGCGGCGGATCGATCACTTCCTGAAAGAACCGGTCACGGCGGGTGGGCGCGTCGACGGGGTGCTGCTGGTGGTGTGCATCGTCTGCGTGGTCTTCTCGATGTTCTACTACCGCTTGGAGCTGCTGCACCAGGACCAGTTCGACGGCCTGGTGACGCGCACCGACGCGCTGTACTACACCCTGGTCACGCTCGGCACCGTCGGCTACGGCGACGTGCACGCGACCGGGCAGGCCGCGCGGATCGTGACGATGGTGCAGATCGTGTTCGACCTCGTGGTCCTCGGCACCCTCATCCACATCGTCACGGCCGGCGTCGGCACCCGCCTCGGCCGGGCCGAGCAGGCCCGTGCCGAGGCCCGCCGCGCGCGCGAGGTCAGCGACGATGGGCCCGATACCACCCGATGAGCTCATCGGTCGACGAATCACCCTGCGACACCGGCTGGTCCGGCTCGCTGAGCAGCGGCGCCAGCGCCAGCGCCTGCTGCTTGCCGAGTTCCACACCCCACTGATCGAAGCTGTCGATGCCCCAGATCGTGCCCTCCACGAACACCTGGTGCTCGTAGAGCGCGATCAGCTGACCCACCGTCGACGGCGTGAGCTCCGGCGCGAGGACCGTGGTGCTCGGCCGGTTGCCGGGCATCACCTTGTGCGGCACCAGCTTCGGGTCGGTGCCCTCGGCGGCGATCTCCTCGGCGGTCTTGCCGAAGGCCAGCACCTTGCTCTGCGCGAACAGGTTGCTCATCAGGATGTCGTGCATGCTGCCGGTGCCGTCGCGGGTCGGCAGGTCGTCGGTGGACCTGGCGAAGCCGAGGAAGTCGGCAGGGATCAGCCGGGTGCCTTGGTGCAGCAACTGATAGAAGGCGTGCTGGCCGTTGGTGCCCGGCTCGCCCCAGAAGATCTCGCCGGTCGAGGTGGTCACGGGAGTGCCGTCGGCGCGCACCGACTTGCCGTTGGACTCCATCGTCAGCTGCTGCAGATACGCGGGGAAGCGCGCCAGATCGTTCGAATACGGCAGCACCGCGCGCGATTCGGCACCGAAGAAGTTCGAGTACCAGACCCCGAGCATGCCGAGCAGCACCGGACCGTTCTGGTCCAGCGGCGCGGTCGCGAAATGCCGATCGACGGCGTGCATTCCGTCGAGGAACTCGGCGAACCGCTCCTTGCCGATCGCCACCATCACCGCGAGGCCGATGGCCGAGTCGACCGAATAGCGCCCGCCGACCCAGTCCCAGAATCCGAACATGTGCGCGGGGTCGATACCGAACTCGGCGACGCGTTCGGCATTGGTGGAGACCGCGACGAAATGCTTGGCGACGGCGTCCTCGCCGAGCGCGTCGACCAGCCAGCGGCGCGCCGCCGTCGCGTTGGTGAGCGTCTCGAGGGTGGAGAAGGTCTTGGAGGCGACGATGAACAGGGTGCTCGCCGGATCGAGCCCGGCGAGCTTGGCGACCAGATCGCACGGGTCGACATTGGAGACGAACCGCGCCGAGAGGCCGGGCTGCACATAGTGGCGCAGCGCGCGATACACCATGTCGGGCCCGAGGTCGGAGCCGCCGATGCCGATGTTGACCACCGTGGTGATGCGTTCCCCGGTCGCGCCGCGCCACTGCCCCGAGCGCACCGAATCGGCGAATTCGCCCATCCTGTCGAGCACTTCGTGCACCTCGGTGCTCGCTTCGGCGCCGTCGATGATGACCTGTTCGCCGCGCGGTAGCCGCAGCGCGATGTGCCCGACGGCGCGGTCCTCGGAGGTGTTGATGTGGGTGCCGGAGAACATCGCGTCGCGCCGCTCGGGGACACCGGCGGTGCGGGCGAGATCGACCAGTAGTCGCAGGGTTTCGCGGGTCACGCGATGTTTGCTGTAGTCGATGTGCAGGTCGGCCACCCGCAGGGTCATGTCTTTGCCGCGCGCCGGATCCTCGGCGAACAGCTCGCGCAGGTGCACTGGTGCGACGCTGCGGTGATTGTCGTGCAGTGCCTGCCAGGCCGCCGACGCGGTGATGTCGCTGCTCACGACAGCCGACATTACAGCGTCGGCCAGGCCGGGCGCGGGTATGTCGACGAGCCGGACCGGCACCCGGTACGGTCGAAACGACCGGGCGGGAGGCGATGAGATGATCGAGCGAGCACATGGGTAACTCCCCGGCCACCTCCCAGCATCACGAATCCCGACGGAAGACCGAGAGCCGACGGTCGAGCTCCCGGACGACACGCTGAGTACGCGGAGAGGCGGAACAGTGTCCGAACGTGAAGTACTCGAATTCGTACCGAAGGGTTTGTGGATCGGCTCCGGGCCGGTCGAGGCGACCGGCGGCGGCACCTTCGCGGTGCGCAATCCCGCCGACGACTCGGTGCTCGCCGAGGTCGCCGACGCGACGCCCGAGGACGCGATGCGCGCGCTCGACGCGGCCGTCGCCGCGGGCGCGTCGTGGGCGGCGACCCCGGCCAGGGAGCGCGGCGAGATCCTGCGCGCCGTGTTCGAGCAGCTCACGGCACGCGCCGAGGAGTTCGCGCTGCTGATGACGCTCGAGATGGGCAAAGCGCTGCAGGAGAGCCGCAACGAGGTGCGCTACGGCGCCGAGTTCTTCCGCTGGTTCAGCGAGGAGGCGGTGCGCGTCCACGGCCGCTACCTGCACGCGCCATCGGGCGCGGGGCGGATCATGGTGACCAAGCAGCCGGTCGGCCCGTGTCTGGCGATCACGCCGTGGAACTTCCCGCTCGCCATGGGCACCCGCAAGATCGGGCCCGCGCTGGCGGCCGGGTGCACGATGGTCGTCAAGCCCGCCTCGGCGACCCCGCTGACCATGCTGGCGCTGGCGAAACTGTGCAGCGAGGCCGGTTTGCCCGACGGCGTCCTCTCGGTGGTCACGACGCGGCGTTCCGGTGCCGTCACCGGCCCGCTGATCGACGATCCGCGCCTGCGCAAGCTCACCTTCACCGGCTCGACCGAGGTCGGTAAGAAGCTCGTCGCGGCCTCGGCGAACCGTCTGCTGCGCACCTCGATGGAACTGGGTGGCAACGCGCCGTTCGTCGTGTTCGACGACGCCGACATCGACGCCGCGGTCGCCGGCGCGATGCAGGCCAAGCTGCGCAACGGCGGCGAGGCGTGCACCGCGGCCAACCGCTTCCACGTCCAGCGCGGCGTGCTCGAGGAGTTCACCACCAAGCTGGTCGCGGCGATGACCGACAGCGTGGTGCTCGGCCCCGGCACCGACCCGGACAGCACTCTCGGCCCGCTGGTGAGCGAGGACCAGCTCGGGATCGTCAGCGAGCTGGTGGACGACGCCGTCGGCAAGGGCGCGCGGGTGCTGCTCGGTGGCAAGGCGCCCGGCGGTCCCGGCTGGTTCTACCCGGCCACCGTCCTCGCCGATGTCCCGTCCTCGGCCCGCATCGTGCACGAGGAGGTGTTCGGGCCGGTGGCGCCGATCGTCGCGTTCGACACCGAGGAGGAGGGTCTCGCTGCGGCGAACAACACCGAATATGGCCTGGTCAGCTACGTCTACACGCGTGATCTCGAGCGGGCGCTCCGGGTGTCGGAGGCGGTCGAGACGGGCATGGTCGGCGTCAATCGCGGCGTCATCTCCGACCCGGCGGCCCCGTTCGGCGGGGTGAAGGAATCGGGCTTCGGCCGCGAGGGCGGCATCGAGGGCATCGAGGAATACCTGAACACGAAGTACATCGCGCTGACCTGAGACGCGAAACCGCCCCGGGGATGGTGTAGCACCCGGGGCGGCTTTGTGGCGGCGGCGCGCTGGATGGCGCGCCGCGTGGCGTGGGGGGTCTCAGCGACCGAGGCGGCCTCGACCGAGACGCAGCAGCAGCATGGCGAGGGTGTGACCCTCCTGGCCGAGCTCGCTGAAGCGCTCGAGCACCTTCATCTCCCGGCTGTGGACCAGGCGAGGTCCGCCGGAGGCCATCCGGGTACGTCCGATGATCCGCGAGATCTCGCTGCGGCGTTTGATCGCGGCGAGGATCGTGGCGTCGAGCTGGTCGATCTCGAGGCGGAGCTTCTCGATCTCCGCTTCGGATTGCGGCAGCGCCGAATCGGACCCGGTGGTCGTAGCAGGGGTGCTCATCATTCATCTCCTCGTGTCAGAACTTGGATCGGTTCGGCCCGACGGCCCGTTACCCGATCTGTTCCTTCACCCTGAAACTTTCCCGATGGGCGGTACCTGATCCCCCCGGGAGTACGCAAAAAGTCGCGCTCATCGCAACGATATCGGATCGGTTGCCGATCCGGGCGCGCGGCGAAGCACTGACCATGAAGCCCAGTGTGCCACGGGCCCATACCTATGCAAAACAGCTGCGTTTGTGAATCTGCTGAGAACCCGGCGGTTCGCGACCTGTCGGTGCCCGCCGGTAGCGTGGACAGACGATGGATATCACGGTCGCTCCCCACGCCTCAGCCGCCGATCCCAGCGAACCCGCGCCCGCGGTGCTATCGCGTCGGGACGGCGGTGATTCCGGTGCGTCCGGTGGCGGCCTGGCCGAGGCGGCGGCCCGGCACAGCGCCGAGCAGGAGCAGCGCCGCAAGGAGCGGGCCCAGCGTCGCGCGGAGGAGACAGAGCGCCTGCTCGACGGGCTCAATCCGCAGCAGCGCGCCGCCGTGGTGCACGCGGGCTCGCCGCTGTTGATCGTCGCGGGCGCCGGCTCGGGCAAGACGGCCGTGCTCACCCGGCGCATCGCCTACCTGCTCGCCGCCCGCGGCGTGCAGACCGGGCAGATCCTCGCCATCACCTTCACCAACAAGGCCGCCGCCGAGATGCGCGAGCGGGTGGCCGGGCTGGTCGGCCCCCGCGCGGCCAGCATGTGGGTCTCGACGTTCCATTCCAGCTGTGTCCGGATTCTGCGGATGCAGGCCGCGTTGCTGCCGGGGCTGAATTCGAATTTCTCCATCTACGATGCCGACGATTCGCGCCGGCTGCTCACGATGATCAGCCGCGATTTCGACATCGACACCAAAAAATATTCGGCGCGATTGCTGGCGACCGCGATTTCCAACCTGAAGAACGAGCTGATCGGGCCCGAGCAGGCCGCGGCCGACGCCGAGGCCGACGAGACCGAGCTGCCCGCGCTGGTCGCCCGCGTCTACGCCGAGTACCAGAAGCGGCTGCGCGCGGCCAACGCCCTGGATTTCGACGATCTGATCGGCGAGACGGTGGCCCTGTTGCAGAACCACCCGCAGGTGGCCGAGTACTACCGGCGCCGGTTCCGGCACGTGCTCGTCGACGAGTACCAGGACACCAACCACGCCCAGTACGTGCTGGTGCGCGAGCTCGTCGGGCACCACACCGAGGGCGAGGCGGAGGGCGTCGAGCCCAGCGAGCTGTGCGTCGTCGGTGACGCCGACCAGTCGATCTACGCCTTCCGCGGCGCGACCATCCGCAACATCGAGGAATTCGAACGCGATTTCCCCGACGCGGAAACCATTCTGCTGGAACAGAACTACCGCTCCACCCAGCACATCCTCTCCGCGGCCAACGCGGTGATCTCGCGCAACGAGGGCAGGCGCGAGAAGACGCTGTGGACCGATTCCGGTGAGGGCGAACTGATCACCGGCTATGTCGCCGACAACGAACACGACGAGGCCGCCTTCGTCGCCAAGGAGATCGACAAGCTCGTCGACGCGGGCGAGGCCACCTACGGCGATGTGGCGGTGTTCTATCGCACCAACAACAATTCGCGCGCGCTGGAAGAGATCTTCATCCGCATGGGCCTGCCGTACAAGGTGGTCGGCGGCGTCCGATTCTACGAGCGCAAAGAGGTCCGCGACGTGGTCGCGTATCTGCGCGTGCTGGAGAATCCCGACGACGCGGTGAGCCTGCGCCGCATTCTCAATACGCCGCGCCGTGGCATCGGCGACCGCGCCGAAGCCTGTGTCGCGGTGCATGCCGAACAGCGCGATATCGGTTTCGCCGCCGCGCTGCGCGATGCCGCCGACGGGAAAGTCGCGTTGCTGAACACGCGGGCGCAGCGGGCGATCGCCGGCTTCCTCGAGCTGCTCGACGAGATCCGCGCGGCCGGAAAACGCGCCGACAGCGAATATCCCGATGTCGGCAATGTCGTCGACGCGGTGCTCGACCGCACCGGATACCGCGCCGAACTGGAGTCCTCCGACGATCCGCAGGACGGCGCCAGGCTCGACAATCTCAACGAACTCGTCAGCGTGGCACGCGAATTCAGTTCCGAGGCGTTCAACAACGCGGAGGCCGCGCGCGAGGAGGGGCTGTTGCCCGAGGTGGGCGACGGTGAACCCGAACCCGGCTCGCTGGCGGCCTTCCTGGAGCGGGTCTCGCTCGTCGCCGATACCGACCAGATCCCGGACGAGGGCTCGGGTGTCGTCACGATGATGACGCTGCACACCGCGAAGGGCCTGGAATTCCCCGTCGTGTTCGTCACCGGCTGGGAAGACGGGCAGTTCCCGCACATGCGCGCTCTCGGCGATCCCACCGAGCTGGCCGAGGAGCGCAGGCTCGCCTACGTGGGCATCACCCGCGCGCGTCAGCGGCTGTATCTGTCGCGCGCCGTGGTGCGCTCGGGCTGGGGGCAGCCCGTGTCGAATCCGGAATCCCGCTTCCTGCAGGAGATTCCGCAGCATCTGCTGGATTGGCGCCGGCTGGAGCCGGTGGTGTCGCCGGTGCAGCGCGGCCGCCGCCGCGGCGAGGACAGCGGCTTCGAGCGCGATTGGACGCGCGGCGACGGCTGGGATCAGCGCCCCGGCGTGCGTGGCGGGTCCGGGCAGCGCAGGCCGGCGCCGGGCGGCGGGATCAAGCGCAACAACACCGATCTCGTGCTCGCGGTGGGCGACCGGGTCAGCGACGACAAGTACGGTCTCGGCCGCGTGGTCGCCGCCGACGGCGTCGGCCCGCTGGCGACCGTCACCATCGACTTCGGCACCGCGGGGAAGATCCGGCTGATCCCCCAGTACAGCCGGACCATCGTCAAGCTCTAGTGCGGTAAGAGGTCGGTCAGGGCCTCGTCCAAGGTGGGGTAGCGGAAGGTGAAGCCCACCTTGGGCAGGATCTCCGAGGTGGCGTGGCGCCCGGTGAGGCCGAGCGCGGCATCGGAGCGCAGGACCACGGCACCCACCTTCAGTATGGCCGACGGGGTCGGCGGGGACGGCGGCCGGTGCAGGTGGCGGCGCAGGCTCGCCATGAGTTCGGTGTTGCGCACCGGGTTCTCGGTGGCGGCCACGAGAATGCCGTCGGGGAGGGCGATCTCGGGGTCGAGGCCGAGCGCGGCGCGCACGATGGCCAGCCAGTCCTCGATGTGGATCCAGCTGAACCACTGGTCGCCGGGGCCGACACGGCCGCCGAGTCCCGCCTTGGTGAGCTGGGTGAGGCGTTTGAGCGCCGGCGCGTCGGGTTCGAGGACGATGGAGGTGCGCAGGATCGTCCAGTGTTCGGCCCGCGCCGGGTCGAAGGCGTCCTCCCACGGCTGAGCGACGCCGGTCATCTGCGGCAGGCCGACCGGCAGGGGAGTGGTTTCGGTGCAGCGGGTTTCGCCCGCGTCGGACCAGATGGCGGTGGTGCTCGCCTGCACCCAGTAGTCGACGGGCTTGTCGCGGAGCCCGGCGGCAGCGACCAGCGCCGTGGTGGAATCCACCCGGCTGGAACGCAATTCGGCGATATTGCGCTCGGTGGGCCGCACGTCGACGAGTTTGCCCGCCAGGTTGATCACGGCCAGCGGTCCGGGTTCGCGCAGTTCGGCGGCCCAGGCACCGACCGAGCGGCCGTCCCATTCGGTCTGCCGGAACGGCAGTGAGCGGTCCCGGCGCCGGGTGAGCAGGGTGACGTGCAGCCCGCGGCAGATCAGGTCGGCGGCGATCTGGGTGCCGAGTGCACCGGTGCCGCCCGCGATGACCACGGTGAGCGCGTCCTCGGCGGGGACGAGTCCGGCCAGCCGGGCCAGCCGCGAGAAGTTCACCCGCACATCGGTTTCGATGTAGGGGCGGACGACGGCGCGCATCGCCGCGGCGGAGGGCCCGCTGAAGCGCAGTTCCTGGGTGATCTCGGTGCCGCCGTCGCGGGGCGTCAGCCGCCAGGTGAGCCGCATCGTGCCCGCGGGTTCGGGCTGCTCGATGGTCAGCTCCCGCTCCGGCGTCAGCGTGGTGACGGTGAAAGGTTTGCCGAATCGGTCGTGCACCCGTGCCGAGAGTTTGCCGTTGGGCACGTAATCGCCGGTGGCACCCACCTCTACGGGCCCGTGCATCCACACGTCCCGCACGCCCGGATTCCATTCCGGCCACTGCGAGATGTCCCCGAGCACGCTCCACACCAATTCCGGTGCCAGTGCGATGAACTGCGTGTACCGCGTTGTACCACCCATAACTCCCCCGCCTCTCCGCGACTTCAGGCCAGACTCAGATGCCAGCCACGATACGTCGGCGGCCGGCGGTTGGTCCACGGCGCGGGTTTGCTGTGGTCGGTGAGTTACCCATGTCCTCGCGAGGGCGGGTACTCACCGGGTCGTACGCGAATTCCTAGTCGCGCTGGGCGCCCAGGCTGATGCCTCGGGTGGCGAGCCACGGAACCGGGTCGATCTTGTCGGTGCCGTTGAGCCAGACCTCGAAGTGGCAGTGCGGGCCGGTGGAGAAGCCGCGGTTGCCCATGGTGGCGATCTGGTCACCGGCCAGCACGCGCTCGCCCTGCGAGACCGTCGCGGTGTCGATGTGGCCGTAGATGGTGACCGTGCCGTCGTCGTGCAGGACGCGGACCCACATGCCGAAGCCGGAGGCCGGGCCCGCCTCGATGACCGTGCCGTCGGCGACGGAGTAGATCGGGGTGCCGATCGGGCCGGCGACGTCGATGCCCAGGTGCTGCACGCCCCAGCGGGCGCCGAAACCGGAGGTGTAGTTGCCGGTGGTGAACTTGGCGAACAGCGGGCGCAGCTTGGCCGATTCCTGCGCGGCGAGGTCTTCGGCGAACTTCTGGCCCTTGGCGAGGATGTCGTCGAAGTGGCTCTTGTCGGCGATCGCGGAGGCTTCCAGCACCGTGGCGCCGGTGGCGCTCGCCGGATCGGCCTCGGCGGTGTTCATCGACTGCGCGGCGATCTCGTGGATCTGGCCGGCGGCTTCGTAGTCGACGCCGCTGTGCGGCTGGGCGGGCTCGGCCATCGCGGCCTGTCCGGCGGCGACGACGGCGCCCGCGGCGACGGCGATGACCGCGGCGCGGCCCTTCAGCGCGGTCGGCGGTGCGGGCACGCGGTGCGCGCCACCGCGGCGTTCGACGCGCTGCGGTTCGGGCTCGGTGGGCGCCGGAGCCCAGGCGGCGGCGCTGTAGCCGCCGGTGTTGTACGTGCCCGTGTTGTACGAGCCGGAGTCATAGGTGTCGGACTCGTCCGGGGTCCACTCGTCCTCGGCAGGCGTCCAGGCGTTGTCACCGGACCAGTCCTGCCGGTCGTTCCAGATGTCCTGCTGCGGCCACGCGGTCTCGGGCGCCGCGGCGGGAGCGCGACGGGCCTGCGGGTGCGAGGTGTACTCGTCGGCGTACCGGTAACGGTGTCCGGAAGTGGGGCGATGTTCGACTGTGAAGGTGGAGCGGTGGTTCATCGGCTGCGCCGAATCGCCGACGGCTGTACCAAGCGAGTGCTGACGTGCCTCAAGCTTGTCGTCCTCCTCAGTCCTGACTTGCCAGTCGTGACCTGGTTGTCGTGACCTGGTTGTGACTTCGACCGCTCTGACGGTAACGAAGCGATTGCAGAGTGGCAAGCGCTGGCCGGAAACCTACACGCCCGTGTGAGATTCGTCACCGTAACACAACGGAATATCTCACCATTTTCGGGCGTCCCGGGTGAGGTCCATCGACGACATTACGTAGTAGATCGCGGGGCGTCCCGACTTTTGGTGTCCCGACCTGCCACAGCGTTCGGGAGCGCGCGAAAACTACTCACCAGTAGCCTTGGCCAGCGGTTTTCCTGACCTCTCCTGACACGTCGTGACCTGCGCCACTTAGGATGAACGTGGCCGATTGGCACTCCATGTGACTGGTTAGAGTCCGACCCGACCCGCTACCGACGTCGGGCCGCCAACAAAGACGTTGTCATAGCAACGCAGACGAGACGGTGAGTACATGGATCTCTTCGAATATCAGGCGAAGGAGCTCTTCGTTAAGCACGGAGTGCCTTCGTCGGAGGGCCGCGTTTGCGACACGGCCGAAGAAGCACGCGCCATTGCCGAGGAAATCGGCAAGCCTGTGATGGTCAAGGCGCAGGTCAAGGTGGGCGGTCGCGGTAAGGCGGGTGGCGTCAAGTACGCCGCCACCCCGGAGGACGCGTTCACGCACGCGCAGAACATTCTCGGCCTGGACATCAAGGGCCACATCGTCAAGAAGCTCCTTGTCGCCGAGGCCAAGGACATCGCGGAGGAGTACTACATCTCCTTCCTGCTCGATCGCTCCAACCGCACCTACCTGGCCATGTGTTCGGTCGAGGGCGGCATGGAGATCGAAGAGGTCGCCGAGAAGACCCCCGAGCGCCTGGCCAAGATCCCGGTGGACGCCGTCAAGGGTGTCGACCTGGCCTTCGCCCGCGAGATCGCCGAGAAGGGCCACCTGCCCGCCGAGGTGCTCGACGCCGCGGCCGTGACCATCCAGAAGCTGTGGGAGGTCTTCACCAAGGAAGACACCACCCTGGTCGAGGTCAACCCGCTGGTGCGCACCCCCGGCGACGAGATCCTCGCCCTCGACGGCAAGGTCACCCTGGACGAGAACGCCGAGTTCCGTCAGCCCGGCCACCTCGAGTTCGCCGACGTCGACGCGACCGACCCGCTCGAGCTCAAGGCCAAGGAGAACGACCTCAACTACGTCAAGCTCGACGGCGAGGTCGGCATCATCGGCAACGGCGCGGGTCTGGTCATGTCGACCCTGGACGTCGTCGCCTACGCGGGCGAGAACCACGGCGGCGTGAAGCCGGCCAACTTCCTCGACATCGGCGGCGGCGCCTCGGCGGCCGTGATGGCCGCCGGCCTGGACGTCATCCTGGGCGACGCGCAGGTCAAGAGCGTGTTCGTCAACGTCTTCGGTGGCATCACCGCGTGCGACGCGGTCGCCAACGGCATCGTGGGCGCGCTCGAGGTGCTCGGTGACGCGGCCACCAAGCCGCTGGTCGTCCGTCTCGACGGCAACAAGGTCGAGGAGGGCCGCAAGATCCTCGCCGAGGCCAACCACCCGCTGGTGACGCTGGCCCAGACCATGGACGAAGGCGCCGACAAGGCCGCCGAACTCGCCGCAGCCAAGTAAGGAACCGCAAACATGTCCATCTTCCTGAACAAGGACAACAAGGTCATCGTCCAGGGCATCACCGGCGGCGAGGGCACCAAGCACACCGCGCTGATGCTGAAGGCGGGCACCAACATCGTCGGCGGCGTCAACGCCCGTAAGGCCGGCACCACCGTCAAGCACACCGACAAGGACGGCAACGAGGTCGAGCTGCCCGTGTTCGGTTCCGTGGCCGAGGCCATGGAGAAGACCGGCGCCGACACCTCGATCGCGTTCGTGCCCCCGGCCTTCTCCAAGGACGCCATCATCGAGGCCATCGACGCGGAGATCCCGCTGCTCGTGGTCATCACCGAGGGCATCCCGGTGCAGGACTCCGCCTACGCGTGGGCCTACAACGTCGAAAAGGGCGAGAAGACCCGCATCATCGGCCCGAACTGCCCCGGCATCATCACCCCGGGCGAGGCGCTGGTCGGCATCACCCCGAACAACATCACCGGCAAGGGCCCGGTCGGCCTGGTGTCGAAGTCGGGCACCCTGACCTACCAGATGATGTACGAGCTGCGCGATTTCGGTTTCTCGACCGCGATCGGCATCGGCGGCGACCCGGTCATCGGCACCACCCACATCGACGCCATCGAGGCGTTCGAGAAGGACCCCGAGACCAAGATCATCGTGATGATCGGCGAGATCGGTGGTGACGCCGAGGAGCGTGCCGCGGCCTACATCAAGGCCAACGTGACCAAGCCGGTCGTCGGCTACGTCGCCGGTTTCACCGCGCCCGAGGGCAAGACCATGGGCCACGCCGGCGCCATCGTCTCCAGCGGCGGCGGTACCGCGCAGGCCAAGCAGGAGGCCCTCGAGGCTGCCGGTGTGAAGGTCGGCAAGACGCCGTCCGCCACCGCCGCGCTGGCCCGCGAGATCCTGGAGAAGGCGTCCATCGCGTCTGCCTGATCCGCTCAGGGCCCGGAGGCGGTAGCTTGCGTGACCACGAAGGGCCCCGGGGATCAGGCCGATTGGATACAGCCTGATCTGAATCTCACATCGACCTAGGCCGTCTTCCGGGTTTGCCGGAGGCGGCCTTTGTCGATTCATCCACAGGCGGTGGGTTGTCCACAGCCCGCTCGGTAGGTGATGACCGGGAACGTGGCGTGCAGTAGCGTCAAGACCGGACCAGCAGCAGTCAGTTCGACGCGACCGATGCGCACGACTCGATCAAGGAGACGACGACATGTCATACCCGACCGGGGGCTCCGGGTACAACACACCCGCGGCGCCCGCCGCGCCCAGCCAGGGTCCGAGCACCGGAGCCGCCGCGGCATCGCCATCCACCGCCGCCGGCTCCGAAGGCAAAGGCCTGCCGTTCATTCTGACCGCGGCGACCGCCGGTCTCGGCGTGCTGACCTTCCTGCTCGGCTTCCTGCCCTACATCGGCTCCAAGCCGACCACCATCGGCGGCACCACCATCGGTTCCGACATCACGTTCAACCTGTTCGAGTGGTCGGGTGGCGCGACCGCCGCGCTGCTGCTGCTCGCGGGTCTGCTCGCCGGTGTCTCGTTGCTGCCCAAGCAGGATCTGCTCGGCGCGGCCGCCGCGTCCGCGGTGGCCGGATTCCTCGCGCTGGTGATCTCGACCTTCGTCGGCGCCCCCGAGGGTTCCGAGCTCGAGATCGGCGCCTTCCTGGTGCTGGTGCTCGCGTTCGCGACCGCCGCGGTCGCGGTGGTGGCGCTGCTGTTCACGCTGGGGATCATCAAGGCGCCTGCGCCCAAGCCCGCGCAGCCGCAGCAGCAGCCGGGTCAGTACGGGCAGCAGGGCTACGGCCAGCAGGGTTACGGACAGCAGTCCGGCTACGGTCAGCAGCCGTCGTACGGCCAGCAGGCCGGTTACGGCCAGGGCCAGACCGGCGGTCAGTACCCCGCCCAGTCGCCGTACGGCCAGCAGAGCCAGCCGTCGGTGCCGCAGCCGTCCTACGGTCAGCCGGGGCAGGCGCAGCCGGGTCAGCAGCCGTCCTACGGCCAGCAGCCGGGTCAGCAGTCGCCGTACGGTCAGCAGTACGGCGCGCCGCAGCAGCAGTCGCCCTACGGCGGCGCCCCGCAGCAGCCGCGGCCCGACGAGAGCGCGACCCAGCACTTCGGCGGCGCCCAGCCGCAGGGTGGTCAGCCGTTCGGCGCCCCGAACTACGGTGGCGCGCAGCAGGGTTCGCAGCCGCAGCCGGGTCAGGCGCAGCCGTTCGGCGGCGAACAGGCCTCCGACCCGGCGGCCGACGCCACCACGGCGTTCCGCCCGAACGACGAGAACAAGTAGAAAACCGACGGCCGCCGCGCGTGGCACGGTGCGATCGCGAGCCCACAGGTGTGCCTGTGGGCTCGCGGCGCGCCTGCCCCGCGCCCGCCGGGGAAGCTGCCACGCTGAATTGTCATGAGCTCCCGTAACGCCCTCGTGCGCCGGACCTCCGGGTCACGCGGCGTCGGGGAGACCACCGCAGCGTCCGCCGGGCACGAGCACGAGCACGAGCCGCCCTGGTGGTCGCTGTCGCCGGAACGGGCGCGGACCCTGCTGCTCGTCGCGGCCCGGCCGACGATCTGCGCGCTGGCGGCGACCGTGGTGCTGGTGCTGGTGGTCATGCTCACCACCGGTACCGATCTGACCAGCGCGCCCGGCGCGGTCGCGGCGACCTGGCTCGCCGCCCATCAGATTCCGCTCACCGTAGGGCGCACCACGCTCGGCCTGCTGCCGCTGGTGCCGACCGCCGTCCTGGTCTGGGCAGCGGCCCGCGAATGCGCGCGGGCGATACCGAGCCGTCCCACCCCGATCGACCTGGGCTGGCTCGCCGCGTCGGTGCTGGCCGGACCGCTGCTGCTGACCGCCGTCTGCCTCGCCGTCACCGGTGACGCGGCGGGCGTCACCCCACTCGAACCGCCTGGCCCGCTGACCGCGTTCGGCTGGGTGATCCTGCTGTACCTCGGCGCCGCGGCGGCCGGAATCGGCAGCCGCTCCTGGCGTTCACTGTGCGCGCTGGTGCCGGTCGAGATCCCGGAGTGGGCGGTGCTCGGCGCCCGCGCCGCGCGCCGCACCATGCTGCGGATGCTCGGCTGCGCCGCGCTGGCGACGGTCGTCTCGTTCTTCGCTCATCTGTCCCGGCTCGACGGCGCGTATCAGCAGGCGGAGAACGTCACCGACGTCCTCGGGATGACGCTGCTCTCGCTGCTCTACCTGCCCAATGTGGTGATCGCCGCCGCCGGGCTGCTCAGCGGCGCGGCCGTGCAGTTCGGCGCCGGCTCGGTGGGCCTTTTCGGCGTCACCACCGCGCAGGTGCCCGCGCTGCCCGCGCTCGTCCCGGTGCCCGAGGGCCCGGCCGCGGCCTGGTGGCCGGTGTTGTTGCTGGTGCCGATCGCGATCGGTGTCCTCGCCGGCATCGAGCTGGGCCGCACCAGCGACGACCGGCCCGGCGCGCCGTGGGCGACGCTCACCTGCGCCGCCCTGTCCACCCTGACGATGCTGCTGCTCGCCATCGTGGGTGGCGGGCAACTCGGCGCGGTCGGCCGGGTCGGGGTCGACCTGCTGATGCTGGTGGTGCTGATGATCACCTGGTTCGGCGTCGGCGGCTTCGTCGGCATGGTCTTCGCCCGTCGCTTCCTCGCGCCCGCCGCACCGGCCGAGCCCGAGGATGACGCCGACTACGACGACGCGGACTACGACTACGCCTACGCGGACGACGATTACGACGAGGACGACGACTACTACTACGAGGACGACGAGGACGAGCACGACGACACCGACGACTACGACGACGATCCCGCCGTCGAGGTCGACGCCGAGGTGCTCGAAGACATCGACGACGACGTCGAGGTGAGCATCGCCGCGCCCGGCTCGGTGACCCCGCCCGCCGACGACATCGTCGACGCGGAGGTCGTCGAGCCGGACCTGCCGGAAGGTGACAGGGACACCGGTCGTTAAGCTCGACCCGGCGGTATCGCCGATCGCCGCCCCCCGACCAACGCAGGAGTAGAGCGCTGACGTCCTCGTTTGCCCAGTGGAAGCCCGCAGGGACACCGGCCACCGTCGTCGTCCTCGCCTCGGGCACCGGCTCGCTGCTCAACGCGCTGCTGGCCGCCGCCCGCGAGCCCGGATTCCCCGCGAAGATCGTCGCCGTCGGCGTCGACCGCGTGTGCCAGGCCACCGACCACGCCGAGGCGGCGGGCGTCGAGCACTTCCGGGTGGCGCTCAAAGACTTTCCCGACCGGTCCGCCTGGGATCAGGCGCTGGCCGACGCGGTCGGCGCGCATCGGCCCGATCTGGTGGTCTCGGCCGGCTTCATGAAGATCGTCGGCCCCCGGTTCCTTGAACGCTTCGGCGGCCGGTTCATCAACACCCATCCCGCGCTGCTGCCCGCGTTCCCCGGCGCGCACGGCGTGCGGGACGCGCTGGCCTACGGCGCGAAGGTCACCGGCTGCACCGTGCACCTGGTCGACGGCGGCGTCGACACCGGCCCGATCCTGGCGCAGGAGGCGGTCGACGTGCTGCCCGGCGACGACGAGGCCACGCTGCACGAGCGCATCAAGATTGTCGAGCGACGGCTGCTGGCGGAGGTCATCGCCGCCGTCGCGACGCGAGGCATTGTCTCCGACGGACGAAAGGCAGAAATTCCAGATGAGCGAGCACACCGGTGAGTGAACGTAAGGCGATCCGCAGGGCGCTGGTGAGCGTCTACGACAAGACCGGGCTCATCGAGCTGGCCACCGGGCTGCACGCCGCCGGCGTGGAGCTGGTGTCGACCGGCTCGACCGCGGGCAAGATCGCCGAGGCGGGCATCCCGGTCACCAAGGTCGAGGACCTGACCGGTTTCCCGGAGACCCTCGACGGCCGGGTCAAGACGCTGCACCCCCGCGTGCACGCGGGCATCCTCGCCGACACCCGTCGTCCCGAACACGTCGATCAGCTGGGCGAGCTCGGGGTGGAGGCCTTCCAGCTGGTGGTGGTGAACCTCTACCCGTTCACCCAGACCGTGGCCGGCGGCGCGAGCATCGACGAGTGCGTCGAGCAGATCGACATCGGCGGTCCGTCGATGGTGCGCGCGGCCGCGAAGAACCATCCGTCGGTGGGCGTCGTCGTCGATGTCACCGATTACGACGACGTGCTGACCGCGGTGAAGTCCGGTGGGTTCACCCTCGCCGAGCGGACCGCGCTGGCCGCCAAGGCCTTCCAGCACACCGCGAGCTACGACGTGGCCGTCGCGAGCTGGATGGGTTCGGTCGCCGTACCCGCCGTGGTGCCCGAGACCGAGCAGTTCCCCGGCTGGGTCGCCGGTTCGTGGGAGCGGGCCGCGGTGCTGCGCTACGGCGAGAACCCGCACCAGGCGGCCGCGCTGTACACGGCCAACGACGGCACCGTGGGGATCGCGCAGGCCGAGCAGTTGCACGGCAAGGAGATGTCGTACAACAACTACACCGACGGTGACGCTGCCTGGCGCGCCGCCTTCGACTTCGACGAGCCCGCCGTCGCGGTGATCAAGCACGCCAACCCGTGCGGCATCGCCGTCGGCGCCGACATCGCCGAGGCGCACCGCAAGGCCCACGCGACCGACCCCGTCAGCGCCTACGGCGGCGTGATCGCGGCCAACCGCGAGGTCAGCGTGGAGATGGCCGAGCAGGTCGCCGAGATCTTCACCGAGGTCATCGTGGCCCCCGGCTACGCGCCCGGTGCGGTCGAGGTGCTGCAGCGCAAGAAGAACGTGCGCGTGCTCGTCGCCGAGCCGCCGCGGCGCAAGGGCGTGGAGCTGCGCCCGATCAGCGGCGGCGCGCTGCTGCAGGACCGCGACGTGCTCGACGCCGACGGTGACGACCCGGCCAACTGGACACTCGCCGCCGGCGACCCGGCCGACGCCGCCACCCTGGCCGATCTCGAATTCGCTTGGCGCGCTTGCCGTGCCGTGAAGTCGAACGCGATCCTGCTGGCCGATGACGGCGCCGCGGTCGGCGTGGGCATGGGTCAGGTCAACCGTGTCGATTCGTGCAAGCTCGCCGTCGAGCGCGCGGGGGAGCGGGCCAAGGGCTCGGTCGCCGCGTCGGACGCGTTCTTCCCGTTCTCCGACGGCCCGCAGATCCTGGTGGCCGCCGGTGTGCGCGCCATCGTGCACCCCGGTGGCTCGATCCGCGACAAGGACACCGTCGAGCTCTGCAAGGAAGCCGGTGTCACCCTGTACCTGACCGGAGCGCGCCACTTCGCGCACTGAGTCATCGCGTACCCGAACCGGGTGTCGCGCCGAATCTCTCGGCGCGGCACCCGTTTTCGTTATCCGGCGTCGACGACCTCGCGGCTGCCGAGCGGGGCGTCGAGGGTGATCTCGACGGTACCGAAGACGGCGTTCATGGTGCACATCTTGCCGACCGCGTCGGCCCGGGTCCCACCGCGCAACGCGACCTGCACCTGCTCGGCGGTCTCGGTGACGGTGACGTCGACGCCGACGCATTCCGGGTTGCCGGTCTGGAAGTTGACGCCGATCCTGTTGTCGCCCAGCCGAGTCCAGGAGGAGAACGCGATCGGGTGCGGATCCACGATGGTCGGATCGGGGGTGAACCGGTGTCCGATGGCCGCGTTGCCGTCCTCCGGGCGCGCGCTCGCAGTGGACGACGAACTCGGCTGGGGCGCAGCGTCATCGGTGCTGGAGCAGGCCATGAGCGGGCTCATCAGCACTGCGATGACGGCCGTGGCGGCGGTGAAACGCGACGTCGTTCGCATGCCCGCCACCCTAGCCGGACCGGGGCCGCGGACGGCGTCGGCGGGCGGCGCGATCCGAAGATGGTCCACCTCACAGTGAACTTTCCGCGAACCCTGCGCGTAACTCGCCCATTTCCGCTCCGCGCGGGCTACATTCGCTTCCGATGCGCCGCCGTGGCACACGGCGAGCATCTTTTCATCGGTGCTCTGCAACTGGATCTTCGAAAGGACGAACGTGGGCGACACGCTGCGCGTAGGCGAAGAACTGGGACTGGGACAGTCCCTGACCGGCGGTGCGTACACCCTGGCCCTGCAGCCGGACGGCAACCTGGTGCTGACCGAGCCCGACGGCAACGTCGTGTGGGCCGCTATGACTCATGGGCAGGACGTGCAGCGCGCGGCCCTGCAGAACGACGGCAACTTCGTCGTCTACAAGGGCGACGGCTCGGCCGCCTGGTCGACCGAGACCAACGGCAAGAACGTCGAGCGCCTCGTGGTGCAGCCCGACCGCAACGTGGTGCTGTACGGCACCGACGGCTCGGTCGCGTGGGCCACCGCCACCAACACCGACAACCCGCTGCCCGCCCCGGCTCCCGAGCCGGAGCCGGTCGCGGCCGCCCCGGTCGCCGAAGAGGTGCCCCCGCCGCCGCCCGCCGCGCAGACCTACACGGTCGAGCCGGGCGACACCCTGTGGGCCATCTCCGAGCGCTTCTACGGCGACGGCAACCGCTACCAGGAGATCGCGGCGGCGTCCGGTATCGACAACCCGGACCTGATCAACGCGGGCCAGGTCCTCACCATCCCGTGACGACCCGGCCGCGGCGCTGATATCGCCTACGCACACGAGAATGGCCCCGAGGCAACAGCTTCGGGGCCATTCTTCGCTCTGCGTCCTAGCGGCTGGTGAAGGGCAGCAGCGCCATCTCGCGCGCGTTCTTCACCGCGACGGCGACCTGACGCTGCTGCTGCGGGGTCAGGCCGGTGACCCGGCGGCTGCGGATCTTGCCGCGGTCGGAGATGAAGGTGCGCAGCAGGTTGACGTCTTTGTAGTCGACGACCTCGATACCCGCGGCGATCAGCGGGTTCTTCTTCGGCTTGCGGCCCTGCTCGGCGCGTGCCTTCTTGGACGGTGCTCGCTTCACTGCCATGTGATGTTCCTTCTCACGAGTTCAGTGGGTCTCTACCAGCTCGATTTGTGGACCCCGGGGAGCTCGCCCCGGTGGGCCATCTCGCGCACTCGAACACGGGAGAGGCCGAACTTCCGGAGATGACCGCGTGGTCGGCCATCGGCTGCATCCCGATTGCGCAATCGTACCGGACTCGCGTCGCGTGGCTGTTTGCGCAGTTCGGCCTGGGCGGCCGCGCGCTCGTCGTCGCCGGTGCCCGGCCTGCGGATCAGTTCCTTGAGCTCGGCGCGCCGCGCCGCGTACCGCTCGACGATCGCGCGGCGCTGCTCGTTACGGGCGATCTTGGACTTCTTCGCCATATCTATCGGCTCCCTTCACTGGGCCTACGTGGTTATGCTGCGCGGCCGCCTCCGGCCCCTGGGCTTCAGGAAGCGTCAGCGCTCCTCGCGGAAGTCGACGTGCTTGCGCACGACGGGGTCGTACTTGCGCAGGACCAGCCGGTCGGGGTCGTTGCGGCGGTTCTTGCGGGTGACGTAGGTGTAGCCGGTGCCCGCGGTGGACTTGAGCTTGACGATCGGCCGGATATCGGTGGTCTTCGAGGCCATGGGTGCTCCTAGATCTTGTCGCCGCGGGCGCGGATGCGGGCCACCACGGCCTCGATCCCGTCCCGGTCGATGGTCTTGATGCCCTTGGCGGAGACCGTCAGCGTGATGCGGCGGCCCTCGCTGGGCAGGTAGTAGGTCTTGCGCTGGATGTTGGGGTTCCAGCGCCGGTTGGTGCGCCGGTGCGAATGCGAGACGGCTTTTCCGAAGCCGGGCTTGCGGCCGGTGACCTGGCAGTGGGCCGACATGCGACCTCCCTCCATGGATATGACAACCATTTTCGACAATGGATATTCCAGACTGTACCGTTGCCCCTACGTCTAATGAAAATCGTTATCGAAAGGGGTATCGGGTGCTGGACCAGTCCGACCGGAGAACGCCCGTCGTGCTGCTCGCCGGTTTCGCCGGACCCGCCATGGCCGGCGTCGAGCACATCGCGGCGACGCTGAGCGAGGATCCGGGCACCGTCGTGGTGTACCACGACCTCGCCGAACTGCGCGAAGGCGTGGTGCGCCGCACGGTGCGCACCGCGGGCGCCGTCACGACCACCGTGCTGGAGCTGGCGCACGGCTGCGTGTCGTGCACGCTGCGCGCCGACCTGCTGCCGATGCTGTGCACGCTGGCCGCGCGCGAGCACGTCCACCGCATCGTGCTCGCGCTCGACCCGGCCATCGAGGCCGAGGCGCTGTGCCACGCGATCGAGACCGTCGAGGTGAGCGGGGTCGCCGACCGGGTCGACGGACCAGCGGGCCGCGGCGTCCGCATCGAGGCCGTGCTGACCTGCCTCGACGGGCAGAACTGGCTGGCCGACGCGACCGGCGACGAGGCGCTGGCCGACCGCGGCCTCGCCGCGGCCGACGACGAGCGCACCGTCGCCCAGGTGGCCGTCGGCCAGGTCGACTTCGCCGACGCCCTGGTGGTGCTGACCGCCGAGGTCGACGCCATGGAGCGCGAGCGCCTCGACGCCGTGCTCGCCAGGATGGCGCCGGGCGCGCCGATCGCCTGGCTCGACGATCCCGCCGCCCTCGACGCGGTGGAAGTCGGCGCCCTGCTGACCAGGATCCCCGCCGACGCGCGCCGCGGCCGGATCTTCGACGCGCACGCCCCGCTGCTGCGTGGTCAGCCGCCGCTGACCACCGATCACGGCGTCACGCTCATCGAATTCGCCGCGCGCAGGCCGTTCCATCCGCTGCGGCTGCACGACGCGCTCGACGTGTTGTTCGACGGCGTCGTCAGCGCGCGGGGCCGGATCTGGCTGGCCACCCAGCCGGATCAGGTGGTGCGGCTCGAATCGGCGGGCGGTGGCCTGCGGGTCGGCGGCGCGGGCCGCTGGCTGGCCGCCATGAGTGCCGAGGAGCAGGCCGACGCGGATCCGGACCGGCGGGCGATGGCCGCCCTGCGCTGGGACGAGCGCTTCGGCGATCGCGACGTGTCGCTGGTGATCCTGGCGCACGACGCCGACCCGGCCGAGATCCGGCATGCCCTGCACTGGGCGCTGGTGGAGGACGACGAGCTGCTGCTGGTCGACCGGGCGCCGGAGCGAGTCGCGCTGTGGGAGGACCCCTTCGGCGACTGGCACGAAGACCCCTGCGCCGATCCCGCCGAGGCCCCCGCCGCGGCGAGCGAGCGCACCAACCGAAAAGGAGATTCGGCATGAAAGCGGGCATCCACCCCGACTACCACCCCGTCGTGTTCGAGGACGCGAGCACCGGCAAGCAGTTCCTGACCAGGTCGACCGCGACCAGCGACCGCACCGTCGAATGGTCGGACGGCAACACCTATCCGCTGCTGATGGTCGACGTCACCGCGGATTCGCACCCGTTCTGGACCGGCGCGCATCGCGTGCTCGACGCCCAGGGCCGGGTCGAGAAGTTCGAGCGCAAGTACGGCAAGCGCACCCGCGCGGGCAAGGAGGGCTGACCGGTGGCTGTTCCGAAGCGCAGGATGTCGCGGTCGAACACCCGCAGCAGGCGCTCACAGTGGAAAGCGGAAGTGCCGCAGCTGGTTCCGGTGACGGTCGGCGGCGTGGAGTACAAGGTGCCGCGCCGCATCATCGGCGCGGTCCGAAAAGGCTTGATAGATCCAGCGAAAATCTGAGTGGACGGGCCGGACCGGCAATTACGCCGATCCGGCCCGCAACCACCACGGTTTGCGGCACAAGGGGGCCGCAAACCCGCGGCGCCAGCCGCCAAATTTTCAGCCTTCGCGCTCGGCCAATTCGACCAGGGTGGCGGCGAGCTGGAAGAACTTGTTGCTGCCGAGGTCGGCGATGGTCTTGATCTTGAGCGCCTCGAGCAGCTGCTTGTCGTGCGCCTCGGTGAGGCCGGCCAGGGCCGACGGCGGCGCGGCGAGGATTTCCTTCAGCGTCTTGCTCTCGAATTCCTTGTCGAGAACTTTGTCGAGCACCACGTTGACGGCCATGCGAACTCCTTCGAACGAACCTCTTGGATGTGCCGGGCGAGACGGAAAGCGCCCTGGGCGACGATAACCCGCGCGACCGCGGTGTGGGGGCCGAACGCGCCGTGGGCGCCGGGTTCGGCGGCCACGGCTGTCCAGGGGCCTTGCGTCGGCCGGATCGTGCCTGTTCAGGGCGCTGTGGCCCGAGCGCGGCAATCGTGTGGTTACTGGTGTGACACGAGCCACTTGGGGCTAATCGGCCGCCGTGCTTGCGGAGGGATTGCTGATCGCCGAGTAACAGACCTGTGGTTTGTTTTGTAGCACAAGAAAATTCCAGAACGCCTGATGCGGAGTCCTTGCCGGGTATGTACTCTCGTGCACGAGGGCGGGTTCTCCGGTAAGGAGAACCCGCTCATCGCCACTTCAGGGCCTGTTTCCGGCGCCGAAATCCCCGATGTTTCCGGGCAAACCGGACGTTAGCTGATCAGCGCGCGCCGACGGTCCGCGGGCGGGGCAGGCGTCTCGGCCGTGTCGCGGCGATCCGGTGCGATGAGCACCGCGGTGATCGGCACCGTCAGGCCCATCGAGCCGATGACGAACATCGGGAACACGAGGTCGAACAGCGGCAGCCCGGACGGGATCCGGCCGCCCGCGTCGAGCGTGAACTCCAGCGCGGCGACAGCGGTGTAGTACACGGCGCCGACGCCGATGCCGAACAGCAACGACGCCACCACCCGCAGCCACACCGGGCGCACCACCTGGGCGGCCCACAGCGTCGCCGTGGACAGCGCCATCGACAGCAGCACCGAAACCCCGATGAGGCCGAGCGTTTCGTCGACCGAACCCTGCACGGTGAGCGCGTCCAGCGTCAGATACGTGGACAGGCCGACGCTCAGGCCCGTCGTCAGCCCGCCGACCACCAGGCGTGGCAGCTGCGGTGTCCGCCCGCTGATCAGCAGGCCGGCGAGTACCCCGACCACGGCGATGGCCAATGCCGACGCGCCGAGCGCCACGTTGTATCGCATCGTCGTGTCGTGCACGCGGATGCCGAGCAGGGCCACCGAATTCGCCAGCCAGATCCCGACTCCGCCGAGGGAGACCGCGGCCATCGCCAGCCAGATCATCCGGAATCGCAGCGAATACTTCGCATGCCGTATGCAGGCGAACGCCACCAGCGCACCGAGCGCCGACAGGTCGTACGCGAGCCAGGCGACGCCGGTACCGCGGCCGAACGTCTCGGCGTCGGCCCCGGCGAGCAGCTCAACCACGCCGCCCTGCCTCCTCGAACTGCTGGGGCTCGAGCTGAGCGATGGCGTACTCGGTCACCGCGGCCAGCGCCTGCCGCACCTCGACGGCGTTGCGCGCGTCGATGTCGACGATCGGGATGCCCTCGCGCACCGAAAGCGCCTCGCGCAGTTCCGCGATCGGGAAGCGCGGCGCATTCGGGAACCGGTTGACCGCGATCAGGAACGGCAGGCCGCGCGCCTCGAAGAAGTCGACCGCCGCGAAACTGTCCTCCAGCCTGCGGGTATCGATCAGCACCACCGCGCCGATGGCGCCGCGGATGAGGTCGTCCCACATGAACCAGAACCGCTTCTGGCCCGGCGTGCCGAACAGGTACAGCACCAGGTTGCCGGGCAGCACGATGCGGCCGAAGTCCATGGCGACGGTGGTCGTCTCCTTCTCCGGCGTCTCGGCGAGATCGTCGATGCCGTCGGAGAAGTGGGTCACCATCGCCTCGGTGCGCAGCGGAACGATCTCCGACACCGCCCCGACGAATGTGGTTTTGCCCGCGCCGAATCCACCGGCCACGACGATCTTGGTCGACGCGACCCGCTGATCGGGTGCCGGGGGTCGCATGCCCTCAGAGGCCACGGAGTCCACGCAAAGTCCTCTCCATCAGTGATCGGCGTTCGTCGTAGCTCGCCTGCTCGGTCAGCGTCGAATGCATTCGGAGAATCCCGCCGACAACGAGATCGCCGATCATCACCCGGACCATACCCAGTGGGCGTCCGAGGTATGCCGCGATTTCGGCGACAGAGAGCCGATGTGTGCCAAGACGCACGATTTCGGTGCGCAGATCCCCTGCGGGCCACTCCAGGTGCGCGGTGTAGGAGACCGTTTCGACGACTGCCTCGAGCGGCAGCGCGATCGCGGGCTCGGTCCGGCCGGAGGTCAGGGCGTAGGGCCTGACCCGGGTAGTCGGCCGGTGTTCTGATCCGTACGGGCTCGACATCTCACCTCAGCCGGCGGTGCGGGCGGTGGCGGTGACCGCCGAGCCCACCCGGTCGACGAGCAACGCCATCTCGTAGCCGATGCGGCCGATGTCGTGGCTCTTGTTGGCCAGAACCGCCAGGTGCGAGCCGTTTCCGACGCTCATCACCAGCAGGTACCCGCGCTGCATCTCGACGATCGACTGCATCACCTTGCCGCCGTCGAACAGGTGCGCCGCACCCGCCGACAGGCTCGCCAGGCCCGCGGTGACCGCGGCCAGCTGCTCGGCCCGGTCCGCGGGTAGATGCGGACTCGTCGCCTGCAGCAGGCCGTCGGCCGAGACCAGGACCGCGTGCGAGACGCCCGGCACGTCCCGGGTGAAGCGGGCGACCAGCCAGTTCAGATTCTCGTCCGTAGGGTGCGCGTTGCTCATTCGTGGCCTCCGTCGTTGTACTGGATCTCGGCACGGCCACTGCGAACGCCGCTGAGATGTCTGGTCAAGTTGTTTCGGATCTCCTCGGGATCGCGGGGGCCCGCTTCCTCGGCGGGGGTGAGCCCGCCGGGGACGAGCTGAGCGCCCGGTTTACGGATCGGCAGCCCGCCGACGGTGCGCGAGGACGTCGGCGGATTACCCGCGCTGGCCGCTGCCGACCAACCCGCGTCGCCGGGGGAACTCCATGATGCTCCGTTGCCACCGGAATCGGCACCGGCGGAAGCGGGTTCGACGAGCCATTCCGAGACCATCCGCTGGTAGATGGGGGTCGGCGCCTCGCCGGTGACCGGCTGCAGGCGCTGATTCGCCTGCGGTTTCGGCTCTGCGGCCGGGGCGGGCGCCAGTGTGCGCGGCGGCTCGGGCACGCGGCCAGCTTCGGTGAGTTCGGTCAGCGCCGAGGCGGGGACACGCTGGGGCAGGCCGATGGACCGCGGCTCGGCGTCGTCCGTGGTCGACGTGCCGTTCGAGACCGGGCCGTTCGCGGTCGATCCGGTGGTGGCGAAGCCGTTCGACGACGACCCGCTCGACTCGGGGACGCTCGGGAAGCCGTTCGACGGCGTGTCGTCCGACCCGCCGACAGCTGGGAAGCCCTTGGAGGCCGTGTCGTTCGACCGGGCGGTCGGGTAGCCGGTCGGGGTGGGGTCCGGCGCGAAGCCGGCCGGTGCGGTGTTGTTCGCCGGGGCGTCGGTCGCCCGGACCGGCAGGTCGTCGGTGTCGTGCTCGTGCTCGGCCCACAGGCCGGTCGGCTCGTCGGACTCGGCCGGCTCGGTGGGCGGGGGCACGGGCAGCGGGGTCGGCGCCGGAGGAGGCGCGGGCACCGCGGCCGGGCGACGTTGCGGCAGCCCGGCACTGGTCAGCGGGGCCATGTTCGGCTCCGGCCGGTCGTCGCCGAAGCCCGGCGCGACCGGGCCGGTCGGCACCAGCGGCGTCGCGCCGTTGAGCGCGGGCAGCACGAGCGGTTCGGGACCGCCAGGGGCGGTGATCGGGTTGGGCCCGGTGATGTCGGCGGGAGTCAGCGCGTGCGGACCGGTCGCCAGCGCGTGCGAGCCGGTCGAGACGATCGGGTTCGGCCCGGTCACCGGACCGGCGGCCGCGGCGGGCGCGGGGGCGACCAGCGCGCTCGGCAGATGCACGCTCGCGGTGATGCCCGGCTGTGGCGCCTGTCCGGAGGTGCGCCGCAGGCTGACGGTGATGGTGTGCCGCTTGGCGAGCCTGCCGACCACGAAAAGACCCATGCGACGTGCGGTTTCGATGGTGACCTCGCCACCGGAGGCGAGCCGGTCGTTGGTGGTCTGCAGGTCTTCGGCCGACATGCCGAGGCCGCGGTCGGTGATCTCGATGAGATAGCCGCCGTCGACCGCGCGGCCGACGATCACCGCCACCGAGGTGCTCGGCGGGGAGTATCGCAGCGCGTTGTCGATCAGCTCGGCGAGCAGGTGCTCGATGTCGACCGCGGATTCACCGGCGACCACGCCGTCGGGCACGTTGCCGATCTCGACGCGCTGGTAGTCCTCCACCTGCGAGACCGCGCTCCAGAGCATGTCCGACAGCGGCACCGGGGGCAGGTGGCCGCGGCGCAGCACGGTGCCCGCGAGCACGAGCAGGTTGTCGCCGTTGCGGCGCATGCGGGTGGCGAGGTGGTCGAGGCGGAACAGCGTCTGCAGCCGCGACGGGTTGTCCTCGTCGTGCTCGAGCTCCTCGATGAGCGCGAGCTGCTGCTCGACCAGCGACTGGCTGCGCCGCGAGAGCGTCTCGAACATGTTGCCGATCTGCAGGCGCAGGCGGGCCTGGTCGGCGGCCAGGTTGAGGGCCTGCTCGTGGATCTCGTCGACGGCGCGGGCGAGCTGGCCGACCTCGTCGGTGGAATGGACGCCGACCGGCGCGATCTCGGGCGTCGCGCCGCCGCTGCGGACCACGGCCAGCTCGTCGGGCAGCTTCACGTGCGCCACCTCGAGCGCGTCGCGGCGCAGCCTGCGCACCGGCACGACGAGTGTGCGGGCCACGGCCAGCGCCAGCGCGAGGCCTGCGAGCAGCATGCCGAGCACGAGGGTGGTCTCGCGCAGCGCGCCGGTCTGCGCGGTCGCGGTGTTCTCGTCGAGGGTGTGGTCGATGAGGTCGAGCAGCGAGGCGATGCTCGAGGCGTAGGTGTCGGCGCTCACCTGCAGGGTGTTGAGCACCGCGGCGTTGGTGGTCGGGTCGCCGTTGTTCTGGCTGAACACGCTGATCCTGGTCTGCACCGCGTCCAGCAGCGAGGCCATGGCGCCCGCGTTCTGCGGCAGGATCATGCCGTAGGTCTTGATCATGGTCGACTCGGAACCGAGCTCGACGAGCATCTGCGCGCGGGCGCTCTGGCTGCGGCCCGCGTCGGGGGAGACCACCAGGGTGCGCTCGCGGGTGAGCACCCGGCGGGCCTGGTGCAGCGCGGTCAGCTGGAGGAAGTAGCGCTGCACGATGAAGTCGTCGACCTGTGGGGTCTTCGACAGCGCGTTGCCGATCCGCTCACCGATCTCGTCGGTCTGTTCACCGACCATCGCGGGCGATCCGCCGCGCACCGTGTTGCGCAGGGTGGCGCCGGTGGCGGTGGCCGCGGTCAGCTCACTGGCGACCTCGGGGTCGATCGTCGCCGAGCGCAGCGCGTTCTGGACCTCCGCCAGCGCCTGGTCGTAGGTGGTGAGCGCGGCGTCGGTCTGCGGGTCGGCGATCGCGCCCCAGTTGGCCGTCGCGGCGACGGCGAGTTGTTCGGTCGCGGTGGCGAATTTGACGACCGGCCGGATGACGGTGGCTTGCTCGGTGGCGGCGCCGAGCTGGGTCATCGTCTGCAGCTCGTTGTTGATACGCAGGACGGCGAAGGTGGTCGCCAGCATCACCGGCAGCACCAGCACGACGCCGACCTTGCGGGTGACGGACCAGTTCGACAGGCTGAATTGCCAGGAGCGCGATGCAGGTTCCATCCGCGTGCGTTGCCTCTGCTTCCACGTGTGACCCCGGCCCGCGCGGGGAGGTCGCGGAGCGATGCAGCGCAGAACCAACTGGAGGTCTTCTTTTTCCGCAGGAAAGATACCGTGCTGGGTAGGGATCGGCAATCCGGGCCACGCCGTGGGAAATTCGCCGAATATGCGCTGCCACAATGATGCTCCGCGACACCTGTGACTGGCAACGCGCCGCCCCCTCTCAGTGCGTTCTCAGTCGGCCACGGCAAACTGGGCACATGCGCATTCTGGTAGTCGACGACGATCGCGCCGTGCGGGAATCACTGCGCCGGTCGCTGAGCTTCAACGGCTACACCGTCGACCTGGCGGTGGACGGCATGGACGCGTTGGAAAAAGTGGCCGCTGCCAGGCCCGACGCCCTCGTCCTCGACGTGATGATGCCGCGCCTGGACGGCCTGGAAGTGTGCCGCAGGCTGCGCAGCACCGGCGACGATCTGCCGATTCTCGTTTTGACCGCGCGCGATTCGGTCTCCGAACGGGTGGCCGGGCTCGACGCGGGCGCCGACGATTATTTGCCGAAACCTTTCGCGTTGGAGGAATTGCTGGCGCGTTTACGCGCGCTGCTGCGCCGTCGCGCGCCCGATCCGGGTGAGGCGTCGGAGGCGATGGTGTTCGCTGACTTGTCGCTGGATCCGGTGACACGCGAGGTCTCGCGCGGCGAACGCGCCATCAGTCTCACCCGCACCGAGTTCTCGCTGCTGGAGATGTTGATGGCCAATCCACGCCGGGTGCTCACCCGCGGGCGGATCCTCGAGGAGGTCTGGGGCTACGACTTTCCCACCTCCGGCAACGCGCTCGAGGTCTACATCGGCTATCTGCGCCGCAAGACCGAGGCCGACGGCGAGGAACGTCTGATCCACACCGTGCGTGGCGTCGGCTACGTACTGCGCGAGACCCCTCCGTAGGCGGCGGGGAATGGCACACAAGGAGCCGGCCGTCGCGGTCCTGCGCCCTCCCGACACGGGGGAGATGCGACCGCCGATGCCGCTGACCCGCTCGGTCTCGCTGCGCTGGCGGGTGACGCTGCTGGCGGCGTCGGTGGTGCTCATCGCCGTCGCGGTCACCTCGATCGCGGCCTACGCGATGGTGGCGCGCGCGCTCTACGCCGACGTCGACGCCCAGCTGGAGGCGCGCGCGGCGACCATGATCAACAACAATTTCGAGACGCTCGGCTTCCAGTCGATCGTGCTGGCCGGGCTGTTCTCCAACGACGTCGGTGTCGCGCTGATCTACGCCGACCACAAGCCGTACATGCCGCCGCAGCAGACGATCCCGCCCGTGGGCGTCCAGGAGCTCGCCGTCGCCGACGGCAAGCTCAACTCCTCGCTGCGCACCGTCGGTGATCAGCGCGTGCTCGCCGTGCGCACCCACAGCGGCGCGACGCTGATCATCTCGCAGAAGCTCTACCGCACCCGCGAGGTCCTCGACCGGCTGGCCTGGCTGCTGTTCGTCGTCGGCGCCTGCGGCGTGGTGCTCGCCGCCGCGGCCGGTACCGCCGTCGGCCGGACGGGCCTGCGCCCCATCGCGCGGCTCACCGCCGCCACCGAACGCGTCGCCCGCACCGACGACCTCACCCCGATCCCCGTCACCGGTGACGACGAATTGGCAAGGCTCACCGAGAGTTTCAACACGATGCTGCGCGCGCTGGCCGAGTCGCGCGACCGGCAGCGCAGGCTCGTCGCCGACGCCGGCCACGAGCTGCGCACGCCGCTCACCTCGCTGCGCACCAACATGGAGCTGCTCATCGCCTCCGGCCGTCCCGGCGCGCCGCAGCTGCCCGACGAGGACATGGCCGAGCTGCGCGCCGATGTCGTCGCGCAGATCGAGGAGCTGTCCACCCTGGTCGGCGACCTGGTCGACCTGGCCCGCGAGGACGCGCCGGAAACCGTCTACGAGCGCGTCGATCTGGGCGAGGTGGCCGAGCGCGCGCTGGAACGGGCACGCCGCCGCGGCACCGGCATCACCTTCGCCGCCGAGCTGCGTCCGTGGTTCGTCTACGGGCACGAGGCCGGGCTCGAACGCGCGGTCCTCAACGTCCTCGACAACGCGGCCAAGTGGAGCCCGCCCGACGCCGAGGTCCGGATCAGCATGCGCCCGGCCGGTCCCGGTCTGCTCGAACTCGCGGTCGCCGACGCGGGCCCCGGCATCCCGCCGGGGGAACGCGAACTGGTCTTCGAGCGCTTCTACCGGACCACGGCGTCGCGCTCGATGCCCGGCTCCGGGCTGGGGCTGGCGATCGTCAAGCAGGTCGTCACCAAGCACGGCGGCACGATCGCGGTCGACACCTCCGACCGCGGTGGCACGCTGGTCCGCATCGTGCTGCCCGGCGAGGCGCCGGTGCCGGAGGACGCGGGAACGATCTGATCGGGGCCGGGAGTCTCGGCGAACTGACGGCCCGATCTCAGCCGCTTCTCAGTACCCGTCAGGAAGCTGGTCAGCAAGCGTGAGGAGACAGCAACCATGACCGACGATCCCCAGCAGCGCCCCGCTGATCAGTCCGGCGATCCCGCGGCGGGCGGCACGGATCAACCGTTCCCGGCACCGGGACAGCCTGCCCCCGAGACCGGAGCAGCCGCGCCGACCCACGGCAGCGCGCATCCCGATGCCACCGCCCCGCTTCCCGGCGGCGGGCAGCCCGGCGCGCCGGTGCCGCCCTACGACGCGACGACCGACCGCTCCCAACATCACGGAGCCGGTCAGTCCTACGGCGCGCCGCAGCACCAGGGCGCAGCACAGCACGAGGGCGCAGCACCGCACCAGGGCGGCGCGCAGTACCAGGGTGCGGCGCAGCACGAGCGCATCGCGCAGCACCAGGGCGTGGCGCAGCAGAGCGGGGCGCAGCATTTCGGGACGGCGGAGGCGCAGCACACCGCGCCCATGCCCGGCTACGGATACCCGCCGCAGGGTGGTCAAGCCGGTCCCTATGTCGCCCAGGCGCCCGCACCGCAACGCAAGCCGCTGCGCCTCGGCCTCGTCGCGGGGGCGACCGCGCTGGCCCTCGTCAGCGGTGGCATCGGCGGTGTCGTCGGAGCGCTCGCGACCGGCTCGGAGTCGGCGCCGGTGACCAACGCGCTCGACGCGCCCAAGCCCAACGTCAACAACGTCGCCAACGCGCCCGCCGGGTCCACCCAGGCGGTTGCCCAGCGGGTGCTGCCGAGCGTGGTGATGATCAAGGTGGCCGGGGCGCGCGCCTCGGGGGAGGGCTCCGGCGTCGTGCTGTCCTCCGACGGCCTGATCCTCACCAACAACCACGTCGCGGCCGGGGCCGGCTCCGCGGCGAAGATGGAAGTGGTGTTCAGCGACGGGAGTTCCGCGCCCGCGACCATGATCGGCGCCGACCCGGTCTCCGATCTGGCCGTGATCAAGGTGAGCGGCAAGACCGGTCTCACCCCGATCGAACTCGGCACCTCCGACGGTCTCGCGGTGGGTCAGCCGGTGATCGCCATCGGTTCGCCGCTCGGCCTCGCGGGCACGGTCACCACCGGCATCGTGTCGGCGATGAACCGCCCGGTCTCCACCAGTGGCGAGGGCGCGCCGAGCCAGGTGAATCCGGTGATCGACGCGATCCAGACCGACGCCGCGATCAACCCGGGCAACTCCGGCGGCGCGCTGGTCGACGCTCAGGGCAAGCTGATCGGCATCAACACCGCCATCGCCAGCCTCGGCGGCGAGGCGACCGGCGCGCAGAGCGGCTCGATCGGCCTCGGCTTCGCGATCCCGGTGGACCAGGCTCGCCGGGTCGCCGACGAACTGATCAAGACCGGCCACGCCACCTACGCCCAGATCGGCATCAAACTGCGGCCCCAGGACACCGCGGCCCGCGTACTCGAGGTGACGCCGGGCAGTCCGGCCGACAAGGCGGGTGTGCCCGCGGGCGCGGTGGTCACCAGGCTCGACGATCGGCCCATCGATTCCGGCGACGCGCTGATCGCGGCGGTCCGCTCGCATCAGCCGGGCGACAAGGTGAAGCTCACCTACACCGACGAGCAGGGCGGCAACGCCAAGACCGTCGAGGTCACCCTGACGGGCGCGGCGGCGGAGGGCGGCCGATGATGCGTTCGAGCGCGGCACTGTCGTGCGTAGGCGCTACGGTGATGAGCATGGACATCGATGCTCCCGTGGCAGGGCGTGCACTGGTTGTTGTCGTCGACGATCGGACGGCGCACGGCGGAGTGGATTCACTCGGCCCGCTCGTCACCGAGTTGCTCAGCGAAGCGGGCTTCCTCGTCGACGCGTCGGTGACGGTGCAGGCCGAGGAGGTCGAGATCCGCAACGCGCTCAACACCGCGGTGATCGGCGGCGTCGATCTGGTGATCTCGGTCGGCGGCACCGGGATGTCGCCGCGCGATGTCACCCCGGAGGCCACCACCGAGGTGCTCGACCGGGAACTGCCCGGCATCACCGAGGCGCTGCGCGCGTCCGGCCGGGTGGCCGGTTCGCTCGACGCCGGTCTCTCGCGCGGTGTCGCGGGCATCTCCGGCAGCACCCTGGTGGTGAACCTGCCGGGCACCCGCTCGGCGATCCGCGACGGCATGGCCACCCTCGGCCCGCTCGCGAGCCGGGTGATCGGCGAGCTCTCCGGATTGGACGAATGAGGCCGATGGCCATGTCGGACAGCACGTCCCCGCGGGATCCCGAGGCGGCCCGCCGCAAGGCCGCCGAGGCCGCGCGGCTGGCCAGAATCTTCGGTGACGTGCTGCCCGAGACCACCGGTGACGAGCGCGGCGACGCCGCGGGCGCCCCGGACAACGACGAATGGTTACGATCCCAGGTTCCCCCGCACCACGGGTGACCGCACCGTTACCCACGGGGTCTCCGGGTAAAACACCCGGACCGAAATGCCGGTTTCTGTACCGGTGAGTAACCGAGGCAATTTCCCAGGACCACGCGAAAGCGTGGTCCTTTGTCGTGTTCGGGATCCCAACCTGCGTACCGGCGGTACCGGTCAATCGGCCTTAACACACCGGCTGCCGAATGCATAAATGCACGTCAAAGCATGTGACGATGTCCGGCTGTGTGGTGGGGGTCACTATGAAATTTACGAACTGTTTCGTTGCCTGAACATCATCTGAGCGTTTAATGTTCGCCATCGAGCCATCAACTATCGGTCCCCGCAGTACCCCACTTCTATGCGTTGAACCACCCGGTGGAACCCTGGCTCGGGTTCGTCACACCGGCCCCGGCCGTATCGTCGAAATAACAGTTGGTTACGTAACGGCAACAAAGGGGCGACACACTGAGCTGGGCCTGTGAGGTCCACCCGTCCGGTCTCGAAAGTCGAGACCGGCTGTTAGACACCTGATGAGGGGAAGTATGAGCGAGAACCGCACCACCGGTGTGCGCCGCGGCGCCCGTGCCGCGGGCGTCGGCGCTGCCGCGGCCGCCGTGGCTTTCGGCCTGCTGTCGACCGGTGCCGCCAATGCCGACACCTTCGTGCCGTTGCCGGACGGACAGAAGGTCGGTCCGAATGTGACCATCACCCGCACGCACGAGAGCGCTCTGATCTCGCCGTCGTTGGCCGCCAACGGTGCGGGTCGCGTCGTCTGGGTCTCCGGCTCCGCGATCGCCGAGGTCGCCGCCACCCCCGAGGGCGAGGTCGGCCCCTGGAACGGTCCGTCCGGCCGCCCCGGCTCCAACAACTCCTCCACCCACGGCACCTCCCAGCTGAACACCGGCTACATCGTCGGTTGCCAGGTGAGCATCGCCGATGACGCCATCGGCGCCGGTGTCTCCGGCGGCGTGAGCACCGGCGGCGTGAGCGCCGGCGGCTCGATCGGTGTCAACCTGGGCCCGGGCGAGGTCAAGTTCGTCCAGATCAGCTCGAAGGACATCCAGAAGGCCGGCACCTACGCCATCGATTACCAGGACGCGGAAATCGAGATCCAGGGCTGCGCCGGCTACGCGCAGGCCCGGGCGTACACCGTGGTCGAGATCATCGGCGACCACTACTCGAAGACCACCCTCTACGGCATGCCGTTCAGCATCGGCTGACGTCTTTCGAATCTGACGAATCTTCTTCTCGCTGCGGCGAACTCAATCCTCGAGGGACAAATCCTATGATCAACCGTAAGTTCATGGCGCGGATGGCGGGCCTCAGCGCCGCGGCCACCGTGGCTGTCGGCCTGTTCTCCACGGGCGCGGCCAACGCCGACACCTTCGTTCCGCTGCCGGGCGGCCACATCACCAAGACCCTGTCCGACGGCACCGTCGTCGACATCAGCCTGGTGGGCGAGTCGGCTCTCATCAGCCCGTCGATGGGCTCCACTCCGGTGCACCGCAACTCGTGGGTCTCCGGCACCGCGCAGGTCACCGTCTCCGACGGCGGCAGCGGCAAGATCTACCCGGGCTACACCGTGGGTTGCCAGGTGAACATCGCCGGTGGCGGTGTCTCCGGTGAGGGCAACGTCGAGAGCGACTGGGAGGGCAACGCGGCCGGCGGCATCGGCACCGGCGGCGAGCTCTCGCTCGGCCCCGGCCAGGCGAAGTCGTTCTACATCCTCGACCGCGAGGTCGCTGACGACTACGGCAACGAGTCGCACAGCAAGAACAACAAGTTCAAGAACGGCTCCGGCTCGGTGACCTGGCAGGACTCCACCATCGGCCTGAGCGGCTGCGCCGGCTACGCCCAGGCGCGCGCCTTCGTCAGCGTCGAGGTCGAGACCGACAACGTCATCAGCTGGGTGACGCTGTGGGGCCAGCCCTTCAGCCTCGGCTGATAGTTCGAATCCCCGGAAACGGGCCGGTCGCGTTTGCGACCGGCCCGTTTTTGTTGCGTCAACGATTCGCTTGCGCTGGACATTGCCGGGCCGCCTCATTATGTTTGTGGCGAATTGACTGCCTCGCAGTCAGTATCACGCGAAGTTTTCTGACTTTCAGCTTTCTCGATAGACCTCCCGGCTGGGCGAATCCGCCCTGTTGCCAGCGGCGCCGTCTGCGGACGCGCCTGGGCTGGGTCCGGGCGCAGCACAGATATCGGCCTCGACGGTCGAGGTCGATTTTGCGTACACCTCGAGGGGAAGTATGAGCGAGAACCGCACCAACCGCGTGCGTCGCGGCGCCTGGAGCGCGGGCGCCGCTGTGGCCGTGACGATGGGCCTCCTGTCGGCCGGTGCAGCCAACGCGGACACCTTCGTGCCGCTGCCGGACGGCCACAAGCAGGGCCCCGGCGTCACCCTGAGCAGGACCGGCGAGCATGCGCTCGTCTCCCCGTCGCTGGCCGCCAACGGCGCCGGACGCGTGGTCTGGGTATCGGGCAACGCGCGCGCCGACGTCACGGAGACGCCGGAGGGCGAGGTCGGCCCGTACAACGGTCCGTCCAACCGGCCCGGCTCCAACAACTCGTCGACGCACGGCGCGTCGAACCTGAACACGGGCTACATCGTCGGTTGCCAGGTGAGCATCGCCGACGACGCGATCGGCGCCGGGCTCTCGGGCGGCGTCTCCAGTGGTGGCGTCAGCGCGGGTGGCTCCATCGGCCTGAACCTCGGCCCCGGTGAGGTGGCCTTCGTGCAGATCGACGCCAAGGACATCCTGAAGCCGGGCGTCTACTCGGTCGAGTACCAGGACGCCGAGATCCAGATCCAGGGCTGCGCCGGGTACGCACAGGCCCGCTCCTACACCGTCGTCGAGATCATCGGCGACCACTACTCCAAGACCAGCCTGTACGGCCAGCCGTTCAGCATCGGCTGACCGCGCGACCACACCAAACTTTCGCTCGTTCACACGAATTCACCCTCGAGGGGTCAACTGTGATGATCAACCGTAAGAGCATGGCGCGCGCGGCCGGTTTCACGGCCGCCGCGACCGTGGCGTTGGGTTTGCTCTCCACGGGTGCGGCCAATGCCGACACCTTCGTTCCGCTGCCGGGCGGGCACATCACCAAGACGCTGTCCGACGGCACCGTCGTCGACATCAGCCTGGTGGGCGAATCGGCCAATATCAATCCGTCGCTCGGCTCCACACCCGCGCACCGCAATGCCTGGGTGTCGGGTAGCGCGCAGGTGAGCGTGTCCGGTGACGGTGGCGGGAAGATCTTCCCGGGCTACACCGTGGGCTGCCAGGTGAACATCTCCGGCGGCGGCGTCGAGGGCGGCGCGGAGGGCGAGCAGCCTTACGAAGGCGAAGCCTCCGGCGGCGTCACCACCGGTGGCGAACTGTCCCTCGGCCCCGGCCAGGCGAAGTCGTTCTACGTGCTCGACCTGGAGCAGGCCGACGACTACGGCAACGAGTCGCACAAGACCCGCAATTCCTTCAAGGGCGGCAGCGGCTCGGTGACCTGGGCCGACGAGACCATCGGCCTGAGCGGCTGCGGCGGCTACGCCCAGGCGCGCTCGTTCGTCAGCGTCGAGGTCGAGACCGACAACGTGATCAGCTGGGTCACGCTGTGGGGCCAGCCGTTCAGCCTCGGCTGAGTTTTCACGACGCGGGAATTCTCGGGCCCTCGGCATCCGCCGGGGGCCCGATCCCTGGGTCCCCGATCAGAATTCGTGCTTACCGCCCGCACTGTTGTGCTGATCGGCGAGCAGGTCGCGAATCTGCAGCAAAACCTCGCTGTCGCTGAGCTTCTCGTCCTCTTTGGAGAATCGCTTCTTCGCCGAGGCTGCGGGGAGCACCAGGACGAAGTACAGAATGGCGGCGATCAGCAGGAAATTGATTCCGGCGGTGATGATCGGACCCACCTCGATGAACGTGGCCGGCTTGTCGGCGACCAGCTGGAAACCGAGTCCTACCTCGTTGGACCCGCCGAACACCGCCAGCAATGGGTTGACGATCCCGTTGGTGAACGCGGTGACGATGGCGACGAACGCGGTACCCATGACGACGGCGACCGCCAGGTCGATCACGTTGCCACGGAGCAGGAAATCCTTGAAACCCTTGAGCATGCGTTGCGCTCCATTCTCGTAAAGCTGCGAACGATCGTGCTGGTTCGTCCTGATGTTAATCAGGGTTGCGGCAAATCGCGCGCTAACCGGAATTTGGAGTCGCGGACATTCCTCGCCGCGGCCTCAGTGGAAGACGACGGTGAGCGCCGTCCGTAGCGAGGCGCCCGCGACGGCCGCGGCGTACTCGGCGTCGAGCGCGACCAGGACCACCCGTTCCGTGCCGGAGCGTCGCTCGCCGGGCGCGGTGACCAGGACGACGGCCGCGTCGGTGGCCAGGGTGCGCGCCGGTCTGCTCGCGCCGGGCGCACCGGCGTCCTCGACGCCGACGACGTCCACCCGGTCGCCCGCCCGCAATACCTCGGCGACCGCGGAATCGGCGAGCCGGATGGGCACGATCCTGGCGTCGGCGCTGCCCGCGGCGGCCGCGGCCAGGCGTGGGCCGACGACGCGCAGATCGGTGAAGGCCTCGCCGGTGCGCATCGCGCCGGCGAGGGTGGCGCCGAGCAGTGTGGTGGTCTCGGCGACGGAACCGGAAGGGAGCGAACGGGATTCGTAGCGCTCGACGCGCAGATCGTCGGCGGTGAGCAGCCTGCCCGGCACCAGGTCGCGAGCGGCGACGACGACCTCGCGACGGGTGGCGCCCGGGTCGCCGCGGACGAACAGCACCAGCGCCGTGAGCGCCAGCGCACCGGCAAGGACGCGGCGCGCCAGCAGGGCATCGGCCCAGGCCGGGCGGTTACCCAGGGCGAAGCGCCAGGAGCTGCCACGCCCCAGATCGGCAAGACTGCGAGTCATGTCGCGAGCCTAGGAGCGCGGCGACGGGGGACAGCCCCGGAAAGTCCTGGTTGTGGACAACTACGGGGCTGTGGATAACTCCGGAGGGATCAGCTCGCGGCGGCGGGCGCGGTGCTCGCGCTCGGCGCGGGGGTGCTGCTGCCGTTGGACTCCGAGGACGACTTCGCGGGCTCGCTCGCGGTGGACGCGCCACCACGGCTGTCGGTGCGGTAGAAGCCGCTTCCCTTGAAGACGATGCCGACCGAGTTGAACAGCTTCCGCAGCTTTCCGGAACACTGCGGGCATTCCGTCAGCGTGTCGTCGGAGAAGGACTGAACGATGTCGAAGCGGTTGTCACACTCGGTGCACGCGTACGAATAAGTTGGCACAGGATCCTCCGCAGGTCTCGTCGATCTAGCACTCTACCGCCGACAGTGCCAACCTCGCCAATCGCCGTTTCATTCCGGGGAAAGCCCCAGCTCGCGCAATCCGCCGCCGGGCGTCAACGCCCAGCCCATCCGCAGGTCGTGCGGCTCCTCCGGCAGGCGCTCGACCAGCTCGGTGTCCCGGACCACCGCGATCAGGCGCGCGGCGGGATCGGCCGCGTCGAGTGTGCGGTCGTAGTAGCCGGCGCCGCGGCCGAGCCGCACCCCGCGCAGGTCCACCGCCAGCGCGGGGACCAGGATCGTCGCGGCCTCGGCCACGGTCGAGGGCGGCAGCGTCGGGGTGGTCGGTTCGAGCAGGCCGAAGCGGGCCTTGCGCAGCGAGTCCGGTCCCTCGTAGCGCGCCCAGCTCAGCGGTCCCGGTTCGCCGGTCACCGGCAGCAACACCGTGGCTTCGTGCTCGCGCAGCGCGTCGAGCATGCGCAGATCGCCGGGTTCGCGCCGGATCGGGACGTAGGCGCACACCACGACGTCGGGCCCGGCCAGCGCGGCGATCCGGGCGGCAAGCGCCGCCGCTTCCGCGGCGTGCTCGGCGGCCCCGAGCTGGGCACGTTCGGCCAGGATGTGATCGCGCCACGCATATTTGGTGCGCTCACCGGGCATCTCCACAGCGACCACCCTAAGCTCTTGCCGACGCCGGATCGTCGCGACAAGGCGATCGGACGCCCACGCAGAATGGATAGGGTATACGCATGACAGACAAGACTTCCGGTTTCCGCACTGCGGTGGTCCCCGCGGCCGGACTCGGAACCCGGTTTCTGCCTGCCACCAAGACGGTGCCCAAGGAATTGCTGCCGGTGGTCGACACCCCCGGCATCGAACTGGTCGCCGCCGAGGCCGCCGACTCCGGCGCAGACCGGCTGGTGATCGTCACCTCGCCGGGCAAGGACGGCGTGGTCGCGCACTTCGTCGAGGACCTGGTGCTGGAGAGCACACTGGCCGAGCGCGGCAAGTTCGCGCTGCTCGAGAAGGTCCGCAAGGCCCCGGCGCTGCTCGATGTGACCTCGGTCGTGCAGGAGGAGCCGCTGGGTCTCGGCCACGCGGTCGCCCAGGCCGAGGCAGTCCTCGACGACGACGAGGACGCCATCGCGGTCCTGCTGCCCGACGACCTGGTGCTGCCGTGCGGTGTGCTGGAGACGATGAGCCGGGTGCGCCGGGAGCGCGGCGGCTCGGTGCTGTGTGCCATCGACGTGCCGAAGTCGCAGGTCAGCGCGTACGGCGTCTTCGACGTGGAAGACCTCACCGAGGGCGCGGAGGCCGATGTGCTGCGCGTGCGCGGCATGGTCGAGAAGCCCGAACTGGCCGACGCGCCGTCGACCCTGGCCGCCGCCGGACGCTACCTGCTCGACCGCGTGATCTTCGACGCACTGCGCCGCATCGAGCCGGGCGCGGGCGGAGAACTGCAGATCACCGATGCCATCGCGCTGCTGATCGCCGAGGGGCACCCGGTCCATGTGGTCGTGCACCGTGGGTCGCGCCATGATTTGGGCAACCCGGGCGGCTATCTTCGAGCTGCCGTGGATTTCGCCCTCGAGCGGGAGGAATACGGTCCGCAACTGCGTGAGTGGCTGAACTTCCGGCTGAGCCCGGAATGGGACCCCCAGGCCCCGAACGCGTAGCGACAAGCACAACAGGCAGGCAGACGCCGATAGACACAGGAGCTCGATGCGCTCGGTTGAGGATCAGCTGATCAAGGTCACCGCGGCCGCGGTCGCGCCAAGGCCGGTCCGGGTCGCGATATCCGAGGCCCAGGGTTTGCTGTGCGCGGAGGACGTCGTCACCGAACGACCGCTGCCCGGCTTCGATCAGGCCGCCATCGACGGCTACGCCGTGCGCAGCGTCGATGTCGCCGCCGCGGGCACCGACGTGCGCGACGAGGAGGGCGAGCTCATCGACCTCACCCTGCCGGTGGTCGGCGAGGTGGTCGCCGGGTCGCGTCAGCCCATCCGGTTGCAGCCGCGCCAGACGGTGCGCGTCGACACCGGCGCGCCGCTGCCGACCCTCGCCGACGCGGTGCTGCCGCTGGACTTCACCGACGGCGGCCGCGCCAGGATCAAGGTCTTCGAGCCGGTCCGCTCGGGCGACTACGTCCGCCGGATCGGCGACGACGTGCAGCCCGGTGACGTGGCGGTGCGCGCGGGCACCATCATCGGCGCCGCGCAGGTGGGTCTGCTCGCCGCGGTCGGCCAGGACAAGGTGCTGGTCCATCCGCGGCCGCGGCTGTCGGTGATCTCCATCGGCGGCGAGCTGATCGACATCGACCGCACCCCGGGGCCGGGTCAGGTCTACGACGTGAACTCCTACGCGCTGGCCGCGGCCGCGCGTGACGCGGGCGCCGACGTCAACCGGGTCGGCATCGTCAGCGCCGATCCGCGCAGGCTGCGCGATGTGGTCGAGGGCCAGCTGGTGCGCTCGGAGGTCGTGGTGATCGCGGGCGCGGTCGGTGGCTGGGCCTCGGAGCAGGTGCGCGAGGCGCTGGACGGGCTCGGCGAACTCGAGGTCGACCGGGTGGCGATGCATCCCGGCTCGGTGCAGGGCTTCGGGCGGCTCGGCCGCGACGAGGTGCCCACCTTCCTGCTGCCGTCGAATCCGGTGAGCGCGCTGGTGGTCTTCGAGGTGATGGTGCGTCCGCTGATCCGGATCGCGCTGGGCCGCAGGCAGCCGATGCGCCGAATCGTCAACGCCCGCACGATCACTCCGATCACCTCGATGCCGGGCCGCAAGGGGTACCTGCGCGCGCAGCTGCTGCGCGACGAGGCCACCGGTGACTACCTGGTGCAGCCGCTGGGCAACGGCAACGGCGGGTCCTCGCACCTGCTGGCGACGCTGGCCGAGGCGAACAGCCTGATCGTGGTCGACCCCGACGACACCGAGTTCCGCACCGGCGACGAGGTTCGAGTGGCGTTCCTGGCGCAGCGCGGCTGAAACGTGGAGTCGATGAACGTATTCCGGTCGGGTCAGCATCCCGGCTGGCCCGCACGGCTCGGCCCGGTGAACGTGGCGGCGGGCCAGGTGACCCTGCGCCCGGTGCGCTTTCGCGACGCCGCGGCCTGGAGCCGCATCCGGCTGCGCGACCGCGACCACCTGGAACGCTGGGAGCCGACCGGGCGCGGCAGCTGGGAGGCGCGCAACCACGCGTCGAACTGGCCGTCGCTGTGGACGAGCCTGAAGGCCGAGGCGCGGCGCGGCGCGATGATCCCGTTGGTCATCGAGGTCGACGGGCAGTTCAGCGGACAGCTGACCGTGGGCAACATCGTGCGCGGCGCGCTGCGTTCGGCCTGGATCGGCTACTGGGTGGCCAAGGATCTCGGCGGGCAGGGCGTGGCGACCGCCGCGCTCGCGCTCGGCCTCGACCACTGCTTCGGGCCGGTCGGCCTGCACCGCGTGGAGGCGACGGTGCGGCCGGAGAACCTGGCCAGCCAGGCGGTCCTGCGCAATGTCGGGTTCCGGGAAGAGGGCATGCTGCGCCGCTACCTCGATGTGGACGGCGAATGGCGCGATCACCTGCTGGTGGGCTTGACGGTCGAGGAAGTCCTGAGCACGGTGGTGGACCGCCTGGTCAGGGAGGGTAGAGCGGCGCTGCCGTGAAATTTCTGTTACTCATGTGGCAGGTGTGCACGGCGCGCCTGCCGCGCGGGCAGGCATGCCCGAATTAACCTACGGACGTCGGTAGTGCGTCCACAGACGGACAACACGCAGGCGGGGACGGGAGGTGAAGACCGCGATGCCGAATTCGATCTTGTGGATCGGGCTTGTCGTGCTGTGGGTCTTCGTCCTGTTCCCCATCCTGGCGGACCGGCATCCCCGGATCCGCCGCACCACCGATGCCGCACTCGCCACGCGCGTGCTGCACCGTGGCGGGGCTGAACGACGAATTCGCATCGGGGCTGCGGGCGGTCACGACAGTGACCCCGACTACCGCCCCCGTGTGCTCACCAAGCGCCCCCACCGTACTGATTCGGAGGATCGGATGACGACATCGGCCGACGAGCCCGTCACCGAAGCTGACGACGAGTTGCTCACCCCCGCACCGGAACTCGAAGCCGCGTCCGAGGCGGACCGCGACGACGCCGAGGACCGAGCCGAAGACCGTTCCACGGTAGACGATTCCGCGGCCGAGGCCGTCGAAGAGGCCGCGACCGAACCCGATTCGACCGGCGACGAGGAGGAGGCCGCCGACCCGGCAGTCGCCGCCCGGATACCGCCCGCCCCGCCCGCCCGGCTCGAAGACGTCCCCGCCCCCGAGGACGACGCCGACGACGAGGACTTCGTGCCCAACCGACGCGGTCGCGGCGGCTACGACCCCGAGGCCGACGCCATCGCCCGCGCCGCCCGCTACAGCTTCCGGCAGCGCGCCGTGCTCGGCCTCATCATCGCCACCATCCTGTTCGCCGCGTTCGGCCTGCTGCTGAACTCGATGTTCTGGTGGGCGTGTGGCCTGTCCACGGCCGTGCTCGTCGGCTACCTGGCCTACCTGCGCAAGCAGGTCCACGTGGAAGAGGAGATCCGTCGTCGGCGCGCGGCCCGCCTCACCCGCGGCAAGCGCCGCGAGGAAACCGCCACCCCCGAAGCCGCCACCACCCGCCGCACCATGGACCGCGACACCGCGCGCGCCCTGCGCCGGCGCTCCAGCCTGCTCGACACCGACGACGAGGACCCGATGTTCGAGCACCTGGAAACCTTCGACCCAGCCACCGCGCGCGCCCTCCGCACCCGGGTCGAAGACCTCGGCAGGGCAGTCGGCGAGTAACTGGTGGAACCACGCTAAAACGGCAGGTCAGAGTACCGATTCGGTATCCGGGCGCAACGCCTGATACAGTGTCACAGCGCGGTTCGCCAGAGCCGCACGGGGCTATAGCGCAGTTGGTAGCGCGTCTCGTTCGCATCGAGAAGGTCAGGGGTTCGATTCCCCTTAGCTCCACAATATGTACGGGTCAGGCCGGATTCCGAGAAGTCATCGGAGTCCGGCCTGATTCGTTTCCGGGCGATATGTCGAACAGCGAGCAGGGTGTGATAATCGCCCGATGGACGACTACACCACCCACAAGCAGAGGGCCGAGGCGCTGCTGGAGGAGCTCACCGCCGGGGCGGAGGTCAGCGAAGCGGAGCGACGGAACGTGATCGCGCAGGCGCAGGCGCACGCCGCTCTCGCGCAGGCGGAAGCCCAACGGGAGACCGCGGCGGCGATCCGTGCGATCGGGGCGTTGTCGGCGCCGCACGTGTAATCAGATTGCCGGCCAGGCGACTTCGTCGATCGCAAGCCATGGTGCTCTGGCCACGCCGGTGGGGGTCAGATCGACAATCGACTTGATTCGACGGTGCAGATGGGACTGGTCGGCGTAGCCCGCCTCGGCGGCCACATCCGCGGGCGGGCGTCCGGCCGCCAGGAGGTGGGCGGCGTGATCGAAGCGTACGAGTTCGCACGCACGCTTGGGCGAAACCCCGAGATGCGCGCGGAAGCGCGACCACAGGCGCTGGCGCGTCCAGCCGGTCTCCAGGGAAAGGTCCTCGACGCGGAGTAGCCCTCTGGCGCTGACGGTCTGATTCCAGGCGTACGCGATCTCGGGCGCGACACCGAATCGGCGGGCCGCCCGCCCGTGCAGGAACTCCGCGGCCAGTGCGAACCGATCGTCCCATGACGGCGTCGCACGCAGTCGTTCGCTCAGGGCCGCCGCGCAGCTGCCCCACAGTTCCCGCATCGGTGTCACCGCACCGCCGATGACGTCGGTGTCGCGCAGAATCGCCGCGGCGACGACGGGAGACATGCGGATCTGCAGGACCTCGCCGACGCCCGCGCCGGCAACGCGTACGGCACCCGCGTCGAGACCGACGATCGTGTCACCCGTGACCGAGCGCCCGAGCGGGTCGTAGACGACTACCTGCTCGCTGAGATCGAACAGGAGGGTGACCATCGGATGCGGGATCATCGTGATGTCGACCGAGGCATCGTCGTGGTATCGGAAACCCGCCATCCAAACCCCCGGAGCAGGGCGTCGGACCGGAACCGCGACATCGACCCGGCTCCAGTCCAATCTGCCGGTTGCGGTCATGCCTCGAGATTAGACGGTCTTTCGGATGATCAGCAGACGTGCGGACCGCGGCCGCGAGCGTGACATTCGTTCAATACGGCGTGGCCGCCTGCGACGATGCTTTCGGGTATGACCAAATCTACTCCAGACCAGGCGCGACTCTCGACGACAGTGCGCGGGTTGCACATCGTCATCGACGGGAGCCCGGCGGCGCCGCCCTTGTTGCTCATCCACGGCTCGGGCGCGACCGGTTCCACGTGGGCAGGGGTGGTGCCGACCCTGGCCAGGGGACATCGAGTGATCACGGTCGACCTCCCCGGATGCGGCCGGTCCGAGTCGGCTTCGACGTATGCCGTTGCGGAGCAGGCGGATCGGATAGCCGCCGTAGTGGACGAACTCGGTATCCGAAAACTGGACGTCGTCGGTCACTCCAGCGGAGGCTATGTCGGCACCGCTCTTGTAGAGCGTCGTCCCGACCTGGTCGGCAGGTTGATCCTGGTGAGCACCGGGCCGAGCCCCGCGGCCCTTCTCCCCGAACCGGCCATCCTGAGGGTGCTCGTCGCCCCACCGATCGGGCCGCTCATCTGGTCGATCCGTAACGACTCGATGATCCGCCGCGGACTGGCGGCGACCGCGGCGGCCCCGATCACGGTGCCCGACGAGGTGGTCGCCGACTTGCGGCGGACACCGTATCGAGCTTTCCGCGCGATTCTCGCCGCCAACATCGACTACATCGCCGCTCGGTCGGTACCACAGCGCCTCATCGACGCCGGAAAGCCCGTCTCCGTGATCTTCGGAGACTCCGACCCACGTTGGGACCCGGCTTCGGCGCGCCAGTACACAGCGGTGCCGGGCGCCGAGCTGGAATACCTCCCCGGAGTCGGGCACCTCGCGATGCTCGAGGACTGCGATGCGTTGAGCCTGAGTCTCGCCCGCGCACTCGAATAGACGACACGTCGGCCGGAATGCACGCCTTATGGGCCGATCGCGGTGTCGTCGAGGATCTTCCGGCCGGCCGGTCGCACGGGGTTGCCCCGAATCGCATTGTTGCGGGGTTGCCGATGAATTTCGGAGGGGGCTGCCGTCGGTATTCCTGGAGCCGATGGACAGGAGTTCTGGATGGTTGGGGTAGTGGGTTCGGTGCGGGTGAATGGGGTCGAGCTCGGGGTCGAGAGTTTTGGGCGGGGGGATGATCCGCTGGTGTTGCTTGTCGGGGGGACCACGATGTTGTCGTGGCCGGATGCGTTGTGTGAGCGGGTCGCTGCGGGCGGGCGGCGGGTGGTTCGGTACGACCTGCGGGACTCGGGGGCGTCGACGACGGTCGATCCGGAGCATCCGGAGTACGGCCTGCGTGATCTCGCAGCGGATGCGGCGGGGCTGGTCGATGCGCTCGGGGTGGGGCGTGCGCACCTCGGTGGGGTCGGGGTCGGGGGGATGGTGGCGCAGGTGGCGGCGCTGGATCATCCGGGGGTGGTGTCGGCGCTGACGCTCGTCGGTACCAGGGCGGTGGCGCCGGGGCCGGTCGACGCGGATCTGCCCGATCATGATCACGCGGTCATGGGGGCGCTGTTCTCGCAGCCGATGCCGGATTGGGCGGATCGGGCGGCCGTCGCGGAGTTCGCGGCGTCGGGAGCCGAACTGCTGGGCAACGATCCGGTGCAGGCGCGGGAGACGGCGGCGCGGATCTGGGATCGCACGCCGTCGAGCGATCCGGCGGTGCATGAGGCGAACCAGCTGGGGATGGTGTTTTCCAGGATCGACTGTCGACCGCGCTGGCGGGAACGGCTCGGCGAGCTCGACATCCCGACCCTCGTGGTGCACGGGCGCGCCGACCCGTTCTTCCCCGTCGGCAACGGCGAGGCCCTCGCCGCCGAGATCCCGGGCGCGCGACTGCTCATCATCAACGACATGGGCACCGCCCTGCGCGATGCCTCAGCCGATCGAATCGCCGCTGCGATGCTCGCCTTGTGACCGTGGTCGTCAGCGGGAAACGGTAGCGAGCACGCCGCCCGCGCCAGCCCCGGTCCCACCACTCACCGCGCTGCCTGGTGCGACCGTGTGGGTCATCGCCGTGTGACCCGCGCTGCCTGGTGTGATCGTGTGGGTCATCGCCGTGTCACCCGCGCTGCCTGGTGCGATCGTGCGGATCGTCGCCGTGTCACCCGCGCTGCCTGGTGCGACCGCGGGGGTCATCGCCGTGTCACCCGCGTTCCCTGGTGCGATCGCGCGGGTCGCCGTCGTGCGATCCGCGCACCTCGGTGAGACCGGGATGTCACTGCCGTGCCACCCGCACTCGGAGGCGACTGGCGTACGCACCGAGGCGGGTGGCGACGCTACGTCCGGCCAGCCCGAAAATCGTGCGGCCTTCCCCGGCCGTCGAGTCCTTGTCGATGGCGAACCAGGGCTGGAAGTTCTTCGGGCTGATGGGCAGGGAGATGTGTTCGTGGGTGATCGACCACTGACCGTTCGTGCGGCGCAGGCAGACGGTTTCGCGGACCCAGATCGACAGTTCGATGCCACCCCGGTGGGTGCCGGAGTCCAGGTGGAGCATGTGGGCGAAGGCGATGTCGCCTGCGGTGACGACGGTCAGGTCGTGGGTCTCCAGACCGATGGGGCCGTCGTAGCCGTCGAACCAGCGCAGGAAGTTGCTGCGTACCTCGGCGGTGCCGGTGAACCGGAGGGGTGCGACGGCGTCGTAGTAGACGATGCCGGGTGCGTAGCAGGACATCAGACGGTCGATGTCCTTCGATCGCTGCGCCTCGGTGCGGCTCGCCAGCAGGGCTCTGATCGCGGGCTCGTGCGATGTCATCGTGTCTCCGTTCCGAGAGGTTCGGTAGTTCGACGACGCGGCGCGGGCGAATGTCAGGCGACGGTCAGGTCGTGTTGCGTGGCGAAGGCGTTTCGGCAACCGCGTGAACAGAAGCCGATGGTTTCGCCGGCGTGGTCGAGGGTGATCGCGTGTGGGCCGATGGTGACTGTCATGCCGCAGATCGGGTCGAGGAGTTTGCCCTCGGGGACGGTGTATTCGCCCGTGGCGAGCAGGGCCTGGAAGTCGGCGGTGAGGTAAGCCATCACGCCGTCGCCGTCGGTGGGCTTGCCGTCGAGGCCGATGCGGCCGTTGGGGACGCCGACGACGTTCACCCACAGGTCGCCGCCCGCGCGGGTCCAGCCACGGGCGCGGTCGACGCGGCGGACGGCGGCGCGGACGGTGCCCATCATGTGCGGACCCGATTCGTCGCACCAGTCCTCGGGCAGGGTGATGGTGGCGAGCACGGGCGGCGCCGACGACGTGTCGATCGGGCCGTCGCCGGTGTGCCAGTCGCGCAGCTCACGGAACGCGACGTGGGTCATCCGCCGGGCGCGCCGCATGGTCGCCTCGGGAGCGTCGTCGGTGCTGGTCATCGCCTTGACGATGGCGGCGGCGATGGCGGCGTGGTCGTCGGCGGTGTAGGTGCCGGCCGGGTGCGAGATCTCGATGAGGAACATGGTTCCATCGTGGATTCGCGCGGGCGCGCAGTCGATTACGCCGGAGGTAAGGTGGCGAACCCTAGAGTGGCTGGCATGGGTGAGCAGCCGACGGTGGGACCGCTGGTACGGCAATGGCGCGAGCGTCGGCGACGCACCCAGCTCGAGTTGTCCCTGGCCGCCGGGCTGTCGGCGCGCCACCTCAGCTTCATCGAAACCGGCAGGGCCGTACCGAGCCGCGACATGATCGAGCGCCTGTGCGACGAACTCGACGTGCCGTTGCGCGCCAGGAACCAGCTCTACCTGCGCGCCGGATACGCGCCGGTGCACACCGAACGCCCACTGCGCGACCTCGGGCGGGTGCGCACAGCGGTCGAGGCCGTGCTCGCCGGCCACGAGCCGAATCCGGCCGTGGTGGTCGACGCGCGCTGGGACCTGTTGTCCGCCAACCGAACCATGGCGGGATTTCTGGCCGTCGTGCCGGCGCACCTGCGCGCACCGCGCACCAACATGCTGCGCGCCACCCTGCATCCGGACGGTCTGGCCGGGCAGATCCGCAACCACGCGCAGTGGCGCCGACACACGCTTCGGCGGGTACGCCGCCAGCTCGACCGCACCGCCGACCCGGCCCTGGCCGACCTGCTCGCGGAACTGGAGAGCTACCCGGCCGCCGCGGATCCGGGCGAACTCGTCGGCGAATTCGACGCCGACCTGTGCACCCCGATGCTCCTCGACACCGAGGCAGGCCCGATGTCGCTGCTCTACGCGGTCACCGTCTTCGGCTCCCCGCGCGACGTGACTCTGGACGAGATCGCCGTCGAGATGTTCTTCCCCGCCGACGAGCGCACCCGCCGGATTCTGGTCGAGATGTCCGAGGCCAAGGACGTGGAAGGGCAACGGCTTTCGCGCGCGGGAAGGAACGACCGCAGGTGACCCCTTGCCCGCGTGGGCATGGCGCAGTCGGCCCGCTTCCGGATCACGCGTCTCGCGCGGAGCGCACCCTGGCGGCCTCGCGGGTCAGGTGATCGCGTTCGGGAACGCTCGTGGCCTCCCTGGCCGCCAACGCGTACAGTTCGGCGGCGCGATCCAGGTCACCCGCGCGTTCGAGGAGGTAGGCGTGAACGGCATTGTGGCGCGGGATGTTCGGGTCCACTTTGGCCAGTTCGGCCAGTCCCGCCTGCGGCCCGTCGGCCTCACCCACCGCCACCGCGCGATTGAGCCGCACGACCGGGCTGTCGGTGCGGGCGAGGAGTTCGTCGTACCACTCCACGATCTGGACCCAGTCGGTGTCGGCGGCGGTCGGCGCGTCGGCGTGCAGGGCGGCGATCGCGGCCTGGGCCTGGTATTCGCCGAGGCGGTCGCGGGCCAGGGCTGCTTGCAGGATCGCCACGCCCTCGGCGATCAGCCCGGTGTCCCAGCGGGATCGGTCCTGCTCGGCGAGGGGGATCAGGCGCCCACCCGGTCCGGTGCGGGACGCGCGACGGGCATGGTGCAGCAGCATCAGGGCGAGCAGGCCGTCGACTTCGGGATCGTCGCTCGCGGAGGCCAATTGGCGGGTGAGGCGGATCGCCTCGGCCGCCAGGTCGAGATCGCCGCTGTAGCCCTCGTTGAAGACGAGGTAGAGCACGCGCAGGACCGTGGACAAGTCGCCGGGCCGATCGAGCGGGAGTCCCTCGATGCGGCGCTTGGCCCGGCTGATGCGTTGCGCCATGGTCGCTTCGGGCACCAGGTACGCGGTCGCGATCTGGCGGGTGGTCAGGCCGCCGACAGCGCGCAGCGTCAGTGCCACCGCCGAACCGGGCGACAGCGAGGGGTGCGCGCACAGGAAGAACAGCCACAGCGAGTCGTCGGTGCCGGGCACCGGGCCGCGGGGTGGTTCGTACTCGACGGTGAGTTCCCTACCCCGCCGGGCACTCTCGGCCCGCACGGCATCGACGAACTTGTGCCAGGCGGCCGCGACGAGCCACGCCTTCGGGTCGCGCGGCGGCTCGTCGGGCCAGCTCTCCAAGGCGCGGATCAGGGCCTCCTGCACGGCATCCTCGGCCGCCGCGAACTCCGCTCCGCGCCGGACGAGGATGCCGATCACCGCGGGCACGAGCTCCCGCAGCAGCGACTCGTTCACTCGGTGGTCGTCGGCGTCGCGGTGAGGAACGGGCGCAGCTCCAGCCATTCCTGCACCGGTTTCCCGCCCGCGCCGGGCGCGGCCGACAGCTCCGCGGCCAGTTCGAGCGCGCGCTCGTAGGTGTCGACGTCGATGATCATCCAGCCGGCGATCAGGTCCTTGGTCTCGGCGAACGGACCGTCGGTGACCGGCGGGCGGCCCGCGCCGTCCGAGCGGACGAAGGTGCCCTGCGGCGAGAGCGCCTGACTGTCGACGTACTCGCCGGTGGACTCCAGCTTGTCGGCGAAGTCCTGCATGTACTGCACGTGCGCGGTGACCTGCTCGGGGGTCCACCGGTCCATCGGCACGTCGTTGACCGACGCCGGTGCGCCGCGGTAGTGCTTGAGCAGCAGATATTTGGCCATGATCGTCGCCTTTCGACTGTGGTCGGTGTGTGCGAGCGGGCCGTTCCCGGCTGCTCGTACCCCTGGGACGGAGCCGCGTCGCCGTTCTCGACATCCCCGACGACAATTCTCGAGAATTATTTCTGGCGGCCCGTGGCGCGGTCGCGGTCGAGGCGGTCGCCGAAGTGCTCGAGCAGCCTGCGGAGCTCGCCGGTGAGGCGCTGGTAGTCCTCGGGCGAGTAGTCCGGGAGTAGTTGGGCCTCCTTCGCCAGGTGCTCCCGGAACACCAGGTCGACCACCTCGAGGCCGTGCGGAGTGAGCCGGACGCGGATCGAGCGGCGGTCGTTGGTGTCGCGGACCCGTTCGACCAGATCCTTGGCCTCCATCCGGTCGATGCGGTTGGTGACCGTGCTCGAGGTGATCATCGCCGCCTCGAGCAGCGCGCCGGGAGTCAGTTCGTACGGCGGGCCGGACCGGCGCAGCGTGGTGAGGACGTCGAACTCCCACACCTCGAGGCTGTGCGCGGCGTAGACCTCCTTGAGCGCGCGGTCCAGCAGCCGCGAGAGCCGCTGCACCCGGCCGACGATCGCGACCGGCCACAGGTCCTCGCCCAGCTCGGGCGCCTCCTGCCGCCACAGCTCCATGATCACATCGACGGTATCGGTCATCTGTCCTCCCTCACGGTCTGCGCCGAGCGTATCTCGATGTCGAGAATTCGCCCGGGTCCGGCTCAGCGGCGGGCACGCAGGACCGTCAGCGCGATGACGGTGCTGAGCGCGGCGGCCACGGCACAGGCCAGACCCACGGCGTTGAGGCCGCTGGTATAGGCCTGCCGCGCGGCGTCGAGGACAGCGCCCGCGATGTCGGCGGGCAGGGAGCGCGCTGCGACACTGGCGTTCTCGATGCTGGTGGCCGCCGTCCCCGTGACCTCGGCCGGCAGACCGGCCGGCGGGTCGAAGGCACTGGTGTAGACCGCCGAGCCGAGGCTGCCCAGGGTGGCGATGCCGAGCGCGATGCCGAGATCGCCGCTGATCGAGGCGAGCGCGGCCGCCGAGCCGCTGCGCTCCGGTGGCACCGCGCCGACGACGAGGTTGGTGCCGAGCGCGCTGAAGGCGCCGACGCTGGTGAAGATCAGGACGAAACCCGCGATCAGCACCGGCAGTCCACCCACCGGTTCGACCTGGGTGAGCAGCAGATATCCCACCGCGCCGATGAGTAGCGCGGCAGCGAGCACCGCGCCGGGAGGAAACCGCCTGGTCAGCACCGGGGCCAGTTGGGCCGCCAGGATCGAGGCCAGCACCGCGGGAATCATCCACAGCCCCGCGGTCAGCGGCGACAGACCGTGGACGAACTGCAGGAATCCGGTGATGAACAGGTAGGCGCCGCCGTTGCCGAACATCGAGACGAGCTGGATCACCAGCGCCGCCGTGAACGCCGCGATGCCGAACAGCCGCAGATCCAGCAGGGGGCTGACCAGCCGGCGCTGCCGCCGCACGAACACCGCGCCGAGGCCGAGACCGAGCACGACGGCCAGGACCGGCCCGGCCCCGAGACCGTCTCTGGCCGCCTCCTTCACCCCGAATACCAGCGAGAGGACCGCGACCAGGGACAGGGCCGCGCTGGGCAGGTCGATGCGCCCGGCGGCCGGATCGCGGTACTCGGGCAGCACCAGCGGACCCGCGATCAACAGCACGAGCATCACCGGTACGCCGAGCAGGAAGACCGAACCCCACCAGAAGTGTTCGAGGAGCACGCCGCTGACGACCGGCCCCAGCGCGGTGCCGCCCATGAAGCAGCCCGCCCACACCGCGATGGCGCCCGCCCGCTGGTTCGGGTCGCGGAACAAGGTACTGATCAGCGCGAGGGTCGAGGGCATCAGCGTGGTGGCCGCGACGCCGAGCAGGGCCCTGGCCAGGATCAATGCCTCCGCGCTCGGCGCGAAGGCCGCCGCGATCGAGGTGAGGACGACGGCGACCGCGCCGATGTGCAGCAGTCTGCGGCGCCCGATCCGGTCACCGAGGGTGCCCATCGTGATGAGGAAGCCGGCGATCATGAAGCCGTAGATGTCCATGATCCACAGCGTCTGGGTTCCGGTGGGCCGCAATCCTTCCGCGAGGTGCGGGAGCGCGAGGTACAGCACGCTCTGGTCGATCGCGATCAGCAGGGTCGGCAGGGCGAGTACGGCGAGGCCGAGCCACTGTCTGGCTCCGGCCCTGGCCGAGCTGGGTTCGATGATGCTGGTGGACATGGCGATTCCTCACTGGCGCCGGGAGGCGATCCGGCGGGTCAGCGCGCCGGTCAGCTCGATCAGCAGGGTCTCGGTGTAGTCGTCGGTCAGGGTGCCCGCGTCGTCGAAGCGCTCGTGCGCCTGGAAGACGATGACCTCGGGTTTGGCGAGCACGTCGGCGCCGACGCTGCCGAGAATCTGGCGCAGCGCGAGCTGCGCGCGGACCGAACCGAGCGGGCCGGGCGAGGCGCCGACGATGGCGGTGGGCTTGCCGGCGATCCGGGCGCCGTCGGGCATCCGGCTCATCCAGTCGATCGCGTTCTTCAACGCGGCCGGAATCGAGGCATTGTGTTCGGGAGTGGCGATCAGCAGCGCGTCGGCGCGCAGCACGCGCTGATGCAGTTCGCGCACCGCCGCGGGCAGCTCGCCGGCCTCGAGATCCTGGTTGTAGAGCGGCAAGTCGCCGAGGCCGGGATGCAGGTCGATATGCACCGTGCCCGCGCTGAGCTTGGCGGCGGCCCGCAGCAGCGCGGTGTTGTAGGAGTCGGCGCGCAGGCTGCCCGAGAGGGCGAGGACGCGGAATTCCGGTGCGGTGGTGGTCATGTGGTGCTCCTGTTCATCGATTGGCCCACGACGAGCGCGACGAGGGCGATGGCGAAACCCGTGATCTGCCACGGGCCCAGGGTCTGGCGGAAGAGCAGAAAGCCGACGACGGTGGCCACCAGCGGATTGACGGCGGTCAGCAGCGAGACCGAGGTGGCGGGTAGCCGCTGCACGCCGCGGAACCACAGCGCGTAGGCGAGGGCGGTGGCGACGAGGCCGATGTAGGCGTAGCCGAGCAGGTTGGTCGCGGTGATCGTGGGCGGGCGGCCTTCGACGACGAGGGTCAGCGGCAGCAGCATCAACCCGCCGAGGGTGAGTTGCCAGCCCGCCATGGTCAGCGCGGGGACCGGCGGTCCCCACTTCTTGCCGAGCACGATCGCGGTGCCGATCAGCGCGGTCGCGGCCAGCATGGCGGCGATGCCGAGCGGGTCGGGCAGGACCGGCCCCGCACCCGCCATCACTGTTACCCCGAGGGCGACGGCCACGCTGGCCAGCACGACCGCGCGCGGCGTGCGCACCCCCAGCAGCGGCACAGACAGCACCGCGACGATGAGCGGCTGTACCGAACCGAGTGCGGCGGCGATCCCGCCCGGCAGCCGGTAGGCCGCCACGAACACCAGCGGGAAGAACGCGCCGAAGTTGAGCACGGCCAGCACGGTGGTCTTCCACCACCACGCGCCGCGGGGCAGCGTCCTGACGAACGCCACGATCAGCAGTCCCGCGGGCAGCGCCCGCACGGTGGCCGCGAGCAGCGGACGATCGGGCGGCAGCAAAGTCGTTGCGGCGTAGACGGTTCCGAAGCTCGCCGGGGCGACGGCGGTGAGCAGCGCGTCGCGCACCAGTCCGCCCCGGACGACCGGGGTGACCGGCTTCGTAGCGATGGTGGCCATGTCCCTCCCTTCCATTAATCTCGACATCGAGATAGTTGCAAATCAACAATGGCGATGTCAAGTATCTTGATATCGAGACAGATGGGAGGGGCATGTCAGGCCGATGTCAGCCCGGTGTCAGGTGCTCCGGCGACGGTCGTCACCATGAACAGCACAGCAATCGCGGCCTCGGGGCTGCGGAAGGCCTACGGGGACAAGACGATCCTCGACGGCATCGACCTCACCGTCGACGCGGGCGCCATCTTCGCGCTGCTCGGTCCCAACGGCGCGGGCAAGACCACCACCGTGAACGTCCTGACCACCCTGCTGAAACCCGACGGCGGCACCGTCCGCGTGGCAGGCCACGATCTCGCCACCGAGACCAAGGCGGTCCGCGCCGCGATCGGCGTCACCGGCCAGTTCGCCGCCGTGGACGCCCTGCTCACGGGCGAGGAGAACCTGCGCCTGATGGCCGACCTGCACCGCCTGCGCGGCCGCGACGGCAAGCGGGTGGTCGCCGAACTGCTGGAACGATTCGACCTGGTCGAGTCGGCGCGCAAGCAGGCCGCGAGCTACTCCGGCGGCATGCGCCGCAAGCTCGATCTGGCGATGACCCTGGTGACCAAGCCGCAGATCGTGTTCCTCGACGAACCGACCACCGGGCTCGATCCACGCAGCCGCCGCACCATGTGGGAGATCGTGCGGGAACTCACCGCCGACGGCGTCACCATCTTCCTCACCACCCAGTACCTCGAGGAAGCCGATCAGCTCGCCGACAAGATCGCGGTCCTCGACCAGGGCCGCATCGTCGCCGAGGGCACCGCCGAGGAGCTCAAGCGCCGCGTGCCCGGCAGCCACCTGCGGTTGCGGTTCACCGACGCCGCCGCCGTCGCCGCGGCGGCCGCGATCCTGCCCGGCGCGACCGCCGACGCGGAGTCGCTGACGGTCCGGGTGCCCGGTGACGGCGGCACGAAAACCCTGCGCGCCCTGCTGGATCGGCTCTACGCGCACTCGATCGAGGCCGACGAGGTCTCGATCCACACCCCCGATCTCGACGACGTCTTTCTCGCCCTGACCGGGCACGCCACCACGGAGGCCGAAGCACGATGAGCACCACCACGACCCTGTCCGCCGCGCTGGTCGACTCCTCGATCATGTTGCGCCGCAACTTCACCCACATCACCCGCAGCCCGATCACCATCTTCAACGCCGCGCTGATGCCCGTGGTGATGATGCTGATCTTCGTCTACGTCTTCGGTGACGCGTTCGACGTCGGCGAGAACTACATCGACTACGCGGTACCCGGCATGCTCATGCTCGCGGTGAGCTACGGCCTGTCCGGGACCGCGGTCGCGGTGAGCTCGGACATGACCACCGGGGTGATCAACCGGTTCAAGGTCATGGACGTCTCCCGGGGCGCCGTGCTCACCGGGCACGTCGTGGCGGGCATGTTGACCAACGTCGTCGCCATCGCCGCCGTCATCGGCGTCGGCTTCGCGCTGGGCTTCCGCTCGCCCGCGACCGCGCTGGATTGGTTCGGCGCCCTCGGTGTCCTGGTGGCGACGGCCTTCGCGGCCGCCTGGCTCACCGTCGCCCTCGGGATGTCGGCGAAGACGCCCGAGGCGGCGGGGATGTCGGTGGTGCCGCTGATCATGCTGCCCTTCCTGAGCAGCGCGATCGTGCCCGCCGAGAAGATGGGTCCCGGCGTGCGCCAGTTCGCCGAGTACCAGCCGTTCACGCCGATTATCGAATCGGTCCGCGGCTTCCTCGCCGGAAACCCGTCCGGCGGGCACACGGCGGCGGCGCTGGCCTGGTGCGCCGGGTTCGCCGTCCTCGGTTACCTGTGGTCGCGCGCCACGTTCACCCGGCGAGCGTGAGTGCGGCCAGCTCAGGTCCGTTCGTCCGCGTCCCCGCCCGCAGCGCCTCGGTGAAGTCCGCTTCGCCGAGGCGTTCTCGTGTCCGCGCTTCGATGCGGGTCGCGTCCGGGAGCGAGAGGTCCGGCAGCCCGCGCGTCGCGTTGCCCGCCGCGAGCAGGCCGGCGGCCCGCTCGTACTCCCCGGCGCGCAGGGCCAGATCGGCGATGCCGACGAGGATCTGGGCAAGCAGCGGCGCGTGACCCGCCGCCGAGGCCGCGCGGAAGGCGACGCCGTGGTGTTCGCGCGCCTCGTCGAGATCGTCGGCGAGGTAGCCGAGCAGGTCGTGCACCATGGCGGTGACGGTCGGCTGCTCGGCATCGGCGCCGAGGAGTGTGCGGGCGAGGTCGATCCGCTCGCGCGCCACGTCGGTGTCACCGTTCCACCTGGCCAGTTCCGCACCGACCAGGGCCACCTCGGCCAGCGAGGTGGGCCAGCCCGACTGATCGGCGCACCGCTGCGCTTCCGCCAGCGCCGCGGCGGCGGCCGCCGGGTCGTCGAGCAGCCAGTACAGCTGGGCCTGCCGCGCGCGCATCCGGACCAGGTCCTCCACCGCGCCGACCTCGGTGACCACCGCGATGGCCTCCTCGAAAAGTTCCACCGCCGTCGCGAATTCGCCGCGCATGGCCGTACGGTTCGCCAGTTCGGTGAGCGCGAAGGACATGCCCCAGCGTTCGCCGATGGCGCGGAACTCGGTGAGCGCCTGCTCGAGATGCTCGTCGGCCGCCGACCCGTCATGGCCGAGCACGGTGCGCAGCTTCCCCAGTTGCAGCCGGGCCAGGGCACGCACCCACGGATCCTCGTCGGTGAGCAGCGATTCGAACGCGGGCAGGTACTCGTCCGGGCCGCGCAGCATCCGTTCCAGCGCGACGCTGAACCGCAGCGTCGGATGGCCGCCCCCGGCGTCGCGGCCGTGGTGATACGCCCGGTGGATCCAGTCCTCGACCCGGTGTTCGTCATTGCGGCCCGCGGTGAGGAAGTGCACGATCAGGCCGTACACCGTCGCCCGGGTCGCGTCGTCCACCTCGCCGGGCACCGCCGCGGCGGCGAGCACGAATTCGGTGCCCTCGGCCTTGTAGCCGGCCAGCCACCAGTACCAGCCCGCGGCGGCCGCCAGCCGCATCGCCGCGGCGGCGTCGGCGCCCGCGAGCGCCCCGCGCATGGCCGTGGCGATGTTGTCGTGTTCGGCACCGAGCACGCCCAGCCAGGTCAGCTGCTCGGCCCGGCGCAGGTGCGGCTCGGCGGTGGCGGCCAGTTCGGTGAAGTACGTCAGGTGCGCGCGGCGGGTGGCATCGGTCTCGCCGGCCTCGTCGAGCCGGGCGGCCGCGTACTGCTTGATGGTCTCGAGCATGCGATAGCGCGGGTTCTCGTCCTCGGTCACCACCAGCAGCGACTTCTCGGCCAGCGCGGTGAGCAGGTCGAGCACCTCCCACTCCTCGACCACGGTGCTGTCGGCGCAGACCCGTTCGGCTGCTTCGAGATTCGCGCCGCCCGCGCACACCGAGAGTCTGCGCAGCACCGCTTTCTCGGCGTCGGTGAGCAGTTCCCAGCTCCAGTCGACCACCGCGCGCAGCGTGCGATGCTGCGGGATCGCGGTGCGGCTGCCGCCGGTGAGCAGGCGGAACCGGTCGTCGAGGCGGTGCGCGAGCTGATCCGGCGACAGCGTGCGCAGGCGGGCCGCGGCCAGTTCGATCGCCAGCGGGATCCCGTCCAGCGCCCGGCAGATCCGGGCCATGGTGGCCAGCGTGGCGGCGTCGGTCGCGAGATCCTTGCGGACCGCGCCCGCCCGGTCGCGCAGCAGGGCGACGGCGGGCGAGGACTCGATCGCGGCCGGGTCGGCGTCCGCGGCGGGCACCGTCAGCGGTTCGACCTGCCACAGCGCCTCCCCGGTGATGCCGAGCGGCTCCCGGCTGGTGGCGAGGATCCGCAGGCGCCTGCACTCGCCGAGCAGGCGGTGGGCGAACGCGGCCACGGTGTCGATGACGTGCTCGCAGTTGTCCAGGATCAGCAGCGTCTCGCGATCGCGGATCGCGGCGACGAGCCGGTCCATCGGATCGGTGTTCGGGGCGTCGCCGAGCAGCGCGTCGCGCAGGCCGAGGGCGGCGAAGGCGGTCTGGGCCAGGTCGCCGCCGCCGTCGGTGGCCGCCAGTTCCACCAGCCAGGCGCCGTCGGGCAGGTCGGCGAGCATGGTCCGGGCGGTCTCCACCGCGAGGCGGGTCTTGCCGGAGCCGCCGGGCCCGGTGACGGTGGTGAGCCGGTGCGCGGCGATGAGTTCGCGGACGGCGGCGATGTCGGCGCGCTTGCCGACATAGCTGGTCAGTTCCGCGCGCAGGTTCGTCGTGCGCTCGGTCGGGCGCGCGCCGATCTCCCCGCGCAGCAGCGCCACGTGCAGCTCGGACAGCTCCGGTGACGGGTCGACGCCCAGTTCGTCGGCCAGCGCCTCCCGCGCGTTCTGGTACACCACCAGCGCCTCGGCACCGCGCCCCGCGGCGCCCAGCGCCCGCATCAGCGCGCCGACCAGTCGTTCCCGCACCGGGTGCTCGGCCACGAGATCGGTGAGCTCGGCGACCAGCCCGGCGCCGCGGCCGAGGCGGATCTCGGCCTCGTAGCAGTCCTCGGTGGCGGCCAGGCGCAGCGCGTCGAAGCGCGCGATGACCGCGCCGAAGGTCTCGTTCTCGCCCACGTCCGGCAGCGGCGCGCCGCGCCACAGCCCGATGGCCTCGCGCAGCAGCTCGGCCTGGCGCGCGTCGTCGCCGCCGCGAGCCCGGTCCAGGAGCTGTTCGAAGCGCACCGCGTCGACCGCGTCGGGCGCGACGGCCAGCTGGTAGCCGCCTGCCCGCACCTCGATCGCGCCGTCGGGCAGCAGCCTGCGCAGCCGGGAGACCAGGGCCTGCAGGGCATTCGCCGCGTCGGCGGGTGGCTGTTCGCCCCAGATCAGGTCGACCAGTCGCGACTTCGCGATCGCGCGGCCCGGCTCGAGCGCCAGGGCGATCAGCAGCGTGCGCAGGCGAGCGCCCGGTATCGCTATCGACCCACCGTCCTGCGTTCGGATCTCCAGCGGTCCAAGCATTCCGATCTGCACCCGGCCCATTGTGCCCTGCACGTCAACGGCACGCCCGCCGTGGTGGACAGCTGTCCGAGTTCGGCCGCGCCGGTGTCAGCGCGGGCGTCAGGTTCGTGTCAGGCCGGTATCAGCGGGGCCCGCGACAGTAGTGCCATCAACCGAACAGCACCCACCGAGGAGCCCACGATGTACACCTTCCCGACCGCCGCCCCGATCGCCGTCGCCATCGATGTCCTGTCCGCGGGCGTCACGGTGATCGCCTCCGATCGGGCCGACGCCGTCGTCCAGGTCGCGCCCGCCGATCCCGGCAAGAAGGCCGACGTGCGCGCCGCCGAGCAGACCGTGGTCGACTTCGCCGACGGCGTCCTCACGGTCGTGACCCCGAAGTCCTGGCGCACCAGCACCCCGTTCGGCGGCAATCCGTCGATCGAGGTCAGCATCGCCGTCCCCACCGGCTCCCGGCTGACCGGCACGGTCGGCGTCGGCCAGGTGCTCGGCATGGGCGAGCTCGGCGCGTGCGACCTGTCGGTCTCCCTCGGTGACATCGTCATCGAGCGCCCGCTGGGCTCGGTGACCGCCAAGACCGCCAAGGGCGACATCCGCATCGGCGAGGCGGCGCGCGGCGAACTGCGGCTGGAAGCGGCCGCGGGTGAGCTCGAAGTGGGCATCCGCCCCGGCAGCTCGGTGCGCCTGGAGACCACCACCACGCTCGGCACCGTGCGCAACCTGATGGACGCTGTCGTCGCCGCGCCCTCTGACGACCTGGTGCGCGTCATCGCGCGAACCTCCTCGGGCGACATCACCATCCGGCACACCGTCGCCGCGTGAGCGTGACCGCCACGGGCCGCGCCCGATCCGCGCGCGGCCCGTGCTTTCGCCGGACCCGATGTCAGCGCCGTATCAGGTCGGTGTCAGCCACGCGGGCCACAGTTCTCGACAACACACCGCGACTCCTCTCGGCAAAGGACCACTCATGAACGCCACACACCCTGTCCCGCAAGGCCTTCCGCAGGATCGCGACGCCGGACCGTTCGACCCGCCCCGCGCGATCACCGCATTGCGCGAGGCTCGCCCCGTCAGTCCGCTGCGTTTCCCCGACGGGCACGAGGGCTGGCTCGTCACCGGCTACGAGGCGGTGCGCACGCTGATGGCCGACACCCGATTCAGTTCGCGCCAGGACCTCGGCATCGTCCACGTGCCCTACGAGACGCCGGGCATGCCCGCGCAGACCGAGCCGTCGCCGCAGATCCCCGGCCTGTTCATCGCCATGGACCCGCCGGACCACACCCGGCTGCGGCGCAAGCTCACCGGCACCTTCACCGTCCGGCGGATGCGCCAGCTCGAGGAGCACATCGCCGAGGTCGTCGAACGCCAGCTCGACGAGATGGCCGCGATGGCGCCGCCGGTCGACCTGGTCACCGCGTTCGCGCTGCCGGTGCCCTCGCTGGTGATCTGCGAATTGCTCGGTGTCCCTTACGAAGACCGCGCCACCTTCCAGGACAACACCGCCAAGTTCCTGGTCCGGGACCAGGAACTGGACGAGAAGATGGCCGCCTACGGCGCGATGACCACCTACCTGGCCGGCCTGGTCACCCACAAACGCGCCGAACCGACCGAGGACATCCTGTCCGATCTGGCCCGTGACGAGGACCTGGGCATCGAGGAACTGGTCGGCATCGCCTTCCTGCTCTTGCTGGCCGGCCACGAGACCACCGCGAACATGTTGGCGCTCGGCACTTTCGCGCTGCTCGAGCACCCCGACCAGCTGGCCGCCCTGCGCGCCGACGCCGAGCTGATGCCGGGCGCCGTCGAGGAGCTCATGCGCTACCTCTCGGTCGCCGACATCTTCTACCGCTACGCCACCGAGGACATCGGACTGTGCGGCGAGACGATCACCGCGGGCTCGACTGTCGTCGTCTCCCTGCTGGCCGCAAATCGCGACCCGCTGCGCTTCGACGACCCCGACGCCCTCGACGTGCGCCGCACCGCCCGCGGCCACGTCTCGTTCGGCCACGGCGTGCACCAGTGCCTCGGCCAGCAGCTGGCCCGCATCGAGATGCGCGCCGGTTTCGCCGGCCTGCTGCGCCGCTTCCCGACCCTCGAGCTGGCCGTGCTCGCCGACGAGGTGCCGCTGCGCTCCGACATGAACATCTACGGCGTCCACGAACTGCCCGTCACCTGGGAGGTTCAGCCGTGACCACGATCCGCGTCACGGCCGACCGGGACCGCTGCATCGCCGCGGGCATGTGCGCCCTGCTCGCGGGCACGGTCTTCGACCAGGACGACACCGACGGCAGAGTGCTCCTGCTCGACCCCACCCCGGCTACGGACCACGCCGCGGTCCGCGAAGCGGTGGAAACCTGCCCGTCAGGGGCCCTCACCCTCGACGAGTCCTGACCCTCACCACTCGGCCGGTTCGGCTTCGCGCAGGCGGCGGTGGGTGCGGTCGATCCAGCCGGTGAAGCCGGCCGTGAGATCGGGGGTGGTGGCGGGGCGGACCTTGACCCGTTCAGGAGTGCGGACTCGTCGCGGCGGGCGCGTCGCCACCTTGTCGACCGTCAGGTTGGTCGTGGTGATGCCTGCCGTGTAGCCGTTCGACATCACCCAACTGCACCCGCGCCATTTGGTCCCGCCCGCGCCGTCATAGTCCGCGTTGTTGTTCGAGCTGGCCTTGTGCAACCCCTCCGAATCCAGCACCGACTTCGGATTGTCCTTGCACGGATCGAACCCTGCGGGCACCTCGGAAGCCGTCGCCTGCCCACTCGCCGTGCTGGTTCCCGACGCACCTTCCCCGTCGGACGTCCCGCATCCGGTCGCCGGGATCAGGCGGTTCCATTTACATCTACTTAGGGCTAACGTTCAGCTCTTCCAACACGCGCTCATAACTATCGATATACACCATATACGAATTTTCGTTTGGGTTCCCGAACAATGCCATCAGATCAGCCAGCGCATCACGCTCGGTCGGACTGATAGAAATTTTGTCCTTCACCAGGCTGGCGCATAGATTGTCAATCAGTAATGTCCACTCACCAACTTCGCTGTAAGTTTGGCACTGCGCCAAAACTTCGGGCCGCAGACGGTTCGCGAACCGTTCTAGTAGGGCCGTGGAATCGTTGCCCATCTTCACATATCGGGCCTTCTGCTCCGGAGTGAGTTGTTGCCTCATACGCCTCGCGCTCGGCCTATCATCGGAATCCGGTTGTCGCCTAACTTTACTTGATCGGGTTGCCATTTTCGTCGTTCTTATTTACGCCCGGAGCGTTTTCCGAATACCCTGTGACGATGCTACCCGACTGATCCACGATAACCTCGATAAGAACGCCATCTCGCGACCCGGTAGAACCGGCGCTGGAAGATATAGCTTCAATTTGGCTAGCTGAACATCCCGCGATCTCACTCTCTGACGCGTCTCGACGTCACCAATTCTGTCGCAGTCGCTTCAGGTCTCCTACATTTCTGTCATTACTCATGGCTTACGTCCGGGGAGGAACCGCCGCCCCGGACTACGCATGCGGAGCAAGGGGTGCAAAAGTCCCCTGGTCACCGCGAGTGACCAGGGGACTTCCGATCCAGGCGTCAGCTCTTGACGAGCTCAGGGGCCGACGGCTCTTCGGCGTCCTGGGCGCCGTGCGCTCCGTGGGGGTTGGCGGAGCGGTTGGGGAGCAGGATGGCCATGGCGATGACGATCAGGGCCAGGGCGGCCGAGACCAGGAAGGCCAGGCGCATACCGTCGAGGGCGGCGGTCGTCGGGTCGGTGCCCTCGTCGATGAGCGAGGTGCTGCGGGCGGACATGACCGTCACCACCAGCGCGGTGCCGAAGGCCGCCGCGACCTGCTGCAGGGTGCCCAGCATCGAGCTGCCGTGCGAGTACAGGTGCATCGGCAGGGCGCCGAGGCCGAGGGTGAACACCGGGGTGAACGCCGCGGCCAGGGAGACCATCAGCAGGATGTGCAGGCCGAGCAGCTGCCAGTACGGCATGGACAGCGAGATCTGGGTGAATCCGGCCAGCGAGACCGCGATGCCGATGGAACCGGGGATCACCAGCACGCGGCCGCCGAACTTGTCGAACAGTTTGCCGACGGTCGGGCCGAGCAGACCCATCGCCAGACCACCGGGCATCACGAGCAGGCCGGTCTCCAGCGGGCTCAGCTGCCGCAGGTTCTGCAGGTACAGCGGCAGCAGGATCATCGACCCCATCATCGCCAGGAACGCGACGGCCATCAGCACCAGCGCCTTGGCGTAGGTGCCCGACAGGAACACCCGCAGGTCGAGCAGCGGAGTGCCGTTGCGCTGCAACTGGAGCTGGCGCAGGGCGAACGCGGCCACCAGCACCACACCGCCCGCGACGATCAGGCTCGCGGTGGTGTAGCTGCCGCCGTGGAACTGGCTCAGGCCGTAGACGAGTCCGCCGAAGCCGAGCGCGGCCAGCGCGACGCTGAGCACGTCGATCGAACCGGCCTCCGGCTCACCGACGTTCTCCAGCTGCCGCAGGCCCAGCCAGGTGACCACCCCGGCGATCGGCAGCATGATCACGAACAGCCAGCGCCACGAGGCGACCTGCAGGATCAGGCCGGAGATGACCGGGCCCATCGCCGGGGCGACCGAGATGGCCAGGGTGACGTTGCCCATCACCTTGCCGCGGTCCTGCTCGGCGACCACGGTCATCAGCGTGGTCATCAGCAGCGGCATCATCACCGCGGTGCCACCGGCCTGGATGATCCGGCCGATCAGCAGCACGGCGAAGGTCGGGGCCAGCGCCGAGATGACGGTGCCCGCGATGAACACGCCCATCGCGGTCGCGTAGGCCTGCCTGGTGCTGACCCGCTGCAGGAACCAGCCGGTGGTGGGGATGATGGCGGCCATCGTGAGCATGAACGCGGTGGAGACCCACTGCGCGGCCACCTCGGTGACGTGCAGATCGGCCATCAACCGGGGGATGGCGTTGATCATGATGGTCTCGTTGAGGATCACCACGAAGGTCGCGAGGACGAGTACCCGGATGACGAGCGGTGTCCCACCCTTCTTCGGTGTGGAGAGATCGGCTGGCATCGGGGGTACCTCCATGGGCAACGATTGGGGCGGGGCGCGTGGCGGCCCGATGCCGAGTCACAGACGGTGGGTCCTCGGCACCTCATGAGCAGAGACGGGGTTCGTCGTTCCAACTCATCGGGCGCGGGCCAGTATTCCGGTCCCCACCGACAGGAATCACCTCATTTTCGATCCGGGTATCTGTGACGCATGACCGATATCCGCAGGTGGTGTACGTCATTGTCCGTGTCTCGAATCCGTCGGTGACCCTGGTCACCCTCGGTGTCGAAGCCGTAGAGCCGGGGCGTGGCGGGGTGTCCGCACCCACGTCGCGGGGTATACCGGGGTGGTGACTGCATCGAGACTGTGGCTTGCTGTGGTGTGTGCTCTCGTCGCCGTGCTCGGCGGCGCCAACGCGAATGCCGATCCCGGCGCGCGGGTCGCGGGAGAGGTGCCGTTGGGCGGCCGCGCGGTCCAGCTCGATGTGTACTCCCCGGCGATGGGCCGGGTGATCCAGAACCGGGTGATCAAGGCGGCGGGCGCCGGCGCGCCGACGGTGTATCTGCTCACCGGCGCCGGGGGCGGCGCCGACGGGATCTCCTGGTGGGACGACACCGACGTGCGTGGCTTCTTCGCCGACAAGTTCGTCAACGTGGTGATGCCGGTGGGCGGCGCGTTCACCCTCTACACCGACTGGATCTCCGAGGATCCGAGCCTCGGCCGCCCGCGCTGGGAGACCTACCTGACCCAGGAACTGCCCGAGGTGATCGACGGCGCGCTCGGTGCCAGCGGTCGCAACGCCATCGTCGGGGTGTCGATGAGCGCGGCCTCCGCGCTGGACCTGACCATCCAGGGCGGCCCGCGCTTCGACGCGGTCGCGGCGCTGAGCGGCTGCCCCTGGTCGGCGGATCCGGCCGGGATCGGGCTGGCCAGCGCCGTCGCCGTTCGCGGCGGTGGCAACCCGGGCAACATGTGGGGCCTGCCCGGCGGACCGGGCTGGCGCGCCCACGACGTGTTCGCCAACGCGGGCAGGCTCGCGGGCAAGACGATCTTCCTCGCCGCGGCCACCGGCATTCCCGGCCCCAACGATCACGGCCTGCCGATGCCGCCGGTGGAGGCCATCGCGGGCGCCTGCACCGCCGCCTTCGCCGGCCGCCTCGCCCAGCTCGGCATTCCCGCCACGCACGTCCACCGGCCCACCGGTTCGCACACCTGGGGGCAGTTCGAGACCGACCTGCACGAGGCGTGGCCGCACCTGGCCGCGCGCATCGGCGCCTGAATCAGGCCGCGCGCGTTCAGGATTCGACGGCGACCGGCGCGGGCTGAGCCACCGGCTCGGCGCCGCGCCGTTCGTCGCGTCCGCTGCGCCGGAACCACCACTGCAGCAGGGCGATTCCGACGAGCGCGAGCACCGCGCTCGGCAGGCTGATCGACAGGCCGGGCGGGCGCCACGTGACGACCAGCTCGGCATTGCGCTTGCCCGGCGGGATGTCGACCGCGACGAAGGTCCCGGCGACGGCGCGCACCGGGATCTCCTGGCCGCCGAGCGTCGCGTGGTAGCCCGGCCAGGCCAAGCGGGACAGCACGATTCGGCCGCCGGTGCCCGAGGAGACCGTGGCGCGGTTGGTCAGCCCGCCCTCGGCCATCACGGTGGCGTGCACGCCCGACTCGTGGGCGATCAGGTCACCGGGGGAGGGCAGCGGGTTCACTCGCTCGAGCACCCAGATCTGGTGTTCGTGGCACGGATAGTTGACGAACTTCCAGCCCGCGGGCGCGGGCTTCTGACCGGCGTCGGGGTACTGGGCGCGTTGCAGGACAACACGATCCAGGCGCATCAGGTCGACGATCGGTGTATCGGTCGACGGTTCGACCGCGAAGACCCTGCGGTAGGCGTCGGGGCAGGTGCCGCCGTCCCACGCCATGCAGAGCAGGCCGGCGAAGGCCGCGTGGCCGACGGGTGTGTAGCCGTTGACGTACTGCAGGCCGAGGTTCTTGGCATAGCTGCCGAGCGCGATCGACCCGTAGGTGCCCGCCAGCGTGCGCTCGTCGTCGCGCACCGCGATCCGGTCCGCCAATTGCAGTGTGCGGCCGCCGAAATCGGGGAAGGCGGCGGTCATCTCCGAACGACGCTCGGGGAAGCCGTAGGACAGCGGGGTCGTCGGCGCCGCCGCCACCTGCGCGAAGGCGATGGGTCCGGTGGCGACGATGGTCAGCGCGGCGGCCGCGGCGACGCCGCGCGTGCGCGCCAGCCACAGCGCGGCCGCACCGAGCGCGACCACGACCGCGACGCCGAGCACATGCCGGTCGAGGAGTTTCGGTGCGGCGGAGAAGGATCGCAGGAACAGCAGGCCGATCAGCACGCCCGCCGCCGCGTAGCGCCGCCGCGAGGAATCGAACACGCCGTAGCGGCTGAGCAGCACACACACCAGCACCAGCAGCGCGATCGCCAGCATCGGCAGCACTCGCGCGGGCCAGCGCAGCGGGCCGATCGCGCCGGGGCCCGCCGTCCACATCAGCGTGGCGACGGCGAACAGCGCGATGCCGCTCCATTCGGCGGCCGCGCGGGCGGCGGCCTTCCAGTCGATGAAGGCCAGCGCCGGGATCACGAACCAGGCGATGTAGACCATCGGCAACGGCTGCACATGGCCCCACCAGGCGGTGAACGCGGGCACCGTGCTCGGCAGGCTGGCATTGAGCGATTCCGACCAGGGCACGGTCAGGAAGGGGTCGTTGTGGATGGTCGACACGTCGCCGCGCCAGGTGGCCTGGGAGGACAGCAGGATCGGCAGGTTGGCGACCAGCGAGGCCAGCGCGGCGAGACCGGACGCGGTGAGCACCCGCAGCACCGGCGCCCACCGGCGCTGGTACAGGTACTCACCCGCGGCGACGGCGGCGATCATGAGCCCGGATTCGACGGCGGGGAAGGCGTATTGGATGGTCAGCGCCAGGTACAGGAACACGAACAGCGGGATCGGGCCGCTGTATCCGATGCGGCTGCCCGGGCGGCCTGCGTGGTCACACTCCGCTACCGCCTCCGGCCGCTGACCGCGCAGCCGGGGCCCGCGCGCGTAGAGCACGGCCGAGGCCCAGGCGTGTACGAGCCAGGCGGTGCCGGTCTGCGAGGTGAACCAGCTGGCCTCGTCGAAGAACAGGAACCAGCCGCTGAACGGGAACGCCACGCCTGCCACCGCCGCCAGCGGCGCCTTGGCGCCGTAGGCCAGGCAGATCCGGAACACGCCGAGCGCGGCGATCGCGGAGAACACGAACTTCACCGCGGTCGCGTAGAGGGCGAGATCGTCGAACGAGGGGGCGAGCAGGTAGACGAGCAGCTGCGCCGGGTTGTAGAGCCCGGCCTCCTCGAGGCTGTAGTTGCCCGCCATCCATTCCCACGGCACCATCGCCGGGAAGCGGCCCGCCCGCAGTTCGTTGCCGAGCAGCTGCCACATCGGCACGTACTGCGCCTCGGTGTCGTCGGTGTAGAAGTGCCGATGATCGCCGAGCAGCACCGCGAGATACCCGGCCAGGACGGCGATCACGACGATGATCGCCCACCGCACGACTTCTTTTCGCGGCTCTGCTACCGCGCGTATCCACACGAGCGCGGGAGCCTAGGGCATGGAGGTGAATCGGACAATACCAAGCGGTGTCGCCGCGTGGTGGTGGACGTTTGTCCAGCTCAGATGTGGTTAGGTGGGACTCAGTACAACTCGGTGTGTCACCACTGTCGGGGATCGTGATTGATAGCATGGCGCAACCGAGCCGACCCTTCGAGAGAGTCATCAATGCAGTTCGAAATCGTCGAGCGGGACGAAACCTGGGTGGCCGGTCTGCCGGTCCGCAGTCCCAAGCGCGCGCTCGGTGAGCTGCGCGACCGTGATCTCGAAGCCGCCTGGTCCGCGGTGCTCCACCAGGACCTCGGCGGCCCGCTCGCCAGTGCCTATACCGATTTCTCCGGGGAACTCGGCACCTACAACACCCAGATCGTCGGCTACCGGTGCGATTCGTTCGAGCAGGTCACCCGCGGGCATCTGGCGGCGCGGCTGCCGCGCGGCACCTACGCCAGATTCTCCTCGGTCGGTAACTTTCCGCAGGTGATGACGGATCTGTGGACCCAGATCGCCTACGCCGAGGAACACAACCAGATCAAGCGCACGCACACCGGTGATTTCGAGTGCTATCCGCACGCCTACAAGATCGATCTGTACCTGGCGGTAGATCCGCGATGAGTTACACGATCGTCGTGCGCGCGGGCGCACTCTACGGTGGCCTGGCGGTACCGCGCGTGCATCCGAGCTTCAAGGTGAGCAACAGCGACCTGATCGAGTTCCTCAAGGACCGCCTGCGCGACCGGCCCGAGGGCGGCGAGCCGCTGCACACGGTCTACGTACCGGATCCGGCGGGCAACTGGAACGCGCTGGTCGCGCGGCAATTCGCGGCGCCGGACGAGGTGCCGGTCGGTGACCTCATGGTGTACGTCCCCAAGGGCGTCTACGCCCGCTTCGCGCCCAACGGTGACTACCACGATCCGGTGGAGGACGTCTGGGCGCAGGTCGACGACGCCACGGCCTCGGCGGAGATCTCGCGCGCCTATCGCGAGGAGATCGAGGTCTGGCACGGTCCCGACACGGTCGAACTGTTCGTCTCCATCACAGTTGATAACTGATTATTAGCTGATTTCGAACCGTCCGGTCTGGATTTTCACCCCTACCTTCGCCTTACCGGTTCTGACCTGCGAATACTCCACATCGCCCGAGATGTTTCCGGAAAATTAGCCACTCCTGTGGTGCAAACCCATCGCATAGCGGATACTGCACCTGTCGGCATCGGTAGGACGCGGACCGCGCGCGGGCGCGTAGCACGGAGTAGGAACACGATGGCTGTCGAAGCAGCGCGCGACGGCGCGGGGTTGCGGTGGGTTCACCCGACCGACGGACGGGTCGCGGTGGCGCGGTTCCTTGGTCGGGCCCGTCGATGATCGAACAGGATTCACCGGACAACGCCTACCGCCCACTCGTGCTCGATCCGGCCGATCGTGCCGACGCGGCAACCCTGCGGCAGCTGACCGACGCGGCCGGCGTCCGCGTCGTCGACCTGCGCGCCGGGCTGCGCACCGAGCTGTCCGAACTCACGGGCCCGCCGCCGGACCTGGACCCGGACGAGGAGCGCTGGGTCTACTACCCGTGGCGGCACACGCTCGTCGCCCTCCTCGGGCCGGCCGCCTTCCACGCGATCCGGCTCGACCGCAATCGCAACAAACTCACCCGCGACGAACAGCGGCGACTGGCCGGGCTCACGGTCGGCGTCGTCGGGCAGAGCGTCGGCCATTCGGTGGCCTTCACCCTCGCGCTCGAGGCCTCCTGCGGACGGCTGCGGCTGGCCGACTTCGACACCATCGAGCTGTCGAATCTGAACCGGGTGCCCGGCGGGCTGTTCGACGTGGGCGTCAACAAATCCGTGGTGACCGCCCGCCGGATCGCCGAGCTCGATCCGTACCTGCCCGTCGAGATCTGGACCGCGGGCGTGCTCAGCGAGACCGTCGACGCGTTCGTGGACGGCCTCTCGATCGTGGTCGAGGAATGCGATTCGCTCGACATCAAATTCGCGGTCCGCGAGGCGGCGCGGCGGCGCCGGATCCCGCTGCTCATGGACACCAGCGACCGCGGCCTGTTCGACGTCGAACGCTACGACCTCGAACCCGGCCGGGTGCCCTTCCACGGCCTGCTCGGCGACACCACCGGCGCCGACCTCGCCGACCTCGACACCAGGGCCAAGGCGCCGCACGTGCTGCGCATCCTCGACCCCGGCCAGCTGTCGGCGCGGATGGCGGCGAGCCTGGCCGAGGTCGGCGAAACCGTCACCACCTGGCCGCAACTCGGCAGCGACGTGCAACTGGGCGCGGCCATCGTGAGCGCCGCGGTGCGCCGGATCGGGCTCGGCGCCAAGCTGTCCTCCGGCCGCACCAGGGTCGATCTGGAGGCGGCGCTGGATTCGCTCGCCGAGCCGGGCCACCCCGAGGAGTGCGTGGACGCTCCCGAGGACCCGGTCGAGGCCCCGCCCACCGAGCCGCTGGCGGCCATCCTGTCCTGCGCGCAGCGGGCGCCCTCCGGCGGCAACACGCAACCGTGGCGGTTGCGCGGCACGGACCGGCTGGTGGAGATCGCGCTCGAGCCCGGCGCGACGACCGCGCTGGATGTCGGGTTGCGTGGCAGCGCCGTCGCCGTCGGCGCCGCACTGCACAACGCCAGGGTCGCCGCGGCGGCCTTCGGGCTGCTCGGGACGCCGGAACTGCGCGTCGACGATCCCGCGACGCCGCTGCTCGCCCGCCTGCGGCTCGCCGAGGGCACCGACAACGACCTGGCCGCCGACTATCCCCTCGCGCTGAGCCGGCAGACCAACCGCAGGCTCGGCTCGGCGGCGCCGCTGTCGGGGACCGTGCTGCCCGCGCTGCGCTCCGCCGCGGCAGCCGAGGACGCCACCGTGCGCGCCGTCACCGGGGTCGACGGGTTGGCCGAGGCAGCCGAACTGCTCGGATCCAGCGACCGCGTCCGCTATCTGACCCCGCAACTGCACGCAGAGCTCTACGCCGAATTGCGCTGGCCGGGTGAGGATCCGCGCACCGGCATCGACGTGCGCACCCTCGACCCGGCCCCGGACGAACTGGCCAAGCTCCAGGTCGGCCGCCGCACCGATGTGATGGACCGGTTGCGTGAGTGGTCGGCGGGCTCGGCGCTGGGCGAATTCACCGTCGACCGGGTGCGGTCCAGCTCGGCGCTTGTCGCGATCTGCGTCCGGGCGCGGGCCGGTGAGGCCCCGGATCTGGCCGACTACGCGCGCGCGGGCGCCGCGGTGGAACGGGTGTGGTTGCGGGCGCAACTGCTGGGGCTCGCGGTGCAGCCGGTGTCTCCGGTGTTCCTCTATGCGCGCGGGTGGGAGGATTTGCGCAGCGTTTCTCCCGAGTTCACAGATACACTTGCCGGGATTCAGAGGCATTTCCACAACCTGCTGGGGATACCCGATGATGAGAACGTGGCATTGGTTCTTCGTCTGAGCTACGCCGCGGCTGCGAGTGTTCGCAGTCGACGGTTGCCGGTGCCCGGCAGTAGGAACGACGGATAGCGCGGATCGGAGACAATGTGCCTCGGCGAACGCTCGACTCACTGGTGACCCAGGTCGCCTCCGAGTTGATGGGTGTCGACGCCACGACCATGGTGGCGGCGAGCGAGCGGGTGCTCGCCGAGCTGGTCGATCACTTCGACGTCGACTTCAGCTACCTGCGCCACACCGACCGCGTCAAGCGGGCCACGGTGCTGGTCGCCGAATGGCCGCATCGCGACGACGCCCCCGATCCCGACCCGCTGCACACGGTCGAGTTCGAGCACGCCGACTCCGTCTTCGCCGCCCTCGAATACGCCACCGAGCCGCTGATCGTGCGGCCGAGCCGCGACAGCGCCGACTACCAGGAGACGATCCGCAAGTCCTCGGGTATCCCCGAGGTGGCCATGGCCTGCGTGCCGCTGGTCTCGCGCGGCGAGTCGACCGGTGTCCTCGGGTTCGTGAAGATGGGCGACCGCGAGTGGACCAAGCGCGAACTCAACGTCCTCAAGGCTATCGCGGCGCTGTTCGCCCAGTTACAGGCGCGCGTGGTGGCCGAGGAACGGTTGCGCTACATCGCCTTACACGACGATCTCACCGGCCTGGCCAACCGCCGCGCGCTGCTCGAGTACATGGAGGAGCGGCTGCGTCCCGGCGAGGCGGGCCCGGTCGCCACCTTCTTCCTCGATCTCGACCGCCTCAAGGCGCTCAACGACTTCCTCGGCCACAGCGCGGGGGACAACTTCATCCGCACGCTGGCGCGCAGGCTCGAACAGAACCTCGAACCCGGCGACATGATCGCCCGCCTCGGCGGCGACGAATTCGTCATCGTGCCCGCGGCGACCATGGACGCGGTCGCGGCCGAGCTGGAGGCCACCCGGATCCAGCAGGTCATCGGCCGCCGCGTCTCGGTCGGCCAGGAGTCGGTGAGCCGGGGTGTGAGTGTCGGCGTCGCGCTCGGCATTCCGGGCGAGACCTCGGTGTCGGACGTGCTGCGCCGCGCCGACCACGCGCTGCTGTCGGCGAAGTCCGGCGGCGGCAACGGCGTCGCGGTGTTCACCGACGCCATGCGCGCGCAGTTCGAACTCCAGGACGACGTGGAGCTCAACCTGCGCAGCGCGGTGTCGGACGGCTCGCTGATCCTGCACTACCAGCCCGAGGTCGACCTGCGCACCGGCCGGATCGTGGCGCTGGAGGCGCTGGTGCGCTGGCAGCACCCCACGCGCGGGCTGTTGCCGCCCGGCGCGTTCGTCTCGGTGGCCGAGGCCACCAATCTGGCCGGTGAGCTCGGCCGCTGGGTCATCCGCTCGGCCTGCTCCCAGTTCGCCGACTGGCGCAGGCGCGGGCTGGCCGCCAATGTGGTGATGCGGATCAACGTGTCGCCGGTGCAGCTGGTCAGCGCCGACTTCGTGGAGCGGATCGACGACATCCTGCGCCTGTTCGGCATCGACGGCAGCTCGGTGTGCCTCGAGATCACCGAGCACGTCGTCGTGCAGGACCTCGTGCGCACCCGGCTCACCCTGCGCGGGCTCAAGCGGATGGGCGTGCAGATCGCCATCGACGACTTCGGCACCGGCTACAGCTCGCTGTCGCACCTCAAGGCCCTGCCCGTCGACGCGGTGAAGATCGATCGCGGTTTCGTGCAGCGTCTCGGCGACAGCAACGACGACCTGGCCATCGTGAAATCGATCATCGGCCTCGCCGGGTCCTTCGGGCTCGGCGTCGTCGGCGAGGGCGTCGAGACGCCGATGGCGGCCAGGACGCTGGTCGGGCTCGGCTGCTACCGCGCGCAGGGTTTCCTCATCGCGCGCCCGATGCCCGCCGAGGAAGTCGAAGCGCAGCTGCGGCAGGGACGCATCCCGCTCGACCTCGATCTCCCACGCGCGGGTCGCGGCGTGGCCCCGAGTTGACCGCGCCGGCGGCGACGGGCGACTGGCTGCTGCTGGAGACCCTCGTCGACGACCTCGCGCCGACCGTCGTCGCGGAGGGCGCGCAGGCACGGCAGTGGGTGGGGCCGATCTGGTTGCATCGCAAGCTCGGGAAGCAGCGGGCGGAACTCGCGTTCGACGCCGTGCTCCGGTGCCGGGCGGAGCGGGTGTCCGTGCGCGAGGTGGTCGATGGGCAGCTCGTCGTGGCCGAGCCGGTCCGCTGCGCGTTCGACGGAGTGCACGGTGTCCAGGTGTGGATCGGCGACGCCGAGGCCACGGTGCCGCCGCGTCGTCGCGTCGGCGCGTGGGACTGGGCCGCCGACTCCGAGCTCGCCTATCACGGGCCCGGGCTGGAGGAGCTGATCTTCGCCCGCGATCCGGCCGAGGTCAAAGTGGTGCGTACGCCCCCGGACGCCTTCGGGCGGATGGTCGGCTTCGACGGCCGGGTCGAGTACTTCGCGATGGCCACGGCGCTCGAGCCGGGTGGCTGCTGGCAGGGCGTGGTCGACATGCTCGGCGACGACGACGTGCTGCGCGGCTTCCAGATGGTCGCCAGGGCGGCGCCGCGGGTGCGCCGGGTGAGCGGGTTGATGCACGCGCTGCCCGAACACGGCTGGGAGACGACGGTCTCGGATCCCGAGCTGGCGATGCTGCGCGCGGTCTCCCAGCGGGTGGACGTCGGGGTCGGCGTCATCACCCTGTCCAGCGCCATCATCTACGAATGGGTCGTCGAGCCGCCGCCTCCGCTGGCGCCGTGGGCGGTGGAGCGGCCGATCATCGACGCGGGCGACCTGGCCGCGTTGCGCGCCGCCTGCGCGGTGGTCGCGCGCGATCCCGGCGCGATCGAGCGGCTCACCCTGCGGGTGCGCTTCGCGGGCGGCGACTGGATTCTCGCCATGGCCGAACTCGTGTCGCTGGCCACGGCGGCCTCCGGGCACGGCCTGCTGCGGGTGTGGACCGAGGACCCCGGTGCCGGTTAGCCGCATCTTTCGCCGCTGTTCACCCCGTGTTGTCCGGGCCGGTTCCGGGGTGCACCCGCGTCGTTGAAGCATCGGGGGAGTGCGCATCGTGCAGCTCGCCAACTTCTACGGTCCGCGCTCGGGTGGCCTGCGCACGGCGCTGCATCACCTCGGCGAGGGGTATGTCGCCGCCGGGCACGAGGTGGTGCTGATCGTCCCCGGCCCGCGCCGCAGCGAGGAAGTGCTGCCCACCGGCGCCCTGCGGATCACCCTGCCCGCGCTGGCGATCCCGTGCACCGGCGGCTACCGGGCCGCCGACCCGCGTCGCGTCGCCGATGTGCTCGGCGGGCTGCGGCCCGACGTGCTCGAGGTCTCCGACCGGCTCACCCTGCGCGGCTTCGGGCGCTGGGCCGGGCGGCGCGGGGTGACCAGCGTGATGATCTCGCACGAACGGCTCGACCGGCTGCTCGGCCAGTTCCTGCCCGGCCCGGCCGCGCGCCGCTGCGCCGACGTCGCCAACCGGCGCACCGCCGACGACTACGACATGGTCGTGTGCACCACCGATTTCGCGCGCGAGGAATTCCAGCGGATCGGCGCGCCCAATGTGGAGCTGGTGCCGCTGGGCGTCGACCTCGACCTGTTCAGTCCACGCCGCCGCGATCGGCGCCTGCGTGCCGACCTCGGGGTCGCGGGGCATCCGATGCTGGTGCACTGCGGGCGGCTGTCGGTGGAGAAGCGGGTCGACCGAAGCATCGAGGCGGTCGGGGCGCTGCATCGGGCCGGGGTGCCCGCGCGCCTGGTGGTCGCCGGTGACGGGCCCCGCCGCGAATCGCTGGAGCGCAGGGCACGCACACTGCCCGCTCTGCCCGGCGGCGCGCCCGCGGTGCATTTCACCGGGTTCATCAGCGACCGCGCCATGGTCGCGAAACTCCTTGCCACCGCGGATGTCTCACTCGCGCCCGGCCCACACGAGACGTTCGGCCTCGCCGCGCTGGAAGCCCTGGCCGCCGGGACCCCCGTGGTCGCCAGCCGGTCCTCGGCGCTGGCCGACATCGTCACCGCCGAATGCGGTGCCATCGCCGCCGACCGCCCCCGCGCCTTCGCCCGCGCCGTCACCGATGTTCTCGCCATGCCCACCTCGGGCCGCCGCCGCGCCGCCCGCACCCGGGCCGAACAGTTCACCTGGCCCCGCGCGGTCGCGGGCATGCTCGCCGTCCTCGACCGCTGAACTACTCGCAGACCTGCCGGGTGGGGCAGTTGAGCTGCACGTCGAGGACGCGGGCGCCGGGGCCCTCCGCGCCGAGGCGGTCGTGCTCGTTGACGAGCTTGCAGGAACCGAGGGACAGGCAGCCGCAGCCGATGCAGCCGGTGAGGTTGTCGCGCAGCCGGGTGAGCTGGACGATGCGGTCGTCGAGGTCCTCGCGCCAGGTCGTCGACAGGGTCTCCCAGTCGCGGCGGGTGGGCGTGCGGCCCTCGGGGAGGCGGTCCAGGGCGGAGCGGATCTCGCTCAGCGGGATGCCAACGCGCTGGCTGATGCGGATGAAGGCGACGCGACGCAGGGTCTCGCGTGCGTAGCGGCGTTGATTACCGCTGGTCCGACGGCTCGATATGAGACCTTCACGTTCGTAGAAGTGCAACGCGGACACTGCAACTCCACTACGCTCGGAGAGCTGCCCGGGGGTCAGCTCCTTCGTTTGCCAATCGGCCGTCGTCATCTGCGCTCCTCCCGTTTTCGCCCTCAACAATACTTGAGGTTTTTTCGGTGTGGACGAAAACGGCCCGACTGGCTCCGGCGGGTCTGCGGGTCTTCCGTGCCGAGGGGCGCTCCGCGGATTACGGTTTTCGCATGGGAACCGCCCCCGAATCGCGTCTGGCCGTCACCTCCGAGGTCGGCACCCTGCGGACGGTGCTGCTGCACCGGCCCGGCGACGAGCTGCGCAGGCTCACCCCGAGCAACAACGATCAACTGCTCTTCGACGGCATCCCGTGGGTGGAACGCGCCCAGGCCGAGCACGACGCCTTCGCCGCGCTGCTGCGCGACCGCGGCGTGGAGGTGCTGTTGCTGTCGGACCTGCTGGCCGAGACCCTCGAGGTGAGCGGCGCGGCCAGGATCCAGGGTATCTCGGCCGCCGTCGACGCCCGCAGGCTCGGGCACGGCCTCGCCGACCAGCTCGCCGCCGAACTGCGCAAGGTCGAGGCGCCCGCGCTGGCCGACATCCTGATGGCCGGGATGACCTTCGACGAGCTGCCCTTCGGGCCCGACACCACCTCCCTGGTGCGCCGCATGCACCACGGCGGCGACTTCGTCATCGACCCGCTGCCGAACCTGCTGTTCACCCGCGACTCGTCGTTCTGGGTCGGCCCGAAGGTGGCGATCACCTCACTCGCCCTGCCCGCCCGCATCCGCGAGACCTCGATCACCGACCTCGTCTACGCGTTCCACCCGCGCTTCCTCGGCGTGCGCCGGGCCTACGAATCGCACACGGCGCCGATCGAGGGCGGTGACGTGCTGCTGCTCGCGCCCGGCGTCGTCGCGGTCGGCGTCGGCGAGCGGACGACTCCGGCGGGCGCGGAAGCCTTGGCGCGCAGCCTCTTCGACGACGACCTGGCCCACACCGTCCTGGTGGTGCCGATCGCGCAGAACCGGGCCACCATGCACCTGGACACCGTGTGCACCATGGTCGACACCGACGCGGTGGTGATGTATCCGGGCGTGCGGGACACCCTGCGGGCGTTCACCATTCGCCGCGAAGACGGCTTCTCCGGGCGCGGCGACCTGGACCGCATCAGCATCAGCGGCCCTGAACCGTTCCTGCCCGCCGCCGCGGCCGCCATGGGCATCCCGCGCCTGCGGGTGATCGACACCGGCCGCGACGGGCCGACCGCCGAACGCGAGCAGTGGGACGACGGCAACAACACCCTGGCGCTGGCGCCCGGCGTCGTCGTGGCCTACGAACGCAACGAGATGACCAATTCACGGCTCACCGACGCCGGGGTGGAGGTTCTCACCATCCAGGGTTCGGAGCTCGGCTCGGGCCGGGGTGGTCCGCGCTGCATGTCCTGTCCGCTGGCCCGAGACGAGGTGTGAGTGTTCCACGTCGAGCTGTCCACCGATTCCACCCAGCCGCCCTACGAGCAGCTGCGCATGGCCGTGATCGAGCAGGTCCGCGCCGGCACGCTCACCGCGGGCACCAAGATCCCCACCGTCCGCGCCCTGGCCGCCGACCTCGGTATCGCTCCCAACACCGTCGCCCGCGCCTACCGGGAACTCGAGGCCGACGGCGTGCTCGAAACCCGGGGCCGTCAGGGTTCTTTCATCGCCTCCTCCGGCGATCCGACGCGCGACATCGCGGGCCGCGCCGCCGTCGACTACGTGGCGACCGTCCGGCGCCTCGGCCTACCCGACTCCGACGCGCTCGAGTTCGTGCGCCGCGCGCTGGACAGCTAGCGCCAGCTCGGTAGCCAGAGATGGTCCTGCCAGCTGGCAGGCGTGATGGGCTGGGCGGTGAGGATAGGCCAGAGCCAGACGAAGTTGGCGATGACCACGCCCAGGTAGATGCTCACGATCAGCAGGCCGAGGGCGTAGCGCTCGTTGACGGGGGCAGGCAGGTAGGTCCCCGTGGGGCTGCGCGGTATCCCGGCGGGTCGGGCCGAGCCGAGGATGTCGCCGAGGACCAGCGCGACACCCATCGCGAGGAAGGGCGCGAGCACGACCGCGTAGAAGAAGTACATCTGCCGGTCCAGGGTGAGGAACCAGGGCAGCAGGCCGGCGCCGTAGCCGACCAGGACGGCGGCGTAGCGCCAGTCCTTGCGCACCACCGAGCGCCACAGCATCCACCCCAGGGCCGGCAGCGCGAGCCACCACAGCGCCGGGGTGCCGACGGCCATCATGGCCTTCACACACTGCGCTTCGCCGCAGCCGGTCACGGTGCCCTCGGCGTAGTAGTAGAGCATCGGACGCAAGCCCATCGGCCAGGTCCACGGCTTGGACTCCCACGGGTGGTGATTGCCCGCCGAATTGGTGAGACTCGAATGGAAGTCCAGGGTTTCGCCCTGGTAGTACCAGAGCGAGCGCAGCGCGTCGGGCAGGAACGAGAACGCCCCGCCCGCGCCGACCTGGTTGCCCACCGCGTACCGGTACACGCCGGTCTCGCTGGCGAACCACGCCCAGTACGAGGACAGGTACACCACCAGCGGGATCGCCACCAGCGCGTACAGCGCCGGTCCCACATCCCGGATCAGCGTGCCCAGCCACGGCTTGCGCACCCCGTACGCGCGCCGCGCGCTCACGTCGAAGGCCACGCTGAGCAGGCCGAAGAACATGATGTAGTAGATGCCCGACCACTTGGTGCCGCACGCCAGCCCGAGCAGCACGCCCGCGCCGAAGCGCCACCAGCGCACGCCGAGCCGCGGTCCCCAGTCGGTGATGCCGATGCGCCCGGCCAGGTCGGCGGCGGCCATGCGCTCGCGGACCTCGTCGCGGTCGACGATCAGGCAGCCGAACGCGGCCGTCACCAGCAGGGCCATGAAGATGTCGAGCATGCCGATGCGGGAGGAGACGAAGGTGAGCCCGTCGGCGATGAGCAGGATGCCGGCGAACGCGCCGATCAACGTCGAACGCGCCATGCGCCGCACGATCCGGATCACCAGCAGCACCAGTACTGTGCCCGCCAGCGCCGCCGTGCCGCGCCAGCCCCACGCGTTGTAGCCGAACAGGGCCTCGCTGATCGCGATGAACTGCTTGCCGACCGGCGGATGCACCACCAGCCCGTAGGCCGGGTTGTCCTCCACGCCACCACCGGTGACCATCTGCCAGGCCTGTGGCGCGTAGTGCTTCTCGTCGAAAACCGGGGTGCGGGCGTCGGTGGGGTAGTTCAGATTCACGAACCGGGTGATCGCCGCGATCAGGGTGAGCACGCCGGTGACCGCCCAGCCGCGCGCGGTGTCGAGCGGTCCGAAATCGGGGGCGGGGCGCAGCGGCGCCGGGGAGACCACTGCCGACACATGGCGCGTCGCGCGAGTTTCGCTCACCGGGATCACGCCCCGATCGTAGGCGGTGGCCCCGCCGATGTCCGAGCCGACACCATCGCGTCAGCTCGGCCGGGCCAGCCCGGCGACGAGCAGGGCGACCAGCGGGCGCGGGTCGTAGCGGGTGTCGGACTCGGCGCCGATGCACAGGTTTCCGATGCCGCGCAGCAGTTGATAGGGATCGAGGCCGGAGTCGATCTCACCCGCCGCGACGGCCGCGTCGAGCAACTCGGCGCAGACCGGGAGCAGGCGGTCCAGGAAGTAGGCGTGCAGGGTCTCGAAGCTGCCGGTGTCGTTGTGCAGGGCGGCGGCGAGACCGTGCTTGGTGACCAGGAAGTCGACGAACAGGTCGACCCAGCGGCCCAGCGCGGCGTGCGGGGTGGGGCCTTCGGCGAGCAGGGTGGGCCCGGCCTCGGCGCAGGCGTCGACCTGGTGCCGGTAGACCGCGATGACGAGGTCGGCCCTGGTGGGGAAGTGGCGGTAGATCGTGCCCATCCCCACGCCCGCCTCGGCGGCGATCTCGCGGACGGGCGCGTCGACACCGGCGCGGACGAAGACCGCCGCGGCGGCGTCGAGCAGGGCCTGCTGATTGCGGCGGGCGTCCTTGCGTTTGGGGGCGGGGTCGGTCACCACGGTCCTTTCGGTTGCAAAGCGGAACAGTGCTCCGTATTGTTAGCGGAGCGTTGTTCCGGTTTGTTCATCATGGCAGATCCGGCGGCGCCCGACGAAAGGCACACGCATGTCCGCCACGGTCATCTCCGTCAAACCCGTCGTCCTGTCCGCGCCGGGGCGCGGCACCGAGCTCGCGGTCCGGGTCAACGCGCCCGTGACCGGTACCGGACTGCCGGTCATCGTGTTCTCGCACGGTTACGGCTGGTCGATGGACGGGTACGCGCCCCTGGTTGATCACTGGGCGGCCAACGGCTTCGTCGTCGTCCAGCCGACGCACCTGGATTCCAGGCGGTTCGGCATTCCGGCCGAAGATCCACGCACGCCGGACATCTGGCGCATCCGCGTCGACGATCTGCGCTGGGTGCTCGACGGACTCGACGAGGTCGAAGCAGCCGTCCCCGGCTTGCGCGGCCGGGTCGACCACGAGCGCGTCGCCGTGGCGGGCCATTCCTGGGGCGCGCAGTCGGCGAGCACGCTGCTCGGCGCGCGGGTCCTCGACGCGAACGGTGAGCCCGGCGAGGACCTGTCCGATCCGCGCGTCCGGGCCGGCGTGCTGCTCGCGGTGACCGGCCTCGGCGACCAGCTCAGTCCCTTCGCCGCCGAGCACTTCCCGTTCATGCGGCCGTCCTTCGCCGCCATGACCACCCCGGCACTCGTCGTGGCCGGCGACAACGACCACTCCCACCTCTCCACCCGCGGCCCCGACTGGTTCACCGACGCCTACACCCACAGCCCCGGCGAGAAGTCGCTGCTCACCGTCTTCGGCGGCGAACACTCCCTCGGCGGCATCGTCGGCCACGAGGTCGCCGAGACCACCGACGAGAACCCGGCCCGAGTGGCCATGATCCAGCGGGTGACCTGCGCCTACCTGCGCAGCGCGCTCGACCTGGACGACACGGCCTGGAAAGGGGCGCTGGCCGCCCTCGACCAGGACCCGGCTGCGCTGGGTGCGGTGCGCGGCAAGTAGGTGGGGGATGAGTGGCGCTTCCGGCCTCGATGACGCCGCGGGGCTGGTGCGCGGCGGGGTGCGGGGTGGAGTCGGGTGGGCTGACAGAATGGGCGGGCGCCATTATGTGGCAACCCGGCCGCACGCATCGGTGCGGCCGAACTCTCGGAGAGGCGGAACCCCACCGTGTTGGTCCTGGCGGCAACCCCGATGGGCGATATCGGCGACGCGTCCCAGCGTCTGCGTGATGCGCTCGGCTCGGCCGATGTGGTCGCCGCGGAGGACACCCGGCGGACCAAGTCGCTCGCCAAGGCGCTCGGGGTCGAGATCACCGGACGGGTCGTGAGTTTCTACGACCACGTCGAGACGGCGCGGATCCCCGCCCTGCTCGACGACATCGCGAGCGGGCTGACCGTGCTCCTGGTGACCGACGCGGGCATGCCGTCGGTCAGCGATCCCGGCTATCGCCTGGTCGCGGCGGCCGTCGAGCGCGATCTCCCGGTCACCTGCCTGCCGGGGCCGTCGGCCGTCACCACCGCGCTCGCCCTGTCCGGCCTGCCGGTCGAACGCTTCTGCTTCGACGGCTTCGCCCCGCGCAAGGGCGGCCCGCGCCGGGAATGGTTGCGCACCTTGGCTTCCGAACAGCGCGCCTGTGTCTTCTTCGAGGCGCCGCACCGCCTCGCCGACTGCCTCGCCGACGCGGTCACCGTGCTCGGCCCCGATCGCCGCGCCGCCGTCTGCCGCGAGCTCACCAAGACCTACGAGGAGGTCGTGCGCGGCACTCTCGCCGAACTCGCCGCCTGGTCCGTGGAGGGCGCCCGCGGCGAGATCACCGTGGTTCTCGAAGGCGCCCAACCGGTTTCGGCCGACGCCGAAGATTTGGTCGGCGAGGTGGAAGCTCTGGTCACCAGCGGCATGCGCCTCAAGGACGCCTGCGCCGAGGTCTCCGCCGCCCGCGGTGCCTCTCGCAAAGACCTCTACGAAGCGGTCCTGGCAGCCCGCTCGGCCGAGTAGCGCCCCCGGGGCCTGCGACGATATCGGTACAGGCCTGTCCGTCCAACGGGAGCGAGCACCTCATGCGCACGTCCTCGATCGTCGTCTTCGGCATATGCGCGGCCGTCCTGGCTATCGTCGGCGCGTCCGCTGTCTACTGGATCATCTGGGCCGTCGTGGTCTGCCTCGCGACCGGCCTCTGGATCGTGCGGCGCTGACGCGGCACCGCAACCGCGTTCATGGCACCGGTCCCCGTCGTGGGGCATCATCGCGGGTATGACCTCTTTGGACGCGAAGGCGAAGACTCTGCTCGAACTGCATCGGCCGGGTGACCCGGTGGTGCTGCCGACCGTGTGGGACGCGTGGTCGGCGAATATCGCTGTGGCCGCGGGCTTTTCGGGGCTCACCCTGGGTTCGCACCCGGTGGCCGACTCGGTGGGGCGCAGCGACGGGGAGGGGATGACGTTCGAGGAGCTGCTCGCGCGCGTCACTCAGGTGACCGGCGCCGTCGACGTGCCGGTGTCGGTCGACATCGAATCCGGGTACGGGCAGGAGCCCGCGCGGCTCATCGAGGGCCTGCTCGCGGCCGGCGCGGTCGGCCTCAATATCGAGGACACCGTGCACAGCGAGGGCAAGCGCCTGCGGAGCGCCGAGGAGCACGCCGAGCTGGTGCGCGGGCTGCGCGCGGCGGCCGACGCGGCCGGTGTGCACGTGGTCGTCAACGCGCGCACCGATCTGTTCCTGCGCCAGGACGGCGACGAGGCCGATCGCGTGGATCGCGCGATCGCCCGGCTCACCCTCGCCGCCGAGGCGGGCGCCGATGTCCTGTACCCGGTGGGCAGGCACACCGACGAGGTCCAGCTCAGGCTCACCGCCGAACTGCCGCTGCCGGTCAACGCGATCGGTCAGCCGGGCACGCCGGCCAAGGAGCACTTCGCCGGTCTCGGCGTCGCCCGGATCAGCTTCGGCCCGTTCCTCCAAGCCGCCCTGGCCACCGAGGCGAACGGGTTGCTCGAAGCCTGGAAGTAGCGAAAACGACGGCGGGCGCCCCGCGAAGGGACGCCCGCCGCTCGCCGCAGCGTTACTCCTTGGGCTCGACGTAACGCGGGAACACCGGCTCCGGCGCGGGCAGCGCGATGCCGGGGACCAGCGGAGTCGCGATGTCGGCGAAGGTCCGGCCCTCCTGGGCGAGCAGATCCAGGATCTTGGCCGCCGACCCCGGCATCACCGGCTGCACCAGGATCGCGACGATGCGCACCACCTCGAGGGTGACGTAGAGGACCGTGGCCATGCGGGCCAGGTCTTCCTCGGTGCCCGACTTGCGCAGCGCCCACGGCGCGTTGGCGGAGAAGTACCGGTTCGTCTCGCCGAGGGTCAGCCAGATGGCTTCCAGCGCGAGATGCATCTGCTGGGCGTCGAACTCGGCGCGGCACCGGTCGAGCAGGGCGTTGGCGCGGTCGAGCAGGGCGCGGTCGTCCTCGGTGAACTCGCCGGGAGCAGGCGCCTTGGCCTCGCAGTTCTTGTTGACCATGGTGAGGCTGCGCTGCACCAGGTTGCCGAACTCGTTGGCCAGGTCGGCGTTGATCCGGCCCGCGATCGCGTCGTTGCTGTAGCTGCCGTCCTGGCCGTAGGAGATCTCCCGGAGCAGGAAGAAGCGCACCTGGTCGAGGCCGTAGGTGGACACCAGCGCGAGCGGGTCGACGACATTGCCCGTCGACTTCGACATCTTCTCGCCCTTGTTGTACAGGAACCCGTGCACGAACACGCGCTGTGGCAGCTCGATGCCCGCCGACATCAGGAACGCGGGCCAGTACACCGTGTGGAACCGGGTGATGTCCTTGCCGATGATGTGCACGTTCGCCGGCCAGAACTTCCGGAACTTCGCCGAGTCGGTGTCGGGGAAACCGACGCCGGTCAGGTAGTTGGTGAGCGCGTCGACCCACACGTACATGACGTGATCGGGATGGCCGGGCACCGGCACGCCCCAGTCGAAGGTGGTGCGCGAGATCGAGAGGTCCTTCAGCCCGGCCTTGACGTAGCTGACGATCTCGTTGCGCCGGGTCGCCGGCGCGATGAAATCGGGGTGTTCCTCGTAGAGGGCGAGCAGCTTGTCCTGGTACTCCGAGAGTTTGAAGAAGTAGTTCGACTCCTCGGTCCAGGTGACCGGGGTCTGCGATTCGGTGGACACGCGGGTGCCGTCGTCGAGGAGGGTGGTCTCCTCCTCGGTGTAGAACGCCTCGTCGCGCACCGAGTACCAGCCGGAGTAGTTGCCCAGGTAGATGTCGCCGTTGGCGAGCATCCGTTCCCAGATGGCGACGCTGGCGGCCTTGTGATCCTCGTCGGTGGTGCGGATGAAGCGGTCGAAGGAGATGTCGAGCGCCTTGTCCATCGCCTCGAACACGTCGGAGTTGCGCGCCGCGAGTTCCTGCACCGGGATGCCCTCGGTGGCCGCGGTCTGCTGCATCTTCTGGCCGTGCTCGTCGGTGCCGGTCATGAAGAACACGTCGTAGCCGTCGAGCCGCTTGAACCGGGCCAGCGCGTCGGTCGAGATGTACTCGTACGCGTGACCGATGTGCGGCGCACCGTTCGGGTACGCGATGGCCGTCGTGATGTAGAAGGCGGGCGCCTCGGCGCCGTCAGGTCGCTCGCTCATGATGGTCACTACTGTAATCCGCGTGGCAAACCAGAATCGTCCGGCTCCGCCCCTTCCGTCGCCGCTCACGCCGCTGATCGACGCGCACACCCATCTCGACGCCTGCGGCGCGACCGACGCCGCCTCGACCACCGCGATCGTCGACCGCGCCGCGTCGGTGGGCGTCGGGCACGTGGTGACGGTGGCCGACGACCTCGCCGCCGCGCAGTGGGCGGTCGAGGCCGCGCACTGGGATCCGCGCGTGTACGCGGCCGTCGCCCTGCACCCGACCAGGGCGAACGCGCTGGACGACAAGGCGAAGGACGAGCTGGAGCGGCTGGCCGCCGATCCGCGCGTGGTCGCGGTCGGTGAGACCGGCCTCGACTACTACTGGCCCGGCAAACTCGACGGCTGCGCGGATGTCGAAACCCAGATCGAGGGCTTCCGCTGGCACATCGACCTGGCCAAACGCGTCCGCAAGCCGCTGATGATCCACAACCGCGAGGCCGACCACGACCTGCTCACGGTCCTGCTCGACGAGGGCGCGCCGGACACGGTGATCTTCCACTGCTTCTCCTCCGACGCGACCATGGCGCAGGCGTGCGTGGCCGAGGGCTACGTGCTCAGCTTCTCCGGCACGGTGAGCTTCAAGAACGCGCACGAACTGCGCGAGGCGGCCCAGCTGGTGCCCGACGACCAGATCCTGGTGGAGACCGACGCGCCGTATCTGACCCCGCACCCGTATCGGGGCGCGCCGAACGAGTCGTACTGCCTGCCGTACACCGTGCGCGCGCTGGCCGAGGTGCGCGAGCAGGACCCGGTGGAGCTGGCCGAGATCACCACCGCCAACGCGCGACGGCTGTACCGCATCCGGTAGTCCGTTTCGTCCGATCGGCAGGGGGCTGGACGCTAAACGTGTTTCGGCTCACATTCGGCCGCCCGGTCCGTTATCTACCAGCGATGTCTATATCGAATCGTGACCTGCGATCCCGCTGATCGGGCGCATCGGTGTTGTCTGGCGCAAACCTTGTCGTTATCGTTCTGTAACCATGTCGGCTTTCGCGCGGATCAACTCGTCTCGCTCGCCGCTGCTGTACGCGGCGGTGGCGGCCATGCTGCTGATTCTCCTGGTCGGTGCCTCGCTGGCGATCACGAACCACAAGACGGTCGCGCTGGTCGTCGACGGTGAGCGGATCGAGCACAGCACCATGTCCCTCGACGTTCGCGCCATCCTGGCCGACGCGGGCTACGAGCTCTCCGAGCACGACGAGGTGAGCCCGGCCGCGGGCGCCAAGGTCGGCGACGGCGCGACCATCACCCTCAACCGCGGTCGCGAGATCACGATCACCGTCGACGGCCAGGAACGCAAGGTGTGGACCACCGGCATCACCGCCGGCGACGCGCTCGCGCAGATGCAGATCCCGGCCGACACCCACGTCGTGCCGACCCGCACCGAGAAGCTGCCGCTGGCCGGCGCCGCGCTCAGCGTCTACACCCCGCGCACCATCACCCTGGTCGACGGCGGCGCCGCCCCCGTCGACGTGCGGCTCGCCGCGCCGACTGTCGGCGAATTCCTCACCGCGGCGGGCATTCCGCTGAAGGATCAGGACTTCGCCGAGCCGGCCGCGAGCACGCCGCTGACCGGTGACATGCAGGTCACCGTCACCCGGCAGCGGATCGAGCAGCGCACCGAGACGCTGCCGCTCGAGCCCACCGAGCAGGTGATCGAGGACGTCACCATGAACATGAGCCGCACCGTGGTCGAGAACCCGGGCGCACCCGGTCTGCACGAGGCCACCTTCGCCGTCACCATCACCAACGGCGTGGAGTCCAGCCGGGTGCAGACCAACTCCAACGTCATCACGCCCGCCCAGCCCAAGACCATCCGCAAGGGAGCCAAGCCCGGCACCGAGGTGCCGCCGGTCCGCGACGGCGCGATCTGGGACGCCCTGGCCAAGTGCGAGTCGACCGGCAACTGGGCGATCAACACCGGCAACGGCTACTACGGCGGCATCCAGTTCGATCAGAGCACCTGGGAGCGCCAGGGCGGCCTGAAGTACGCGCCCCGCGCCGACCTGGCCACCCGCGAGGAACAGATCGCCATCGCCGAGGTCACCCGCGCCCGTCAGGGCTGGGGCGCCTGGCCGGCCTGCACCGGCCGCCTCGGGCTCTAGAGTTCGGACGCGCTCGGCGGGTTCCGGTCGCCGGCGGGAGTTCGCGCGGTAGTTTGCTCTCGTTTCGCCGAGTCCGCTGTGCTCGTGCGGTCTCGGCTCGGTGACGAGTCGACGGGTGGTTGTTGATGCGTGCGGTATCGGCCTGGCGGATGGTGGCCGCGGCGGTGGCGGTGTCGGCGGGGATCGGCGTCGCGGCGCCGACCGTGGTGGCGCAGGACCCGGTGCCGGGCGCGGTGACCTCGGTGGTTCCGCAGGCCGACGGCTTTCACGGCATGTCCGGCGCGCAGGTCATCGAGTACTGGACCCGCGGTGTCGGCGGCGTGACCCAGCCCGCCAGCGGCGCGCTGTATCTGCCGAGCGGGGACGCGCCGGCGGGCGGCTGGCCGGTGATCACCTACGACCACGGCACGACCGGGCTCGGCGCCGGGTGCGGCGGGCAGTCCGATCCGGCGGGCGCGCCCTGGCCGGAATCGCAGGCGCCGCAGGACGTGTTCCTGCGCCATCTCGTGTCGAAGGGCTTCGCCGTCGTCGCACCGGACTACCTGGGTCTCGGCCGCTTCGACACAGGCCCGCACCCGTATCTCGACATCGACACCGAGGCCACCGCCACCCTGGACATGCTGCGTGCCGCGCGCTCGGTGCGCGACGATTTGTCCCCGGTGTGGCTGGCGGCGGGCATGTCCCAGGGCGGGCACGCCGCGCTCGCGACGGCGCACCGGCAGCCGGGTTACGCGCCCGAGCTGGACTTCCGTGGCACCATCGCGATCGACCCCGCCTCGGATGTGGAGAAGGTGGCGCCACTGCTCGGCCCCGGCAACCCGGATCGGGTCCGCGGGGGCGTGCTCGGTTTCTCGTCGAGCATCCTGGCCGGTCTGCGGGCGGCCAGGCCCGAGGCGCGGGTCGACTCCTACCTGACGCCCGTCGGCCGCGCGGTCCTCGACGACATCGGCACCCTGTGCCAGGACGCCATCGACGAGCGGGTCGCCGACCTCACCCTCGGCGCCATGCTCACCCGCTCGCTCGGCGAGGAGCCGCTGCGCACGGCGATGGCCGACTACATGACGGTGCCGACCAGCGGCTACGACGCCCCGATCCTGCTGCTGGTCAACGCCACCGACCGCACGGTGCCCTCGCCCCTGCACGCCGCGCTGGCCGCGCAGTTCGCCGCGGGTGGGGTGGGCTTCCAGCCGGTCGTCGGCACCGGCAGTCACTGCGAGCTGAATCCGGCGATGTGGGCGGCGATCGACGAGTTCCTCGACCGGTCCGACTGACCGGCGCGCGATTAGCTGGACGTGCTGGATCCGGGCGTTACACCTGGTGAGAAGAACCACGAATCGGGTTGCCGACCGGTTGCGGATACCTGTCGAGTGATCGGCCTACTGTACGTTTGTCCAGGAACAAGCGCCGATCGGCCCGAAAGGTTATCCCCGCAATGCCGAAGACCATGAGCCGCGCTGCGATCGCAGCCGCCGTCACCGCCGCCGCCCTGGTGGCCGCCGCCCACGCGCCCGCGAGCGCGGCACCGGGCGAGGTGATCACCACCGAGACCCGGCCGTCGGGCTGGCACGGGATGACCGGCGGTGGCTCGGTCGTGGAGTACACGACGCTGGACTCCGCGGGCGTCGAACGCCCGGTCAGCGGCGCGCTGTTCGTCCCGGCCGGCGACGCCCCCGAGGGCGGCTGGCCGATCATCGCCTACGACCACGGCACCCTCGGCAGCGGACCGGGCTGCGGCGGCCAGGCCGACCCCGAGCTGGCCCCGCTGCCCGTGAACCGCGAGTCCGAAGACGCGCTCATGGCCCGGCTGGTCGACCAGGGCTTCGCCGTCGTCGCCCCCGACTACCTCGGCCTGGGCCGCTTCGACACCGGCCCGCACCCCTATCTCGAGGTGCGTTCCGAGGCGACCGCCACCATCGACCTCGTGCGCGCGGCCCGCGCCACGAACCCGGAGCTGTCGCGCACCTGGAGCGTCATCGGCGCCTCGCAGGGCGGGCACGCCGCGCTCAGCGCCGCGCACGTCCAGGCCGACTACGCTCCCGAACTCGATTTCCGCGGCACCGTCGCACTCGACCCGGCCTCCGACGTGGAGAAGGTGCTGCCGCTGCTGCTCGGTCCCGATGTCCCCGCGCTCGACGGCACCGCGGGCATCACCAGCTTCACCCTGAGCATCCTCGCTGGCCTGCGCGCCACCCATCCCGAGGCCGAGGTGGACTCCTACCTCTCGCCGCTGGGCAAGGAGCTGGTCGACGCGGTCGGTGCCGAGTGCATCGACCAGACGGCGCGCAAGGTCAAGGACCTGGCCATGGGGGAGATGTTCGTCCGCCCGCTGTCCGAGGGTCCGCTGCGCGCCGCGCTCACCACGTACATGACCCTGCCGACCAGCGGTTACGACGCGCCGATCCTGTTGTTGCTCAACGCGACCGACATGGTCGTGCCCTCGCCGCTGCACGCGGCGCTGGTCGGTCAGTTCGCCGCGGGTGGCGTCGACTTCCAGACCGTCACCGGCTTCGGGCAGCACACGGTGATGACCCAGCAGATGCACGACGCGCTCGACGCCTTCGTCGCCCGCGTGCACGCCGCCCCGCCGCAGCGCTGAGCTGCTCGATCGGCGCGGTTGGTAGGTTCTAGCGGTGCCCGAACCTGAGATTCCCGCTCGCGGTAGCGCCGCGCTGCTCGGTCCCGCCGAAGTGCGGACCCTGGCCGAACGCTTCGGCGTGCGGCCGACCAAGCAGCTCGGGCAGAACTTCGTGCACGACGCGAACACGGTGCGCCGCATCGTCGCGGCGGCCGGTGTCGGCGCCGAGGACATCGTGCTCGAGGTCGGGCCGGGTCTGGGTTCGCTGACGCTGGCCCTGCTCGACGTGGTCGACCGGGTGGTCGCCGTGGAGATCGATCCGGTGCTGGCCAACTTCCTGCCGGAGACCGTCGCCGATCGGGCTCCCGGCCTGGTCGACCGGTTGCAGGTGGTCGAGGCCGACGCCCTGCGGGTACGCCCGGAGCAACTGCCCGCCGCGCCGACGGCGCTGGTGGCGAACCTGCCGTACAACGTGGCCGTGCCGGTGCTGCTGCATCTGCTCGCGATCCTGCCGAGCATCACGGTGTCGCTGGTGATGGTGCAGGCCGAGGTGGCCGACCGGCTGGCCGCCGAACCGGGCAGCCGGGTGTACGGGGTGCCGAGCGTCAAGGCGGGGTTCTTCGGAAAGGTGCGGCGCGCGGGCGCGGTGGGCACGCAGGTGTTCTGGCCGGTGCCGCGCGTCGAATCGGGCCTGGTGCGGATCGACCGGTACGCCGAGCCGCCGTGGCCGATGGACGAGGCGCATCGCCGCCGGGTGTTCGAGGTGATCGACGCCGCGTTCGCGCAGCGCCGAAAGACGTTGCGCGCGGCCCTGTCCGGCTGGGCCGGCTCGCCCGCCGAAGCCGAGCGCAGGCTGGTGGCGGCCGGGATCGATCCGACCGCGCGCGGGGAGACGCTGGAGACGGCGGCGTTCGTGCGCCTCGCCGCCCAGGGCTGAACCCGCGGTACACGTACCGTTCACCGAGTGCCCCTGTGAAAGCAATTGTGGACAACCGGTTTTCGCAGGTCGCGGAGTTGATCATGATGCGCGGGCCGCGAACCCGGCTGCTTGGGAAAACCGGCGGGAAGCCGGGATGACCACAGATGTGGATGACGCTGTGGATGATTCTCCGCGCACACGCGGTGAATGAATTGCCGGTGAACGCGATCCGGTACCACCGCGCTGTTCGCCGCGGCGGTGGTACCGGATCGCCCCGCCTCACTTCAGGGCGTAGCCCGCTTCGTCGACGGCGGCCGCGACATCGGCGTCGGCCAGCTCGCCCGCGCTGTCGACGCGCACGAGACCGCTCGCGAGGTCGACGTCCACGCTGGTGACACCGTCGATCTTGCCGATCTCCTGCTTGACCGAGCTCACGCAGTGTCCGCAGGTCATCCCCGTGACGGTGTAGGTGGTGGTGGCCATGGCCGACTCCTTCGCTGTTCGCTCATACGGTCCTGGGGTATGTCCCCGACAATAACGAACATACCCCCCACGGGTACCTGGCGCAAGCCCTCGGCCGGTCCGGGGCCGGAGCGGGTGATTCGGCATGCGTACTCGTCGGTCTCACCCGTTACGCTTGGTGATCGTGCTGTCAGTTGTGCCCAGCCCGGTCGTCGTGCGCGCTCCTTCGAAGGTGAACCTGCATCTCGGAGTCGGTGATCTGCGTCCGGACGGATACCACGACCTGACCACGGTCTTCCAGGCACTGTCGCTCAGCGACGAACTCGAACTCGCTCCCGCTGCCTCGCTCACCGTGCGGGTGAGCGGCGAAGGCGCCGCCGAGGTGCCCACCGACCGGACCAATCTGGTCTGGAAGGCCGCGGTGCGCCTGGCCCACCTGGCCGGTCGCGCGCCGCTGGTGGAGATCGCGATCGCCAAGGGTATCCCGGTGGCGGGCGGCATGGCGGGCGGCAGCGCCGACGCCGCCGCGGCGCTGGTCGGCCTCAACGAACTCTGGGACCTCGGCCTCGGCCGCGACGAGCTGAGCGCCGTGGCCGCCGAACTCGGCAGCGACGTGCCGTTCGCCCTGCACGGCGGCACCGCGCTCGGCACCGGCCGGGGCGAACGTCTGCTCCCGGTGTTGTCGCGCAACACCTTTCACTGGGTCCTCGCGCTGGCCAAGGACGGCCTGTCCACGCCGTCGGTGTTCCGTGAGCTGGACCGGCTGCGCGCCGAAGGCGAGCCGCCGCGACTCGGCGACCCCCAACAGCTCATGCAGGCGCTGGCCGCGGGCGACCCGCACACCCTGGCGCCCCTGCTCGGCAACGACCTGCAGGCCGCGGCCCTCTCGCTGAAGCCGGAGCTGCGGCGCACCCTGCGCGCGGGCGTCGGCGCGGGCGCCCTGGCCGGCCTCGTCTCCGGCTCGGGCCCCACCTGCGCGTTCCTCTGCGAGACCGAGGAGGCGGCGATCGCGGTGGCGGCCGAGCTGGCGGGCGCGGGCGTGTGCCGCAGCGTTCGCACCGCGAGCGGCCCGGTACCGGGGGCGCGGATCCTGGACACCGAGCCCCACGGCAAACACTGAGCCGGCCCGCCTCGACAGGGTCACCGAGGTCGTCGAGCCGGCGCGGCCCGCGGGGAGGGCGCCGAATGTGGGGGTCAGAACGGTCGGTGGCCGGTCCTCTATGATCGTTTTCAACAGATTTCGCATGGACATGGGGAACTCGCCGGGGACGGGCCAACTGATCCAGCAATCCAACGCATGCCGCCGACGCGCCGCCTCCCCGCGCCTGGGCCCGGCCCGAAGTCCGCGGGGAGGCGGAACAGCGAGTTGCCACCTATGTCGAACCTGATCAACCTCGAGCAGGTCTCCAAGAGCTTCGGCGTCAAGCCGTTGCTGGACGAGGTCTCCCTCGGCGTGCACGCGGGGGAGCGGATCGGGGTGGTCGGTCTCAACGGCGGCGGCAAGACGACGCTGCTCGAGGTGCTGACCGGCCTGGAGGCGCCGGACAGTGGCCGCGTGAGCCGGGTCGGTGGGCTGCGGATGGCCGTGGTCACCCAGCGTGGGGTGCTGCCCGACGACGCCACGATCGGCTCGGTCGTGCTGGCCGGGCTGTCCGACGACCTGTCGACGGCCGACATCGCCGAGCACGAATGGGCCGCCGACGCCCGCATCCGCTCGGTCCTCGACGGCATCGGCATCGCCGACCTCGGCCTCGACACCCCGGTCACCAACCTGTCCGGTGGCGAGCGCCGCCGCGTCGCGCTCGCCGCGGCCCTTGTCCGCGATCTGGATCTGCTCGTCCTCGACGAGCCGACCAACCACCTCGACATCGAGGGCGTGCAGTGGCTGGCCAGGCACCTGGTCGACCGGCGGACCGCGCTCGTCGTCGTCACCCACGATCGCTGGTTCCTCGACACCGTCGCCACCCGCACCTGGGAGGTCGTCGGCGGCAAGGTGGAGACCTACGAGGGCGGCTACGGCGACTGGATCTTCGCCCGCGCCGAACGCGCCCGCCAGGCCGACGCCTCCGAGGCCCGCCGCCAGAACCTGGCGCGCAAGGAACTGGCCTGGCTGCGCCGCGGCGCCAAGGCCCGCACCTCCAAACCGCGCTACCGGGTGGAGGCCGCCGAGGCTCTGATCGCCGACGTGCCGCCGCCGCGCGACTCGGTGTCGCTGGCCGCGTTCGCGCGCAAGCGGCTGGGCCGCGTGGTGATCGAACTCGAGGACGCCACCCTGACCACGCCCGACGGCCGCGAGCTGGTCGGCGACCTGACCTGGCGGCTGGCACCGGGCGAGCGCGTCGGTCTGGTCGGCGTGAACGGCTCCGGCAAGACCACGCTGCTGCGCGCGCTGGCCGGTGACGTGGAACCCGCCGCGGGCAAGCGGATCCAGGGCCAGACCGTGCAGATCGGCTGGCTGCGGCAGGAACTCGACGACCTGCCCACCGACATGCGCGTGCTCGAGGCCGTGCAGCAGGTCGCCCAGCGAATCATGCTCGGCGACAAGGAGATCTCGGCGGGTCAGCTGGCCGAGCGGCTCGGCTTCACCCCGGCCAGGCAGCGCACGCCGGTCGGCGACCTGTCCGGCGGCGAGCGCCGCCGCCTGCAGCTCACCCGCATCCTGATGGCGGAGCCGAACGTGCTGCTGCTCGACGAGCCGACCAACGACCTCGACATCGACACCCTGCAGCAGCTCGAAGACCTGCTCGACAACTGGGCGGGCACCCTCGTGGTCATCAGTCACGACCGCTACCTGGTCGAACGCATCTGTGACTCCACCTGGGCGCTGTTCGGCGACGGTAAACTCACCAACCTGCCCGGCGGCATCGACCAGTACCTCGCCAAGCGCGCCGACCAGGCCGCGGCCGCCAAGCCCGCCGCCGCGAAACCGGCCGCCGCGTCGACGAGTTCGGCCGACCACCGCGCCGCCCGCAAGGAACTCGGGCGCCTGGAACGCACCATCGCCAAGCTCGACGAGCGCGAACAGAAACTGCACACCGCGCTCGCCGAGGCCGCCACCGACCCGGACAAGCTGGTCTCCCTCGGCGCCGAACTCAAAGAGGTCGTCGCCGAGAAGGAAGCGGCCGAGGAACGCTGGATGGAACTGGCCGAGCTGGCCGAGGGCTAGGTCGCGGTTTCCCGGCCGTCGCCGATGACGACCGGTAAACAGGTCTGGACGAAATCCGCGCCGAACTCGGTGAGGATGATGCTGCGGTAGCTCACCTTGGTGCCGAAGCCGCGCTTCATCGCGTCCCGCACCTGTTCCTGCGCCTCGATCAGCTGATACCGGCTCGGATTGCCGACCGGTTCCCTGGTGAACTCGATGAGGCCGAGCCTGCGCAGATTCGGCAGGTACTGCGGCACCCGGTTCGGAAAGCGCAGCCCGGCGTGCTCGCCGAGCAGCGTGAGCCCGCTGACCAGGCGCTCGCCGCCGAATGCGCGCTGGCGGCCGGTGCGCACGTCGATCGCGGGCTGTGGCCCGTCGACGTGCACGAATCGCAGGATCCGCGCCTCGTCGGGGGTGATCTCCGCGAGAATCCCTGGGTAGGCCGGATGTGTATCCGGTTGGGCGGCATGGGTACTGGCCGACAGGCGCAGCAGTTCGGCGCCCTGCTCGCGCAGTGTCGGCATGCCCGCTTCGCCGTACTGATCGGCGCTGGTCGGCAGGCCGAGCGCGTGCCGAAGCCGGTCGCGCACTTCGCCTTCGGCCTCCGCGAGCACGTCCTTGGGCGCGGTGCCCGCGATGCTGCCGCGCAGCACGGTGACGGTCACGCCGAGCGCGGTGTCCAGCGTCCACAGCGTCATTCCGGAGGCCGCGGTCAGCGCGACGCGCGCGACGCCGGTGGCGGCCCGCACGGTCCGCACCGGTGAAACCGGCAGCACCCCACGGCGTTCGCCGGAGGGCGCGGGCGGGCGCCCGGGTTGTCGGACCACCTCGGTGGACGGGCTCGGGTCTACATCCATGTGGTCGCCACTCCTGTTCCGAAGACCAGGATATGAGCGTATCCGGCGAGGAGCCCCAACACGCCGCCATGGACGAAAAGCAACCATTCGTCCTGTTTGATGGCCGATCGCAGCATGTCCACGAAGTCGTGCGGGGAAAGCGCGGACATTTGCCGGGCGATGTATTCGTTGACCTGTCTGCCCTGTTGGACGTTGAACTCGGGATCGGCGAAGGCCATCGGCGCGATCGTCATCGCCTCGGCGGTGATCGTCGACTGCAGCGAGTCGTACTCCCGGCTGCCGAGCATGAACTTCACGGCGGGCCGCGCCGGGCCGAGGGCGCGGTCGGCGGCGGGGCGGAGGGTGTCCTCGAGCATCTGCAGCGTGCGGTCCGAGCGCGGGCCGTTGAGCAGTTCGTCGCCGATGTTGGCGACGGTCACGACCTCGGTGGAGACCAGCGCCGCGTAGCCGGCGGTGATCTCGGGCTGACGCTTGATCAGCAGACCCTGCCGCCACGGGCACCACCACTTGGGCGTGGCGGGCGCGAAGATCATATTGATGCCGACCCAGTTCACCACCCAGCCGATGATGATGCCGCCGATCGGCAGCACGATCAGCGGCGAGAGGCCGGTGGTGTGCAGCGCGAGCACCAGCAGCAGACCGCAGGGCGCGCCGAAATAGAAACCGAAGTTCTGCATGAATCGCAGTTCCTTGGCGCCGAGCACCTGGAACAGCTGGTTCAGCAATTGCGGGCGGGCCTGGAAATAGCGGATGACCATCTGCTTCACGTCCAGCAGCTGATCGATATTGGTGCCGAGTTCGATGGTGAGTTCGCGCAGGATCTCCGGCAGCTGGGAACGCACGCGCTGATGCACCATCTCGCGAACCTGGGTGGGCAGGTTGTACCAGAGCTGGGGATGCTCGCGCCGCAGGATCACCTCGACGATGTCGCTGATCTGCGCGTCGGCCACCTCGGCCAGATGTTCGGCGAGCTTCTCCGGATCGAGCTCGCGATAGAAGTCGGAGACGCTGCCCAATTTCGACAGGCCCTTGTCGACGGCGATGCTGGCCATCTTGTCGGCGCGCGAGGGCACGATGCCCTGCCAGCCGATCCGGCCGTCGTAGCTGAGCAGGGGCAGCACTTGAATCCGCTTGGGCAGGTAGGGAAAAACCGCCCGCAGGCCGGGGAGCCGGATGCCGTAGAACTTGATCGGCTGGAACAGCATCAGGATGCCGGTCCAGTTGGTGATGTAACCGATGACCCCTGTGAAAAGCGGAATGGTCAAAATTTCGAGCAGGAGTGTCGGATGTAAACCGAACACACTCTCCAACACGACACCCTCCTGCCGTTACCCGGTGCCCACCGCCTCACCGGAAACCAAAATTAGCACCCCCGCGGCGAGGTGACCCTACTGTGAGGTGCGGAACCTGGTCCATTCGTCGTGCCCCAGGCCACAGGGTAGTGTCTGAGACATCAGTCACAGAACGTGTCCCGAATGCCGTACTCGCCCTGTTGAGTCGGAACAATGAGCACCACCACATCGTGGTGACGGGACACAACCGGCGCGGACAGGGGCGCGCCGCGTACGCACTGTGCCTGGAGCGTGGTCGGGCAATAATCTGTGGGCGAGCAGTTCACCTGGCGAGACTTCGGAGTAGGACGTGACAGACGACAGGACCGGACAGGACCTGGCCCGTGCCGGTACCCGCGCCGTCGAGCGCAGCTCGGATGTCGAGCAGCGACAGATCAGCAACGAAGCCCGGTTGATCCGCGGTGTGTTCCGCGCGGCCGGGCTGGCCGCCGGCACCGCCGTGCGCGGCAGCCAGTGGGCCGTCGGCACCACCTATGAGGTGACCAAGGAACTGGCCCAGGCGGCGCTGGACGGCGAGTCCTCGGCCGACATCGCCGAGCGCACCGGCAACGCGCTGCGCTCGATCGCGCGCAGCGCGCTCGGCGTCACCGAGGGGTCGGTGCGCGAGATCGTCAGCTACGTGCCGACGCCCAACGGGTCCACCCAGCAGGCCATCACCGTCGGGCCCTACCTGCGCTCGGCGACCACCGACGACCTGCGCCGCCGCGGTGACGCGCTGCTCGCCCGCTCGGCCGACGTCTACTTCACCGAGGACGTGCACCCGGCCTACGACCGCATCCTCGACGAGATCGCGCCGGACGAGGCCCGCATCCTGCGGTTCATGGCCCTCAACGGGCCGCAGCCGTCGGTCGACGTGCGCACCAATCGCCCGCTCGGCATCGGCTCGGAGCTGGTCCAGGGCGACCTCACCTCGGTGCCGGAGCAGGCGGGCGTGCGGTACCCGGATCGGGCCCGCTCGTACCTGATCAACCTCAACCGGCTCGGCCTCACCTTCACCTCCGACGACCCGGTCGTCCTGAGCCGCTACATGGTGCTCGAGGTGCAGCCGGTCGTCGAGGACGCGCTCAAGAAGGCGGGCCGCGCGCCCAAGATCGTCCGCAAGAGCCTGCGGCTGTCGGAGTTCGGTGAGGACTTCTGCCGCACCTGCTTCACCATCGGCTAGTAGCTGAGACAGCGCCGGGCCGGGAGCCGCGAGGTCACGCTCAGGTGTCGGCAGTGATAGCGATCTGATACAGATCCGGCACTACCGTCGTTTCAGTGGGATCGTGGAGACATGGAGCAGGTGCCCGGCCCCCCGGACGTGCGGCCCGATGACGAGGTCGCGCGCGCCTGGGTGCGCCCGGGGCCGGTGCTCCCCGGCGAGGAGGAACCGCTCGTCGCCGGCCCGGAGGCAGGGGAGGGCTGGGTGACCGAAGAGCCGGAGCACGACGAGCCGGAGCCGATCACGCGCCCGCCCGATCACCCCGACGACATCATCGCGCTCAGCAGGCTCAAGTTCCGCTACCTGCGCACGCTCGACACCAAGAGCTGGGACGAGTTCGCGGACACCATGATTCCCGAGGCGACCGCCACCTACAGCGAATACCTGCAGTTCGAGTCGCGCGAAGCGTTCCTCGCCTTCCTGCGCAACACCCTCGGCCCGCACGTGATCACCGAGCATCGCTGCGATCATCCCGAGATCGACGTCGACGGCGACACCGCCACCGGCACCTGGTACCTCGCCGACACGGTGATCATCCCCGAGCACAACATGTGCCTGCGCGGCGCCGCCTTCTACACCGACCGCTACGTCCGCTGCGAGGACGGGCACTGGCGCATCGCGCACACCGGATACGAGCGCACCTACGAGGTGGTGCTCTCGCTCAGCGACCTGCCCAGCCTGCGCCTGACGGCGAGCCGCTGGGGCATGATCGCGCAGGAGAACCACATCTCCTCCGTCGAACGCAACCCCGGACCTGCTGCCTGAGGCCGACTCAGACAGTTGACCAGTTAGTCGGCGGTCGCGACGAGCGGCTCGAGCGTGAGCTTCGGATGCTCCTTCTCGATGTACTGCAGCCGCCATTTGTCGCTGAACAGCGCCAGGATCGCCCCGTCGGAGCGGGTGAACACCTCCACGCCGCGCTGCCGGTCCAGCTCCGGCGCCGACTCGGCGTCGGTGCGCCGCGCCAGGGTGAAGGGCAGGAAGTCCAGCTGGGTTTCCACATTGAACTCCGCCTGCATGCGGGCGGTGACCACCTCGAACTGCATCGGGCCGACCGCGGCGAGCACCGGGGACGCGTCACCACGGGCGTCGTTGCGCAGGACCTGCACCACGCCCTCGGAATCGAGCTGGTCGATGGCCTTGCGGAACTGCTTGTACTTGCCCGCGCTCTGCGCCCGCAGCGTCGCGAAGTGCTCGGGGGCGAAGCTCGGGATCGGCGGGAACTCCACCTTCTTGTCCACGAACAGGGTGTGGCCCGGCGCGAGCGCGGTCGCGTTCACCAGGCCGACCACGTCACCGGGGTAGGCGGTGTCGACGGTCGTGCGCTCGCGGCCGAACACGGTCAGCGCGTACTTGGTGGCGAACGGGCGACCGGTCTGCGCGTGCGTGACCACCATGCCGCGCTCGAACTCGCCGGACACGATCCGCATGAACGCCAGCCGGTCGCGGTGCGCGGTGTCCATGCCCGCCTGCACCTTGAACACCACGGCGCTGAACGGATCGCCGGTGACGCGGTCCTTGCCCGCCACATCGGCGCGCGGGCCGGGCGCCGGCGCCAGCGCGACCAGTGTCTCCAGCAGCTGGCGCACGCCGAAGTTCAGCATCGCCGAGGCGTAGATGACCGGCGAGGTCTGCCCGGCCAGGAACAGCTCCTGGTCGTGGTCCTGCCCGGTCGCCGAGAGCAGCTCGCTCTCCTCGGCGGCGGTCGTCCACGCCTCGCCCTCGCGCGCCTCGGCCTCGGCGGGAGTCAACGACTCCTCCGGCGCGATCGTCGCGCCGCCGGCGGTGCGGGTGAAGTGGATGTACTCGGTGGCCTCGCCCTCGGGGCCGCGGCGCAGCAGTCCGCGGAAATCGCCCGCGATGCCGACCGGCAGGAACAGCGGGGTCGGCGTGAGCCCGATCCGCTCGCTGATCTCGTCGAGCAGTTCCAGCGGGGCCTGGCCGGGGCGGTCCCACTTGTTGATGACGGTGATCACCGGGATGCCGCGATGGCGGCAGACCTGGAACAGCTTCAGCGTCTGCGGCTCGAGACCCTTGGCCGCGTCGATGAGCATCACCGCGGCGTCGACCGCGGTGAGCACGCGGTAGGTGTCCTCGGAGAAATCGGAGTGGCCGGGGGTGTCGACGAGGTTGATCACGTTGTCGACGTCGGAGCCGGCGGCCCGGTAGTTGAACTGCAGCGCGGTCGAGCTCACCGAGATGCCGCGCGCCTTCTCCATCTCCATCCAGTCCGACACGGTCGACTTGCGACCGGCCTTGCCGTGGATGGCGCCCGCCTCGGAGATCATCCTGGCGTGCAGCGCCAGTGCCTCGGTCAGCGTCGACTTACCGGCGTCGGGATGCGAGATCACCGCGAACGTGCGGCGGCGCGCGACCTCGGCGGGAAGTCCGCGCGGAGTGGGGGCGGCGCTATCTCCGGACTCGGTCAACGCGGAACCTTTCGCAGGTGGTCGGGCAACTTATCCAGGGTAGAGGGCGCCGGTCCCGCGCGCGGTCGGCGGGGTGTTCACCGGGGTCGGCCCAGTTTTTCCGGGCGATGCGCATGCGGTATGGTTGTCGGGTTGTCTCGGCGAGGGTGATGCGCGCAAGCGTTCACCGTGATCGACGCGGCTCGGCTTTCCGGCCGTCCTCGTTCGTTCTTCGTCCGACGAGTAGACATTGACCCCGCAGATGGGTCGCCCAAATGACCAGCCCGGAAGAGCCGTAGGAGCGCATTCAGTCATGTCCGACGTGAACCAGATCGAAGCCGCCGTCCGCACCGAATTCGGTAAGGGCGCCGCTCGCCGTACCCGTCGCGACGGCAACGTGCCCGCCGTGCTGTACGGCCACCAGGCCGAGCCGCAGCACCTGAGCCTGAACGCCAAGGCCTTCGCCGCCATCCTGCGCTCGCACGGCACCAACGCCATCCTGAACCTCGTCGTCGACGGCAAGCAGCAGCTCGCGATGACCAAGTCGGTCGTGGTCCACCCGATCCGCCGCTACATCGAGCACGCCGACCTGCTGATCGTCAAGCGCGGTGAGCGCGTCGTCACCGACGTGAACGTCGTCGTCACCGGCGATGCCGCCGCGGGCACCCTGGTCACCCAGGAAGCCACCACCCTGTCCATCGAGGCCGACGCGCTGAAGCTGCCCGAGTCGATCGAGGTCTCGGTCGAGGGCGTCGAGGCGGGCACGCAGATCCTGGCCGGCGCCATCGAGCTGCCCGCCGGTGTCACCCTGGCCGGTGACGCGGAGGCGCTGATCGTCAACGTCATCGCCGCGCCGTCCGCCGAAGCGCTGGACGAAGAGGGCGAAGGCACCGCCGAGCCGGAGGCCGCGGAAGAGTCCGAGTAGGACTCCCGCACTGAATCGTCTGCGCCTGTTCCGGGGCACTGCGTGGTGACGCGAGCTACCGCCTCCGTGCCCTGACGGACCAGGCGCTACGATTCGGCCGATGACCGAATCCACCGGGCCCGCACTCGTGATCGGGCTGGGCAACCGCGGCCCCGAATACGAGCGCACCCGCCACAATGTGGGCTTCCTGGTCGCCGACGTGCTCGCCGAGCGCGTCGGCGGCCGTTTTGCCGTTCACAAGAAGTCCGGCGCCGACCTGCTGCAGGCGCGCCTGGACGGCAGGCAGATCCTGATCGCGAAGCCGCGCACCTACATGAACCTGTCCGGCAGGCCGGTGGCCGCGCTGGCCAAGTTCTTCTCGGTGCCCGCCGATCAGGTGATCGTCGTCCACGACGAGCTCGATCTGCCCTTCGGTACGATCCGGCTCAAGCAGGGCGGCGGCGAGGGCGGCCACAACGGCCTTCGCTCGATCTCGCAGGCGCTGACCACCAAGGACTACCTGCGCACCCGCATCGGCATCGGCCGTCCGCCCGGTCGCCAGGACCCGGCCGACTACGTGCTCAAGCCGTTCGCGGCACCCGAGCGCAAGGAGGTGCCGGTGATCGTCGAGCAGGCCGCCGACGCCGTCGAGCTGCTGCTGAAGGTCGGTCTGGAGACCGCCCAGAACTCGTTACATTGAGCCGAACACCCGGCGCGCCCAGGCGAATCCGCCGGGGCGCGCCGCGTGCGTTTCAGCGCAGGTGGACCGCCGTGGCCGCGCGGCGCAGCTTGCCCGACGAGGTCTTGGGCAGGGCGCCGGGGCCGAGGATGGCGACGGTGCGTGGGCGCGCGCCGACCTCGGTGAACACCTCGTGCACGATCTCGCGCTCCATCCGCTTCACCTCGTCGGGATCCTGATGATCGTTGGATTCCACGACCACCGCGAAGCTTTCGCGCTTCTCACCCGCGTCCAGGCGTACCGCCACCGCGTTGCCGGGACGGACCCCGGTCACCCGCATCGCGGCCCGCTCGATATCGGTGGGGTAGATGTTGCGGCCGCCCATGATGATGACGTCCTTCATCCGGCCGCACACCACGATCATGCCCGCGTCGGTGAAGTAGCCGATGTCGCCGGTGTCGAGCCAGCCGTCCTCGTCCTGCGCGGGCAGGAACCCGTCGACGGTGACGTACCCCGAAGTCACGGCGGGCCCGCGTAATTCGATGACGCCGACCGTGCGGACCGGCAGCGGCTGCCGCTCGGTGTCGACGACCCGGCCCTCCAGGTCGTCGACCAGGTGGCCCAGCGTCGGCAGCCGCCGCGGCGTGCCGTGATGGCCGTCCTCGGCGACCGGCACCGCCTTGCCGACGGCCTCGAGCAGATCGGCGTCGATCACGTCGAGCACCATGCCGTGGCCGGGGTCGGGAATGGAGACGGCCAGCGTGGTCTCGGCCATGCCGTACACCGGCGTGAGCGCCATCGGGTTGAGGCCGAAGTGCTGGCCCGCGTCCGCGAGGGCGATCATCGTGTCCGGGTCGACCGGTTCGGCGCCGTTCCACATGTAGCGCACGCTCGACAGATCCATCGAGCCCGGCTCGGCCTGGCGCAACCGCCTGGCCAGCAGCGAGTAGGCGAAGTTCGGTGCCGCCGTGACGGTTCCGCGGTACTTGTCGATCAGCTCGGCCCACAGCAGCGGCCTGGCCAGGAAGTCCAGCGGGGTCACGCACACCACTTCGGCGCCGAATTGCATGGGCACGCTGAGGAACCCGACCATGCCCATGTCGTGGAACAGCGGCAGCCAGCTGATCATCACGTCGTCGTCGAGCTGGAACTTCACGCGGTTGAACATCGCGTGCGCGTTGGTGTTGAAGTTCCCGTGGGTGATCCGGACGGCCTTGGGCGATCCGGTCGACCCAGAGGTCAACTGCTGCAGCGCGATATCGGATTCGGCGGTCGGTACCGGGTCGGTGTCGGCGCCGTGGTGCAGCTCTTCGATCTTGACCACGGTGATCCCGCGCTCGATCAGCACCGGCTCGGCCGCGGCGAACGGCGCGCCGAGCACCACCGCCTTCGCCTCGATCATGTCGAGCACGGTCTCGGTGTCGCGCACCCAGACCGCGAGATCGGTGCGCGGTGTCGGCTGATGCAGCATCGTGATCGAGGCGCCGCGCATCCAGATGGCCTGGCAGGCCGGGGCGATGTCGACGGGCAGCCCGGCGAGTACGCCCACCGCGTCACCGTGGCCGATCCCGGCGGCCGCGAGGCCACCCGCCATCCTGCGCGCGGTGCGGTGGATATCCCCCCAGGTCTGCCGCACCGGCGCCTCCGGTTCCCCGGTGACCAGCCCCCGCGGGGTGGTCAGCGCTGTGGCAAACATTTCGTCGGTGAACCTGCTCAACGTCGGACTCCCTTTACGCCAACGATCGGTTTCGGCCCTGCTCTCCCAACAGAAAATCCCCGCCCGCCAACCCGGCGTTAACCCCGACTGACACCGAGTTCCCCGCCGAGCTCAGCGACGAAGGTGGCAGCGTAGCGGTCCACATATGGTCTACCCGATGCCGCGGCAATTTCCCGCATCAGCCGAGCGGATACCCCGCCGACCTGGCCCGATGAACCACTACCGGGCGCCGCTGTCGCCGGTGGACGTGGCGACCCGAGGCACCCGGGTCCGACAACGATAGCCGCTGGCCCGCGGCCGCGAGCAGCAGACCGGCTAACCCGTGATCCGGGCGAGCGCGGCGGTGAAGCGGTCGAGGTCGTCGGTGCTCACGAAGTAGTGCGGTGAGGCGCGCACGATCGCGGGCAGGGCTCGTTCGGTCATGTCGAACAGGGTCGAACCCGCGTGGCTGACCGTAACCGTGACGGCGTGCTCGGCCAGGCGATCGCGCAGTTCGACCGGATCGTGGCCGTCGACGGTGAAGGAGACGATGCCGCTGTGCTCGGTGCCGAGATCGCGCACGGTGACGCCGGGCAGCTCGGGCAGGGTTTTGCGCAGGTGGTTCGCGCGCGCGGCCACGCCGGCGTAGACCTCCTCGGGGCCGAGCGTCAGCAGGTAGTCGACGGCGGCGCCGAGTCCGAGGCGAGCGGCCACGTCGCACTCCCAGAACTCGAAGCGGCTCGCGTCGGGAGCGAGCCGGTACTCGGTCGGGCTCACCCAGGACGCGCTGTGCAGGTCGAGCCTGGCCGGTTCCATGGTCCGCGCCAATTCTTCGCGCAGGTAAAGGAATCCGGTGCCGCGCGGTCCGCGCAGCCACTTGCGTCCGGTCGCCGAGAGCGCGTCGACGCCGAGTTCGGCGACATCGATCGGCAGCTGACCGATCGATTGGCAGGCGTCGAGCAGCACCAGCGCGCCCGCTTCGTGCGCGATTCTCGTGGCCTCGGCGACCGGGTTCACGAGCCCGCCGTTGGTCGGCGCGTGCTGCAGGGAGATCCATCGGACGCGCTCGTCGAGCATGGCCGCGAGCGCGTCGGTGTCGAGGCGTCCGGTGGCGTCGCTGGGAATGCGCTCGACCACCGCGCCGGTCTGCTCGGCACGCTGGAGCGCCGCGATCGCGTTGCTGGCGTAGTCGGCGCCGGAGAGGAGGATCCGGTCGCCGGGCCGCAGGGGGATCGAGTACGCGAAATCGGCCCATGACCGGGTCGCACTGTCGCTGAGCGCGATGGTGTCGGCGGTCGCGCCGATCAGTCGCGCGATCGAGGTCTTCACCGCGGCGAGATCGTCGAGACGCTCGTTCGCCGCGCGGTAGCCACCGATCTCCGCCTCCCGTCGGAGATGGCCGATCACGGTGTCGGTGACCACCGTCGGCGGCAGCGATGACCCGGCGCTGTCGAGGAACACCTGCCCGCTCGCGAGTCCTGGCGTGGCGGCTCTGATCGCGTCGAGATCCATCATGGCGACGACCATACCGGCGCACAGCTGTTCCCCATTTCGTCACTTTTTCTGTCGGTGCCCGTCGCTACTCTGGAATGACCCGGTTGCACGAGCACGCGGATTTCCCGGCGGTACCCAGTACGCGGAGGTTGGTATGGCGGTCACCCTCGAACGTTCTTCGTGGCCCGATTCCGCCGCCGACCAGGGCGAACTCTCGTCCAGAGCGGCGGCGGAGGCCTATGTCGGTGGGGTCTGTTTCAAAGTGGGCCCCCCGGCGCTCATCGGCGCCGAACTGGAGTGGCTCACCGCCGATCCACTCGGTGCGCGCCCCGCCCTCGAGACGCTGGCGCTGGCCCTCGGGCCGCACGCCCCCACCTCGATCGCTCCGGCCTCGGCCGCGGCCGCCCTGCCAGGCGGGAGCAGGGTCACCATCGAACCCGGTGGTCAGATAGAACTTTCCAGCGCCCCGTTCGCCGATCCGGCGGTGCTGACGCAGAGCCTGCGCGCTGATGCGGCCCGTTTGCGGGACCTGCTCGCCGCCCACGGAATCGGCATGCGCGCCGCCGCGGCAGATCCGGATCGCCCCGCCCGACGAGTCCTGCGCCTGCCGCGCTACGCCGCCATGGAACGCCGGTTCGACGGCGTCGGCCCGTTCGGCACCCTCATGATGTGCAACACCGCAGCCACCCAGGTCAGCGTCGACGCCGGCGCCGACCCCGAGGAGGTGCGGGCGCGGTGGACCGCCCTCTACGTACTCGGTCCCGCGCTGATCGCCGCGTTCGCCTGCTCGCCCCGGCTGCACGGCGCGCCGCCGGGTGAGTGGGCGTCGCAGCGGATGCGCACCTGGCTGCGGCTCGATCCCTCGCGTACCCGTCCGCCGGTGGCCGACTGGGCCGATCCGATCACCGCCTACGCGCACTGGGCGCTGGACGTGCCGCTGCTGTGTGTGCGCTGCACCGATCACGACGCCGACTGGTCGCCCCCGCCCGGCGCCACCTTCGCCGACTGGCTGGACGGCGCACTCGACGACGAGGTCGGCCGCCGTCCCACCCACGCCGATCTCGACTACCACCTCACCACCCTGTTCCCGCCGGTGCGCGCCTCGGGTCATCTGGAGGTGCGCTACCTCGACACCCAGCCCGACGACACCTGGACAACCCCGATCCATCTGTTCGACGCGCTGCTGTCGACACCCGCGGTCGTCGCCGAGGCCACCGCCCTCGCGGCTCCCGTCGCCGGCGAGTGGCTACTCGCCGCCCGCTGCGGGCTCACCGATCCGGCGCTGCGTACCGCCGCGGTCAGCCTGCTCGACCTGGGCGCCGAACATGCCCGATCAGACGCCGCCGCAGAGGAATTGGCCGCTGCCGCGCGCCGATGTCGCGTCGGCCGCGCACCCGGGACCGAGCCGCGGCGCAACGGGAACGGTGCCGCATGACCGCGCGGAAGTGCCGAGCGGTCATCGAGCGAGGGGTGGACACGGCCCGCCGGCGAACGGCCGGTCCGGGGTCCGCCGATGGCCGCCGCCGCACTCGACAGCCGACACCGGCCCCGCCCCACACACTTTCGGAGCTGAACTCATGACCCCAACCCCAGCGACCGACCATCGCGACCGCGACCGCGCGCGGGAGCGCATCGCCGAGGTCCTAGGGCGGGCGCGTGCCCGCACGACCGCGCTGACCGATGCCGTGGACGAGCGAGATCTCATCGCCCAGCATTCACCGCTGATGAGCCCGCTCGTCTGGGATCTCGCGCACATCGGCAATCAGGAGGAGCTGTGGCTCGTGCGCGATGTCGGCGGCCGTGAGGCGGTCCGCGCCGACATCGACGAGCTCTACGACGCGTTCAAGCACGCCAGGGCGAATCGCCCCGCGCTGCCGCTGCTGAATCCCGAGCAGGCGCGCGGGTATGTCGGCACGGTGCGCGAGAAGGTCTGGGACGTCCTCGGTTCCAGTGATCTGTCCGGTGATCCGCTGGTGGACAACGGTTTCGCGTTCGGCATGATCGCCCAGCACGAACAGCAGCACGACGAGACCATGCTCGCCACGCATCAGCTGCGGCTCGGCGCGCCCGTGCTGTCGGCGCCGCCCGCGCCGTCCTCGCCCGTGCCGGTCGGCGGCGAAGTCGTCATTCCGGCGGGTGAGTTCCTGATGGGCACCTCCGCCGACCCGTGGGCCCTGGACAACGAGCGACCGGCGCACCCGGTGCACGTACCCGGCTTCGCCATCGACGTGGCGCCGGTGACCAACGCGCAGTACCTGGCGTTCCTCGACGACGGCGGCTACGAGCGTCCCGAGCTGTGGTCGGAGCGCGGCTGGGCGCATCGGCAGGAAGCGGGCCTCGTGGCACCGCAGTTCTGGGAGCGCGACGGCGAACGGTGGACCCGCCGCGCGTTCGGGGTCCGCGCACCGCTGCGGCCGAATCAGCCCGTGGTGCACGTGTGCTGGTTCGAGGCCGAGGCCTACGCGTGCTGGGCGGGCAAGCGGCTGCCCACCGAGGCCGAGTGGGAGAAGGCCGCCCGGTTCGATCCCGCCACCGGCGCGTCCCGGCGCTATCCCTGGGGCGAGAACACTCCCGACGACCTGCTGGCCAACCTGGGCCAGCGCCACCTCGAACCCGCCGACGTGGGCGCCTACCCGGCGGGTGCGTCGGCCACCGGCGTCCACCAGCTCATCGGCGACGTCTGGGAGTGGTGCTCCTCGGGTTTCGAGGCCTACCCCGGGTTCCGCGCGTTCCCGTACCGCGAATACTCCGAGGTCTTCTTCGGCGGCGACTATCGCATCCTGCGCGGCGGCTCCTTCGGCACCGACGAGGTCGCCTGCCGCGGCACTTTCCGCAACTGGGACCACCCGATCCGCAGGCAGATCTTCGCCGGATTCCGCCTCGCGCGCGACCTGCGACCGGAGGAGATCCGATGAGGAGGCCTGTGCACAGCCGCGCGGCCGGTCCCCGATGGTCGGCGTGCCGGGGCGCCCGCGCGGGCGACGCTCGGGGGCGGGTGGTCGGCTGATGTGCCGTCATCTGGGGTACGTCGGCCCGCCGGTCGCGGTCGGTGAGCTGGTCGTGCGCGGCCCGCACTCGCTGTACTCCCAATCCTGGGCGCCTCGGGAGATGCGCCGGGGCGGCACGATCAATGCCGACGGGTTCGGCGTCGCCTGGTGGTGCCGGGCGGAGGTGGGCATCGACGGCGCGCGCGAGGCCGCCACCCGCTACCGCAATGCCGCCCCGATCTGGACCGATCCGGCCGTCGCCGAGGTCCTCGGCCAGCTGGAATCGCGCGCGGTCGTGGCCGCCGTGCGCTCGGCGACGGTCGGCATGCCGATCGAGCGAGCCGCCTGCGCCCCGTTCATCGACGAGCACTGGGCCTTCAGCCACAACGGCGTCGTCCCCGAGTGGCGCACCACCCTGCCCCTCGTCCTCGCCGACCTGGACGAAATCCTCACCTCCACTGCATCACCCAGCGCACCGCGCGGCACGGGCGACATCGACGCCGACCAGCCGGCCGAGCCGCTGCACACCGACCCGGAGACCGCCGCGTCGGTCGATTCGCAAGGCGCCGACGTCGCGGCCCGGCAGGCACCCGGCAGCTCGCCGATGGCGTGGTCGCCGGATCGCGGCGGACCGCCCAACCCGTCAACACCGCCGCGGGACCAGCTCACCCGGCCGCCGTATCGGAATGGGGCGCCCGCCGGGGTCGGCCAGACGCCCGACCGAGTCGCGGGGGCGCTGACCGATGGCGGTCACCCGCCGAATTCACCCGGGCGGCAGGATCTTCCCGCCACCGGAGCGGTGTTCGGCTCGCCCGCGGCGCTCCTGCGGGCCGAATCGCTCACCGATTCCGCCGCACTGTGGGTCCTGCTGCGCGGACTGCTCGGCGCCATCACGCCGGACGGACCGGTCCGCTCGCCGGCCGACGCGCTGCGCCTGCTCGTCGACGCCGTGCTGCGGTACCAGCCGACCGCGCGCCTGAATCTGTTGCTCGGCAACGGCGCCGAGCTGTGGGCCACCACCTGTTGGCATTCGTTGTCGGTGCTGGTCGGCGACGACTACACCGTGCTCTCCTCCGAACCGTACGACGACGATCCGCGGTGGCAGCCGGTCGACGATCGCCAGCTGGTGATCGCGGGCCCCGGCCACTGCACCGTCACCGCGCTCGCGCTTCCCACCACCGAAAGGGTCCGTTCATGACCGCGCCGCTGCTGGACATCCACCTGACCGACGACGATCTCGCCGCGGCCCTGCGCGCCGACGCCCGCACCGGCCTCACCGCCACCCCGAAGTCGTTGCCGCCCAAGTGGTTCTACGACGCGCGCGGCAGCGAGCTGTTCGAGCGGATCACCGAGCTGCCCGAGTACTACCCGACGCGCACCGAGCGGGCCCTGTTGCAGCGGGTCGTCGCCGAGATCGCCGCGGCCGCCCGCCCCGAGGTGCTGGTCGAACTCGGGTCGGGCTCGGCCGCCAAGACCCGGCTGCTGCTGGACGCGCTCACCGCCGAGGGCTCGCTGAAAACCTATGTACCGCAGGATGTCTCCGCGTCGGCGCTGCGTGGCGCGGCGACCGAGATCGCGCGCGAGTATCCGCAGCTGGGCGTGCACGGCGTGGTCAGCGACTTCACCGACACCCTGCACAACCTGCCCAGGGGCGGTCGCCGGATGATCGCCTTCCTCGGCGGCACCATCGGCAACCTGGTGCCCGCCGAACGCACGGAGTTCCTCGCCGGGATCCACGAGGTGCTCGAACCCGGTGAGCTGCTGCTGCTCGGCGCCGGACTGGTCATCGACCCGGCCGTGCTCGTCCCGGCCTACGACGACGCGCAGGGCGTCACCGCCGAGTTCAACCGCAACGTCCTGCACGTGCTCAACCACCGCCTCGGCGCCGACTTCGAGCCCGACCGGTTCGAGCACGTCGCCCTGTGGGACGCCGAGAACGAGTGGATCGAGATGCGGTTGCGCGCCACCGCGCCGATGACCGCCACCATCGCCGAGCTGGACCTGACCGTCGACTTCGCCGAGGGCGAGCAGATGCGCACCGAGATCTCCGCCAAGTTCCGGCCGGAGGGTCTACGCGCCGAGCTGGCCGGGGCGGGTTTCGTGACGGCACACACCTGGACCGACCAGGACGATCGCTTCGCCCTGGTCCTGGCCGAACGTCGCTGAGCGCTACCCGTCGAGTTCGTCGGCGAGATATTCGCCGTCGATGAGGTCTTCGTCGCCCTCTTCGCCGTCGACCGCGTCGTTGTCGTAGAGGTCGCCGTCGACGCCGTCGTCGCCGACCACCCGGACGGCGGAGACCTCGGCGGGGCGCTCGTCCTCCGCGACGGCCTCGCGCGCGGCGCCGCGTTCGGACCACTCCTCGCCGATCTCCTCGGTGATGCCGAGGAAGCCGTCGTCGTCCGCCTCGTGGTTGCGGATCACGTAGTCCTCGGGCGGGTCCTCGACGTACCGCTCGTATTCGACGATGTCGTCGGCCTGATCGTCATCGCCCATGTCCATGTCCAGCGGTTCACGGCTCATGACCCCAGTATCGGCCTCCAGCCGTGGTCCGTCACGGACGCAACGCCAGCACTCAGTCGACTCCGCCCAGAACGGCGGTGAACCATTCCACGAGCGGCCGCAGCTCCGACCACGCGCGCCGGACCTCGTCGGCGGCCGCCGGGGTGGTCAGCCAGTCGGGCGCGCCGAACTCCCGGCTCGCGGTGAGCGACTTGTGTCGCAGCAGGTCGATGCGGGGGTGGTCGGCCGGGTAGCCCTTGGGCTTGGTCTTGAGCCGGTCGCCGCCGATGGTGTAGCCGGCCGCGGTCGTCTCGGCCAGGATCGCCTCGAGTTCCGCGCCGCGCACATCGTCGTCGATCGTGGCCCGCAGGGTCGCCAGGCCGGCGGGCGTCATCATGTAGCAGCCGCCGGCGACGAACAGGCCCGCCGCGCCGATCTGCACGTACCAGCCGACCCCTGGCGCCGTACCGGCCACCGCGCCCTGATGGTTCTTGTACGGCGACTTGTCCGCGGAGAACCGCACATCACGATACGGCCGAAAGATCTTGGCCTGCCCGAACTCCGGCTCGAGTGCGGCGGCCAGCGCCGCCATCGGCGCGCGCACCGCCTCGTCGTAGGTGCGCTTGTGCGCGGTCCAGAAGGCCTTCGAATTGTCGGCTTCCAGGTCCTCGTAGAAGTCGAGCGCGGCGAGCGGAAAACCCGGGAAAGTGTCCATGGTCAGCGGTGCTTCTCGATTCTGGGTAGGGGATCCGGTGGCTGTCGCCTCCAGTATCGCCCGGCGCCGCTCACTCGATGTTGACCAAGGCGATGAACAGCACCACGAGGAGCACGGCCACGGCGGCGACGACAGCGTTGGCGATCGCCGCCCACTTACCCATCTGCTCGCCCTTGTGATGGCCGATGACGCCCAGCACGATGCCGGTCGGGGCGGTGAGCAGGACCGGCAGGCCACACAGCATCGCCCCGCCGAGAACCGACGCCGCGACACAGCAGAAGCTCAGGATCGACATGATCGGGGTGTTGTCGGCGTAGCCGTACCGCGGCTGCGGGCCGGGCGGGTGGGGGACCGGCCCCGGATAGCGGTGTGCCCCGTAGCCCACCGGGCCCGCGACCGGATAGACGGGCGGATACGCGGGTGGCGGCGGCGGATACGGCGGCAGCTCGACCGGCGGCGCGGGCCGCTCGATCCCGGCCCACGGCACGTCGGCCCTGGCCGGACCCGGCTGGGGCGCGGACGACGGCGGCTCGACCGGCGGCGGCAGCTCACGCGGCGGCAGATCGTCGGTCCACATCTTCTGCGTCTGCTGCACCGGCGCCGGCGCGTCCTGCGGCCGCCCCTTACCCAGCTCGACCGGCTGTTCCGGTTCGGTACTCATGCTCCCCCTACGATGTCCCGCCTACAGGACCACCATGCCCGAAGACCAATCAGCGCGCCACGTCCGAAGACGTAGCGCGCCGACCGATCACGCAAGAAAGCTCAGGCGTTGCCGTTGAACAGCCCGGTCACCGAGCCGTTCTCGAAGACCTCGCGGATGGTGCGCGCCAGCAGCGGCGCGATCGACAGCACGGTCAGCGTGGGGAACTTCTTCTCCTCGCTGATCGGCAGGGTGTTGGTGATGACGACCTCGCGCGCGCCGCAGTTGGCCAGGCGCTCGGCGGCCGGGTCGCTCAGCACGCCGTGGGTGGCGGCGATGATGACATCACCGGCGCCGGCCTCCTTGAGGACCTTCACCGCGCCTGCGATGGTGCCACCGGTGTCGATCATGTCGTCGATCAGCACGCAGGTGCGGCCCTCGACGTCACCGACGACGCGGTTGGACTTCACCTGGTTGGGCACCAGCGGGTCGCGGGTCTTGTGGATGAACGCCAGCGGCGTGCCGCCCAGCGAGTCGGCCCACTTCTCGGCGACCTTCACGCGGCCGGCGTCGGGGGAGACGACGGCCAGGTTGTCCGAGGGGTAGTTGGTGCGGATGTACTCCGAGAGCTGCACCAGCGCGTGCATGTGATCGACCGGGCCGTCGAAGAAGCCCTGGATCTGGTCGGTGTGCAGGTCGACGGTGATGATGCGGTCGGCGCCCGCGGTCTTGAGCAGGTCGGCGACGAGGCGGGCGGAGATCGGCTCGCGGCCGCGGTGCTTCTTGTCCTGGCGCGCGTACGGGTAGAACGGCAGCACGGCGGTGATGCGCTTGGCCGAACCGCGCTTGAGCGCGTCGATCATGATGAGCTGTTCCATCAGCCACTGGTTCAGCGGGGCGGGGAAGCTCTGCAGCACGAAGGCGTCGGAACCGCGCACCGACTCCTCGAACCGCACGAAGATCTCGCCGTTGGCGAAGTCACGCGCGGTCTGCGGGGTGATGTCGACGTCCAGTTCCTTGGCGACCTGCTCGGCCAGCTCGGGATGTGACCGGCCGGCGAAGAGCATCAAGTTCTTCTGGTTGTCGATCGAGAACGCGGTCACTGCTGGTTGCCATCCTTTTGCTCGATTGTCTGATCAGACGTCTCGTTTGCCGCGATGGCGTCCGCCGCCGCGCGCGCCGCAGCGGTTCCTGGACGGTAACGCTGCACCCAGTTCTCAATGATGCGCTGTGGCCCACCTGACACCGCCAGTGCCCCCGGTGGAACGCTCCTACGCAGTACAGTACCCGCCCCGGTATAGGCGCCGTCACCCACGGTGACCGGGGCGATGAACATGGTGTCGCTACCGGTCCGCACATGGGAACCGACCACGGTGTGGTGCTTGTTCACACCGTCATAGTTGACGAAAACACTGGAAGCGCCGATGTTGCTGTACTCGCCGATCGTCGCGTCACCGACATAGGTCAGGTGCGGAACCTTCGAGTGCGCGCCGATCGAGGCGTTCTTGGTTTCGACGAAGGCGCCGAGTTTGCCCTCGTCACCGACCACGGTGCCGGGGCGCAGATAACTGAACGGGCCGATGGTCGCGCCGTCACCGATCTCGGCGCGCTCGCCGTGCGTGCGGACGACGCTCGCGCCGGCCCCGACGACCACGTCGGTGAGCGTGGTGTCCGGCCCGATCTCCGCGTCCTCGCCGATGTGGGTCTCGCCGAACAGCTGGGTGCCCGGCCGCAGCACCGCGTCGCGGCCGATCCGCACGCTCGCGTCGATCCAGGTGGTCGCCGGGTCGATGATGGTGACCCCGGCGCGCATGTGCCGCTCGAGGATGTACCGGTTGAGAGTGGCGCCGGCCTGGGACAGCTGCACCCGGTCGTTGACGCCGGTCACCTTGTTGGAGTCGATCAGCCGCGCGCCGTGCACCGGATGCCCGGCCTCGCGGGCCAGTCGCAGCACATCGGTCAGGTACAGCTCGTGCTGGGCGTTGGCGGTGGACAGCCGCCCGATCATGGTGCGCAGGACCGAGGCGTCGAAGGCGTAGACGCCGGAGTTGACCTCTTTGATCTTGGCCTGGGCCGGGGTGGCGTCGGCGTGTTCGACGATCTCGGCGACCTGGCCGTCGTCGTCGCGCACGATCCGGCCGTAGCCGTTGGCGTCGTCGGGGACGAAGGTCAGCACGGTGACGGCGGGCCGCTCGGAATAGCTGCGGTGCTCGTCGAGCAGGGCCGCGAGGGTGTGCCCGTCGAGCAGCGGCACATCGGCCGAGGTGACGAGCAGGTCGCCGTCGAAGTCCGTGGGCACCGAGCCGAGTGCGCACTGCACGGCGTGGCCGGTACCGAGCTGCTCCTCCTGGACCGCGCAGACGATCTCGCGGCCGAGTTCCTTGCCCACCTCGCCGACCGCGGCGGTGACCTTCTCGCGGTCGTGGCCGACGACGGTGATCAGGTGCGTCGGATCGATCTCCGCGGCGGCGTGCAGCGCGTGCGAGAGCATCGAGCGACCGGCCAGGGGGTGCAGCACTTTCGGAGTCTTCGACCGCATTCGCGTCCCAGCACCTGCTGCGAGAACGACGACGGCGGTCTGCGGTGGCATGGATCTCCCTCGGCTGCCTGTCAGCGAGTGTGCTGTGGCGGGTTCGGTCGGTGATGGTGCGGGCCGACGATACGTCACTGTGTGTCCGTGTGCTCCGCCGCCAGGACTCGAACCTGAACTATCTGAACCAAAATCAGAGGTGCTGCCATTACACTACGGCGGATCGCCACACCAGTGGGCCGTCAGAGCCCACCACTGTGCTACGGCACGGCCATGATCCTCGCACACGATCCACCGAAGCGGCGAATCTTGCCGCTGCCTGTCGCGGCCGCCGTCAGGGCCCGTTGTTAGCCTTCTGGAACGCACGTACAGATCTCGTGAACCGAATCGTGGAGAGGCGGGGGACTACATGTCGTCTACGGAGTCCGGGCGGACCAGTAGGCCGAGGATGACGGGTACGCAGCGGCGGCAGCAGCTGATCGAGATCGGTCGCGCGTTGTTCGCCGAGCGGGGCTATGACGCGACATCGATCGAGGAGATCGCGCAGCGCGCCCAGGTCTCCAAGCCGGTGGTCTACGAGCACTTCGGCGGCAAGGAGGGCCTCTACGCGGTGGTCGTCGACCGCGAGATGTCGATGCTGCTGGACATGATCACCTCCTCGCTCACCCGCAATCGCTCGCGGGTGCGGCTCGAGCAGGTGGCGCTGGCGCTGCTCACCTACATCGAGGAGCGCACCGACGGCTTCCGCATCCTGGTCCGCGACCAGCCGGCCGTGAACGCCGACGGACGGTATTCGAGCCTGCTCAACGAGGCCGTCAACCAGGTCGCGCATCTGCTCGCCGGTGATTTCGCGCGCCGTGATCTGGACACCGAACTCGCCCCGCTCTACGCCCAGGCGCTCGTCGGCATGGTCTCGACCGCCGCGACGTGGTGGCTCGACGAGCGCACACCGCCGAAAGAAGTGGTCGCGGCGCATCTGGTGAATCTGTGCTGGAACGGATTGAGCCACTTGGAAGCCGAACCGGGTCTCAGCTCCGAATGGAATACCGGGCAGTCGGGCGCGTCGACGGGGTAACCGGACGATTGCGTCCGCTGCCTCGGCGAATCCAGGATTCGGCTGCCGTGTGTCGGCCTGGTGGTACGGTTCACCCATCCTTTTGGGTGCTGCCGGGCGGTATGTCGATCAAACTTCTTCGATGTCGGTCTACTTCAGGATGGCTGGATTTTGGATGACAGGCGGATCTGATGGCTAGGCAAGCGCGCGCGGAGATCACCCGCGACTCGGTTCTCGCAGGCGCTGCCGATGTCTTTCTCCGTTTGGGCTACGCCAACGCGAGCCTCAGCGAAATCATCGCGCAGTCCAATGTGACCAAGGGCGCCTTGTACTTTCACTTCGGCTCCAAGGAGGAGCTGGCGCGGGCGGTGGTCGATCAGGGCAACGAGCGCCTCGTCGGTTCCTGCCAGGGATTCTTCGATTCCCGGGTGCCCGCGCTCGAGGCGTGCATCGGCATCACCTACGTGGTCGCCGACCTGTCGATGAACGATCCGATGGTCGGGGCGATGCTCAAGCTCACCCACCAGATCGGTGACTACCGCGGCGCCGGGGGCGACAACATCGCCAAGGTGTGGAGCGAGACGTACCGGGTGCTGGCCGAGCGGGCGATCGCGCAGGGCGATCTGCACGCCGACCTCGATGCCGAGATGGTCGGCCTGCTGCTGCACGAGCTCACCGCGGGCGTGCACATCGTGGCCGTCGGCACCGAGTCGATGGATCAGATGGCGGCCAGGATGGAACGTGCCTGGTTCTTCCTGCTGCCCTCGATCGTGCCGACGGAGAAGCTGTCGTACTTCCGCGAGTTCGCGGCACGCCGCCTGCGCCGCTACGTGGTCTAGCCGGTCAGACGCTGCGGTCGGTGGCGAGCACGGCGCGCACGTCGGCGTCGGCGCCGCTCGCCTCGATCCGCACCTCGTCGCGTCCGAACGCGTGCAGCAGCAGCTCGGAGGGCTTGCCGGTGAGCACCACCGGCTCGCCCGCCCCGCGACGGGCGGTGATCCGCTCGCCCGCCGGGTTCGCCAGCACCAGGGCGGTCGGCGACTTGCGATAGGACCCGCGCGCGATCGCGCGCAGCGCCGACCACAGCCGCGCCTCGTCGGCTGGCGCCAATTCCCGTGGCTCCCAGCCCGGTTCGGCCCTGCGGACGTCCTCGTGATGGACGAACATCTCGGTGAGATTGGCGAACGCGTCCACCGGGCGCAGCGGCGACCACCACGGCGGGCCGGTGCGGACGAGCTCGGCGAGCTCGGCGAACGGCCGCTGCGCGATCTTGTCCTGCGCCGCCGCGAGGTAGCCGGCCAGCGGCTTGACCAGGATGCCCAGCGAGGCGTCGGGGCGGCGTTCCCGCACCACCAGGTGCGCGGCCAGGTCGTGCACCGTCCACGTACCGCACAGGGTGGGCGCCGATGGCCCCGCCTCGATCATCGTCGCCACCAGGGCGTGGCGTTCCCGCTGAGCCATACTCACGACCTCGACGGTACGCGTGCTCGGCGGTGATCGCCGCCCTGAGGTGGGGAAGGAGGCGTGCGGAGAGGTGTCGGAGCCGGTGGATAGACTTCGACGCGGAACATCCCGTCTGCGTATCAGGAGCGTTCATGTCCTCCCTTCGTCCTCCGCTCGCCGGTCTGGCCGAGGCGGCTGGGGGTGACGCCGCGCTGCGGACGGTTGCCGACCTGGTCGGCAAGTCCGGGGTGGAGCTGGTCGCTCCCTCGGCGGTCCGGCCGTTCGTCGCCCAGACCATCGCGGCGCAGCAGCCGCTGGTCGTCGTCACCGCCACCGGGCGCGAGGCCGACGATCTGACGATCGAGCTGGCCGAGATGCTCGGCCCGTCGGTGGCGCAGTTCCCGTCCTGGGAGACGCTGCCGCACGAGCGGCTCTCGCCCGGCGCCGACACCGTCGGCCGCAGGCTCGAGGTGCTGCGCAGGCTCGCCCACCCCGAGGACCCGGTGTACCCGGAGCCGCTGCGGGTGGTGGTCACCACCGTGCGCTCGCTGATGCAGCCGATGACCGCCGGCCTCGGCGACATCGAACCGATCGTGCTGCGGGTCGGCGCGGAATCCGACTTCGACGAATTGCTCGCCCGCCTGGTCGAATTCGCGTACACCCGGGTCGACATGGTCGGCAAGCGCGGTGAGTTCGCGGTGCGCGGCGGCATTCTCGACCTGTTCCCGCCGACCGCCGATCATCCGGTGCGCGTGGAGTTCTGGGGCGACGAGGTCACCGAGCTGCGCCCGTTCTCGGTGGCCGATCAGCGCTCGCTGGGCGAGCAGACCGTCGAGACGCTCGTCGCGCCGCCGTGTCGCGAGCTGCTGCTCACCGAGCCGGTCCGCGAACGCGCCGCCGCCGTGGCCGCCGACAACGCGGCCGACGCCGCCCTGGTCGAGATGCTCGACAAGATCGCCGAGGGCATCCCCGTCGACGGCATGGAGGCCCTGCTCCCGGTCCTCGCCCCCGGCAAGCTGAGTCTGCTCACCGAGGCGCTGCCCACCGGCACGCATCTGCTGCTGTGCGATCCGGAGAAGATCCGTACCCGCGCCGCCGATCTCGTGCGCACCGGCGAGGAGTTCCTCGAGGCCTCCTGGACCGCCGCCTCGTTCGGCAGCGACGCGCCGCTGGGCGCGCACGGTCTCGACCTGGCCGCCTCCGGATATCGCAACCTGCCCGAATTGCACACCAGCGCCGACGAACTCGGGTTGCCGTGGTGGACGCTGAGCCCGCTCAGCTCCGGCGACCCCGTGGAGGTGAACCTGCCGGTGCTGGCCGGTCCCACCGCGCGCGGGTCCGAGGAGCTGGTGGCCACCATCTTCGCCTCGCTGCGCGCGCACGTGGCGACGGGCGGGCGCGCGGTCGTCGTCGTCACCGGTCACGGTACGGCGCAGCGTGTGCTGGAGCGGCTCGCCGACGCCGAGGTGCCCGCCGCGGCGCTCGACGCGGGCGCCGTGCCCGAGGCGGGCGTGGTCGGCGTGCTCTGCGGCTCCCTGCACGACGGTCTGGTCTTCGACGACGCGGGCCTGGTCGTCGTCGCCGAATCCGACCTCACCGGCAACCGGGTCACCGCGCCCACCGAGGGCAAGCGGCTGCCCGCCAAGCGCCGCAACCAGGTCGACCCGCTGGCCCTGTCCGCGGGCGACATGGTGGTGCACGACCAGCACGGCATCGGCCGCTTCGTGGAGATGATCGAGCGCACCGTCGGCGGCGCCCGCCGCGAGTACCTGGTGATCGAATACGCGCCGAGCAAGCGTGGGCAGCCGGGCGACCGGCTGTTCGTGCCGATGGAGTCGCTGGACCAGCTCTCCCGCTATGTCGGCGGTGAGCTGCCCAGCCTGTCCAAGCTCGGCGGCTCCGACTGGGCGAACACGAAACGCAAGGCGCGCAAGGCCGTTCGTGAGATCGCGGGCGAGCTGGTCCAGCTCTACGCCGCCCGGCAGGCGGCGCCGGGCCACGCCTTCGCCCCGGACACCCCGTGGCAGCAGGAGATGGAGGACGCGTTCGCGTTCACCGAGACCGTCGACCAGATGACCGCCATCACCGAGGTCAAGGCCGACATGGAGAAGGCCGTCCCGATGGACCGGGTGGTCTGCGGCGACGTCGGCTACGGCAAGACCGAGATCGCCGTGCGCGCCGCGTTCAAGGCCGTGCAGGACGGCAAGCAGGTCGTGGTGCTGGTGCCGACGACCCTGCTGGCCCAGCAGCATCTGCAGACCTTCACCGAGCGGGTCGCCGGCTTCCCGGTGACGGTGAAGGGGCTCTCGCGGTTCACCGACGCGGCCGAGTCCAAGGAGATCATGGCCGGGATGGCCGACGGCTCCGTCGACATCGTGGTCGGCACCCACCGGCTGCTGCAGACCGGCGTGCGCTGGAAGGATCTCGGCCTGGTCATCGTCGACGAGGAGCAGCGCTTCGGCGTCGAGCACAAGGAGCACATCAAGGCGTTGCGCACGCACGTCGACGTGCTCACCATGTCGGCCACCCCGATCCCGCGCACCCTGGAGATGAGCCTGGCGGGTATCCGCGAGATGTCGACCATCCTCACCCCGCCCGAGGAGCGCCACCCGGTGCTCACCTACGTGGGCGCCTACAACGACAAGCAGGTCACCGCCGCGATCCGGCGCGAGCTGATGCGCGACGGTCAGGTGTTCTACGTGCACAACCGGGTGTCCTCGATCGACAAGGCCGCCAAGCGGATTCGCGACCTGGTCCCCGAGGCCAGGGTGGTCGTGGCGCACGGCCAGATGAACGAGGACCAGCTCGAGCGCACGGTGCAGGGCTTCTGGCAGCGCGAATTCGACGTCCTGGTGTGCACCACGATCATCGAGACCGGCCTCGACATCTCCAACGCCAACACCCTGATCGTGGAACGCGCCGATTCCCTCGGCCTTTCGCAGCTGCACCAGCTGCGCGGCAGGGTCGGCCGTTCGCGCGAGCGCGGCTACGCCTACTTCCTGTATCCGCCGGAGAAGCCGCTCACCGAGACCGCCTACGACCGGCTGGCCACCATCGCCCAGAACTCCGATCTCGGTGCCGGTATGGCCGTGGCCATGAAGGACCTCGAGATCCGCGGCGCGGGCAATGTGCTCGGCGCCGAGCAGTCCGGGCATGTCGCCGGGGTCGGGTTCGACCTGTACGTGCGGCTGGTCGGTGAGGCCGTCGAGGCGTATCGGGCCGCGGCCGACGGCAAGCCGATCGTCACCGAGGAGACCAAGGAGGTGCGCATCGACCTGCCGGTGGACGCGCACATCCCGCCCGACTACATCGCCAGCGACCGGCTGCGCCTCGAGGCCTACCGCAAGCTGGCCGCCGCGCACGACGACACCGAGCTGGCCGCCGTGGTGGAGGAGCTCGTCGACCGCTACGGTCCGCTGCCGGTGGAGGTGGGCAGGCTGGTGTCGGTGGCGAAGCTGCGCCTGCTCGCCCGGTCCTACGACATCGCCGAGATCGTGGTCACCGGAACGACGCTCAAGCTCGCGCCGCTGTCGCTGCCCGACTCCAAGCAGCTGCGGCTCAAGCGGCTCTACCCCAGCGCCACCTACCGCGCCGCCAGCGGTTTGGTGCAGCTGCCGCTGCCGCGCGTCACCGACAGCGTCGGCGCCGACCGGGTCCGCGATGTCGCCGTGCTGCAGTTCGTCGCCGACCTGCTGCTGGCGCTGGACGGCAAACCGCAAGGGCTGGTGGATCTCTCGGTGGCGACGGAAGCGACGCCGGTCTGATGGGCGAGGCGAGCGAGGCCGCCGACACCGCCGTGGTCGCCGCCGGCCTGGCGGGCGCGGTCGAGGTGATGGACCGGCTGTGGAACTTCGGTGGCTGGGAGACCACCCAGACCCACGATTCGCTGCGCCCCTACCTGCTCGAGGAGACCTACGAGCTGCTCGACGCGATCCAGTCCGGCGACTACGAGACGATCAAGGAGGAACTGGGCGACCTGCTGCTGCAGGTGCTGTTCCATTCCCGGATCGCCGAGGCGGCAGGCGAATTCACCGTCGAGGAGGTGGCGGCGACGCTGGTGGACAAGCTCGTGCACCGCAGCCCGCACCTCGTCGCCGCCGACCTGCCCGCGGGCACCTCGGTGGCGGACAAGATCGCCGCGCAGGAAAAGGCTTGGGAGGAGCGCAAATCCGCCGAGAAGTCGCGCCGCTCGTGCCTGGACGGCATCGCCATGGCCCAGCCCGCCCTCGCCCTGGCGGAGAAGGTGCGTGCGCGCAGTGCGCGCGCCGGTCTGCCCGACGACCTGATTCCCGACACCCTGCGCGTGGTCGAGCTGGGCGGACCGGATTCCGCCGAGGAACGGCTGCGCAAGGCGACCCTGGACTTCGCGGCCGCGATCCGGGCGGCCGAGGACGCCGCGGAAACCGCACGTGGGGAGCGGCTCCCGCTGTCGGCGCGGGAGTGGCGCGAGTTTTGGTTACCGGTCAGCTAACCGTCGGCCCGCGGCTGAGACGTTGCTGAGATCTGGCGGACAATCGTGCGCGAGCCAGCGGGCAAGTGGCACACCGCTTTAGACTCGGGGTGGGCCCGCCGTCCGACGGCGGGCGCATGATGTCCGACGATCGTCGAGGTGAGGTAGATGGCAACAGAAGTCGAACCGGCAGGGCAGGCGAACATGACTGATCATCCCGAGCTCGACGTGTTGCCGGTGTGGCCGCAGGAGACCATCGCGGTGCTGGTGACGACCGATCCGGCCCCGCACGCCATCCCCGTGTCGTGGCCGGTGCGCGCGGGCGACCGGCGCATCCTGATCAGCCTGAAGTCCGACCGCGGCTCGCTGGCCCGGTTGCGGGCGCGGCCGGAGGTGGCGCTGCTGATCCTGGGCGGCGGCAATGTCGCGCTGTGTGCCCGGGGCCGGGCGAAGGTGATCGCCGAGCAGATGCCCGACGCGGAGGACTACACCGCGGTACAGCTGGACGTCGACGTGATCGACGACCACCGGCAGTCGGCCTTCGCGGTGGATCGTGGAATCCAGCGCACGGTGCTCGACGACACCGAACTGCGTGCGCTCGAAGGTCGCGTCGAGACGCTGCGCGCCTGGACAGAGAAAGGAAACTGAACACATGACCGTCACCCTCGCCAAGGGCGGCAACGTCTCGCTGTCGAAGCAGACCGACAATCTCACCAAGGTGGCTGTCGGGCTGGGCTGGGACGTGCGCACCACGACCGGCGCCGACCACGACCTCGACGCCAGCGCGCTGGCGACCGGCGCGAACCTGAAGGTGCTCTCCGACCAGCACTTCGTCTTCTACAACAACCTGCGCTCGCCGGAGGGCACCATCGAGCACACCGGTGACAACCTCACCGGCGCGGGCGACGGTGACGACGAGGTGATCAACGTCGACCTCGCGGCCACGCCGCCGACGATCACCAACATCTTCTTCCCGGTGTCGATCCACGACGCGCAGGCCCGCGGCCAGTCCTTCGGACAGATCCGCAACGCCTACATCCGCGTCACCGACGCGAACACCGGCGTCGAACTGGCCCGCTACGACCTGTCCGAGGACGCGTCCACCGAGACCGCGATGGTCTTCGGCGAGCTCTACCGGCACAACAACGAGTGGAAGTTCCGCGCCATCGGCCAGGGCTACGCCTCCGGCCTGGCCGGCATCGCCAGAGACTACGGCGTCAACATCTGACGGCACGTTCGACCGGAATTCGCCGCGGCGAATTCCGGTTCGGCGGCGAAAGTCGGTGGTTCGCGGCGACAGCCGCGCTGTACGCTGCCCGGCGTGAACGGTAGGGGGAAGCGGCTACTCGCCGATGTAGCGGAACTCTCGGTGCCCGAGCGGCTGGCGATATTCGCGCGCACGGCACGGGAACTGGCGGGGACGTCCGAGCTGACGGGTCTGCTCGGCGAGCTGACCGCGGAGGGTCGGTACGGGCGGCTCACGGCGCTCGGGATGGCCGCCGTCGCCGGCGACCGGGCCCATCTGCTGGCCCAGCTGGATTCCCCGGATCCCGAGTGCGCCGGGTCGGCGCTGAGCGCGCTGGTCCGGTTGGGCACCGAACCCGACGTCGTGCTGCCGCGGTTGCCACACCTGTCGCAACGGATGCGGCGGCGCCTGTGGCGCGCGCTCGCCCACGGCAGTCGTGAACGTCTCGCCGACGCCGTGCTCCCGGTGGTACGGGCGCGGTTCGGGGACGCCGAAGCGGCCCGGGTGCTGCCGTCCTGCTCGGCCGACGTGGTCGCCGAGGCGCTGCCCGAGCTCGCCTACGCGGTGCCGAGCTGGTCGCGGCTGTGCCGTCGGCACACCGCCCTCGTCTTCGACCGGATCGCCGCGCTCGAACCGGACGCGGGACCGAACGAGTGGCGGCAGTGGTGGGCCCGGCTCACAGCGAATGTCACCGTCGCGGCGCACCACGACCCGGCCCGGTTGCTCGATCTCGCCGAGCGGGCCATCGAACACGTGCCCATCGTCGGACTGCGGCCGGTGGCAGGCGCGTTGGCACGGCATGACGCCGATGCGGTGCGCCGCCTGATCCTGCACCCGAGCGGGCGTGGCCGCGACCTCGCCGGGCCTGCCGCCGTGCGAGCGCTGCGCGGTCTCCCGGACGCCCCGCTGCGCGAACTCTTCGAAGCCTGCCCCGCGGCCGCGCGACCTCGGTTCCTGCGCGCCGTGCCGCCCGCGCGCCGGGCGGCACTCGCCGAGCGGCTGCTGCTCCGGCCCGGGACCGCCCCGGCGGACGTCGACACGGCCGTGCTCGACGCGCTGCCACGGACCGCACGCGCCGCGGTGGCCCGCGAACTCCTCAGCCGCCCCGGCGGCGCCGATGTGCCCGCCGTCGCCGACTCGTTGAGCGCCAGGCTGCCGTGGCCGGAGGCCGAGTCGTCGCTGCGGCACGCGGTGCGGCGGCCCGCCGCGGAGGACCGGGCGCGCGCCTACCCGCTACTGGTGACCGCGGCCGCCGGTGCGCGCGATCCCGCCGTCCTCGGTGCCCTGCTCGCGTCGCTGACCCGCCTCCGGAACGAGCAGGATCCGGTGCGTTCCAGCGCCTTGCGCGCGGTCGCGTCCGTGCCCGCGTCGCTGCTGACCACGGCGCATCTGCCCGCGCTCGAACAGCTGGCCACCGACGCGTTAGAGGCCAGGGACCGCTCGTATCAGACCTCGCGCGCGGTCGAGACGCTGGCGCACATCATGCTGACCAGAGCCGCGCACACCGGCGAGCAGGCCTTCACCGACAGCGCGCTGCGCGTGGTCGGTGGGCTCGCCGAAGCCGGCTGGTACCCGAGCTTCACCGGCATGCACCACAATCTTGCGCGCGGCGCCGAGCGGCGGCTGGTCGCGACCCTGCATCGGAGACTGTCCGACGACGCCGACCGCGACCGGTGGTACCTCACGCTCGCCCTCGCCGCCGGACTGGCCGAACGCGCCTACGGCGTCCCCGAATTGCAGGACCTGCTGCTACGCGCCTGCACCGCCGCCGACGATCGCACGGTGCGGGCGGCGGTCCCGCTCGCGCTGGCCGATCGGGCCACCCGTGACGCGCACCTCGACGACATCCTGCACCGCGACCGCTCCCTCATCACGCTGTCCGAGGTGCAGCACATCGTCGGCCGCCGCCGCACCGACCTGCTGGACACGCTGCTGAACCGGTCGACGCCGGGTCGGTTCCTGCCCGCCCAGACCCGGGTCGTCCCGATGTTCCTCGCCGGCTGTGACCGCTGGTCGCCGCATCAGGTCGAGCACTACGCGCGGCTGCTCGACAGCTACGCCCGGCATGAGAAGGCCTCGATCGCCGAACGCGCGTCCGCCGTCCGCAAGCTGGGCACGCTGCCCGGCAGTTTCGACCGGCTGAGCCGCTATGTCGACGCCACCGACCTCGTCGTCGCCGAGGCCGCGCTCACCGCGCTGGGCGGCAGCGACGAACCGCGACGGGCACTGTCGGTGCTGACGCGGCATGTCGCCGACGACCGCGCCCGCGTGGCCGTCAGCGGCGTCGCGGCGTGCGCACGCGGTGTCCCGTCGGATGAGCTCGGCGCCGCGTTGGCGCCGCTGCTCGCGTCACCGAAGGTCACCGCGGTGAAGGAAGGCGTCCGCCTGCTCGCCACGCTGCCCGCACCGGATGCGACACAGGTGATCGGCACGCTGTGGGACCGGCCCGATGTGCACCGCGATGTCCGGCGGGCCGTCGTCGCGGTTCTGCCGTTGCTGCTCCGGGACCCGGGAATGTGGCGGCTCCTCGACGCGGCCGCGGCCGACCCGGAGGTGGCCGACGCGGTCACCGCCGTCTCGCCGTACGCGCTGCCCGAGCAGTGGCGGCACCGGTTCGCTGCCCTGGTCTGCGATCTCGCCACCCGGGCCGATCACCGGATCGCCGCACCGGCGCTGCAGGCCCTGGTCAGCTGGTACCCCTGGGCGCCGCCGACCATGGCGGACATCCTGGTCGACCGGCTGACCGATCGCACCGAGGTCGGCCTCTGGCCCGCGGCGCTACGGGCGCTGATGAGCGCTGCCACCGGTGCCGCCGACCCGACCGCGGTGCTCGCCGCCGTCGACCGGCTCCGGCGCGACGAGGACACGCTCGTTGGCCGTGACCTCCCCGCCCGTCAGCGGCTCGAGGCGATGGTGCGTTGGCTGATGCTCGCCCTCCGAACCGGCGACACCGCCCGTCCGATCGCGACTCGGGTCGCCGGACGGCTCGTGGCCGACCCGCTGTGGCACGAGCAGGTCATCGCGTTGACCTCGGCCGCGGTGCGCTGGACCGAGCCCGAACGCACGGTCGACGCGATCGAATCGCTGTCGCCGATTGCGGTGGGTGCCCTCCTCACCCGGCCCGCTCACCACCTGACCGAACGCCTCGGCCACGATGCGCACCGGGTCGCGACCGCGCGGCTGGTCCCGACCGCCACCGGCTTGGTGGCCGCATCCGGCCTGAGCACCACGTTGGCCGCGGTCGCGCTGATCGCCGTCGCCGGCGCCCGGTCCGGTTGGGAGGCGCCGTGGCCGGACCTGCTCGCCGGCCTGCGCGCACACCCCGACATCGATGTCCGTCGCGCCGCGCATGCCGTGTTCACCGCGCCCGAATGACCCGGGTTCCGCGTCAGTGGGCCTGGGTGGCGGGTACCCGGACCTTCGGGGTGGCGCTCGCCCGGGTGAGCAGGGCGAAGTACTTGCGCAGCATGAGGGCCGCGGTGGTGGCCAGGCCCGCGGTGAGGCCCCACCACACGCCCGCCGCCTCCAGTCCGAGCGGGAAGGCGAACAGCAGGGCCGCGGGCAGGCCGACACCCCAGTAGCCGACCAGCGACAGCCGGAAGCCCGCCGAGGTCTCCTTGAGTCCGCGCAGCAGGCCGGTGCCGATGTTCTGCGCGGCGTCGAAGAACTGCAGGACGATGCCGATCAGCAGCAGGGTGTGCGCGATGGCGATCGTGTCGGTGTCGCCGGAATCGAGGAACGGCGCGAGCACCAGGTCCGGCGCGGCCACGTAGACCACGCCGGTGACCGCCGCGACGATGCCCGCGTGCCGCAGCGCGACCCAGGCCAGGTTCTTGGCGTGGCTGTACTCGTCGCGCGAGACCGCGTGGCTGACCAGGATCGACGCGCCGTGCGAGATGCCGATCGCCACCTGGAACACGATGTAGATGATCTGGTAGACCACGTTGTGCGCGGCCAGCGCGGCGGGCCCGAAGCTGCCCATCACCAGCGCAAGCACCGAGAACATGCCAGCTTCCGACCCGTAGGTGAGCGCGATCGGGGTGCCGAGGCGCAGCTCCTCGCGCACGACCGACCAGCGCACCGGCCACGGCGTCGATGGCAGCGTGCGCCCGAGCTGCTCGTCGCGGCGGACCATCACCCAGAACACGCCGAAGGTGATGAGGAAGACCAGCGAGGTCGCGATGCCGACACCGGTCAGCCCGCAGGCGGGCAGGCCCGCCCAGCCGTGGATGAAGGTGAGCGCGAGCACCATGTTCAACGCGACCGAGCCCAGGGTGACGAGCAGCAGCGCCTGTGGTCGCTGCATCCCGACGGTGTATTGCCGCAGCACCTGGAACCACAGGCACGGCAGCAGACCGGGCGCGAGCGCGATCATCATCGGCCGCGCCAGCTCGAGTACGGCCACGTCCTGGCCCAGCCAGGCCAGCGCCCAGCCGAGCCCGATCAGCACGGCCCCGCCGAGCAGGCCGGCGATGGTCGCGATGACGAAGGCCGCGCGGACCACGCCGCGCACCTCGTCGTCGGCCGAGTCGCCGCGCTTGCCCGCCGCGCCGAGCGCGCCGGCGATCTGGTTGCCGGTGCCGGTGATCAGCCCGACACACATCGTGCGGATCTGGTTGAACAGCACCAGCGCCAGCCCGCCCGCGGCGACCTCGGCCACGCCGAGGGTGCCCATCAGGGCGAGGTTGGTGGTCGAGACCGCGATCTGCGCCAGCTGGGTCAACGCGATCGGCGTCGCCAGCTTGGCCAGCGCGGCGCTGTCGGCCCTGGTCCCGCTCACTCGCTCGCTCCGCGGCGTCGGCGCGGGCAGCTGTTCGTGTAGCGCGCGTTCGCGCTCACCTGACCTCCATCAGTTCGTCGGTGCGCCGCAGCGGCGAATAGCGGCGCAGCAGCGTGGTGATCTCGCATTCGGCGGCGGGATCGAGCAGGTCGCGCGCGGCCATCCACTCGTCGTCGAACACGGTGTCGAGATACTTCTCGCCACCGTCGCACACGATGGTGACCACGGTCGACCCGGCCGGGAACTCCTCGAGCCGCGTCAAGGCATTGTGCACCGAACCGCCCGCCGAGCCACCGATCAGCAGACCGTGTGTTCTGGCGACGGCGCGCGCGGTGGCGAAGGCGTCGACATCGCTCACCTTCACACCCTCGTCGAGCTGCGAGTAGTCGACGGCGGTGCCGATGGTCGCGCCGGGCGGGGTGCCGGTGCCGGACTGCCAGTACGGGCCGCCCTCGCCGCCGAAAGCGATCGAGCCGACCGGCTCCACGCCGATGACCCGGGCGGGCAGACCGAGTTCGCGCAACCGGGTCGCGGTGCCGAACAGGGAGCCGCCGGTGCCGACCGCCGAGAGCAGGATGTCGACCCGCTCGACGTCGGCGAGCAATTCCTCGGCCACCGCGTAGTAGCCGACGGCGTTGGCGTCGTTGTTGTGCTGCTCGGTGAAGTAGGCGTCGTCGCGGGCGGCCGCCATCGCCTCGGCGAGGTCCTCCCGTGCCGAGGTGGCGAGCTCGTCGTCACCGTCGTCGGCGACGAACACCAGGTCGGTGCCCATGGCCTTCATCGCGCGCAGTTTGTCCTTACAGGCGTGGTTGTCGACCACGGCGGTGAATCGATAGCCACGTTCGGCCGCGACCACCGCCAAGCCGAGCCCGGTGTTCCCGGACGTCGACTCGATGATATGCCCGCCATCGCGCAGCAAACCCCGCCGCTCCGCGTCGAGCACCATCGAGCGGGCCATTCTGATCTTGGCGGCGCCGGTGGGGTTGAACTGTTCGAGCTTGAGTAGCAACCGGGTTCCGGAGTCGGTGACGGCGAGTTCGAACAGCGGGGTGCGGCCGATCAGATCCGTCACGCGCGTGACGAGAGCCATGGGGTGTTCCTCCATCGGGAGTTCGGGGGGATCAGCGGGCGGTGGCGTCGAGGGTCCAGCGCAGCCGGTCGCCGCGCTCGTGGAGCACGACCTTGGGCGGCAGCGGGAGTTCGTGGAACGGTGATTCGTTGGAGTCCATCTGGTACCCGGCGGTGTTCGGGTAGACGAGCAGGTCGCCGACGCGGGCGCGGCGGGGCAGCGGGATCCGCCGCCTGCTCAACAGGTCGGATTCCAGGCAGGTGGTGGCGCCGACACAGGTGGGGGTCTGCTGGCCCGCCCGGTGCGGCCAGAGCACCGGGTCGGGCAGGTATTCGCTGTCGAACCACTGCTCCGACAGGCTCAGGCTGGTGCCGTCGACGGTGAGGATGTCGTACGGTTCGCCGTGCGCGGTCCGGGTTTTCACGCCCTGCACCCGGAACACCGAACTGCCCGCGCGATCGAGGAGCGCGCGACCGGGTTCGACCGCCAGCCGGATCGTGTTGGACCGCAACAGGCCGGCGAGATCGTTGTGCGCCAGGACGGCGGACAGCATGGCGGCGCCGGGTATCGGGAAGTGGTAGGGGTAGTAGCCGTCACCGGGCGCGCTGCCGTGGAACCACTTCTCGCTCAGGCCGTCCCGGAATCGCGACCAGGATTCCGCGTCGAGGTAGTCGACGCCGAATCCGCCGCCGATCGAGATGGTGTCGGCGGGATGCCCGTCGGCCCGCGCCCGCAGGCAGTGCCCCACCAGGGCGGCGGCCTGGTCGGCGCGGGCGACGGCGTCGTAGCCGGACAGATGGAAACTGAAGCCCGACAGCGTGATCGGCGCGCGCACCGCCTGGATGGCCTGCTCCAGTTCCACCGGGTCGAGCCCGAACCGGCTCGCCGAACCGTCCGGCAGCACCCGCAGGACGATGCGGGCTGGCAGGTCGAGGGCGGTGAGCCGGTCGAGTTCGTCGAGCGCGTCGATCGCGATGAGGGCGTCGTGCCGGGCCGCCAACCACAACAGCTCGCCGGACTTGGCGGGCCCGGTCACCATCAGGTCGGTACCGCGTACGCCCTGCGCCAGCGCGGCGATCAGCTCGCCGGTGCTGGCGACATCGACACCGGCCCCGCTCTCCGCGCAGGCCCGCGCCACGCACGCCGCCTTGTTCGCCTTCTTCCCGAAGTACACGAACCCGTCGACCCCGGCCGCGCGGAATGCCGAGTGAAAGGCGTTGACGTTAAACGTGACTCGCTCCGGAAACAGGACATGGAACGGCCCTCCGACGGCGTCGGCGATCTCGTCGAGCACCTGCGGATCGTCGAGCAGGCGCCGCTCGAGCGCGTCGACCTCGGCGCCCATCGGGGGAGCGCAGTGCGCCGGAACGCGCGTCGCCGCGACGCTCAGTCCCATAGCGGCACCTCGACGCCCCGTCCCTCGGCGATGGCCCTGGCCGCCAGCGCGTGCGCGACCGCGATATCGGTGAGCACCAGCCCGCTGTTGTAGACGAAGATCTTCTCGTCGTCGGAGCGGCGGGCTTGGGCGCCACGGGTGAGGATCTGCGGCAGTTCGGCGTCGACCGAGCGCAGGGTGCCGTCCGGCCCGGCCATGTCGGTGCCGGTGAGCGCCATCTGCGCGGCACTCGTCGCGACCACCCGGTCGGCGTCGACCAGGGTCGACGGCGCCAGCCCGTACCCGACGAGCACCGCCACCGAACCCGGTGCGAGATGGCTGGATTCGAGCGCGACCTCCGTGCCGGGCCCCGCGGTGGCCAGCACCACGTCGGCCGTGGCGGCCGCCGCGTACGGATCGTCGACCACCTCCAGCACGGCGTGCGGCACCGCGTCGGCGAGGTGGCTCTGCACCGCGGCGAGCCCCTCGGGGTGCGTGCCGTACACCGCCAGCTTGCGCAGCTGGGGATTCGCCGCGAGCAGATGCGGTAACGCGTTGCGTCCCTGGGTACCGGTGCCGATGAGCAGCGCGCTCTCGGCGCCGGGCCGCGCGGTCTCGCGCACCAGCAGTGCCGACACCGCGGGCGTGCGCAGCGCGCCCACCCTGGCGCAGTCCATCATCGCGATGGGCGCGCCGGTGGTGTCGTCGTAGAGGGTGATGGTGGTGTAATACCGCTTGGTGCTGCGGTCGTGGCCGGGATCGAACTTGTAGGAGGTCTTCATGGCCACCACCCGGCGCCGTCCGTCGCGGCCGAGCATCGCGTAGGACACCGAGGAGCCGCCGGGATCGGCGACGCTCAGCTTGCGCGGGTTGTCGGATTCGCCCGCCGCGAAGGCGAGATAGGCCTGTTCCACCGCCCGCACCACCTCCGCGGGCGTGATCGGCACGTCGGCCAGGTCGCTGCGCGAGAGCACCCGCAGCGGGGTGCTCTTGTCACGGTTGTTCAACGGATCCTCGTTCGTCTGCGCGTTCATCTGTACTGCCCCGCTCTGCTGTCCGATCGGTGCTCGCCCGGAACGGCGCGATCACCCGTTGCCCATACCCATTCTCGGACGATTCCAGCGCGCGCCGGCGACGTTCGGGCAACCGGATGTTCACGCGCTTGAGCCAGCGGTCGGTGCCGTCGTACCTGGCGCGGAACGGGACCCGGCCGTGTACGGCCACGTCGTTGTCCACCAGCAGCAGTTCGCCCGGCGCCAGCGCGGGCGCGTGGCAGACCCGCGCGAATTCGGCGGTGAGGCGGGCATAGGCCGCCCGGAAGGCCGGATCGGCGTCGTCGAGCGGGGTGTAGGCGGGGTCGTAACGCAGTGTGGCGCTGTCGGTGTCGTCGAACCAGATGGTCGGCAGCGCGGGCGCGGGCTGATCGAAACCGGTGCCGTAGGAGACGTCGGGCAGGATCGGCACCGTGGGCACCGTGAGTGCCTTCAGATCCGCTTCCGGCAGCCGCACCTCGCGCACCGAGGACACCGTGGTGGCGACCCGGTCGGGATTGCGCACGCACGCCAGCATCAGCAGATTCGCGCGCGCGGCGTGGAAGGCGTCCTCGGTGTGCGGGGTGAGCAGGGTGGAGCTGCTCGCGCCGGACTGCTCGTCCTCGTGGCCCGCGGCGGGCACGATGTTGTTGATCAGCCTGCCGTTCTGCTGCCCCTGCCAGCCGAAAGGCTCACCCGCGCAGCGGGCGAGCAGCAGCATGGCGATGTCGAGGTCGAGTGAACCGGTGTGCCGGGGATCGGCGGCCTCGGTGGCCGCAGCCTGCCAGTCCCGGGGTGTCGGGCCGAAATCCGCGTCGTCGACGGGCAGCCCGCGGACCACGGTCGCGCCCGCCGGGGTGGCGGGTGGGCGCACGGCGTGGCGTACGGCGACGGGGAGTTCGGTGGCACGCTGTTCGATCTGGGCCAGCAGCGCCGGATCGTGCAGCGTCTCGGTATGTGGTCGGTCACCTAATCGGTGCCGGATGTCGGTGGCGAGCGCGCGGACGGCGACTGCGGCGCCGTGCGGGAGCTCGCGATGTTCGATGTCGTGCAGGTGAATCGTCATACGTTCTGGGAGAACGCTTTTCACCGGCCTTCCCTTCTTCGCATCGGTCGATCGCGGGTGGAGTGGAGACTCGATGCGAAGGTAGTGCCTGCCATGTATTTAGGCAAGACTTACCTAAGGGTTTCGCGCTGGAAATAGCGTATTCGTATAACAGCATGTCTACCCCAGGCCGCTGACCGGGGTGGATCCGGGGTGGGTGAGGAGACTTGCGATTCGATGCCGAGGCGAGGAAAGGTCACCAACGGGGCCAGCGTTTAGGCTAGCCTCGCCTGGTTTGCGGCGCCAGGCAGCGCGGTGCCTCGCGCGGTTCGAGGGAGAAGAGACGATGGCTTTCACACGTAGGCAGCTTCTGCAGTCCGGGCTCGGTGTCACCGCACTCCTGCTGGTGGCCGCGTGCTCACGCGATGAGGACTCGGACGGACCGGCCGAGCGGGGCGGCACCCTGCGGGTCGGCGCACTCGGGACCGCGGCGCGCAGCGAGCGAGATCCGCACGCCAACCTCAGCAACGACAGCGATTTCCTGATCGCCTCGCTCGTCTACGACGCGCTCACCGTCCCCGGCGCCGATCCGACGGTCGCGCCGCGGCTGGCCTCGCGCTGGGAGGCCGACGCCGAGAACAAGCGCTGGACGTTCACGATCGCCGAGGGCGCGAAGTTCCACAACGGCGCGCCGGTCACCGCCGAGGACGTGGTGTGGTCGATGAAGCGGCTGCGGCAGGTCGGCGGCGCGTCGAAGATGCCGGTGGCCGAGAACGACATCGCCGCCGACGGGCCGAACCGGGTCGTGTTCACCGTGCCCGCGCCCAATACCCAACTGCCGCTGCTGCTTCGGCTGATGACGTTCACCGTGCCGCAGGGCACCACCGACTTCACCGCCGCCGTCGGCACCGGGCCGTTCAAGCTCGAGTCCTACCAGGGCGGCAACGCCCGCCTGGTCCGCAACGAGCAGTGGCACGGCACCCCGCCGCTGCTCGACGCGATCGAGGTGACGATGTTCGACAGCACCACCGCGCTGAGCAACGCGGTGCTCGGCGGGCAGATCGACCTCGCGTCCAACGTCGGCGCGATCGCCGGGCGCACGGCGGCGGGCCGCGGCGACTTGCAGGTGGTCCGGCGCGCGAACGACACCATGCTCGGTGTGGCCATGCGCGTCGCCGACGGCCCGTTCGCCGATGTTCGCGTGCGCACCGCGCTGCGGCTTGGCGTCGACCGGAACGCGCTGGTGAACCAGGTGCATTCCGGATTCGGTACCGTCGCGGCCGACGTGCTCGGCACCGCCGACCCGCTCTACGACGCGGCGCGGCGCCGCGACCGCGATGTCGAGCGCGCGAAAACCCTGCTGCGCGAGGCGAATTTCGACACCGGGCGCAGCTACCCGTTCGTCACCAAGGCCGAGGCGCCGGGAGAGGTCGAGTCGGCCAAGGTGATCGCCGCGCAACTGGCCGAGATCGGCGTGAAGCTCGACGTGCAGGTGGTCGAGTCTGCCGCGTTCTACGACCAGACCTGGCTCAACGCGCCGCTGTACACCGTGTCCTGGGGCACCAACGACTCGGTGCTCTTCTACGCCGACAAGCTGCTCACCTCCGGCTCCAACCGCAATGAGACCGCCTTCCGCGACCCGGAATTCGACGCGGCCACCGCCAAGGCGCTGGCGGCCGACGGTGACGAGCACACCAAGGCCGTCGCCGACATCCAGCGCATCGAATTCGACCGCGGCGGCTACCTGGTGTGGGGCATGGCCGACGGCATCGACGTCGCCGCGGCACAGGTGCGGGGGCTGCCGACCCTCGGCGGCTTCGCGCGCGTCCAGCTGGAACGTGCCTGGTTGGCGTGATCGCCGTGAAAGCGTTCGCCCTGCTCGTGCTCCGGCGCGTCGCGCTGCTGCTGGCCCTGCTGGCCATCGTGTTCGTCGCGGTGGACCTGCTGCCGGGCAGCGCGGCCAGCTCGACGCTCGGCCGCGACGCGAACCGGGCCGAGCTCGCCGCCAAGGAACACGAGCTCGGCCTGGATCGGGCGCTGCCGGTGCAGTTCTGGCACTGGCTCTCCGGTGTGCTCACCGGAGATTTCGGGCAGACCTCCCGCGGGAACTCCGTCGGCGCGTTGCTGGCCGACAAGTTCCCGCAGACCCTGCTGCTCGGCGGCATCGCCCTGCTGCTGACCGTGCTGGTCTCGCTGGCGCTGGGCTGCTGGTGGGCGGTGCGGCCCGAGGCCTTCGGCGCGCGGCTGCTGCAACCGGCCAGCACGATCGCCGTCGCGGTGCCCGAATTCGTCTGCGGCACACTGCTGATCCTGGTGTTCTCGCTGGCGACCGGATTGCTGCCCGCCGTCACCATCACCGACCGCTCCGGTTTCCCGGCCAGTCCCGACATGCTGATCCTGCCCGTCCTCGCCCTGGCCATCCCGCAGATCGGCTGGAACGCCAGGGTGGTGCGCTCGGCGCTGCAGGACGTGGCCACCACACCACACGTGGAAAGCGCCGTCCTGGACGGACTTCCGACCCGCACCGTGCTGCTGCGGCACATGCTGCCCTTCGCCGCGCCCACCATCGTCGTCGGCTACGCGACCACCGTCGGCATGATGTTCGGCGGCGCCCTGGTCGTGGAGACGCTGTTCAACTATCCGGGAGTCGGTGCGGTGCTGGCGGGTTCGGTCGCCGACCGCGACACCGCGACGGTCGCCGCCGTCGTGGCGCTGACGGCCATCGTCACGATGGTGCTGCTCGCTGTGGCGGATGTGGTCCGTCGATGGGCTGCGGAGGGCGCGCGATGACGGGCGACCTTTCTTCGCGCACCGAGGACGCGCCTGCCCGTCCTCACCGGCCCGCTCGTGGTGCGCGTCAGCCGGCTGGCGTGTTCGAGGTGCGGGCGAGTTGTCGGCGGGTCTTCGCCGTGTTGGGGCGTGCGATCAGTGGCCGCTCGTTCGCGGGATCGCCGCAGGGTGTGGGTGGCGGGCCGGGCGGCCGAGCCGGACTGTCACGGGGATTCGGGGTGAGCGGTGAGTAGCGTGTCGGTGTCGTCGCGCCGCGGTGGTGGCGTGGCCAAGTGGTGGCGCTGGTCGGTCGGTGCCGGGGTGTCGCTGGTGGTGCTGCTCGCGATCGTCGGGCCGGTGCTCGCGCCGTACCCCGCGGAGCGGGCGGTCGGGATGCCGTTCGCGGGGCCGGGCGGGGGAGCGGTGCTCGGGACCGATCGGCTCGGGCGGGATGTGCTGAGCCATCTGCTCACCGGTGGGTTCGAGCTGCTCGTGGTGTCGGCGGTGATCGCGGTCGTGGTGACTGTGCTGTCGGCGCTGCTCGGGGCGGTCGCCGCGGTCCGGCCGCGCGCGGCGACGGTGATCGCGCTCGGCGGCGACCTGCTGATCCTGCTGCCCGCGGTCCTCGGCATCCTGCTCGTGCTCACCGCGTGGCCGCAGGGCGGGGTGTTCGCGCTGATCGCGGTGTCGCTGCTGTTCGGCGTGCCCTACTGCGCCAGGATCTTCGCCTCCGCGGCGGCCGGTATCGCGGCCACCGGCTACGTGGAGGCCGCGATCGCCAGCGGTGAATCGCTGACGCACCTGGTCTTCCGGGAGATCCTGCCCAATCTGCGCTCGGTCTTCACCACCCAGCTCGGCCTGCGCTTCGTCGTCGCGGTCTACCTCGTGAGCACCGTCGCCTTCCTCGGCGTCTCGGCCCTCGACGACGACAACTGGGCGAACATGGTCCGCGACAACGCCTCCGGCCTCCTCCTCAACCCCTGGGCAACCCTCGCCCCCAGCGCCGCCATCGCCATCGTCGCCGTCGGCATCAACCTGGTGGTCACCGCTGGACCCACACGGATGTCGCCCGGTAGCGCGACCATCCCGGGTTCCACCGGTGATACGGCGTCAGGTCGTGAAGCGGCTTCATCCACCGTCGACGCGGTGGCCAGCCGTGAGGCGGGCGCATCCGTCAGCGACCTGCCGGTGACCGGCGGTCGCGCAGGGACGTTGCCCGATGGCGCGAGCGTCCCGGTGTCTTCCGGTGACGCGGTGTCTGGCCGTGAAGCGGAGCCATCTTCCGGTGATGCGGTGTCTGGCCGTGGAACGGAGCTGTCCGCCGGTGATGCGGTGTCTGGCCGTGAAACCAGGGCGTCCGCCGCCGATCTGCTGGCGACCGGCGATTCCGCGAGAACCTCGCCGGGTAGCGCGGGCATCCCGGGTTCCGCCGGTGATGCGACTTCTGGTCGTGAAGCGGCATCGTCCGGGGGTGATACGGTGTCTGGCCGTGTAGCGGAGCTGTCCGCCGCCGATCTGCTGGTGACCGGCGACCCCGTGAGGGCCTCGGCCGGTGGCGCGAGCACTCCGGGTTCTGCCGGTGATGCGGTGCCTAGCCGCGAGGCGGAGCCATCCGTGCCGGTCATGGCCGCCGAGTCGCCCGTCGGCGGCTCTGTGGCGGATGGTGGAGACCACGGCAGTCGAGGGGGAGCCGGTTCGGCTGCGGGTCCGAAGCAATCAGGGGGCGCCCCGTCCCTGGACGACGGGGCGGCGGTTGTCGTCGAGGACTTGACAGTTGTCGCCCATTCGGGGGCTGTTCTGTTGGCGCCGTTGTCCTTTCGGTTGAAGCCGGGCACCGTCACCGCGCTGACCGGTGCGTCGGGCGCGGGCAAATCGACCGCCATGCGGGCCTTGCTCGGGCACGTCCCGCCCGGGGTGACGAGAACGGGCGCGGTGCGGGTCGCCGGACAGGATGTGTTCGCGCTGGATTCGGTGGCGCTGCGGACCTTTCGGCGCACCAGGATCGCCTACGTCGGCCAGGACCCCGGCTCCGAACTCAACCCGCTGCTGCGCGTACGCACCCTGCTCGCCGAGGCGGCACCCACCGCGTCCGACGCCGACCGCCTCGCCGCACTGGAAACCGTCGGGCTCGACGCCACCCACCTGCGCCGCCGCTGCGGACGCCTCTCCGGCGGACAGCAGCGCCGCGTCGCCCTGGCCCGCGCCCTGCTCCGCCGCCCGGACGTCGTGGTCCTCGACGAACCACTGGCCGGCCTGCACGGCGCGCTCCGCACCGAGATCGCCCACCTCATCGCCGGCCTCGCCACCGACGGCTCCACGGCCGTCCTGCTCTCCGGCCACGACACGAAGACCATCCACGCCATCGCCGACACGGTGCTAGAGGTCCACCCACCCGGTGGATCCACCACGGTCGACAGTGGCCCGACCGCGCCGCATCGCACCGACCTCCCCGAGCACGATGCGGGCAGCGCGGAGCTAGACCGTGAGGGGCTGGCCGATCGGCCGACAGCGTTGCGCGCCAAGACGATCCGCGCCAGCGCGAACGGTGAGGACCTCCTCCACGACATCGCCTTCGCTGTCGGCGCCGGCGAAGCGCTGGCCGTTGTCGGCCCTTCCGGAGCGGGCAAGACGACCCTGGCCCGGGTGATCGCGGGACTGCACCGCACCGCCACCGGCACCCTCGAAGTGCGCGGCACCGCGATCCGGGTCGGCCGCAGGCGGCGAATCCGGGCAGGCGCCAACGGAATCCAGCTCGTCACCCAGAACCCGCTCGGCGCGCTCAACCCACGGCGCACGGTCGAACAAACCCTGGCCCGTCCGCTGCGGCGCATCGCGGGGGTGCCGAAGGCCGAGCTGGGCGCACGCATTCAGTCCCTGCTCACCGCGGTCGAACTCCCCGCCGACATCGCGACCAGGCATCCGGCCGAACTCTCCGGCGGCCAACGTCAGCGCGTCGCCCTGGCCAGGGCATTGGCCGCCGATCCCGCCGTCCTGATCTGCGACGAGATCACCACCGCCCTCGATCCCGCCACCGCCGCCGCGATCATGACCCTGCTCGACGACCTGCGCGCCACCCGCGCCACCGCCGTCGTGCTGATCAGCCACGACATGGCCTTGGTCACCGCGCACTGCACCGAACTGCTCGTCCTCGACCACGGCCGCGTCGTCGAATCCGGCGCCACCGCAACCGTGCTGGCCGCCCCCACCCACCAGGCCACCGCCGCCCTGCTCGGCTGACCCGCACTCTGAGAACTCGCTGTGAGAGATGCCGACGAGCCCACGGATCTGGATGATTGATTACGTGTCTGTGAAGAAAGCCGGCGTCTTCGCCGCGGTGGCGGTGATCGCCTTGCTCGCGGGGTGCAGCTCGCTCGCGTCGATTCCCGGCGACATGCCACCGGGTCCCGGCGCCGCGCTGCCCGCGATCGACGTCGACGCGCCGGGGCGGGCGGCGGAGCAGTTGCGGGCGTGGGCCGACGAGCAGTCCGAGGCGGTCGGCATCGAGCCGGTGGCGCTCGAGGCGTACGGGTACGCGGCGGCGGTGCTGGCGAAGTCCCGGCCCGAATGCGGGATCGCCTGGACCACCCTGGCCGGCATCGCCAGCGTGGAGAGCGGCCACGGCACCCATCGCGGCGCGGGTGTCGACGCCGACGGCACGGTGCGGCCCGCGATCATCGGCGTCGCCCTCGACGGCACCAAGGGCAACGCCACCATCGGCGACACCGACGGCGGCAGCCTCGACGGCGACACCACCTACGACCGGGCCGTCGGCCCGCTGCAGTTCATCCCCGAGACCTGGCGGCGCTGGGCGGTCGACGCCAACGGCGACGGCGTGCTCGACCCGCAGAACATCGACGACGCGTCCCTCACCGCGGCCAGGTACCTGTGCACCCGCGGCGGCGACCTGACCTCGGCCGACGGCTGGCAGCGCGCCCTGTTCGCCTACAACCAGTCGAACAAGTACATGCGGGTCGTGCGCGACCGGGCCGCGACCTACAGCATCGGCCGCCGGGTGTAGTTACCGGCCGGCCGGAGTGCCGGTTACTCCACGTCACGCCGAGACGATAGGCTCGGCACCGCACGGACCATCCCGTGAGACCTACCGTGCCTTTCAGTCGTAAGGAGTCGTTTTCGTGGCCATCATCGAACAGGTCGGAGCTCGCGAGATTCTGGATTCGCGCGGCAATCCCACTGTCGAGGTCGAGATCGCCCTCGACGACGGCACCCTGACCAGGGCGGACGTTCCGTCCGGCGCGTCCACCGGCGAGCACGAGGCCGTCGAGCTGCGTGACGGCGGCGACCGGTACAACGGCAAGGGTGTCACCAAGGCCGTCGAGGGTGTCCTCGACGAGATCGCGCCCGCCATCATCGGTCTCGACGCCGTCGAGCAGCGCACCGTCGACCAGGTCCTGCTCGACCTGGACGGCACCCCCGACAAGTCCCGCCTCGGCGCGAACGCCCTGCTCGGCGTGTCGCTGGCCGTGGCGCGCGGCGCGGCCGAGTCCTCGGGCCTCGAGCTGTTCCGCTACCTGGGCGGCCCGAACGCCCACGTGCTGCCCGTGCCGATGATGAACATCCTCAACGGTGGCGCGCACGCCGACACCGGCGTCGACGTCCAGGAGTTCATGGTCGCCCCGATCGGCGCCCCCACCTTCCGTGAGGCGCTCCGCTGGGGCACCGAGGTGTACCACTCGCTCAAGGCCGTGCTCAAGGAGAAGGGCCTGTCGACCGGCCTGGGTGACGAGGGTGGCTTCGCCCCCGACGTCGCGGGCACCGTCGAGGCGCTCGACCTGATCAGCCTGGCCATCCAGCGCGCGGGCTACAAGCTCGGTACCGACGTCGCGCTCGCGCTCGACGTGGCCGCCACCGAGTTCTACACCGCGGGCGAGGGCTACAAGTTCGAGGGCAAGGTCCGCACCGCCGCCGAGATGGGCGAGTTCTACGCCGACCTGCTGACCCGCTACCCGCTGGTCTCCATCGAGGACCCGCTGTCGGAGGACGACTGGGACGGCTGGGTCGCGCTCACCGACTCGATCGGCGACAAGGTGCAGCTGGTCGGCGACGACCTGTTCGTCACCAACCCCGAGCGCCTGGAAGAGGGCATCGCCAAGGGCGCGGCCAACGCGCTGCTGGTGAAGGTCAACCAGATCGGCACCCTGACCGAGACCCTCGACGCCGTCGAGCTCGCGCACCGCAACGGCTACAAGACCATGATGTCGCACCGTTCGGGCGAGACCGAGGACACCACCATCGCCGACCTCGCGGTCGCCGTCGGTTCGGGTCAGATCAAGACCGGCGCCCCCGCCCGTTCCGAGCGGGTCGCCAAGTACAACCAGCTGCTGCGCATCGAGGATGCCCTCGGTGATTCGGCACGCTACGCCGGTGACGTGGCCTTCCCGCGTTTCACCGGCGAGTTCTAGAAGCAGTACAGCGATGAGATGACGGGGTAGGGAGCGAATGACCGATCGACGTGCGCGTGGGACCAGTCCGGCCGGACGAGGCGACCGCCGCACGTCGCGGGCGGCGCGCTCCCGCCCCAGTCATCTCGACTCGCCCGGCCGCCCCGCCGCGGCCAAACGCACCACCAGGCGCCGCCCCGAGTCCACCGCGGGCGCCAAGCGCAAGCCCAGCGGCAAGCTCACCCGCAACGAGCACACCATCCTCGGTCTCTCGACCGGCAAGGCGGTGATCCTCGCGGCGGTGCTGTGCGGGCTGGCGCTCACGCTGGCCGTCCCGACCCGCACCTACTTCAGCCAGCGCGCCGAAGCGGCCGCGCTGGCCGAGCAGCGCGCGGAACTGGACGCCGATCTCGCCGCCCTGCGCGATCGCCGCGCCCAGCAGCAGGATCCGGCCTACATCCGCACCGAGGCCCGCGACCGGTTGCGGCTGGTGATGCCCGGCGAAACCCCCTACATCGTGCAGATTCCCGGCATCGAAGCGCCTGCGCCGCCGCCGATGAGCACCCGCGAAGCGGCGCCCGACCCCTGGTACACCGACCTGTGGCGCAGCATCTCCGAACCGGCCCCGGAAGGACCAAGGTGACAGCACCCGACGAGCGCGACCTCGAGATCATCGCCCAGCAGCTGGGCCGCGAGCCGCGCGGTGTGCTCGCCGTCGCCTACCGCACCCCGGACGGCCTGCCCGCCGTGGTGAAGACCGCGCCGCGGCTGCCCGACGGCACCCCGTTCCCCACCCTGTACTACCTGACCGACCCCCGGCTCACCGCCGAGGCGAGCAGGCAGGAGTCGGCCGGGGTGATGCGGGAGATGACCGAACGGCTCGCCGCCGACCCCGAGCTGGCGGCCGCCTACCGCGCCGCGCACGAGAGCTACCTCGCCGAACGGAACGAGATCGAGTCGCTCGGCACCGATTTCACCGGCGGCGGCATGCCCGACCGGGTGAAGTGCCTGCACGTGCTGATCGCGCACTCGCTGGCCAAGGGCCCCGGCGTGAACCCGTTCGGTGACGAGGCCGTGGCACTGGCGGCCGACGCCGGATTGCGCGGCACCGCCATCCCGGCCGACTGGCCGGCGGCACGCAAGTCCGAAGAATCGGCATAATCGCGAAGGAGCGCCGGTCCGTCTCCGGCCCGGCGCCCGCGCCGACCAGGAGGAACATCATGACCGAGCGCATCGCCGCGGTGGACTGCGGCACGAATTCGATCCGTCTGCTGATCTCCGAGGTGGGCGCCGACGGCACCCTCACCGACGTGCACCGGGAGATGCGCATCGTCCGGCTCGGCCAGGGCGTCGACGCGTCGGGCCGATTGGCGCCCGAGGCGATCGAACGCACCAGGGTGGCGCTGACCGCCTACGTCGATGAGATGCTCGCGCAAGAGGTTTCGCGCGTCCGCATGGTGGCCACCTCGGCCACCCGCGACGCCGCCAACCGGGACGACTTCTTCGACATGACCCGCGCCGAGCTCGGCCGGGTGGTGCCGGGCGCGGTCGCCGAGGTGATCACCGGTGACGAGGAGGCGCGGCTGTCCTTCGCCGGCGCCGTCGGCGAATTGTCCACCGACGCGGGGCCTTTCGTCGTGGTCGACCTCGGCGGCGGCTCCACCGAACTGGTGGTCGGCGACAGCGCGGGCGTGCAGGCGGCGCACTCGGCCGACATCGGTTGCGTGCGGATCACCGAACGCTGCCTGCCCGGCAACCCGCCGACCGCCGATCAGGTCACCGCCGCCCGCGAATTCGCGCAGCGCAAGCTCGACGAGGCCTTCGCGAAGGTCCCGGTCGACGAGGTGCGCACCTGGGTCGGCGTCGCCGGCACCATGACCACCATCACCGCCGTCGCCCTCGACCTCCCCGAATACGATTCCAGCCGAGTCCATCTCACCCGCCTGAGCCTGGCCGAGGTGCACGAGGTGTGCGACCGCCTGATCGCCATGGATCACGACCAGCGCGCCGCCCTCGGCCCCATGCACCCCGGCCGGGTCGACGTCATCGGTGGCGGCGCCGTGATCACCGAGGTCCTGGCCGACGAATTGGCCCAGCGCGCAGGCATCACCGAGCTCGTGGTCAGCGAACACGACATCCTCGACGGCATCGCCATGTCGATCCTGGCCTGACCGTGAAAAGGCCTCGCCGCGCACCATGACCGATCCGGTGCGCGGCGAGGAGAGCTCAGGATCAGGGCAGGACCTGGGGGATGACGTCCGGGGCGACGGCGCCGACGGCCGCGCCGATCAGCGCGCCGACGAGCGCGTTGGGCAGGCCGATCAGGCCGACGCACGGCAGGTACAGGATCATCGTGGTGATCATCGGGACGCAGACCACCGCGGCGGCGATCAGGCCGACGCCCGCCCCGATCGCGGCGGCATTGTGCACCGGGTCGGAGTTCTGCGCGGCCGGGTTGGTGGCGATGGTCTTCAGCTCGGCGGCTGCCGCCGGGGAGATCTGCGGCGTCGCCGTGACGGTGCGCCCGTCGGCGGAGATCTCGGTGGCCACGGTGATGGTGTTGCCGCCGACCGTGCCGAAGCTGGTCGGCACCTGGGCGATCGGGCTGCCCGTCGCCGATTCGACGGTCAGCGTGCCGTCCTCGGCGCGCACGAAGCGCCCGTCGTCCACCGACGCGGTGACGGTGCGCAGGTCGGGCGCGACGGCGGTGCGGTAGCCGATGTTCTCGGCCTGCCCCGCCGACGCGAGGCCCGCGACGTAGCGCGCCTGCTGATCGGCGGTGACCTCGGCGGACGCGGGCCCGGCGATGGCGACCGCGACGGCCAGCGGAAGTGCGGCGGCGAGCACGCGTCGTCCCGCGCGGAAACTCGAGTTCTGGAACATGGTGGAGAAACTCCCTCACCGAACCCGCCCGAAGAATTCGCCTGCCCCGGGTGAATCCGAATTTTCGTGGTCGATGACGCAGAATATTCGGAGCGCACCGGGTGGCCGGATGGGGGTTCTCGCCCCGGTCAGCGCCGAATCGGACGAATCGGCGCGCGATGTCGGCGGCGCGGACGGGATTTCGGTTCCGGGTCAGGGCCGAGTTCGGCCAGCAAGGCGCGCCGCCGGTCCTGGTCGATCGAGCGCCGGTCGCGACCGGTCAGCGCACCCTCGATGGCCCACAGCATCTCGAGCGTCAGCCCGGGTGCCTCGGCCGCGCGCAGTCGCCGGTAGGTCTCGACGGCGCCGAGTTCGGCGAGGTCGTCCAGGGAGCGCACCTCGGCACGCGCCAGCATGTCCGCGGCGGCCGCGCCGAGGACCTGCTCGGCGCCGCGCCATTCCCTGATCCGCAGATGCGCCTCGCCCCTGACCTTTTCGGCCTCGTCCCACACCGCGACCCGCACCGCTTCCGGATCGGTCGGCGCGTCCGCGCGGCCGAGCACCTGGGCCCTGGCCTGCCGCGCGACGGAGGTCATTTCACGGAATCGGCGGAAGATCTGAATCTCCCCGTCGTGCCCGTGATCCCATTCGTCGAGATAGGTGTGGTCGGTGCCGTAACCGCTGTCGGAGGAATCGAGGCGGGCGGCGTCGAGCGCCCATCGCCGCGCGTCGTCGGGGGTCGCGGGACTGAGCACGAGAAGCCCGCGGCGCCGGGAGATGTCGCCGCGAACCCGCTGGTATCCGGTCGCCGGCTCCGTGGCCGTGAGCGCCTGCTCCAGGCCGAACGTGTGCCACCGCACGGTGGCCGAATCATCGCTGCGGACAACCCTTTTCAGTTGCGCGGCCGCCTGGTCGTCGAACCGGGTGCACCAACCGGGCGCGAGCACGATCGGATCGGCGGGGTCGGCGTCGAACGGTGTCGGTGTCAGGAATTCCCGATCGAGGAGCACCACGGTTCCCGGCCGGGCCTGGAAGGACAGACCCCACAGCAGTCGCGCCAGCATCCGCGCGCCGCGGTCGTCGGAGAGCACGTGCCAGGTGTCGTGGAACCGATTCGTGCTGAAGCGCGCGTGCGTGCCCGGCCGCGGCGTGATCACCGTCCGGACACCGCGAACTCCCCGCACCGCGTGCCGGTGCAGTTTCATGCGGTCGCCGATATCCCGGGCGTTCCCCGGTCGCTGTCGTTTCATCCCCACAAGAAGGCCACATCGGCGCGCGGTCGGGCAATCGCTTTTCCGCAGATCATGAGACATATGACGCCAGATGTCTTACATTATGGGCATGAGCACAATGACGTCTCACGAGGCCCGGTTCGAACTGCGCTCCGGGGAGACCTGGCGTAACCCCTGGTCGATGTACTCCGCGCTGCGTGACCACGATCCGGTCCACCGGGTGATCCCCGCCGGGCGGCCGGCCGACGACTTCTATGTCCTGTCCCGGCATGCCGATGTGTGGGCCGCGGCCCGCGACCCCGAAACCTTCTCCTCCGCGGCGGGATTGACGGTCGACTATGTCGACCTGGCGGCCGCGGGGTTCGGTGCCGTGAAGCCGTTCGTCTTCATGGACCCGCCCGAGCACACCGACTTCCGGCGTCGCGTCGCGCCGGGATTCACGCCGCGCCAGGTGAATTCGGTGGAGCCTGCGGTGCGGCGCTTCGTGGTCGAGCGCATCGAGCGGCTGCGCGCGGAGGGCTCGGGTGACATCGTCGCTGACCTGTTCAAACCGCTGCCGACCATGGTGGTCGCGCACTATCTCGGTGTGCCGGAACGCGATCACGGCAAGTTCGACGCGTGGACCGAGAACATCGTCGGCGGCGCCGTGGCCGGAGCCGGGCTGGCCGCCGGCGACCAGCACGCCTTCACCGCCGTCGGCGAGCTCGTCGGCTACTTCGGCGAGCTGATCGCCCGGCGCCGCGTCGAGCCGGGCGACGACACCATCTCGCATCTGCTGGCCTCCGGCCTCGGCGCCGACGGCGACAACGAGGGCCTGATCGCCATCCTCGGTTTCGCGTTCACCATGATCACCGGCGGCAACGACACCACCACCGGCAATCTCGGCGGTGCCGTCCAGCTCCTCACCGAGTACCCGGATCAGCGTCGGCTGCTCGTGGACGACCCGTCGCTCATCCCCGTCGCAGTGGAGGAATTCCTCCGGACGACCTCACCCGTGCAGGGGCTGGCCCGCACCACGACCCGCGATGTCGAACTGCATGACATCACCATCCCGGCGGGCCGCCGCGTGCTGCTGCTGTACGGGTCCGCCAATCGCGACGAACGTGAATTCGGGCCCACCGCGGGCGAACTCGATGTCCGGCGCGACCCCAAGCGCATCCTCACCTTCAGCCACGGACATCACCACTGCCTCGGCGCGGCCGCCGCCCGTATGCAGGCCAGGGTGGCGTTGGAGGAACTGCTCGCCCGCTGCCCCGACTTCACCGTCGACCTCGACGCGGTGCGCTGGTCGCAGGGCAACTATGTGCGCTGGCCGGTATCGGTGCCGTTCCGCCCGACGGCATGAGTGCCGTGGATCGGCGTGACCGTCGAGACGTAGCATGAGCGGTCAGCGCCTTGGGTAGCCCGAGTCGAGCATGCCAGGAGGACACAGCATGAGCGGTCGTCGGCCGACGCCGGTGCGGCGCGATCACGGCGGCCGCCCGAGCACGGCAGGGGACAGGATATGAGCGGCGACTGGCTCGCCACCGACCGCGCCGACCTGGCCGCCGAGCGCATCCTCGACGCGGCGGCCCGGCTGTTCGCCGAACGGGGCGTGGCTGCGGTCGGCATGCGCGATATCGCCACGGCCGCCGGCTGTTCCCGCGCGACGCTCTACCGCTACTTCGAGAACCGGCAGGCCGTGCGGGTGGCCTTCGTGCACCGCGAGACCCGCCGCATCGTCGCCGACCTGGCCGAACAATTTCGCGATGTCGCCGATCCGGGGGAGCGGGTCGTCGCCACCATGCTCGGCGCGATCGCCGCGGTCCGCGCCGATCCACTGCTCATCGCCTGGTTCCGCCCCGGCGACTCGGACACCGCCGGCCGGATCAGCCAGGATTCCGACGTCATCGAATCACTGGTCGCCGCCATGTTCGCCGACGCCGACCTCAGTGACCCCGAGCGCAGCAGGCTGGCCCGCTGGCTCACCCGGATGATCGTCTCGTTCCTGGCCATCCCGGGCCGCGACGCCGCCGACGAGCGCGCCATGCTCGCGGAGTTCGTCGCCCCGATCGTCACCCGCTCCGCGCCCACCTGGGTGGACGGCTGAGGGTCAGCCTTCGGTCGGCCGGGCCAGGTGCGCCGACCGCGGTTCCGGCATCGCGCACACCAGGCCGTCCGACATCCCGGTCGGCCGCACGCCGAGGCCCTGGTTGAGCCGTGCGCGCTGGTTCTCCCACGCGATGGCGGCGGCGAGCTCGGTGAGCTGGGCCTTCGTCAGGTGGGTGAGCAGGGACGCGCGCAGCTCGTCGAGGTCGACCGCCGGGGTCGCCGTCATCGCCTCGGCGAAGGCGATCACCAGCCGCTCCAGCTCGGTATAGGCGTCGCTGGTCCGGTACCGGGGCAGGTCGACGAGCTGCTCCCGGGTGAGCCCCGAGGTGTGTGCCAGCGCGGAGGCGATGTCGAGACAGAACTGGCAGGCCACCAGGCCCGCCGTCTTGAGCTCGGCGAGTTCCTTGAGCCGGGGATCGAGGCGGTTGCTGAACAGCAGCGCCGTCTCGTAGGTGACGGTCGCCGCCGCGATCTGCGGCCGTCTGCCGAGCCAGCCGACCAGGTCACCGCGATGGCGCCGGGCCTGCCCGATGACCGTGGCGTATCCCCTGATTCGCTGGATCACCCGCATCGCTACCACCTCTTCGGTTCGACGACTGGTTCACGTATGAACCTACGCCTCGGCGATCCAGGGGTGAACCGGCGCAGAAATTAGAACGTGTTCTATATTTGAGGGAAAGTTCCGGCGATCCCTCGGGAGTGCACAGATGTACCAGTGGTCCGACGAAGACCTGATGTTCCGCGACGCCGTGCGCGGGTTCATCGCCAAGGAAATCACCCCGCACGTCGACCAGCTGGAAAGCGGCGCGCTGCCGCCGTTCGACATCATCCGCAAGCTCTACGCCACCTTCGGCCTGGACGAGATGGCGCGCGAGGGGCTGGCCAAGGCGCTCGCGCGCGAGGAGTCGGGGACCACCGGTTCGGGCAAGCCGGGTGGCGGTTTCAGTGGCGCGGGCAGCATGGGCGTCATCCTGAACAGTGAGCTGGCCGGCGTCAGCCTGGGGCTGGTGGCGTCGATGGGCGTGAGCCTCGGGCTCACCGCGGCCACCCTCCGCAGCCGCGGCACGCTCGCGCAGAAGAAGCGCTGGCTGCCCGAGCTGGTCACCATGGAGAAGGTCGGCGCCTGGGCCATCACGGAACCGGATTCGGGCTCGGACGCGTTCGGCGGCATGAAGTCCTACGTTCGTCGCGACGGCGCGGACTACATCCTCAACGGCCGCAAGACCTTCATCACCAACGGCCCGTACGCCGATGTCACCATCGTCTACGCGAAGCTGGACGAGGAGGACGGCACCGACCGCCGCGACCGCAAGGTGCTGGCCTTCGTGCTGGACAAGGGCATGCCCGGTTTCGTGCAGAGCGCCCCGTTCAAGAAGATGGGCATGAACTCCTCGCCCACCGGCGAACTGTTCTTCGAGAACGTCCGCATCACCCCCGACCGGCTGCTCGGCGAGACCGAGAACCCGGCCAAGGGCGACGGCAAGGACAGCGCCAAGGAGTCCTTCGCGGCCGAACGCATCGGCATCGCCTCGCTGGCGCTGGGCATCATCAACGAATGCCACCGCCTGTGCGTCGACTACGCCAAGTCGCGCAAGCTGTGGGGCAAGGAGATCGCGCACTTCCAGCTCATCCAGCTGAAACTGGCCGAGATGGAGATCGCGCGGATCAACGTGCAGAACATGGTCTTCAACGCCATCGAGCGCACCGCCGCAGGCGACAAGGTCACCCTCGCCGAGGCCTCCGCCATGAAGCTCTACTCCTCCCGCGCCGCCACCGAGGTCGCCATGGAGGCCGTGCAGCTGTTCGGCGGCAACGGCTACATGGCCGAATACAAGGTCGAACAGCTCGCCCGCGACGCCAAGTCCCTGATGATCTACGCGGGCAGCAACGAAATCCAGGTGACCCACATCGCCAAGGGCCTGACCAGCGGCTAGGCGCGGACAGCCTGCCGCAACGCAACATCGCGGGGGCGATGCGACACGGTGCACCTGCGCACCCCGTCAGCCTGCGCGTATCGAGCGTCCAACCGCAGGAAGGTACGCAATCCAGTACCGAATTAGGTACAATGGGCGGATGCAGGCCATGCACCAGAGCTCCGCACGGGAGAACTTCACCGCGGTCCTCGACGCGGCGACCGAAGACAACGACGAGGTGATCATCACCCGATCCGGCGGCAAAGGATCCGCGGTCGTGATCTCACTCGCCGAATACAACGCGATGAAGGAAACGGCATACCTGCTCGGAAACCCCGCCAATGCCGCCTGGCTGGCTAGGGGGATCGAACAGGACAGGGCGGGCGCTGCCGTCGCCCACGAACTCATCGAGGTGGATGTGGAGGAAGCCGACGAATGAGCCGCAAGGTGACGTTCGTCGAAACCGGCTGGACCGACTACACCTCCTGGCTCGCCGATGATCGCCGGATACTCGGCAAGATCAACCGGCTGATCAACGATGTCGTCCGCAACGGCCAATCCGAGGGCACCGGCAAGCCCGAACCGCTGCGGGCGAATCTCGCAGGATACTGGTCGCGACGCATCGACCAGGAACATCGGCTGGTGTATCGCGCAACCGATGACGAGGTCGTCATCATCGCTTGTCGTGGCCATTACGAATGAGACCGCGGCGGCCTGCGGACCATCCACTGAGCGTTTCACTCTGCCGCGAAGCAACATCGCCTTGCCACGGGCGCGAACGCGGAGATATGGCTGAAATCGGGTTCGCGCCAAGGGTCTGACCAGCGGCTAGGCCCCCGTTCGCGCGCGGTGCTTGCACCCGGGCCAGCAGCACGGCCTCCGCTGGCCCTCCGCGAGCTCCTCCCGCGTCCGCCGAATCCGCCGCTCCCTGGTGGCGGACTGCTTGGCGTCCTCCACCCAGCAGATGAACTCGTTGCGCGCCAGCGGCGTGATATCCCGCCACGCCGCCAGCGCGACCGAGTCCCCGACCAGCGCCGCGCGCAGGTCACCCGGCAACTCGTGCACCACCCCACCCGGCACCGGTTCGCTCATGGTTCCACGGTAGTCAGGCCACCGTGGGTTTCTGTCGAGGATCGCCACGCGCTTCGACCGGATCCCGGCCGCCACCTTCTGACGTGGGTGTGGGCCGCCGAACCGAGGTCGTCCACTTTGCGGGGTCGGCGATCACTGGATACGGTGACGCCGTGATTCTTTCAACTCAGAAGGGCGTCGTGCGCCTCAGCCGGTGATCCCCGGAAAGACACGGACTTCCCGCGCGGGTCGCCGTGTTGGTGCGGTGGGGTCGACACCCCGAGAGCGCTCGCATCGCCGCCGTCCGAGGACCACGAGCGAAATCGAGTTCGACTATCGACCGGGACCGCCTTGGCGCACCGACGTCCATCAGATCATGCCCCGCATCGACACCATCCCGCTGACAGATCTCATCGACACCTTCGAAATATGCGCAGGTATGGAGCCCGCGGGTGATGCGTATGGTGGCCTCGTTCCCCAGTTCTTCCGGTTCGGTTCGGCCATGGATCATTTCCAGGGGTCCTCGTTCCGTCTGAGGCAGAGGACCCCCGTACTCGCATGCAGTTGTGGCGAGTTGGGCTGCTGGCCACTGCTCACCCGGATAACCCGCACCGGCGACCTCGTCGTCTGGGACCAGTTCGAACAGCCCCATCGCCCCATGCGTGACTACACGACCTTCGGTCCGTTTCTGTTCGACCGCAACCGGTACGACGAAGCCGTCGAGGCGCTCGAGGACGCGATAGCCGGCACAACGCACCAGGATGTGTGGGCGGCTACGGACTGACCGGGCCAGTCGACGAGGGGTAACAGCGCTGGTAGGGGCAGCCATCAGCGCTGGTGGAGTGCCCCCACAGGGACTCGAACCCTGACTTGGCGGATTTTAAGTCCGCTGCCTCTGCCAATTGGGCTATAGGGGCGTCTCGGACAGCCTAGCGACTCGTACGGGTGTACCGGAATTTTGGCAGGGAACCCGGTCGGTCCGGCGTGTCGTGAGGGACCACGCCGGACCGACCGGGCGGTACTAGTCGGTGGTGCGCTTGCCGAGGAGGGAGTGGCGGCGGCCGTAGGCGAAGTAGACGGCGATGCCGATGGCCATCCAGACGATGAAGCGGATCCAGGTGTCGACCGAGAGGTTCACCATCAGCCACAGGCAGGCCAGCACGGCCAGGATCGGGATGACCGGGACCCACGGCACGCGGAAACCGCGGGGCAGGTCGGGGCGGGTGCGACGCAGCACGAGCACGCCCACCGAGACCAGCACGAAGGCGAACAGGGTGCCGATGTTCACCATCTCCTCGAGCGTGCCGAAGTCGACGAAACCGGCCAGCACGCAGCAGATCACGCCGACGATGGCGGTGAGCCGCACGGGGGTGCCGCGCTTGCCGGTGTGCGCCAGCCAGCGTGGCAGCAGCCCGTCGCGCGACATCGCGAACAGCACGCGGGTCTGGCCGAGGAACAGCACCATCACGACCGTGGTGAGGCCGGCCAGCGCGCCGATGGAGATGATGTTCTTGGCCCAGTGCACGCCGTGCAGCTCGAAAGCTGTTGCCAGCGTCGCGTTCTCACCGGCCAGATCGGTGTAGGGCACCATGCCGGTGAGGACCAGGGTCACCGCGACGTAGAGCACGGTGACGATGAGCAGCGAACCGAGGATGCCGCGCGGCACCGCCTTCTGCGGGTTCTTGGTCTCCTCGGCGGCGGTGGCGACGACGTCGAAACCGATGAACGCGAAGAACACCAGGCTCGCCGCGGCGAGCAGGCCGTACCAGCCGAAGTTGGTGTCGCCTGCGCCGGTGACGAACGAGAACAGCGACTGGTGCAGGCCGCTGGCGCCGTCCTCGGCGGGCTGCGACGGCGGGATGTAGGGGCTCAGGTTCGACGCCTTGAAGTAGGTGATGCCCAGCACCAGCACCAGCGCGATGACGCCGAGCTTGATCGCCACCGCGATCGCCGACACCCGCGAGGACACCTTGGTGCCGATCGCCAGCAGCACACCGAGGACGGCGAGCAGGGTGACCGCGCCCCAGTCGAAGGTCACCGAGCCGAGCTGCACGGTGGCCGTCTCGAACCCGAAGACCGTGCCGAGGTACTGCGACCAGCCCTTGGCCACCACCGAGGCGGCGAGCGCGAATTCGAGGATGAGGTCCCAGCCGATGATCCAGGCCACCAGCTCGCCGAAGGTCGCGTAGGAGTAGGTGTAGGCGCTACCGGCCACCGGCACGGTCGAGGCGAACTCGGCGTAGCAGACCGCGGTGAGACCGCAGGCGATGGCGGCGAACACGAACGCCAGCGAGACCGAAGGGCCGGCCACATTGCCCGCGGTGCGCGCGGTGAGGGTGAAGATGCCCGCGCCGACGACCACCGCGACGCCGAAGATCGTGAGATCCCAGGCCGTCAGATCCTTGCGGAGTTTGGAGTCTGGCTCGTCGGTGTCGAGGATGGATTGCTCGACGGATTTCGTACGGAACAACCCGCTTCCGCGGGTCGATGTGCGACCCACCCCAGGTGTGGCTTCCGGTGCCGGCACGGTCTTTCTCCTTCTGTGCGAACGTCTTCGGGGAGTACCCGGACGCAGGTCAGTGCACGCCCTGCATGTGGCGCTTGATCCAGGGGGCGCACGCGACCACGACGAGGCCCGCCGCGATGGCGGCGGCGCCACTGATGCCGAAGTAGGCGCTCTCGTTGTCGGGGTTGTAGTAGCGGGCCAGGGTGCCCGCCATCGAGGTGCCGATGCCCACCGAGAAGAAGTACAGCGCCATCATCTGCGAGCGGAACGCGGCGGGCGCGAGGTGGGTGGTGACGGCGAGGCCGATGGGCGAGAGCAGCAGTTCCGAGACCGCGAAGCCGCCGAGGATGGCGAACACCGCGAGCACCGGCACCGTCTTGCCGTCGAAGCCGCTCAGCAGCGCGAACAGCCAGAAGGCGATACCCATGCCGATGACGCCGAGCGCGAACTTGATCGGCGTGCTCGGCGCCCGGTTGCCCAGCTTGGTCCACATCAGCGCGAACAGCGGCGAGAGCGCGATGATCCAGACCGGCTCCACCGAGCCGATCCAGCTGGCCGGCGCCTCCCAGCCGAAGATGCGCCAGTCGACGCGCTCGTCGGAGTACACCGCGAGCATGGTGAACATCTGCTGGAACAGCGACCAGAACACCGCGTTGGCGATGAACAGCGGGATGAACGCGTGCACCCGCGTGCGTTCGAGCTGGCTCACCTTGGCGCTGGTGAGCATCACGGCGAAGTACACGATCGAGGCGACGACGATGACGCCGGTGGTGACGTCGGAGAGGTTGTCCAGGGTGATCAGCTCGGCGAGCGCGGCGACCACCACGACGACCGCGGCAACGGCGACGCCGATCAGCACCGGCGTCAGCTCGCGCCGGGTGATCGGATTGGGCACCTCGCGCCCGTGCGTGCCGAGATTGCGCCGGAAGACCGCGTACTGGGTGAGCCCGAGCGCCATGCCGACGGCGGCGGCGCCGAAGCCGACATGGAAGCCCCATTCGCGCTGCAACAGACCGGTCAGCAGCGGGCCGACGAACGCGCCGAGATTGATGCCGAGATAGAACAGCGTGAACCCGCCGTCGACGCGCGCGTCCGAGGGCGCGTAGAGCGTGCCGAGCAGCGAGGAGGCATTGGCCTTCAGCGCGCCGCTGCCGAACGCGACGAGCACGAGGCCGACTCCGACGCCGACCAGCCCGGGCAGGATCGCCAGCGCGAGGTGACCGGCCATCACCACGACACCGCCGTAGAAGACGGTGCGCTCCATGCCCAGCACCCGGTCGGCAATCCAGCCGCCGACCACGGTGGACAGATACACCAGGCCGCCGTAGGCGCCGACGATGCCGAGCGCGGTGCTCTGCTCGAGGCCGAGCCCGCCGTCGGTGGTGGAGTAGTAGAGGTAGTAGCCCAGGATCGTGAGCATGCCGTAGAAGGAGAAACGCTCCCACAGCTCGACGCCGAACAGGTTGGTCAAACCGATCGGGTGGCCGAAGAAGGTGTGTTCGGCCGCCCTGTCGGCGGGGCCGGGCGGGTCGCCCAGCCGCGTTTCTTCCGTGGACATAGGGGAACGATCCCACGTCGGCTCGGTGTACAGCAATTTTCCCGCATCTTGACGATGTCGGCGTGCCGTGTCGCTCACCCCGGGCGCGCGCGCCGCGCGCGGGTGGCACGCGCCGATTACGCTGGAGTGGCCGCACTTCCGCGACCGACGAGGATTCAGACATGCTGACTGCCGAGGTCACCGTGCCGGTGGACCCGTCGGCCGCGTTCGCCACGCTGGCCGACGGGTGGCTCTACGCGAGCTGGGTCGTCGGCGCCTCGCACATCGGCGAAGTGGACCCGGACTGGCCCGCGGTGGGCAGCCGGATCCACTATCGCTTCGGCCTCTGGCCGGTGCTGATCAGCGACACCACGGTGGTGCGCGCGGTCGACCCGCCGCACCGGCTCGAGCTGGAGGCGCGGCTGTGGTCGGTGGGGTCGGCCTGGATCCGGCTCACCCTCACCGAGTGCGCGCCGGGGCGCACCACCATCAGGATGACCGAGCGCGCGTCCGGAGGACCAGCTCAGCTGATCCCCGGACTGGCCCAGGACCTCGTCTTCGCCGCCCGCAACCAGGAGTCGCTGGACCGGCTGGCGAATCTGATCAGGGCCCGCGCCCAGTGACCTACTGGCTCGGCTCCGGCAGCGCGCAGTCGTCCACCTTGGGATTGACGCCCATATAGTTCAGCGGACCGGCGATGACCGTCACCGCGATGGTGCCGAGCGTCGCGCAGTTCTGCTCCCGATCGGTGTAGTAGCCGCGCTGCCCACCGGCGACGACGCCGATGACCAGCCACAGCAGCACGAGGATCGAGACTATTCGGGGCACATTCGCCGTCATGACACTTCCTCCTGGAGACGAGCTGGGTCAGAAGTAGTGGCGGCGGCCGCCGACCGGACGCCCCACGCTGCCCGCCAGGGCCAGGACGACACCGATCACCAGCAGGATCACGCCCACGGTGGAGAGCAAGGAGATGCCGAAAACGAGTCCGGCGATGAGGAGTACTGCGCCGAGAAGGATCATGGAACTCACCTGTTCGCTATGGGATCTACGTCGAGATCGCGGCGGAACCTCCGTCGCATGGTGCGTATGCCCCGTAATTCCGGCGGGAAACAGGTATCGGTTGCGCGGGAACGGATGTCAGCGCCCGCCGCGGCGGGCGGCGGTCGCGTTGTCGGCGGTCATCCGGTAGGCCGTGCGCTCCATCGTGGAGCGGATCTCGGTGATCGGCAGGGTGCCCGCGGCGAACCGGCCGATCAGCGCCAGCGCCATGTTGCCCATGATCAGGCCCAGGTCGGCGAGGTAGTCGGGGTCGAGGCCGCGCAGCGCGGCTTCGGCGGCCGGGAGCACCGCGAGCAGACCCTGGGTGTCGAGGCGCTCGCCGCCGGGGCCGGTGCGCGCGTGGTGGTAGGCCTCGAGCATCTTGGGATTGCGCTCCCACGGCTCGAAAACGCTGCGCAGCACGCGGATCAGGGTCTCGCGCACCGATTCGCCGGGCTCGGGCGGTGCCACGTCGGCGTAGGCGTTGGCGTCCATCCACTGGGCGAGCGCGGTGATGATCAGCTCGTCCCTGGTGCGGAAGAGCCGGTAGATCTTGGCCAGCGACACGTGGGCGCGCGCGGCGACGGTGCGCAGCTGGACCGCCTCGTACCCCTCGGTGTTCAGCAGGTCCAGCACCACCGCGACGATCTTCGCCGATGCGTCGGAATCGGTCTCCCTGGCCACCGGTGAATGGTAACGTCGCCGACCGGTAACACGGTTACCACTCCTCTGATGAAGGTTTCCCGCATGTCGAAATTGAGCCGCCGCGCCCTGCTGACCGGCGCGGCCGCCGCCGGTCTGACCCTCGCCGCCACCCGCACCGCCGCCGCGCGCGTCCCGAGCACCACCGAGGAGCACCGCGTCGTGGTGATCGGCTCCGGCTTCGGCGGCGGCGTCACCGCCCTGCGCCTGGCCGAGGCCGGCGTGCCGGTGCTGCTGCTCGAGCGCGGCAGGCGCTGGCCGACCGGCCCGAACTCCCAGACCTTCCCCCTGGCCACCAACCCCGACAAGCGCATGCTCTGGTACCGCTCCGACCCGATGGTGTTCGGCCGCCCGCTGGTCTTCGAGCCGTATGCCGGTCTGGTGGAAGCGGTTCCGGGCGCCGGGATGACCGCGCTGTGCGCCGCCGGGCTCGGCGGCGGCTCGCTGATCTACCAGGGCATGTCGCTGCAACCGACGCGCGAGGTGTTCGAGACACACTTCCCGTCCGGCCTGGACTGGGACCGAATGGACCGGGTGCACTACCCGCGCGTGGCCCGCATGCTCGGACTGGCCACCGCCCCCGACGAGCTGGTGAACCACGAGAACTACACCGCGGCACGCGTTTTCGCCGAGCGCGTGCGCGCCGCTGGACTGCCGCTCGACAAGATCCCGATGCCGATCGACTGGAACTACGCGCTGGCCGAACTGCGCGGGGAGATGACGCCGTCCTACACCAACGGCGACGGCGCGTTGGGTGTGAACAACGGCGGCAAGCACTCCGTCGACGTCACCTATATCGCCGCCGCCGAGGCGACCGGCCGCGTCGAGGTGCGCACGTTGCACGAGGTGACCGACATCGAGCGTGCCGCCGACGGCCGCTGGGTCGTGCGCGTCGACCGCGTCGACACGGCCGGAAATGTGCTGGAGCACAAGGTGATCACCACCGGGGCGCTGGTCCTCGCGGCGGGCAGCCTCAACACCACCCGGCTCCTCGTGCGCGCCGGCGCCACCGGCCAGATCCCCGACCTGCCCGACGAACTCGGCCGCGGCTGGGGCACCAACGCCGACCGGATCTACGTCTGGCGCGACCCCGCCGCCGGATTCGGGGAGGCACAGGGCGGCCCTGTCGTGTACGGCAGCAAGAACTGGGACGACCCGAACGCCGCCTTCACTGTCATCCAGGCGTCGATTCCATCGCTACCGGTCGACCCCGGCGCCACCATGCTCGTCGGCTACGGAGTCAGTTCCAGCCGCGGCGAATTCGTCTACGACTCGGGCAGCGACGCCGTCACCCTGCGTTGGCCCGGCGACGGCGACCGCGCCATCCAGGACAACCACATCGACCCCACCGTCCGCCGGATCGCCGGCCCCGGCAGCACCCTGATCGACACCAACACCCTGTTCCCCTCCACCTGGCACCCCCTCGGCGGCGCCAACATGGGCACCGTCTGTGACCTCGACGGCCGAGTCCTCGGCCAACGCGGCCTCTACGTCCTCGACGGCGCTCTCATGCCCGGCAACACCGCCGCCTGCAACCCGTCGATGACCATCGCCGCCATCGCCGAACGCGCCCTGGAGAATCTGGTCCGCACCGACGTGGGCACCCTCATCTGACTAATCGATAGGCTGGCGGGCATGAATCCGGGTCCGCGCTCACCATTGACTCGCGATGAAGCGCTGCGGATCGCGCGCGAAAACGCGAACGATCCCGACTCCCTCATCCCCTACCCGCACCCAGGGCTCGAAACCGCCCGCCACGGCGGCGGTTTCGCGTACCTGCAAACGATCCGAAGCGACGACGGCGACCTCGACGGCTACGTCCTGGTGACAACGGAAGGTCGCGGCAGCGGACTGTTGTCGCGGGCCGGACGCACCATCGACATGGTGATCGACGAACATCTGGCGCGCGCCGAACACGCCAACAGATACATCCCCGACAGCGAACTCTCTGCGGCACACCACGCGGCGATGGCGGCCTACGACGCCGGGCTCACCCGCATCGACGAGTTGGCGGGGCGAGCCGCGCTCGACGCCGAGAGCGCGGACTACGCCGAATACCTCCTCATCGCCCTGCGCCGGTACAAGATCACCCGCCCCGCACGTACTCTCCTGGCCCGCAGCGATGCCCTGATGAGCGCCCGCGATCCCGGACGTCGCTACACGCAACCCTGCCCGAGTTGCGAGCAGCCGGCGATCTACGACCAGCGATACCCGCGCTCGGTCTGCGACCGCTGCCGAGCCCGCACCACCGACCGTGCCGGTCGACGGGTGATCGGCTACAACGTCGACTTCTACGGAGGAATGATCGCCTACTACGCCGACGTGTCCGAGAGCGCCGACGACGTCAATGCCCAGCGCGAAGAATGCGTCGAGGTCACCCGCTCCGGGGTGTGCTTCATCGATGGACGCCGGGCGACCATGCGGGAGGGTCGTTTCGGGGGAATCGTCGTCGAATTGGCGACCTAGAAACCCGGCAGGGCCGAGGGGTTGCCGCGGCGCGCAGCACCTGCGCGCCGCGGCTGTTGATCAGCCCGCCGAACCGGGGAACAGGGGTGGGAAGGCGGCTGAGCCGGTGCCGGGGAGGGGCTGGGGGGACGAGGAGCCGAGGTCGGCGTCGAAGGAGCCGGTGCCGCTGCCAAGGTCGAGGTCGAACGAACCCATGGAACTGCCGGTGGGCGGGCCGATCTGGACCGAACCCGAGGGGAGCAGGTCCCAGTCGAGGCCGCCGACGGCGTTGGCGGTGCCTGCGGCACCGAGGACGGCCGTGGCGGCGAGCAGGGCCGAAAGCCCGGCGCGCGTGGTGGATCTGGGGATGGACATGGGGGGATACCTCCGAGCACTTCGCTGTGATAGCGCCCATACAGTATCTGAAATATAGCTATTTCATACCGGTGATCGCTCACCGACTTCCATCTGCACGCGATAGCGATCGGCGCGATACCAGCTGTGGGTGTGTTCGATCGGCACCTCGGCGCTGAACGAGACCCGGTCGAAATGCAGGACAGGCGCGCCTTTGCGTACGCCGAGCAGCATCGCGACGCCGGCCTCGGCGGCCTGGGCGTCCACGGTCTGGACGGCGCGTTCGATCGGTCTGCCGTAGCGGTCGGCGGTGGTGCGGTAGATCGAACTCGTGAGGTCGTGCGAGATCAGGCCGGGCAGCAGCTCGGGGTTGAACCAGGCGTCGTCGACGCTCACCGGTTCCTCGTCGGCCAGGCGGAGCCTGCGCACGTGGTAAGCGGTCGTCTCGGCGGGCAGCCGCAGCGCGCGGGCGGTGGCCTCCGGCGGCACCGCCTCCTCGGCGACCAGAACGAGCGTGGTCGGGGTGTGGCCGAGCGCCCGCATCTCCTCGGTGAACGAGGCCAGATGCAGTCGGGACTGCACCGGCCGATGCGCCACGAAGGTGCCCTTACCGCGCACCCGGACCAGGTAGCCCTCGTTGACCAGCTGGCCGATCGCCTCGCGCACGGTGATCCGGCTGACGCCGTAGTCCTGCATCAGATTGCGCTCGCTGGTCATGAGGTCGCCCGGCTGGAGCTCGCGCGTGCACTTCTGCAGCAGGATCGCGCGCAGCTGTTCGTGTTTGGGCACTGCGCTGTCGCGCAGCGGTGCGGGCATGAGGGCGGCTCCTTCTCGCGAGCGGTGCACCGGTCCCTACTGGTCCTGTCCGGTTGCTTCGAGAATACGCGAAGGGGAGGCACCCGCCCAGGGCCTTTTCCCTGGCGAACGAGGAAGGCCCCGCGCACCGAGGGTAATGGTGGGCGAGGCCTTCGCGGGAACGGGATCAGGCGAGCGCTTTGGTCTTCAACTGCTCGAACTCGGCCTGCGTGATGGAGCCCTCCTCCAGCAGCTTCTTGGCGTCCGCGATCTGGGCGGCCGGGCTGGTCCCCGCGGTCTCCCTGATGTAGGAGTCCTGCGCCTGCTTGATCTGTTTCGCCTCGGCGCTCGACCGCTCCGCCATGCCCTGACCACGCGCGATCAGGTACACCAGCGCGGTGATGAGCGGGAAGAAGACCAGGCAGATGATCCAGATCGCCTTCACCCAGCCCGAGGTGTTCTTGTCCCGGAACAGGTCTCCGACGATCATGAACAGCATCATCAGATAGGCGACAAAAGCGAAGCTCACAATGATGAGCCAGAGCACTTCCCAGAATGACATGACGACACACCTCGCGTTCGGGCACTCGATCGATTCGCCCCGGGTCGGGCGATCGATTGAAACACGCGTATTGCTGGAAACTTGCCGATCTTCGGCATGTTTCACCCACCCTGTTCAGGGTGGGTACCTGTCAGCCGGGGTACGCGGTGGTGCCGGGCGAGATGGGCGCGCCGTAGCTCAGCGGATGCCGGGTGTCGCCGGATTCGTGCCGACGCAGCCAAGGACGACGCAGCCGGGCGGCCAGTCGGAGAACGGCGGTTTCGGCGTCTCGCCGAGGCAGTCGACGAAGCTGCAGCCGGGGTAGGCGTACGGTCCGATGCCGAAGGTGCCGAGCAGGGCGTCGGGGCGCGCGATCATCGGATCGGTGACGCTCACGTCCGGCCGCTCCTGGTACGGGCCGGGATCGGGCACGGGCGTGTCGAGGAAGGCCGAGCCGAGCGTGCGCATCACGTTGTGGGTGTAGGTGGAGGAGCCGGGCGTCGCGACGCCGGTCCAGTTCACCATCAGGCCGAGGCTGGGCACGATGTAGCTGTCGTTGCGCAGCATGCCCGAGATCTTCACCGCGTCGTAGGGCAGGCCGGGGAACTCCAGCCGGCACGGTTCGCCGTTGATCACGAACAGGAAGCCGTAGCAGGGCATGCTCGCCGACGGCGACAGGGCCGCGCGCATGTAGTCGTCCGAGATCACCTGCAGGTCGTTCCACCTGCCCCGATTGCCCACCAGCAGGCCGATTTTCGCGAAGTCGTCCGGTGGCAGGATGAGATGCGCGTGGCCGTAGGTGTTTCCGGCGCGGTCGCGGGCCCAGAAGTAGTCGCTGCGCGGGATGCCCAAGGGGTCGAACAGCTTTCGCTGGGCGTAATCCTGGAAGTCCTCGCCGATGGCCTGCTGGATCACGTAGACCAGCAGGTCGACGGCGCGCTGGCTGTAGCGGAACATGGTGCCCTGCGGGCGCTCGATCGGCATGGCCAGCGCCTGGGCGACGACATTGGGATCCAGCGCGGCCAGCCCGGTCGCGCCCTCGGCGGCGACCGCCACCTCCATCCCGGAGGACTCCGTGAGCAGGTTGCGCACGGTGATCGCCCGGTGCGCCTCGTCGCCGAGACCCGCGGGCAGATAGGCGCCGATCGGTTCGTCGACGCGCAGGCGGCCGTCGTCCACCGCGAGGCCGGCGACGAGCGCGACCACGCTCTTGGTGCCGCTCCACAGATTCCAGGCCACGCCGCCGGATTCGGCATTGCGCGGGCCGACGCCGACGAGGCAGTTGTTGCGGTAGATCTGGATGTTGAAGCGGGTGGCGTTCGTCGCCAGGTGCATCGCGGCGTCGAGACGATCGGGATCGAGCGCGGCCTCGGCGGGCGTCGCCGACTGGGGCGTGCGCCCCGAACTGACCTCGCACTGCTTGGCGGTGCCGGGTTCGGCCAGCGCCTGCCCGGGCAGCAGGGCGCCCGACGAGAGCGCCAGCGCGGTAACCGCCGCTGCCACAAGGTATTTCAGATAGCCGTGCACGTCGCCCTCCAGAAAGTGTTTCCGGCAGGGAATCGTGAACGGTCACGTTCTTGTTACGGCGGGGTCAGTTGCCGTAGGGCTCGCAGACGTCGATCGCGGTGTCCTTGGCCGCGTTGAAGGTGTCGATCACGCCGTTGAGCTCGTCGGTGGGCGCGCGGCGCTCGAGCGTGTCGGCGAGGGTGTTGGTGTTGTCGCGGTAGGAGCGCAACGGCTCCGAGAGCGCGGGGATCACGTCGTTGGTGAGCTTGCGGGCGAAGTCCTTGGCGTTGTTGCGCAAGGTCGTCACGGCCTCGTTCGCCTTGGTGTCGGTGTCGGGCGCCCGGTTGTTGCTGGCCTCGATGTAGGCGTTGAACGAGGCGACCGAGCTCTTGTTGGCCGCGCGCAGGCCGTCGCAGGCGTCGTCGTTGGCCTTCTGCACCCGCGCCGCCGACGAGGCCGCCACCTCGGAGGTGTAGGACGCGAGGTCGGATTGGTTGGCCTGGGCGTCACCGGGTACCTGCTTGGTGCAGGCCCCGATCAGCACCATGCCGGTGGCCGCGGCCGCGAGTGCGGTGGCGACCCCCACTCGGTCCCGTTGTCTCATGTCTGTCTCCTCCCTCACCGACAGCCGACGCCGGTGTGCGCCCGACGCCGAACATATCGACCGTACTGGCTGCGCGCCGGTGGCGTCAGCTCGCGGCGGCGATTTCGATGATCAACCGAGACGTGGGGAGCGGCGCCGGAACCGTGGTCCCGGCGCCGCGCGCGATCAGTTCTGGCCGAGCATGCCGCCCATCGTGGCGATCTCGGCCTCCTGAGCGGTCACGATCGCCGTCGCGAGCTGCTTGGACTCGGGGTTGACGCCGCCGGCCAGCTCGGTGTTCGCCATGTCGACCGCGCCCTCGTGGTGCTCGATCATCATCTCCAGCCACTGCCGGTCGAACTCGGCGCCGGTCGCAGCCTCCAGCGCCGACATCTGCTCGGCGCTCATCATGCCGGACATGCCGTGGCCCTCGTGCCCACCGCCCGTGGTCGGCGCGGGCTTGCCGAAGCCGGCCAGCAGGGTGGTGATCTGCTGCATCTCCGGCGCCTGGGCCTGCTCGACCTGCGCGGCGAGCGCGATGAGCTGCTGGTTCTGGGAACGGCTCGGCACCATCTTCGCCATCTCGACGGCCTGCGCGTGATGCGGGTACATCATCTGCAGGAAGGTCACGTCGGCGTCGTTGAAGTCGGTGCGGGCACCGGCCGTCGCGCTGGTCGCGCTCGCCGAGGTCGTGGTCGAGGAGTGGTGGGCGGTCGAGTCGGAGTTGTCGTCGCTACAGCCCGCAGCGAGCAGCAGCGAGCTCGCGGCGGCGAGGGCGACGACGGTGGCACGGGTACGGGTGATGAACATGGTGATCCTCCTGGGGATGCTGGGATGAGGTGACGAGAACTGGCCGCCCGCCGGGGACACCGGTGGGCGGCTGACCTGTCAGATCCGCAGGATCGCCAGTTGCGCGAGGGAGAGCACCGTCCACGGCGGCGGACGTTCGCGCCTGCCGCGCCAGGGGCGCGCGGCCGCGGCGACGATCGCGGCGAGGTCGTCGGTGAGTCGGTAGAGCAGCACGAGCGCCATGGCGGCGGCCAGCGCGACCAGCACGAAGACGCACGAATGCACGGCGGCGTGTTCGTCGCAGCCCGCCGCGCCGCAACCGGCACCCGCGTGCGGGTCCTCGGCGGGTGCGGTTGTGCTCGGGACGGCTACCGGAACCACTCCAGCGGCCGTCAGCGCAGTGGGCTCGGCCGATCTCGATGCGGCGGTGGGTCCGCTCATGGCGGTGCCGGTGCTGTCGGCGGAGTGTTCCAGCCGGGTGGCAGTCAGGTCGGCGGAGTGTTCCAGTGGGGTGGCAGTCATGTCGGCGACGTGCGCCGGCTGGACGGCGTTCATGCGCGTCGGCTCGGTGTCGGTCCGCACGGATGCGGTCTGAGGCGCCGATTCGGAATGCGGCTGGTGCTCGGCGGGGGCCATCGACTCGATCCCGGGCAGCGGCTCGGATTCGGCGGTGCGGGCGGATTCGGCTGTGAGGGCGGTCTCGGCTGTGCGCGCGGCCGGGTTGGTGTCCGTGGCGGGTGTCGCTCCCGCGGCGTGATCCACATGGGCGCTCTCCGCGTGGGCGGTGCCGAAGACCGCCGAGTGCATGGCGACGATTCCGGCCATCAGCACCAGCACCGTGAGCGCCCAGGCGACGCCCGAGGCGCGGAGATGGTGAGGCCGGTTGGTCACGGCGACCAGTCTAACCAGCGCGATCACGGCGGTCGCAATACCCTCACGCCGTACGGGTAGTTACCCGTTGGCGATGTCGACGACCAGGCGGGTGGGGTTGGTCAGCGTGGTGACGGCGAACGCGGGCTCGGCGGCGGTGACGCCGACGAACGACTGCGTGCTGCCCTCGTAGACCAGGGCCTTGTAGACGCCGGTGATGCCGGGCACGCTCGGATCGGTCACCGGGTCGGGCCCCGCGTACGGCGCAACGGTCGAGTCGAACGGGTATGCGGAGCCGAGGATGCGCACCTCGAGGATGGAATTGCCGTCCACCTCGACCGGCTTGCCGCTGCCGTCCTGGACCGCGCTGCCGGTGTACTCGACCTGCCAGCCGGGGGTCCCGGTGCCGCCGAGGGTGAAGACCACCCGGTCGAACCCCTCGTGACGGCCGAGCCGGATATCGGTGACGGTCAGCGCCGCGCCCGCCGACGCGTCGCCGGACTTGGGCGTGTTGTCGCGTGGCGCCGCGCCGGTGGCGTCGGTGAAGGTGCTGGTCGTGCTGGTCGGCGGTGGGGTGGCGGCGGGCGCGCCGTCGGTACCGCAGCCGGACAGCGTCAACGCGGCGATGGCGACGAGGCCGAGCACTGGAGCGTTACGCATGTGACTGATGGTACTCAGCGAGTCGGCTCGGGTGGCCGAGCGATGCGGGGCGTGTTCGGGCTACGGCGAGTTTGCTGGCGGCCGGGCTGGTGGCCTGGGGCGTGCTGTGGGCTCCGGCGCGCCCGGCGCCCGCCGCTGATGCGTGCGTTCCGGGCGATGTGATCCAGGTCGCGACGGCGCGGGGGACCGCCGGTGCCGGTGACTCGGCAGCCGAAGTGCTGGGAACCAACGGGATTGGCGTGATCTGCGGATTCGGGCGCATCTGCAAGGGTGTCGCAAATCGATGGAAGCTGTTCGTGCCCATCGGAATACATGCCACGACTACCCACTGTGAGCAAGGCCACCGCCCGATCTCAGGGCCGGATGTGACGGTGGGGCAACGATCTAGCACACTTGTCGCGTGGACAGAGTCGAGGACGTACTCACCCGGCTGCGCCGGTATCCGGACGTGGAGGCGCCGAACCTCTATGCCGTCGACGCGGCCGACCGATTACTCCTCGACACCGCCGTCGACGCGCTGGCGGCGGCGGGTAGCGGTGAGGTTGCGGTGATCGGTGACGCGTACGGCGCGCTGACCCTCGGCGCCGCCACCCGCCACGATCTCGCCGGCCTGCGCGTGCATCAGGACCTGCTCACCGGCGAACTCGCGCTGGCGGGCAACGCCAAGAACCTCGGTCTCACCGATCGCTACACCGCGCACGGTCTCGACGCCGAGTTGCTGGGCGGCGCGCGGGTCGTGCTGATGCGACTACCGCGGATGCTGTCCGGCCTGGCCGAGACGGCCGAGGCGATCGCGCGCTACGCCGCGCCGGACGTCGTGGTGTTCGCCGGCGGACGCGACAAATACCTGACGCCCGCCATGAACGAGGTGCTCGCCGAATCCTTCGGCAGCGTGCGCGCGGGCCGGGGCAGGCAGAAGTCGCGGGTGCTGGTCGTCGGTGAGCCGCTGCCGGTCGGTGAATCCCGATTCCCCGTGGCCGAGCGGATCGAGGAGATCGACGGTGACGTGGTGGCCTACGGCGCCGCGTTCTCCGGCCCGCGCCTCGACATCGGCACCCGCTTCCTGCTCGAACACCTGGACCGGATGAAGCCCGACGCCCGCGAGGCCATCGATCTCGGCTGCGGCACCGGCATCCTCGCGGTGGCGCTGGCCAAGTCGCGCCCGCACCTCCGCGTCGTCGGCACCGATCAGTCGGCCGCGGCGGTCGCCTCGGCCAGGGCCACCGCGGCCGCCAACGGCGTCGCCGACCGGGTGACCGTGGTGCGCGACGACGCGATGTCCTCGGCCGCCGACAACAGCGCCGACCTGGTGCTGTGTAATCCACCGTTCCATGTCGGCGCCGCCGTGCACACCGGATCGGCGATCAAGATGTTCGCCGAGACCGGGCGGGTGTTGCGGCCCGGCGGCGAACTGTGGACGGTGTACAACTCGCACCTGAACTATCGCGGCGTCGTCGAGCGGATGGTCGGGCGCACCGACGTTATCGGGCGGAACAAGAAGTTCACGGTCACGAGGTCTGTTCGTGGTCTGCGCGACGTACAACGATAGGGGCCGCCGAAGGCGGTAGAGTCCGATTTGTCCGACCGGACACGATCTCGGCGACGGGAACTTTGTCCGGTCACGGCACGTTGAACAGGGCAAGTTGGAGCTGTGGCCCGCCGTCAGGCGTACAGCGACTATCACTCCAAGAAAGGCGCACGGTGCGTACCTCATCGAATCCGGTGTTCAAGAACTTACCTCGCCAGGAGGGTGTCGGCGGTTACGCGAACTTCGGTTCGGGCGTCGCCGGCGCCGGACAGCTGGGCAACCAGCAGTACGGCGAATACGGGCAGCAGTACGGCCAGCAGTTCCAGCAGGCCCCCGCCACCCGCGCGATGACCATCGACGACGTGGTCACCAAGACCGGCATCACCCTCGCGGTGCTGACCGTCACGGCGATCATCTCGTTCGCGCTGTCCTCGGCGAACCCCTCGCTCGCCCCGCTGTTCGTCATCGGCGGCGGCCTGATCGGCCTGGTGCTGGTCCTGGTGGCGAGCTTCGGCAACAAGATGGACAACCCGGCCATCGTCCTGTCCTACGCGGCGTTCGAGGGCCTGTTCCTCGGCGCGCTGTCGCTGATGTTCACCGACGTCACCTTCGGCGGTGTGGGCGGTAGCGCCCTGATCGGCCAGGCGGTGCTCGGCACGTTCGGCGTGTTCTTCGGCATGCTCGTCGTCTACAAGACCGGCGCGATCCGGGTCACCCCGCGCTTCACCCGCATGCTGCTGGGCGCGATGGTCGGTGTGTTGGTCCTGATGGTCGGCAACCTGATCGCGAGCTTCTTCACCGACGGCGGCTTCGGCCTGCGCGACGGTGGCGTCCTGGCGATCGTGTTCAGCCTTGTCTGCATCGCCATCGCCGCGTTCAGCTTCCTGCTTGACTTCGACGCCGCCGATCAGCTGATCCGCGCCCAGGCCCCGGCGAAGGCCGCGTGGGGCGTCGCCCTCGGCCTGACCGTCACCCTGGTCTGGCTCTACGTCGAGATCCTGCGCCTGCTGAGCTACTTCCAGCGCGACTGATCACCAAGACATAAAAGAGCGGCCCACCGAATTCGGTGGGCCGCTCTCGTCGTTCTGGCTCAGCTCAGCCGCTCGATGACCAGCGCCATGCCCTGGCCGCCGCCGACGCACATGGTCTCCACGCCGAACTGCTTGTCGTAGGTCTGCAGGTTGTTCAGCAGGGTCGCGGTGATCCGGGCACCGGTCATGCCGAACGGGTGGCCCAGCGCGATCGCGCCGCCGGAGACGTTGAGCTTGTCCTCGTCGATCTTCAGCTCGCGGGCCGAGCCGAGCACCTGCACCGCGAAGGCCTCGTTGATCTCGAACAGGTCGATGTCGGAGACCGACTTGCCCGCCAGGGCCAGCGCCCGGGTGACGGCCTCGACCGGGCCGAGGCCCATGATCTCCGGCGACAGGCCGGACACGCCGGTGGAGACGATGCGGGCCAGCGGGGTCAGGCCGAGCTCCTTGGCCTTGGTGTCGCTCATGATGACCAGCGCGGCCGCGCCGTCGTTGAGCGGGCAGCAGTTGCCCGCCGTGACGGTGCCGTCGGGGCGGAACACCGGCTTGAGCTGGCTGACCGCCTCGTAGGTGACGCCGGCGCGCGGGCCGTCGTCCTTGCTGACGACGGTGCCGTCGGGCAGGGTCACCGGGGTGATCTCCCGCTCGAAGAAGCCGTTCTTGATGGCCTCCTCGGCGCGGTTCTGCGAGCGCACGCCCCAGTGGTCCTGGTCCTCGCGCGAGATGCCGGTCAGCGTCGCGACGTTCTCGGCGGTCTGGCCCATCGGGATGTAGACGTCGGGCAGCAGGCCGTCCTCGCGCGGGTCGTGCCACTGGCCCTTGCCGCCCTCGGCGGTCTCCTTGGTGCGGGCCTCGGCCTGCGCGAACTCGGGGTTCTTGGTGTCGGGCCAGCTGTCGGCCGAACCCTTGGCGTAGCGCGAGACGGTCTCCACACCGGCGGAGATGAACACGTCGCCCTCGCCGGCCTTGATCGCGTGGAAGGCCATCCGGGTGGTCTGCAGCGACGACGCACAGTAGCGCTGGACGGTGGTGCCGGGCACAGTGTCGAGGCCCAGCTGGACGGCGACGTTGCGGGCCATGCCGAAGCCGCCCTCACCCGCCGGGGAGCCGGTGCCGAGCATGATGTCGTTGATCGTGCTCGCGTCCAGCGCGGGGACCTTGGCCAGCGCCGCGCGCACCATCTGTGCGGTCAGGTCGTCCGGACGCATACCCGCCAGGGACCCCTTCACGGCACGGCCGATGGGAGAGCGGGCAACGGAGACGATTACGGCCTCGGGCATGAGGACTCCTTTTCGGATGGTTCAGTGAACGGCGTTCACAAGCCGGTCATTCTGGAATCTACGTCTCGCCGTGCGCGACCGGAAGACCAGGGCGGGTCTGCACCGCTTCGACGAGGACGGGCAGCAGCTGCGCCGCGGCCAATTCGTACCCCGCCGCGGACGGATGGAATCCGTCGGTCGCGAAGAGGATCTCGGGGGCGGCGCGGAACTCGGAGGCGACCAGCGGCGAGCCCATCGGCACCGGGATCCCGCCTGCGATGGTGGTCGCCACGGTCTGCGCCTTGGCCAGGCGCACGCTCCAGTTCGCGACCACCGTCCGCAGGGGCTGCGGAATCGCGGTGACGGTGCCCAGGTTCGGGCACGTCCCGACGACGACGAGCGCGTCGGCCTCGCGCAGCCGCGAGACCGCGGCCGCCAGCCTGCGCGCCGAGGCGCGGATGGAGTGCTTCTTGGTGATGTCGTTCCCGCCGACCAGGATCACCGCGGCGTCCGGCGGCGGCCCGGCGACGAACATCGCGTCGACCTGCCCGGCCAGCCCCTTGGAGGTGGCGCCGGAGATCGCCTTGGTGCTGAGCCGGATTCGCAGCCCGGTGGCATCGGCGAGGCCTCTGGCCACCCGCACGCCCGGCACATCGGACGCGCTCAGGCAGCCGAGCCCGGCGGCGGTGGAGTCGCCGAAGATCATCAGATGCAGGTCGCTCGGCACGCCCTTGCGCCACGGTTCGGGGATCTGCGCGCCCGGCGCGTACACGCCGTCGGCTTCCGGCGGTTTCGAGGTGTCGCGTCCGATGACGGCTCTGGCCGCCCCGGCCTGCGTCATCAGTAACCGATACGTGGCCCACGAGACGGTGCCGGCACCCGATCCGGCGAGCACGGTGGTGGCGCCGGTGACCACGGCGGTTCGCCAGCTGATTCGAGGTGCGCTCACATCCGAAAATTCTACGACGCGAATCGGCACGACAGCAGGCACCGGACCGGTGAGCGGGCAGTCGGCGGCGGTGCCACTGCTCACAGGATCCGACCAGGTCGTGCCGCCGAGCTACGCCTCTGCAACGATGGACCCTATGCGCATCGCGGATCATGTCGTCGACCTCATCGGCAACACGCCCCTGGTTCGGCTGAACTCGGTGGTCGGCCCGAACGCGGGCCTGGTCGCCGCGAAGATCGAATACCTCAACCCCGGCGGCAGCTCCAAGGACCGCATCGCGGTCAAGATGATCGACGCCGCCGAAGAGGAAGGGCTGCTCAAGCCGGGCGGCACCATCGTCGAGCCGACCTCGGGGAACACCGGCGTCGGCCTCGCGCTGGTCGCCCAGCAGCGTGGCTACAAGTGCGTGTTCGTCTGCCCGGACAAGGTCAGCGAGGACAAGCGCAACGTGCTGCGTGCCTACGGCGCCGAGGTCGTGGTGTGCCCGACCGCCGTGCCGCCGGAGCACCCGGACAGCTACTACAACGTCTCCGATCGCCTGGTCCGCGAGATCGACGGCGCCTGGAAGCCGAACCAGTACGCCAACCCCGGCGGCCCGGACAGCCACTACGAGACCACCGGTCCCGAGATCTGGGCCGACACCGAGGGCAAGATCACCCACTTCGTCGCGGGTGTCGGTACCGGCGGCACCATCACCGGCACCGGCCGCTACCTCAAGGAGGTCTCGGGCGGGAAGGTGAAGATCGTCGGCGCCGACCCCGAGGGCTCGGTGTACTCCGGCGGCACCGGTCGTCCGTATCTGGTCGAGGGTGTCGGCGAGGACTTCTGGCCCTCGGCCTACGACCCGAGCGTGCCCGACGAGATCATCGCCGTCTCCGACGCCGACTCCTTCGAGATGACCCGGCGCCTGGCCCGCGAGGAGGGCCTGCTGGTCGGCGGCTCCTGCGGCATGGCCGTGGTGGCGGCGATCGAGGTGGCCCGGCGCGATCCCGACGCCGTGGTCGTGGTGCTGCTGCCCGACGGTGGCCGCGGCTACCTGTCGAAGATCTTCAACGACAAGTGGATGAGCTCCTACGGCTTCCTCACCACCCCGCTCGAGGCCGGGCCGGAGCCGCTGGTCGGTGACGTGCTGCGCGGCAAGTCCGGCGCCCTGCCCGACCTGGTGCACACCCACCCGTCGGAGACCCTGCGCGACGCCATCGAGATTCTGCGCGAATACGGCGTCTCGCAGATGCCGGTCGTCGGTGCCGAGCCGCCGGTGATGGCGGGCGAGGTCGCGGGCAGCGTCACCGAGCGCGATCTGCTCTCGGCCGTCTTCGAGGGCCGCGCCCAGCTCACCGACTCGGTGGCCCAGCACATGAGCCCGTCCTTCCCGCTGATCGGCTCCGGCGAGCCCCTCTCCACAGCCACCAAGGCCCTCTCGGACTCCGACGCCCTGATGGTCGTCGAAGACGGCAAGCCCGTCGGCGTCATCACCCGCCACGACCTCCTCGGCTTCCTCAGCACCGGCTCGATCTGAGGAGACTGATCCCTGATTCGCGTGGGGGATTCGGAATTCGGTTCGGTTTCCGACGAAGACATGCGCTATGCCGGATTCACATTTGATGAACTCGACTGGATCGCGGGCGTCCGGCAAGAAACTGCGTGACGCGGTGCCAGCCTCCACGGCGCACAGCCCGGCAGTCGCTAGCTGGCGGATGCCCACTTTGCCGAGTCGTGTGCCCGGTACGGCGGCGGTCCGGTGATCACCACTGACCTGGACGACGTCCGCCACCTGGCAGTAGCTGTCCACTCCGCGCGAATCACCGTCCGCCCTCCGGACCGAGCTCCCTGAGCGAACGAGCTGGCAGCTCTCGGCAGTCGCTGGCGCGCAGCCGTTTCCGAGACGTTGCCGGCCGATGTCCAGGAGTTGACAACATGCCCGGACGTCCGAGAAGGTGGGGTCGAAACTCTACGGAGAAGATGGGGACAAGCGGGGGATTATTGATGGCGATTCGATTCATGATGCTGACATCGTGCGGAACCGTTGAGGTTTGGTGATGGCTACTGGCGGCTGGTTCAACCACTATGACGATCCGGACGAATTCTGGGATGACGAGCCTCTGACAAGGCCTCAGGCCACCCGAAACACACAAACGCCGGATCGTCAGCACGACTCCTACCGAGGTGAGCAGGTTTATCGATCGGAGCCAGGTGCCGGTCCTGGCGATGACCATCGGTACCAGGGAGCGGACCCATCGGTATCGAGCGCTGGCGCCAGCGACCTTGGTTTTTCGCCCCGGCGTAGACTCCAGCGACTACCAGGGGTCTTCCTTCGCGACGATTGAAGTCGACCTGGGGCTCTTGCCGTCTCGTGTGGAATTGAGCCGCCAGTGGAACCGGTACGTGAATCCGGCTGATGCCGGCGATGAGCTGATGCGCGCCTACAAAAGGGCTGTGGCCGATCACGTTGGACGGAGCGCCGCGGCTGGAAAACTTCTGACAGGTGAGTTCCGGCACGCGTGCCCGGCCCCGGATAGGCGCACAGTCATGATGCTCCTACTTGAATCCCAAAGCTGGGCTGATTATCGAGAAACTCAGACCCGGATTTTCACGCGAGGTGTCTTCGACGTTCATGGTCGAGCGCTAATTGACTATAGGCCGATCGTGTCGATGACGGCGGACTGCTTTCAGGTGAGGTCTATGCATGTTTGGGTCGGGTGGGGGCAGCAAGTCGACCCGATTCAGATCAGTGACGAAGTTCTGAGCTGCGCCGATCGTGTGCGCACCCTCCGCCCAACCTTCAAGGTCGAGGGGGACTACTCGCGGTACGCGGATGAGGATCTTGAGTATCAACTTGTTCGCCATCGAGACAATTTGATTCGAGAGTTGGGAAGATAAGAATATGGGTGCGCCATCGCAACAAGCAATCTCGGTCGCCGTCAGCGCTGTGCGGACCGCCGCAAACAACTGGGACGACGCAATTGGAGAACTGGAGACTGCAAGGCTAGCTGCGGAAAAGGCCAAGTTCACTGACCTTGAAGCTGGTGTCTTCATCCTTGCGTACGAAAAGTACAAAGATGTTCCAGACTTCTTTGCCAGCAGAATGGCCGAGGGAAAACTAGTGTTCGCTGAGATCGCAAGTACCTTGCGTTATGTCGCGGATACATACGAGGCGGAGGATGCCCGCCAAGAGCATGCGATCCGCAATCTTTACTAATCGGGGGGCGACAGGGTGGCAGAAGATAAAAATCCGCAGACTCGAATAAGCTTGAACGAGAATGCCGAAACAATAAAGACCAAAATGGCGGAGTTGGAAAAGAAGCCCGATGAGGTAAACGATGCCTTTGGTGACATCGTAATGGCGGTTCGCATGACCGGCTGGGTGGGCGGAGGTGTGCTTGGACCTATTGGTAACCTCGCGGGAGGGCTGGCTGCCGAAGATACTATCGACAGGCTTTGGGAAGAACGTGATAAGGTTCTCGACTGCATAAGTAAGGCAGTCGCAAAGCTGAAGGAGCTAATAAAGGGAATACTCGTACCTGTAACCTTTATTGATTATGCCAATTCATGGCGAGATGTCGCCAGTGCTGTCACCAATGCTGGAACTCAGATTGACGAGACCAAGCTGAATGCCAATTGGTCCGGTATCGCGGCAGAATCATATGAAAACTCTCGACAGCGGCAAGCGAAACCGTGCTCGCAGCTGGCGATTCCAGCTTCATGCGAGACCATAGCGCTGGCCCTCGAGGCGGTCGCGGTTAAGACTTTGGAGCTTTACCGGGAAATTGTTGAAGCCATTCTCTCGTTCATTTCAAGTATCGCCGAGATCGTCGCTGCCGCTGCCACCGGACCCATCGCAGCGGCGCAGACCGCAGACATTGTTGCCAGTATCGGAAATATGTACAACGCGATCGCCTTGGCGATTGGAAGCATTGCGTCATCTGCGCAGGAAACCATTATTGGCGGGAATCAGATCGCGCAAGCAAGCTCGGATATCGACGGTCTGCCGGAAAACAAATGGCCGTCTATGGTTGTGGACGGGACCGAGAAGTTTGATGACGCGACGGTTACTGATGGCACAAATAATTGGTCGGTAAATACTGACAGGCGAACACAGTGAGTATATTTACAGGACGCGCCGTCGGCACTGCGGTAGCAGCAATCTCAGTTTCGCTCTTGGCGTCCTGCGGGCTGGATTCTTCGGAAAGCCCTGTGATGACAGAGTCGAGTCATGCTCGTCGTGAGCAGTGCGATCGGACGTTGGCCTTCTTTTCGAAGGATCTCGGAATATCCTCTGCGAGTATCGAATACGGATCCGGCGCGCCTGATGAGAAGATTGAGCTGGGGGCCCACTGCACCATTACTCAGGATTCTCTGGCAGTGGGTCAGACGCGCCTACGGGCAATGTTGCCGAGCGAGTCGGAGCCCGCCCTGCTGAAGGATGACCTGGGTTACATCCCGCAATCCGGGAGCGACGAGAAGGTTTGGATAAAGTCTGCGGCCGACGCTGTGTACATAGTTACCCAGGTTGATGGTTGGCAGGGCAATCTCCATATCGAGACGGCCCAGATCAACAGCGGTCGAACCAAGTTCGAGATATCGGACTCGCAGATCCGAACCGCGTCTCAGTTCCTGATCGCCTTGACCAAAGAACTCGGGGCACAGGGCTGAGCGAAGGCACGCTCCGGTCGCACAGTCGTCCCTCAGTCGTCGCCGAGATAACGGGAAGCCTTCTCGGCTTCCTCGACACCGGCTCGATCTAGCGACCGACCCGCGGCGCCGCCCGGGGTGGGCGGCACCGCGGGACCGCTACGCGACCAGCACCGAGTGCAGGTCCACCCACTGTTCCGGGTGGACGTAGGCGACCACGGTGTCCTCGGGGATGCCCGCCGCGCGCAATGCTTCGTCCACGCCCTGGTAGCGGGTGCGCAGGGAGGCGCGGACGGTGCCGCCGATGCCGGAGAATCCGGTGCGGACCAGTTCCGCGTACGAATCCCGGTGGGTGACCAGGGGATTCGGGCGGCGGTCGATTCGCAGGACGGCCGAGTCGACCGAGGGGATCGGGCGGAAACTCGTCCGGGGGACCTGGCCGCGCAGGTGCCAGTCGAACCACGGCCAGTGCAGCACCGTGGTCAGGCTCCAGCGGCCGTAGTCGCCGGTGCGTTTGCGCGCGTACTCACGCTGGGTGAGCAGGGTGGCCGAGGTGAGCGCCGGTGCGTTCAAGCACCAGGCGACGATGTCCGAGGTGGCCGAGTACGGGATGTTCCCGACCACCGCGAACGGTTCTCGCGGCGCCCTGGCTTTGGTGAAATCGCCACGCACCACCTGGATTCCGGCCTCGTTCCTGGTCCGCGCCGAGAGCTTGGCCGCCAGCAGCGGATCGATCTCGTACGCGGTGACCCGCGCGCCGCGTGCGGCCAGCGCCCGCGTCAGCACGCCCTCGCCCGCGCCGGGTTCGAGCACGACACCGGCCGGATCGGCGACGGTCATCAGCAGGTCGACAGCGTGCCGATCCACCAGGAAGTTCTGGGAGAGGGTTCGTCGCGCCTGGTCACGCGCGGTGCGGGGACCGCGGCTTCCGGTGACCTTGCGCTGGGTGTGCGAATAGTTCTTGTGTGAATGATCCTGCGCCACAGCAGTTGCCCCTTCGGGTCATCGAGTCGAGTGAAGCTCGATGGGCCCTGGGCACGCCGGTGGACGCCGACGATGAGATCCGCGTCCGCTAGCGGGCCAGAGCCCGGGCGTGGCGGAGACGAATGAACATGCAGCACGACATGCGGATCACCTTAGAAACCGGCTCGCCGCCCGCGCAACCGAATTTCGGGCCCGCGGTCGGCGGAGCGAACCTCGCGTGCCGGCTCGCGACCGGACCGCGTGATCGACACCGGGGCGCGATCGCGCGGTCGGGCATCGCCTACGCCGGCCCGGTGCGCGCTCCGGCGGTCTTGCGCACCGCGGCCACGGCCCCCGCGGCGGCGGTGATCGCGCTGTTGATGGAGATCTCCCCGCGCATCCCTGGCGCGGCGACCATGTCACCGGCCAGGAAGACCCCGTCGCCACGGTCGATCGCCGGATGATCCCGCCAGGTGGTGCCGGGCAGGTCGAGCGCACCGGTCCGCTTCTTGGCGGTCGAGGTGCGGTGGAAGGTCTTGCGGGAAGACCAGTCCGGGACGGCGAGGTCGGCGAAGCGGCTCAGGCGGGCATGGGCGGCGTCGCGGGTCTCGCCCGCGCGCACCGGCATCTGGAGCTGGAACAGCGACTCACCCGCCGGGGCGACGGAATCGTCCTGCGCGGAATAGCATTCGTGGAATCCGCCCTCGTCCAGGTCGAACACGAGGAACCGGTCACGCCGGTCGCGGGGGACGGCGATGTCGAGCAGTGCGGCGAAACCGCTTGTCCCCTGCAGGGAGTCGTCGCCGAGTAGACGACGCGCGGAGTCCAGATCGGTCGCCACGACGACCGGGCCGTCGGAGGGCAGGGTCTCCACGCGCACGCCGGTCTCGACGACGACGCCGAGTTCCCGTGCGCGGTCGGCCATCCGGTCGATCGTGCGCTGCCAGCCGCCCCGCACCCAGCGCACCGCGGGTACATTCGGTCCGAGCACCCGCTGGAACAGCTCCCAGACGTAGGCGGCCGAGAGCCTGCCGGTGTCGGCGTCGTAGGTGACCACGCTGATCGCGTTGGCCATCTGCGTGGCGGTGTGCTCGCCCCAGTGCCCGGCGGCCCAGGTGTGGAAGTCGAGGTCGACGGGTGCCGTCAGCCGCGCGCGCACCTGGGCCCGCAGCATGCCGATCGGCGGGAGCCGCCGCAGCTCGCCGTCGGCGCGGAAGCGCAGCGTCATCGCGTCGCCGAGGCCGGGCCAGCCGAGGCCCGCCACGAAACCGCGCTCCTTCAGCCAGGTGTAGTGCGGCCCGTCGGCGTAGAACACGTGCGCGCCCTCGTGCGCGACGTGTGGCGGCTGCGTCGCGCGGCCACGTCCGCCCAGGGTCTGGTGTGCCTCGTGCAGCCGCACCGGCACGCCGACCTCGGCGGCGGCGATGGCGGCCGTGAGCCCGGCCAGCCCGCCGCCGATGACGGTGATGGGTGTGTTCATCGTCGGTCCTCTCCCTCGGGATCCGCCCAGTCCAGCCGGGCGGCGATCATCTGCGCGGTCGCGATGAGATAGCGGTCGGTGTCGACGTCGGCGGGGTGGCCGCCGTCGAAGATGTCGCGCATCATCCAGAAGTGCGCGAGCGCGCCGACGAGCACCGCGGCCGTGGCGTCCCAGTCCTGGGTGGGCGCGTGCGGCCCGGCGAGTTCGCGCAGGCCCTTGGTGACGGCCGCCATGACCACCGCGTACTCCTGCTCGCGGAAGACCTCGAGCAGGGCGGCGGGAATCGAATTGTCCCGCAGCAGGATCCGGGTCACGTCGCGATCGTGGTCGAGGCGCGTCAGGCCGATCCGGCACAGCGCGACGAGCTTGGCGACGAGGTCGCCGTCGGGGGTGACCGAGTCCAGCGCCGCGGCGATGGAGAACTCCGGCGCCATGAACTGATCCCACTCGCCGCGGTCGACCAGCCGCGTCGCCACGGCCTGCACCAGGAGTTCGTCCTTGGACTTGAAGTGCCGGTAGAGCGCGCCGGACCCGCCGGAGAGGCCGGCCGCCTGCTCGATCTGCGCGATCGAGGTCTTCGCGTAGCCCTGCTCGCCGAACAGGCGCAGCGCCTCGGTGATGATCCGGTCGCGGGAGGAGGCCGGCGGCCCGCTGGCGTAAGTAACCACTTACTTACCGTGCCTCGAGTCCCGCCGAAAGGCAAGACCCGCCGGTCAGCGCGCCCTAAGCAAATCCTTCGCTAATTTCCGATTCAGTCGCCGATTACGGGGGAACACCGCTACATAGACGCTTCGGCTAATCGGCCGCAGCCGGAACGAGCGAAAGGAAAGTGCTGTGGATACCTCCGTCGTGGCGATAGATTTCCAGCAGGGCTTGACCGACGCGTGGAGTTCGGTCGCACAATTCCTTCCCAAAGCGGCCGCGTTCCTCGTCATCCTGATCGTCGGCTGGATCATCGCGAAGGTCGTCGCCAAGATCGTGAACGCGGTGCTCGAGCGGGTCGGCTTCGATCGGCTGGTCGAACGCGGGCAGCTGAAGCAGATGATGTCGCGCAGCAAATACGACGCGTCCGACCTGTTGGCGAAGCTCGCCTACTACGCGATCCTGCTGATCGCGCTGCAGCTGGGTTTCGGCGTGTTCGGCCCGAACCCGGTCAGTGACCTGCTCAACGGCATCGTGGCTTGGCTGCCCAAGGCGGCCGTGGCGATCATCATCGTGGTGATCGCGGCTGCCATCGCCTCGGCGGTGAGCGACCTGGTCAGCAACATGCTGGGCGGGATGTCCTACGGGCCGATGCTCGGCCGCATCGCCGCGGTGTTCATCTGGGGTATCGGCATCATCGCCGCGCTGAACCAGATCGGCGTCGCCACCTCGGTGACCACTCCCGTCCTGATCGCGGTGCTCGCCACCATCGGCGGCATCCTGGTCGTCGGTGTCGGCGGTGGCCTGGTCCGGCCGATGGAGCAGCGCTGGAACAACTGGCTCGGCAACCTGGAGGCGGAGATGCCCGCCATGAAGGGACAGGCCGAGGCCTACCAGCGCGGCCGTGAGGACGCCGCGCGCGTGAGCGGCCAGGGGCAGGCCGTCCCCGGTGCGCACGCCGAGAACGCCCAGCAGTGGGTCACGCCGGGCGCGGGGTACCCCGAACCGGGTCGCCCGGAGTGGGGCGGTGACACGCCTCGTTGACCAACCGGCGCCGGCGCTTCGTCACCGTTTCGGAGGCGAAGCGCCGATTCCGGTGTTCAGGCCGCGACGGCGTGGCGGCAGACCGCGGCCAGCCGTAGCTGCAGCCAATCGGCCTCGAGCCACGAGGAGGGCGCGCCCACCCGCAGGCCGCCCGCGAATTCGGCGACCTGATCGAGCAGGCCGCGCGCGTAACCGGCGAGCAGCACGGTGAGCGGGATGCCCGTCGATTCGCCGACGCCGAACGCGAGAATGTCGCGCACCGCCGCCGCGTGCTGATCGAGCTCGGCGCAGAGCCCAGGATTTTCCGCGGCGGCCAGCGCGGCGGGAATTCCGTACATCGTATTCAGTTTGTGCATGTGACGTCGTGCCGAGATTTCGAGCAACGCGGGGCCGGGCGATAACACCACCAGATGGTAGCAACACGGTCGCAACGTCCCGTCGGCGAACTCCGCGCAACCACGCATTCCGCTCGAATTATGTTGAGCGCAACCATGGTCGGCCGCGCGGCGCCTTGCTGGACTGAGGGGTATGGCCACCGAACGCCGCAGATTGAAGACCGTCACCGGGGTGAGCGGCTCGCCCGATGTGTACGCCGCCGCGCTGGACCCCACCCGATCGACCCTGGACGAGGCGGTGCGCGTCGCCCGGATCGCCGAGGAGCACAAGATCGGCGCCGTGTTCGCCGCCGACCTGCTCGCCTTCGGGGCCCAGGGGGCGATCGGCGCGCAGGAACCGATCGTGCAGCTGGCCGCGCTGAGCGCGGTGACCAGCCACGTCGGCCTCATCGCGACGGTCACCACCACCTTCCACCACCCGTTCAACCTGGCCCGTCTCTTCGGCACCCTCGACCACGTGAGCAACGGGCGCGCGGCCTGGAACGCGGTGACCTCCTCGCTCGGCGAGGAGAACTACGGCGCGGGCGAGCTGCCGAGTCCCGAAGAGCGCTACGCCCGCGCGACCGAGGCGCTCACCGTCGTCAACGCGCTGTTCGACAGCTGGCAGCCGGGCGCGCTGCGGCCCGACGGCCGGGGCGGTGCCGTCCTCGACCCGTCGCGCGTGCGGCCCATCGACCATGCGGGCGAACACTTCTCGGTGCGCGGACCGCTGAACATCCCGCCCCTGCCGCAGGGGCGGCCGGTGCAGTTCCAGGCGGGCCAATCCGCGGGTGGTCTCGAGCTCGGCGCCCGGTTCGCCGAGGTCGTCTTCACCTCCTTGCCGACGCTCGAGGACGCGGTCACCTACACGAAGCGGATCAGGACCAGGGCGGCCGAACTGGGCAGGGCCGACGGGCTGCCGCTGATCTTCAGTTCCTTCCACGCCACCTACGGCGCGACCGAGGCCGAGGCGTGTCGACTGGTCAGGGAGGCGGCCGAGGCCACCGACTTCGTGGCGGGCCGGGCGCAACTGGCCGACATGCTCGGCGGCGGGCTCGACCTGTCCGAGCTGCCACTGGACAAGCCGCTCCCGGAAACCCTGCTGCCCCAGCTCGATTCGGTGCATCGACGGCGCGGCCGGGTCGAGATCTTCAGTAAACTGGCCGCCACCGGCGCCACCCTGCGCGAGCTGATCGTGGCCGCCAAGGACACCGGCCACTGGGCCGCCGCGGGCACACCGGAGCAGCTCGCAGACGCCATCGAGGAGCGCTACCGGGCGAACGTGCTCGACGTGATCACCCTCGGCGGGCTCACCGACGCGCGCACCAGCGACTTCGTGCTCAACGGCCTGCTGCCCGAGCTGCGCCGCCGCGGCCTGGTCGACACCGATTATCTGGGCGGGACCTACCGCGAGAACCTGGAACTGCCCGCGCCGCGCTGACCACTCAGAACGGCACCTCCGTGCGCAGCAGACCGGTACCGCTCGCGCGGCCGGACAGGATGCGGCAGAACTCCACCGCGTCCAGCTCCAGCGCCGGGCCGTCACCCTCGGCCCAGGTGCCGCCCGCCGGGCCGTGCAGCGTCAGCCGGTAGGGGCTGCCGTGGCGCTGCGCCCATTCGCGTACCACGCCGTCGACGATGCGGCCGTCGTGCTCAGCGGTGAGTTCGTGCGGCGTGCCGGTGGCCCGGCTCAGGTCGATCCGGTGCATCCACGGGTCGCGGGTGAGGATCACGTCGGTCAGGAAACCCACCGTCCAGCGCTCGTCGGCGCCGTTGACCTCCTCGGTGCCCGGCATCACCAGTCTGCGCGCGAAGGCGGGGACGCGGCGACGGGCGGCGGTGGCGCGCGGGGCGAGGCGCGCGATCATGGCGCGCAGTTCCTCGGGGGAGTGGACGCCGTAGCGGGCGACCTGGTGGGCGGTGAGCGCGTCGACGCGGCGTTGCTCGCCGCCGGGGCGGCGTTCGGCGATCCGGTTCTGGCGGATCATCTCGGGGATCGAGGCGGTCATCGCCATCATGCCGACCATGTGCGCGATGAGCTGACGCACAGTCCAATCCGTGCAGTCGGTGGGTCGCTGCCAGTCCTCGGGCGCGAGCGCGGCGACGGCGCGCCCGACGCGTTCGTATTCGGTCGCGGCCAGGGCGACCGCTTCGGCGTGTGGTGTCGCGCTACGGCGCGGCTCCGTCGGTGTCGGGGTTGAGGTGGTCATCGGGGTGCCTCGGTTCAGGGGGCAGGCCGACGCTGTCGGCCCACATGGTCATCGCCCGTTCGAGCAGCCGGCGTCTGCTGTCGCCGGTGGGATCGTTGGCGAGTTGTTGATTGATGAGGCCGCCGATCAGGCTGAACCAGATCTCGATGTCACCGCGATCGGTGACACCTGCCTCGGCGAACAGGGCGAGCGTGGCGCGCATGACGCGCAGTGACGGCTCGTAGGACTCGGGGGAAGGCTCGAATCCGGCCACCATGCGCTGGTTCATCAGCTGGTAGCGGGCCAGATCGGCGACCGCGAAATCGAAGAATCCGTACGCGACCGCGAGCAGCCGGGCTCGCGGCGCGGAGGGCGGGCTCGCGGTCACCCGGGCCGAGTAGGTCTCGAATTCGGACCAGGCCTGCCCGAACATCGCGTCGTAGATCGCGTTCTTGGACGCGAAGTGTGTGTAGAGCGAAGGCGCCCGCATGCCGACCCTGGTGGCGACATCGCGCAGGGTGATCTGCGTCAGCCCGTGCTCCCTGGCCAGCTCCCACGCGACCTGCAGGATCTCCTGCCGCGTCGCCTCACGGCGTTCGGCTTGCCTATCGCGAGTAGTTTCACCTAACACGATTAGATTGTGACGCACATCACTTGTCGAGTCAAGGGGATATCGCGGGATGTGGGGCGCGGCGGAGTTGCGTGAACCCGGCGCCAGGGGGATTCTGAGTGGGCAGTACCGACTCGAGACAACGTTCGGCTAATCGGCACGGCGAGCGGAGGGGCCCGTAGTGAATGTCACCGAACCGGCTATCCAGCTGCTCGGCGCGATCCCGGTGATCCCCGCTGCCGCAGGATATCTGGCGCGCGAGGGTGTCGGCCGGACGTTGCGCCGGTGGCCGTACGCCCCGCTGTTCGGCCGGCTGGTGGCCGTGTTCGTCTGGGGCGCCGGTGGATTGGCGACGCTGACCGTGCTCGGCATCCCGACAGCGATCACGATTCCGCTCGCGATCGCGGTGGCCGCCGTGGTGCTCGGGACGCTCGCCGTCGCCTTCGCGGGCGGACTGATCCGCCCGGCGCCCGTGCCCGAGAACGTGCCCGTCGGCTGAAGCGACGGGCTACCGGAACGCGTCGGCGTCGGTGAGCGCCTTGCCCAGGATCAGCTGGTGCACCTCGGCCGTGCCCTCGTAGGTGAGTACCGACTCCAGGTTGTTGGCGTGCCGAAGCACCGGGTAGTCGAGGGTGATCCCGTTGGCGCCCAGGATGGTTCGGCACTCGCGGGCGATCGCGATGGCCTCGCGGGTGCTGTTGAGCTTGCCCGCGCTGATCTGCTCGCCGGTGATCTCGTGCCGGTCCTTCAACCGGCCCAGGTGCAGCGCGAGCAACTGGCCCTTGCCGAGCTCGAGGGCCATGTCGGCGAGTTTGGCCTGGGTGAGCTGGTAGCCGGCCAGCGGCTTGTCGAACACCTCGCGGGTGCGGGCGTAGTCGATCGCGGCGGCCAGGCAGTCACGGGCGGCGCCGAGCGCGCCGAAGACGATGCCGAAGCGCGCCTCACTCAGACACGCCAACGGTGAACTCAGGCCACGGGATTCGGGCAGCACCGCGTCGGCGGGCAGGCGTACGTCGTCGAAATCCAGTGCGGCCGTGAGGGACGCGCGCAGCGAGAGCTTGCGATGGATCTCCCTGGTGCTGAAGCCGGGCGTGCCCGCGGGCACCAGGAAGCCGCGCACCCGCGGCCGGTCCTGGCCGGGCTCCTCGGCGTAGGCCCAGACCACGGCCACATCGGCGACCGCGCCGTTGGTGATCCACATCTTCGAGCCGTTGAGCACCCAGTCGACGCCGTCGCGCCTGGCCCTGGTGCGCATCCCGCCGGGGTTGGAGCCGTAGTCGGGCTCGGTGAGACCGAAGCAGCCGATCGTCTCGCCCGCCGCCATCGCGGGCAGGTACCGCTGCTTCTGTTCCTCCGACCCGTAGAAGTGGATCGCGGTCATCGCCAGCGAGCCCTGCACCGACACCATGCTGCGCACGCCGGAGTCGACGGCCTCGAGTTCCTGGCAGGCCAGGCCGTAGGCGGTGGCCGAGGCGCCCGCGCAGCCGTAGCCCTCCAGGTGCATGCCGAGCAGACCAAGCTTGCCGAGTTCGGGGGCGATCTCCCTGGCCGGGAAGGTGCCTTCCTCGAACCAGTCCGCGATGTGCGGGCGCAGCCTGCGCTCGCCGAACGCGGCCACGGTGTCGCGGATCTCCCGCTCCTCCGGCGAGAGCAGCGGATCGATCGCGAACAGCTCTTCCACAGTCACCATGGCGTCAGCCTAACCGCCGCCCGCGCGCCGAATCCGGCACTTCACGCACGGCCCATACCCCAGCATCGGGCCACGGAACGAGCCAACTAGTCTGAGCCCATGAGTGAGCTGGGATTCTCGACCAGGGCCATCCACGCCGGATATGAACCCGATCCTCAGACGGGCGCGGTCAACGTCCCCATCTACGCGAGCTCCACCTTCGCCCAGGACGGCGTCGGCGGGATGCGCAGCGGTTACGAATACGCGCGCACCGGCAACCCGACCCGCACCGCGCTCGAAGCCAACCTCGCCGCCCTCGAATCGGGCACCTACGGCCGGGCTTTCGCCTCCGGTATGGCCGCGACCGACTGCGCGCTGCGCGCGGTGCTGCGGCCCGGCGACCACATCGTCATCCCCGACGACGCCTACGGCGGCACCTTCCGCCTCATCGACAAGGTGTTCACGCAGTGGGGCATCGAGCACTCGCCCGCCCACATCGCCGACCTCGACGCGGTCCGCGCGGCCATCCGCCCCAACACCAAGCTGGTGTGGATCGAGACGCCGACCAACCCGCTGCTCAGCATCGGTGACATCCCGGCGCTGGCCGACATCGCGCACGAGGCCGACGCCAAGCTCGTCGTCGACAACACCTTCGCCACCCCCTACCTGCAGCAGCCGCTGCTGCTCGGGGCCGACATCGTGGTGCACTCGACCACCAAGTACCTGGGCGGGCACTCCGATGTCGTCGGTGGCGCGCTGATCACCAACAGCGAGGAACTCGACAAGGCGTTCGCGTTCCTGCAGAACGGCGCGGGCGCCGTGCCGGGTCCGTTCGACGCGTTCCTCACCCTGCGCGGCATCAAGACCCTGGCCGTGCGGATGGAGAAGCACTGCGACAACGCCGAGGTGATCGCGGAGTTCCTCACCAACCACCCGGCCATCTCGCAGGTCATCTACCCCGGCCTGCCCACCCACCCCGGCTACGAGATCGCGCAGAAGCAGATGCGCCGCAGCGGCGGCATGATCTCGGTGCGCCTGGCGGGCGGCCGGGAGGCGGCGCTGAAGTTCTGCTCGCGCACCGAGATCTTCACCCTGGCCGAGTCGCTGGGCGGCATCGAGTCGCTGATCGAGCACCCGGGAGCCATGACCCACGCCAGCACCGAGGGTTCGGAGCTGGAGGTGCCCGCCGATCTGGTCCGGCTCTCGGTCGGGATCGAGGACATCAGCGATCTGCTCGCCGATGTCGAGCAGGCCCTGAGCTGACGGGCACCCACAGATGACGAAGCGGCCGCATCCGGGATTCGGATGCGGCCGCTCGCGTTCGGGTTCGGGTGGGCCGGGCTCTGGCTCAGCCGTGGTACGGCTCGGCGCTGACCAGCGTCACCTTCATGGTGTTGCCGTTGGGCAGCGTGTACTCGCGGGTCTCGCCCACCTTGGCGTCGATCAGCGCGCCGCCGAGCGGCGAGTTCGGCGAGTAGGTCTCGAGGTTGGTGGCGCCGAGGCCCTCTTCGCGGGTCGCGATGAGGAAGGTCTCGGTGTCGTCCTCGTCGCCGTCGTAGTACACGGTGACGACCGAGCCGGGCAGGGCAACGCCGGATTTGGTGGGGGCGACGCCGACCTTCGCGTTGTTCAGCAGTTCCTGCAGCTGGCGGATGCGCGCCTCCTGCTGGCCCTGCTCTTCGCGCGCGGCGTGGTAGCCGCCGTTCTCCTTGAGGTCGCCTTCTTCGCGGCGCTCGTTGATCTCGGCGGCAATGACCGGACGATTGGCAATGAGCGAGTCCAGCTCGCCCTTGAGCCTGTCGTGCGACTCCTGGGTAAGCCAGGTCACATTCTCGGTCATCTCGATCACTCCCTAGTAGTTGTTCCCGGCGCACCGGGATTCCCTGAAACCCGCGCGTTACCGACGAGGCGAAGGCATGCGCGGGCCCGACGGCTGGAGCGATCCTGGGGGTGAACCCGTAACCCGGAACAGCATCGCTGGCCGCCAATGCAGCAAACACGGCTCCGAGCCCCGGAACCGTGTATCAGGCCATTTTAGCATGTCTCATAAATATGCAGGTCAGGCTAGGCGAGGCCGCTATCCGAGGCGCAAATAGCCTGGCACATCCTCGGTGCAGCCGTAGATGTCGCCCGCCGAGGCCCTGGACGAGGACTTGACCGTGGTGGTCACCTCGAGGCTGGTGTGTTCGGAGCCGGGCACCAGCACTTCGCGCCTGCCGACCTCGGCGGTGTCGCGGTCCATCGCCCGGACGATGCAGACCACGTCACGCTGCGGTTCGTCGCGGGTGATCTTCATCCGCACGGTCAGGGTGGAGTCGTCGACGACCACGTAACCGAGCTGCTCGGTCTCGATCGCCTTCGGGCCGTACTTCTGGAAACCGAGAAAGGCCACGCCGAGGCCCGCGACCAGCACGCCGACGCCGAGCAGAGCCAGCAGCCAGACCCGACGCGCCGGGGGTTTGGTGCCGTAACGGTCGGCGTGTCGCGCTGCGGCGGCCGCCGAGGCCGCGGTGGTGTCCGGTGCGGGCTCGGTCATCGGTTTCTCGCTCACGGGGGTGGTCGGAACAAACAGGGGGTCGGATGGAACTATAGGGAACGAAGTTCTGACACCCGCGAGCGAGAGCGATGGTGAACGAGACGTGAGTGGCCTTCGCCTCATGGCGGTGCACGCACACCCCGACGACGAATCGAGCAAGGGCGCCGCGACCATGGCCAGGTACGCGGCCGAGGGCGTCGACGTCCTGGTCGTGACGTTGACCGGTGGTGAACGCGGCAGCATCCTGAACCCGGCTATGGACACCCCCGGTGTGCTCGACCGGATCGAGGAGGTCCGGCGCGAGGAGATGGCCGCCGCCGCGCACGCGCTCGGCGTGCGCCAGCACTGGCTCGGCTTCGTCGACTCGGGTCTGCCCGAGGGTGACCCGCTGCCCCCGCTGCCGGAGGGCTGCTTCGCGCTGGTGCCGCTGGAGGAGTCCACCGAGGCGCTGGTGAAGGTGGTGCGCGAGTTCAGGCCGCACGTCATCACCACCTACGACGAGAACGGTGGATACCCGCATCCGGATCACATCCGGTGCCACGAGGTGTCGGTGGCTGCCTACGAGACGGCAGGTGACCCGACGAAGTTCCCCGACGCGGGCGAACCTTGGACGCCGTCGAAGCTGTACTACGACCACGGCTTCAGCATGAAGCGCCTGGAGACCTTCGCCGAGGAGTACGAGCGCATCGGCGAGAAGTTCCCGCTGCAGGAGTGGCTGGACCGGATGCGCGAGTACCGGCGCGGCGACACCTGGAGCCGGGTGACCACCCAGATCGAGTGCTCGAAATATTTCCCCCAGCGTGACGACGCCCTGCGCGCGCACGCGACTCAGATCGATCCGAACGGGGCGTTCTTCGCGATCCCGTTGGAGATGCAGCAGCGGCTCTGGCCGACCGAGGAGTTCGAATTGGCCAAGACGAGGGTGCGCACCGCCATCCCGGAGACCGACCTGTTCGCCGGCATCGAGGACGCCGACCGGTGATGTTGGTTCTCCTCGCGCAAAATCCCGGTACCCCCACCGGTCCCGAGTTCGGCAAGGCGTCGCCGCTGGGCCTGCTGGTGATCTTGATCCTGCTGGCGGGCACCGTGCTGCTGGTCCGCTCGATGAACAAGCACCTCAAGGGGCTGCCCGAAACCTTCGAACCCGAGCATCCCGAGCCGGATCAGAAGGCCGACGAGGGCACCGAACCCGGCGCCATCCCGGCCGAGAACGAGGGCTCCGACCCGCCGAAGCCCACGGCGACCTAGCGGGCCGCGGCCAGATCGGCGACGAGTTCGCCCACCAGATCGCGTGCGGCGGTGGCGTGTTCGGCCACCGACCGCGGCGCGCCCTGGGTGCTCAGTTCGATCATCGTGTTCATCAGGCCGAACAGCGCGACTAGTCGGCGCAGCGCGGCCTTGCGCTCGGCAACGGTCATCGGGGCGGTGGTGATCGGCACATTCACAGCTGTACCATCGGCCCCTCCGGTCCGTTCGTTTCTCGGTACACCAAATCGTTGCCCAGGCGAACGACCTCGGCTACCAGTCGATGAGATCAAGGGCGTGCAGCCGCTGGAAGACCATCAGCGAACCGGGCGCGACCTGCGGCATCGCCGCGTATTCGGCGCCGGTGAAGTAGCGGAATTCGGCGATCTCGCCGGTCGCGCGCGGTTCGCCGGTGAAGTCGGCGAGGAAACAGGTCATGTGCAGCGGGGTGTTCTTGCCGTGGCCGAAGGCCTCGGCCTCGAAGATGCCCAGTTCGGCGACGCCGGACAGGCCGACGCCGAGTTCTTCCTCGATCTCGCGATGTAGCGCCTGTAAGGGTGTCTCGCCCGGGTCGATCTTGCCGCCCGCCATGTAGAAGACGTCCTTGCCCTCCGGGCGCGTCTGGATGAGCCTGCGGTCGCGGACATGGGCGAGGGCGGCGGTGCGGATCATGGGCATCACTCTATGGAGCGATCGCCGCGGGCTCATGTCGAACCGCTGGTGGGCTGGATCGCACCCGCGCCGCACCGGGCCTGTCCGGGGATCACCCGAACACGAGGTCCTGCGGGTCCGGGACCACGCTGCCGTCGGGGCGGCGCAACGGCGCGCCGCTGCCGGACGGGGTGATGAAACCGGCTGTCGCGCAGGGGTACGGATCGGACCTGCGTGGCTTGGGGTCGAGGAACATCGGGTTCACCACCCACGTGCCGTCGTCTGAGCCGTAGGCGTTGCACATCAGTTCGGTCTTGTTGCGGTTGATCACCAGGCGCAGGCCGGTGGCGTCGCCGAGGAACACCACATCGGTGTCGGAATCGCCCGCGTCGAAGGCGGCGCGGCGGTCGGCGGGCAGCTGCTGGAAGGCCGCGGCGCCCCGCACGCCGAACACCTGCTCGTTGATCCGGCACCGCTTGCCGTCGATGTAGGTGATCACCTGGTCGGTCCCGGCATCGCCGCAGCCGGGGAGGTGCCCGGTGTAGACGCCGTTGTCGGCCAGTAGGGGAACGCCCATCACCCGGTCACCGGTGATGCCGAGTTCCTCGGCCCACACCCGGACCACCGGCTCGGCCGAGGCCGAGATGATGCGCACGTCGAATCCGTTGTCCCGCAACACCCGGACGAGATCCGTCATCTGGGGGTAGTAGCGCACCCAGCCGTCCACCTCCGTGGTGCCGACGGTCTGCTCGGTGCCCTCGGCCGCGGCCAGGTTCTGCGCGCGGGCGGCGCGCGCGAAATCGGTGATCTGGGCCTCGGTGTAGCCGCGCATCAGCTGGACCACGAACGCGTAGCCGGGTTCGGTGCGGCGGTGGTCGTACCCGGTGAAGGCGGCCTTGCCCGCCGTGGTCTTCGCGCTGTCGGCCACCGCGACCAGCTCGTCGGCGCAGGCCGCGTTCCGCGAGGTGGGCAGGGGCGTGTTCGGGTCGGCGGCACCGCAGGCGGCGGCGAGCGTGTCGGCAGCGTCGCGGGTGAGGTGCGCGCCGACAGTGGTCCAGTCCCGGTCGAGCGGCTGCAGGACCTTGTCGTTGGCCAGCATCCAGTAGAACGTGGCGACGCCGATGTCGTTCTTCACGATCGTGTTGTCCCAGTCGAACAGCGCCAGGGGCGCCGCGCCGGAACCCGTGGCGCCGCAACGCCCGGTCTCCTCGATGAATCGTGCGAGGCGGTCCCTGTTGTCGCCGTGCCAGGGCAGGCTCGCGTCGAGGGTCGAACAGCTCTCGGACGCCGCGCGTGGTTCGCCGGTTCCGCAGGCGGTCGACGTCATCAGGGCAGCCGTCATCGCCACCGCCGCGAGGGCGGAGATCTTCTTCATGTCAGTGGTCCTGGTTCTCCAGCGCCGCAGCGATGGCCGAGGTGTCGGCGGTGAGGCCGACGGCACGGGAGGTGTCCTTGAGGTCGACGCCGGAGCGGCCGAGCTTGCGCGCGCCCGCCACCAGTCCGGCGACCACGCGGGCGGCATCGGTGTAGGTGAGGCCGTCGGGGGGATGGATGTTGGAGATGCAGTTGCGTTCGGCGTCGGTGCGGCCGGGGCGCGGCTCGTGGGTGAGGTAGATGCCCAGGCTGTCGGCCACCGAGAGGCCGGGACGTTCGCCGATGATCACCAGCACGGTCCGCACGCCCAGCGCCGCGGCGATGTGGTCGCCCAGCGCGACGCGCGCCTGGGTGGCGATCACCGGCGGCGCCAGGGTGTACCGGTCGCCGAGTTCCTCGGCCAGTGCGGCGAGCAGGCCCGCGCCGTGGTCGGTGAGCGCGCGGGGTGACAGGCCGTCGGCGAGCACGAATCCGATGTCGGCGCCGCGGTTCTCGATGCCGGACAGGTCGGCGGGCAGCCTGCCGAGATCGGGGCGGCGCAGGTATTCCGAGCGGTCGGCGGCCTTGCTCGTCACCGTCACGGGGTCGCCGAGGCCCATGCTCGTGATCTGTTCGGCGAAGATGTCGACCTCGAGCGGGACGTGCACCGCGTCGCGCGCGGCGGCGTGCGCGGCGCGCAGGGCGAGCACCTCGCTGGTCGGCAGCGCGTCACCGGTGCGGCCGAGGCCGATCCTGGCCTGGGTGTTGCGCCGCAGATCGCGCCAGAACTCCTGGGCCACCGCGTCTTCGGCACGTTCGTCGGGTGTCCGCTCGCTCACCGTGGCTCCGTTCCGGTCGGTCGATCGCACCAGGTGCAGTCCCGGCCTCATCGGTTCGCCGCCAGGGCGCGCAGGGGCGACGACAACGGCGGCACCTGGCGCACCCGGCCCTTCGCGTCGAGCATGCCGAGCCCCGCCAGCCACGCCTCGAATTCCGGTGCGGGGCGCAGGTTCAGGACCTGGCGGGCATAGAGCGCGTCGTGGAAGGCCAGGCTCTGGTAGCCGAGCATCACGTCGTCGGCGCCGGGCACCGCGATGACGAAGGCGCAGCCTGCCGCGCCGAGCAGGGTGAGCAGGGTGTCCATATCGTCCTGGTCGGCCTCGGCGTGGTTGGTGTAGCACACGTCGACGCCCATCGGCAGGCCGAGCAGCTTGCCGCAGAAGTGGTCCTCGAGCCCGGCGCGGATGATCTGCTTGCCGTCGTAGAGGTATTCGGGCCCGATGAACCCGACCACGGTGTTGACCAGCAGTGGGCTCAGCTCCCTGGCGACGGCGTAGGCCCTGGTCTCCAGGGTCTGCTGGTCCACCGGCCGATCGCCAACGCCCAGATGGGCATTCGCGCTCAGCGCCGATCCCTGACCGGTCTCGAGATACATCACGTTGTCGCCGACGGTGCCGCGCGCGAGCGAGCGACCGGCCTCGTTGCCCTCGCGCAGCAGCGAAAGGTTCACGCCGAAGCCGGAATTGGCGCCCTCGGTGCCCGCCACGGACTGGAACACCAGGTCCACCGGCGCGCCGGCCTCGATCAGGTCGATGGTGGTGGTGACGTGCGACAGCACGCAGGACTGGGTCGGGATGTCGAAGCGCAGGCGCACCTCGTCGAGCAGGTGCAGCAGGTCGGCGGTGGCCTGGGGTGAATCGGTGGCCGGGTTGATGCCGATCACCGCGTCACCGCAGCCGAGCAGCAGCCCGTCGAGGGTCGCGGCGGCGATCCCGCGGGGATCGTCGGTCGGGTGGTTGGGCTGCAGGCGGGTGCTCAGCCTGCCGGGCAGGCCGATGGTGGTGCGGAAGCCCGCGGTCACCACGGTCGCCTTGGCCACGGCGATGAGGTCCTGGTTGCGCATGATCTTGCTGACCGCGGCCACCATCTCGGGGGTGAGTCCCGGCGCGACGGCCGCCAGCGTCGCCGCCGCCTCGTCGGTGGCGGCGACCGCGAGCAGCCAGTCGCGCAGCCCGCCGACGGTGAGGTGCGCGATCGGCCCGAAGGCGGCTCGGTCGTGGCTGTCGATGATCAGCCGGGTGACCTCGTCGGTCTCGTAGGGCACGACCACCTCGTCGAGGAAGGTGGTCAGCGGAACGTCGGCCAGCGCCCACTGCGCGGCCGCCCGCTCGGCGTCGGTCGCCGCGGCGCAACCGGCCAGCTGGTCGCCGCTGCGTTCGGGCGTGGCCTTGGCCAGCAGATCGACCAGGCCGTCGAACAGATAGGTCGTGACGCCGACGGAACTGCGGTACACGGTCATCGGGTGCCGCCTCCTTTCTCGGTTCGGTGCGTCCGGCGGCGGGTGGTCGCCGCCGGACGTCTGGCTGCGGCTACTCGAGTTCTTGTTCGGCCTTGGCCAGCGCCGCGAACTCCTCGTCGGGCGACTTGGCGACCAGGTGATGGCGACTGTAGAGGCCGAAGTAGGCCATGAAGGCGCAGAACACACCGAGGGTGAACAGCGCCGCCTTCGGGTCGACCAGGAAGGTCGCCGCCACCGACGCCGCCGCGATGACCAGCGCGAACGCGGTGGTCGCGATGCCGCCCGGGGTGCGGTAGGGGCGCGGCATGTTCGGCTCGCGGACCCGGAGCACGATGTGGCTCACCATCATCAGCACATAGCTCACGGCGGCGCCGAACACCGCCATGTTCAGCAGCATGGCGCCCTCGCCGGTGAGCGAGAGGGCGAAGCCGATGAGGCCGGGCACGATCAGCGCCAGCACCGGCGCCTTGCGGGAGTTGGTCACCGAGAGGCTGGTCGGCAGGTAGCCGGCACGCGAGAGGGCGAAGGTCTGCCGCGAGTAGGCGTAGACGATGGAGAAGAAGCTGGCGACCAGGCCTGCCAGGCCGATGTAGTTGACCACCTTGGCCACCGGGCTGTCGCCGAGCGCCTCGACCAGCGGGTTGCCGGAGGACGACGCGTCCTGGGCGCCGAGCGCGCCGGTGACCAGGAACAGCACCACCGCGCCGGTCACCACCAGCAGCAGCATGGCGACGATGATGCCCTTGGGCACGTTCTTCTCCGGCTCGGTGGCCTCCTCGGCGGCCAGCGGCACACCCTCGACGGCGAGGAAGAACCAGATGGCGAACGGGATCGCGGCCCAGATGCCCATGTACCCGAACGGCAGGAACGACGACGCGCCGGTGGCGTCCGGGTCCGGTGCGACGTTGGTCAGATTGGCGACATCGAACTTGCCGAGCGCGGCCACGGCGAAGATCGCCAGACCCACCAGCGCGATCGCGGTGATCACGAACATCGCCTTGAGCGCCTCGCCCGCGCCACCGAGGTGGATGCCGATGAACAGCGCGTACACCGCCAGATACACCCACCAGCCGTCGGTGATCCCGAACAGGTTCAGCGACTCCACGTACGCGCCGATGAAGGTGGCGATGGCGGCTGGGGCGATCGCGTACTCGATGAGAACCGCTGTGCCGGTGGCGAATCCGCCCCACGGTCCGAGCGCACGCCGGGCGAAGGTGTAGCCGCCGCCCGCGGCGGGCAGCGCCGAGGACAGTTCGGCCATGCCGAGGACCATGGCCAGATACATTCCGGCGATGACGATCGCGGCGATCAGCAGGCCGCCGAAGCCGCCTTCGGCGAGGCCGAAGTTCCAGCCGGAGTAGTCGCCGGAGATCACATAGCTCACGCCGAGGCCGGCCAGCAGGACCCAGCCCGCCGAGCCGGAGCGCAGGGTGCGTTTGGCGAGATAGTCGTCGCCGGGGGTGTCCGCGCCCGTGGCGGGGATCGCGTCGGTACTCACAGGGGTAGCTCCTCATCAACAAACAAGCGCGTAGCGACGGCAACGGTGATCGTCGAGGGTTGAAGAATGGTTGACGACTGTTACGGCCGTGGATCCCGCAGGTCAGCGGCGCGTATCGAGCGCCGCCGACCTGCGGGAACAGTGTGATGGTTGGTGTTTCACATCACTGGGGAACGGTGTCACCGGTGGGTGGCGGAGGCTGGGATTCCAGCTCGGCCACCTCCTCGTCGGTGAGCAGGCGGGAGCGGATCAGGAACCGCACGCCTTCGGGGGCTTCCAGCGAGAAGCCGCTGCCCCGGCCGGGCACCACGTCGACGGTGAGATGGGTGTGCTTCCAGTATTCGAACTGGTCGGCACTCATCCAGAACGGGGTGTCGTCGGGCAGATGGCCCAGCAGCACGTCCGAGCGACCCACGCGGAATTCACCGCGTGGGTAGCACATGGGGGAGCTGCCGTCGCAGCAGCCGCCGGACTGGTGGAACATGACCGGGCCGTGCCGCCCGGTCAGGTCCCGCAGCAGCGTCGCCGCCTGTTCGGTGAGGTCGACGCGCTGCCCCATCAGAAGAAGCCGAGCTTCTGCGGCGAGTAGCTGACCAGCAGGTTCTTGGTCTGCTGGTAGTGCTCGAGCATCATCTTGTGGTTCTCGCGGCCGATGCCGGACTTCTTGTACCCGCCGAAGGCCGCGTGCGCGGGGTAGGCGTGGTAGCAGTTGGTCCAGACCCGGCCCGCTTTGATCCCGCGGCCGAGGCGGTAGGCGGTGTTCATGTCGCGCGTCCACACACCGGCGCCGAGGCCGTAGAGGGTGTCGTTGGCGATCTTCAGCGCCTCGTCGGTGGAGTCGAAGGTGGTCACCGCGACGACCGGGCCGAAGATCTCCTCCTGGAACACGCGCATGTCGTTGCTGCCCTTGAAGATCGTCGGCTCGATGTAGAAGCCGTCGCCAAGACCGTCGACGTTGCGGACCGCGCCGCCGGTGAGCACCTCGGCGCCTTCCTTCTTGCCGATGTCGATGTAGGACAGGATCTTCTCGAACTGGTCGTTGCTGGCCTGCGCGCCGATCATGGTGGCCTCGTCGAGCGGGTTGCCGCTGACGATCGCCTTGGTGCGCTCCACACAGCGGGCCATGAACTCGTCGTAGATCGACGACGCGATCAGCGCGCGCGACGGACAGGTGCACACCTCGCCCTGGTTGAGCGCGAACATCACGAAGCCCTCGATCGCCTTGTCGAGGAAATCGTCGTCGGCGGCCATCACGTCGGGCAGGAAGATGTTGGGGCTCTTGCCGCCCAGCTCCAGCGTCACCGGGATGATGTTCTCGCTGGCGTACTGCATGATCAGGCGGCCGGTGGTGGTCTCGCCGGTGAAGGCGACCTTGGCCACCCGCGGGCTCGACGCCAGCGGCTTGCCCGCCTCCACGCCGAAACCGTTGACCACGTTGAGAACTCCCGGCGGCAGCAGATCCGCGACGAGCTCGACGACCTTCATGATCGAGGCCGGGGTCTGCTCGGCGGGCTTGAGTACCACCGCGTTGCCGGCGGCCAGCGCGGGCGCCAGCTTCCAGGTGGCCATCAGGATGGGGAAGTTCCACGGAATGATCTGGGCGACAACGCCGAGCGGCTCGTGGAAGTGGTAGGCGATGGTGTCGTTGTCGACCTCGCTGATCCCGCCCTCCTGGGCGCGCAGCACGCCGGCGAAGTAGCGGAAGTGGTCGACCGCCAGCGGCAGGTCGGCGGCCAGGGTCTCGCGGACCGGCTTGCCGTTGTCCCAGGTCTCGGCGACGGCGAGGGCCTCGAGGTTGGCCTCGATCCGGTCGGCGATCTTGTTCAGGATGTTGGCGCGCTCGGCCGCCGAGGTGGCGCCCCAGGCGTCGGCGGCGCGGTGGGCGGCGTCGAGCGCCAGTTCGACGTCGGCGGCGGTCGATCGCGCGATCTCGCAGAAGGGCTGTCCGTCGACCGGGGAGGTGTTCTCGAAGTACCGGCCCTCGACCGGCGGAACCCACTTCCCGTCGATGAAGTTGTCGTACCGCTTGGCGTAGCTGACGATGCTGCCCTCGGTGCCCGGCTTGGCGTAGATCATGTGCGGAGGCTCCTCGCTGATTCCGGTGAAGCGTGACGCCCATCACTATCCGCCGCGAGGGTTGATGAAACGTTGAAGCCGACCGATCAGGCGCGAAGTGCGCTGTGGAGGCGGGCGGCGGCGACCGCGCGCCGCGTGTCGCGCGGGGGCAGCAGTGTCATGGCGTGTTCGTGGACGGCGATGTCGTCGGGGGCGGCTTCGCCGTAGGTCAGCGCGTGGTCGGCGTCGGTGCTGGCCAGGACCGCGTTGCGCATGGCGACCGCGAGGTAGTCGCGCCATTCGCTGATGCCGGGCGTATCCGAATCAGGAAGCAGCGGACCGTGATACAGCCGCACTGCGGTGTCGACGTCGCCGGATTCCAGGGCGCGCAGCACGTCGACGGCGTCGCAGGACAGGGCGGTGGTGAAGCGGTAGACGCGGCTGGTGATGTCGCCGCCGGTGGCCCGGCGCAGATACGACATCTCCGACTTCAGGGTGCTCGCGCCGACCGCGCGGTCGCCGTAGACGGCGTAGTGCAGGCGTTCGTGGCTGTAGCCGTCGTCGTCGAGGGCGAGCAGGGTGAGGATCTCGAGCTGGCGGGGGCGCAGCCGGATCGGGACGCCGTCGCGCACCAGGCGCCCGGTGCCGAGGCAGGTCAGCCGCATGCCCGCCGGTGCGGGCGCGGCCGCGTGCAGCTTGGCCTCGATCGCGCTGGTCATGGTGCGCACGGTGGCCATGGCCAGCGGGTGGGAGCGCTTCCAGGTGGTCGACAGGTCGAGTACGCCGAGCAGGGTGCCGTCGGCCGCGCGGATCGGCGCGCAGTAGCAGACCCAGCCGTGCAGCGCCGCGACCAGGTGCTCGGCGGAGAACACGGTGTGCGGTTGATCGGTGCGCAGCGCCAACGAGAGCGCGTTGGTGCCCATGTGCGCCTCGTCCCACCGCCCGCCCGGCGCGAAGTTCACCTGCTCGGCCCTGCGCCGCATGACCGGGCCGCCGTAGGTCCACAGGATCGTGCCGGAGGCGTCGGTCACCGCGGCGACGTAGCCCGCGTCGTCGGCGACGCTGTGCAGTTGATCCTGCAACTCGGTGACCGGCCCGCGCAGCGGTGACTCCGCCCAGCGCGGACCGATGTCGCCGGCTTCGCTCTCCGGCGCGTGATCGCGGGCCGGATCGACCGTGCGCAACGAGCGCAGCCACGACTGCGCCACCTCGGTGCGGACCGACGAACTGCGCCCGAGCGCGGACTGCCCCGCGGGCACCCACTGCGCCCACTCCCGCTCCAGCGCCGCGCGCTGGGCCGAGAGCGTCAGCTGCGGTGCCATGGTGTTCCTGTTCGGTCTCGATCCGGGGATTTCACCTCCAATCATGCCCCACCCGCGCGTGCTCAACGGCGGTTTCGGTAGCCGTGGGCCCCGCTGCTCACGGCCGGGGCTACCGTGACCCGATGACATGGATCGGCGGGCGGGTCACGACGACGGCGCGGCGGTGCGGGTGAAGGTCGACGAACTGGACCTTGCGCTGATCACCGCACTGCAGGTCGCCCCGCGCGCGTCGTGGGCCAGGCTGGCCGGACCGCTCGGGGTGGACGCGGCGACGCTGTCGCGGCGCTGGTCGGCGCTGCGCGAGAGCGGGACGGCCTGGCTGACCTGCTATCCGGGGTCGGGCTTCGCCGCGGTCGGAGTGCTGGCGTTCGTGCAGGTCGACTGCGAGCCGAGCGAGCTCGCGGCGGTGGCCGCGGCGCTCGCCGGGCTGCCCGCGGTCGTCAGCGTCGAGCTGGTCGCGGGCGCGCATCCGTTGCTGCTCACCGTCGGCTCCGCGTCGGCGGCGCTGTTCACCGAGCAGCTGCTGGCCTTCGGCCGGGTTCCGGGGGTGCGCGGGCTGCGGACCCACCCGGTCCGGCGGTTGCACCGGGAGGGCAGCCGGTGGCGATTCGACGCGCTCTCACCGGGACAGCAGCGCGAACTGGCCGTGGACACGGCGCCCGGAGCCGAGGAGCCCGCACCCCTGTCCGCCGAGGAACGCGCGCTCATCCTGGCCCTCGGCGTCGACGGCAGGCGGACCGTCGCCGCGCTGGCCGCGGAGCTGGGCCGCCCGGAGGCCACGGTGCGCAGGCTGCTCGGCAAGATGCTCGACGGTGGCAGGGCGGTGCTGCGCTGCGAGGCCGCGTTGCCGGTGACCGGCTGGCGGGCCACGGCCACGCTCTGGCTGAACATGCCTGCCGCCGAACGTATTCCGGTGCTGGAGGCGATCGAGGGGATGCGCGACACCCGGCTGTGCGCGGCCACCGTCACCGACGCCGACGCGATCGCGGTGACGTGCTTCCGCGGGCTGGACGGTCTCGCCGACTACGAGGCGCGGCTCGGCGCGGTCGCGCCGGGGCTGCGGGTCCTCGACCGCGCGGTGACGCTGCGCTGGGTGAAGCGGATGGGCAGACTGCTCGGCGAAGACGGTCGCGCCACCGGGTACGTGCCGATGGATCTGTGGGCGGCGGCGCCCACCTGACGGATCCGTGCACGACGACCCCGGAATTCGCCGGAATCCCGCGTTTGCGCGGAGTGGCATCCGGCCGCGAGTACGACAGAGCCATGTTTGCCACGAAGACCTCCCGCCCCACCGCTCTCGGCGCCGCGGCGCTGCTCGCCGCCGGTTCCCTGCTGCTCGGCTGCTCCTCCGCCGACACCGTCGCGGCGCCGCAGGCACCGGCCGGACTCGACTTCTACACGCCAACGGCCGACACGGTCGCGGGCGAGCACGGCTCGGTGATCTGGTCGCGGCCGCTGTCGGGCATCCCCGGACTGGCGAACGCCGACAACCATCTGGTGCTGTACCGCTCGGTCGACCCGAAGGGCGAGACGGTCGCGGTGTCGGGCGTGGTCGCCGTGCCGCGCGGCGAGGCGCCCGCAGGCGGCTGGCCACTCATCTCCTGGGCCCACGGAACCACCGGCATCGCCGACGCCTGTGCCCCTTCCCGCGACACCGACGAGAACTACCCCGCGCACGCCTACATCTCGCGCACCCGGGTCGTCCAGCAGCGTCTGCTCGACGCCGGCTACGCCGTCGCCATGACCGACTACCAGGGCCTGGGCACTCCGGGCAGGCACGGCTATCTCATCGGCGAAGCGCAGGCGCGAGCCGTCACCGACATCGCGCGCGCCGCTCGTGAACTCGCGCCGAGCATCGGCACCCGCTGGGCCACCATCGGCCATTCCCAGGGCGGCCAGGCCGCGATCTTCACCACGGCGGTCGGGCCGGCCTGGGCACCGGAGCTGCAACTGGTCGGCGCGGCCGCGCTGGCACCCGCCAACAACAACGGATCGCGCCTGGCGCTGCTGCGCGCCGCCGCGGAGATCGGCCCCGCCGCCGACATGACCGAACGGCGCGCGGCGCTACCGTTCGCCCCGCTGGTGATCGCGGGCGCCGAGACAGCGGGTGGATTCGATCCCGCCGCCTTCCTGACTCCCCAGGCCGCAGGCAAGCTGAAGCTCGTCGACGACAACTGCATTCCGGCGCTGTCCACCCCTGAGCAGTGGACCGGGCTCGGTGTGCACGAGGTGGTCGAGCCCACCGGCGACCTCTCGGGTATCCGCGCCGTCCTCGACGCGAACGAGCCGACCACCGTCCGCTCCGCCCTGCCGCTGCTGGTCATTCAGGGCAGGCGCGATGTCATCGTGGTCCCCGAGGGCACCGACGCCATGGTCGCCCAGCTTCGCGCCGCCGGCACCCCGGTGGACTACCGAACCGACGAATACGCCGACGCCGACCACCGCGCCATCCTCGAATCCGGCCTGAACACCCTCCTCACCTGGACCGACACCCACTTCGACCAGGCATGACACCTACGCCGACCTCGACCTCGGCTCGCTCGATCGGGGCGCCCTGCCGGCGATCACGCTCGCCCAGATGAACCGGCGCCGCCGAATTCTTACCGATCGGTCGTGCATTCCGGGTGAGGATCGACGCCGCTGTCGAGCCGGTATCGGATTCCAGTGCGACAAGCAGGTCTCGCGGCTGCACAGCTGGATCGGTGCGAGTGCACGACGTCGTCGCCACTTCCCGCGATGCATGCGCACTCCGTGACGACGCCGCTATTGCGACCGATCGGTCAAATATGCGACGCTTCCTTCGTCAACCATGACGAAGCAGGAGATCTGATGAAGCTCAAGGCAATTCGCGTCGGGGTCGGTGCCGCGGCGTCGGTGGTCGCCGTCGCGTTGGCGCCGTCCGCCTCGGCCACCGTCACCGGTGTCACGATCGAGTCGGGAACCACCCTGGGGACCCACAGCCAGGGCACCGGCTGTTCCTACACCGTGACCGCCACGGTGGACGACGACACCAAGACGGTCTACTTCTTCGAAGAAGGGCAGGGCCCCACCGGTTTCGCCGGCGCGAAGCCAGTGGACGGGGTCGCCGAAGTGACCTGGACGCCTTCCAAGGCGGGCATCTCCTACATCTACGCGGTCCAGCCCGACGCCTGGCCCGAGACCCGGCTCCCGGTCGACGTCGGCACCGGCGTCAACCTCGGCTCGGCCTGTCTCGCTGTCTGATCCCTCCCCACCCTCCAGGAGTTCGACCATGACCACTCTGCGTGGAATCGCCCTCGCCGCCCTGCTCGGCGCGGCCACCATGATGGGCGCCGGCTCGGCTGTCGCCGAACCCGCCGCGCCCGCGGTGCCGCGGGCCGGGTTGATCGGCCCGCCGATTCCGTCGCTGTGCGAAGGGCACCCGCTGCTCGCGGCCTGGTGCTTGATCGCCAGCGGCTCGTAGCGGTCACGGCCGGGCTACCCTCCGTGAGGGTGGGCTCGGCCGTGAGGTCGGCCGCCGGTGGCATCGGAAGACGGCTGCCGAAAAGATGTCAATGATACTGCGGTACAAGGTTTCTACGAGACCGCAGGGGGATGCGCGGGGTGGTGTCACGCGGCCACAGTGGGCGGGTGAGTACGGCTGATGCGAACACGACCGAGTCCGGCCGGGCGTACGCGGGCGGGGTGGGACAGGCGGAGTCCGCCGACAGCGCCGCGCCCGGCCGAGTCGCCGCGGCGCGGCCACCGACGGCCGCGCGGGTGTGGTTCGCCCTGTGCGTGTATGTGCTTGTCACGCTGATCGCTTCAGGGATTCTCCTTGCGGTGCAGCCGCATTCGGGCATTGCTCCTGCGGCGTTGTCGCTGGTCCAATTCGGTCCGGCGGCGGGTGCCCTGGTGACGTGGCTGATGTGCCGGCGAACGGTCTCGGGAGTACTTCCGGGAGCGGTCTCCGTGCGGCGGGTGGGGGTGAACGTCGCGGCGATCGTCGCGGTGTGCGTGACGTACTGGTCGCTGATCACGCTCGCCGCGGTCGTGTCGGGCACGGCCACCGTCGGTCCCGCGGCGGTCGGCGGTGTGCCTTTCGCGGCGTTCCTGGTGCTGCAGGTCGTCGGAGCCGGTGGTGAGGAGATCGGGTGGCGGGGACTGATGCAGCCGATGCTGGAATCGCGCATGGCGAAGGTCGCCGCGGTGTCGGTGACCGGGGCGGGCTGGGCGCTGTGGCATGTGCAGGCCTTCACCGCGGGCCCGGTGATCGCCGTTTGCTTCTTCGTCGCGACGATGGCGTTCGCCGTGGTGCTCGGCTACCTGGGCACCGGCAGCTTCTGGCAGCGTGTGCTGGTCGCGGCGGTCGGGCACTGGCTGATCAATGTCGCTGGGTATCTGCTGGCCGGTGACAGCACGCTGGACCGGCCACAGATCGTGTTCGTCGCGGTGGCCGCCGTGCTGATCGCCGCGGCCGTGATGGGGCTCCGGGCACTGGGGCGTTCGCGAACCTGGGCGTGATCCATCGCTGAATCACCGGATCGGGATGGGCCGATCACGCACCGCCGACCGACTCGGGCAGACGCGGCACCGAGGCGACCAGGCGGCGGGTGTACTCGTGCTCGGGCGCGCGCAGCACCGTGTCCGCCTCGCCGGATTCGACGACGCGACCGTCCTTCATCACCAGGACCCGATCGGCGAGGTGCGCGACGACGCCGAGGTCGTGCGAGATGAGCAGCAGGGCGGTGCCGAAGTCGGCGCGGAGGTCGGCGAGCAGGTCGAGGATCTGGGCCTGGACCGAGACGTCGAGGGCGGAGACCGGCTCGTCGGCGACGAGCAGCGCGGGGTTGGGGGCGAGCGCGCGGGCGATGGCGACCCGTTGACGTTGCCCGCCGGAGAGGGTGCGCGGGTGCCGGTCGAGCACCTCGCGGGCGAGGCCGACGGCGTCGAGGATTTCCCGGACCCGTTTCGCTCGGGCGGCGCCGCGCACGTCGACGGTGTCCAGGCTCTCGCCGATCACCCGCTCGACGGTGTAGCGCGGATCGAACGAGCTGAGTGGGTCCTGCGCGATCAGCTGCGCCGCGCCGCGCAGGGGCCGCAGCTCGCGCTCGGCGAGTTCGCTCCACGGCTTGCCGTCGACGATCACGCGCCCGGAACTCGGCGCCACCAACCGCAGGGCCAGCCGCGCGGTCGTGGTCTTGCCCGACCCGGATTCGCCGACGATGCCGAGGGTTTCGCCCGCGAACAGATCGAAGTCGACCGCGTCGACGACCGTGCGCGCGGCCGCACCCGATCCGTAGGTCTTGCGCAGATCCCGGACCGAGAGCACCACGCGGCTCGCGTCCACCGAGTGCGGACGGTCGGCTCCGTGCGCGGTGGGTGAGTCCGGCGCCGGGAGCCGCGGCCCTGCCGGCGCCTGCTGTTTCGCTGTTCGCGCTGGTTCGGGGGATGTTCGCGGCCCTGCCGGCGCTGGTCCCGCCGCCTGCCTTTTCGCGGTCCACGTTGGTTCGGGGGGTGCGGTCCGTGCCGGCTGATCTGGGGCGGGTGAGGACGGTTCGACGGGGGGATCGGCCGGAACCGAGAGCCTCGATCCCCGCGACGCGGCCGACGGCACCGCCGCGAGCAGCTTCTTCGTGTACGGGTGGGTCGGCCGGGTGAGCACCTCGAGCGTGGGGCCCTGTTCGACCACCTCACCCGCGCGCATCACCAGTACCCGATCGGCCACCTCGGCCACCACCGCCAGATCATGGCTGATCAGAAGCAGCGCGGTGCCCTCGGCCTTGCGGGCGCGCAGCAGCTCCAGAATCTGTTGCTGCACAGTCACATCGAGCGCGGTGGTCGGCTCGTCGGCGATGATGAGGTCGGGATCGCCCGCGATGGCCGTCGCGATGAGCACCCGCTGACGGAGCCCGCCGGACAGCTCGTGCGGATACTGGCGCAGGCGGCGTTCCGGCTCGGGCACCCCGACGGCGGTGAGCAGTTCGATGCTTCGCGCGGTGCTCGCCCGCCCGGTCACCGCGCGCTGGACCTCGGCCAGCTGCGCGCCGACCGAGCCGAGCGGGTCGAGGGAGACGAGCGCGTCTTGGAGCACGAATCCGATGGCGCTGCCGCGGATCCGGCGCCACTGTCGTTCCCGATGACCGCGGGCGTCCTGACCGAACAGGTCGAACGTGTCGGCACCGACCCGCGCGCCCGCACCGGCGAGACCGACCAGCGCGCGCGCCGTCACCGACTTACCCGAGCCCGACTCGCCGACCAGGGCGACCGCCTCGCCCGGCTCGATCCGCAGGTCGACGCCGTGAACCACCTCGCGCACACCATCTTTCGACGGGAAGCTGATCCGCAGATTCTCGATCGCGAGCAGACTCATACCGAGGGCCTTCCGTCGTAGTGCCGTTGCCAGTGCCGCCCCAGCGAGCTCACCGCGATCACCGTCGCCGTCACCGCCACCCCGGGCAGGACGCCGATCCACCAGGCGTTGCGCAGATAGTTGCGGCCCTCGGCGAGCATGGCGCCCCATTCCGGTTCCGGCGGTTGCGGTCCCATGCCGAGGAAGCTCAGACCGGCCGCGCCGAGAATGGCGGTGCCGAGGCCGATGGTGGCCAGGATCGGGACCTGTGCCACCGCGTGGGGCAGGACGTGCCGCCACACCAACGTGGCTCTGGTGAGCCCGAAAGTCCGTGCCTGCTCGACATATCCGGATTCCTGCACGACGAGGGTCTGCGCACGCACCACCCGCGCGAACCTGGGGATCGAGGCGATGCCGAGCGCGAAGATCAGGTTGGTGGTGCCGGGCCCGGTGAACGAGATCAGCACCAATGCCAGCAGCAGGTCGGGGAACGAGGAGACCACATCGAGGAATCGGGTGATCAGCTCGTCGAGCCGCCCGCGTGCCAGCCCGGCCAGCAGCCCGAGGAGAGAACCGGCCACCACCGCGAGTGCGACCGCTGTGACCCCGATGAGCAGCGAATACCGCGCACCGTGCACGACCCGGCTGAACACGTCACGCCCCAGATGATCGGTGCCGAACCAGTGCTGCGCGCTCGGCGCGAGCTGGGCGGCGAGTGGATCGGCGGCGAGCGGATCGCTCCCGGCGAGTACGCCTGGCGCGACCACCGCGATCGCGACCAGCCCGATCGTCAACCCGGCGACAGCGACGCCGGGCGTGATACCGAATCCGTTCGCCTGGTCGGCGATCCGGGCTCGCAGCGAAAGAGCTGTCGTCATGACGCACCTCCGGAGATCTGGCGAGCACGCCGGTCACCTCGACCACCGGACGCTCTCCGCTCGGCCGGGTCGCCCGCACCAAGGGTGAAGCCCAGCGGTTTCCTGCGCAGGCCCGTCACGCCGACAGCCGAGCCCGTCCGCCCTCTGCTGACGGACGCCCGTGCGCACGGCCGGGTTGCCGGTGGGCGCATAGCCACGGCGAGAAGTGAAGTCCACGTGTTGATCTCGTGAGAAATCGAGGCGATCACGCGCCATCACCGCCCGCCGAGTCGCGGCGCAGTCGGGGATCGAGGACCAGGTACAGCAGGTCGACCGCCGTACTGATCACCACGTACACGAAGGCCGACAGGATCGCTACGGCCAGCACGACCGGAAGGTCCTGGGCCAGTACCGCTTCCACGGTGATGCGACCCAACCCGGGGCGGCCGAAGACCTCCTCGATGATCACCGCTCCACCCAGCAGTCCGCCGACGAGCCAGCCGGTCAGGGTGACGGCGGGCAGGGCGGCGTGGCGCAGGCCGTGCCGAACGCGCAGCTGCGTCTCGCTCACCGACCAGGAGCGCACCGTCACCGCGAACGGCTCGTCGAGGGCCCGTTCGAGCCCGTCGCGCAGCACCTGCGAGATCACCGCGCCGAGCGACAGGCCGAGCGCGAGCGCGGGCAGCACCAGGGCGGCGAGTCCCTTGTTCGCCGCCACCGGGAAGATCTTCAGCTGGAAGCTGAACACCGCCAGCAGCACGATGCCGAGCCAGAACGCCGGCGTCGAGACCAGCGCCAGCTCAACGGCATTGGCGACGGCTCGCGCTCGGCGCCGCCGCGCGGTGGTCGTCGCGACCGCGACGGCGAACACCAGCGCGACGAGCAACGCGGCGCCGGTGAGCGCGAGCGTCGGACCGGCCTGCGAGCCGATGACCTCGGCCACCGGCCGCTGCAACACATACGACCGCCCGAAATCGCCCTGCGCCACGTGCCACAGGTAGCGGAAGTACTGCACGATCGCCGGACTGTCGAGGCCCCACTCGGCGCGGATGGCGGCCTCCACCTCCGGCGTGCGCGGCTGCTCGCCGAGCAGCACGTCGACCGTGTCACCGGGTGCGAGCCGCACGCCGAGGAACGAGAGCGTGATCGCGCCCCACAGCACACCGACGCCGGTGGCCACACGCAGCGCGATCCGGGTGACGGCGCCGGCCCGCGCACCGCGTCTCGCGGTGTCGGCCGGTGCCGTCACTTCCGGCGCCAGCGCTTCGGCCGTCATGACCGGCGCACCGATCCCGTACATCCGCTCGCGGCGGTGCGCCTCGTCCCGGTAGTCGGTGCTCCGTGGCGAGCGCCGTCGTCGCGGTGACCGGTGCGTGCCGTCCGGGCCCGGCCGCACACCGGCACGCGCCCGGCCCGCCGGCGGTGGAGCCCGTTATCCACGGTCGACCCAGATGTCGTAGGCGTTCTCCGGAAGCTGCTTGTACGGGCGGTATCCCGCGCCGTACACGTGGGCGCCGGTCGCGATCTGGTTCTCGGGGATGTAGAGCGGCAGGCCGTAGGCCTTGTCGACGAGCGCGAACCGCTGCAGCTGCCCGTACTGCTTCGCCCGCTCGGCGTTGTCGGTGGTCGAGGCGGCGGCCTTCAGCCACGCGGACAGTTCGGGATCGGTGGCGCGGCTGTAGTTGAGCGTGCCCAGCGGTGTCGGCGGGTACCAGTGGTTCTCGATATCGATGCCGCCGGTGATGGTGTCGGAGTTGGCGATCGCGCCGAAAGCGTTCTTCTTGCGCAGCTCGCTGTAGGTGCCCAGATCGACGTACGACAGCTTCAGGTCGATGCCCGCGTTCTGCTTGGCCTGCGCCTGCACCGCCTGCAACAGCACCTCGCGCTGGTCGCGGAGCGTCGACTGCGCCTGCACCAGCTCGATGGTCAGCCGCTGACCGTCCTTGGTCCGGTAGCCGTCGGCGTCCTTCGCGGTCCACCCGGCCTCGTCGAGGAGCCGGTTGGCGGCCGCCTTGTCGGCGCCGTAGGTGCCTTCGACGCTCTTGTCGTAGAACAGCGTGTCGACGCTGGAGGCGATGCCCCAGCCGCGGGTGCGCTGGCCACGGTAGATCGATTCCAGCACGGCGTTCACATCGACGGAGTTGTTGAGCGCCTTGCGAACTCGTTCATCGGTGGTCGGGCCGAAGGTCGAGTTCCAGTACAGCGTGTAGGGGCTGCCGTTGTTCAGCGCGGTCGCGTAGGTGAAGTCAGAATTGTCGCGGAACAGCGAGGCGTCGTTGCCGGACACGCCCTCGATCAGGTCGACCTGGCCGGAGGTGAGCGCGCCGGTGCGCACCGACGACTCGGGCAGGAACCGGTAGGTCACCTCGTCGAGGTAGGCGGGCCCCTGGTGCTTGGCGTTCTGCGGCGCCCAGTTGTAGTCCGGGTTCTTGCGGAAGTGCAGCTCCTGACCCTTCACATAGCGGTCCAGGATGAACGGACCGGTGCCCGCGATCTCCGGGCCACCGGCCTTGAGCTGCGGCTTGTCCCACGCGGCCGGGGAGATGATGGGGAATCCGGCGGCGAAGTCGAGGAACGGGGCGTACGGGTCCTTCAGGGTGAACACCACGGTGCGCTCGTCGCGGGCGGTCACCGCGGCCAGGTGCGACAGCGGCCCGGCCGACCAGCCGCCGGAGTACGACACGTCCTGCATCGTGGTGAAGTTGCGCGCCACGGCGCTCGCGGTGAGCGGCGAGCCGTCGGTGAACTTCACGCCCTCGCGCAGCGGGAATGTGTAGGTGAGCCCGTCGGGGGAGATCTCGTGGCCGGTGGCCAGCCAGGCGACGAAGCCGCCGTCGGTGGTCCTGGCCAGCAGCGACTCGAAGACGTTGCGCAGCATCAGGTGGGTGTTGCTCTGCCCGTTGAGGTGGGGGTTGAGCGTGGTCGGCTCGGTCTCCACACCCCAGGTCAGCGAGCCACCGCTGACGGGTTGCGCGGATTCGCGTGCGGCGGTGTCGGTTCCGCTGCACGCGGTCACCAGCACGGCCGTCGCCGCGACCAGTGCTGTCAGTAGTCGGCGTGTCCGCATCACAGCGCGGCGCCCCTCTCCTCGATGAGAAACAATGGTTGATCCGTGGTGACCACCGCGCCTTCCGCGGCGTTCACCGTGACGATTCCGGCGTGCGAGGCCGTGAGTTCGTGCTCGAGCTTCATGGCCTCCACCACGCCGAGCAGCTGTCCTTCCTCGACGGGTGCGCCCGACTCGACATGCAGCCGTACGAGCGTTCCCGGCATGGGCGAACGGATTTCGGGTCCGGCGGCCGCGCCGCCGAGCGCGCGGTACTCGGCGTAGCGCACCTCCCTGGTGACGCCGGCGACCTGGCACTCCCAGCCCGCGCCCCGCCTGCGGACGACGACCGCGTTCTCGTCGACAGTGACGTCGTCTCCGTCGGCGAGAACCCGGTGCGTCGAATCGCCGTCCCCGGCCGGGACGCGCAGCAGCACGGTGTCGCCGTCGTAGCCGCGCACCCGCACGGTGAACGGGCGTCCGTCGACGGTGAGGTCGATGCCGCCGAGATCACCGTCGTCGGGATCGAGCCAGCTCCGGTCGCCGGTGGGCGCGCCGGGTGACCACGGCGTCACCGGGGCCGGCGCGCTGAGCAGGCCGCCGACGGCGAGCGCCGCGACCTCGTCCGGGTCGCCGAATTCGGTGACGGGGTCGATCCGATCGAGATAGGCCGTGTCGTGTTCGGCCGCGGCGACGATCGGCGCCGCCAGCACCCGGGCGGCGAAGCCGAGGTTGGTCGAGATGCCGGTCCAGCGCAGGTCCAGGCTCGCCCGCCGGGCCGTGGCCAGCGCCTCTTCCCTGGTGGCGCCGGTCGCGACGAGCTTGGCGATCATCGGGTCGAAACCGCCGGTGACCCGCAGCTTTCGGGTGAAGGCCCGCTCGGCGCGCACTGCGGGCCAGTGCGTCACCTCGAGCTCGCCTGGGCACGGCAGGAAGGCGCGGAACGGGTCCTCGGCGTACATCCGCACCTGCACCGACGCGCCGGTGTAGCTGATCTGGTCCTGTGTGGCGGGCAGCGATTCGCCTGCGGCCACCCGCAACTGCCATTCCACCAGGTCGATGCCGGTGATCTCCTCGGTGACCGTGTGCTCCACCTGCAGGCGGGTGTTCATCTCGATGAAGAAGAACTCGTCGCCGACCAGCAGGAACTCGAAGGTGCCCGCACCCACGTACTGCAACGCCTTCGTGCCCTGCACGGCCGCGTGGAACATCGCCGCGCGCACCGGCTCCGGGATGCGCGGCGCCGGGGCCTCCTCGATCACCTTCTGATGCCTGCGCTGCAGCGAGCAGTCGCGGTCGAAAAGATGGACGGCGCCGCCGAATTCGTCACCGAACACCTGCACCTCGATGTGGCGCGCCTGCTCCACATAGCGTTCCAGGTGCAGCCGGCCGTCGGCGAAGGCCGCGATCGCGGTGCGCGAGGCCGAGGCGAGCGCCTCGCGCAAACCGTTGGGGGAGTACAGCACCGACATGCCCTTGCCGCCGCCGCCACCCGCCGGCTTGATGATCAGCGGATAGCCGATGCCTGCCGCCGACTCGACCAGCGCGTCGATGTCGGCACTGGCGTGCGCGGTTCCGGGCAGCACGGGCACCCCGGCCTCGGCCATCACCCGCCGCGCCGAGGCCTTGTCGGCCATGGACTCGATCACCCGGGAACTGGGCCCGACGAAGACCAGCCCGGCCGCCCGCACCGCCCGCGCGAACTCGGCGTTCTCGGACAGGAATCCGTAGCCGGGATGCACGGCGTCGCAGCCTGTTTCGGTGGCCGCGCGAATCAGCGCCTGCGCGTCGAGGTGGCCGCCGGTGGGCAGTTCCACCGTCGACACCGCCGCGGCGTGATAGGTGAGGTCGCGGTCCTCGGCCACGGTCACCGTCGCGTACTCGATGCCGAGCCGGTCGCAGGTGCGCGCGATCCGGGCGGCGACCTCGCCCCTGTTCGCGATGAGCAGACGTGCGATCACAGCCGGAACACCCCGAACTTCGCTGCCGCCGGCGCGGGCCGGTCCCAGCGTTCGTGCGACAGCGACAGGCACCGGGCCAGCCAGTCCCGCGTGTCCTCCGGCTCGACTACCGCGTCGATCCACATGCGCGCGGCGATGTAGGTGGGCAGCGACTGGCGTTCGAAGCTGTCGATGATCGGCTGCTTGATGGCGGCCTCGGCGGCGGGGCTGAGTTCCTTGCCCTCGCGGCGCAGCCGGTCGCGCTTGAGGATCGCCATCACCGCGGCCGCCTGCTCGCCGCCGACACCGGTGGAGCGGGCATTGGGCCACATCGCCATGAACTGCCCGCCCATCGACCGCCCCGACATCGCGAAATTGGCGGCGCCGAAACTGCCGCCGATCACCAGCGAGATCTTGGGCACGCTCGCGCAGGAGACGGCGTTGACCATCTTCGCCCCGTGCTTGGCGATCCCGGCCCGCTCGTACTGCTCGCCGACCATGAACCCACTCACGTTGTGCACGAACAACAGTGGGATGCGCCGCTGGTCGCAGATCTGGATGAAGTTGGTGGCCTTGAGCGCGCTGTCGGGGAAGATCACGCCCTGGTTGGCGATGATGCCCACCTCGTACCCCGCGATCCGCGCGGTGGCGCACACGATGGTGATGCCGTAGTCGCGGCGGTACTCGACCCAGGAGCCCGCGTCGACGACGCAGCGCAGGATCGCCCGGACGTCCATCTCCTTCTTGGTGGTCGCCGGAATCAGGCTGGGCAGGCGCGCAGGGTCGTCGGCGGGTTCGAGGGCGGCGAAGGCGGGCGGCAAGACCGCGTCACCCGGCGTGCGGGCGACGATGTCGCGCACCATCGCCAGCGCCTCGACCTCGTTGACCGCGAGATGATCGGCCACCGCCGTCTCCCGCACGTGCAGGTCGGCGCCGCCGAGGGTCTGCGCGTCGACGCGCACGCCGGTCGCGGCCTCCACCAGCTGCGGGCCGCCGAGGAACACCGTGCTCAGGCCCTGCACCATCACGGTCTCGTCGCTCATCGCCGGGATGTAGGCCCCGCCCGCGGTGCAGATACCGAGGACCGCCGAGATCTGCGGCAGACCCATCGCCGACATCTCTGCGATATTGCGGAACATCTTCCCGAGGTGTTCCTCGTCCGGGAAGATCTCCTCCTGCAGTGGCAGATAGATGCCCCCGGAATCGGCGAGATACACGCACGGCAAGCGGTATTCGCGCGCCAGCTTCTGCCCGCGCAGCTGCTTCTTGATGGTGAGCGGATAGTAGGTGCCGCCCTTGACGTGCGGATCGTTGGCGAAGATCATGCACGGCCTGCCGTGGATGGCGCCGATGCCGACGACCAGCGCCGCGGCGGGCAGATCGGTGTCGTACACCTCGTGCGCGGCCAGCCTGCCGATCTCCAGGAACGGCGTGCCCGGATCGAGCACCCGGTCGACTCGTTCGCGCACGGACAGTTTCGTGTCGTCGGGCCGACGGCGTGAGGTGACGATCCCGGCCGTGTGCTCGCGCAGCAGCGTGCGCTGGGCCTCGAAACCGAGGGTGTTCTCGATGGTGACGGTCATACCGGCAGCTCCTCGCGATGCGCGGCCAGGCTCGCGGCGAGGGTGTCGGCGAACCGGCGGATGGTGTCGGGATCGAGGTCGGCGCGCAGCATCAGGCGCAGGCCCGCGCTGCCGCGGCGGATGATCGGGAAGAAGATGGGGGAGGTGTAGAACCCGGCGTCGAGCATGTCGCGGGCCACCGCCACGGTGACGTCCTCGCGGCCGAGCTCGACGAAGCGGATGGGCAGGCCGTCCCCGGCCAGTTCCGTGTCGACGAGTGCGTCGAACAGCCGGACCCGTTCACGCAGGTCGGCTTGCAACCGGTCGACGGTGCCGTCGTCGTGCAGGTCGCACGCGGCGACGATCGCGCCCAGGCCCGCGGTGTTCACCCGCTGCGACCACATCAGCGGGCCGCTGGTGCGCAGCAGGGTGGCCTTGCGGGAGTCGTCGTCGGCGGCGCCGAAGAAGATCACGCCGCCGCTGGCGCCGAATCCCTTGTTGAGCGAGGCGATCACGAGCGTGCGCTCGCGCCAGCCCTCGTAGGCGCCGAGCACATAGCCGCGCCCGCCCCGGCCGAGTGTCGAGATGCCGTGCGCCTCATCGAAATACAGGAACAGACCGTAGGTGTCCTGGAGGCGGTGCAGGTCGGCCAGCGGTGCGCCGCCACCGGTGCTGTAGACGCCGTCGGCGACGTAGGCGACCACGGGGTGCTCACGGCACAGCTTCTCCAGCGCCTCGATGTCGTTGTGCGCGATGGTGACCAGCTCGGTCTCGTCGGCCACCAGGGGTTTCATCGCGTTCAGGCAGAAGTGCGCGTTCTTGTCGAACACCATCAGCGGCGCCTGGCCGCCGGTGAGTTCGCCGGAGGCGAGCAGCGGCAGGGTCGCCCAGGCGGCCGCCGCACAGGACGACACGGTGACGGCGCTGGCGCCGAAGGTCCGCGTCAGGCGCTGCTCGGCCTCCTCCAGCAGGCTGAGCCGAATGCGCATGCGGGAGATGGAGGAATTGAGCGTCGCGGTCTCGTCGAGGCCGCGGTGCGCGCCCGCGACGATGCGCGGGTCGCTGTCGAGGCCGAGGTAGGAGTAGGAGGAGAAGTTGACGATGGCGCGGCCGTCGCGGTCGTGCACCGTGCCGTCGCGCATGTCGGTCGCGACGATGTCGACCAGACCGTGCGCGGTGCTGTCGTCCCAGAAGGTGTTACTCGTGTGCAGCTGCCTACGGATATTGGCGAAGTGATGACTGACCACTGGCGTTGTTCCTTTGCTGGCGAGGTACGTCAGGGAGTGGATTCGGGGGCCCGCACGAGCGCGATGTTCACGACGGCGAGCAGGGTGAGGACGAGGGACCAGGCGAGCAGCCCGGACAGCGCGGGCCCGGCCAGCGAGGCGATGCCCGCCAGGCCCTGCTGGATCAGCGCGCACCAGGAGACCGCGATCGCGGCGCCCGCGGTGAGGTGGCTGACGGCGTGCGCGGCGCTGTTCGGGAACAGCGTCGCCTGTCCGAAGGTCGTGGTGATGTAGCCGGCCAGGAACAGCGGCAGCGCGAGCGCCCTCGGCAGCTCGACCACCCAGGCGGCGGCGATCAGCGCGCAGCCGGCCACCATGATCCAGGCGCCGTGGCGCATCATGGCGCGCGCGCCGAGCCTGCGCACCGAGCGGCGCACATAGGTCGCGCCGCCGAGGTAGGCGGCGCCGTAGAGCACGCCGAACAGGCCGAAGACCCAGGGCGGCAGCGCGAACACGCCCGCGAAGACGAAGGCGGACTTCTGCTGGATCAGCACCACGATCGCGAAGCCGATCCCGCCGGCCACCGCGCTGGTGCGGAAAACGCGGTCACCGAGGAAACGCCGGGCCGGGATCCGCTGCGCCGGTGGTGGTTTCGGTAGCGAGATGCGCAGCGTGAACAGCACCGGGATCGCCGCGAGCACGGCCAGCACGGCGAATCCGTAGCGCCAGCCGACCGTCGAGGTGACGATGCCGCCGATCACCTGCCCGCCGCCGAGCGCGACGACGAAGGCCATCGACAGCAGCGCGAGCTGGCGGGCGAGGTCGGCACCCGCGAACAGGTCCTTGACCATGACCCGTCCGATGACGGCGATGCCACCCGCCCCGATCGCCTGCGCCACGCGCAGCCCGAGCAGCTCCGGCGCGTTCGTGATGAACGCCAGGGCCGCGCTGGCCAGCACGAACAAGGCGCCCGCCGCGACGAACGCGGGCACGCGCCCGAACCGCTCGGCGGCCCTGCCCCACGCGACGACCGGCAGCGCGGCGAACACCACGAACACCGCCACCGACAGCTGCAGCACGCCCTCGTCGGCGCCGATGTCCGCGCCGAGTGCCGGCATGCCGGGGAGGTAGATCGTCGTCGCCATCTGGGCGGCGACCACGGCGCCGCACGCGGCGGTGACGACGGCCCGCTGCGTCGCTGTCGACGCCTCGCCCGTCTCCAGTCCCACGGTCACTGCGCCCCCTCAGCTGAACCGCGCCGCGGCGCGGCGCGTGCATTCCGGGTTACAGATATACGGACCGCGGACAGCGCCGGACATGGTTGCGATCACGCTGATTTCGCGTGCGACAAGACCTTTCGGCGCGCGGTATCACGCGATCTCCGCGGCGACACCGTTGAGGATGAGGTCAAGGCCGAAGACGTAGTCGGCGTCGTCCGGGCTCTCGGGCGGCGTCTGGAACACCGGGGCGGCCAGGAGCTGGGCCACCTCGGGGAAGCGGCCCGGATCGACGAGTTCGGCCAGTGCCCTGCCGTAGTTCGCGTTGACCTGTGCCTCGTCCAGGCCGGTGCCCTGCCGCCCGTCGGTCAGCTGCTGGGTGAGCAGGCTCGATTGCCGCACGTGCATGCTCACCAGCATCACGATGCCCAGCTTGGTGCCCCAGTCCAGGCCGGTCGCGGCGAGGGTGCGCAGTCCGGCGTCGAGCCAGCCGATCGCGTGCGGTCCGCGCGGCGGTCCGGTGATCGGCAGTTGCGGTACCCAGGGGTGTTCGGCGAAGCCGGCCCGCAGTGCGTCGGCCCACCGGCGCAGCCCCTCGCGCCACCGGCCCGGTTCGGTGGTGATCTCCGGCGCGGGGCCGAGCGCCAGATCCGACATCAGCTCGAACAGTTCGTTCTTCGAGCCCACATAGCGGTAGAGGGCCATCTTCGTGAAGCCGAGGGCCGCGGCGACTTTCGGCAGGGTCACCTCGTCGAGTCCGTCCCGGTCGGCCAGTTCGACGGCCGTGCGGACGACGGTGTCGACGTCGAGTTCGGCCCGCCGCCCGAGCTTGGCCGGGGCGGGAATCCGCCAGAGCCTGCCCAGGTCGGTGGGCACCGCCTCGTCGGCCGTCACGGTCACTCCCTCCTCACGGTTCGGCGAATACTATCGCCCTTATTAGTATCTCTTAGATAGTATCCAACGGATAGTAATTGTTCGCGCAGGTAGAGGCAGGCAACGGCATGACCGATCAGCAGGTGGTTTCGGGAGCTCGGGTGCACGACGTGGACGCGCTGCGCGGCTTCGCGTTGCTCGGGATCCTGCTCGTCAACATCACGTTCATGGCCTCGGGCTACCCGGGGAATCTGGTGATCGACCCGGCCTACACCTCGCCCGTCGACGACCTCGTCCGCGGCCTGTCGTCGGTCCTGGTCGACATGAAGTTCTACGTGCTGTTCTCGTTCCTGTTCGGCTACAGCTTCACCCTGCAGATGACCTCGGCCGCGGCGGCCGGTGCCGCGTTCGCCCCGCGCATGCTGCGGCGCGTGGCCGGGCTGTTCGTCCTCGGCGTGCTGCACATCGTGTTCCTCTACGGCGGCGACATCCTCACCACCTACGCGCTGGTCTGCCTGGTGCTGTTCTGGATGCGGGGATGCCGGGACCGCACCGCGCTGCGGGTGGCCGCCGCCCTCTACGGCGTCGTGCTGCTGAGTCTGGTGCTGAGCGGGCTGTTCCTCGACGCGTCGGCCGTGCTGCCCTCGGCCGAGGAGGCGCTGGCCGCCGCGGAGCGGTCCACCGCGGCGATGCTCGGGGGCTGGCCGGAGGTCATCGGCCACAATCTGGACGGTGTCGGACTGCTCGTCCTGCAGGCTGTCAGCATGCAGGGACCGACCGCGCTCGCGATGTTCCTGCTCGGCATGGTCGCGGGACGGCGGCGGCTGCTGGCGGGGATCACCGGGGACGAACCGATCCTGCGGCGGATCCAGTGGATCGGCTTCCCGGTGGGCCTGACCGGCGGACTGCTTTACGCCCTCGGCGGCGGAAACGGGCAGCCGCTCGCCGTCGCCGCCGGCGTGGCCACCGCGCCGCTGCTCGCCGCCGCCTATGTCGCCACCCTGCTGCGGCTGATGCACAGCCCGCGCACGGCCTGGCTGCGCTCGGCGCTCGCGCCCGCGGGGCGCATCGCCCTGACCAACTACCTGGGGCAGTCCGCGATCGGGCTGCTGATCTTCACCGGTGTCGGATTCGGTGCGGCAGGACGTCTTTCGCCGGGTGAGACCCTGCTCGTGGCCGTGCTGATATTCGCCGCGCAGCTGGGCGCGAGCGCGCTGTGGTTGCGATGGTTCCGGTACGGCCCGGCGGAGTACGCCCTGCGCTGGATGACGATCGGCCACCGCCCCGCGTGGCGGGCCGCGCCGGACCGGGTCGGGTGAGGTTGTCCGGACTCGGCGGCGCGCGGTCCATGGGGTGTCGCAGGGGTCTCGGCGGTTGTGGCACGCTGGCAGCGTGAACCGGTTGGGTAGCGCGACTTCACCGTATCTGCGTCAGCACGCCGACAACCCGGTGCATTGGCGGGAGTGGGACGCCGATGCGCTGGCCGAGGCGGCCGCGCGGGATGTGCCGATCCTGCTGTCGGTCGGGTACGCGTCGTGTCACTGGTGCCACGTGATGGCGCACGAGTCGTTCGAGGACGCCGCGACCGCCGAGCAGATGAACGCCGGATTCGTGTGCGTGAAGGTCGACCGGGAGGAACGACCCGACCTGGACGCGGTGTACATGAACGCGACCGTCGCCATGACCGGCCAGGGCGGCTGGCCGATGACCTGCTTCCTCACCCCGGACGGCGCCCCCTTCTACTGCGGCACCTACTACCCGAAGCAGCCGCGGGGCGGGATGCCCTCGTTCACCCAGCTGCTCAGCGCGATCACCGACACCTGGACCACCCGGCGCGCGGATGTCGACCAGGCCGCCGACCAGGTCACCGAGGCGCTGCGCGGACAGGCCACCGGTCTGCCCGACGCCGAATTCGCCGTGGTGCCAGAGCTTCTCGAACGCGCCGTGCAGGCGATCGCCGCCGACGAGGACCGCGAGCACGGCGGTTTCGGTGGGGCGCCGAAGTTCCCGCCCTCGGCCATGCTGGAGGGGTTGCTGCGGCACTGGGAGCGCACCGGCGACCAGGCGGTGTTCGACCTCGTGGAGCGCACCGCGGAGGCGATGGCCCGCGGCGGCATCTATGACCAGTTGCGTGGCGGTTTCGCCCGCTATTCCGTCGACGCGGGCTGGCTGATCCCGCACTTCGAGAAGATGCTCTACGACAACGCCCTGCTGCTGCGCGCCTACGCGCACCTGGCCCGGCGCGTGCCCGCGACGCCGCTGGAATCGTTGCCGCACCGGGTCTCTCGTGAGACCGTCGAATTCCTGCTGGCCGACCTGGCGACCGCCGAGGGCGCCTTCGCCTCGGCCCTGGACGCCGACACCCAGCTCGAACCCGGCGGCCCCGGTGTCGAAGGCGCCACCTATGTGTGGACGCCCGCCGAGCTCATCGGCGACCTCGGCCCGCTCGACGGTGTCTGGGCCGCCGAGGCCTTCGGGGTCAGCACCGGCGGCAACTTCGAACAGGGCACCTCGGTGCTCACCCGGCGCAGCGACCCGGTCGACGTCGAACAGTCGGCCCGCTTCGACCGGCTCCGTACCCGGCTGCGGGAACTGCGCGACCAGCGTCCACAGCCCGCCCGCGACGACAAGGTGGTCACCGCCTGGAACGGCATGGTGGTCACCGCCCTCGCCGAAGCCGGTGCGGCACTGGAGGAACCGTCGTGGGTGGCGGCCGCCGTGCGCTGCGCCCGCTTCCTGCTCGACGTCCACCTGGTCGACGGTCGCCTGCGCCGCGCCTCCCTCGACGGCGTGGCAGGCGCCCCGCCCGGTGTGCTCGAGGACTACGCCTGGCTCGCCACCGGCCTGCTCGCGCTGTACCAGGCCACCGGCGAGGCCGACTGGCTCGCCGCCGCACAGGTGTTGCTGGACAGCGTGATCGAGCACTTCGCCGATCCCGAACGGCCGGGCAGCTGGTTCGACACCGCCGACGACGCCGAGACCCTGGTGGCCCGTCCGCGCGACCCCGTCGACGGTGCCACCCCGGCCGGCGCCTCCGCCCTGGCCGAGGCCCTGCTCACCGCCTCGGCCGTGGCCGAGACCGAACGCGCCGTCCACTACCGCGAACTCGCCGACCAGACCCTCGCCCGCGGCGCCGTCCTGCTCGCCCGCGCCCCGCGCACGGCGGGTCACTGGCTCGCCGTGGCCGAGGCCTCGGTCCGCGGCCCGCTCCAGGTGGCCATCACCGCCACCGAGAAGTCCTCCGCCGCCACCGAACTCCTCGCCACCGCCCGCACCAACGCCCCCGGCGGCGCCATCGTCCTGGCGGGCCCCCCGAACACGGCCCCGCTGCTGACCGACCGCCCTCTGGTCAACGACGCCCCCGCCGCCTACGTCTGCCGAGGCTCGGTCTGCGACCTCCCGGTCACCGACCCGACCGCCCTGGCCACGGCGCTGGGCGCGTGAGCCCGCTCGAGCCCGGTCGGCTGGTCACGCCGCTGGGCGCGTGAGCCCGCTCGAGCCCGGTCGGCTGGCGACAGTGCCGCGGTCCTGCCGCGACAGCGCCGCGGTCCTGAGTGCGGCTGGGCTCGTGGCGGTGCTGCGGCCCGAGCGCTGCCCGGGCTCGTCGGGTGCGAGCCCGCGCGGCGGCGCTGTCCCGGCCTCGGCTCGCGCGCCGGTCAGCGTTCGCGGCCCGGTCTGATGTCGGTCCAGGTGCGGGTGCGGCCGGGGATGCCGCGCAGGCGTAGGTCCTTGTGGCGTTGCCAGTGGGCGCGCTCGGCGGCGGTCGCCGCCTGGATGACCGAGTCGCTCACCAGGACTCGGCGCGTCACCTCCTTGGCGACCGTGGTGAGGCGGGCGGCCTCGTTGACGGCGTCGCCGATGACGGTGAACTCCAGGCGGGTGTCGGCGCCGACGTCACCGGCGAAGACCTGGCCGCGGGCGACGCCGATGCCCACGTCGAGTTCGCCGGTGGCGACCACCTCGTCGCGGATGCGGCGCGCGGCGCGCAGGGCGGGGGTGGCGTCGTCGGCCAGCGCCGACGGCGCGCCGAAGACGCACAGGGCGGCGTCGCCCGCGAACTTGTTGACCAGGCCGCCGTTGTCCTCGGTGGCCGCGACCACGGTCGCCAGCAACCGGTTCAGCTTGTGCACGAACTGGTCCGGCGCCATCTCGGCCGACAGCTGCACCGACCCGGTGACGTCGACGAACAGCGCCGAGACGATCCGCACGTCACCGGTGAGATCGCTGCCGCGGGAGAGCGCGCGCTCGGCCACGGTCGAACCGACGTGCCTGCCGAACACGTCCTCGGTGTGCGCCTGCTCGCGCAGCGTCGCCGCTAGCTCGTTGACTGAATGTTCCAGCCGCCCGATCTCGCTCGCGCTGCCGACCGGCACGCGCACGTCGAGCTCGCCGCGGGTGATCCGCTCCAGCGCCCGGTACATCGCCCGCATGGGCGTCGCGACCGAGCGGGCCAGCAGCGCCGTGGCGAGCGCGCCGACGCACAGGGCGACGATCGAGAAGATCCAGGCCGCGCGCACCCGGTCCTCGGCGGGCGTGGCCCGGTCGCTGAGCACGACGATGATGATGAGCCCGGGCAGCGCCGCCGACACCGCCCAGGTGACCAGCACGCGCACGAGCACCGTGGCGGTGGGATGCACGGTGGGCCCGAGGACCGCGGTGATGATCGGGACGGCGGGCCGGATGAGCCGGTCCAGGATCAGATAGGTGGTGCCCGCCGATTCGAGGGCGCCGAGGGCGAATCCGGCGATCACCACCGCGTCGTTGTCGTAGTCGGTGAACCGGTCGACCAGCCACACCGTCAGCGCGATGCCGGGGATCCACAGCACGATCGCGCGCAGGGTGATGGCGGCGGGCAGGGCGAGCAGCCTGCGCGCCTCTTCGGTCGTCGGTTTGCGTCCGGCGTCGAGCCAGCCCAGGTAGCGCCGGCGGTCGTAGATGGCCATGGCGATGCCGAGGCCGACGGCGAAGGCCGGATAGATCCCGAGCAGCGACGCGGCTTCACGCCAGTTCGGGCCGACCCGGCCGAAGACGCCGTCGGCCCAGGCGACGAGGAAGATCGCGCCGAGCCCGATGAGATTGGCGGTGATCACCACCAGGGCGAGTCCCCAATAGCTGCGCAGCGCCCAGCGGAGCAGCGCGTTCACCGCGCGCGCCCCGGCCACCGGCAGGGAGGCGCCGTGGTATCGCTGTCTGCGCTGACGGGTGACACGAATATCGAGCATAGAAGGCCGTGCCGACGCCGCGGCGCGCACGCGCCGGTCAGCCGAGCAGCACGAACCAGATCGCGATGTAGTGGCAGACCGCCGCGACCACCGTCGCCGCGTGGAAGAACTCGTGATGGCCGAAGTGCTCGGGCCACGGATTGGGCCACTTCGTCGCGTAGAGAATCGCGCCGACGCTGTAGATGACACCACCCACCGCGAGCAGGACCAGCGGCCACACCCCGACATTGCGCAGCAGTTCCGGCGCGACGGGCACGATCGCCCAGCCGAGCAGCAGATAGAGCGGGACGCCGACCCAGCGCGGCGCGGTCGGCCACAGCATCTTCAGCGCCACCCCGGCCAGCGCGCCGGCCCACACCACGATCAGCAGCGTGCGACCGGTCGGGCCGGGCAGCCCCAGCAGCGCGAAGGGCGTGTAGCTGCCCGCGATGAACAGGAAGATCATCGAGTGATCCGCCCGCTTCATCCGCACCCGCGCGCGCACGCTGCGCCAGGTCACCCGGTGATACACGGCACTGATCCCGAACAGCGCGATCACCGACACCCCGTACACCAGCGTCGACCAGCCCGCCGTCGCCGATTCCGAGAACCCCACGCCGACGAGCACCGCCACCGCGACGGCGGCGACCCCGACGGCCCAGGTGTGGATCCACCCGCGAAACCGCGGCTTCCCCAGGCCGACAGCCTCGCCGATCCCCACGGTGACAGCCTCCACGAAACCCTCCAAGGATTGAAACCTACGGTACCGTAGGTTGCGGTCCTACTTTACGTGAGAACGCCCCGCCACCACCAGGAACGTGCCGACAGCCACACCAGGGCGCCCCGCTGATCTCGTGGGCACATGGGTAACTCCCCATCCACCTCCCGCCCGGGACGCACCTGACCGGATGCCCGATGCGCAACTTCCCACCCACTCAATACCGGCCAAGTCGCGGAGAGGCGGGGGAGGCTAGGGTGCGTGGGTGGAGTTCTTTGGTCGGGTGCGTGGACTGCCGTATCGCATCTACGAAGCCAGACTGTCCAAGCAGCTGGCCGACAAGCAGCATCCCCGCCATGTGGCGGTGATGTGTGACGGCAATCGCCGCTGGGCGCGCGAGAACGGCTTCACCGACGTCAGCCACGGCCACCGGGTCGGCGCGCTGAAGATCGCCGAACTGGTCGGCTGGTGCGCCGACGCGGGCATCGACATGGTGACCGTCTACCTGCTCTCCACCGAGAACCTGCGCCGCGACCCCGACGAGCTGGAGACGCTGTTCGAAGTCATCACCGATGTGGTGGAGGAACTGTCGGCGCCGGAGCAGAACTGGAGCGTGCGGATCGTCGGCTCGCTGGCCGGTTTCCCCGAGCTGATCGCCAAGCGGCTGCGCACGGCGGCCGAGCGGACCAGCGGCCGCGACGGGGTGCACGTGAACGTGGCGGTCGGCTACGGCGGCAGGCAGGAGATCACCGACGCGGTGCGTTCCCTGGTGCGCCAGGAGATCGCCGCGGGCGAGTCGGGTGAGGACCTGGTGCAGTCGATCACCGTCGACGCGATCGGTCAGCACCTCTACACCTCGGGCCAGCCCGACCCCGACCTGGTGATCAGAACCTCTGGCGAGCAACGGCTTTCGGGATTCCTGCTGTGGCAGAGCGCCTACTCCGAGATCTGGTTCACCGAGGCGTACTGGCCGGAGTTCCGGCGCGTCGACTTCCTGCGCGCACTGCGCGACTACGCCGCACGGCACCGCCGTTTCGGCGTGTGATGTCACCGGGCTCGCGTACTCTGCGGGCAGTGGAGCCCGATCAGTCTTCTTACATCAGCTACGAGGAATTCGGCAGGCGTTTCCTGGAATACGCCGTATCCGAGCAGCGGATCGCCGAGGCTTTCGGTGAACTCACCGGCGCCGCTTTCGATTTCGGCCCGATCGGGGTCGGCCCCGGCCGCCTGGCGAAGGTGACCGCGCAGGTCGAGCTGGGGCAGCCGCGCATTCTGCGTTTCGTCGACGCCTACATCTCCTTCGAGCTCACCATCCCGCTGCACGTCGATCTGGTGGTCGACCTCGCGGTGGACCGGTCGCGGTTCCAGGTGGACGGCACCGTGCACCTGCACCTGACCGCGCGCACCGCCGACCCGCTGCGCGTGGTCATCGACATCGCCGAACCGCGCCCGAGCGACGTGCGGGTCAACGTCGCCAGCGCGACCAAGCGCGGGCAGCTGCTGCGCGTACTGGCCAGCGTCGACCACGAGATCCGCCGCTTCGTCGCCCGCTACATCGCCCAGGAGATCAGGAAGCCCGAGATCGCGGCGGTCCGCAACATCGACGTGGCCACCAGGTTGGACGCGGCCTGGAAGTTGTAGGTGAGTCGCCGCGGTCGCGGACCGGCGCGCAGTAGGCTGCTGCGCGAGACGAGCCCGACGACACGTGCAGGGGTGAGCTGTGGGAGTTGCGATCGAGCCGGGGCGGGGCAGGCGCGCGGTGTTCGCCGCGCTCGCAGCGGTGTTGCTGGCCGCGGGATGTGGTGCCGACCCGACCGCGCTGCCCGCGATGACACCGGCCGAGCAGCCGGACGCCGCCGGCGCGGTGTTCGCCTACCGCACCGCCGGTGAGCTGGCCGTCGTGCGCGGCACCGAGACCGTCCGCGCGCCCGGCGGTTTCGGTTACTCCTCGGCGGCGGTGAACTTCACCCGCGACGGCCGGTACGCCTTCGCGGTCGAGACCGATGCGAAGACCCTGGTGGCGCTGCGGGTCAGCGACGGCGCGGTGACGCGCACCGAATGCGACTGCACCGACGCGGTGGCCCTGCGCGACGCGGTGGTCGCCTGGTGGCGCGAGCCGGGCCAGATCATGACCATCGATTTGGCGGGCACCACACCCGCGGAACCGCGCCGCGATGTCGACCTGCCGGAGTCGCCGACGCCGCGCACCGGCGGCGGCTGGGACGGCGCCCGGCTGGTCGCGGCCACCGACGAGTACCTGCTGCTGGCCAGGGTCGAGTCGCGGGGGCTGTGGTGGGAGAAGACGCACCTCTACGCGATCGCCGACGACGTCATCCTGCCGCTCGGCCGGGTACCCGGGCTCGGCGCCGAACTCTCCGCGGCCGCCGGACCCGACGGGCACACCTTCGTGCTCGCGGGCTCGACCGCGCGCAGCGCCTCCTGCGGGACCGGTCATGTCGCGACGATCGACGTCCGCACCAACGCCGTCACCGAACTGCCGGCGCTGCCGGGCGAATGCTCGGTCGCCTACAGCCCGCGCTGGGGCGCGGACGGCACCATCACCGTCACCACCAGGAAGTGGGCCGATCAGCCCGGCGCGCCCAGCGCGGTCGACCGGTTGCAGTCGGCGGCGCAGGGCTGGGCGCCGGTCGCTGAGCAGCCGGTCGTCGACATGCTGCCCCGGGTGCGGGAATCGGTCGTCCAGGTCGTCGCCGGCGACCCGGCCGACGCCCGCGACACTCCGCGCGGGGTGCTCGTCGTCGAGAAGGACGGCACCCGAACGGAATTGGCCACCCAGGTGGTCTCCCTCGGCGCCCCGGTGGCCCGCGCAGGTTAGAGCTTGCGCAGGCGCAGCCGGTTGATGGTGTGGTCGGAGTCCTTGCGCAGCACCAGGGTCGCGCGCGGGCGCGTCGGCAGGATGTTCTCCACCAGGTTGGGCCGGTTGGTGGAGTTCCAGATGTCGCGCGCGGCCGCCGTGGCCTGCTCGTCGTTGAGCGCGGAGTAGTGGTGGAAGTGCGCCTCGGGATCGGCGAAGCCGGTCTTGCGCAGCGCGAGAAAGCGCTGCACATACCAGTTCTCGATGTCCTCGATCCTGGCGTCGACGTAGATGGAGAAGTCGAACAGGTCCGAGACCATCAGCCGCGGACCGGTCTGCAGCACGTTGAGACCCTCGACGATGAGGATGTCGGGCTGGCGCACGCAGTGCTTCTCGTCGGGCACGATGTCGTAGGAGATGTGTGAATACACCGGCGCGCACACCTCTTCGGCGCCCGATTTCACCTCGGTGACGAAGCGCAGCAGCTTGCGGCGGTCGTAGCTCTCCGGAAAACCCTTGCGGTGCATGATGCCGCGGCGGGTGAGCTCGGCGGTGGGGTAGAGGAATCCGTCGGTGGTCACGAGGTCGACCCGCGGATGGTGGTCCCAGCGGGCCAGCAGCGCCTGCAGCACGCGCGCGGTGGTCGACTTGCCGACCGCCACGCTGCCCGCGACGCCGATCACGAACGGCACCTGCTTGTCCGGGTGCTTCTCCCCGAGGAAGGTCGCGGTGGCGGCGAAGAGCCGCTGCCGCGCGGCCACCTGCAGGTGGATGAGCCGGGCGAGCGGCAGGTAGACCTCGGCGACTTCCTCGAGATCGATCTGCTCGCCGAGACCGCGCAGTCCGGTGAGTTCCTCCTCGGTCAGGACCAGGGGAGTCGACTTGCGCAGGGTGCGCCACTGCTTCCGGTCGAACTCCACATACGGGCTCGGCTCGCTCATCCGTGCCACTTACCCGACGCTCCGTCCGGGCGCACACGCACAGCTCGGCTGCCCGTCCAGTGAGATCCGGGATAACTCTGACCGCATGCCGCGATTGTGCTCCGTCCCGGCCATCCGCGCGCAACAGGGGGTTTGGCTACCGGTCGGTAACGAGTCACAACGCCGAGGTAGGGCCCGCTTTTCGGATTCACCCCGTAAGGTCGGACGGCATGGGGTCTCATCCACTTGTCACTGAATACCTGCGGCTCGGACTGGCTTTCGACCGGCTCGAGGAGGGCTTCGTCGACGCCTACACCGGCGACCCGCAGCTGCGCCGCGACAGCGAGAACGCGCCTGCCCCCGAGCCCCCCGAGCTGGCGCGGCGCGCGGCGGGTCTGCGGGCCGAGCTGCCCGACGCCGGGCTGTCGGCGCGGCGCACCGAGTTCCTCGACGCCCACCTGGTGGCGATGGAGTGCTCGGCCCGCAAGTTCGCGGGTGAGGACATCGGTTTCGTCGACGAGGTCCGCGCCTACTTCGATGTCGACATCGCCCCCGGCGACCCCGACGACTACCGCGAGGCGCACCGGCAGATGGACGAGGTGCTCGGCGGCGACGGGCCACTGGCCGAGCGGGCCGCCGCCTACCGGCGCGGTGACGAGATCCCGCCGGAGCGGCTCGCGGTGTGCGTCGAGGCGTTCTCCAGCGCGCTGCGCGAGCGGGTGCGGGCGCGCTACCCGCTACCCGACATCGAGACCGTCACCTACGAGGTGGTCGGTGACAAGCCCTGGTCCGGCTTCAACTACTACCTGGGCAACTACCACTCCAAGGTCGCGATCAACTCCGACCTCAAGCAGCACATGGGGCATCTGCCCGCGCTCATCGCGCACGAGGCCTACCCCGGCCACCACACCGAGCACTGCCGCAAGGAGGCCGGGCTGGTCGCGGCGGGCGAGGACGAGCAGACGCTGTTCCTGGTCAACACCCCGCAGTGCCTGATGGCCGAGGGCCTGGCCGACCTGGCGCTGCAGTCGATCATCGGTCCGGGCTGGGGTGTGTGGGCGCAGGAGATCTACGCCGATCTCGGCCTGCGCTTCGACGGCGAACGAGCCGAACGGTTCTCGACCGCCTCGGCGAAGCTGCTCAGCGTGCGCCAGGACGCGGCGCTGCTGCTGCACGATCAGCATCGCGGCGAAGACGAGGTCGCCGCGTTCCTGCAGCGCTGGAGCCTGGCCACGCCGGAGCGGGCGCGCCAGTCGCTGCGGTTCCTGTCCTCGCCGCTGTGGCGGGCCTACATCAGCACCTACGTGGAGGGCTACCGCCTGCTCGGCGGCTGGCTCGACCAGGCGATCGACCCGCAGGACCGGGTCGAGCGGTTCGGCAGGCTGCTCGACGAGCCGCTCACGCCGGGGGCGATCCGGCGCATGCCGGTGTGACCTACATGATGATGGCGCAGCCGCCCGGGTTGAACAGCGAGCAGACGATGTACTGGAGCTGGAGCAGCAGCGCCTCGATGGGGTTGGACGGTGCGATGGCCGGTGTGACGGGCAGGGAGTTCATGCCTGTGTCATCGGTCACCCGCGCAGGCGCTGTTACGGGTTCCGGCTCTGCCCGACCGGCTCGGCGAGCCTGTGAGCTGCGTCTCCCGGGTGGCGGTGGCGGCCGGGTTGCGCTATCCCCCTGCTCGGGCGTTCGCGCGCGGCCCATAGACTGAGGGTCGTGACGCAGACGACCGCTTCGGTGAATACCCAGTCTCTCGGTGAGCTCGATCCCGAGTTGGCCGCCGCGATGGCGGGCGAGCTCGCCCGCGAGCGCGACACCCTCGAGATGATCGCCTCGGAGAACTTCGTGCCGCGCGCGGTCCTGCAGGCGCAGGGCTCCGTGCTCACCAACAAGTACGCCGAGGGCTACCCGGGCCGTCGCTACTACGGTGGCTGCGAGGCCGTCGACGTGGTGGAGACCCTGGCCCGCGACCGCGCCAAGGAGCTGTTCGGCGCCGAATTCGCCAATGTGCAGCCGCATTCCGGCGCGCAGGCCAACGCCGCGGTGCTGATGGCGCTGATGAACCCGGGCGAGACCCTGCTCGGCCTCGACCTCGCGCACGGCGGTCACCTCACCCACGGCATGCGCCTGAACTTCTCGGGCAAGCTCTACGACGTCCACTCCTACGGTGTGTCGAAGGAAGACCACCGCATCGACATGGACGAGGTGCGCGACATCGCGCTGAAGGCCAAGCCGAAGGTGATCGTCGCCGGCTGGTCGGCCTACCCGCGCCACCAGGACTTCGCCAAGTTCCGCGAGATCGCCGACGAGGTCGGCGCCTACCTGTGGGTCGACATGGCGCACTTCGCCGGTCTGGTCGCCGCCGGTCTGCACCCCTCGCCGGTGCCGTATGCCGACGTGGTGTCTTCCACGGTGCACAAGACCCTCGGTGGTCCGCGCTCCGGCCTGATCCTGGCCAAGCAGGAGTTCGCCAAGAAGCTGAACTCGGCGGTGTTCCCCGGTCAGCAGGGTGGCCCGTTGATGCATGTGATCGCCGCCAAGGCTGCCGCGTTCAAGATCGCCGCGACCGAGGAGTTCAAGGACCGTCAGGTGCGCACGCTGTCGGGTTCGCGGATCCTGGCTGAGCGTTTGACCGGTGCCGATGTGAAGGACAAGGGCGTTTCGGTGCTGACCGGTGGCACCGACGTGCACCTGGTCCTGGTGGATCTGCGCAATTCCGAGCTCGACGGTCAGCAGGCCGAGGACCTCCTGCACGAGGTAGGTATCACCGTCAACCGCAACGCGGTGCCGTTCGATCCGCGTCCCCCGATGGTCACCTCCGGCCTGCGCATCGGCACCGCCGCGCTGGCCACCCGTGGCTTCGGCGACGCCGAGTTCACCGAGGTCGCCGACATCATCGCCGCCGCCCTCGCAGGCACCTCGGACACCGAGACCCTGCGCGCCCGCGTCGCCAAGCTGGCCCAGAGCGTCCCGCTCTACCAAGGCCTCGAGGACTGGCGCCTGCTCGGCTGAGCCCGAAATCGCACCGCAGGCCCCGTCGACCCAGTGTCGGCGGGACCTGCGGCTTTTCGGCCCGCGGGCACCTGTCGCGGCCTGGTCAGCCGAGCAGTTCGGACACCTGACCGCTCAGGGCCGCGGCGTGCTTGCGACACGCGGATTCGTCGGTGCCCGCGGCGGCTGTCCAGACAACGTCGATGTAGAAGATGCCCTGGATGGCGATCAGGTTGCAGGCCGGGGCGATCTTGCGGGCGCACCAGGCGGACCGGTCGGAGACGCCGACGGGGTCGAACTCCTCTCCGGGGCACAGCATCAGCATGTTGGTGAAACTGGCATTGGCGAGCGGTGGCTTCGCGTACTCCCACACGCTGATCTGCGCACCCGTGTCGCCGCCGCGCCATTCGCATTTCACGGGGTTGTCCTTGGTCTCGGGCGCAGGCACCGCCGCCGCGCCCGTCGGCAAGCCGGGCAGCGCGCCGAGTTCGGCGCAGGTCGGCAACACCTCGCTCGTGTCCGGCCCCAGCGTGATCACGCTCGAGCTGGTGGTCGGCGCCGCGGTCGACGTCGGCGCGGGCACCGGCACCTTCCGGTCCGGCACACAGCCCGCCACCGCCATCGCGATCATGACCCCGGCGACACCCGCCGACAACCCCCGCATGAAACCCTCCCCAATACGTCGAACGCGCCCCCGAATTCGGCTACGGGGGGCGCGTACAACCTAGCCCGATGGGCTTGTCCGCCGGTGGCGGGGCTGCCGATTCCGGCTCGGCGGGCTAGCCGACCAGGGGCTTCAGTGCGCGGCCCGCGGCCTCGATGACGCGGGCTGTCCGAGCACCCGTCGGGCATCGGTGCGACGCACCGCCGGGAGCAGATAGCGCTCGGGGCGTTCCGGCACGGAACTGTCGCCGAGGAGCAGCAGCGGCATGATCACCCCGATCAGCCAGGCCGCGAACAGCCGGCGCGCGCGGGGATAGCGGCCCGTCTCGCGGTCGATGACGACCAGGCCGAACACGGCTTTGCCCAGCGTTGTTTTCGTCACGGATTGGAGGACGGCCCGGTCGATGAACGACGCGAGCAAGAAATATCCGATCACCGTCCACCACGCGAGCTGGGGACTGTTCCATTCCCGATGCGTCGCGGCATGCCGCGTCGCCTCGTCGCTGAGGAACACGACACCGATACCGATCGCCAGATGGAGGGCGATGTCGAGCGCGTAGGCCAGTGTTCGACGAAGCTTGCGCGGTGAAGGGAATGCGGAATCGTCCAATCCGCCGTGCTTACAGGGAGGTTCGGAGGTTGTCGCCGAAGAAGAGTCGCGCGGCCGCGCAGACGGAGCAGAAGGGTCGCTCTTGACGAACAGCGAGGTGCCGAAGCGCGGCGGCGTGTAGAAGAGTGAACGGTAAGCCAGCTGGGTGCCGGCTCCGCCCGGTTTCGCGATGAGGCCCGCCTTGTTCGGCACCCCGGCGAACCACACCAACCTGTCGTCGCCGCTGAACGTGCGCGATGTCCACTTCCGCAGCACCACCGTGCCTGCGATGGTCCCCTGGTCATCGATCAGGTGGACCCATTCCTGGATTCCGGTTCGAAGTGACTCGATGTGCCATACCTGCCATCGATGCCGGGCCGACAACCACCGCCGAATCGCGGTTCGGGTCATGACGATTCCCGTCACGGTGAGCGGCAAGACCGCGAAGAAGCACAGCAGCGCCAGCCGGTCGGCATCCTGCGCCGTCTGCCCGGTCGCTGTCTGCGACACGTCGACGAAGTAGACGAACGCCACCGCGCATCCCACGCCGAGCCCGAGCACGGCCAGCGCACGCACGGTGGTCCAGAGGAGTGTCGAGCGGGTTCGCGGCGTGCTCCAGGCCCGCGCCACGCGAACGTCGGTTCCGGTCACAGCGCGAGCGTGAATTGTTGATGGACAACGGTGTCGAAGGTGATCGAGCCTGCGAGCAACACCATCATCGCCCCGAAATCGGTTCCGTACTCCGCGTCGGCGGTCGACAGCACGGCGACGGCGATGCGGGCACCGTCATCGGCGACGACGATCGCCTCGATCTGATGGACGGCCCGACCAGGAGGCTGCGCCTGCGCGGAATCGTCAACGACGGCATAGGTTGTCATCGACTCGACGAACAGGACTGTGCGCCCGCCGAGTTCGACCGGCTCGATATGCGCGCCGCGGCCGTCGGCTGCCTTCTCCGCGGCCAGTTCGGCGACAGTCATCCGCGGGTTCTGGGCGCGGCCGCGATCCAGCAGCGAGATGGTCAGCCACGATGTCACCAGTGTGCCGTCGGCGGCGGCGTGCTGACCAATCGCGCAATAGCGGGCGTTGTTGGTGCGCAGGACGGTCAGTAGGTCGGCGATGGCCGTTGCCACTTCCGGAAAAACGTTGGCGACCTCGGCCGGCAGGAACTCGACAATGCTCTCGGCCGACTCGACCGCTTCGTGAATCGTGTCCAACGGCAATTCGTAGTAGCCGCGCGGCAGGACGACCGAGAGCGACGTGGTCGACCCGCCAGGCGTGGTGTGGGCTGTCAATCTCCAACTCCCTGGGACAGATCGATCGTCTTGTACGAGGCGCCGGTCATCCGCTGCAGCACCGCCAGCGCGGTCGCCGGACTCTCCTGCATGAAGTGCTTGCCCTCGACTCCGGTGAGCTGCAGCAGCGAATGCACACCCGTGGTCGCGCCGGAGGAGGCGAGCTGGTCGGTGACGCCGAATGCGTTCCTGTCGGTGAGGACCCGGGCCACGAGACCCGGGTCGTTCGCCGCTTCACCCCAGGTCTGCGCGATCATCCCGAATCTGCCGAGATCATCGGCGCCGCCGCCCATGAGTGCCACCTTGCCCGCCTTGAACACCCCCGAGGCGCCGGGCACCACGCTCAGCAGATCACCGCCGACGGTCGCGCCGGCGCCGAGCTTCTCGGTCCAGCTGCCGTTGACGAGGTCGTCGCGCAATTCGTCGTTGGTGGCGGTCAGGGCCAGCGCGCCCGCGCCGGCGGCCAGGGAGATGCCCAACGCGATCGCGCTGATCGGTGGCGGGGTGACCAGTGCCAGGATGCCGCCGATCGCGGAGGTGGTCGACAGCACCTCGTGAATCGCATCGCGGTTCTCATCGATCCACTCGGTGAGCCTGTCCCACCAGCTCTTGTCCGGTTCGCTCGGCGCGAAGTTCGCGGCGGACTCCAGCTCGGTCGCCGTGGCGGCGGCCTTGGCATTGTGCGCGATCTCGAGGTCTTTCGCGCGGGCGATGATCGCGTCGATCGCCGCCTGGCAGTTGTCGACCGCGGTCGAGGCCGAGGTCACCTGGGCATTGGCGGCGTTCAGCCGGGACTGGGCGTCGGCCAGCTCGGACACGTCGGAAAAGGTCTTGTTGGCCAGGCCCAAATCGGGATTGGCCTTGGCCTGCTGGAGCGCGGTGACCGCTTGGGCGTGATTGGACCTGGCGGTGGCGGCCTCGGTCTCCAGGCCTTTCGCGGTGTCCTGGAAAGCCACGAGAGCGGTATACCACGCCGCGATCGCGGTGTCGGCCTGCTGCAGTGAGGATTGCGCGAGACCGAGGTCCTGGGCGAGGGTGGCGTCGAAGCCGGCGCGGAAGGCATCGCCCGCCTTGCCTTTCCACACTTCCTCGTTGCTGTTGCGAATGCTGGTGAGCAGCGCGTTGGTCTCGGTGACGGCGTCAGCCGCGGTCTTGACCTTCGTGCTGAGGGTGGCGACTTCGGTGGCGTCCCCGGGGGCGGGGTTGAACCCGAGATTCGGGTAGGGGTTCTCGGTCAATTCGAGGCCCCCGGAGTGACCGCCTGTGGATCGGTCTGCGTGCCCGCCTGGGCGAGTGCCTGCGCCACCGCCGTATCGAGCTGCTGGTAGGCGGTGTGGCACTGCGCGATTCCGTCGGCGGTAGCGGTCGCGGACTCACAGATCCGTTCGATGCCGTACTTCCACTTGCTCTGAAAGTTGTCGGCGGCGTCGTTCAGCTTGGCGGTACCGATGTCGGCATTCCCGTTCTCGGACATCGCGTTCATGGCGTCGGTGAGTACCTGCTCCGTTCCCCGCAGCAACTGGACGGTCTTGCCCAGGACATCGATGTCGACCTGGAGAATCCCGGTCATCTACCCTCCCCGTTTTCTCGTTCTGTTGGTTGGACGCACGAATCGCCTCTTCGGTTCCCTCGCGTTGTGGCGACGGACCGAAGGGTCGTGTGATCCAGGGAGCCAACATAGCGGGAACCCGCGATACCGGCTGCCGGTACCGCGGGTGGACAGCCCTCGGAACGAGAAGGAAAGGTCAGCCGACCAGGGGCTTCAGTGCGCGGCCCGCGGCCTCGATGACGCCGGGCTCGTGGCCGTTGGCGATCATGTTGACGATCACGCCGTCGATGCCGTGGTCGAGCACGCGCTGCTGGATCTGCTCGGCGACCTCGTCGGGCGTGCCGACGAACTGGCGGTCGGCGGGGGTGTTGCGGATCTCCTCCGGTGAGAGGGTGGACAGATCGATGCCCGCGCGGGCGAGCATGTCGGACTGCAGCTTTCGGGCGCGGTCGCCGTCCTCGTCGGCGATGACGAAGGCCAGGAAGCTGGTCTCGAGGGTGGCCGGGTCGCGATCCACTTCGGCGCAGCGCTGGTGCAGTGCCTCGATCTTGCGCGGCAGTTCGGAGGCGTTGCTGATGATGTTGAGGTGGTCGCCGAAGCGGGCGGCCAGGCCGAACGTCTTCTTCTCCCCGCCGCCACCGAGCATGATCGGCAGGTCGTCGCGCACGCGCGGCTCGTTCATCGCGTTCTCGGTGTGGTACCAGCGGCCGTCGAAGGTGGGACGCTGTCCGTGCAGCATCGGGGCGATGATCTCGAGCGCCTCTTCCAGCCGCTGGAACCGCTCGGTGAAGGTGCCGAACTCGAACCCGTACTGCTGATGTTCGAGCTCGAACCAGCCCGCGCCGATGCCGAGCACGGCCCGCCCACCGCTGACCACGTCGAGCGTGGTGACGGTCTTGGCCAGCAGCGCCGGATTGCGATAGGTGTTGCCGGTGACCAAGGCGGACAACTGGATTCGCTCGGTCGCGGTGGCCAGCCCGCCGAGCGCGGTGTAGGCCTCCAGCATCGGCTCGTCCGGCTGCCCGATCCCCGGCAGCTGATAGAAGTGATCCATCACGAAGGCGGCGTCGAATCCCGCCGCCTCCGCGGCTCTGGCCTGCGCGATCACCGTGGGAAACAGCTCACGCACCGAGTCCGTGTTACTGAAGTTGGGCATCTGGTAGCCGAGGCGAATGCTCATGCGAAAAGCGTATGACTTGGAGTGCACTCCAGGTCAAGCGTGGATCAATGACGGGTAGTCGACGAGGTCGATGTCGTTGGCGGCCTTGTCGCCGTATTTCAGCATGAGGGTGAACAGGCGGGAGCCGAGGAACCAGTTGCGCGCCCGGATGCCGAGCGCGGTCTTCGGGGCGAGGAACGGGCCCGCGTTGGAGTTGCCCGCGATCTTGGCGTAGCGGCGCATGATGCGCTCGTAGGCGGCGAAGGCGGTGACGTGATCGCCTGCGGCGGTGGCCAGTTCGCCCGCGAGGACGTAGGCGCCGACGACGGCGAGGCCGGTGCCGAAGCCGGCCAGGGTGTTGCCGTAGGCGGAGTCGCCGACCAGGGCGACGCGGCCACGGGTGTATTCGCCGCGCATCCGGACCTGGCTGATCGAGTCGAGGTAGATGTCGTCGCATTCGGCCAGTTCGGCGAGCATGCGCGGGGCGTGCCAGCCCATGTCGGCGAAGGTGGTCTCGATGATCCGGCGGGCCGCTGCGGTGTCCTCGCGCGCGTAATCCAGTGGGGGACTGGTGAACATGTACATCTGCTGCGCCTTGGACCCGCCGTCGACGGCGAGCTTGCCCGGGGTGTTGTGTGCGAAACCGCGGGCGCGTTCGCGCGGCAGGCTCGTATCGGTCCATCGGCTGGCACCGGCCACGCAGTAGTAGCGGCCGAGGTGATGGACGAAGTCCGCTTCCGGTCCGAACGCGAGTTTCCTGACCCGCGAATGGATTCCGTCCGCGCCGAGTACCAGATCGAAGGTGTGCGGCCGCCCGTGCTCGAACTCGACGCGCACCTCGTCGCCGGTGTCGGTGAGCGCAGTGATGGTGTCGCCGAAGACGTAGTCGACGGAGCCCGCGGTGCGCTCGTACAGGATCTCGGCGAGGTCGCCGCGCAGGATCTCGACGTCACCGCCGGTGAATTCGCCCGACATCACCGCGAGCTCGCGGCCCGCCTCGTCGACGAACACCATGTCGGTGGTGCCGGTGCGCCGGGTGCGGACCGCGTCGAGCACGCCCATGCGCTCGAGCACCGTCAGATGCGTGCGGCCCTTGAAGTCGACGGCCTGGCCGCCCGGCCGCAGCGCGGGCGCGCGTTCGACCACGGTGACCTCGAAGCCGTACCGATGCAGCCAGTAGGCCAGGGCCGGGCCCGCGATGCTCGCGCCGGAAATGAGTACGCGCATGATCTTCTCCTCATGATCTGTGTCCGATAGAATCTGTATCCGACGGACACGGATTAGAGTATGGTAGACACAGTTCGAGTGTCAATCGGGGATTTTTCGAGAGGACCGACGATGCCGACCACCGTCGAACTGCTGTGGGGGACCGCCCAGCGCCCCACCCGCGGCCCCAAACCGGCCCTCACCCTGGACGGGATCGTGGCGTCCGCGATCGCGCTCGCCGACGCCGAAGGGCTCGCGGGGCTGTCGATGCAGCGCCTGGCCCAGGGCCTCGGCTTCACCAAGATGTCGCTGTACCGGTACGTCCCCGGCAAGGAACAACTGACCGCGCTCATGCTCGACGCCGCGATGGGCACGCCGCCCGAGCCCGGCGGCAAGGGCTGGCGGGCCGACCTGCGGGCCTGGGTCGAGGCCATCTTCGCGCGCTACCGGACCCACCCGTGGACCATCGAACTGACCCTCGGCCTGCGCCCGATCGGCCCCAACGAGCTGAGCTGGACCGAGGCCGCGCTCGCCGCCACCGCGGGCACCGGCCTCACCGGCCCCGAGCGGCTCGACACGATCGTGCTGCTCAACGGCCACGCGCGCAGCCTCGCCCAGCAGGTCGATTCGGTGGGCGACGGCGCGAACGACCAGGTCGTCGAGCAGTTCACCGCGATGATGAGCGCGGCGGGCGACCGGTTCCCCGCGGTCAGCGCGGCCTTCGCCGAGGAGGCCGCCTCGACCAGCGGGGCGAACGACGCGTTCGACTTCGGCGTGGAGCGGATCCTCGACGGACTGGCCGTGCTGATCGAGCGGCGGGGTCTGGTCTCTAGCCCGCGAACGCCCTAGGCTCGCAGCATGAACGACCAGCCGGAGCTGCCGGAGAACGCCGTCACCGTCGTCCGCGAGTTCTTCGCCGCCATGGAGGTCGGCGCCGTCGACGAGGCGCTGGAGCTGCTCGACCCGGAGATCGTCTGGAAGAACGCAGGCCTGCCGAGCGTGCGCGGCAAGGACCGCGTCGCCGGCCTGCTGCGCGGCCTGAACCGGCCGCAGCTCGCCTTCTCCGCCGACATGCACCACATCGCCGGCGACGGTGACATCGTGCTCACCGACCGCACCGATCACCTGCGTCTCGGACCGGTGACGATCTCGTTCTGGGTCACCGGCACCTTCGAACTGCGCGCGGGCCGAATCGTGCTGTGGGACGACCGGTTCAGCATGGGCAACGTGCTGCGCGGCACCGTCGTCGGCGCCGCCCGCGCGGTCCTGCGCCGCTGACCTACCTGTGCTTGTTCAGGTACTCCAGATAGGTCGGCCGTAGGACGTCGGCGAGTTTGCCGTCGCCCGCGTGGAAGTAGTCGTCGATCATCGGCAGCACGTACCTGATGTCGGCCTCGCTCTCGCCGAGGTCGCCCGCCTCGGCCTGGGCGGCCGGGATCGATTTGAGCAGCTCCCACAGGAAGCGCACGTCACCGTGCCGAACGGCCGTCTTCACCGCCCGGTCGTGCAGTTCCTTCGACGACAGTTTCTCCAGATCCTGCTCCTGCGTCATGGTCCGACTCTAGCGCTCGCCGGTGACATCGCGCCGGATCCGGGGCGACGGCGCCGGTTAACGACAAATTCACGGACACGTCCGGCTGTCCGGCAGCGCGCACGGGGTGTCGACCGGTAGCGTCGGTGATGCGGGTCGCGTCGGTGTGACTCGTACGGGAGGTCCTGACCGTGACTGAGCTACTCAGTGCGAGAGGGCCGGCACCCGGCCCTAGAGGTGGCTGACCAGCCACCTACAGGACGGACCGGTCCAGCGAGATCGTTCGCGCGGGTGCCGTGCGAACACATAAGGAGCCCACCGTGACTGCTGCACGCTCCGTTTCCGCCCCCGCGATGCACACGGCCTCGGCCTCGAAGAAGGGGGCAAGCCCCTCGCGTTCCGGTCGCAAGACTTTCATCGTCGACACCTCGGTCCTGCTCTCGGATCCCTGGGCTGTCACCAGGTTCGGCGAACACAAGGTGGTACTGCCGCTGGTCGTCATCAGCGAGCTGGAGGCCAAACGGCACCACCACGAACTCGGCTGGTTCGCCAGGGAAGCCCTGCGCATGCTCGACGACCTGCGTGTCAAGCACGGCAGGCTCGATCAGGCGCTGCCGATCGGCACCGAGGGCGGCACCTTGCAGGTGGAGCTCAACCACACCGATCCGTCGGTGTTGCCCGCCGGATTCCGTTCGGAGACCAACGATTCCCGCATCCTCGCCTGTGCGCTGAACTTCTCGGCCGAGGGCGAGGAGGTGGTGCTGGTGTCCAAGGACATCCCGCTGCGGGTCAAGGCGAGCGCGGTCGGCCTGGCCGCCGACGAGTACCACGCCCAGGACGTGGTGACCTCCGGCTGGAGCGGCATGGTCGAACTCGATGTCGCGAGCGCCCAGATCGACCAGCTCTACACCGATTCGGTGATCGACCTGGACGAGGCGCGGGAACTGCCCTGCCACACCGGCATCCGGCTGCTCGGCAGCAGCTCGAGCGCGCTGGGCCGGGTCACCCCGGACAAGCGGGTCCAGCTGGTGCGGGAGCGGGAGGCCTTCGGCCTGCACGGCCGCTCGGCCGAGCAGCGCATCGCGCTCGATCTGCTGCTCGACGAGAGCATCGGCATCGTCTCGATGGGCGGTCGCGCCGGTACCGGCAAGTCGGCGCTCGCGCTGACCGCCGGACTGGAGGCCGTGCTGGAGCGGCGGACCCAGCGCAAGGTGGTCGTGTTCCGGCCGCTGTACGCGGTGGGCGGCCAGGAACTGGGTTACCTCCCGGGTTCGGAGAGCGAGAAGATGGGCCCGTGGGCGCAGGCCGTCTTCGACACGCTCGACGGGCTGGCCAGCCGCGAGGTGATGGAGGAGGTGCTCAGCCGCGACATGCTCGAAGTGCTGCCGCTGACCCACATCCGCGGTCGCTCGCTGCACGATTCGTTCGTGATCGTCGACGAGGCGCAGTCGCTCGAACGCAATGTGCTGCTCACGGTGCTGAGCCGGCTCGGCACCGGATCGCGCGTGGTACTCACCCACGATGTCGCCCAGCGCGACAATCTGCGGGTCGGCAGGCACGACGGCGTGGCCGCGGTGATCGAGAAGCTCAAGGGTCACCCGCTGTTCGCGCACATCACGCTCACCCGTTCCGAGCGCTCGCCGATCGCGGCGCTGGTGACCGAGATGCTCGAGGAGTACGGACCGAACGCGTAATCACGGCAATCGGGTCGCGTCGCGGCCCGTAATCCGTTTGATTACCGTGAACTGTGGGTATTATCCGCGGCGACACCAATCCAGCAACGGCTCGGCGAACAACGTTCCGCCGGGCCGTTGCGGATGTCGGCCAGGCTCCATTCCGGGGTGTGCCCCGGGGGGCTACTCGCGAGAGGATGGATATGAACCACTTCGCTCGACGTACTGCCGCCGGAGGCGCCGCCGTGTTCGCCGCCGCCGCACTGCTGCTCGCCGCGGGCTGCAGCGACGAGGATCAGGACAAGGCCAAAGACACCATCGCCAGCGTCACCTCCAACATGAGCGGGCCCGACGCCACCACCACCGCTCCCGGCGGCGCGGACGGCTCCTCGACCGAGACCACCGAGCCGGGCGGCGCGGAGGGCTCCGGCACGGCCACCCCGTCCGGCACCGCGGGCGCTGGCGCGGGTGACTCGACCACCATCAACACGCCCAACGGTGAGGTCACCGTCTCCGGCGAGGTCTACAAGAAGTACGTCGCCGCCGGTGGCGCGTCCAGCCCGCTGGGCGCCCCCGAGGAGGCGCAGGAGTCCGGCCCCAACGGCGGCCAGTACCAGGACTTCGAGGGCGGCACCATCTACTGGAGCAGCGATTCGGGCGCCCACATCGTCTGGGGCGACATCCGCGAGGCGTGGGAGGAGAACGGCGGCGCCAACGGCACCCTCGGCTACCCCACCAGCGACGAGAAGGACATCCCCGGCGGTAAGCAGAGCGACTTCACCGGCGGCACCATCACCTGGGTCAACGGCCAGACGACCGTCACCCCGAAGTAGTTCGACGACGTGCCCGGCGTGGGGACCCGAAGGTCCCCGCGCCGGCGGTCGAGGGACTAGGTTGTCCTCGTGCAGAAAACTTTGACCGACCGCGAGTTGCTGGATTCGCTCGCGGACGTGGTGGAAACCAACCTGGCCAGGCACATCGAGGCCGCCGAGGGCTGGCAGCCGCACGATTTCGTGCCGTGGTCCGACGGCCGCAACTTCGCCTTCCTCGGCGGCGCCGACTGGACCCCGGAACAGTCCGAGCTGAGCGAGACCGCCAAGCTCGCGCTCACCGTGAGCGTGCTGGTCGCCGACAACCTGCCGTCCTACCATCGGGAACTCGGCAAGCATCTGCGCACCGGTCCGTGGTGGCGCTGGGTCGGCCGGTGGACGGCGGAGGAGAACCGCCACGAGATCATGATCCGCAACTACCTCATGGTGACTCGCGCGGTCGACCCGGTCGCGCTCGAGCGGGCCCGCATGGCCCACATGACCGCCGGTTTCAACCGGCCCTCGCTGCACCTGATCGACGTCCTGGCCACCTGCGCCTTCGAGGAGCTGGCCGCCGCCATCCGCCACCGCAACACCGCCGCGCTCGGCGAGAACCCGGTCGTCACCGCGATCGCGGAGAAGCTGGCCGCCGACGACGAGCTGCAGGCCGAGTTCTTCGCTGTGCTGGTCGAGGCCGCCCTCGAGCTGGTGCCCGACCAGGGCGTCCGCGCCATCGCCGATCAGGTCGCCGCTTTCCGTGTCCCGCAGGTCGAGCTGCCCGGCGGCGGTTCCAGCGACGAGGCACTGGCCGAGGCGGGCATCTACGACCCCGCACGCGAAGGTGAGCTGGTGTTCAAGCCGCTGCTGCAGCGCTGGAACATCTTCACCCGCACCGATTTCAGCGAAGAGGGCGAGAAGGCGCGCGCCGAACTGGCGCACCTGGCCTGAGTCCCGCGCGAACGGCCGTCACCTCCCGCGAGGTGACGGCCGTTCGGCGTTTGTCAGGATTCGCGATCGACGTTGGCCATCGCGAGCACGTCGAGCTTCTGATCGAGTTCCTCGACGGAGAGCTTGTCCGGGGTGAGCCCGCGGTCGATCACGGTCTGGCGGATCGTCTTCTTCTCCCGCAGCGCCTGCTTGGCGACCGCGGCCGCCTCCTCGTAGCCGATGGCCGAGTTGAGGGGGGTGACGATCGACGGCGAGGACTCGGCGAGGGTGCGCAGATGCTCCTCGTTGGCGACCAGCCCGGTGACGCACTTGTCGGCGAAGAGCCGGGACACATTGGCCAGCAACCGAATCGACTCGAGCAGGTTGCGCGCCATCACGGGAATGTAGACGTTGAGCTCGAACGCGCCACTCGCACCGCCGAACGCGATCGCGGCATCGTTGCCGACCACCTGCACCGCCACCTGCGTCACCGCTTCGGGCAGAACCGGATTCACCTTGCCCGGCATGATCGAGCTACCCGGCTGCAGATCCGGCAGCTGCAGTTCGCCGAGGCCGGTGAGCGGGCCCGACCCCATCCAGCGGATGTCGTTGGCGATCTTGGTCAGGCTCACCGCGATGGTGCGCAGCGCGCCGGAGGCCTCGACCAGACCGTCGCGCGCGGCCTGCGCTTCGAAGTGGTCGCTGGCCTCGCGCAGCGCGTCGATTCCGGTGGCGCGCACCAGTTCCTCGACGACCTTGGCGCCGAATCCCGCTGGCGCGTTGAGTCCGGTGCCGACCGCGGTGCCGCCGATCGGCAGCTCGCCGAGCCGCGGCAGGGTTGCCAGCGCCCGCTCCATACCCGCGGCGATCTGGCGGGTGTAGCCGCCGAACTCCTGGCCGAGGGTCACCGGTACCGCGTCCATCAGGTGCGTGCGGCCGGACTTCACGACGGTGCGCCACTGCTGCGACTTGTCCAGCAGCGCCAGCCGCAGATGTTCCAGCGCGGGAACGAGATCGGTGACCACGGCCTCGGTGGCGGCCAGGTGCGTCGCGGTGGGGAAGGTGTCGTTCGACGACTGCGACATGTTCACGTCGTCGTTGGGGTGCACGGTCACGCCGTCGCGTGCCGCGATCGAGGCGATCACCTCGTTGGCGTTCATGTTCGAACTGGTGCCCGAGCCGGTCTGGAACACGTCGATCGGGAACTGATCGTCGTGCAGCCCGGCGGCGATCTCGTTCGCCGCCGCGATGATCGCGTCGGCCTTGCCGGGATCGAGCAGGCCCAGGTCCTTGTTGACCTGGGCGCACGCGGCCTTCAGCAAGCCGAGCGCCCGGATCTGGGCGCGCTCCAGCCCGCGCCCGCTGATCGGGAAGTTCTCCACTGCCCGCTGCGTCTGCGCGCGCCACAACGCGTCGACCGGAACCCGAACCTCACCCATCGTGTCGTGCTCGATGCGGTACTGCACGTCGTCATCAGCCATGCCTCGACCCTAGGACGAGATCGCGGCGAATGGGGTCGCGCCGCCAGCGGAAAATCCCACACCCCGGTGGGGAATAGGACGGTGTCCCCTTCGTCCGGATCGGCACTGCTATGGTCGGTCACGGACACGGGGTGCTCCGCCGACGCGGAGCTGAGAACACACCCGCGGAACCTGCTCAGGTAATGCTGACGAAGGGATGTCACGGCGTTGAGCGCGCACACCACCACGACGGGTCGGTTCACCGACCAGCTCTGGGACCAGACGAAGGTCCTGCGGGTCGCGATCGACGACCTCGAATTCCTGCGACGGCTCGGTGACGGCACACTGCCGCCCGAGGTGTTCGCCACCTACATCGAGCAGGACTCGCTGTACCTGACCGGCTACGCGAAGGCCCTGGCCATCCTGGCCTCGAAGTCGCCCGATCCGCAGACCGCGGCGTTCTGGGCGAACTCCGCCGCCAACGCGGCCGCCGTCGAGTCCGCGATGCACGCCGAGCTGCTGGCCAGTGGCGCGCTGCCGCCGCGCACCGCCGCCCCGGAGCATTCGCAGACCTGCCTGGCGTACGTCTCGTACCTGATCGCCGCCGCCGCGACCGAGTCGTACGCCGTGGCCGCCGCCGCGGTCCTGCCGTGCTTCTGGATCTACGCCGAAGTGGGCCGCGACCTGGCCGCGAGCGCTGAGCAGGTCGTGGCCGCCGACCCGGACCATCCGTACGCGCGCTGGGTCACCACCTACGGCGCCGAGGACTTCCAGCAGACCGCCGCCACCGCGCGGACCCTGGTCGACCAGGCCGCTGACGCGGCGACCGAGGCCGAGCGCGCGGCGATGTCGAGCGCGTTCACGCTGGCGACGCGCTACGAGTTGCTGTTCTGGGACACCGCCCTGCACCCGCAGCCTTGGCCCGCGGCATGAGCGGCCGTCTGCGCCGCGCGCTCGCGGTTGTCGTCACCTCGGTCGCCCTGCTGTCGGCGCTCACCGCCTGCGCGTCGGGCGGCGACTCGGGCGACAAGATCCGCTTCGCGCTGGACTGGACACCGAACACCAACCACACCGGCCTCTACGTCGCGATGCAGCAGGGCTTCTTCGCCGACGCGGGCCTTGACGTGGAGATCCTGCCGTACAACAACACCTCGGTCGACACGGTGATCGACGCCGGGAACGCGGAATTCGGTATCAGCACCCACAATTCGGCGACCTTCGCCCGCGCCGCGGGCGCGCACACCAAGTCGGTGCTCGCGCCGCTGCAGCACTGGGCAACCGGGATCGGCGTGCGCGCCGACCGGGCCGACCTCGCGAGCCCGAAGGACCTGGACGGCAAGACCTACGCCGGATTCGGCGACCCGGGTGAGAAGGAAGCCTTGCAGCAGGTGATCCGGAATGCCGGTGGCACCGGCGATTTCACCTCCGTGACCCTCGGCTCGTCGGCATACGAGGCGGTCTACTCGGGCAAGGCCGACTTCACCGTCTCCTACCTGGCGTGGGAGGGCATCGAAGCCGAACACCACGGCACGCCCATGAAGTACTTCCGCTACACCGATTTCGGCTTCCCCGACGCCTACGCCATCCTGATCAACGCCAACGAGGACTGGCTCACCGCGAACCCCGACCGAGCCCGCAAGTTCGTGCAGGCACTGCAGCGCGGCTACCAGGTCGCCGCCGACGACCCGGACGCGGCGGCCCGCGATCTCCTCGCCGCCAACCCCGGCGCCTTCAACGACGAGAAGCTGGTCTTCGAGAGCCAGCGCATGCTGGCCGAACAGTTCATGAAGGGCCCCGACGGCCGCGTCGGCGGCCAGACCCGCGAGCAGTGGGCGGCCAACTCCGGCTTCCTGTTCCGCGGTGGCCTGCTCAGCGGGCCCGACGGCGCCGCCCTGTCCGCCGAACCGGACTGGTCGACCTACTTCACCAATGAGTACCTCACCAACCCGTGAGGTGGGTTCGCGCCTCCGGTGGGTGCTGCCCGCCGCGGTGACGGTGGCCGCTCTGGTCGTGGTCTGGCAGGTCTATGTCACCGTCAGCGGCATCCGTCCACAGGTGCTGCCGTCGCCGCTGCGGGTGCTGCGGCAAGGGTGGGCGCATCGCGAGGAGATCGGCGCGCACGCCGCCGCCACCCTGCAGGTGACGCTGCTCGGGTTCGCCGTCTCGCTGACCCTGGCCTGGTTGCTGGCGATCGTCGTCGACTTCTCCCCGTGGTTGCGTCGCGCGTTCGTCCCGTTGTTCGTCGCCTCACAGACCCTGCCGATCGTGGCGATCGCGCCGCTGATGATCATCTGGTTCGGCTTCGGGCTGCTGCCCAAGATCCTGGTGGTCTCCCTGGTGACCTTCTTCCCGATGGTGATCGGCCTCATCGAGGGCTTCGCGGCGGCCGACCGGGAAGCCGGCGCGCTGCTGCGCAGCATGGGCGCGTCCCGCACGCAGGAGTTCCGGTACGTGCGCCTGCCGTCGGCGGTGCCGCGGTTCTTCACGGCCCTGCGCATCGGCATCACCTACGCGGTGGTCGGCGCGGTGTTCGCCGAATACGTGGGCGCGAGTAAGGGTTTGGGCATCTACATGAGCCTGCAGAAGAACTCCTTCCGCACCGACCTCGTCCTGGCCGCGGTGCTCGTGACCGCCCTGCTGAGCATCACGCTGTACCTGGCCACCTTCGTGGTCGAACGTCTCGTCGCGCCGTGGGCGCTCGCCGAGGGGAGGAGCGGCCGTGCCTGAGGACCGCCTGGTCGTCGACCAGCTGCGCAAGTCGTACCCCCGCCGGGGCCGCCGCACCCCGGACCTGGACGTGCTCGGCGGGGTCTCGTTCACCGTCCGCCCCGGCGAGTTCGTCAGCGTGATCGGCCCCAGCGGCTGCGGCAAGAGCACCGTCTTCAACATGCTCGCCGGCCTGGAAACCCCCGACTCCGGCACCGCCGAATTCCGCGGCACGGCCCCCGCCGCGCACTGCGCCTACATGCCCCAGCGCGACCTGCTGTTCCCCTGGCGCACCATCCTCGACAACACCATCCTCGGCCTCCAGGTCCAGGGCGTCCCCCGCGCCGAGGCCCGCCGCCGCGCCGGCGAACTGTTCCCCGTCTTCGGCCTCGCCGGCTTCGAGCACGCCCGCCCCGCCCACCTCTCCGGCGGCATGCGCCAACGCGCCGCCCTCCTGCGCACCGTCGTCCAGGACCGCGAACTCCTCCTCCTCGACGAACCCTTCGGCGCCCTCGACTCTCTCACCCGCACCGAAATGCAAACCTGGTTGCAAGAGGTGTGGCAGCGGTACCGCTGGACCGTCCTCATGATCACCCACGACATCCGCGAGGCCGTTTATCTCTCGGACCGAGTCCTCGTCCTCTCCGCCCGACCCGCGGTCGTCCGCCACGATCTGACCATCGACCTACCGCGCCCGCGAGATTTGTCGATCATCACGAGCCCTGAATTCGCGGCTCTGGAGCAGGAGCTTCTGGAGATCCTGCACGAGGAGTCGCGCCGGGCGATGGAGGAACAGCAGGTCTCGTGACGTATTGACGTAATGATTGCGTCAATACGCCACGAGGACCCTCCGTGCTTCTGCGACAGGCTCTACAGCTCTGCCGCCACCTCGGGGTACTCGGTCGTGATCAAGCGATACACGGCCCGCTCGACGGAAGGGAGATCAACCTCGGCCACTTCGCGGACGATCTCCCAGTCGAGACTGAAGTAGGCGTGCACTGCGTGGTTGCGAAAGCCCCTGATCTGACGCCACGGAAGCTCGGACAGTTTTTCTCTGACGTCGTCGGTGACACACGAAGCTGCCTCCCCGATGACGAGGAGCTGGCGAAGCACAGCGTTTTGGAGGATCTCGTCCGTTGCCCAGTCGCCATCCCTTCCGTCGATCCAGCGGAGCACAGTTCGGGAGGCGATAACGATGTCAGCGAGGAATAAGGCGTTGCTGCGGCGATCACGCGGCGGCATACAGCACCCGGGCTTCGGCCAGGACGCGCTCACGGATCACTCTGTTGAGGCCGGCTTTCGGTACCAGGTCGACGGGTGTCCCCAGCAGTTCGGTCAACCGATCGGCGAGCTCGAAGAACGCCAGACCACGCACCGCATGAGGACCGCGAACGTAGAGCAGGTCGACGTCACTCGACTCGGTGTCGTCACCACGAGCGACCGAGCCGAAGACCGCGAGCTCTGTGACGCCGTACTCGGCACACAGCTCGCGTATCGCCGGAAGGAGGGGGATCAGCTCCTCACGCTTCATACCGCCATGATGTCAAATCCGGACGGTAGATGCACCAGGCGCAAACAGGATTCCTGCACCTCGGGCGGGTCGATCGTGGTCCTGCATGCCATCGCCGGTCTGCCACCCGGTCGATCGTTTGGAGTACGCGCCAGAGACCGGGACCCGATGACCAGATCAACTCCGCTCTCCAGGACGTGGCGATGGCCGGGCGGGTTCGCCGGTCACGATATGGAGCCAGTGAAGGGCTGAGCATCCAGCAGGCACAACGAGATCTGAAAGTCTTGGCCCAACGCGGCATCTTGAAATCTGTCGGCCGAACGCCGACTGGCCTGATGGGTCCATATCGTTTCAGCTTATAGAAGGAACTCTAAGGCGATTCAGTTCTGTCGGTCTATCAGCAATGAATCAACGATTCGCACGGGATACAACCCCAGCGTCAGCTCACCGACTAGTCCATGGCCACCGGTGTGTATCGAAATAAAGCCACGTTCATCCGCGACTATCGCTTGCACCGACTCGCGGCTTATGTCGAAAATGCACGCCCCGTCTCGAATCCAGCGTATGCGTGCATCGCGATAGAGTGGATTGTACTGCAATACTACCGATTCGCCATTATCGAGGGGTATCCGCACCTCGGTCGCTTCATCTGTTGAAGTCGTCACGTCAGCACCGAAAGACTCGATCAACTGGGCATGATTGGGTTGGTCAAATTCTCCCGATGTCACCAATGTTCTCGTATCTGAAGCTGTCCAGGGTTTGGTGGTGCTGGAAGTTTATGAACATTAGCATCTGGTGGGGTCATATCGTCAGCGTTATCCAATGTTTCGCTTGGCGTCCTGCCGACCGAACATTCGCATCCAATGCAGGATCTCGGAGGTCTCGAGGTCTGCGAGCAAGAAGGTGCAATAGCGGCCGGGACCGGAGATGGAGATCATGCTCAGATGTTCGCGTTCGCAGGTGTCGAGGAAATCGACCAGGTCTTGCGTCATCGCAAGTAGTGACATGTCACCTCCGGTGTACCGGAGTCGACGGCGGTAAGTCCTGAGCAAGCTGTCGACGAATGTTCTTCCTGCACGTATCGTAGTCGCATTTCGAATCTTTGGGATCAGCGACTGGTCGGCGATACCTCGCGCCACCGCAGCCTCAACAAGATCTTCCAACCGCTGTCGATCCATCGATTGCGGCACCTCCATCCATGAGCGAGTACTCGCCCGCCTCACTGTTCCAAGTCGCTCGAAGCCTTCCACGCGCTTGCCGCCTCCGTCCGTAGCGGTTCGACCAGCGATGCACCTGCGACGTATAGTGCCCACACCAACTCTTCATGGGGAATGTGTCCCTCGCCCTGGGTGTCGATCCATACGGCCGCTCCACCTGGAAAACGAGTGAGGTCCCACCAGATCCATGCGCGAAGGTCGGAGTCGAAGCAATAGATCCATTCTTCCTTGTCCCAGGGATCACCCTTTCCCACTTCTGCATAGCTGTTTGCCCCAGACCGGCTAGGCGTGTCCGATAAATCTTGAAACCATTCAGGCAAGAGGGAAGTTGATACCTCCTCTTCCGCCTCGAAGTCTGCGCTAACAGAAATTTCTACAGCCTTGCCAATCAGCCCCCTGAGTCTTTGGGAGTAGGCTTCATATGCAACAGAGGGATGGACAACGAGCAAGCCTAGTGTGGCGGTCGGCTCGGCGGTCGGGCTGACTCTGGTGCGCGCCAACTCATTCGAAGTTTCATTCTTACTCAAGGATGCTCCAGTCATATGACTCTGGCCCGCGGTCGCTCGCCATGATCTGGCTCTGTCAGATGTTGGTTGGGAAAATCTGGATCTGAGCAGGGGAGATGAACGCTCTTCGTGCTGAATCCCTATCTGGCGCAGGGAATCTTGAGTCCAGGAGCACAATTCCGGGTTCGAGGTCCAGAGCCGCGGCCCCGTCGTCGAATACCAAGAGCATGCCGCAGACGATCAGGCGACCCTCGACTACTGATATGCCCTTTCGGAGGTGCGTCGCCAGAGGGGCTGCCGTCCTGGACGATATGCAGCTCAGGGGAATCGTCATCGACCTCGAGCTCGACGTCACAGGATTGTCCACTTCTGACGATGCTGCGCCCACGCCAAACCACGGGCCATTCTCCCGTGGCCGATCGGACAATCCCACGGACTCCCGGAACCAGGTCGGTGACAGCAGTGACCAGCATCGGACACCTAGCCGTCGGCCGCATAGGGGAGCTTGACGCGAGCGCTTGACATCATTACCTCATATGCCTTCTGAATGCTGGTCATACGGTTCAGCAGCTCGTCCGTCGCAAGCAGCGCCTCGTCGACATCGCGCGCATTCAACAGGTCCCGGACCTCGCGAAGATCCGATACGAGAATGCTCAGCGTGTCCCCCTGGATGAGCAGCCCGGGGAATCGGCGCCCTCCCATTTGATCAGGGAGTAGTCGCCTGGTGTGCCCAGCAATTCAGCTGAGTGATTCATGTGGTCCGCCGTTCGGATGTATCGGCCAGGTGTAGAGATGCATCCCCACTTTTATCGCGGATGTTTCCGTGCCCCGAAATGCAGCTCTCCTCGATGTGGTTCACTCTCCAGTTTGGTGTCATACCACTGGTTAAGGTGAGAGTGTCTTGTAGAAACCGAGAATTCGATACTCATCTTCGAAGGTTGCGGCGACGGATCCTTCGTCATAGGCAACAAGGTCCAGGTAGTCGCCGAAATGCTTTCGGAGCGACTCGATCCACGCATCGCCAGTGATCAGACATTCGATGAATGGAAAATTCTCCATTGCAGTCGAACACCAGAAGTTGCTTCTGATTCCCGCACTGGCGAACAATGTTCGGTACCAGTCCGTGACTTCATGCTCATCCGCTGAATCCGCGATAGTGAGATCCGGAGCATGTGACGACCGGTTGAACTCACGGAGAGCATTCTGGGCAGCGGGAGAGAAGGATTCTCGCGCCCGGTGACCATTGACAAGAATGCCATGTAGGTCGTCGGTCAACTGCCTCAACTTCTCCTTCTCGCGGTGAAGAAGAAGCTTCTTTCGCAGATGTTCGCCAGCCATTTCCTCCCGTTCCGGACGCTGTGCGAGCCACGTTAGCGAAGCGCTAGGTGGTCGGCAACGCGGAAGGCCGCGCACCGAAGGGGTGCGCGGCCCGGGGCGTCAGGGGAGGGGCGGGTTGGCGGAATCGTCGCCGTCGAAGTCCACCGAGGAGTACTCGCGGAGCTTGGTGAGGCGGTGGTAGGCGTCGATCATGCGGACGGTGCCGGACTTGGAGCGCATCACGATGGACTGGGTGGAGGCGCCGCCGCCGAAGTAGCGGACGCCGCGCAGCAGGTCACCGTCGGTGACGCCGGTGGCGCAGAAGAAGACGTTCTCGCCGGCGACGAGGTCGGTGGTGGACAGGACGCGGTCCAGGTCGTGGCCTGCGTCGATGGCCTTCTGGCGCTCCTCGTCGTCCTTGGGGGCGAGCATGCCCTGCAACTCGCCGCCGAGGCAGCGCAGCGCGGCGGCGGCGATGATGCCCTCGGGGGTGCCGCCGATGCCGACCAGGATGTCGACGCCGGACTCGGGGCGGGCGGCGGCGATGGCGCCTGCCACGTCGCCGTCGGAGATGAGCCGGATGCGGGCGCCCGCGTCGCGGGTCTGCTGGATGATGTCGGCGTGGCGGGGGCGGTCTAGGATACAGACCGTGAGGTCGGACACCGAGGACTGCTTGGCCTTGGCGACGCGGCGGATGTTCTCGCCGATCGGGGCGGTGATGTCGATCGAACCGGCGGCGTCGGGGCCGACGGCGATCTTGTGCATGTAGAACACGGCCGAGGGATCGAACATCGCGCCGCGCTCGGCGACCGCGAGCACCGAGATGGCGCCGGGGGAGCCCTTCGACATCAGCGTGGTGCCGTCGATCGGGTCGACCGCGAAGTCGACCTCGGGACCGGTGCCGTCACCGACCGCCTCGCCGTTGTAGAGCATCGGCGCTTCGTCCTTCTCGCCCTCGCCGATGACGACGACGCCGCGCATGGACACGGAGCTGACGAGCTGACGCATGGCGTCGACGGCGGCGCCGTCCCCGCCTTCCTTGTCACCACGGCCGACCCAACGGCCCGCTGCCATCGCTCCTGCCTCGGTGACACGCACCAGTTCCAGCGCGAGGTTACGGTCGGGTGCCTCGCGGCGGCTGGGGGCGGGCGATGATGCCGTCATTGCGGAGTGCCTCCTTGGCGTTGGTGTACGGGGGCAATTGTCGCATTACGAATCGGCACGGTCGTGCACGACTCCTGCGATGCCCCGTGGACGCCCCGGTCCGGCCCGAGTGGATACTGGTAGCCGTGGCCCAGCAGAAACACCGGATCTTCAACGACTACCGCGACCTGTTCTGGTCGCTGATCCCGTTGGTGCTGATCGCGGTGGTGCTGGCGGGCGCGGCGAGCCAGTGCACGGTGGCGACCAATGGTCCGACCCAGGGGCAGATCCCGCATTTCGACGCCGACGCCGCCCTGAAGTCCGACGCGAAGTCGCTGCCGTTCCCGATCCGCAAGCCGGAGCTGCCGCAGGGCTGGGTCTCGAACTCGGGCAGCCGCGACACGGTCGTCGCCGCGGGCGGCGGGCCGGTCAGCACGGTCGGCTACATCACCCCGCAGGGCACCTACATGCGGTACTCGCAGTCATCGGCCACCGAGGAATCGCTGGCCAGGCACGTGCTCGGCTCGCGCTACGCGACCGGGACCCAGGACGTCGCCGGGCAGAAGTGGGTGCTCTACACCGATCCCACCGAGGAAGCGGCCTGGATCGCCGACCTGGGTGGCGTGCGGGTCCTGATCACCGGCGCGGGTAACGAGGCGGCGTTCACCACGCTGGCCGAGGCGGTCACCACCGCGACCCCGCTGGCCAAGTAGTCCAGCCCGCAGAACTGGCGGGTTCCTTCGGCCGGCGACGGCGCCTAACGTCGCGGTCAGCGTCGTCCGGAGGAGTTCGCATGAAGAAGACCATCGCCGTCCTGGCCGTGACGGCCGCCGCCCTGCTCGCACCCGCCGGTGTCGCCACCGCGGCGGCGCTGGAGGCCGCCCCCGTGGCGAGTGTCGACGAGGCGCTGTGCCGATTGATCCAGATGCTGAAGGCCGGATACGTGGACAGTTCCGGTGGCGGGCCGTGCGGCCTCGCCTCCGGCTCGGCCTAGGGCCGTCACCTGTCAGAGCCGGTCAACCGATAGGACCAGCCGTTGTTGGGCAGAGCGGTCGACAGGAGGAGATCGCCGGCGACGGCGTCGTCGAGCTTGCCCTGGGCGAGCAGGCCGTAGGGATCGAATTCCTGTTTGAAGCTCGCCTCCTTCGGCCCCCACGGCTTCATGCCGCCAGCGCCGAGCACCGGGGTGTGCGGACTGGCGATCGACAGTCCGGCGGCTTGCAGCCGCTCGGTGACCTCCGCCAGGTGCGCGCGGCCCTGAAAAGCGAAGACCGGCGACCCCTGACAGGACAGACCGCCGTCGATCCGCTTCATCTCCACATGTAGCGGACCGAGGTCGGCGAACTCGCGGTGCACCCGCACGATCGACTCGTAGAGATCACCGGTCGGGTACAACGCCATCAGCCCGACGAGGTTCTCGTCGTGCCGCTGATAGTGCAGCAGCGAATGGCCCCAGGTGAATTCGTACAGCGGAACGCCGTAGGCGCCCTTGCCCTCCAGACAGCGATAGCGGACCTGCCCACCGTTCGCGCGTACCAGATCCTCCACCTCGGTCACCGACTGCACGGCCACCATCACCAGCGCCATCGACTCGCCGTCGGGCACCAGGCCGGACAGGCCGGAGAAGTAGCGCGGTAGCGGGTGCGCGTGCGGGGACACCACCTTCTTGAGCACGCCGTCGCTGTGGCAGACGTCGACCGAGAAGCGGGCCGCCTGCTCGAATTCCGGGAACGAGATCACCAGCTCGTGCCACTCCCAGGCAGGCGCGACCGGCAGTTCGACCTCGGTGATGATGCCGTTGGCGCCGTAGGCGTGGTGCACGCTGTTGACATCGCGACCGCGCACCTCGATCAGACGCGGATGCTCTTCCACCGTCATCACTTCCAGCGCGGTGATATTGCCGGTGTCGCGCAGGATGCCCCACTGACAGCTGCCGACACCGGCGTGCCCGCCCGCGATGTAGCCGCCGATGGTGGCCTTCTGCGCGGACGACGGATGCATGCGCAGTTCCCAGCCGGACGGACGGATCGCCGCGTCGATATCGGCGACCACGGTGCCGGTGCGCGCGCGGACGGTGGTCGGCAGCCGACGGCCACGGACGCCGTGCCAGCCGATGACCCCGGCCAGCGCGGTGACATCGATCACCGCGCCCCCGTTCAGCGGCACACCCTGGCCGAACTGCCCGGAGCCCGCGCCGCGCACGGTGATCGGGACGCGGTGCCGGGCGCAGGCCGCGACCGCGGAGCGCAGCTCGTCCTTGTCGCGCGGGGCGATGAAGATCTCGGCGTTGCGGCCGCGCAGCAGGTCACGCAGCATCGGGTTCTGGACGAACCGATCGCGGCTCTTGGTGCGCAGCCTGCGGGTGTCGGTGGAATGGGCGATCGCGCCCAGTTCCGCGCACAGTCGGGCGATCGCCCCGGCCTCCCGGTCGACGAGAACTGGCACGGCGCCTCCACGACTGCTCGATATCCGACGGCACCAGCGTGCCCGGCCGGTGTTTCGGCGTCGTAAAGGCGGAATTGGCCCCGGGTAACGGGGCCGGTCAGTCCTCGGTGGGTTCGGCGTGCGACAGGGCCGCCTCGACCCGTTGCCGCGCACCGGCCAGGTGCTGCTCGCAGCGGGTGGCCAGCGCCTCGCCGCGCTCCCACAGGGCCAGCGAGTCGTCGAGGTCGAGGCCGCCCTGCTCGAGCATCTTGACCACGTTCACGAGTTCGTCGCGCGCGCGTTCGTAGCCGAAACCGGCGATCTCGGCGAGGGTGTCGGTGTCGGAACCGGCGTCGGGCACGGTCAATTCCCCTTGTCGTCGGTGGCGGGTGTCAGGCGCTGGGTGCCGAGCGCGGCGGCGCTCACCGCGCCGTCGGCCACCCGGATGCGGAGCTGGCTGCCCGCGGGCGCGTCGTCGATGGTGCGGACGACGTGCCGTTCGGGACCGGCCACGCGTTGCACGACAGCGTAACCACGCGCCAGCGTGGCGGCGGGACCCACGGCGGTGAGCTTCTCGCGCAGGTGCGCGGCGGCGGTCGACTCGGTGCGCAGCGTCTGCTCGACGGTGCGCCGGGCCGCCAGCCGCAGCCGCTCCACCTCCTCGTGCCGATGCCGCAGCTCACGCAGCGGGTCGGCGAGGACCGGGCGCGAGCGCAATTGGGCGATGATGTGGGTCTCCCGCTGCACCCAGCCGCGCAGCGCGGCGGCCGAGCGGGCGCGCATCTCGCGCACCCCCGCGAGTTCGGCGGCGGCGTCGGGGACGATCCGTTTGGCGGCGTCGGTCGGGGTCGCGGCGCGCAGGTCGGCGACGAGATCGCTCAGCGGTGAGTCGGGTTCGTGGCCGATCGCGCTGACGATCGGCGTGGTCGCGGCCGCGATGGCGCGGCACAGCGCCTCGTCGGAGAACGCGAGCAGGTCCTCGGTGCTGCCGCCGCCGCGGGCGAGCACGATCACGTCGACGGTCGGGTCGCGGTCGAGCGCGGCCAGGGCCTCCAGCATCTGCGGCACCGCGGTCGGGCCCTGGGTGGCGGTGTTCTTGACGACGAAACGCACTGCGGGCCAACGGCTCTGGGCGACACTGAGCACATCGCGTTCGGCGGCGCTCGCCCGTCCGGTGATCAGCCCGACGGTGCCGGGCAGGAACGGCAGCGGCCGCTTGCGCCGCTCGTCGAACAGGCCCTCCGCCGCCAGCAGGGCCTTGAGCCGTTCGATGCGCGCGAGCAGTTCGCCGATGCCGACCGGGCGGATCTCGGTGACCCGCAGCGACAGCGTGCCGCGCCCGGTGAAGAACTGCAGCTTGCCGTAGACCACCACCCGGCTGCCCTCGGTGAGCGGAACGGGGCTGCGCCGCAACAACTCCGGATCGCACGTCACCGACAGCGACATGTCCGCGGAGGTGTCACGCAGGACCAGGAACGCCGTGCGCGTGCCGGGACGCAGATTGATCTGGGTGACCTGCCCCTCCACCCACACGCTGCCGAGCCGATCGATCCACTGCGCCACCTTCACCGCGACCGAGCGCACCGGCCACGGCTGATCCGCCGAACTGCCCGGTGCGCCGGCCTGCGCGGCAGCGCCGGAGCCGTCCTCAGTCATGCCTGTAGGTATACGCGGCGGTACCGACACAAACAAAAGTGACCGCAACCGGCGGCGATTGCGGTCACTTCGTGACGGGGGAGGCTACTGGGCCTGAACGGTGGCGATCCGGTTGGTCAGCATGGTGACGAACGGCGCGCGGGCGCGGGTCTGCTGCTCGAAGGCCAGCAGCTGCGCCAGCTCCTCGACGGTCAGCATCCGCAGCCGGGCACGCAGCTGGGCCAGCGTCATCGACGGGTAGTCGTAGCGGATGGCGACCTCGGGGGCCTGCACCTCCGCCGGCTCGGCGGCGGGCTCCTCGGCCTCGTCCTCGAGCACCAGCAGCGACGCGGGCGCCGCCTTGCCGTTGTGCTGCTCGACCGCCGCGTCCTCGGTGTACAGGTCGAAGCGGCTGGCGTGGCCGTTGGTGGCCGCCGCGGGCTCGGGCGCGAGATCCTCGTCGAAGGTGGCCCACTCCGGCTGTTCCTGCGGAGCGGAACCGAGACGTTCGAAGACGAGATCGCCCTTGAGCGCGAGACTGGTCACGAACTGCTGCACGTGCATGGTGGTCTGCAGCACGCGGCTGATCGCGGTGATCGGGAAATTGACCGCGGCGACGGGTAACCGCCTGGTCTCTTCTAAGGCATAGACCGCGGCGCCTGCGGCGACCCTGGCCAGGAACGGAGGACGGAACATGGTCCCAGCCTGCCGCAATTCGCGTGTGATGCAAAGGTCCACACCGCCGTGATGTGACCTATGCCCCTTGATCCGCCCCGATAGCGTCCATCCGGCGCACGTAAGCTGTGGGGCATGACCTCGGCAATCCCCTTGAACGTCGGTATCGCGCGCTCACCTGGCGCGTCCGCTGCCGGTGGCAAGCGCGTGCTGCTGGCCGAGCCGCGCGGCTACTGCGCAGGCGTCGATCGTGCGGTCGAGACGGTGGAGAAGGCGCTGGAGAAGCACGGCGCCCCCATCTATGTCCGCAAGGAGATCGTGCACAACCGGCACGTGGTGGAGACGCTACGGGAGCGCGGCGTGATCTTCGTCGACGAGACCGACGAGGTGCCGGAAGGCGCGCTCGTCGTGTTCTCCGCGCACGGCGTCGCGCCGATCGTGCACGAGACCGCCGCCGAACGGAACCTGCGCACCATCGACGCGACCTGCCCGCTGGTCACCAAGGTGCACCAGGAAGCCAAGCGCTTCGCCCGCGACGACTACGACATCCTGCTCATCGGCCACGAGGGCCACGAGGAAGTCGAGGGCACGGCGGGCGAGGCGCCCGAACACGTGCAGCTGGTCGACGGGCCCGACTCGGTGGACAAGGTGACCGTCCGCGACCCGTCGAAGGTGATCTGGCTGTCGCAGACCACGCTCTCGGTCGACGAGACCATGGAGACGGTGAACCGGCTGCGCGAGCGCTTCCCGACGCTGCAGGATCCGCCCAGCGACGACATCTGCTACGCCACCTCCAACCGCCAGACCGCGGTGAAGGCGATGGCGCCCGAATGCGATCTGGTGATCGTGGTCGGCTCGCGCAACTCGTCGAACTCGGTGCGGCTGGTCGAGGTGGCCCTCGGCGCGGGCGCTCGCGCCGCCTACTTGGTCGACTACGCCCGCGAGGTCGACCTGGCCTGGCTCGACGGGGTCCAGACCATCGGCATCACCTCGGGCGCTTCGGTGCCGGAGATCCTGGTGACCGGTGTGCTCGACCTGCTCGCCGAGCACGGCTTCGGCGAGGTGCAGCCGGTGACCACGGCCAACGAGACCCTGGTGTTCGCACTGCCGCGCGAGCTGCGCGCCTCGCGGCGCAACGCCTGACCCACCGACGAAGAATCCCCGTCGCGATCGCGACGGGGATCTGTCGTCTTCACACGGTGTCGGGCCTGCGGCGCTCGGTGCGGCCGGTGTCGGCGCGGTCGCGGTAGCGCACGTTGGGCTGCGGGTGCGGCGGCGCGTCCGGGCGACGGCGTGGCGTGCGCACCGGCTCCGGCTCGCGCGGGGCGGCCGCCCTGCCGCCGCGTGGGGCGCGGGCGGCGGCGGGTGCGCGCCGTGGCTCGGCGGCGGCTGCGCGCTTGGACTCGGCGGCCGGGGCGCGCTTGGGATCGGCCGCGGGCGCGCGCTTGGGCTGGCGCTGCGGGCGGCGGGCCGGGCTGGCCATGTCCACGGCGGTGTCGAGGTCGTCCAGGACGGCGGCGCCGCGGCGACCGCGCCCGCGCCCGGTGTCGGCGAGATCGGCGGCGGTCCGGCGCCGCCGGGTGGGCTTGCGTTCGCTCCTGCGCTCCGCGCGGCGCTCGGCGGAGGCGGTGGCGGGGGCCCGCTTGGCGATCGCGATCCTGGCGCCGCCGATCGCGAGCACGAGCACGGTGGCCAGCATCATCGTGGGGAAGCGCTCCACCAGCGGGATGACCAGGTTCATCAGCACGTCTTTGATGGAGGTGGTCGCGCGGCCACCCAGCATCTGGCAGGCCACCGGCACCGCGACGAACAGCAGCAGCGGCGGGAGCACCATGGCCGAGAACAGGCCGCGGAAGCGCACCGCGCAGACGGCGAGCACACAGCCGAGCACGTACAGCGCCGAGAAGGTGCCGGTCGGGTAGGTCTCACCACCGAGCGCGTCGATCAGGAACCCCAGCAGCGTCATGCCGGCGGCGAGCGCAATCGCGGCCCAGGCGGGGATGCCGGGCACCGAGGGCACGATCGAACGTTGCGGCGCGGGCACCCGGGGTCGCGCACGTTGGGAAGCAGCCACCCTATGACACTAACCGCACATCGCTCCCGCAGGTGTTACGGCACGGGATCTCAAAGTCGATCCTCGGCGTCGGCGAACGCGACGACGCGCGGTCTGGTCTCGGTCAGCCGGATTGCCGGAAGCTCCTGATCGGCGATCCCGAGATCGTGCATCCGGCGTGCGGTGACCAGCACCCGCGACTCCACCGAGCCGACCGTCGCGTTGAAAGCGGCAACGGCCTTACCGAGATTCACGCCGAGGTTGTCCAGATGCTCGGCCACCTTGCCGACCCGGGTGTAGAGCTCCTTGCCCAATTGCTGCACCGTTGCCATGTCGCGGGTCAGCGCTTCCTGGCGCCAGCTGAACGCGACGGTGCGCAACAGGGCGATCAGCGTGGTGGGAGTCGCGAGGATCACGTTCCGGCCGAACGCGTACTCGAGCAGACCCGCGTCGGTGGTGAGCGCGGCGTCGAGAAACGGGTCGCCCGGCACGAACAGGACGACGAACTCCGGCGCCGGGTCGAACGCCGTCCAATAGGCCTTGTCGGCGAGCTGGTCGACATGGGCGCGCAGGTGCTTGGCGTGCCGGGCCAGCAGTCGCTCGCGCGCGGTGGGATCGTCGGTGGTCGCGGCGTCCAGATAGGCGGTGAACGGGACTTTCGCGTCGACCACGATGTGCCGTCCGCCCGCCAGCCGGACCACCAGGTCGGGCCGAACGCCGCGCTCGTCGCCGCCGGAGCGGTGCACTTGGGTGTCGAAATCACAGTGCCGCGTCATGCCCGCCAGCTCGACCACGCGTTCCAGCTGGATCTCGCCCCAGCGCCCGCGGACCTGCGGCGCGCGCAGCGCCGCGACCAGCTGACCGGTCTGGTCGGAGAGCTGATGCGAGGTGCGCTGCATCCCCGCGACCTGCTCGCGGAGACTGGAGTAGGCGTCGATCCGGTGGTGCTCGACCTGGCGGATGTGCTGTTCCAGCGCGCCGACCGCATCGCGCAACGGGTCGACCAGCGCGCCGACCGCGGCCGAATGCCTGCGCGCCGCGTCCTCGTTCGCCGCCTGCAGGGAGCGCTGCAGCAACCGCTGATTGTCGTCGGCAGCGGCGAGCCTGGCCTCCGCCACGGCGGCCCGTTGCCCGCCGCGGGCGGAATGGCCCAACCAGCCGAGACCGAATCCGGCGGCGAATACCAGGACGAGCGCGACGAGCATCGAGGCGGTCATAGCGGCGATAGTGCCCCAGAGCACCGACAAACTCGCAATCGCCGGGCAACCCGGGCGTGGTGCGCGACACCCGCGAAGTGCGTCGATTGAATTCTGTCGGTGGTGTGGCCTAAGTTTCGCGGCATGCGGATCCTGCACACCTCCGACTGGCACATCGGGCGCACCTTCCACGGTGTCGACCTCCTTGCCGATCAGGCACGGGTGCTGGCCGCGATCGCCGAGCTGGTCGCGGCCGAATCCGTCGACGTGGTCGTCGTTCCCGGCGATGTCTACGACCGGTCCATACCGAACGCCGACGCCATCGCGGTCTGCAACAGCGGTTTCGAGGCGATCAGGGCCGCGGGCGCGCGGATCGTCGCCACCTCGGGCAATCACGATTCCCCCGCCCGGCTCGGCGCGGGCGCCAGTTTCGCCGCGGCGGGCGGGCTGCACCTGTGCACTCGGGTGGCCGACGCCGATCGGCCGGTCCTGCTGCCCGACGCGCACGGCGACGTGGCCTTCTACGGGATCCCCTACCTGGAACCGGAGATCACCCGCGTCGAACTCGGGGTGCCGCAGGCCCGTTCGCACGCGGAGATCCTCGACGCCGCGATGAGCCGCATCCGCGCCGATCTCGCGGCCAGGCCTGGCACGCGTTCGGTGGTGCTGGCCCACGCGTTCGTCGTCGGCGGGGAGGCCACCGGCTCGGAGCGGTCCATCTCGGTCGGCGGGGTGGAGACGGTGCCGATGTCGTCGTTCGACGGCATCGACTACGTGGCCCTCGGTCACCTGCACTCACCGCAGACGCTGTCGGAGTCGGTGCGCTACAGCGGTTCTCCGCTGCCGTACTCGTTCGCCGAGAACTCCCACCGCAAGGCGGTCTGGATTCTCGACCTCGACGCCGAAGGGCTGGGCAAGGTGCGCAGGCACGAGCTGCCGCTGGTGCGCGGATTGAGCAGGCTCACCGGCACTCTCGACGAACTACTCGCCGACGCCGGATTCGCCGAGGCCGAACAGCATTACGTCTCTGCCACTCTCACCGACAGCGCGCGCCCGGTGGACCCGATGCGTAAGCTGCGCGAGCGGTTCCCGCACGCGGTTCACGTGGAATGGGCGCGCCCGGAAGGCAATCCGGAGCTGCGCTATCGCGAGCGGGTGCACGGCCGCCGTGATGTGGAGGTGGCGGCGAGCTTCCTGACCGACGTGCGCGGCGCACCGACCGAGGGGGAGATGACATGGGTGGAGCGGGCGCTCGCCGCCGCGGTCCGCGAATCCGACGCGGCCCGTGTGTCCCCCGCGTCCGACACCGACCTGACGGAAGCGATCGCGTGAGCGCCCCGCACGGTGGATCCGGGCGGGTACAGATCGACGGCGGTGCGGCGTGAGGCTGCACCGGCTGGAGATGGTCGCGTTCGGCCCGTTCGCCGAGGCCACCGTCGTCGATTTCGACGCGCTCGGCACCGATGGGCTGTTCCTGCTGCACGGGCACACCGGCGCGGGCAAGACCACCGTGCTCGACGCGATCGCGTTCGCCCTCTACGGCCGTGTTCCCGGCGCGCGGGGCGAGACCAAGCGGCTGCACTCCGACCACGCCGACCCGCAGACCCCGCCGCTGGTCACCCTGGAGGCGACACTGGGCGGTCGGCACCTGCGGCTCACCCGCAGCCCGGCCTTCGAACGACCGAGCCTGCGCGACAGCGGCAAGACCCGCGAGGTCCAGGCCAAGGCCACCCTCGAGTGGCTCGACGGGTCGGGCGAGAATCTGTCGCGGATCACCGACGTGGGTGAGGAGGTGTTGCGGCTGCTCGGCATGAGCGCCGAGCAGTTCTTCCAGGTGGTGTTGCTGCCGCAGGGCGATTTCGCCAGGTTCCTCTGCGCCGAGAACGAAGAACGCGAGAAGCTGCTCGAAAAGCTCTTCGACACCCAGCGTTTCGGTACGGCGGAGCAGTGGCTCGCCGATCGCCGCCGCGCCGCCGCCGCCGAGCTGGACACCCGCAAACAGGGCATCGATCGATTGATCACCAAGGTCGGCATGGCCGCCGGCTACGGCGGCGCCGAGTCGATCGGCGTGGCCGATGCGGTGACCTGGTCGCAGGAGCTGCTGGCGAAGGCGCGCACCGAACTGGCCGAGGCGAACACGAACGCCGAACTGCGCCACAAGGAGTCGGCCGAGGCGCGCACCGAGGCGGAGGAGCAGCGGCGCGTCGCCGAACTGCACGCCAGGATGACGGCCGCCCGCGCGGAACTCGCCGCCCACGCCGCAGGCGCGGCGCGCCGCGCTGAACTGGCGAACGAACTCGACCAGGCGCGCCGCGCGGAGCCGGTCGTCCAGGCGATCGACGAGGCGCGTTCGGTCGTGCGCCAGCTGCGCCGCGCCGAGACCGCCACCCGAGCGGTCGCCGGTGACCTGGCGGCACAACTCAGCGTCGACGAGGCCGCGGACATCGCGGGCGTCGACCTGCTGCGGATCGTGTACGAGGACCAGGTGGCCGATCTCGCCGCGGGCGAGCAGCAGCCCGATTCGCCGGGCCCACGTGACCCCGACGGCACGCAGTCCGTGGAGGACACGCGGTGCGTGGGTGACGCGTCTTCTTCGCACGACACGCGGAGTCCACGCGATTCGGATACGGCTCGATTGTCCGATGCGGGTGCGCCTCGTTCGCGGAGATCCCCTGCGGGACAAGGTCGATCGACAGCCGATCGGGTGGTTCGTGAGGTCGAGGGCGATCTCGATGCCGCGGTGAGTCAGTGGAACGCGCAGCTCGGTGTGCTCGGTGATGTGCGGGTGGAGGTCGACCTCGCGGTACAGCTGGGTGCCGATCTCGCGGCGCACGAATCGGAGGCGGCCCGGCTCGGCGAGCAAGCGGGCGCGCTGGCGCGACGGCGGGGCGAGCTGCCCGCCGCCATCGCCGCCGCGGGGGAGCAACTGCGGGAGGCCACGGATGCGGCCGCCGCCCTGCCGGGGCTGCGGACCGAGCTGGGCAAGTGGCAGGAGTCGGCGGCAGCCGCGGTCGAATTGGCCAGGCAGCGACCGGCTCTGGATCGGGCGCGGGCAGAGTTCGATGCCGCGCGCGCGACCCATCTCGACGCGCGGGAACGAGTCCTCGACCTGCGCAAGCGGCGCCTGGCCGGCATGGCCGCCGAACTCGCGGGCGCGCTCGCCGAGGGCGCGCCGTGCGCGGTGTGCGGGTCCGCCGAGCATCCCGAGCCCGCGCGGCCGACCGACGATGCCGTCTCGAAGGACGCCGAAGACGCCGCCACCGCCGACGAACGGGCCGCCGAGGCCGCGCGCGACCGGATCGCCGAGCGGATCGGCACACTCGAACGCGAGATCGAGGCGCTCACCGCGCGGGGTGGCGACGCCGACCCGGTGGTCCTGGCCGACGCCGTCCGCACCGCCACCCACCGTTTCGACGACGCCGCCGAAACGGCGGACCGCGTCCCGGCGCTGACGACCGGCCTCGAAACGCTGCGCGCCGAGGAAACGGCGCTGCACGAGCGGTCCCGCGACCTCGACGCCCGCCTCGGCACCGTCACCGCGAACATCGCCACGACCCGTGCCCGCCTCGACGAACTCACCCTCCGTCTGCGCACCGCCGCGGGCGCCGACCACACCGTCGACGCCCGCACCGCCCGCCTCGAATCCCTGATCGCGGCCGCCACCGCGCTGCGCACGGCCCGCACCGACGAATCCGCCGCCCGCGAGGCCGTCCGCCAGATCGCCACCCGCGTGGAAAACCTGGCCCGCACAGCTGGTTTCGTGCCGGAAGGCTACGAACGTGCGGACAGCCTGGTAGGCACACCCCCCGCGACCGAGGCGCAGGACGCTACGACTGCCACACCCACGGTCGCCGCGGACGCACGTGCCGGCGAGGCAACCCCCGCGAGCGGTGATGCGGCCTCCGCGCCCACCGCCGACACCGCTCCGGCCGGCAGACATTCCGGCGACGTAGCGGCCTCGCATGGCGGCACGACCGGTGAAACCGCGGCGCGCACGTCCACCGGAACTCCGGCCGACGGACGTTCCGGCGACGTAGTGGTCTCGCATGGCGGCACGGCCGGGGGAGTCGCGGCGGGCACGTCCACCGGAACTCCGGCCGCTGAGAACAGCAGCGCGCCAAGGGCCGGTGAGCCTTCCGCCGCTGGACGCTCCACCGCCGACAGCGAGTCCGGTACGCGAACCGAAGAGGGTTCGGCGACAGACGTGCTCGGCGTTTCGCAGTCGCCGATGGGCCGTTCCTCTACAAGCGGTTCGCTCCGTGCCGACGCCGAAAGAGCCTCGGCGGCAGACGTGTCCGGCCTTGGTGAGCAGTCTTCCGACAGTCGCGCGTCGGCTGACGAAGACTCCGAAGCGCTCGACACATCTCCCGGCGATGGCCTGGCCGCGAGGAAGACCAGCGCCACGGCTTCCGCCGAAGCCGCCGGCGACTCCGAAGCACTCGCTGGCGATTCGGCCGCGACGAAAGCCGGGGGACCGGACGGAGCCGACGGCGTGCCGAAGCCTCGGTCTGGGCGAGGTGCGCGCACCGTTCGGGTGGAGCCCGAGATGCCCACTCTCTTCGACCTTTTCGACGAGGAACCGCTCGACGACGAACCGGAACCCGAGGCCGAACCCGTGCCCCCGCGCGATGACATCGCGCTGCTCACCGCGTACGCCAAGGTCGTCACCGCGCTGGCACGCACCGCGCGGCAACAGGCGGCGCTCGAGGCCGAGCTCACCGCGGCGGACCGGGCGCGTGCCCATGCCGAGGCGGTGCTGGCGGAACCGGGGATCCGCGCGGTCGCCGAGCAGACGCCCGGCGACCTCGACGCGATGGAGCAGCGGTTCGCGCAGGCGCAGCAGGCCCTGACCGCGGCGGTGGCCGCGCAGTCGGCGGCGACGGAGCGGGTGGCCCAGCTCGAACAGCTCGGCACCCAGTTGTGGGCCGAGGTCGAGCGGATCGCGCCCAAGCAGCGTGACTTCGACGAACTGGCCACGCTCGCCGAGGTGGTCGCCGGGCGCGGCGAGAACAACCGCCGGATGTCGTTGCGCTCCTATGTGCTCGCCGCGCGGCTCGAGGAGGTCGCGGTCGCGGGTTCGCTGCGGTTGCGTCGGATGTCGGGCGGCCGTTACGAATTCGTCCACTCGGACAAGGCGGGCCCGCGCGGCAGGCGCGGCGGCCTCGGCCTCGATGTCCTCGACGACTACACCGGCGCGGTCCGCTCCGCCAAGACCCTCTCCGGCGGCGAGACCTTCATGGCCTCGCTGGCGCTGGCCCTCGGCCTGGCCGATGTCGTGGCGGCCGAGAGCGGCGGCCTGGTCCTGGACACGCTGTTCATCGACGAGGGCTTCGGCAGTCTCGACGCCGACACCCTCGACGCGGTGATGGGCGTTCTCGACGAACTCCGCGCGGGCGGTCGCGTGGTCGGGGTGGTCAGTCACGTCGACGAGATGCGCCAGCGGATTCCGAGCCGCCTGCATGTCGTCCGCGGTCGCACGGGCTCGCACCTGAAAGCCACGGTCGCCTGACCCGGCTACTCCGGCGTCCGAAATGCGTGCAGGGCGGGTGCGACCCAGGTGGTGAGGTACGCGCGGAGTTCGGCACCGTGCCGGGGCGGCCGTCCCGGATCGAGAACGAACGATTGGACGATGCGCAGCATGTGCTCGACCAGCTCGTCGAGCCGAGCGCTGTCGATTCCGGCGCCGTCCCAGTCGACGGCGAAGCGCTCGAGGATCGACCGGCCGAAGGCTTGTGCGGTGTCGGACGTGACGCCCGCCGAGAGGGTGCCCGCGCGTCCCGGAGTCAGCAGGAGGCCGAGATACCGATCCTCGGGCAGACATTCGAGGGTGTAGGCGATGCCTTCGACCACCGCGGCGGCCGGGTCCGGGATCTGGTCGAGATGGGCGGCGAGCACATCGAGAAATCGCCCGGTCTCGGCCAGCGCGGTGGCGGCCAGCAGCGCGTCGGCGTTGGCGAAGTAGCGGTAGACCGTCTGCCGCGTGACACCGAGGTCCCGGGCGATCTCGGCCATGGTGAACTCCCCGCCGGAACGCTGGACGGCAGTGCGGGCGGCAGCCAGAATCCGCTCGCGCGCTTCGTCGTCATCCCCCGGAGTGGTGCCCGACCATCCGTGCGTCCGCATCCGGCCCCTCCTCTGAACGATGATGCCAGCCGACCCTAGCTGGCCCTGGACCGGCGGGAGTGCGTCGCGCGGCAACTGTCGAGTCGGTGCGGGCGGGCGTATGGCGAGGCCGGCAGCTCTGTAATTCAGGTCGTCGGCTCCGGTACCTGGTCGGCACTCGGCGTGCGGTCGGCGGGCTGCTCGAACCCGGGCAGCCACCCGTCGAGGTACGGGATCATCAGCTGGATCAGTGGACCGATGCCGAAGGCGTAGACGAGGGTGCCGATGCCGACGCTGCCGCCGAGCAGCCAGCCGGTGGTCAGCACGGTGGCCTCGATGCCGGTGCGCACCGACCAGACCGGCCATCCGGTGCGGGCGACCAGTCCAGTCATCAGGCCATCGCGGGGGCCTGGACCCATTCCGGCGCCGATGTAGAGCACGGTGGCGGCAGCGTTGACGACGACCGCGACGACCATCGCCAGCACCCGCAGCCACATCGCCTCGGCAGTCGGGATCAGCCACAACCCCACGTCCACCGCGATGGCGATCACGACGACGTTGCTGATCGTGCCGAGCCCGGGGCGCTGCCGCAGCGGGATCCACGCGAGCAGGACGGCGACGCCGGTCAGCGCCGTCACCGCGCCGAAACTCAGCGGGACGTGCGCGGCGACGCCCTGATGGAAGACGTCCCACGGATCGAGCCCGAGCCCGGCCCGGATCATCACCGCCATCGACGTCCCGTACAACCAGAGACCGACGTAGAGCGCGACCAGGCGACGAGTGAGCATGGATCTCAGGATCCGCAAAACTGGACCCGAGCGAAAGAGCCAGCTGTCCATTACTGGCCTGGTACCCGCTGTGGCGCCAGTCGACAGTCCGCGCGCCAGTGGATATCTACCCCTCGTGGTCGAGCAACCACCGCTTCACCGGCAGCCCCCAGCGAAATCCGCCGAGCGCCCCACCGATGCGCAACACCCGGTGGCACGGCACGAACAAGGCCGCCGCATTGCGCGCACAGGCATTGGCGGCCGCCCGCGTCGCCGCGGGCCGACCGGACAGGCCGGCGAACTCGGTATAGGTCACCGGTTCGCCCGCGGGCACCTTGCGCAGCACGTCCCACGCGTGGAGCAGGAACTCGCCCGAGTGCTGACGGACCGGAATCGCGTCGATGGCGGTCAGGTCACCGGCGTGATAGTCGAGGATCGCGCGCGTGACGGCGCCGAGCGAAGCCCGCTGACGCAGGTCACCCGGCCGCAGCGAGGGGTGGACGACGCGAGTCAATTCGCCGGGCTCGGCGGTCCAGCCCGAGGCCAAGACCGCGCCGTCGGCGTCGACGATCGCCGTGAACGGGCCGATCAACGTATCGACGGTCGCGACGTCGGCGAGTCGAGTCGTGGTGGAGGTCATGGTGATTCGCTTCCGGGGAGAGGGTCAGGCGGGGAGGGCGCCGCGCTGGACGAGCGCGATCTTCCACAGGTGCATCGAGAGGTAAGAACGCCACGGCGCCCAGCGCGCGGAATCCGCGAGGTCGATCCCGGCGTGTGCCGCACCCTGGCGCACCACCAGATCGGTGCCGAGCAGGATGTCGGGATCGGCCAGCGAGCGCATGGTGACGTAGTCGGCCGTCCACGGGCCGACGCCGTCCAGCGCGAGCAGATCGCGGCGCAGGTCGGCGGCGGTGCGTCCGGCGTGCATCACCACCTCGCCGTCCGCGATGGCACGAGCCGCGGACACGATGGCCGCGACGCGGCGGGCCGGTCCGGTCAGTACCTCGGCACCGTGCTCGGCGACCGCCTCGGGCGTCGGGAACAGCACCGCTCCGTCCACCCGCTCACCGAGCGCTTCGACCAGCCTCGCGGTGTGTGTGGCGGCTGCCCGTACCGAGATCTGTTGCCCGATCATGGTGCGCAACAACAACTCCGGTCCATCGAGGCATCCGGGAACCCTGATCCCCGGCGTGCACCCCGGTACGGGATCAAGCGTTCGGTGCGCACGGACGATGGCGGGCAAGCCCGGAGACGAGGCCGGCGCGGCAATACCCGGCGCGGGTTGCGCCGAATCGCCGGATCGGGCGGCCTGCACCTCTGAGGCCACGTGCTGCCCAGCCTCCTCTGTGTCGTCAGCTCGGTTACCGGAAAGCGCGGCTGGCTGGACGCACCGAATCCCCAGCCCCTCATCGATTCCCACCGGATCGGCGTCCAGATCCAGCAGATGGCGCACCCGCGCCACCGTCGGCGCCAGGTCACGCATGTCCCGCAGCGCCAGCTCGGCCCGCACGTGACCAGGCTGGAACGACAGCCGAACAGTGGCGTGCCCGTGCGGAGTTCGCAGAGCGCGCGTGTACACGCCGTCCTCCCACAGCTCCAGCCCCGGCACCGTGTGCGACGACAGGAACCAGGCGAGCCAGCCGGTGTCGAGCGGCTCGCGATAGGGAAGGCGCAGGGTCAGAACCCCTGGTGTCGCGGGCGCGACGACATCGGCGCGCGAGGATCGCCGCGTCTCGGTGCGCATCGCGGTCGGGCTCACCGCGAACACCTCGCGCACGGTGTCGTTGAACTGGCGAATGCTGGTGAAGCCGGCCGCGAACGCGATGTCCGACATCGACATGTCGGTGGTCTGGATGAGCAGCCGCGCGGTGTGCGCGCGATGGGCCCTGGCCAGTGCGAGCGGACCGGCGCCGAGTTCGGTGGTGAGCACCCGCGTGAGCTGCCGCGGCGAATAGCCCAGCGTCGCCGCCAGCGCGGGCACGCCACCGCGCTCGATCACCCCGTCACCGATCAGCCGCATGGCCCGCGCGGCCAGATCGGCGCGCACGTTCCACAGCGGCGAGCCGGGCGCGGCATCGGGCAGACAGCGACGACAGGCCCGGTATCCCGCCTGCTGCGCCGCGGCAGCCGTGGGCAGGAACGACACATTGGCGCGCTTGGGGGTGATGGCGGGACAGGAGGGACGGCAGTAGATCCCGGTCGTGCGCACCGCCGTGAAGAACTGTCCGTCGAACCGGGAGTCCCTGGTGGAAACCGCCCGGTAGCAGCGCTCGAAGTCCATCGCGGTGATCGTCACGAGGTCAACGATGCCCCGACCGCGGCCACGAAGCTAGCGGAAATCGGCCACGATCGCCCCGCCTTGGATCGCGGTCGCGAACCCCACCGTTTCAGCAGCAGCGGGTGGTCGGGTTGCGTTCTGCTTCGTCGTAGCGGTCGCGCCAGTACTGCTTCTCGCTCGGCACCGGGCAGCCGGGATGGTTGCGGCGCAAATGGTCGACGTAGCGCTGGTAGTCCTGACCGCCGTTGATCGCGCTGTACCACCGCGCGACCCCGCGCACGCCGCCCCACACCCGGGTCAACAGTGCGCGGGACGGCGAATCGGGACGGGAGCGGACGGCCGGTCCGACGAACCGGCCCTCCGCGTCCCGCGTGACACTCACGACACGTGCGCCGATCCGGGCGCGCTCACCTTGCCCTCGGCGATGAGCACGTCCCACTCCTTCTGCACGTCCTTCTCCGCCGCGGTCGCGAGGAAACCGCTGGGCGAGAAGATCTTCGACGGCTGTTCCTCGGTCTCGCTGCTCGTCACGGTGCCCGAGCGGATGGCCTTCGCGCACACGATCGCGCCGACCACGGCCACGATCAGCACCAGCACCGCGAACACGATCGAGAGCGTGCCCTGGATGAAGGTGTTGCGGATCGCGATGTCGACCTGTTCCGGAGTCTTGGCCGTCAGGCAGCCCTTCCCGGCGTCCTTGGCCGCCTGGCACAGGCTGTGCTGCTTCCAGTAGCCGAGCTTGGGATCGGCGGAGAAGATCTTCTGCCACGACGCCGTCATCGTGACGATCAGATCCCAGGCCAGCGGAAGGCCCGGGATCCAGGCCCACTTCCACTGTCCGCGCTTGACGATGATCGTCAGCACGACCGTCAGCGCGATCGCGGCGAGCAGCTGGTTGGCGATGCCGAACAGCGGGTAGAGCGCGTTGATGCCGCCGAACGGATCGTTGACACCCATCAGCAGCACGCTGCCCCAACCGGCGACGACCAGCACCGAGCACAGCCACGCGCCGACCCGCCAGGACGGATCACGGAACTTCTTGAAGCCGCCGCCGAAGTTGCCCAGCGCGTCCGAGACCAGGAACCGCGCGACACGGGTGCCCGCGTCGATGGTGGTGAGGATGAACAGCGCCTCGAACATGATCGCGAAGTGGTACCAGAACGCCTTCATCGACTCGCCGCCGAGGAACTGGTGGAACACCTCGGAGATGCCGACCGCCAGCGTCGGCGCGCCACCGGTGCGCGAGACGATCGAGTTCTCGCCCACGTCGGAGGCCGCGTCGGCGAACAGCTCCGGCGTCGCGGGCGGGCCCGACAGACCGAGCGAATTGGTGAACTTGGCGGCGCCCTCCGCGGTGCCGCCGGTGAGCCCGGCCGAGGCGTTCATGCCGAAGTACAGGTGCTGATCGATGATCGAGGCCGTGATGATCGCCATCACCGCGACGAACGACTCCATCAGCATGCCGCCGTAGCCGATCATCTTGGCGTTGGATTCCTTGGCCAGCAGCTTCGGTGTGGTCCCCGAGGAGACCAGCGCGTGGAAACCGGACAGCGCGCCACAGGCGATGGTGATGAACAGGAACGGGAAAAGGCTGCCCGCGAAGGCCGGACCCGTACCGCTCGAGGCGAATTCGGAGATCGCGGGCGCCTTCAGCACCGGCATCGTGATCAGGATGCCCGCGGCCAGCAGCACGATGGTGCCGACCTTCATGAACGTCGACAGGTAGTCGCGCGGGGCGAGCAGCAGCCACACCGGCAGCACCGAGGCGAAGAAGCCGTAGGCGATCAGGCACCAGGCGATGGTGGTCCGCGAGAGGGTGAACCAGTCGGCGCCCCACTCGGTCTCCGAGACCCAGCCGCCGCCGATGATCGCGGCCAGCAGCAGCACGATGCCGATCGCGGAGACCTCGCCGACCTTGCCGGGCCGCAGGAACCGCAGGTAGACGCCCATGAACAGGGCGATCGGGATGGTCATCGCGATGGAGAAGACGCCCCACGGGCTCTCCCCGAGCGCGTTGACCACGACCAGCGCGAGCACCGCGAGCAGGATGGTCATGATGGCCAGGATCGCCACGATCGCGGCCACGCCGCCGACGGCGCCGAGCTCGTCGCGCGCCATCTGCCCGAGGCTGCGGCCGCGACGGCGGGTCGAGGCCCACAGCACCAGGTAGTCCTGCACCGCGCCGGCGAGCACCACGCCGACCACGATCCAGATGGTGCCCGGCAGATAACCCATCTGCGCGGCCAGCACCGGGCCGACCAGCGGACCGGCGCCGGCGATCGCCGCGAAGTGATGGCCGTAGAGCACCCGGCGATCCATCGGCATGAAGTCTTTGCCGTTGTCGTAGATCTCGGCCGGGGTGGCGACGTCGTCGCGCGGCTTGGTGATCTTCCATTCGATGAACCGCGCGTAGAAGCGGTACGCGATGATGTAGGTGCTGACCGCCGCGATGACGATCCACACCGCGTTGACCGACTCGCCGCGGACGAACGCGAGGATCGCCCAGGCGATGGCGCCGAGTACGGCGATCCCCGCGAACACGGCCTTCTTCGCGGGCGTGATCGGCGTGCGATCGACGACACCGACCGGAGGCAAATCCGGGTCGGTCCGCAGATATTCGATGGTCGCCATGACTCAACTCTCCTGGTATAAGGCGCAGAGCCTCGGGTGAAACATCGAACAACGTAGCCGATGCCCGATCCGCGCCGGAGAGATTCAGGCCCCATCGTGCGCAAGATGAAATTTTGTTCAGGAACTCACTCGCCGGCGTAGGTGCCGAAGCTCCACAGGTTGCCTTCGGGGTCGGCGACGGTGAACCCGCGTGAGCCGTAGTCTTCGTCGCGGAGCCCGCGGATGAGCGTCGCGCCCGCGGCGATGGCGCGGTCGTGCAGGGCATCGGGTTCGGTGGTCACCAGGTAGAGGGAGACCGCGCCGGCCGGGCGGGTGCCGAAGGGGCTGTCGTCGCGGCCGGTGGAGCCGAACATGATGCCGCCGCCGCCCGGCCAGCGCAGTTCGCCGTGCTCGACGACCGAGGCGTCGTCCTCGCGGGCATACAGCGCGACCTGCTCGAAACCGAAAGCGTTGGTGAGGAATTCGACCATGGCGCGGGCGTCGTCGAAGGCGAGGCACGGCCAGATCGTGGTCTGGGTGTTCGTTGAAGTAGCCATGTCCTCAGCCTCGCGTTTCCCTGGTGTCCGGGTCTTGGACGGATGGAATCTCCTCCGCGAGCCAGGTGGTGGGGGCGCAACCGGCCAGTTCGGCGAAGTCCCGGTTCAGGTGAGCCTGGTCGTAGTAGCCGCACGTCGCGGCGACCTGGGCGATGGAGACATAGGAAGGAGTGCTCGTCAGCATCCGCCTGGCCCGCTCGAAACGGATGATCCTGGCCGCCAGTTTCGGGCTCGCGCCGAACTCGGCGGTGAACTTGCGGGTCAGGTGCTGGCGGCTCCAGCCGATCCGGTCGGCCAGCGGGGTGATCTCGCAGGTGCCGCCGCTGCCGACGAGAGCGCGCCAGGCCCAGGTGATCTCGGGTCCGGCGAGGCTGTCCGTCCGCGCGGCCGCGGTGAGCGCCCGGTCGCAGGCGGCAAACCGGGCGGGCCAATCCGGTTGTGACTGCACGGCATCGGCGAGCTGGTCGCCGAGATGGCGGTGGGCGTCGGTGCATTCGATCGAGACGTCCCACAGCTCGCTGGCAGGCATCCCGAACAGGACGCGGCTGCCCAGCGGGGTCAGCTCGATCGCGACGCCTTCCTGAAAGCCGGTGTGCGCGATCATCGCCGGGCTAGCCTGCAGGCCGCTGAGCACGCATCGGTAGCTGCCGGGGGCCTGATGGGGGTCGGTGTGCTCGATGACGTCGATGGTGGGCCCGACGGCGACGATGAAGGTCATGTGGCGTGAGGGCAGGCCGCGGTGCAGGCCGGGCTCGAAGCCGGTCAACCGGTAGCCGACGTAGCGGTCGATGAACGCGCGCAGCACCGGCGCCGGAGCAGCGGTCACCACCTCCGTGGACGCCTCCATAGCGCCACGCTACGCCGCGGATCGCCCCGATGACCAGCGCCGCCTCGACTTCGTGCGACCACGCCGCGCGCCGGTCGGGCCGGGGCGGTGGAGGCGCTGTGGCGTGCCCCACGCGTCCGGCCGGGGAAGGGCGGGTAACCAAGGGGAGAAGGTGCTCTCCGCGCTCGAAACGCGGCGGTGAGATGTAGCACTCACGGCCCCAGGAGCTGTGGGAACGCGCACTCCGCCGGTTACCGTTGCGCCTTCGTCCCAATCTCAGGAGGTGTCATGCGGCGAGTTCGGTACGAGCGCAGCGGTGGTCCGGAGGTGCTCGAGGTCGTCGCGGCCGAGATGCCCGTGGCGGGGCCCGGTGAGCTGCTGGTCAAGGTCGAGGCGATCGGCGTCACCCTGTCGGCGATCCGGCGGATCAGCGCCGAGGTGCCCCAGCAGCTGCGGGCCGAGGTGGCCGGTGAGGTCGTCGCGGTCGGTGACGGCGTCGACGGCTACGCCCCCGGCTACCGCGTCGTCGGCCTGTGCGCCGACGCCTACGCCGAATACGTCGTGCTGCCCGCCGATCAGGCGTCCGCGATTCCCGACGGCGCCTCCGCCGTCGACGCCGTCGCGCTGATGCGCAGCGGTCTGGTCGCGCTCGGCGCGCTCGACACCGCTGCGCCCCGCGAAGGCGAGACCGCGCTGGTCACCGCCGCCGCCGGTGGTGTCGGCCACCTCGCCGTGCAGCTCGCCCGCGTCCGCGGGGCGGGCTGGGTCGTCGCCGCGGTGTCCGACGATGCCAAGGCCGATTTCGTGCGCGGCCTCGGCGCCGACGAGGTCGTCACCTACGACCAGCTGCTCACCGCCAAGCAGGCCGACCTCGCCCTCGACGGCGTCGGCGGCATCGGCCTCGGCGCCACCTTCGGCGCACTCGCCGAGGGCGGCCGCGTGGTCACCTACGGCACCGGCGGCGGGCTCATCGACACCGAGGACCTGCTCGCGGGCGGCAAGACCCTGTCCGGCTTCCGCATCGGCCGCCTCGCCCAGCGCGACCCCGCCCGCTACGAGGACCTGCGCCAGGAGGTGTGGCAGTACTACGCCTCCGGCCTGCTGCACCCCGTCGTACACGCCGAGTTCGCCCTCGACGACGCGGCCGCCGCGCACGCCGTCATCGAGCAGCGCGCCAACCTGGGCAAGGTCGTCCTGGTCCCGTGATCGCCGTCGACCCGCTCCGCGCGTGCGGGGCGGGTTCCGGTGGTCTCGTGACCGTGCGCACCGCGTAGACTCTGATCCTCGTGAGCCTCACCCTCGGAATCGTCGGCCTGCCCAACGTCGGAAAGTCGACGCTGTTCAACGCGCTGACCAAGAACGACGTGCTGGCCGCGAACTACCCGTTCGCGACCATCGAGCCCAACGTCGGCGTGGTCCCGCTGCCGGACCCGCGCCTGGACAAGCTGGCCGAGATCTTCGGTTCCGAGAAGATCGTCCCCGCCGTCGTGTCGTTCGTCGACATCGCGGGCATCGTGAAGGGCGCCTCCGAGGGCGCGGGCCTGGGCAACAAGTTCCTGGCCAACATCCGTGAGGCCGATGCCATCTGCCAGGTGGTGCGCGTGTTCGCCGACGACGACGTGGTGCACGTCGACGGTCGCGTCGATCCCACCGCCGACATCGAGGTCATCGAGACCGAGCTCATCCTCGCCGACCTGCAGACCCTCGAGAAGGCCATCCCGCGCCTCGAGAAGGAAGCCAAGGTCAAGAAGGACCGCAAGCCGCTGCTCGACGCCGCCAAGACGGCCCAGGAGTTCCTGAACGAGGGCACCACCCTGTTCGCGGCGGGCAAGAAGGTCGACGGCGAGCTGCTGCGCGAACTGTCGCTGCTCACCATCAAGCCGTTCCTCTACGTCTTCAACGCCGACGAATCCGTGCTCACCGACGAGGCCAAGGTCGCCGAACTGAAGGCCTCCGTCGCCCCCGCCGACGCCGTCTTCCTCGACGCCAAGGTCGAAGCCGAGCTCCTCGAACTCGACGACGAGTCCGCCCTCGAACTGCTCGAGTCCATCGGCCAGACCGAGCCCGGCCTGCACGCCCTGGCCCGCGCCGGCTTCCACACCCTCGGCCTGCAGACCTACCTCACCGCGGGCCCCAAGGAATCCCGGGCCTGGACCATCCACCAGGGCGACACGGCCCCCAAGGCCGCGGGTGTCATCCACACCGACTTCGAACGCGGCTTCATCAAGGCCGAACTCGTCGCCTTCGACGATTTGGTCGAAGCGGGTTCCATGGCCGCTGCCAAGGCCGCGGGCAAGGTCCGCATGGAGGGCAAGGACTACGTCATGGCCGACGGCGACGTCGTCGAGTTCCGAAGCGGACTACAGTCAGGGAAGAAGTAGGCCTGTCCTCTATTGCTGCAGGTAGGGTCTCCCATAGCGTGGCGTTTCCTCACGATCTGCTGACTTCGAGATGCAGCGACGGCATCCTAATTCGGTCGAGGGTCGATCTCGCTGTCGGTGTGCGCGGCTACGGTGTTGGCTATGTTCGACACGGTGGCCTTCGAGGACCTGACAACCTCAGGTCTCACCCTTGAAACGGTGTATCTGGGTGGCGCGCAGGGGAATGCGGGAGATGATGCTCTGGCCAAACTGGTCCCTGTGGGCAATCAGGGTGGGTTCCGGTACAAGGGCTCACCGACGCAGAACACAGTCTCCCTCGTAACCTTGTTCACCAGTGGGACAGAATCTGACTGGCCCGACGAGCTCGACCCACAGACCGGCATCTTCACCTACTACGGGGACAACCGGAAGCCCGGAAACCCCGATCTGCACTCCACGCCGCGGAACGGCAACTATCTGCTCCGCAACGTCTTTGATGCCATGCATGCGACCGCGGCGGAACGCGCCCAGGTCCCACCGTTTCTACTGTTCGAAAAGGCAACGCCGGGCCGCGCCGTGCGCTTCCGCGGTCTACTCGCCCCCGGCGCAGAGAGCGTGACCGCTGACGATGACCTCGTAGCGATATGGCGTAGCAAGAACAAAGTCCGCTTCCAGAACTACAGAGCAAAGTTCAGCGTGCTCGATGTTGGGAAGGTCGAGCGTGCATGGATCAATGATCTCGCCGCTGGCATGCCCTCGGTGGAGAGCCCGCACTGTCCTCCGGCGTGGCAGTCGTGGGTGCAGAGCCGCAGCTACGAAACCCTCCGTGCTCCCTCGACGACCATCATCCGCAGCAAAGCCGACCAGCTGCCGTCCGACACAACAGGTCAGAAGGTCCTGGCCGCGATCCACCAGCATTTCGATGGGCGCCCCCACGATTTCGAGAAGTGCGCGGTCGAGATCTGGCGGATGATTGCCCCCGCAACCGCGGTCTGCGACCTCACCCGCCCGAGCCGTGACGGCGGCCGCGATGCCGTCGGCCAATACCAGCTCGGGCCAGCCGCGGATCCGGTCCTTATCGACTTCGCACTGGAGGCCAAGTGCTACCAGGCATCGAACTCGGTCGGAGTTCGGGAGATGAGCCGATTGATCTCCCGGCTGCGCCACCGGAACTTCGGTGTATTCGTCACGCTGTCCTACTTCAACCCCCAGGTGTACGACGAGGTGCGCAGCGACCGTCACCCCATCGTCTTGATCTGCGGCGGGGATGTCGTGAACACGCTGAAGAACAACGGATACGGTGATCTTCTTGCAGTCAAGAGCTGGCTGGACACCCTCTTCCCGAACCCCAACTGACTTCTCATACGGCGCACCTCGGACGCAGCGCGTTCAAGATCACAATCGACACCTTTGGCCCACTCGACGAGGACCCCACAGTGATCGCGTCACCGATCCGAGGAATGCCGCGATCGCAGCACGGCAATACCGGAGCCAGCGAGCGTCCGATTGGTCAGGGCCTGATCCGGTAGCCTTTTGACCGGACTTGCCCGATCGTCACGTCACGGATCTCCTCCATCATGGCTATGACGTTGCGGTGTAGCTCTAGAATTTCATTGGGGTCAGGAAAATTCGCGCGCCCGTGGGCAATTTCATTTCGTGTATCACACAGTTGGGTGTCTATCATATTCTTCTTTGTGATCAGGTTCGTAATTGGAATACCAAGCGAAGACGTGATGCTCTCTAAAGTGTGAAATCGCAAATTAGATTTCGTGTCGACAACCTTATCCTGATTTAGACGAAGGCGTTGAGTTGAAGTGCCTCTGGCTATGGCAACTAGCTCTGTCAGCGCCTCGGAATCTCCAGAATCTATCCGGCGAAGTATCTGTTGCGTGTGCGCCAGGATGAGTCGGTCTGCAGCCTCAGATACCCGCGGTTTTCTTTTTAGGATTAGCTTTATATAGGCTTCGAATACTGCTTTGCAGTAGCCTTCCCAGTGTGCATAAAGAAGCGTCGCCATTCCCCGCGTGAGGGCGCGGGCGGTTGGGCCCGTGGAATGTCCCTTCGTTGCGCGCTCAAGTTCTTTCGCGAAAGCATGAAGTTCGATCCGTCTCCAGCCGAGCTCGCCGTCGGCTAGGGTTTCAAAATCGTCATCGGTGACGGCAGTCACTACTATACTCCGAAGTATTCGCGACTTGCAGCGACGATGCGAGGAACCCTCCGCCTGGGACTGACTCCCGTACCGGAGTTCGAGCGGAAGGCTGATGCAGTCCAGATGCTTTGGATTCTTTCTTTCAGTTGGTCGGTTCCTCGTTCTTTCCATGTGGCCAGATTCCTAGCAACGCCTGTGGTTACGAATTCGAAGGCGGAAATCGAGAACGGTCCAAGATGCTTATTTCCGTCAAATCGCCTGAATACGTCCTCGCCGAGTGTGTTGTCGAGTAGTTCGAAGGTCTCGTTAAACAAGCGCTGGTTCAATTTCTCGCCGCGCTCGGCGGTTGTTTTCATCCAATCTGTCAGGTATTCGCCGTATTCTTTCTGTAGTTCGGTAACGCCGCCCGTAAACTCCTCTTGGCAGAAGAATCTGAGAACTAGCTCATTTCCGTAAGATTGCTCCTCCTGCCGTTCGGTGAGTGGGATGCAATTGAGAAAATTTGTATTCGACGATAGTTCGGTGGTAGTGTGAAAAAGTTCGCGATTGATCATCACCAAGAGACAGTTCCGTGCCTCTTGTGGCGACAGGACTGAGCCGGAGTTTAGTCGTTGGAATAGATCGTATTTTGCATTCTGGTCCGACTCTTTGGTGATGATGCTGAATTCCAGCTTGGAACGTTTAAAGTCGCGGCGCAGGGCATCGTCGAACTGTTTGGCATCCGCGGCGCCTTGGGGGGTCGAATAAGTGTAACCTTCCAATTCCGTGAGGTACTCGCCCTTGCGGAGTATGAGCGGGGGGTGCACAATCTGCTCCTCGTCGCGGTACTCGCCGGTGAACTCAAGGATGGTGGAGATTCGCTGCACTCCGTCGATGACATCCCATACACCATCTCTCCGCTGCGAGACGAATATTGGAGGAACTGGGATGCCAAGCAGGATTGATTCAATAAGGCGCGATTTTTGATCATCGTTCCATCGGAAGATGCGCTGAAACTCTGGATGGATTTCTATGTCGCCGTCGCGGTAGAGGGACAGCACCTCCCCGATCGACATCGAGTATCCGTCAGTACGGATCTCCTTGGCGCGGGCACTGATCTGGTCCGTGAGCTTCTTGAGGTCAGTCACGGCCCGGACTTTACGTGCTTGTAAGGAGCGTGTGCTGTAGACGCCTCCGTTTGGGGCAAAGACGAGGCTAGCGTCGGTGGCCAGTGCGCGGTTTCGCCAGATGGATCTGCCCACCTCGCATAGCTTGGCGGGGGCCGATCAATATGCATGCAGGCCTGCTACTTTGAGCCACTCTGTGTCGCCGCTGGCGGCACAATTGTGTGATGACTGCCTTCACGCTGTCCCCAGATCGTCGCGACCAACTAGCCACGCTCCTTGCGGATGAGGTGAGGTTGCAGACCGAGTATCCGAAGGTCGCCGAGTACCTGGATACGGCTGCCAGGTTGCCTGGTGGTCCGGACCCGGAACAGGACCGGCTGCTTGACCTTCGGATGTTGCACTTCCTGTCAGGTGGTGAGAGCGCGAATCCGTACTGGGACATCGTGGAGCCGCTGGTAGGCAAGAGTGCAGAGGGCCGTCGAGTGCCTGGAGACGGCGCGGGAACGGCCCGGATGGGGTACGCGCAGACGGTTCTGCAGGAGACGTATGCATATGCGATCCCTTCGCCGGGCACGCTCGACTGGATGGTCGATGTCGCCGGCGGCCGCGCGATTTGTGAGGTCGGCGCCGGGCGCGGTTACTGGGCGGCGATGCTGGCCGACCGCGGCGTTGAGGTCGCGGCGTACGACTCCGAGCCGCCTGAGGCTGCAGCGAATCCGTCGTTCCCGAACGCGGCTGGGCGCCGCGCCGAGTGGTACACGGTAGCCAGCCTTCCGGATCTCGAAGCGGCCGGATTCGGCGATCGCGTTCTGTTCCTGTGCTGGCCGCCAGGATGGGGCGATCCGATGTCGGCCCGCATGCTACAGGACTACGTCGGAGCCGGCGGCGATCGGCTGATCTTCGTGGGCGAGCCGAAGGGCGGCAAGACCGGCTGCGACGAGTTCTTCGACGAGCTGTCGGCACGGTGGACGCTCGACTCCGTTGACGGCTCGTTTGTCTCCTGGTGGAACCTGGGCGACGTCGCCCAGTGTTGGCAACTGCGCTGACGACGTACGACATGGCCGATGTCATAGCGCTATCGGTGTGTCGCCGTAACCGGGGTACATTCTCTGCGTATACGCAGGTAGTTGCCTGCGTTCAGTGAACGAGAGGGGTGCTCGATGTCGGAACCCAAATACGTGGCTATCGCGAACAAGTACGCCGGCGACATCCGGAAGGGAGTGATCCCACCGAACGTCTGGCTACCCAGCCATGCCGAGATCGCCCGGGAGTTCGGAGTGTCCGAGATCGTGGCGAGGAAGGCGACGGGGCAGCTGCGGCGGTGGGGGCTCGTCAAGACTGTTGAGCGCCGCGGCACGTTGGTGCTCGCGCAGTCGGACGACACCCGGATCTCGCCCGAGCGGCAAATGGAAAGCCCTGAGACGACGTACAACACGGAGGCGAGCCAGGGGGAGAAGGTGGTGGTCGACCGTGAGGTCCACGAGATCGCGGCGGATGAGGAACTCGCCGACGCCTTCGGCCTCGACGTTGGGGCGCCGCTCGTGCACGTCGTCACCAGGGCGTCCGAGGGCGGGCGACCGATTTCGATCTCCGACACCTACCATCTCCCGGGACAGTCGCCGCCCGAGGCGGACTTCCTCGAGGAGGAGCTAGCCGAACGCGTGCCGTCCGACGACCATGCCGAATGGCTGGGGACTCCGGCGGGGGAGCCCTTGATCACCATCAAGCAGCGTTACGTCACGTCGGGCGACAAGCTCCTCATGGTCTCCGACGTGTCGTACATCCCGGGCCGCTATCGGGCCTTCTCGTTCCGGATGGCGTTGAACACCCAGTAGTTCGCCGGCGGACCGTGTGGTCCTAAGCGTCTGTCAAGAGCCCTGATCAGTCCGCTGATCAGGGCTTTTTCATGCCTTCAGCAGGTTGCGTATACGCAACGCTTGTTCGTATACGCAGCTGCGTATACGCTCGTGTGTATACACAAACCGCACGAGCTGAAGGAGTTGCACAGATGCACACCGGAGATTCCTCAACTACCGCGCACGACCTGATCGGGCTGCGCGATGCCGGCGTTCTCGCCGGTGGTGTTCACCCGACCACCGTCCGACGGTGGATCCGGGCAGGGCTGCTGGAGGCGTTTCAGATCGGCCCCCGACTGATCAAGGTCGACCGCAACCAGGTGTTGGCGCTCAGGCGCCCGCTGACCGAGGGCGGTGTCAAGTGAGCGCGCCGATTCGACAGAAGCAGCGGAAAGTCACCGGTTCTACACGGCCGCAGGGCGTTGCCCGTTGCGCGGGCAGCGTCGACGAGGGCGATGGTCCGACCCGGCGCAAGCCGCGAGAGGTGACGCTGGCGCCAGAGGTTGCCGACTACCTCGACGAAATCGTCGCCCAGGCGCCCCCGATGTCGGCCCATGCGCGAGCGCAGCTCGCTGCTCTGCTCGGCCGCTCGGTCCGGAGGGCGGCCTGATGCGTGGAAACAGTTTCCTGACGGCGGTTGCAGTGCTGTCGGTCGGCTCGATGATTCTGATCGCGCCCGATGTCCTCGGTTTCGTCTTGATGGTCGTCGCCGCGGTGTGGTTGTGGCGCTCGTCGAAGCGGGCGGGGGTGCGGCGATGATCACCCACGAGGTCAACGAACGGCTCTACGAGCCCGCCGAGTTGGTGGCTGAGCTGGACAGCCTGCATCGCGATCAGGCCGCGCTGCGTCAGCGTGCGAAGGCGTTGCACGCCAAGCTCGTTGGACTGCGAGCGAACAGTGCCCAGTGCTTCGACGGGTACGACCGTGAAGCAGGCGAATTCGTCGCGAGTTCCGTGTACATCGAGTACGCGGGACGCAACCTCGGTGCCTGGATCAGGGGTTCGGTACAGGGCCAGGCTTGGCTCGCCCTCGCGGATGATTGCGCAGGGAAGATCCGGAAAGCGCCGCGAACTGAGCAGGCGGCATCTGTCCTGGAGTCGGGCAACGCGATCGCGCACGCTATGGCTCGCAGCGTTGATCGCGACGGTGTCGACCGATGAACGGCCGGGAAGGCGTTCCGCATCATCGCGCCCGCAGTGCTGAGCGTGACCAGGTCGGGCGCAGCACGTTCTCGTCGATGGGCGGGCAAGAGTTCACCGGTGTCGGTGCGGTCTACGCCCCGCTGAACTACCTGCCTGCCGGTCTCCGTCTGATCGCGCTGGTGGTGCTGGTGTTCGTCGGGATGGTCGGCTGCTCGGTCGCCTGGATTGACCAGCAGTCCTACGTCGAGTCCCCGAACATCTGCCGGGCACATGAGGTGCACCGCACCGATTGCGTGCACGTGCAGCGGGTTCAGCCGACGCAGGTGCCGCGATGAGCGAGGGCATTCCGACCTACGACTGGCGGACCGCGCCCGCTCATCTGCGGACTCGCCGCCAGCTCGCGGCCGAAGGTCTGCGCCCGAACGGCCAGGACATCGCTGGACGGGTCGTCCGCTCGCGCGGCTCGCGCCGAGAGCCGTTGGTGGCTCACCTGTTCGACATCAATCAGGCCGCGCCGAAGCGGACCCCGACCCCGGCTCAGCTGGCCGCATTGGCGAAGGCGACTCGCGCTCACCAGGAGCGCGCCGCCGAGCGTCACGGCGTCGATATCGACCAGACCCCCGGCGATCCGGGCCCGGCCTGGACCAGCGCCGAGCCCGTCAACGCATTCAGTACCCCGGTCCCGGAGTTCTCCGGTGTCGCCGAGCGCACCAGCGCCCTGGCCGCCTACTCCGAGTCCGGCAATGCCGTGGCCGATGCGCTGGCGTGCCAGGCCGAGCGAGAAGGGATGGAGCTGTGAGTGTTCGACTCTCTCCGCGCGACATGGTCGCGCTGACGATCCTGGCCGAGATGTACGGCGCGCCCCTGGATGTGGTGGCCGAACTGCTCGGTGTGAGCGTCAACCGCGCCTACCGGATCACTGCGAAGTGGGCCACAGCCCGCATGATCAGCGACCGCCGGATTCGCCCGGTGCCGGGACCGTCGTGGGTGGTGCCGACGAAGGCGACTGCGGAGTCCCTGGTCGGTCAGTCGGTGCGGTTCTGGGTGCCGAGCCCGAAGATGGCCGCTCACACCAAGGCGGTGCTGCAGCTGCGTCTGGCGCTGGTCGGCCTGGACCTGGCGCGCTGGGTTTCCGAGCGTCAGCTGCGTGCCGGGCAAGGCCCGGTCAGGGCCGGGGAGACCCGCCCGCACATCCACGATGGTCGCTACTTCACCGAGGCCGGCGATCTGATCGCGGTCGAGGTCGAGATGACCGCGAAGAACGAGGCGCAGGCGAAATCGGCGATGTGGCAAGCACATCGGGCCGCGGCCGCCGCCGGATGCGCCGAGCTGCACTACTTCTCCAAGACCCCGGCGATCTCGACCGTGCTGCGCAAGGTTGCTGGCGCGCTGGATCTTTCGTCGCCCACGGCGCGACTTTTCGAACTCGACAAGGTCCTCGGTGCCACCACCACCGATTCCGATACCGATACCGCCGCTGGTGAGCGTGCGGGGCTGCGGGTGATCACCGGCGGCATCTCCACTGCGACCGGAAAGGCCGTCTGATCATGTGCAAGGCAATCATCACTCCGCAGGACTGCGCGCCGTACGCGCCGACTCCGGTGCTGTCGGCCCAGCCGACCCCGGCCGAAGATCCGCAGATCCAGGTCGACCCGACCATGCCGCCGGTCGGCCTGGACCACGACCCGATCGGCTGGTTGCCGAAGGTCTCGGAGATCTCCCTCGACGGTGTCGCCGACGCCGGTCTGCTGCTGGCGACTGTGGTGGTCGCGGTGCTGGTGATGACGATCATGATCCTCATCCCGGCGACCGCGTTGGCGTGGAAGCCGGTCAAGCTGCGCAACTGGCTGATCGGCTCGCTGATCGCGTTGCCGGGTGTGACCGCGCTGTGGGCGTGGGATGTGCTGGCGCCGGGCAAGATCGCCACCGCGGCGTCGCAGCAGTTCATGGACGGCCAGTACACGGCCGGTCTGCTCGGCATGGCCGTGGTGCTGGTCCCGGCGGCGTGGCTGACTGCGACGCTCGCCCACACCAACCGGCGCGTGCAGCTGGCCACGGTCGGGCTCAAGTCGCCGGCGGCGACCGAGCGCGCCCTGTGGGCCCAGGCCCAGCGCGAGCAGCGCGCCGCGGCTCGCCTGTCGCGGCGCCGCCTGCCCTTCACCTCGGGCTGGATGAGCCCGCAGCTGGTGATCGGGCGCCTGTCGTCGGAGACCGACCAGGCCCCGACCAAGTCGGTGCTGCGGATGCTGCTGGGCCGCAACGAAACCCGCCTGCTGCTGCCGTGGATCAACGTCGCCGAGCACATGACCTCGGTCGCATCGAGCGGTTCGGGCAAGACCACGCTGATGCTGCGTGTCCTGGTCAGCTGGTTCGTCACGACCTGGACCCGGCATCGGCAGTGGTGGCGCGCTGATCGTCCCGGCCGTCCGTTGGCGATCATCGTCGACTGCAACGGCGGTCCCGAGAGCCGCAAGGTCGCCAAGCGGGTCAAGACGTGGTTCACCGCGCTGGGTGTGCGTCCGGAGCGGATCGGTACCTTCCCCGAGGACGTGTCGCTGGCGATGTGGCCGGGCAAGGACTTCGACTCGCTCACGCCCGAGCAGCAGCGCCAGATCGTCGATGACCTGCGCTCGATCCTGTCGGCGATGATCTCCGGCGGTTCCACGCCGACGACCGACACCGAGAAGTACTTCCACGAGATCCGCGAGACCCTGATCCACCTGATCGTGGACGCTCCGGCGCGGGTCGAGCTGATCGACGGCGTGCAGACCCCGATCGGGCACAACCCACCGCGGACGTGGATCGAGTTCCTGTCGCGGTTCGACACCGCGAAGCTGTCGAAGCTGTGGGGCGGCGAGGTCGGGGTGGTGCCGTGGCCGGGCGTGCTGGGCATCGACAAGGAGATCAGCTCGACGATCGACGGCAAGCAGCCGGTGCTCAACTCCGCGCGGGCGGAGTTCGCGAACCTGTACCGCTCGCTCGGTGCGGCGTTCGACGGCGACAAGGCGCTGACCGACTTCGATGTCATCTACATCGTCCTCGAGGGCGTGAAGGCCCCCGACCGTGCCCGTAGCCAGTTCGGTGCGCTGGGAACGATGTTCGAGCAGCTCGCCGACAAGCAGCACGGCCGCACCTCGCTGATGGTCGTCGACGAGTTCTCGGCGGTGTCGGACGGCAAGACCCGCGCGGTGAAGTGGGTCGAGCGCCTGCGCAAGGCCGGGATCGGGTCGTGGTGGATCGCGCAGTCCTGGCAGGGACTGGGCCACGACGACGACAACCGCAACGCCCTGATCGCCGCGGCGTCGGGTGGTTCGCTGCTCGGTCGGTCCACCAATCCGGAGACGCTGTCGAAGATCTACGGCACCCGCCCGAAGTTCGAGCTGTCGCGCAAGTTGATCGGCGGCACCGCCAACGGCGACGAGGGCAACGTCCAGAGCAGTGACCAGTTCCTGGTTCCGCCGAACCGGCTGCGCGCCATGCAGAAGGGCGATGTGGTGCAGGTCGCCGGCGGGCGTGCCCGCTGGGGCCGGGTGTCCCCGCTCGATGACGCCGACCTGGCGCGCCTGCGCCCGCTGCCCGGCATCGCGAAGCTCACCGGCCCGGCCGTGGCCGACGACGACGGCGAGAGCGCCCAGGTGATCCCCATGCCCAAGCGCCGTCCGGCCTGAAACCACCTCACCTGCAAGGAGTCCTGATCATGGCTGTTCCGAATCCCCTACCCGATCCCGAAGACCACGGCGAAGTCCTGGGTGGCCGCGGTGAGTCTGCCCACGAGCAGTCGGTGCTCAACGCCCTGGCGACCGACATGGTCGGCAGCGCCGCCGAGAAGCTCGCCGCCCAGCTGGTGCCCGTCGTCCAGGACGGCGGCCAGCTCGGCCGCACCGTCAAGCCGCACGTCGACCGCGCCACCCGGGCCCGGGACTGGGTCCGGATCTGGGGTCCGGCCATCGCCGGGACCGGTGTCGCGGTCACCGCGGTGACCGTGCTGCCGCTGCCGGGCCCGCTGTCGCTGTACGTGCTGGCCGTCGCGGCTTTCGGGTGGTGGCACTGCGCCGGTCGTCCCGGCGCGATCGAGACCGTCCATATGGCCTACTACGCCGTCCTCGACGCCGGGTCCTGGATTCGCCGCCACGTCGAAACCCTGTCCCGTCGCCGGGCCCGCTACGAGATTCGCCGTACCACCAACAACCCGAAGAAGAAGGAGAAGTAGCCATGTCCCACAACACCATTCGATCCGTAGCGACGGGGGTGGCCGCTGGTGCCGCTGTCGTGGCGGCCGCGGTCGCGGTCGACATCTGGCAGATCCGCCGCGCCCGCGCCGAGTTCCCGTCGCTCACCCATGGCGAGGTCGATCCGGAGCTGGCGGCCCTGGACGCCGAGCTCGCGGCCCGGCACGAGAAGACCACCGCCGCGCTGCGCGCCAGCCGGGCGGACGCGCTGTCGAAGTTTCGGACCGACCTGCTGTTCGCGGTCGATCCGGACTACGTCGTGTGGCCGGCGGATCTGTCGGAGGCCCAGCTGCTCAACGAGATCAAGGTGGTCAAGGCCCACCTGCTGGACGTGCGGGTCACGGCCAACATCAACCGCGAGCACACGGAATCGGCGCGAGAGACCGAACTCGCCACCCAGCTGCGGGCCCTGACCGCCGAGTACGACGGCCGCCACATGCCGAACGTGTACGGCCGTGAGCCGGTCTCCGCGGTCGATCAGCGCCGCTACGCCCTCGCCCACGAGCAGGTCTACGACGGCCGCGAGTGGCCCCACAACACCGAGTACGCCGAGGTCGACTCGCTGGAAGACCTCACCGGCCGCAACGCCCTCTGATTTCGATACTCACACAAGGAGATTCGAATGTTCACCTTCACCGACACCAACACCACCAACAACGGCGGCGGCGCGGCCGCCGAGGACGAGATCGTCCGCGACACCGGCCGCGCGATGGGCCAGATCCTCGCCGCCGCCCGAGCGTTCATCCAGTCCCGCGCCAACCGCGGCAGCAAGAAGCGCCTGCCGAAGCTCTCGCGGCAGGAACGCAAGGATCTGGCCGAGGCGATCCGTGTGCAGGTCGGCGAGCAGAAGATCGCCGCGGCGTGGTTCACCAAGCGCGTCAACGACTACCACGCCGAGGTCGTCGCTGCCGGACTGCGCAGCCAGCAGCCCGGATTCACCGCCCAGGACGCCGAGCTGGACCGGGAGCGGCTGGCCGGTATCCGGTACTCGATCGAGTCGACCCTGCACGAGCAGTCGCTGCCGCTGGAGCGCCGCGGCCAGGTCGCCCTGGCCCTGAGCGAGGCCGACCGCAACCCCGACAAGCCCTACGGCGCGATCTTCAAGACAATGGACGCCCAGCAGGCCCGTGTCGCCCGCCAGGTCGCGGTCATGTCGGAGGGCTGGGTCGCCGAGCGGCGCGAGCACAACGAGCGCCTGGTCGCCGAGCACCGCGCCCAGGTCGCCAAGCGGGCCGAAGCCCGCCGTGAGGCGCGCCCGCCCCGCGGCTACGACGAGCTCGACCAGCGCCAGCGCATCGCGGTGCAGCGGCTGCGTAGCGCGCATCTGGGCGTGGACCGCGCCGGTCGAGCCTTGGCCCCCGAGGTAGCGGATACCGCGGTCGAGGCGGCCGAGCGGGCGGCGTTGTCGGCGGGGCTGACCCGACATGAGGTCGCCCACGAGATCGACTACATGGCCGAAAACACCTGCTACACCGCGACCTACGGCGTGCCCGGCGGTGCCCAGGTCCGCAACCACTACCTGGACCGCGCCGAAGCGCTCAATGAGACCAGCCGGGGTGTGGAGGGGGACCCGCGCCTGCCCAAGGACAGGGACGCGACGGTGTTCGCCGAGGTGTCGGCCCGCGCCGGCGGGCTCGCCGCCAGCGATGTGGAACGGCTCAGTGTGATGGCGCCGCGCGGTGAAGCGCTCAGCGCGATCGCGCGCTGGTCGAGTGAGCCCAAGCAGCTGCTGGAGTACGCCGGGACGCCACACGAGGTCGCGGTGGCCCGGATCGAGCCGGGTACCGGCAGGGTGCTGGCCAGCGAGGTGGCCACGCTGTCGAGCGAGCAGGCCGCGGTCGACTTCGCGCACAGCGTCACCTCGAGCGCGTCTTCGGAGGTGGCTCGGATGCGGGTGGAGATCACCGATCCGGCGCGGCCGGAGTCCCCGCGCTACGCCGATTACGGGCTGCCCAAGACGCTGACCGACTCGCTGTCGGATCTGCGGGTGTCCTCGCGTGAGCAGCTGCTTGATGGCGCCGAGGCGTACGCGCGCGACCGCGAAGAGGAGTTGTCGAGTCTGCGCCAGCGCCACGGCCTCTCGATCGAGCACAACGGCGAGCTGACCGACCGCAACGCGGATCTGACGCGGCAGCTGGCCACGATGATCGCCGAGCGCGACCAGGCCCTGGCCGAGGCGAAGACGCTGCGGGGCGAGCGGGACGAGGCGGTGCGCAAGCTCGCCGAGCGCACGCCGGCGGAGAAGCGGTACGGCAGCGCCGAACGCCAGGCCGCGCAGGCCCGCGAGACGGCGGCGCGGCCGGATCAGGCAGAGAAGGACCTCGCCGACATCATGGCCACCGCGCGCGGCGCGAGCGCCCTCGACGGCGTGCTGCAGCGTCTGGGCGTTTCGGCGGAGACGCGCGGCCGGGTGGCCGAGGCGGCGTATCGGCTGGACCAGTCTGTGGAGTCGCCCGCGGCGGTGCCGGAGTCCTCCGGTGTCGCGGCCGAGTCCAGCGGGGTGGCCGCTGATTCCGGCAACGCCCTGGCCGACGCGATGGCGCGGCAGTCCGAGCGAGACGGGATGGAGCGGTGAACTCCGGCGCCGATGATCTCGACGATCCGTTCATCGCTCGCTACGCCGAGCGGGTGACCGACGAGGTCGAGGTGCTGTGGCGGGCCGACTTCGCTCGCGTGATCGACATGCGGGAGCGGGCTTTCGACGAGGACGCCTCGCTGTTGCCACAGGCCGACGAGATCGAGGCGTATTGGCTGTCCGACCCGCAGGTCGACCCGCAGTGGTCGCATCTGAACGAGATCCATTCGGCCTGGCTGCACGCGCCGGAAGCGATGCGCCGAGCCCACGAGGTGACCATGCCGGGCGGATTACGGCCGCCCGGCATGGACCAGCCGCTGTGGTCCTCCCACATGCAGGCACGCGAGATGACCGGTCACGGCTACTGGCCCGGCTTCGAACCCACCCACTCCATGAGCAGCAACGAAAGGCACGAACCGATGAACGACACTACCGCCCAGCACGTCCTGGACTCCGAGGCCGAGAGCGAGACCGAGGCGCGCATGCGCGCCGACTACGAGCGGGCGCGGACCTGCCACAGCAACGATCCGGCCGAGTACGACCCGGCCGATCAGGTCGAGGCCTACGAGTACTCGTCGCCGTGGCTCAACCACTCCGATGTCCGTTTCCTCGATGAGTGGGTCAACCTCGGCGACGCCGAGGAGCTGTGGCGCCGCGACCCGGAGGCGGCTGCCGCTCAGCTGGCCGATCAGAACACGCCCGCGTTGCAGCGCCGCCACCTCGAGCAGGGCCGCGACATCGCCCGCGGGATCTACACCCGCGGGGCCAAGGAAGTCGGCTACGTCGCGACCACCGACAGCAGCGACTCGGCCCCGGCCGCGCCGCCGGTGTCGGATCCGTGGGCCCTGGACCAGAACGGGCTACCGAGCTGGGATGCCTCCCGCAACGATCCAGCACGCCCCGTCCCGGAGTTCTCCGGTGTCGCCGAACGCACCAGCGCCCTGGCGGCCTACTCCGAGTCCGGCAATGCCGTGGCCGACGCGCTGGCGCGTCAGTCCGAGCGCGAAGGAGCGGAGCGGTGATCCCGGCCGCGGTCGAGCAGACCATGCCCGCGCTCGCCGGCGAACCGGAACAGGCCAACGGACTGGCGCCGGTGATCCCGCTGCACCCGGCCCGCACCGCCACGACCGCCGCGGCGAGCGATCCGGCCGCCCGGATCGCGGAGCTGGAGGCCCTGGTCGCCGACCTGCAGGACCGTAACCGGGAGCTTGCCAGCGACCTGGACAACGCCCTGGATCAGCTGGCCGGGCACGCCCTGCATTCCGAGCAGGAACGTCTCGTCAACTTCGACACGTGGAGCCCGTGGCCCGCGTCCACCCGAGAGGGGTACGAACGATGACCACCCGTACAGCCGCTGCACGCGGCGTCAAGCGCCTGTCTACCGGCGGGATCGACTGGGCCGAAGGCACCGCCTTGGCGATGACAATCGTTATCGCTCTGGGTGCGTTCGCGTGGAGCTTCGCGGCCCTGTCGGATCTGGCTGTCATGGCCGGGATCGACCCGCGTCTAGCGTGGGTCGGCCCGATTTTCATCGACGGCGCGATCGTCCAGTCCGCTGTCGCGCTGGTTTCGCTGCAGCGCCGCGCCGCCAACAACATCGATGTCCCGACCGCGACGAAGGTGTTCTTCTGGGCCGAGCTGTTCGCTGCCGAGCTGATCAGCGTGGTCGGAAATGGCTTCCACGCTGCGGAATCCGACCAGCGCACCATCCCCGCCGTGATCGCGGCGGCGGTGGCCGGCGCCGCCCCGCTGGCCGGTCTGGCCGCCACCCACGGCCTGACCGCCCTGATCGAGGTTCCCCGGACCGCGCCGAGGCCGGTAGACGGCTCCGCGCCTGGACTGGACAGCAGCTTGACGCCGGTAGACGCCGAGTGGACAGCGCTGGACGCGGACCGCACAGCGCTGGACAGCGGCTTGACGACCGGCCAGCCCGCGCTGGACAGCGCCCCGCCGGCGGACCCGCTCGCCGAGCGCGATGCGGAGATCCGACGCCGCGCCGCCGCGGGCGAGTCGTACCGCCAGATCGCTGACTCGGTCGGTCTGTCGAAGGCGCGAGTCGGCCAGATCCTGGCGCCCGCCGAGCCGGTGGACACCGGAGCGGAGGTGCTGACCTTCATTCGCTGACCAATTGCTGACGGGGCGGGCTAGAGCGTCCGCCCCGTCGAACCCCCTACTTCTCAACCAACACGCACCATCTGAAGGAGAACATTATGACCAGCACGCTGACCGACCTGGACCAGATCAACGCCGAGATCATGTCGCAGGGCGCGACCAACCCGTTCGGCCGCGACATCGAGCCGGGCACCGGGGTGTCGGGCGAGATCATCGCCGTGATCCGCCGTCACCGCCGCAACAGCAAAGGCGCCCCGCTGTACTGGGTCGACCGCAAGCCGATGGCCGTGGAGGCCGGCGACCCGGTGATCGACTCGCAGCTGGTCGTCGAGGTCGACCAGGCCGCGCTCGTCGACGACCAGGACGAAGGCCTGCGCCTGATCACCCTGGACCGCGATATCCAGCGCGCTCTGCGCGTGGGCCTGCGCCGGGCGCGGGTGGCCGGTGTCGCGGTCGGCGGCCGGATCGAAGAGCTGCTCTACGTGGCCCCGGTCGAAGGTGGTGGCTACGGCCGCGTCTACGACCTGGGCGCCTACATTCCGCCTGCCGCCTAACAGCGGCCCCTTCGAGGAAGCCCCTGACCCGCTGGGTTGGGGGCTTTTTCGTGTCCGGAGTCCGTCGGCAGTCGTGGAACTGCCATCGGTGTGCGTTCTCCATGACCGTTCCCCGGCCCTTCCTCCGAAGGCTTCATCAGCCCGGCGCCCGGGTCGGTCAAGGGTGGCCGCAGGCCATCGGCGTAGCCGACGCGCAGCGCCCTTGAGGGGCCCGGGAGTCGGGCGCACAATGTCCGGCCGAGGAAGGGTCGTCCTTGTCGTTTCGGCGGCGATCGGAGTCGATCTTGTCGGCTATCGGGGTGCAAGAAACGCGCAACTTTCTGGCGAATCAGGCATACAAGTTGGTGCGGGGTTTTCGCGTCTCTCCTCCACCCCTCAAACCGGGGCTGAGCTGGGCTTTAAGGGCGGGATTTCTGCTCACTCCCTCCCCCTCCCCAGTTCCACATCTCATCTCCCACTGCGTGAACAGAAGATGAGATGTGGAACTGGGGAGGGGGAGGGAGCAATCAGAAATCAAAAATGGTTGGGGTTTGGGAGGTGGAGGAGAGAGAAAAGAAAAGACATTGGTTGCGTTGGGAGTACCTCGGAAAGTTGGGTGCGTGGTGCTTTGGGCAACGGTGGCGGTGGTGGCGTCATGCGCGTGGCTGCGGTCTAGAGCCGCGGCTGTCGTGGTGGATGGTGGCGTAACGCGTGTGCCGGTGGGTGCGTGGTGCGCGGGCTCGTGCAGCTGCTCGGCGAGCTGGCGCGAGCTGCGTTCGGGAGCGGGTATCGCGAGCTGCGCTCGCGCTGATCTTCGCGGGGGCGTGGTGTCTGTCCCTCTCGGTGTGGCCCGATCTGAGGGCTATCACCTCGCCGCTCTCCAGCAAGGGCGCCTGCGGCGTCGCTACGCGATGGCTGCGCCACCCTTGCCTCCGGTTGGCGAGGTGATCGAGTCGCCCTCAGGCCACACCGAGAGGGACAGACACCACACAGGCCGGACCGCCGCTCAGACCCGGGGATCGCGCCCGAGGGCGCGGAAGGGCATTCCGCTCGCCGCGGGGGCAGGCCGCCCAAAAGGGTAGGCAGGGCAAGGATTGGCAGGTCTGCCGCGGCCACAAGCAGGCGGCCCGAGTCGTCGCCGGGCGGGGGCGGGAGCCCGACAGCAACCTTGCAGCGTCGGCAACAGCCACCAGTGAGCGCAATGACTTTTGCCAAAGCCAGGAACGCATGGCGCGCCTAGCGCATGTCGAGCTCGGTGCGTACCCAGCCCGTGACCCGTCATCCGCCGCGCGGGCTGGACCTTCCTGCGTGGTGGCGAGTGGTTGGCGCTGTGCCGCAAAGTGATGGGCCGCCGCGGTGAGCCGTTGGCGCGCATCGTCGATGTCGAAGTTCTCAACGTCCGGCGCGAGCGCCTGGTCAGCGCACATCGAGATCGGTACGTACCCAGGTGGCGCGTGGTACGCCGCCTCGCCGCGTACGGCCGGGTGGTCCCCCAATAAACCCGTAATCCCGTACCATAGGGGCGTTGAGCAGGAATGTTCTGAGTAAACGCAGGTACGTTCCTGGTCGAACAGGCAGGAAACCCCCGGCCCGTCTTTGCAGAGACGGAACGCGGGGGCATCCTCATCCAGGGCTTGATCCTGTCAGTTGATCAGACAGGCCAGGATCTCTCCCGAATAGCGAACGATCGCCGTCAGCACGGTAACTACCGGGTTGGCGGCGTCGTCGTTTCCGACGACTTGCGCAGCCCAGTAGACCGTGCGGATCGTGCGCAGGTGCTCCAGGAGCGGCTGCGCGCCTGCTCGAGTGATGGTCACGCCCTTGCGGACGATGGCCATTCCCTTGCGGGCGGCGATCGTGGTGGCCTTGCGGCCGTTTTTCTTGTGCGCCGTGGCGGGGTCCATCGGGGCCCACCCTTCACGCTCAGGGCCCGAGGGCCTGTTGGTGTCCGGGCGATTGCGGCGGACGGGCAGTCTCGATACGAGCGGATCGAGACTCCCCATCCGCCACACTCTTTGCGGAACGCAGGTCCGGGAGAGCGGGCGAACAAGACGGCGAACCCGCCGCGGGGGCCGGGCGGATTCGTCGTGTAGGAGTCTACTGGTAAGCCCAACTTGCAGTGCCCCTACAACACCCCGTGGTCGTGTTGTCTGAGCATGTGTCAGAACGCCATTCGGTGATTCTCGATGATCCCCATTGATCCCCATTGATCCCCATTGATCCTCGGTGCGCTTTCGGCACCGGCCAGCGCATGTATGTGTCGTTCGTCACACATGTCCTTCTGGTGGATCTAGTTGTCGTTGACCACCGCGAAGTAGATGCCCGTCGGCGCCGATACTGCTGTCGTGCTGGGCATCCCGCGTTCCGGTTGTGGTGCTCAGTGCTCGCAGTCGATGTGGACGGGCGGGCTGTAGACGGTGGCGCCGCACGCGAGGCAGGTGTGCGCGCGGTGGTGCCCGCCGACACGGCGGCACGGCATCGCGGCGACGAGCACGCGCCCGGCGCCGAGCCGGTGCCCGTTCGGACAGAACCGCGGCGAGGGCTCCGTCCACACTCCGAGCCGCAGATAGGGCCGCGTCGACTCGCACACCGATACGAACATATGTTCGACTATAGTATCGATTATGCAGGTAGGAGACTTAGTCCGCATCGGTACGAACGGCGTCAGCCAGTTCAGGATCCTCGAGATCGACGACACCTCCGCCCGGATCGAGCCGACCCTGGACGCCCCCGGCGCGTACCCGTTCTCGATGCGGCTGATCGACCTGACCCCCTGGACCGAGTGAGCCCGATGAGCGGCGCTGGGGACGAGTCGAGCGGGGTCGCGCGGACCGAGGGAACGTCCCCGCGGCCGTTGTACCCGCAGGTGCAAGGGCACTTCGCGCGGACCGTGGTGGAGGCGCCGAAGCCGGTGTGGGTGCGGCTGGACGCCATCGTGATCCGCGATCCCGGCACGCCCCGGCACGTCAACGGCGCCGGGCTGGACATGACCGGAGAGCGTCCGGGGCTGCTCACCCACTGGGTCCCGACCTATGCCGGCGAGTGGCTGGGCCGGGTCACCTACTCGATCGGCTACGCCGACGGGCGCCCGGACCTGCAGCTGACCGACCAGCTCGTGCCCGCCTACGCCCTGCGGCCGCGCGCAGCCGATCCGGCTGGGCGTCGGCATTCGTCGGGCTGACCCCGGCTCGACCGCGTCTCCCCGCTGGTGGTCGTCAGTCGGTTTGGGCCAGGACCCATTCGCGGTAGCCGTCGTGCGCCTCGACGATGGGCACCGCCAGCACCTGGGGTGTGTCGTAGGGGTGTTCGACCGAGGCGCGCCGGATGATCTCGTCGACCGAGGACGCGCGGGTGTGGATCAGCACGAGCGCTTCGGCATCGTCTTCGATCTTGTCCTCCCAGGCATAGATCGACCGCACGGCGGGGATGATGTTGCCGCACGCGGCCAGCCGGTCGGCGACGAGGCGCCGGGTGAATTCGGCGAGCCAGTCGGTGGATTCGGCGGTGATCGTGATGGTGACTAGAGACTCTTCGGCCATGTGTGCAAGTTTCCACCGCTGGCGCGCAGCAGGTCCACCAGCGGCTCGGCCAGCTCGCCGCGGCGGGTGATCGCGCCCCATCCCCGGATCACCAGGCCGGCCGCGGACTGCCCGACCCACGCACCGGCCATGGCAAGTCCCTGTGGGTGCAGGGCCAGATACAGCGAACCCTTGGACCGCACAGCGCCTTCGGTTGCGGTGTACCAGCCGATCAGCGATTCGTTGTCGAACAGGCGTAGCTCCCCGGTCCAGGTGTAGGAGCCTTCCTCGACCGGGCGGGCGCGGGCGCCGTCGAGGAACAGGAACAGCCCGTCCTGGGTGATGTCGAGTGGATGCGTGTCGACGCGCTCGCCGGTCTCGCCCCAGGTCTGCCAGGCCGCGGTCCACTCCCCTGCCAGCTCGAGGGTGCGCGCGCGTCGTCCGGCCAGTTCGTAGACCGAGACGCCGAGGACTTCGGCGAGCTGGGTGCCGGTGGTGATGTCGACGGTCGCCTCGCCGGATTCGTAGCGGGAGATCGTCTTCTGGTCGGTGCCGATGAGCTCGCCGAGGGCGGCCTGGGACAGCTTGAGCTGCTTGCGTCGGCGCCGGATCACCTCGCCCGTGGATTCCATCCACCCAGCCTATTTCAGACGAAATCGTCTGACGTAGACGGCTGCGACTTTCTCGGAGCAGAATCGTCGCCATGTTCAACGCCGCGACCCGGGAACGACTCGACGCCCTGATCGCGCGCGCCGAACGCCGCTCCCTGGGGATCCGGACCGCGAACGAACCGCCGTACGGGTGGGAGCTCTACAGCCCGTTCCGGGTCGTGTGCCACGGCAGCCTGGACAACCTCGACAGCTGGCTGACCGCGGCGGAAAGCCGCGACCGGTGATCCTCGCCGGATGGGCACTGGCCGTGCTGGTCCCGCTCTCGGTCCTGATCGGCACGATCGCGTGGCCGTCCACGAGCGCGCCTTCCGGCACCGAGGAGGTCCACCCCGAGAGAATGCGGGGCGCGAGGCCCACCGGTTGAGCTACAGGAGGCCTCGCCGGCCGGTGATCAACACGATGAACAGTGGCACCTCGAGGTGGCGGGGCCAGTCGATCTCGGTCATCTCCGGGTCGGCGGTCAACAGCAGCAGCGAGTCGAGCTGGCCGGTTTCGGCGTAGCGGACGAGCTGGTCCTGGACCACGTCCACGGCCCACCATCCGGCGCCTTTGACCTCGACCCCGGCGCGGTGCTCGTCGTCGAAGGTGGCTAGGAAGTCGATCCGGCAGCCCTTGGCGGCCGCGGTGCCCACCGACAGGTCCAGCTCGTGGTCGATGCTGACGTCGTTGTCGACGCCGGCGTCGGACCAGGTCTCCCGGATCAGTTCGTGGAGCTCGTCCTCGTCGCAGTACCGGCGATCGACGCCCTCGTCGGCGAACGGGTCGGTCAGCAGCTTGAAGTAGTTGTTCCAGATCGGCGAGCTGTGCGCTTGGCCTGGCCGCAGGCACGCCCGGTGGATGTAGTGATCGTCGAAGTCGCCCGCGCTGGCACCGCGCATAGCCGCCCCCTGGATGCTCGTTCGTACGGCAACAGGATGGACTGGGGCACCGACAGATTCGGCCCAGATAGATGTTTGAGTTGCGGTCCCCGAATTTCGTACCGTCCGTCGCATGAACGTTCGACTGCCTGCTGCTCGCCGGTATCCCGTGCCAGGGTTCTGCAAACTCCGTGAAACAACGCGTCGCGAAACACCGTTCCCGTCACCGACAACGACGAGCAGAGCCGCTCTACCTGGCACTTCGGTTCAGGACGGGCGACCCAGGGGCGCCGAAACCCGCTCGGGCAGGACCCATTCGGCATCGCTGGCGGGGTGGGTACCGTTTGCCTGTCGAATCGGCCGGATACGATGCGTACTGTTCGGCGAAACCGAGCACGGACGAAAGTCTGCACCACCCCCAGCTAACGGACACACCCAGTTTGAGCACGGGAGGAGGTGAAGATTTTCAGATGCGCAAGGATGATCTGGACGGGCCCCTGGGCCCCAACGAGGACCACCCGCACCGGCAGTTTGTGAAGTGGCTGATGCGGTTCGGCGAGGCTGTCGTCGTGGCTTGTCTGCCGGTACTGCTGACCGCATGGTTGCAGGGACCGCAGGCGTGCACCGACCCGACCAGTCCGGCCGAATCGGTGCACGTTGAACACTGCGTGTGACGTCGACCCTGGTAAGTAGTCGTCACCGTGCCCTGAACCTCGGCCGCCAAGCTCTTGGCGGCCGGGGTTCTTCCTTTTCGAGACTTGTCGATTGACAAGGCCCTCGCGTTCGAGGACTTGTCAATCGACAAGGGTCTCGCGCTATCAGAGATTACAAGCAGCGATACGTCCCCAGCGTAGGGGAGGGTCCGAATTCGGACCATGCCCAGATCGGGATCCACCGGGCCTCATCCGAAATACCCCGGGATTCACCGGGAGCCAGCGATCCGTAGCCGCGGAAAACCAGGCGGCGCAGCACAGGCGGCTACGACCGGCAATCAAGCAGGTAGGCCGACCTCGTCGGGGCTCTTGTCGGTGCGGATCCCGCGGAAGCTCGGGTGCCGCAGCAGCCCGTCGCCGCTGACCTCCCGGTACTCGATGTCGGCGACCAGCACCGGCTCGACCCACCACGCCGCCCGCCGCACCGACGCCGGCGCCGGGTCAGCCAGCGGACTGGTGTCGCGCCGGATCTCCTCGAGAGCGGCGCGCAGGCTGCGGCGGGTCTCGGTGGTGAAACCGGTGCCGACGCCGCCGATGCAGTGCAGGCGGCCCTCGGGGGTGTGCCCGGCCAGGACCAGGCCGCCGAAGGTGGCCGCGTTGGGGCCGGTGCCGGGGACGGCGCCGACGATGATCGCCTCGGTCGTGAGCCGCAGGACCACCTTCGTCCAGGCCGAGGAGCGCCGCCCCGGCTCGTAGATCGAGTCGCCCTTCTTGCAGACGATGCCCTCCAGGCCGGTGTCGGCCGCAGTATGCAGCAGCTGCTCGGCGTCGTGGTCGGCCAACGACCAGTTCGGCGGAACCCGCACGCGCGCACCGTCGTCGAGGCGCAGGTCGCTCAGCTCGGTCCGCCGCGAGGTGTAGGGGTCGTCGAGCAGGATGTCGGCGTCGAGGGCGAGCACGTCGAAGGCAAGGTAGTCGACACGGACCTGCTCGATCAGCGCGGGCGCGGGGCGCTGGACGTGCATGCGCCGCTGCAGCCGGGAGAACGACGGGGCGCCGCGGGCGTCGGGGGCGACGAGCTCGCCGTCGAGCAGCATGGTCCGCCCCGCGGTGATCTCGACCAGGGCGGCGACGACTTCGGGGTAGGAGGCGCTGATGTCGCGCAGGTTCCGGCTCCACAAGCTCACGGCCTCGGTGGTGCTGCGGGCGATCGCGCGGACGCCGTCGAACTTCATCTCCGCGTACCAGCCGGCGGGCGGCCGCGGGGGCCGCCCGGGTTTGGCCAGCATCGGTGCTGGCACCGCCAGACCCATACCCGGCACCGTATGCCCCGGTCGCGCAGATCCTGGGCAGGGCAAGGTCGCGGCGGCGCGGCGGCGCGGGCCCGACCCGGCGCCGGATCTATCCTGCGGTGATCGAGGCGTTCTTCTTCAACGTGAGGTAGGTGCGCGATGGCGGGCAAGTTCGAGATCTTCGCCGATCAGGGCGGCAAGTTCCGGTGGAGGCTCAAGGCCGGCAACGGCGAGACCATCGCCGCGAGCCAGGCCTATGAGTCCAAGGACGGCGCGAAGAAGGGCATCGCCTCGGTGCAGAACAGCGCCGCGGGCGCGGAGATCGTCGACCTCACCACGGCCGGAAAATAGGCCCGGTCCACGCCCGAGGCTTTCTCACTTTCGGCGCTGCGCGAGCCACGCTTCCAGGGCGGCGGTGGCAACTTCGGCGCGGGTGAGCCCGTCCTCAAGCGCAGCCTGTTCCACTCGTGAGGCCAGGTCGTCGTCGATGCTCGTTGCGAAGTTCGCCTTGCCCGCCGGCGCTGGTGTTGGACACGTGGCGAGTTCGAGCCAGGGGAACTTCTCGACGATTTCCCTGAAGTGGGTGTGGTCCAACACGATCGGGTCGCCGTTTTCGAACCACTGCAGGATCTCGCAGGTCGCCGCGCCGTCGGCGCGCGCGACGCCACCGCGGTGGGCGACGTCGTTGCGCAGCTTGCGGAGGTCGCCGAAGAAGGGGATCTGGAAGTCGCGGGGCTTGCACCCGTGCGCCTCGGCGAGTCGGTGCCGGTACTCCTCCTCCCAGCGGGAGTAGAACGTCGGCAACCACATCCGCCCACCCCAAGCATGGTGCTCGCTGCCGTAGGCGAGGGCGTCGAGCAGCAGATCGGCCGCGATGGTCGTCGGCGATCCCTTCCAAACAGGTTGCAACCCAGCCGGGTCCCAGACGTCGAAACCCGCAGGGGTGCGGCCCTTCGTCACGCTGTAGTGGTGGGTCCGTCCGAGGATCGGAAAATCGATGCCTCTGATCAGCTGAACGGCCGTCGTGCCAGCTCGGGGCGCCATGCGCGCCACCGCGATTGTGAGCAGCAGCTCGGTTCGCATCTCTTCGAGGATCGCGACGACGGCATCGCTGCCGATCAGGTCTGTGCCTTCATCGGTGTTCACGATGGTGATGCTCCCACCCGGCACCGACGCCGAGGCTGAAGCACAAGGCCGCGCTGAGGAGCGCGCACCGATAGCAGCCCACGTGCGGCAGGTCGTCGTCGATCCCCCGCCAGGCGGCGGCCGGGGTGGTCTGCTCGTCGACGCCGATAGCGGCGACCGGGGTACGGCAACGCGGTCACCCCGCCGGCGGCCGAAGTTCTCGGATGCGCGCTGGCCGAAGCGATCACCGGCGAGCCGATCGAACGCTTCGCCGCGGCCATGCCCTTGCCGAGGTGCGGCGGGCACCGACCAGTGCCGAGAAGCGGCCGGGCCGCTGACCCCGGCTTCCGGCGCGCAACGCTCCGAACCGGTAGATCGTCGGGGAAGGCGTCGGGATCGCGGACCGATGGGTGTGGGCGGGAGCGCCGCCCACACCCATCAGCGCAGTACTGCGATGGTTCCCAGCACTGCGCAGCCGATGAGCACCGTGGTGCCGGCAGCGGTAAAACCTGCCTGCACCGCGGTGACGATGTCGTGGCCCTGCCGCATCTCAAGGATGACCGTGCCCAGACCGAAGACAGCGGCGACCAACAGGATCACAGCGATCGACAAGACCATGACGGTCTTCGCGAGCTTCATCTCGACACCGCCTCAATACCCGATCTGACCAGGGGAAACAGTACGTATCTCATAAACCCCGAAGATAGGCGCGAGGGGTGCAGCACGTTGGTACGTGACATGGACATGATCCGTGGGGCGGCATAGATTTCGCGTATGGCCGTTGCATCTAGTCCTCGTATCGACCTGGATCGCGATCAGGTTCTGTCGGTTCCAGGTTTCGATGACACGATCACCGTGATCGCCGACATCGAGTACGACGCGGCCTTCGAAGGGGACCCTCCCGACATCGTGCGCGGCACGCTGATGATGCTCACCGCCCACGGGCGCGGAACTGCCCCGAAGGTTGCCGCGACGACCACTACCTCGTTTGGCCACCATTCTGGGGGCGAGATGAACCATTTCGCCCTGATTGGCGGTTTCAGCAGCCACATTGTGGCGGTCGAGGGCGTTTTCGACCCAGCTGCCACCTACAGCGTCCTGGTCGACACTCTGCGCGCGGAGCGGGTTTACAACCGGATCATCGGTGAACGTCGTGAGCTGGCCATCGCGCTGCTACGGGAGGCGCGTAAGAGCTACACCGACCTCGACGAGAGGGCCCGGTGGCGTGTCCGAAGCTCAGGTAGAGGCCCGTACAACAACTTGCTTCTGGTCGCCGTGCGCGTCGGCCTGTGGCATGGCGTCGACCTGTCCCTTGTCAGGTCCGAATCCGGCCTCGACAAGGAAGAGATGGCGCGCGTCGAGCAGTGGATCGAGGAGGACGCGACCTACACGCCGATCTTCCTCGACGTCACCGCGGTCGCCGAACGGGTCAACGTAGACCCCGCCACCATTCGCAGCTACCTCCACCGCGGCCGCTTGCCCCCTCCTGCTCCGATCACTCCAGACAAACCCGTGTGGGAATGGCGTGTGATCGAACGGTGGCACCGGTCACGCCGAGGTCAGGGGTGGGCAAGAAGACGACCCCTGGACACAGCATGGGCGCCGACCTGAGTTCAAGACCTGACGCCGCCACTGGACATGAAGGCGAATAGGGTAGGGGAGCATCGAGCGGAAATCCGGCGCTAGTGTCGCCGGTTCGGTGAGCGGGGTTGGGCTACCGGCTCGGAACCACCATGTGCCGCAGAGCGTTCGGAAAACGACCATTTGCTGAACACTCCGCTGACGGCCGAGTTCGACGGCGGACTCGCAGGAGTGGATGTTCGGAAACCGTTGAGAAACCGACTGCCTCATCCGAGGTTGTCGAACACGTTTCCCGAACGGGCGGAGCATGCCGCTGGTGGTCTGGTCCGGGATCAGCTTGGCCGTCGTGCTCGGCCACGCCTCCACGCTGTCTTCCTGACTGGCTCCGTTTCGTGTCAGAGACGCCGCGAATTGGCCGCCAAAAACCGGCACATCTAACGAGGTAAACGCGCTGTCCAGCATATGAATCTGACTGCGCTGTACACGGCTAGCGTGGTGTGATTATCACAGTCTGAGGATCGAACGTCTTCCGTCCGCGAGGGTGGGGGAGTAGTCGCACGGTGCACAGCAGATCGATAATCGCGCGCTGTGCGGCAAGGTCGGCGTCATCGAACGCATCAACCGGGGACGGCGCCAGCAGGATTGCTGCTGCTGACGGCCCCGCAGCGAGATTCGCTTGTTTCGTATCGAGTTCGGCAAGTGTGGCGTTTGCTTCGTCGCGGATCTCGGCATACAGAGCGCCGTCGATCAGTTCGGCTTTGTAATCGGCCCTGGCGCGGTTGATTCGATCGCGCAGCTCTTGCTGTTGCTGGGCCACGCGAGCGGCATTCTCGTTGTTCTCGGGTACGAGCAGGTCGGACAGGTCCGATTGCCGTAGCCGACGATGTACGAATCCCTCGACAAACTTGTCGACCTGCTGGCGCGACCTCATTACGTGGCCCGCGCACCGGTACCGCGTGCCGTGTGCGCGTACAGGCCTGTCGCAGCCTTCTATGCCACAAAGGTAAAGGCCGGAGCCGAGGTGGCGGCGCTCAGTTCCCTTTCGGTTCGACGCGCGTTCGGGATCGTCGAGGCGCTGCTGGACCGCGAGCCACAGCCCGTCGGGCACGATTGCCGGCCACTCGCCCCGAACTGGTGCGCCCGCGGCGTCGCGGACGATTTCGCCCTCGAACATGCTCCACCCGGCGTAACGCGGATTGCGGAGGATGCCGAGCACCGAGGTGGGGTTCCACGGCCGACCGGATCGCGTTGGGAGCGCTGGCACAGAGGGCGGGAGGATCTGCAGGTGAGTCCGGTCTCCCGCCTCGCGCACGACCTGTTGGGCGCCTGAAAGGGCGGCCGCGAGGGCCTTCAGTGACGTGCCGGTCGCGAAGGCTTCGTAGACCTCGCGAACTGCAGTGGCCTCATGCTCGATCACCTCGCCGTCCAGGGTGTACCCCGTGGCGCGGATCCCGCGTGGTGGCCGGCCTTTGCCTGCGCGCTGCTGCTGTGCACGACTTTGCCGGGCGCCTTTTCGTTCCATTTCGGCGCGAGCGACAGCCGCCTTGATCCGGGCGTACATCCGACCGCCATCGGTCTGCAGATCGGCCTCGCCGTTGGCGGTTACCATCCGCAGGCCCCGGCTCTCCGCCGCATCAATCCAGTCCTCGAGCTGGCGCGGCTGCCGGGTAAGGCGGTCGAGGTCCCAAGTAATCAGCGCGTCGAAGTGGCCGGACTTGAAGTCCTCCACCATCCGGTCGTAGGCGGGGCGCTTCTTGACCTTGCTGAACGCGGATACGCTGTTGTCGGTGTAGACCTCGACGACGTTCCAGCCGCGGTCACGAGCGATCTTCTCGCAGTCCTCGCGCTGGCGTTCAACCGCGAGCCCCTCGCCGGTCTGATCGAGGCTCACGCGCAGGTAGATGACGGCACGGACGGTGTCAAAAGGCACACGTTATTCTACTACGGAACGCCGTGGAGTTCAGATTCAACGTGTAAGTGGGCTGGTAGCCCGCGGGACTGACGAGGTCACTCGGCATCGTCGGCTGGTGTGCTGAGTTGTTCGGCTAGGCCGAGGAGGATGCCTTCGGGGCCTCGGAGGTAGCAGAGGCGGTAGGCGTCTTCGAATCGGACCACCTCGTCGCTGACCAGTTCCGCGCCGTGGGCGCGGAGGCGGGTGAGGGTGTCGTCGAGGTCGTCGACCGCGAACATCACCCGGAGGTAGCCGAGGGCGTTCACCGGTGCTCGGCGGTGATCGGCGATGACATCCGGTTCGATGAAGCGTGACAGTTCGAGGCGGCTGTGGCCGTCCGGGGTGCGCAGCGTGGCGACCTCGATGTGTTGATCGCCCAGCCCGGAGACCCGGCCTGCCCACTCGCCCGCCACGAAACCTTGGCCCTCGAGCTCGAGGCCGAGCTCACGGAAGAACTCGATCATCGCGGCGAGATTCTCGACGACGATGCCGACGTTGTCCATCCTGACCGTCATGGCGCGAGTCTATGCCGATCACCACGTCACGAAGATCCACAGGAAGAAACCCGAGGTCGTCACCGCGGCGACGGCGGCCGAGACAAGGGCGATCCTGAGCTTCGGCAAGGTGACCCAGGCGACGGCGAGTAGGCCGACCGTCACGGCGACGGGGACCAGCCAGGTATCCATCAGCCAGGGCAGTGTCCACCCGGTGGCGATCTCGAGCTGGAGTACCGCGATCATGGTGCCCCAGGTGAGCAGATAGCCCGCGACGACACCGAGAACGATCTGCGCCGCGGCGGCGGCAATCCGGAATCCTTTGGAGCGCGACAGCCCTGCGGGCGCGGACGCTTTCATGATGCCGACCTCCAGTTCTCGCGGTCCGTGTTCGCGGCGAAGCGGTCGGCTCCGACGTGTGATCCATTGTGCCTGAGGTGAATCGGCGTCACCTCAGCGGCGTTCGTCGATGTGATCACCGGTATTCGTGGAACGCTGATCTACTGTGAACTCCCGGACGGAATTCTTGTCGAAGTGAATGCGCGTTCCGTGAATTAGCGCCACGGCCAGGCGACATTCCTGCTTCGAGATTGTTCATGATGGCTGTTCTGCGACGTACAGTTGCGGACGTTCCTCTGTTCGACTTCGGCCGGTTCTACGAGAGCGAGGTTGTCATGAGCGAGAAATCGGGTGTGTTGGCAGCGGCACTGGCGATCGCCTGCGTCCTCACCGGCGGGGCGGGTGTGGCCGCGGCCGAACCGGCGGCTGCCCCCGCCGCGGAACATCGGCACGAAGCCATGGCGGGTTTCTCCGCGGTGCCCTGCCTGCCCTGGATTCTTCCGCCCAGCGTCAATGTCAGGGATTTCCTCATCTGCCTCGCGTGACCGGCCCGGGTCCACCTGGTCCAGGGCGGCGCCGCTTCATCAGACCGCACACCAGGGTGGGGTTTCGTGCACCCTGCGGGGGTGGGGCTCGAGCACTCGGGGATCTGATGGGGGCGGGCGATTCGGGGGAGAGTTGATCCTGTCAGCGCACGTGGACAGGAGGCTCCGATGTCGAAGATCAGCACGATCGGCCGTACGGCGGAGCGGCGCGTGTCGGTGGCGACCGAGGACGGGGTGGAGCTGGCGGTGCGGGAGTACGGTGCGCGGCGGGCGGAGCTGACGGTGGTGCTGATTCACGGGCACTGCCTGCGGACCGAGTCGTGGACCGATGTGCGGGACGCGCTGCTGCGCGAGCACACGGGCGCCAAGGTGGTCTGCTACGACCATCGTGGGCACGGGGAGTCGGCGGTGGCGCCGCGGGAGACCTACAACCTGGAGCAGCTCGGGCGGGATCTGCACGCGGTGCTCGAGGTGGTCGCCCCGACCGGGCCGGTGGTGCTCGTCGGGCATTCGATGGGTGGCATGACGGTGCTGACCTACGTCAACCGGTACCGGCACGAGGTGGGCAACCGGATCATCGGTGTCGGCCTGGTCGCGACGGCGGCGAACGGGCTGGCCGACGCGGGCTTCGGGCGGCTGCTGCGCAACCCGATCATCTCGGTGTTCCAGGCGGCTGTCCGCACCGCGCCGCGGCTGATGCAGCGGGCGAAGATGCTGGCCTGCAAGGTGTTCGCGCCGGTCGTGCGCGCCGCCGAGTTCGGTGATCGCACGGTGAGCCCGCGGGTGCTGGCGCTGTCGGAGGCGATGCACAACGCGACCTCGATCGTCACCATGGCCACCTTCCTGAGTGCTTTCAAGACCTTCGACCGCACCGACGCGCTGCCCGTACTCTCGCGCATCCCCACCCTGATCCTGTGCGGTTCGGCCGACCTGATGACGCCCCCGTCGCACTCGATCGTCATGGCCGCCGCCGTCGACTACGCCGACTTCGTGATGATCGAAGGCGCAGGCCACTCGGTGATCCTCGAGCAGCCCGCCCAGGTCGCCGACGCCATCGCCCGCCTGGTCAACCGGGCGGACTCCGCCCAGGTCGGGACCACCGGGCTCGCGCTAGCGGCCTGAGCCGACGCCATCGCCCGCCTGGTCCGCCGGGCCGACGCCGCCGACCGGGTCGAGAGCTCCGGACTCGCCCTCGCCGCCTGCGCCTTCCAGGTCGCCGAAGCAGGACACGAGCAGGGACGGTAGGGCAACGAGCGGGGGAGGTAGGGCAGCGAGCACGGACGACAGGGCAACGAGCACGGCGCGTCGTTCACGTCGACAGCGCACCGGGCTCGCTGCCGCTCGAGTCGTCTGCGGCTGGCTGCCTGGCTGCGCAGAGGCAGTGGTTCGGAGAACGCGTCGCGCGATCCGCGAAAGCTGCGACCCGCGAGAGCTGCGACGCGCCGAGCGTTGAGTCTACCTACGGGGCCGCGCCGGCCGTCCCCTGCCACGACCGGCCGAACCGGCCGACCCCCTGCCACGACCGAGGGGCCCGCGCACTTCGATGGTGGCCTACCTACTCCCGATTCCGCTCGACGGCGAGCACTGCGTACGTTCGCGCCTCACCCACCCGCGGCCGCCGGCACCGCTCGAGCTCGGTGAATCCGGCGGCGCCGAGCAGGTCGGACAGGTCGTCGACCGGCCAGCGGTAGGCATCTGTCACCTTGTGGGGGAACAGCTCGACCTGCTCATCGGAGTCGAAGAAGCCGAGGACGAGGCGGCCGCTCGGGGCCAGGACACGGTGGAACTCGGCCAGGATCGCGGGCAATTCCGCGGGGGTGAAATGGATGAGGGAGAACCAGGCGAGCAGGCCGCCGATCGACGCGGGCGGGGCGTCGATGGCGCGGAGCGAGTCGATGCGGAACGGGATGTCGGGGTACCGGGAGCGGGCGTGCGCGACGAATTCGGGGACGAGGTCGATACCGGTGGCCGCGAGGCCGGAGGCGTGCAGGACCTGGGTGAAATGGCCTGGGCCGCAGCCCAGGTCGAGGACGGGGCCGTCGGTGAGGTGGCGCAGGACGAAGGCGGTGTCGTCGGGGTCGATATCGCTCGGCGAACCGAACAGGTCGATGTAGAGCTCGTGGATCGCGCCGTAGGCGGAGCGGACAGTGGTGTCGGACATCGGATCGACGGTAGCGGCTGTTTGTGCGCGCGGGGACAGGGTAGGCGAGAAGGGGAGCCGTTTTCCCAGGTCGTGGACGAAAGGGAGCTGACGATGCCGATCAAACCTCTCCGGCGGGTCGCCCGCACACTGCTGGCCACCACGTTCGTGGCGGGCGGGGTGAACGGGTTGATGAATCCGAAACCGCGGTTCGCGGCGGCGAACGCGCTGGCCGATCAGGGCCGCGAGCACCTGCCGGACGCGCTGGCCGCGAAAGTGCCCGAGGATCCGAGCCGGTTCGTGCAGATCAACTCCGTCGCGCAGATCGCCGGGGGATTGTTGCTGCTCAGCGGGCGCGCGCCGCGACCGGCCGCGTTCGTGCTGGCCGCGACCGTGGTGCCGGGTACCGTCACCGAACAGGATTTCTGGGCCGAGACCGATCCGGACCGGAAGGCGGCCAAGCGGGTCGGCTTCCTCAAGGACCTCGGCCTGCTCGGCGGGTTGCTGATCGCCGCCGCCGACACCGAGGGCAAGCCGTCGCTGGGCTGGCGGGGCAGGCGCGCGGTGCATTCGCTGGTCGACCGCAGCCCGAGCCTGGCCGAGCAGGCCCGTGACGAAGGCACCGTGCTGCTCGAGGCCGCGAAGTCGCGTGGGGCGCAGTTGGCCGAGGTCGTCAAGGAGCGTGGCCCGCAGCTGGGCGAAGCGGTGCGGGAGCGCGGGGCGCACGTGGCGGAGGTCGCCAAAGAGCGCGGCCCGCAGCTGAGCGAGGCCGTGCGGGAACGCGGCGCGCACCTGGCCGACATCGCGCGTGACCGTGGGCCGGAGCTCGGCGAAGCGGTGCGCGAGCGTGGCTCCCACCTGGCCGAGATCGCCAAGGACCGTGGCCCGGAGCTGGGGGAAGCGGTGCGCGAGCGGGGTTCACGCCTGGCCGAAGTCGCGAAGGAACGCGGCCCGGAGCTGGGCGAGGCGGTGCGCGAGCGTGGTGCGCGGCTGGCCGACATCGCGCGCGACCGCGGCCCGGAACTGAGCGACGCTGTGCGGGACCGTAGTTCGCATCTGGCCGCGGTCGCCAAGGACCGTGGACCGCGCCTCGGCGACGCCACGCGCGAGACCAGCGCTCGGCTGGCCGAACTCGCCCGCGAGAACGGACTCGCCCGCGACCGCGGCCACACCGTCCGCGATCGCGGCACCCACCTCGTCGAGACGGCCCTCGACCGCGGCGCCCACCTCGCCGAATCGGCGCGCGACCACCTGTCCGACGCCGCCCGCGAGACCCGCCGCCGTCGCTGACCCGCTGCGGCTCCGGAGGCATTGGTCTGCCGGTACCCCGTCGCTGCTGACCCGCCGACAACCGGTCGCGTCGACCCGCTGCGACATTCGCCGCCGCTGGTCTGCCGCGACCCGACACTCGCCCGACTACGGGCGCGGTGACGGTGGCCAATCCCGGTGTCACCGTCGCACCTGACGCCGGGCCGAGACGATCACGTCACGGCCCGGCGTTTCGGTGTGTGGACAGCATGCCACCGTGTCCCGCAACGCGTTCCACGCTGTGGGCCCCGCGAACCTCTACCGTTCGGGCCGAATCGAACAGTCGTCTCGGATGCCGCCACCGACGAAACTCGTCATATGCGTGCGACACCTCGGCCGGACGCGACCGCCGCAGTGACACCTCCCCGGTGCCCCGAGATCCGCGGTCTGTCGCACCATCCCCGGCCCGGCGGAGAATGAACACGGGTCGGGACGGTTCGCCGAACAATTCACCACGAGAAACCCGCGCGACGGTCAATCCGTGCGAATCGGGCGCATTGGGTACTGTCGGCGTGAATACTGCGTATTCGCAGTGCTTTTCGGAGAGTGGGTCGTTACTGATGTTGTCGGGTCGTGAGACGTCCAAGCCATTTGCCGTGCGGGTTGCCCTGATCGGGGTCGCGATGACGATCGGTCTGCTGGGTGCGGCGGCGCCCGCCGCCGCGCTTCCCGGCGTGCCGGGTTCGGGGTCGGCCTCCGGGTCGGCCGATCTGGCGACGGGATCGGCGTCCGGCTCCGCCTCCGGTTCCTCGGCCGCCGGTGCCGCTGGCGCGGCGGGTGCCTACCTGAGCTGGCAGTCCTCGCAGTTCATCCAGAAGGCGATCCAGATGCTGCTCGCGGTGCCACGCAACCAGATCTAGCTCTTCTTCCAGGCCTTTTCCCAGCGCTCGGCGGCCCAGTCGCGCACATCGGCGCTCACCAGGATCGCGGGCAGCAGCAGGGTGAAGCCGAGCGCGAGCAGCACCAGCCGCAGCAGGACCTCGAGCTCGGCCAGCGCGCGCAGCAACGCGGGCAGCACGCAGAGCCCCGCGAGCACGACGAGGGCGATCGCCGCGAGATTGCGGCCGGGGCCCGCGATCAGCGCCGCGCAGACACCGAAGCACAGGCCGAGGACCAAGCCGCCGACGCCGACGAAGTAGTTGTCCCAGGCGAGCCAGCTCGGCCGGGAAGACCGTTGAGTGACCACGCGGCGCAGCTTAGCGCGCCTCGTGGTCCCTTCGGGGCGGTCTCGGCCAGGGATTTCGCTCGATGCGCTCGACCGAGCGATTGAATTTGCCCATCAGTCTGCTGAATTCGGCGACGTCGTCGGTGTCCCAGTCGGCCACGACCCTGCCGATCCCGGCGGCGCGGTGGCGCTGATCGGCGGCGAGCGCGGCCCTGCCCTGGGCGGTCGCCCGGACTTTGCGGGCGACCCCGCCGTCGGGATCCGGCACCCGCTCCACCAGATCCTGTTTGAGCATCGCGCCCACCTGGCGGTTGATCGTGGAGATGTCGAGCTGGAACGCCTCGGACAGTTCACGCAGGCTCAGCGGCTCGTCGAGTTCCAGGCGCGTGAGGATGAGGAACGCCGAGCGGTCGAGCTGGAAACCGGGGCGGCGCGGGGCGGTCGGGAGGTGGCGCGCGATCAGGTTCAGCTCGAACACCAGGCGGGTGAACGGGGTGTCGTCGTCGAGGCCGGAATCGGACATGCGCCAACTATGTCGGGTGCGTTACCTCGACGCCAAATTGTGCACCATACACACGGTATGTACTGTACATATTCGTGTCTGTATCCACCGCCGACGTCACGCCGGCCACCCCTGAAACGCGCGGCGTCACCCCGGCCGTGCTCATCGCGGTGCTCAGCACCGTCGGTGTCGTCGTCTCGCTCATGCAGACGCTCGTCATCCCGATCATCCCGTCGCTGCCGACGCTGCTGAACACCTCGGCCTCCAACGCCTCCTGGGTGGTCACCGCGACGCTGCTGGCCGGCGCGGTCTCCACCCCGATCGCGGGCAAGCTCGGCGACATGTTCGGCAAGCGGCTGGTGCTCGTCGCCAACCTCGGCTTCATGATCGCCGGCTCGGTGATCTGCGCGAGCTTCTCCTCGCTGCTGCCCGAGATCGTGGGCCGCTCGCTGCAGGGCGCCGCGGTGGGCGCGATTCCGCTGGGCATCAGCATCATGCGCGACGAGCTGCCCGCCGGGAAGGTCGGCGGCGCGATGGCCGTGATGAGCGCGACGCTCGGCGTCGGCGGCGCGGTCGGCATGCCGTTCGCCGCGGTGATCGCGCAGAACGCGGACTGGCACATGCTGTTCTGGACCGCGGCCGGGCTCGGTGTGGTGTGCGCGGTGCTGGTGTTCGTGTTCGTGCCGGAGTCGCCGGTGCGCACGCCGTCGCGCTTCGATTTCGGTGGCGCCCTCGGGCTCTCGATCGCGCTGCTCACGCTGCTGATCGGCATCACCAAGGGCGCGGACTGGGGCTGGGGCAGCCCGTCGATCCTCGGGTTGTTCGCCGCCTCGCTCGTCAGCTTCCTGCTCTGGGGCTTCTACGAACTGCGCCAGTCGGCGCCGCTGGTGGACCTGCGGGTCTCGGCGCGCCCGCGCGTGCTGTTCACCAACATGGCCTCCATCGCCGTCGGTTTCGCGCTCTACGGCATGTCGCTGACCTTCCCGCAGCTGCTGATGGCGCCGAAGGAGACCGGCTACGGCTTCGGTCTGTCGATGGTCGTCGCCGGTCTGGCGATGGCGCCGGGCGGTCTGGTGATGATGCTGCTCTCGCCCGTCTCGGCGCGGCTGTCGGCGGCGAAGGGGCCCAAGCTCACGCTCGCGCTCGGCTCGGCCGTGATCGGCCTCGGCTACCTCTTCGCGGTGGTGCTCATGGACAGTGTCTGGCAGATCGTGGTGGCCGGGATCATCGTGGCGGGCGGCGTCGGCCTCGCCTACGCGGCGATGCCCGCGCTGATCATGGGCGCGGTGCCGATCACCGAGACCGCCGCCGCGAACGGCCTGAACTCGCTGATGCGCTCGGTGGGCACCTCCACCTCGGCCGCCGTGATGGGCGTGGTCCTCGCGCACATGACGATGCAGCTCGGGTCGCACACCCTGCCCTCGCGCGAGGGCTTCCACACCGCCTTCTACATCGCGATCGCGGGCGCGGTCGTCGCCATCGCGCTCACCCTCTGCATTCCGGCCCGCAAGGCCGAGTAGCCGTCAGCCCTGCTCCCGATGGCCGACGTGCCCGGGCCGGGAATCGGCGCCGAGCATTGCCGAAAGATGCCGCAGGAGAAGCCGCAACGTGTCTTCGAGGTGCGCAGCTCGCACTCACGGGTGAGGACGGCGGTAACGAGATCGTCGACGGCGGCGTGCCCGAGTGGCGTGAGCTCGACGTCGACGGTGCGTGAGTCCGGACGGCCGGCCCGCACGACGAGTCCCATCGGCTCGATCGCCGCGGACAAGGGGGCTGGTTCGTACGGCGCCGCCAAGGCGGCCGTCGCGTCGTGGAATGTCGACCTGGCCCGGCAGGTCGGGGCCAGGGGCATCACCGCGAACATCGTCTCGCCGGGCTATATCGCCGACACGGAGTTCTTCCGGGACAAGCTCACCGCCGAACGCCGAGCGGCCCTGCTCGACGCGGCGATGACCAAGCGCGCCGGAGCGCCCGCCGACATCGCCGCCACCGTGCGCTTCCTGGCCTCACCCGGCGCCCGTCAGATCACCGGACAGACCGTCGCCGTCAACGGCGGCGAATGGACGACCCGCTGACCCGGGGGATCAGTCCTCGATCCGCTTCGGCGCGTAGACGACCAGCGACCACTCGCGGCGCGGAATCAGGGACGCGCCGAGGGAGTGCACCGTCATGGCGGTGGTCGCACCGGTGAGTGGATCGCGGAAGTACATCAGCGGGTCGTCGGTGGAGCCGGGAAAGGCCGGTTCGCTCGTCCAGAACTTCGTCCACTCCGGGGCGCGTTCGCAGGACTCGATGATCTCGTCGAGCCGCTGCTGCGTGGCCAGGCCGGGACCCATCAGCCGGAAGGCGTACACGCACATGTGCACCTGCTGCTCCCAGTCGATCAGCGCGATCTTGGCGCGCGGGTCGAGCAGCATCCACTCGAGCATCGACATCCCGGTGTCGAGGCCGGGGAACAGCAGCCGCCAGGCGGCGTTGGTGGCCACCACGTCGAAGGTCGGGTGCATCTGCAGGCTGGCCGGGTGGGTGATCCCGTCGAGCAGCACCTGATCGGCGGGACGGACCAGCGGGGCCGCCGCCGGGTCGTAGCGGCTGCTGATCGACAGTGAGACGAGATGATCGCGCATCGCCTCGGGCACGCTCAGCGCGTCGAACAGCGCGCCGAGCGCCTCCAGGGTGGGGGTGCGGGTGCCCTGTTCGATCTTCTGGATGAGCCCGGGTGAGATCCCGGCCGCGGCACTGAGCGCGGCGCGGGTCAGCCCGGCCGACTCACGGCGCTCGCGCAGGTAGCGCGCGATGGGCGGGTGTGGATTCTCCACGTGGCGATGATCCTCTTTCTCGGTCGATGCGGGAAGGGGTCCGGTCTCAGGCGCCGGGTCGCGGCACCATGAGGACCAGGGCCCACGGGCGCCGCGGCAGCCCGAAGTCCAGGTTGTGCAGGGCGAGCGCGGTCGGCTCGCCGGTGTCGACGTGGCGGACGAGCAGTTCGGGGTTGTCCATGCCGTGCGGTGGAGGCGGCTCGGTCGTCCACAGCCGGTCCCACTCCGGTGCGCGCGAGCAGGACGCGACGAGTTCCTCGATGCGCGCCTTCGGCACGAGGCCGGGGCCGATCACCCGGAAGCTGTAGACGCTGGCGTGGATCTGGCGTTCCCACTCCACGACAACCGTGCGGGCCACCGGATCCAGGAGCATCCATTCGAGCAGGGTCGTGCCGGGGACCAAACCGGGGAACTGCCGGGTCCAGGCGTGATTGACCGCGTAGACGTCGAAGGTGGGGAAGGACTGCAGACTCGCCGGATGGGCGAAGCTGTCGAGCAGCAGCTGATCGGTCGCGGGCACCGGGAGCGCGGGCGGGGCCGGTTTGCCGTACCGGTCCGCCAGCGACAGCGACACCAGGTGGTCCCGGAAGGGGTCGGGGATCTGCAGGGCGGCACACAGCGCGAGCAGCGCCTCCAGGGTCGGCGCGCGGGTGCCCTGCTCGATCTTCTGGATCAGACCGGGCGAGACCCCGGCGATCGCGCTCAGCGCCGCCCTCGTCAGACCCAGCGATTCGCGGCGTTCGCGCAGGTAGCGCGCGATCGGCGGATGCGGGTCTGCCATCACACGCTCCTCGTTCGCGTCGCTGGGACAAATTGGGACAGTCGTCTAGCTTGACCGACAGTAAAGCGTTAGCAAAAATTCTCACAGCCGGGCGGATGATCGCACGGCAACCGGTTCGGCGCAGGGTGACCGTGCGCGGGCCGGGTCAGTGTGTTCCGGAGCGGTACGTGTTCGAGACCACGTCCGCGCCCCGTGCGTGGACGTCGCCGGAGGGGACGGCACGCACGCAGTGCGCGCCGAGAGCGCGGTAGCGAACCGATGCCCGGGTGGCGCAGGGGTCCACCCGGTACTCGAAAGCCCACCCGGCCCGCTCCGGAGCACACTCGTCGGGAACCACGGACGCTTCCGGTTCGTCTTAGAGTGCAGTAGACAGATCGAAAGCGGGGGGCGATGACGCAACTTCAGGAACCTACCGGCCGGCTCGGCCGCTGGGTGCTCGGCATCTCGGGATTCCTCGCGGCGACTGCGGTAGTCGTCGTCGGGCTGGTCTGGTGGCAGCACGACTGGGGCGAGCCGTTCCCCGCGCTGGACTCCGAACACCTCGACGAACAGCAACTCTCCCTGGTCGAGGTGCTGCGCAGGGAGTACGAGAATCCCGGCGCCGGGACGAAGTACGCCGAGGGCGTCGACGAGGCCTGGTGCGCCGATTTCGTCAGCTGGACCATGCGTGAGGCGGGGCGCCCGCTGGCCAATCCGAACTCCGGCTCCTGGCGGATTCCCGGCGTCTACACGCTCACCGAGTACTACCAGCAGGTCGGCCGATTCACGCCCGGCGACGTCGGCTACCGGCCCCGCCTCGGCGATGTCGTGCTGTACGGACCGTCGAGTCCGCTGGGTCAGCACACCAACATCGTGTTGAAGGCCGAGGGCGACGAAATCACCACGATCGGCGGCAACGAGATGGGTGCCGTGCGGGTCCGCACCATCAACGTGTCGGAGACCACTGATCTCGTCGGCTACGGGCGTTTCTGAAATCGATTGTCGCTCAAGACAACTGCCCAGCTCCTGGACGGCGGTACCAGGGCGATGCCCGTACCATGGAGTTGGTGGCGCCCGGCAGCGCCACCGGCGCGCCTCCGTCCTGCTTCCCCCTCATCGGCAGGACGGAGGCGTTGTGCCACGATGGCTGGGTGCACGCGAAGGTGACCGAGGAAGCGCGGCGAGACCCGATGTGGATCGAGTATGCCGATTTCGGCGAACGTTTCGTCACCTACGCCGTCACCGAGGAGCGGATCGCGGCGGCCGTGTCGGGGATGACCGGGCGCGGCGTGCAGATCGGCCCGTTCTCGCTGGGCCCGGCCGGGCTGGCCGGATTCGCGGCCGAGGGCGCGCTCGGCACCCCGGTGGTCACCCGCAACCCCGGTGACGCGCTGGCCTTCGGCGTCCGCATCCCGCTCACCCTGGCCGTGAAACTCGTGCTCGGCGGGCGCAAGCTGAAGCTGGCCGCGGTGGTGGAGATCGGGCTCACGCTGCACGCGCGCACGGCCGAACCCCTGCTGGTGGTGATCGATGTGGCCCCGGTGACAGCCAAGGACGTCAGCTTCACGCTGCGCGCCGAGGCCATCGACACCGCCTGGGAGATGCTGCTCGATCCGATCGCCGGACTGGTGCAGCGCGAGGTCGCCAACCGCGTCAACGCCATCGTCGGCGACCCCAAGGTCCGTTCCGAGCGGGTCTTCGACATCGAGGCGATCCTGGACGGATACCGCTCGCCGCACCGCAACGACACCGTCTTCGAGTGGATCGACTTCCGCGAATTCGGCCTCCGGTTCTTCACCAGGATCGTCACCAGGGAACGGGTGCACGACGTGGTCGCGCAGATGGCGGGCAGCGAGATCGCGGTGGGACCGCTGTCCGAGGGCCCGCGCGGCGCGGCGACCGTGACCGTGCGCGGCGCCATCGAGCAGCCGCGGGTCACCGACCGTGGTCTGGGCGAGCCGGGCGCGCCGCGGATCTTCGACATGACCTTGCCCGTCGGGCTCGACATCACCGTCGATGTGCTCAAGGCCAACCACTACCGTGCCGACCTGCGGATTCCGCTGGTCCTCACGGCCAGGGCGGCCGAGCCGCTGCAGATCGTGATCGATGTGCCGCCGCCCGCGCTCGAGGACATCTCCCTGGAGTTCACCGCGAAGGGCCTGCGCGCGGCGACCCTGGCCCGGCTGGCCGGGATCAAGAAGCAGGTGGTGGCGCAGGTCGTCGCCGTGGTCAGCACCGAGCTGGCCGATCCGACCGGCCGCACCATCGACGTGGGCGCCGCGATCGACGGCGCCACCTGACCCGTGTGACCACTGGGACGAATGTGACCTTTGGTTCTAGCGGTTCCTGTGTGGTTGTGGTGCAATGAGTGAACGTTCGAGGCTCCCGGCGCGCGGGATCGGGGAAGGCGCGCCGGGCACGCTGCCGGTTGCAGGTCGGGTTGCGCGAAGGAGTCCTTAGATGCGTTCTGTTCCGGTGACCCGGCGCGGGTTCTTCGGCTTCGCGGCCGCCGCGGCCACGGTCGGCCTCGGGCTGTCCAGCGCGCCTGCCGCCGCGCAATCCCTCGGCACCCTCATCGATTACGCCGCGGGTGTGCCGTCGGCCGCCGCCATCAAGGCCGCCGGGCACATCGGCGTGATCCGCTACGTCTCCGATCGCCGTCCCGGCGCGGAATGGATGGCGGGCAAGCCGCTGCTGGCCGCCGAGGTCGAGGATCTGTGGCGGCACGGGCTCTCGATCGTGTCGAACTACCAGTTCGGGAAGGGGCCGACGGCCGACTGGCGCGGCGGCCTCGAAGCGGGCAAGCAGCACGCCGAACGCGGCTGGGCCCTGCACTCCGCCGCGGGCGGCCCCGACACCGCGCCGATCTACGCCTCCATCGACGACAACCCGAGCGAGCAGGAGTTCGAGGAGATGATCGCGCCCTACATCGAGGGCTGGCAGGCGGTCCTCGGCCCCGACCTCGTCGGCATCTACGCCAACACCCCGACCATCGACCGCGCCATCGACGCGGGCCTGGGTTCCTGGTTCTGGCAACACGATTGGGGCACGCCGGACGGCTACGTGCACCCGAGCGCGCACCTGCACCAGTTCGAGATCGATGAGCGCGCCATCGACGGTGTCGGCATCGATCTGAACAACGCCCTGGCCGAGGACTACGGCCAGTGGTGACCCGCTAGGTCTGGCAGTGGCAGGTCGCCCCGGCGACCCGCATGTCCGGCTCGTCGTCCGGGACGACCCGCAGTGTGGGCCGCTCGCCGGGCTCGGCGAGCACCCCGCGCCACGACAGCAGCGACCAGCGGGACAGGCCCGACAGCGCCGAGCCGATGCTCGCGAACGAGCCGGACGAGATCAGCGACCCGAACGAGCCGACCGAGCCGACCGACAGCACCGAGCCCACGCTGCCGATCGAGAGAACGGAATAGGCCGAGCCGATCGAGAGAATCGACCCTTCGGACCGATACGACAGGATGGAACGGTTCGACCGCCTGCTCCGAATCGACCGAGTATCGCGGGGTGAAACTCGTGTGGTCGCCATGGTTCTCGGTCTACCACATCGCCGGTCCCGCGTGAACCCGTGAACGACAAGAGCCCGGTCCCCCTGACGGGTGGACCGGGCTCGGCGTGTCGGCGGGCCTAGACGGTGAAGAAGCCGAGGGTCGGCAGGAAGTTGCAGGTGCGCGGGGCGGCGCCCTCGGCCTGCGTGGTCAGTGAACCGGAGACGACCGCGACGACCCGGCCGTGGCCGGTGTTGGCGATGGCCGACAGGGTGGCCGGGCCGCCGGGGTTGATCTTGGCCTCGTCGGTGAGCGTCTGCACGGCCGACTGACGGGTGTCGATGTTGAGCCACTGCACCGTCATGGGCGGGTTCTGGTTCGGGGTCGGCGCCTTGGTGCCGAGAGCGGTGAACACGAAACCGGCCTGTCCGGCGGCGGGGCCGGGCGGGGGCAGCTGCGCGGGACCGGCGACGGCCAGAGCGGTGCCGACCGAGTCGGCGCCGTCACCGATGCAGCCCTTGCCGATGGTGGGGTAGAGGAACTGCGCGATGACGGGCCCGTCCTCCGGGATCTCCGGGCCACCGCCGCCGCTGCCGTCGAGGAAGGTGATGATCCGCTCCAGCGTCGCCTTGATGGCGGGCGGCAGGTTCAGGGTGGCCAGCAGCGCGCGCGCCTGATCGAGCAGGGCGGTCTGCGGGCTGGCGACGTCGGCGGGGCCTGCGATCAGGCCCGCGACGGCGGGCGCGAACGCGGCGAGTGCGTCGACGGGGACGCCCTCGGGCACCATCGGAACGCTGATCGGGGCTGCCTGCGGCGCGGGCGCCGGAGCGGCGATGGTCGACGCCGGCGCGACGAGCATGACGCCGGCCGCCATGGCGAATGCGGTCGTTGCGATCCGCGATCCTCGGCTACGAAGCACTTGTCCAGCCGTCCTTACCTCGGTGTTGCCAATGGGGCGAGGGTGTCGAGCCCTTCGATGTCGGGGTCACTCTAAGGACATCGCCGCCGTGTTGTACAGCCGCCCGGCCCGTGGCGGCGAACAACAGGCGAACCGTGTTCATCGACGCTAGCCCCGACCGGTGTTACAGCTGGGGATGTTGATGCAAATGTTACCGATGGTGTCGCGCGCCACCCCGTCAACCCGTGCGCGCGGGCGTGCGCCGCCACCCGGTTAAGGTGATCGAAGCAACGCGACGCGGCGCTGACGCCACCCACACGACCGAAAGTCTGGCATTGAACCGACACCTCCGATGGGCTCTCGCGCTGCTCGGATTGTCCGTGCTGGCGCGGTTGGCCTGGATGCTGTTCGCCGAGAACGGGCTCAATGTCGTCGATCTGCACGTCTATGTGGACGGGTCGGCGTCGCTGCTCACCGATCGCCTCTACGACTTCACCTACGCGGAGGAGACTCCGGACTTCCCGCTGCCGTTCACCTATCCGCCGTTCGCGGCGCTGGTGTTCTTCCCGCTGCACTATCTGCCGTTCACCGCGGTCGCGGTGGGCTGGATGCTGGCGACTGTCGCCGCGCTCTACGGCGTCATCCGGATCAGCTTCGAACTGCTGCTCGGGGCCGAGCGGGCCCGGCGGACGCGCTGGATCACCGCGGCGGTCGCCTGGACCGCGCTGGGCGTCTGGCTCGAGCCGGTCCGCACGACCATCGACTACGGCCAGGTCAATGTGTTCCTGGTGTTCGGGGCGATGCTGGCGGTGCGCAGCGCGCGGTGGTGGATCTCGGGCACGCTCGTCGGCGTGATCGCAGGCATCAAGCTGACCCCCGCGATCACCGGCCTCTACTTCGTGGCCCGCCGCCGCTGGGCGACGGTGCTGTGGTCGGCGGCGGCGTTCGGGCTGACCGTGGCTGTGAGCTTCCTCATCAACGCGCGCGAGGCGAAGCGCTACTTCGGCACGCTGCTCGGCGACGCCGACCGGATCGGCCCTGTGGGTTCGGTGTGGAACCAGTCGCTGCGCGGCGCGCTGAGCCGGATTCTCGGCCACGACGTGCAGTCCGGGCCGTGGTGGATCGCCGCGGTGCTGGTCACCGCCGTGCTGGCGTTCCTGGCCTGGCGCACCCTGGACGCCGACGACCGGCTCGGCACGCTGGTGCTGGTGCAGCTGTTCGGGCTGATGATCTCGCCGATTTCCTGGTCGCACCACTGGGTGTGGTTGATCCCGACCGTGCTGTGGCTGTTCTACGGTCCGCTGCGCGGCGAGCGCACCGCCCGGCTGATCGCCGGATTCTGGGTGGTCACGATGGTGATCGGCGTGCCGTGGGTGCTGTCGTTCGCCCAGCCGACGATCTGGACGATTCCGCGCCCGTGGCCGCTGGCCTGGCTCGGCGCGGTGGACGTGCTCGTCGTGTTCACGCTGCTCGGCTGGCTGGTCTGGCGTGGCCGCGACACCCTGCGGGCGCAGGCGCGCGGCCTGACCCGCGGGCGCGCGGTGGAGGTTTCGGCCTGACGCTCAGCCGATGATCTCGTCGATGGTGTGCGCGAGCGTGGTGTCGTTCGCGGTGAGCCCACCGGCCGAATGCGTGCTGAGGGTGAAACGCACTGTGCGCCATCGGATGTCGATGTCGGGATGATGGTCGGCGGCCTCGGCCTCCGCGGCGACCTTGCGGACGATCTCGATGCCGTCCAGGAAGGTGGGGGCTTTGACCGTGCGGGTGATCGCGTCGCCCTCGCGGGACCATTCCGGCAGCGTGGCCAGGGCGATGGTGATCTCGGGGTCGGAGAGCAGTGCCGGTTTCGGAGTACCCATACCCGCAGTTCTACGCCTGCCGCGGGCAGCGCGCATCGCCCGTCGTCGCCGCGCCTAGGCGGCTCGTGCGTGCTTGAGGGCCTTCTTGAGATCTTTACCGCACACTCCGGCGGCCTCGGCCTTCTTCATCCGCATGATGACGACGGGGCATTTGAAGCACCGGGTCTTCTTCCTGCAGCACTTTTTCTTCGGCTTCAGGCTCGACACCTTCTTCGCCTTCACCTTGCCCATGGGAGTTAGCGTAGCCTAAGTACAAAGCCTGACACGTGCGTGCCACTCCGGTACCGGTAGGGTGTAACAGGCCGCGATGCCAGTTGAATGCGCGCCAATACACCAACAGCAGGAGGATTGAGGCGTGTCGTCTACACGCGATTTTCGCAACGTCGCCATCGTGGCCCACGTCGACCACGGCAAGACGACGCTGGTCGACGCCATGCTTCGTCAGTCGGGCGCGTTCGCCGAGCGAGCCGAGCTGGTCGACCGAGTCATGGACTCCGGTGACCTGGAGCGCGAGAAGGGCATCACCATTCTCGCGAAGAACACCGCCGTGCACCGGCACCATCCCGACGGTTCCGTCACCGTCATCAACGTGATCGACACCCCCGGCCACGCCGACTTCGGTGGCGAGGTCGAGCGCGGCCTGTCCATGGTCGACGGTGTCGTCCTGCTCGTCGACGCCTCCGAGGGCCCGCTGCCGCAGACCCGGTTCGTGCTGCGCAAGGCGCTGGCGGCCAAGCTGCCGGTGATCCTGGTCGTGAACAAGACCGACCGCCCGGACGCCCGGATCGAAGAGGTCGTCGAGGAGTCGCACGACCTGCTCCTCGACCTGGCCTCCGACCTGGACGACGAGGCCGCCGAAGCCGCCGAGCTGGCGCTGGACCTGCCGGTCCTCTACGCCTCCGGCCGCGAGGGCAAGGCCTCCAAGGAGCGCCCCGAGAACGGGCAGGCGCCCGACGCCGAGAACCTCGACGCGCTGTTCGAGGTCCTCATGAACAACATCCCGGCGCCCAAGGGCAACCCGGAGGCCCCGCTGCAGGCCCACGTCACCAACCTCGACGCCTCGGCCTTCCTCGGCCGTCTCGCCCTGGTTCGCGTGCACAACGGCGAGCTGCGCAAGGGCCAGAACGTCACCTGGATCAACGCCGACGGCGCCAAGCAGGTCAAGATCACCGAGCTGCTGCAGACCATCGGTGTCGAGCGTCAGCCCGGCGAGGTCGCCGTGGCCGGTGACATCGTCGCCATCGCGGGCATCCCGGACATCATGATCGGTGACACCCTCGCCGACATCGAGAACCCGGTCGCGCTGCCGCGCATCTCCGTCGACGAGCCCGCCATCTCGGTGGTCATCGGCACCAACACCTCGCCGCTGGTCGGCCGGGTGCAGGGGCACAAGCTCACCGCCCGCATGGTGAAGTCGCGCCTGGACCAGGAACTGATCGGCAACGTGTCGCTGCGCGTGCTCGACATCGGCCGCCCCGACGCCTGGGAGGTGCAGGGCCGCGGCGAGCTGGCGCTGGCCATCCTGGTCGAGCAGATGCGCCGCGAGGGCTTCGAGCTCACCGTCGGCAAGCCGCAGGTGGTCACCAAGACCGTCGACGGCAAGGTGCACGAGCCCTTCGAAGAGCTCACCATCGACTGCCCCGACGAGTACCTGGGCGCCATCACCCAGCTGCTGGCCGCCCGCAAGGGCAAGATGGTGCAGATGAGCAACCACGCCGCAGGCTGGGTGCGCATGGAGTTCATCGTCCCCTCGCGTGGCCTGATCGGCTTCCGCACCGTGTTCCTCACCGAGACCCGCGGCACCGGCATCGCCAACGCCGTCTCGCACGGCTACGCGCCGTGGGCCGGTGAGATCCGCGCCCGCCACACCGGTTCGCTGGTGTCGGACCGCGCGGGCACGGTCACCCCGTTCGCGATGATCCAGCTGGCCGACCGCGGTCAGTTCTTCGTCGAGCCGGGTGCCGACACCTACGAGGGCATGGTCGTCGGCATCAACCCGCGTGCCGAGGATCTCGACATCAACGTCACCCGCGAGAAGAAGCTGACGAACATGCGCAGCGCGACCGCCGACGTGATGGAGACCCTGGCCAAGCCGCTGGCGCTGGATCTGGAGCTGGCGATGGAGTTCTGCGCCGCCGACGAGTGCGTCGAGGTCACCCCCGAGGTGGTCCGGGTGCGCAAGGTGGTGCTCGGCGCCAACGAGCGTGCGCGCGAGCTGTCGCGCCGCAAGGCCCGCGACCGCGCGGTGAGCAACTCCTGATCGAGTTCTGACAGTGGGACGGTGCTTCGGTACCGTCCCACTGTCGTTTTCCACGGAGTCCGGTGCCGGGCTCCGCACAGATGGGCGAGGTAGGGTGCCAGAGTGAGCTCGGGGGTCAGACGCGCGAGGTGGCGCGTGGCGGTGATGGCGATGACGGCCTCGACGGCGGTCCTCGCCGGTTGCACCGCGAATCCACCACCGCCGATCGAGAGCACCGATTCGCCCAAGACCACCCAGGCCAAGCCGGGCAAGAACACCGTCGTGGTGGCGATCGACGACATCGGCATCGGCTTCAACCCGCATCTGCGCTCGGATCAGTCGCCCGCCACCAACGCGGTGAGTTCGATGGTGCTGCCGAGTCCCTTCCGCCCGGTGCCGAATCCGGCGCAGCCGGGTGTGGTGGACCGGGTGCCCGACGCCTCGCTCATCGAGTCCGCGGACGTGACGGCGCAGGAGCCGTTCACGATCACCTACACGCTGCGCAATCAGGCCAACTGGTCCGACGGCGCCCCGATCGCGGCCGAGGACTTCCGGTTCCTGTGGCAGCAGATGACGACTCAGCCCGGCGTGGTGGATCCGGCCGGGTACCGGCTGATCTCGGACGTGGCGTCCTCCGGCGGCGGCAAGACGGTCACCGTCACGCTGACCCAGCCGTATCCCGCGTGGCGCGAACTGTTCTCGAATCTGCTGCCCTCGCACCTGGTGAAGGATTCGCCGGGCGGGTTCACCAGCGGGCTCGTCGACCGGATCCCGGTCTCTGGCGGCAACTTCACGATCAAGTCGGTCGACCGCGGCCGCGACGAGATCCTGCTCGAACGCAACGACCGTTTCTGGGGCACGCCTGCCGCGCCGGACCAGATCCTGTTCCGCCGCGGCGGAACCCCCTCGCAGCTGGCCGAATCGTTGCGCACCGGTGACGCGCAGATGGCGCTGGTGCACGGCGGCGTGGCGACGCAGGCGCAACTGGCCGCCATCCCGTCGGTGCGCACCACGATCATGCCGCAGGCGCGCGAGCTGCAACTGGCGCTCAACGGACGCTCCGGCGACCTCGCCGACGCGCGGGTGCGCAAGGCGGTGCTCGCCCTGCTCGATCCCGCGCTGCTGGCCACCGTCGGCGCGCAGACCGGCGGCTGGGTGGAACCCGCACGCGCGCAGGTACTTCCGCCGTCGAGTCCGGGCTATGTGCCGACCGCTCCGCCGCGCCCGAGTACCGACGAGGCCTTCGCCCTGCTGGCCGAGGCCGGATTCGGCCGTGCGCCCGAGGCTCCCAAGACCGGCTCGCCCACGTCGCCCGCGCCGCAACCACGTTCGGTCGCCCGCAACGGCAAGGGCCTGTCGGTGCGGATCGGCGCCGTCGCCGAGGACACGACGGCGCTGGCCGTGGCCAACACCGCCGCCGACCAATTGCGCAGTGCCGGTATCGATGCCACCGTGCGCGGTCTGGCTGCCGACGAGCTCTACGGCAAGGACCTCACCGAATCGAGCGTCGACGCGATCGTCGGCTGGGAACTGGCCGGTGACGATCCGGCCACGGTGCTGGCCTCGCGCTACGGCTGCCCGCCGCCGGAGATTCCCGGCGCCGACGGCAAGGTGCTCGCCGCCGCCGAGGCCTACCGCCAGGCGCCGAGCAATCTCGGCGGCGTCTGCGATCCCGGCCTGCAACCCTCGATCGACGAGGCGCTGCGCGGGGTCGACGTGCCGCGGGTGCTGGCCGAGGCCGAACCCCGGCTGTGGGAACTCTCGACGGTGCTGCCGATCGTGCAGGACAACGTCGTCGCCGCCGCGGGCCCCCGGGTCGACGGCGTCTCGCTCTCCGGCGCGATCCAGGTCGGCATCTTCGGTGACACGGCGCAATGGCGGAGGCTCCCATGACCGATCGCGAGACCGGCGGACTGCTGCTGGTGCACGCGCACCCCGACGACGAAACCCTCACCACCGGCGGCACCATCGCGCACTACCGCCGTCGTGGCGTGCCGGTCACCGTGGTGACCTGCACGCTCGGCGAGGAAGGTGAGGTCATCGGCGAGCGCTGGGCGGGGCTGATCGCCGGCGAGGCCGATCAGCTCGGTGGCTATCGCATCGCCGAACTCACCGCCGCGCTGGCGGCGCTGGACGCCGGCGAGCCGTACTTCCTCGGCGGCGCGGGCCGCTGGCGCGATTCGGGCATGGCGGGCACACCGTCGGCGCGGAATCCCAGGGCCTTCGTGAATTCCGGTGCCGCAGCGGTCGAGGAGCTCGTCGCGGTGCTGCTGGAGCTGCGCCCTCGGGTCGTGGTGACCTACGACCCGCGCGGCGGATACGGCCATCCCGATCACATCCGCGCGCACGAGATCACCACCGCTGCCGTGGCGGCGGCCGCCGAGCGGGGCTGGGACGTGCCGAAGTTCTACTGGACCGTCACCGACGGCGACCTGCTGCGCCAGCACACCGCCGCCCTGGCCCGCCGCACCGTCGACGAGCTGCCCGGCGCGCTGCCCGCGGGCTGGCGGCTGCCGGTGGAGGCGGAGCTGGCGGCCATGTCGACGACGGGGGTGACCACCGTGGTCGACGTCTCCGACGCGCTCGCGGCCAAGCGCGCGGCCATGCGCGCGCACGCCACCCAGGTCACCGTCGCGCCGAGCGGCCGGGAGTTCGCGCTGTCCAACAACATCGCGCTGCCGGTGCTGCCCGAGGAGCACTTCACCCTGGTGCGCGGTGCGCGCGGGGAGGTCGGCGCGGACGGGTTCGAACACGACCTGTTCGCCGGCCTCGACTGACCCGCCCGGCGACACGGCCGCCCGGGTCGCCACGCGCCGCCGAATACACTCGCCCCATGGTGACCGACTCCGATCAGCCCGCGCCGACCGCCGTCCTGCGGATGCGGGTGCCGTCTCGCCTGGAACCGGTGATCACGGCGCTGATCGTCACGTTGCTGTTCGTCGACGCGTTGATCACCCTGGCGGTGGAGGTGCTGTTCCTGCCGCTGTACGTCGGCGCGGTGGCGGTGCCGGTGGCCGCGCTGCTGGCGGCGCCGATCAATGTGGCGCTGGTGTACGGCATGGAGTCGGTGACCGACCGGATGGGCTTCACCTTCGCCCCGATCGTGGTGTGGGTCTTCGGTTTTCTTGTCTGCTCCTCGCGGGGGCCCGGCGGTGACGTGATGCTCGCCAGTGACGGGCGCACCCTGCTACTGCTGGCCTGCGGGGTGCTCGCGCCCATGGCCTATCTCTACTACCGCGCCAACTCCGGTGCGGCGCGGTCGAACTGAGCCGCGTCAGGCGCGGCGGGTCTCCGCGCCGTCCAGAATCAGGTCGATCGACTGGGTGAACAGACTCAGCTGTCCGGCCGCCGCCTCCGCCACCACCTGCGGACGCTGCTCGACGTAGCGGCGGTGCAGTCGGGGGTAGGCGGCCGACGCGGCGATGCTGGCGGTCATCACCTTGTCGACCCACTGCTCGGGCGGTAGGCCGCTGCGCGCGACTGTCACCAGCATCGCGGCATCGTTGGTCGTGGAGCCCATGATGAACCGGAACAGCGTGTTCGTCGTGACATCGACGGTCTCGTCGTCGAAGCCACCCGCCTCCACGATGGCCAGCATCGAATCGGTGAGCCGCATCATGTTCGGGCCGAGATAGGTCAGTGCCGCGTTGCTGAACACGATGCTGATCCACGGGTGCGCCAGGAGCGTCGCGCGCAGTCCGTCGGCCTGCTCGTGCGCGCGGTCGCGCCAGCGGGCGGGATCGGGCTCCGGGCACGGCACCTCACGGATGACGTGGTCGACGACCAGTTCGAGCAGCTCGTCCTTGTTCGCGACGTGGGTGTAGAGCGAAGTCGCGCCCGCGCCGAGCCGGGCTCCCAGCTTGCGCATGCTCAGGGCGTCGAAGCCCTCGGCGTCGAGGAGGGCGATCGCCTCGGCCACGATCTGGTCCCGGCTCAGCGCGGGCTGATCGCGCCGCTCCCGCGCAGGCCTGGTCCATACCGATGCGATCTCCATCCGCTGCCTCCTGTGCTGGGTCGTGTCCGCACAGCATAACCCCTGAATGAACACTGTACGGGTGCCGAACACCGTTCCTATTGCGTACGACGTTCGGTGACCGTACAGTGTTCGACAACGCCGCACAGCGTGCGGAGAACCTCGAAAGGAGACCGAGATGGACGCGACTTCCGTGGGCCGAGCGCCCCGCGATCCACGCCGCTGGCTGATCCTGATCGTGCTGTGCCTGAGCTCGCTCGTACTGGTCGTGGACAACATGGTCCTCACCGTCGCGATCCCGCAGATCGCCACCGATCTCGGCGCGAGTTCCCAGCAGATCCAGTGGATCATCGACGCCTACCTGCTGGTCTTCGCCGGCTTGCTGCTCACCTCGGGCAGCCTGTCCGACCGTTTCGGCCGCAGGCTGGTGATGGTGATCGGCCTGGTGCTCTTCGGCGCCGCGTCGCTGCTGGCCGCCTACGCGAGCAGCCCGGAGCTGCTGATCGCGGGCCGGGCCCTGATGGGCATCGGTGGCGTGCTGATCATGCCGAGCACGCTCTCGATCCTGATCACCGTGTTCGACGACGAGGAGCGCCCCAAGGCGATCGGCGCGTGGAGTGCCGTGGCGACGGTGGGCATGGTCGGCGGGCCGGTCATCGGCGGTGTGCTGCTCGACCACTTCTGGTGGGGCTCGGTGTTCGTGCTGAACGTGCCGATCGTGGTGGTCGCGATCATCGCGGCGCTGGTGCTGATGCCCGAGTCCAAGGGGCCGTGGCGCAAGCCCGACTTCCCCGGCATGCTGACCTCGATCCTCGGCATGACCGCCCTGGTGTGGACCATCATCTCCGTGCCGCACTCGGGCTGGACCGATCGCGGGGTGCTGGCCGGATTCGCGGTCACCCTGCTCGCGCTGGGCGCCTTCGTGATTCGCGAGCGGCGCACCGACGAGCCGATGGTCCCGCTGCAGCTGTTCGGCAACCGCACCTTCACCGGTTCGAGCTTCTCGCTGGTCCTGGTGACCTTCGCCAACGGCGGTCTGGTGCTCGTGCTCACCCAGTACCTGCAGTTCGTGCTCGACTACTCGCCGATGCGGACCGCGCTCGCCTTCACCCCGATGGCGGTCACCCTGCTCATCGCCAATGCCTGCGGCGCGCTGCTGGTGGGCAAGGTCGGGCCGCGGCTGGTCACCATCGCCGGGCTGATCGTCATCGCGGGTGGGTTCGCGGTGCTGGCCACCCTCGACGCCGGGGCGAGCTTCACCCTGCCCGCCGTGGCGATGGCGCTGCTCGGCGCCGGTGGCGGTCTGGCCATGCCCGCCGCGATCGGTGCGCTGATGAGCGCGGTGCCGGGGGACCACGCGGGTGTCGGCTCGGCGCTCAACGACACGATCCAGCAGGCCGGTGCCGCACTCGGCGTCGCGGTGCTCGGCGCCATCCTGGCCGGCACCTTCGCCGGTGCCATGCCGGACTCGGCGCCCGCCCCGGCCAGGGAGTCGATCGCGGGCGCGATCGGCACCGGCGACGAGACCGTCATCGGCCTGGCTCGTGACGCGTTCTGCACCGCCATGCAGGTGACCTTCGGCGTCGGCGCCCTGGCCTCGGTGGCGGCGGCCGTGCTCGCGGTGATCCTCATGCGGGACGCGAAAGTGGTTGCGGACGAGGCGGAACCGGAGCTGGAGGAGGCGGCCGTCTGAGCCGTGGCGGCAAACCGGATCGGGCCGGGTCGAGGTGGCGTGACGCGCCACTCGACCCGCCCCGATGCGTTGTCGGACGCTGGATCGGGGTCGGCGGGTCGGGCATGATGACGGCATGAAGTACGTGTTGTTGATCTGCGACGACGAGACGACTTCGCCGACCATGGAGGAGATCGCCGCCGATCCGGCGTATCAGGAGTTCTCGGACGAGGTGGCCCGGCGCGGGGCCGGTCTCGGCGGCGCGCGCCTGCGTCCGGTGGCGGCCGCGACGACCGTGCGCGTGCGCGACGGCGAGACGCTCGTTTCCGACGGGCCGTTCGCGGAGACCAAGGACTTCGTCGGCGGTATCGACATCATCGACTGCGCGAATCTGGACGACGCGATCGCCATCGCGGCGCGCCATCCGTACGCGCGCCGGGGTTGCGTCGAGATCCGCCCCGTCTGGGAATGACCGCGCCGCAGGACGTTCGCGCGGCGGTGGCCGCGGCGTATCGCGACGAGTGGGGACAGGTGGTCGCGACCCTGATCGGGTACACCGGCGAGTGGGATCTCGCGGAGGACTGCGCGCAGGAGGCGTTCGCCGCGGCACTGACCACGTGGCCGCGCGACGGTGTCCCGAGCCGTCCCGGGGCATGGCTCACGACGACCGCGCGCCACCGCGCGATCGATCGGCTCCGCCGGGACACGGCCGCGGCCGCGAAGCTGCGCCAGCTCGCCGTGCTGGTACGGGACCCGATCGAGCCGCGGGCCGACAGCATTCCGGACGAGCGGTTGCGGCTGATCTTCACCTGCTGCCATCCGGCGCTGCCGTTCCCGGCCCGGGTCGCCCTCACGTTGCGCACGCTGGCGGGGCTCAGCACCGCCGAGATCGCGAAGGCGTTCCTGACGGCCGAGTCCACGATGGCGCAGCGCCTGGTACGCGCGAAACGCAAGATCACCGAGGCGGGCATCCCGTACCGCGTGCCACCCGCCGAACTGCTGCCGGAACGGCTCCACTCCGTCCTGGCGGTGCTCTATCTGATCTTCAACCAGGGCTACGACGACGAGGACGGAACGCGGGGACTGGCCGCCGAGGGAATCCATCTCGCGCGCGTCCTGGTCGGGCTGCTGCCCACCGAGCCGGAGGCACGCGGTCTGCTGGCCCTGATGCTGCTGCTCGAGTCCCGCCGCGCGCACCGCACCGACCGCGGTGTCCTCGTGACGCTGGAGCACCAGGACCGCTCCCGCTGGGATCGCGCGCTGATCGCCGAAGGCGTGCGGACGCTCGACGACGCCCTCGGCATGGGCCGCCCAGGCCCGTATCAGGTGCAGGCCGCGATCGCCGCCTGTCACGCCACCGCGCCCGACGCGGCGGCCACGGACTGGGCGCAGATCGCCGTGCTCTACGGCGAACTCGCGCGAGTGGCTCCGTCGCCGGTGGTCGACCTCAATCGGGCCGTGGCGGTCGCGATGGCCGACGGGATCTCCGCCGGGCTCGCCCTCGTCGACGAGCTGGCCGCGTCCGGGCGCCTCGACGGCTACTACCTGTTGCCCGCGACCAGGGGTGATCTCCTCCGCCGCGACGGCAGGCGCGCCGAAGCCGCCGCGTCGTACGAGGCGGCGCTGGAACTCGCGCCCACCGCTGCCGAGCGCCGCTACCTGGAAGAACGCCTCCGCGAATGCTGAGGAAAATCTCGCGGAAGTTTTTTCGCGCCGATGTCGATCGCGCGCCCGCTCCTTCGTCGGTGGGGCAAAACCACCCGACACGGAGAGGCGAGACGATGACCAACACCGAGTACCTGAACGCGACGATGACGGTGAGCAATCCGCCGGCGGAGGTCTTCGCGGCCGTCACCGATGTGCGCGGCTGGTGGAACCGCAACATCATCGGCGACACCGCCGCCGTCGGCGACGAATTCGTCTTCACCGACGACATCCACTACGCGGGCGAGACGGCGCGGACGAAAAAGGAAGGCATCCGGTTCAGCCGGTTCCGGATCACCGAGGTGGTGCCGGGCGAGCGCGTGGTCTGGCACGTCGTCGACTCCGACCTCAGCTTCGTCGCCGACCGCGACGAGTGGACCGGCACCGACGTCGTCTTCGACATCACGGCGGACGAGACGGGCACCACCCTGCACTTCACGCACAGGGGCCTGACCGCCGCGGAATCGGAGTGCTTCGACGCGTGCTCGCGCGGCTGGACCTACTACATCACCGAGAGCCTGCCGCGATTGATCACCACCGGCACCGGCCTGCCGTTCGCGAAGTACGCCGCCTGATCAGCGGTGCCCCTGCAGGCCGGGGGCGACGGCCTCGATGAGGGCGACGGCCTGGTCGAACGGGATGTCGTCGACCAGGTACGCCTTCTTGCCTGCCGCGGTGGCGGCGACCACGCTCGCCAGGCCCGCCCGCCGCTGCCAGAAGGTGCGGCGGATGGTCCAGCCGATGATGCCCGGGGATTCCAGGCAGTCGCGATGGCGATCGAGGCTGCCGCGGCGGGTGATCAGCCAGGTCGGTCCGGTGCTGCCGGGCAGAACGCGATGGCCGAGACTGCGGTACCTGTCCTCGGCCAGCGCGGCCATGGCCACGGCGAACACCACCGGGATCGCCCACACCCCCACCGGCAGCGGCCCCCGGACCACCGCGAGCACCACCAGCGCCACGACCACGCCACCCACCGGCCACGCGGCCTTGGTGAACCGCCTGCGATGCGCGGCCGGGCCGTGCCGAACCAGCTCGATCATCCCCAGCGTCGCACCGGTGATCGGTTGTGGCGCAGCATGATTCGCTGGCTCGCCACCCTCCGTCGCCGCGTACCCCTTGGTCAGCCGCCGTTCCTCGGGCGTGGCCGATGCCGTGGGCCCGCGTTGTCCGGCCTCGTGTGCCGGCTGGACCGGCACGGCGGCGTTCGCCGCGTCGTACCCCTCGGCGCCCCGTGACCACGGGCTCGGCGCCGATGACGGCGGCTCGTGGTGTCCGGTGTCGGGTGTCGGCTGGGCCGGCGCCGCGGTGTCGTGCTGCGCGGTGTTCAGTGCCCACTGGCCCGGCGCGGCGGATGACTTCGGCTCGGGGTGGATCGGCTCGCCAGGGCGGCGGCGGGTGCGCAGGAGTTCGTCGAGGGTGCGTTCGACGGCGGCGCGCGGGGCCTGGGGGAGGATCTTCTGGCGCGGGTTCTCGCCGGTCATGATCATCTCCAGCTGGGCGGCCTTGGCGGCGCGCAGCAGGAGGGGATCGTTGAGGGTGGCGCCGCGGAAGCGGGCCAGGTCGAGGGTGATCTGGCGGGTGGTGAACAGGCCGTGGCGCAGGTGCAGGGTGGCGCCGTTGTCGATCACCCGCAGGCCGAACCAGGTCGCGAGGTACTGAGCGCACGCGGCCAAACTCACCAGTGTCAGCGACAGCAGCAGCAATCCGACGATCACGATCAGCACGATCGGGGCACTGTCGTCGCCGAGCCCGCGCACCGGCGCCGAATCCGACACCACGTCGATGAGCCCGTACTGGGCGCCGAGGCCCGCGATGGGCGCGACGACGGCGAGCCCGGTCAGCGACAGCGGCGCGTAGCGGACCCAGGCGGCGCGCCAGTGCCCGATCTCGCGTCCCGATTCCGTCGCGGCGTCGGGCCGCGTCACGTGCGGCGCCGCGTCCTCGGCGGACCTGCCCGGCGCGAATTGGCCGGTGTGGGAGAGTAATTCGGCACGCAGCGCGGGAATCCGGCTGGTGTCCAGCGCGTCGAGCTTGAAGCCCTCGCCCTTGTCGGCCTGGGCGCCGGTACCGATCTCGAGCACCGCCAAGCCGAGTACCCGGTGCAGCAGGTCGGCCTCGACGTCCACCGAACGGATCCGGGGCCGTGGCACCGACAGGGTCTTGCGCTGGATGATGCCGGTGCGCAGGCGCACATGATCGGCGTCGACGCGATAGGAGGTGGTGAAGTACCTGGCCACACCGGCCGCGGCGACGAACACGACCGGGATCAGGCCCCACAGCGGATTGCCGCTGGTGGTGCCGAGGATGATCGAACCGAGCAGCACCGGAATGTATTTCACGACCTCGGTCACCGGATACACCAGCAGCATGCGCGGATCGAGACGCTGCCACTCGAGCTGCTCGGTGCTCGGTGCGCTCACGTGGCGTCTCCGCGATGCTGGGCGGCGATGGCGGCCAGTCGGGCGACGGCCTGTTCGGCGACGGGCAGATCCAGCGCGCTGATCTTCACCGCGCCCGCCGAGGACGCGGTGGTGACGGTGACCGTCGCCAGCCCCAGCATCCGCTCCAGCGGCCCGCGCTCGGTGTCGACGGTCTGCACCCGCGAGATCGGCGCGACCCGCGACTCCTGATCCAGCCACCCGACCCGCGTGTACACGGCCTCGTCGGTGACCTCCCACCGATGCACGGCGTAGCGCCACAGCGGCACCACGACCACCCCGCCCACCGCGAGCACGATCAGCGCCAGTGCCGCGGCCACCTGCCAGCCGCGGTGGTCGGTGTCGAGCACGAACCACACCACGAGCAGCGCGCACAGCACGAGAACCGCGATCGCGTTCTCCACCGCCCACAGCAGCTTGGCCTTGGAACTCGGACGCCAGGCCGGTTCGGCCAGGATGGTGGAGCGCGGCAACGACATGGATCCATCGTGGCATGCGGGCGGGTCGAGTTCTCCCCGCTCGGGAATACGCGTGGTCGTCCAGTGGGTTGTGGTGGCGACGGGGACGTCCGCCGCACGCCCATCCACGGGTCCGTGACCAGCCGACCGCACGTTCCGGAAAGAAGTAGCGCATGATCGACGGGGTGACCGACCTTCCGCTGCCGAGCGTTCCACTGCCGCCGCCGACGCCCGCCGCCCTGCGCCGGGCCCTGCGCCGGGCCCGTGACGGCGTCACCCTGAATGTCGACGAGGCCACCGTCCTGTTGCACGCCACCGGCGACGATCTCGCCGACCTGTGCGCCAGCGCGGCCAGGGTCCGTGACGCCGGTCTGGAATCCGCGGGCCGTCCACGCACCATCAGCTACTCGCGCAACGTGTTCATCCCGCTGACCCGCCTGTGTCGCGACAAATGCCACTACTGCACGTTCGTGACGGTGCCGGGCAAGCTGCGCGCCGAGGGCCACGGCATGTTCCTCGAACCGGACGAGGTGCTCGAGATCGCCAGGCAGGGCGCGGCACTGGGCTGCAAGGAAGCCCTGTTCACCCTGGGCGACCGGCCGGAGGACCGCTGGCCCGAGGCCGCGCAGTGGCTCGACGAGCGCGGCTACGACTCCACCCTGGACTACCTGCGCGCCGTCTCCATCCTGGTGCTCGAGGAGACCGGGCTGCTGCCGCATCTGAACCCCGGCGTGATGAGCTGGGCCGAGATCGCGCGGCTCAAGCCGGTCGCGCAGTCGATGGGCATGATGCTCGAGACCACTTCGACCCGGCTGTTCACCGAGAAGGGTCAGTGCCACTACGGCAGCCCCGACAAGGACCCGGCCGTGCGGCTGCGCGCGATCACCGACGCGGGCAGGCTTTCGGTGCCCTACACCACCGGCATCCTGGTCGGCATCGGCGAGACCATGGCCGAGCGCGCCGAGTCGATCATGGCGATCCGCCGCCAGCACCGCGAGTTCGGGCACATCCAGGAAGTGATCGTGCAGAACTTCCGCGCCAAGGACGACACGGCCATGCGCGATACACCCGACGCCGGGGTCGAGGAGTTCCTGGCCGCCGTCGCGGTGACGCGTCTGCTGCTCGGGCCCGACGTGCCGGTACAGGCGCCGCCGAACCTGGTCTCGCACAGCGATTGCCGTGCGCTGATCGACGCGGGCATCGACGACTGGGGCGGGGTCTCCCCGGTCACCGTCGACCACGTCAACCCGGAACGTCCGTGGCCGAACCTGGACACCCTGCGCGAGATCACCGAGGCCGCGGGCTACACCCTGGTCGAGCGCACCTCCGCGCATCCGAAGTACGTGCGCGCCGGGCATCCGTGGATCGACCCGCGCATCGGCGCGCACGTCGCCGCGCTCACCGACCCGGCGACCGGGCTGGCGAACCCCGACGCGCTCCCGGTGGGCCTGCCGTGGCAGGAGCCCGACGAGTCGTGGGACTCGGTGGGCCGCGTCGACCTGAACACCGCCATCGACACCGAGGGCCGCAACACCGACAGCCGCAGCGACTCCGGGCTCGGCCAGGAGGTGGTCGGCGCGTTCGGCGACTGGGAGACCATCCGCGAACACGCCCGCGACCTGGCCACCACCGCGCCCGAGCGGCTCGACTCCGAGGTGCTCGAGGCGCTGCGCGCGGCCGAGCGCGACCCGGCCGGGCTCACCGACGACCAGTACCTGACGCTGGCCACCGCCGACGGGGTGAACCTGGACGCCATTGCGGCGCTGGCGGATTCGCTGCGCCGCGAGGTCAACGGGGACGACGTCACCTACGTGGTGAACCGCAACATCAACTTCACCAACATCTGCTACACCGGCTGCCGGTTCTGCGCGTTCGCCCAGCGCAAGGGTGACGCCGACGCGTTCACCCTCAGCACCGACGAGGTCGCCGACCGGGCCTGGGAGGCCCACGTCGACGGCGCCACCGAGATCTGCATGCAGGGTGGCATCGATCCCGAACTGCCGGTGACGGGATACGCCGATCTGGTGCGGGCGATCAAGGCCCGCGTCCCCGGGATGCACGTGCACGCGTTCAGCCCGATGGAGATCGTCAACGGCGCCTCGCGGGGTGGCCAGAGCATCCGCGACTGGCTCTCGGCGCTGAAGGAGGCCGGACTCGACTCGATTCCCGGCACCGCCGCGGAGATCCTCGACGACGAGGTGCGCTGGGTCCTCACCAAGGGCAAGCTGCCCACCTCGGCCTGGATCGAGGTGATCACCACCGCGCACCAGCTGGGCATCCCGTCGAGCTCGACGATGATGTACGGCCACGTGGACAATCCGAAGCACTGGGTGGGCCACCTGCGGGTGCTGCGCGGTATCCAGGACGAGACCGGTGGGTTCACCGAGTTCGTGCCGCTGCCGTTCGTGCACCAGAGCGCCCCGCTGTACCTGGCGGGCGCGGCGCGGCCGGGCCCGACCAACCGGGACAACCGCGCGGTGCACGCCCTCGCGCGCATCATGCTGCACGGCCGCATCGACAACATCCAGACCAGCTGGGTGAAACTCGGCACGGTGGGCACCCAGGTGATGCTCACCGGCGGCGCCAACGATCTGGGTGGCACCCTGATGGAGGAGACCATCTCCCGGATGGCCGGTTCCCAGCACGGCTCCGCCAAGACCGTGGCCGAACTGGCCGAGGTCGCTCACGGGATCGGTCGCCCGGTGCGCCAGCGCACCACCGTCTACGGCCGGGTGGACGCGGCACCGTCGCCGCTGCCGCTCTCGATCGGCTGATCGAGAGTGTGAGTTAGGGCAGGCTGACCTGGGACTGAGGTGTGGTCTCGGGATAGGGTTTCGGGTGGCGGAGTACCACCGCAGGTGAGGACAGACTAGGAGAACGGCAGTGCCGTACATCATCGCTGAACCGTGCGTTGACGTGAAGGACAAGGCGTGCATCGAGGAATGCCCCGTGGATTGCATCTACGAGGGTGGCCGCATGCTGTACATCCAACCCGACGAGTGCGTTGACTGTGGTGCGTGTGAGCCGGTCTGCCCCGTGGAGGCGATCTTCTACGAGGACGACACCCCGGATCAGTGGAGCGGCTACATCAACGCCAACGTCGACTTCTTCGACGAGCTCGGTTCGCCCGGTGGCGCCACCAAGGTCGGTGTGGTCGACTACGACCCGCCGTTCATCAAGGCGCTGCCCCCCATGGCCGAAGAATGAGGGTCAGCTCACTGCTGCCCGATTTTCCCTGGGACACCATCGCCGCGGTCAAGCAGAAGGCGGCCGCGCACCCCGGTGGGCTGGTCGACCTGTCGGTCGGCACGCCCGTCGACCCGGTCGACCCGCTGATCCAGGTGGCGTTGAACTCGGTCGCCGAGGTGCCCGGTTACCCGACCACACACGGCACCCCTGAACTGCGCGCCGCGGCCGTGGCCGCGATGGCGCGCAGGTTCGGGATCACCGGTGTCGATCCGGCGGCGGTGCTGCCGGTGATCGGCACCAAGGAGCTCATCGCCGGGCTGCCGCGCCTGCTCGGGCTCGGTGCCGACGATCTGGTCGTGATCCCCGAGATCGCGTACCCGACCTACGAGGTCGGCGCCCTGCTGGCAGGCGCGAAGCCGTGGCGGGCCGACGGTCTCACCCAGATCGGGCCGCAGAATCCGGCCCTGATCTTCGTGAACTCGCCGTCGAACCCCACCGGCAAGGTGCTCGGGCTCGAGCATCTGCGCAAGGTTGTCGCGTTCGCGCGCGAGCGCGGGGCCATCGTCGCCTCCGACGAGTGCTACCTGGGCCTGACCTGGGAGGGCGAGGCGCTCTCGATCCTCGACCCGCGCGTGTGCGACGGCGACCACACCGGTCTGCTGGCGATCCACTCGCTGTCGAAGACCTCGAACCTGGCCAGCTACCGCGCCGGTTTCGTCGCCGGCGACCCGGAACTGGTCGCCGAACTGCTCGAGGTGCGCAAGCACTCGGGCATGATGCTGCCGTTCCCGATCCAGGCCGCGATGACCGCGGCCCTGAACGACGACGAGCACGAGGCCCGGCAGCGCGAACGGTACCGCGCGCGCCGCGACATCCTGCGAAAGGCGTTGCTGCAGGCCGGTTTCCGCATCGATCACTCCGACGCGGGACTGTACCTGTGGGCCACCCGCGGCGAGGCGTGCCGGCGCACCCTCGACTGGCTCGCCGACCGCGGAATCCTCGCCGCCCCCGGCGATTTCTACGGCCCCCGCTCGCCGGAGCACGTGCGCATCGCCCTCACCGCGACCGATGAGAGAGTGGCCGCCGCGGCCGAACGTCTCGTCTGAGCCACCACTTCCGCAAACCCCGGGCATCGCGATGCCCGGGGTTTCGTTTGTCCGAAACGTGTTTGTTTCACTGCAAGTCTCGGTATAACAGGTTCTCATTGCTGTCTCGATGAGGAGCCGCACGTTGCGTGAATTCTTGTATGAAAAGCCAGGTAGTAGCCGCTACACCGGGGGGCTGTCGCGCCGCGGGTTCCTAGCTGCAACAGGTTTCACGCTGGGTGCGGCAGCGCTGGGCAGTCGTGCGGTTGCCGCCGCGGCGCCCGCGGCCGACGGCGACACCGTGCCCGCCCTGGTGATCGGCAGCGGCTACGGCGGCTCGGTCGCCGCGCTGCGCCTGGCCCAGGCCGGCGTCGACGTCCTGGTCGCCGAGATGGGCATGTCCTGGACGAAGCCGGGGCCCGACGGCGACATCTTCTGTCCCGTACTGGAACCCGACGGCCGGTCCTACTGGCTGCGCGACACCACCGATCAGCCGGTGGGCTACTTCATGGGCGGCTCCTACAACAAGGACATCGACCGGTACACCGGCGTGCTCGACTCCGAGGGCTTCGGTGGCATCCGGGTCTACCAGGGGCGCGGCGTCGGCGGCGGATCGCTGGTCAACGGCGGGATGGCGGTGACGCCGAAGCGGGAGAACTTCGCCGCGATCCTGCCCTCGGTGAACGCCGACGAGATGTACGCCACCTACTACCCGCGCGCCAACAGCGCGCTCGGCGTGAACCACATCGACAAGAACTGGTTCGAATCGGCGGAGTGCTACCAATTCGCGCGCGTCGGCCGCAAGCATGCCGAAAGATCCGGCTTCGGATGGACTTTCGTGCCCAACGTCTACGACTTCGAGTACATGAAGAAGGAGCAGGCGAACGCGGTGCGCCGCTCGGCGCTGGCCGGTGAGGTGATCTACGGCAACAACGCGGGCAAGCGGTCCCTCGACAAGACCTACCTGGCCGCGGCCACCGGCACCGGCAGGGTGACCATCGCGGCCCAGCACATGGTCACCGCCGTCACGCCCAGCGGCAGCGGCTACGAGGTGGAGATGGCCCAGATCGACACCCAGGGCCGCACCACCGCCACCAAAAAGGTTGTCGCGGACCGGGTCTTCTTCGCCGCGGGCAGTGTCGGCACCAGCAAGCTGCTGGTGGCCATGAAGGCCAAGGGGAACCTGCGCGACCTGTCCGACGCGGTCGGCCAGAAGTGGGGCAACAACGGCAATGTGATGGTCGGGCGCGCCAATCACATGTGGGACGCCACCGGCAGCCTGCAGTCGTCGATGCCGTGCCTGGGCATCGACAACTGGGCCGACGCGGGCGGGCCCGCCTTCGCCGAGGTCGCGCCGTTCCCGGCCGGTCTGGAGACGTACGTGAGCCTGTACCTGGCGATCACCAAGAACCCGAACCGCGCGAAGTTCACGTTCAACTCCGGCACCGGCAAGGTGGATCTGAACTGGCAGACCTCCTGGAACCAGTCCTCGATCAACGCGGCCAAGCGCATCTTCGACAAGATCAACAGCAAGGAGGGCACGATCTACCGGACCGACCTGTTCGGCGTCTACAAGACCTGGGGTGACGACTTCACCTATCACCCGCTGGGCGGCTGCGTGCTCAACGAGGCCACCGACAACTACGGCCGTCTGCACGGGTACCGGGGCCTCTACGTCATCGACGGCGCCCTCATCCCGGGCAACACCAGCGTGAACCCGTTCGTCACCATCACCGCACTGGCCGAACGCAATATCGAACGCATCATCGCCGACGACCTGAGCTGACCTCGCGCTCCGGCTGCCGGATCGGCTAGGGTCCGGCAGTCGGAGCGGTACAGGATCGAAAGGCTCGTCACGGATGCACGGGGTGGAGTTCGGCGCGGGCACGGTGTTCGCCGGGTATCGGATCGACCGGCGGCTCGGCCGAGGGGGCATGGGCACCGTCTATCTGGCCGCGCACCCGCGGCTGCCGCGGCAGGTGGGCCTGCCGAATTCGCCACTACGGCCGAACGCCTGGCATAGTCGGGAAGGGTTCGAGCTACTGGTCTTGCTGCTAGTGCGGCCTGACGCCATGGCCGAGTTGACGGGGGTGGGAAACACGCTGGGGAAGAGGTCTTGTACGGCAGTGTGCCGCGAGTGGCACGAATCTGGAGCTGTGTCACTCCAATGGACGACCATCGCGAAAACTGAAGATAGAGGCATCGGGTTCGTTGTTGGGCAGATGGGGGTAACTTCACGATGACCGAAGAGCAGATCACGATCAGTCAGATAATGGGCTGGAATCTAGCACCGGCATCGGGTCTTCCTGGCGCTCTGACCGGCGCCGCGACACAGATAGAACAGAATATCGAGGCCGCCAACCGTTCGGTGCAGGAGTCTGGGCCCTACTTTGAGGGTGCGGCGGGCGACGCGCTGCGTACGACGTTCGGGGATGACCGAAAGGACTGTCTGATTACCGTGGATATCCTCAACGATCTTTCCGTTCAGGTTGCTGGCGTCACTAGTGTGTTCCTGGCTGCTCAGGACGAGCTTAAAGACATAATCGGAGACATAGAAGACTCAGACTATGATCTATTCCATACCGATGATGGAGACGTAGAGTCGCGTAAATCGAACTGGGAGTTGCTCTTCTTTCAGGGGCCGGGCGCTGTTGCAGCGAAAACGGTAGCTGCACAGTATTATCAGTCAAAACTTCGAATCGTGACGAGCCGGGTCATCGAAGCGGACCAAATGATGCAAGCCGAGATGAGTCGCCTGCTGGAGCGGCTTCCGGAATCGGTGCGGACTGCGTTGGTTTCGAAACCGACTGATCCGACTTTGGCTGGAATTATGTCCGAGTATCAGGTCGACGGCAGCGATGAAATGGTCGTGTTCCCAAGTGGTGCTCTCTTGGAGGCTTTGCGCACCGTCGATCCGAGTATTGAACCGAAGGCCATGTCGGCAGGAGAAGCCGCTGCTCTTGCTGCGCTATCATCGCAGCCGGGCGGTTTGATGAACTTGAAGACCTTCTACGATATACAGGCCGAGGCGACGGCTGCCGCTGAGACGGCGTATGAGAACGATCCTCGTGCCTTGAATGACGGGCATGGTGACGCGTACAGACATATGTACTGGAATGCGCGAATGACCCAGGAATTCGGCTCGGAATGGACTTCCTCATTTGCTTCCGCGCACGAGCAGGTAGGTGGAAATCCCGCTGCCCGCGAAGCGATGGATCTGTACAACAACAAACTCGGTCGAACGATCGGGACCGAAAATATGAATGCCTCACCGGCGGAGCTCGGCTCTGCAGTGCAGGCGGCAATCGATGACAACAAGGCGATTGTGTTGGTGGGGCCGGACGATAACGCACAGATCGGTTTCAGTAACAGTGTTCAAGTGGGCGGAACTGCATGGCAGCCGGGGGCTGAAGTGCCAGCGCCAAAGGGGAAGTGAAATGAGAAAATCCGCTATCTGTGCTGCGACGCTCCTGGTATCGGCAGCAATTGCGCTGAGTGTCACGTCATGTGACTCTGCCTCTGTTGAGGCGAGTTGTGCATCGGAGGCTTTCGATCTCAACGGTCGCGAGGAACCGCTGGGCTCGAGCGATCGCCTATCTGCTGAGTTTGCTGCTGCAGTGGAGCGCAAGACTGTGTCGGTCTCGATGCGTCAATTGACTGAAAATGCTGGATGGACTGGCGAGTGGGACCGGGCGATATACGTGGGGGCATCCACGACTGTTCAGAAGATCAACGAAAACGGGGGGATGAGTCTGGACGAAAAGTGCATCACGGGGATTCCGGACAAGGGAGGTTCGGATGGGTCTTACATGGGCTATATGGTCTTTATAAAGAACCGTGAGCCCGTGCAATCGGTGGGCTGGCAGGAATCGGGATCGGATGTTCGATTCAAATTCGGCACGCGATTCATCACTCCAGACGCAGAATTGACTTATGTCGAGTCTGCTGACGCCATGTTTACAAAGTAGGCTCGGATCGCGAAGGGATGACTATTTCTATGTCTTCGGATGATCGAAGTCGTGATCGATTGATCTCTGAGGTGCGTGGCAGTTGCTCCTCATTCGATGGCTCTGTTGCGATCGAAGTTGATATATCCGGCGCAATTTGCAGCCTCCGACTCGCAGACTTTGCAATGGATGACGGACCCGATCGTCTGGCAGCGACGATCGCCGACCGACACAGGGTCGCCATGGGCGACGCGACCGGACAAGTTGAAAGTTTGCTCCACTCGAATCGGCCTGTCCGATCTGTTGCATCGTCGACTGAGGGTGAACATGATGAGATGGAGGACTTCGTGTATGTGCCATCGCATCTTCGGCGAGGTTGACGTCAATGATTGAGGAACCTCGTAGGCTAGCGCGCCGAGTGCGTGCGCTCAATGAAGCAACTGATAACGCGCGCGGGAGCGCCTATTCTCAAGACGGGACTGTGTTTCTCGAGGTGAACACTCTGGGGGCCATAACTTCGATCTGGCTCGCTGATCATGCCAATGAGAGAGGCATGGATGTGCTCGCAGATTTGATTATCGCCACCCATCAGAAGGCTCGGAAGGCTGCGATAGCTGAAGGGCAACGAATATACGATCGATTTGTGGCCGAGGGTTCAGCTGGAGGACTCAAATGAACATCGTGCCGGCGAGGCTCCGTGAATTGGCAGGCGGCCTTCGCTGGCGCGCGGGTTTAATCGTGGTGAAGAAGCCAGTGGCAAAGACGGAACGCGAAGCTACTCGGCAGGGCGCGATCCACCCCAAGTCCTTCGCGCGAGCAGAGGAAGTGCTTCAGGCAATGGACAAGGTGGTTCAGTACCACGTAGATCGTTTGCAGGCCGTTGCAACAACACTCGACACTTCAGCGCGAGAATACGAGGAGAAGGATCAAGGATTCGCTGACGATCTGAAGAAGGCTATGCCGCGGTGATTGTCAAGGTTCGAACACGGTAGGTACACATGGACCCTCGCGAGCCTGGAAGGTTTGCGTCTCCTCTGATGTTCGGCGATGGAACCCAGCCGGCACACGCGGGGGTGGTCGGTCCGGGCGATCATGGCGGATCGGCGATAGCCTCGGGGTATGGACGCTGTCTCCGAGGTTCCGGTGCCGGTGAACGAGCCCGCGCAGTCGTATGCGCCGGGCACGGCGGGGCGGGAGCGGTTGCGGAAGAAGCTGGCGGAGGTCGCGGGGGAGTGTGTGGACGTGCCGCTGGTGATCGGGGGTGAGCAGCGGAGTGGGGCGGGGGAGCGGCATGCGATCGTCGCGCCGCATCAGCGGTCGCTGGTGCTGGGGACCTGCACCGACGCCACACACGAGGAGGCGAGCGACGCGATCGAGGCGGCCTGCGCGGCCGCCCCGATGTGGCGGGAGCTGTCGTTCGACGCGCGGGCCGCGGTGCTGCTGCGCGCCGCCGATCTGATGGCGGGGCCGTGGCGGGAGACGATCGCGGCGGCGACGATGCTCGGGCAGTCGAAGTCGGCGGTGCAGGCCGAGATCGACGCACCGTGCGAGCTGATCGACTTCTGGCGGTTCAACGTGGCCTACGCGCGCCAGATCCTCGAGGGGCAACCGCAGTCGAGCCGCGGGGTCTGGAACCGGATGGACTACCGCCCGCTGGAGGGCTTCGTCTACGCGATCACCCCGTTCAACTTCAGCGCCATCGCGGGCAACCTGCCCACCGCGCCCGCCCTGATGGGCAACACGGTGATCTGGAAGCCTTCGCCCACACAGACTCTGGCGGCCTGGGTGACGATGCGGATCCTGCTCGAGGCGGGCCTGCCGCCCGGGGTGATCAACCTCGTCACCGGGGACGGCAGGAACCTGTCGGAGGTCGCGCTGGCCGACCCACGCCTGGCCGGCATCCATTTCACCGGGTCGACGCGAACCTTCCAGCACCTGTGGCGACAGGTGGGCGCGAATATCGGTGAGTACCACGGCTATCCGCGTCTGGTCGGCGAGACCGGCGGCAAGGACTTCATCCTGGCCCACCCCTCCGCCGACCCGGATGCGTTGTCCACGGCCATGATTCGCGGCGCTTTCGAATACCAGGGCCAGAAGTGTTCGGCCGCCTCCCGCGCCTACGTGCCGCGGTCGCTGTGGCGGACGATGGGCGAGCGGTTCCTGGCCACCGTCGATCGACTCGCCTATGGCGACGTCGCCGATCTCGCGAATTTCGGTGGCGCCCTGATCGATCAGCGCGCCTACGACAAAGGCGTGGCCGCTATCGAACGCGCCAGGGATGCCGGTATCACGATCGCGGCGGGCGGTACCTACGACGACAGCGTGGGCTGGTTCGTCCGCCCGACCGTGCTGCTGCCCGACGACCCGCGCGACGAGGCGTTCCGCACCGAGTACTTCGCCCCCATCCTGACCGTCTACGTCTACGACGACAACGCGCCCGACGCCTTCGACGTGCTGCTCGGCGAGGTCGACACGGCGTCCCCGTACGCCCTCACCGGCGCGGTCTTCGCCAGGGACCGCGCCGTGATCGAGAAGTCCGCCGCCGCACTGCGTTTCGCGGCGGGCAACTTCTACGTCAACGACAAGCCGACGGGTGCGGTCGTCGGCCAGCAGCCCTTCGGCGGGGCGAGGGCGTCGGGCACCGACGACAAGGCGGGCTCGCCGACCAACCTGCTGCGCTGGGTCGCGCCGCGCGTGCTCAAGGAGACCTTCGTCCCGCCGACCGACTACCGCTACCCGCACATGGACTAGATCAGCGGCGTGCCCCTGCGCTGCCTGCGGCGCATGTCGGCCAGGGTGGCGTTGAACGGGAAGTTGCGGATCACCCGCGGCATCCGCTCCGACACCCGGCCGGTGGCGCGCATCAGGCGGTTGAGCCTGCGCTCGTCGCGTTCGGTCCAGGTCATGCCCATCTCGTCGCGCAGGTGCTGCGGGAGCAGGCCGGTGGTGAACCAGCGGTGGAACCGGGCGAAGGGCACGCGCAGCGGCGGGCTGATCATCTTCAGGTCGAGCAGATCGTCGAAGTAGGCCTTGATGGTGGCGTCGATGCTGGTCTTGGGCAGGTTCTCGGCCCAGTAGGCGGCGAAGGCGGCGCGGTCGGCGGGCCACATCTCGCGCGGGACCTGCAGGGTGGTGCCGAGGTGGTGGGCGAAGGAGTAGAAGGTGTCGGCGATCTCGTCGTCGACGGGACCGTAGAGCCGGTTCATCACGTCGATCGAGCCCCAGTAGAGACAGGCTGCCACCCACATCTGCAGGTTCCGGTCGAAGGCGTTGTACTTCACCGGGCTGTCGGCCGTGGAGTGGACGTATTTGTGGGCGCCGTTGACGGCGGTGCGGAAGGCGGCGCGATCGGCGTCGTCGCCCATCAGCGCCACCGACAGATAGGTGAGGGTCGTGCGCGTTCGCTTCACCGGATGACGCATGATGCTGCCGCTGTGCACACGCGATTCCGCGACGCCGTAACCGACCGGGGCCAGGCTCAGCTGCATGATCACGTTGGCGGTCGCGCCGTAGAAGGCGGCGGCCCCGTCGATGTAGTCCCGGATGTCGAAGTCCGCCGGATCGTTCTGACGCGAACGTGAGCGAGCGAGGATGGTCATCGTTGACCCCATTTTCATCGGTGAGAGAACTATACGAAGAATGTCTCATCACGTCGACGGGGGTGTCAACGGACGGCGGCGCGGCGCGGGAGAACCTCGTCGCGTTAGCGTGGACGGATGTCCTACGGTCCGCCGCTGCTGCTCGCCTCGCTGAATCCGATCGCCGTCGCCGCCGGGGCCGACATCCCCGACGCCGTCACCATCGATGATGCCACGCTCTCGCGCTCCGATCTGCTGGGTGCGGCGACCTCGGTGGCCGAGCGGATCGCCCGCGCCGACCGCGTGGCGGTGCTGGCCGAGCCGACCGTGCGCACGGTGCTCGCGGTGGTCGGCTGCCTGATCGCCGGGGTCACGGTCGTGCCGGTGCCGCCGGATTCCGGCGCCGCCGAGCTCGCGCACATCCTGCGCGATTCCGGCGCCCAGGCCTGGCTCGGCGCGGCGCCGGAGGAGACGACGCTGCCCGTGGTTCCGGTGCGGCTGCACGCGCGGTCCTGGCACAGCTACCCCGAACCCGATCCGGCCTCGACCGCCTTCATCCTCTACACCTCGGGCACCACCGGCGCGCCCAAGGGCGTGATGCTCAGCCGCGCCGCGATCGCTGCCGGTCTCGACGCGCTCGCCGAGGCGTGGGACTGGACCTGGAAAGACACACTGGTGCACGGACTTCCGCTGTTCCACGTGCACGGCCTGATCCTCGGGCTGCTCGGCCCGCTGCGGGTGGGCAGCCCGGTGATCCACACCGGCAAGCCGACGCCGGAGGCGTACGCGGCGGCCGGGGGCAGCCTGTACTTCGGGGTGCCGACGGTGTGGTCGCGGATGGTCGAGAAGCCGGAGCTGGCACGGGAATTGGGCAAGGCGCGCCTGCTGGTGTCGGGCAGCGCGCCGCTGCCGGTCCCGGTGTTCGAGCAGCTGGCCGAGCTCACCGGGCAGCCGCCGGTGGAGCGCTACGGGATGAGCGAAACGATGATCACCCTCTCGACCAGGGCCGACGGCGAACGTAGGCCGGGTTGGGTCGGCACGCCGGTGCGCGGGGTGGAGACGCGGCTGCGGGACGAGTCCGGTGCGCCCGTCCCGCACGACGGCGAGAGCATCGGCGGACTGCAGGTGCGCGGCCCGATGCTGTTCAGCGGCTACCTGAATCGGCCCGACGCCACCGCCGCCGACTGGACCGAGGACGGCTGGTTCCGCACCGGTGACGTGGCCGTCATCGACCCCGACGGCTTCCACCGCATCGTCGGCCGCGAATCCATCGACCTGATCAAATCCGGCGGCTACCGCGTCGGCGCGGGCGAGATCGAGACCGCGCTGCTCGGGCATCCGGCCGTGGCCGAGGTGGCCGTGGTCGGCCTGCCTGACGACGACCTCGGCCAGCGCATCGTGGCCTTCGTCGTCGCCAGGGACGGCGCGGTCGACGCCGCCGAGTTGATCGCCCATGTCGGCGCCCAGGTGTCGGCGCACAAGCGCCCGCGCGAGGTCCGCTTCGTCGACACCCTGCCGCGCAACGCGATGGGCAAGGTGCAGAAGAAGCTGCTCGGCTGATCAGGACGCGGTGCTGCCCTTGGCGCTCGCCCGCCGGATCGGCTCGATCAGGCGGTGGTAGATCGGCCGCACCAGGCGACCGGGCAGGTAGCGGTGTCGCTCCTCCTCCCATACCCGGGCTCGGCGATGCCCGGCCAGCGGGGAGAACCGATCGGGGTCGTGCGGTTGGCTGGTGTGGAATGCGATGCGGCACAGGTGTTTCGTATTGATGAACCCGTACTGGCTCGGGCTCACCAGCCGGATCGGCGCGCCGTGGTCGCTGTCGAGCGGTTGCCCGTCGAGCCGGTCGGCGATGAGCACGTCCTCGCCGAGGGCGTCCTCGAGCAGGACGACCGACTGGAATCCGTCGAGTCCCTCGAACACCACGTGGCTGATCGCGCCGGTGCGCATCGGCTCGATCCGCGCGCGGTAGAGCTCCGCGAACGGCACCCCGGCCCAGCGCAGGCCGGTGGCCGACCAGCCCGCTACGCAGTGGAAGTCGGCGACGAGCTCACGCCGCGGCAGCGTCGCGAGCTCGTCGAGGGTGAAGGTGAGCGGCTCGGCCACCGCGCCGCCGAGTTCCAGCGTCGGCTCGGCCGGGACCGGCGGCGGTGGATGATGCAGGTGTGTGCCGAAGCGGGGAAATCCGTCGATGGCTCGCTGACCGGGGGGAAGTGCCATGCCGATCCTCCAATTATACGGCTCCGTATAACTATGAGCGTAGCCCCCGGGCGGAGCCGAGTCGAGGGTTCGGCCGACGAGGTGAGCGCGATCTCAGGTCGGGATCCGGACCGCCCCGAGCTTGTCCGGATTGCGGACGCAGTAGACCGCGGTGACCAGCTCGCCCGTGACCTCGATCGAGGTCACCTGGTCGAGGACGCCGTCGACGGTCGCGGCGACCGTGGGCATGGCGTTGTAGACACCGAAGTGCACCCCGAGCTCGCCGAGGCGCGCGCCCTTGCGGAACAGGCCGATGAGCAGCCGGGCGACCTTGTCCGGACCAACGACCGGCCTGCGGACCGCGCTGACCACACCGCCGCCGTCGGCGAGGTAGACCACGTCGGGCGCCAGCACGTCCATCAGCGCCTGCACGTCGCCGGTCGCCGCCGCGACCGAGAACCGCTCGACCACCGAGCGTGCCTGCTCCGGCGTGGCGACGGCGGCGTGCCGCTTCTCGTGCACCCGCGCCCTGGCGCGCTGATTGAGTTGCCGCACCGCGGTTTCGGACTTGCCGACCGCCTCGGCGATCTCGGCGTAGCTGAACGCGAAGACCTCGCGGAGCACGAACACCGCGCGCTGGACCGGCGTCAGGGTCTCGAGGACCAGCAGCATCGCGGTGGTCACCGCCTCGCCGGTGAGCACGTGCTCGACCCCGCCGTCCGACGGCGCCGCGAGCGGTTCGGGCAGCCACGGCCCGATGTACTCCTCGCGGCGCCGCGCGGCCGTGCGCAGCACGCCGATCGCCTGCCTGGTGACGATCTGGGCGAGGTAGGCGCGCGGATGCTCGACCCGCGCGTGGTCGACGGCGGACCAGTGCAGGTAGCTGTCGTGCAGCACGTCCTCGGCGTCGACGACCGAGCCGAGGATCTCGTAGGCGATCGAGAACAGCAGGCCGCGATTGTCGGCGAACTCGTCGGCCGCTGTCATGCCCGCGGGCCCGGCAGCCAGACGCTGACGCCCGAGCGCGCGCTCCACGCCGCGTACCGGACGACGCGTTCCTTGGTGAACGCCGCCACCCGGCCCGCGTAGGAGATCGGCAGCGGCGAGTCGTCCCGGCGGGAGGTCTGCACCAGCGCGTTCCGCCTGCCCAGGCTCAGTGCCTGACCGCTGTATCCCATGGAGTAGGGCCGTGGTTCGCGTCCCGCGATCATCCTGACGAGGGTGTCCGCGGCGTGCGCGCCCTGCGGTGCGGCGGTCGCGCAGGCCATCCGGGCGCCGGGGACCGCCGCGCAGTCGCCGATGGCGAACACGCGCGGATCGCTCACGCTGCGCAGAGAGGGGTCGACGACCGCCCTGCCGTCGGCGTCGACGGCGAGACCGCTGCGCGCGGCGAGCGGGGGCACGGCACCGATGACAGCCCACAGCGTCAGCGCGGTGTCGAGAACGGCACCCGAGCGCAGCAGCACCCGTCCGTCCTCGACCGCGTCGACCGCGTCGGTGACGACCTGCACCCCGAGCCGGTCGAGCACCGTGCGCACCCGCCGGCGTCCACCGGCGGACAGGCTGGCCCCGATCTCGTTGCCCACCAAGCGGACTCGCAGCTCCGGCCGGGCCTCGGCGACCTCCGCGGCGGTCTCGATGCCGGTGAGTCCGCCGCCGATCACCGTCACCGCGGCGCCGCCGGACAGGCCGCCCAGCGCCGCGCGGGCCTGTTCGGCGCCCTCCCAGGTGCCCACCCCGATCGTGCCGGCCAGCGGGTCGACCGTGCTGCCCACCGCGAGGAAGAGGTGATCGAAGTCGAGGCTGTCGCCGTCGTCGAGGGTGACGACGCCGTCACCGATCTTGTCCACTCCGGCCACCCTGGCCGTGATGCCCGCGCCGAGCACCCGGCTCAGCGGAGTGGCCGCGGCACCGGTCCCGGCGAGCTGCTCGTGCAGGCGCACCCGCTCCACGAAATCCGGTCGCGGATTCACCACGGTGATCCGCGCGTCGGTCACCTTCTTCGCCAGCCGGTTGGCCGCCACCGCACCCGCATAACCCGCTCCGACCACCACGATGTTCATCTCAGCCTCCTGCTGTGGATTCCGCGTCTCGATCATGGGATGCGCCGGCGCGACGATTCGTGATGGTGAGCTGAATCACAGCGGCCCCGCACTCGACGAGTGCGGGGCCGCCGGGGAAGTACGACTCAGTCGTTGGCGTGCAGCGCGGCGTTGAGCTCGATGCCGGTGCCCGCGCGCGGGACCACCTCGACGGCGCCGGTGGTGGAGTTGCGCCGGAACAGCAGATTGTTCCGGCCCGCCAGGGTCGCGGCCTTGACGACGGTGCCGTCCGGCGCGGTGACCTTGGTGCCCGCGGTCAGGTACAGGCCGGCCTCGAGGACGCAGTCGTCGCCGAGCGGGATGCCGAGGCCGGCGTTGGCGCCGAGCAGCGAACGCTCACCGACCGAGATGACCGTGGTGCCGCCGCCGGACAGGGTGCCCATGGTCGAGGCGCCGCCGCCGATGTCGGAGCCGTCGCCGACCACGACGCCTGCCGAGATGCGGCCCTCCACCATCGAGTTGCCCAGGGTGCCCGCGTTGAAGTTCACGAAGCCCTCGTGCATGACGGTGGTGCCGGAGGCCAGGTGCGCGCCGAGGCGGACGCGGTCGGCGTCGCCGATGCGCACGCCGGTGGGCACCACGTAGTCGACCATGCGGGGGAACTTGTCCACGCTGAGAACCGTCACCGGGCCGCGGGCGCGCAGCTTCAGCCGGGTCTGCTCGAAGCCCTCCACCGCGCACGGGCCGTGGTTGGTCCACACGACATTGCTGAGCAGGCCGAACTGGCCGTCGAGGTTCACCCCGTGCGGCTGGACCAGCCGGTGCGAGAGCAGGTGCAGGCGCAGGTACACGTCGTGCGCGTCGACCGGAGCGGCCGACAGGTCGGCGATCGTGGTGCGCACCGCGATCACCTCGACGCCGCGCGCCGCGTCGGCGCCGAGGAGCTCGGCGAAATCGCCCGCCTCGGCCGCGTCGACGCGCTTGGAGCCGGTCTCGGTGAATTCGCCCAGCTCGGGGCTGGGGTACCAGGTGTCGAGGACGGTGCCGTCCGAGGTCACGTTGGCGATTCCGACTGCGGTTGCTCCCTGAATACTCACATCGCTCATTTTGCCGGGTGCGCGCGCGATTGTGTCGGCCACCCCCGGACAGCGCACGGGTGCGCGAGCGAGAATCGCCCGCGCACCCGTGCGGTACAGCTGTTCGCCGATCAGGGCTGGCCGGTGGCGAACGCGATCACGGAGTCCAGGAATTCCTGGCCACCCATCACGTAGCCGCCGATCAGCATCCCGGCGGGGATGGTGATCAGCCACAGGAACGGGATGAACGCGCCGATGATGCCACCGATGACGATGCCGGGCAGGTTCTTGTTGACCTGCTCCATCAGCCGGTCGTAGGAGCTGATGTCCTTGGCGCCCGCGATGCTCTGCAGCTTCGCGGTGTCCTCCTGCGTCATCGACGCGGCCAGCTTGACGGTCTTGCCGTCCTCGCTGATCTGCTGGTTCACCGCGATCGGCAGGCCGGCGACCTCGGAGCGCAGCGGCGCCTGGTCGACGGTGACGCCGTCAGCGGTCTTGAGCAGCACGGCGCTGCCGTCGGCCGCGACCTCGAACCGGCCGCTGTCGACGGCCCAGGTGATGGTCTTGTCCGCCGGCGAGACCGAGGTGGTGTAGTTGATGCCGTTGTTGGTCCCCGAAGTCGCGCCCCCCGAAGCCACTACAGCGGGCTGCTCGGTCGCCACGGCGGGCTGACCGTTGGCGGTGGCCGCGGAAATCCCCATCGCGGTGATCGCCATGACTGCAGCGGTAGTGATCTTTCCGAACTTCATTTCTGTGTATCCCCTTCGTTTCGCATGCCCTCGGAAATGGGCAGCGCCAGAACGCTAGCGCGACGGAAATGCACTGCCGCGCAAGGGGGTTCATCGTCAAACAATCGTAATATTTGCTGATCGGATGCTTGGCGATGGCGCGCCGCCCGGTGAACGACAGAGCCGGTGCGCGGTCCGTACTACTGTCGAGATGTGACTCTCGATTTGCATGCCGACCCCATTCAGCTCACGGCCGCCCTCGTCGATGTGCCCAGTGTGTCGCGCGACGAGGCCAAGATCGCGGACCTGGTAGAGCAGGCATTACGGGAGCAGACCACCGGGTTCGAAGTGCTGCGGCACGGCAATGTGGTGCTCGCGCGCACCCACCGCGGCCTGCCGACCCGGGTGATCCTGGCCGGTCATCTGGACACCGTGCCGATCGCCGACAACGTCCCGAGCCGCCCGGCGGAGGTCGACGGCGAGCCGGTGCTGTTCGGTTGCGGCACCGTCGACATGAAATCCGGTGACGCGGTGTTCCTGCATCTGGCCGCCACCATCGCCGACCCGGCGCACGACCTCACGCTGATCTTCTACGACGGTGAGGAGATCGCCGCCGAATTCAACGGCCTCGGCCACATCGAACGCGAATTGCCGGAATGGCTCGAGGGCGATCTGGCCGTGCTCGGCGAACCCTCCGGCGGCTGGATCGAGGCCGGTTGCCAGGGCACGCTGCGGGTGCGGCTGAGCACCTCGGGGGTGCGCGCGCATTCGGCGCGGGCCTGGCTCGGCGTGAACGCGATCCACGGGCTGGCCCCGGTGCTGGCCCGGCTCGGCGCCTACGAGGCGCGCGAGGTCGACATCGACGGCTGCGTGTACCGCGAGGGGCTGTCCGCGGTGCGGGTCTCCGGCGGGGTGGCGGGCAATGTGGTGCCCGACGTCGCCGAGGTGGATGTGAATTTCCGTTTCGCGCCGGACCGGACCGTCGAGCAGGCCGTCGAGCACGTGCGCGAGGTCTTCGCCGGCCTCGACGTCGACTTCGTGGTCACCGACTCCTCGCCGGGCGCGCTACCCGGGCTCACCGCACCGGCCGCGCGCACCCTGATCGACTCGGTCAACGCTCACGGCGGCGGTGGCGTGCGCGCCAAGTACGGCTGGACCGACGTCTCGCGCTTCGCCGCCCGCGGCATCCCGGCCGTCAACTTCGGGCCCGGCGACCCCAATCTCGCCCACAAGCGCGACGAGCACGTCCCGCTCGCCCAGATCACGGCCGTCACCGCGATGCTGCGCACCTACCTGTCAGCCCGCTGACGACTGCCGGTAAATCGGGCACAGTAGCGTGGTGGGCATGTCTACCGATTCCGCTGACCAGGCCGGGAAGGTCAAACCGACGGCGAAATTCCGGGGGCCGGTGATGTTCCGGCGCGATCGCAAGCCGGGCGTGCGGACCGCGGATCGAAACCTGCTCGACTCCCGGCAGGACAGCGACTGGGTGCACACCGATCCGTGGCGGGTGCTGCGGATCCAGGCCGAATTCGTGGAGGGCTTCGGCGCGCTGGCCGAGGTGCCGCCCGCGGTCACCGTCTTCGGTTCGGCGCGCACGTCGAGCGCCGATCCCGAATACGCGGCGGGCCGGGCGATCGGCGCCGCGCTCAGTGAGGCGGGCTTCGCGGTGATCACCGGCGGTGGTCCCGGCGCGATGGAGGCCGCCAACCGCGGATCCTCGGAGGCGGGCGGCTATTCGATCGGGCTCGGCATTGAGCTGCCGTTCGAGCAGGGCCTCAACGACTGGGTCGACCTCGGGATCAACTTCCGGTACTTCTTCGTCCGCAAGACGATGTTCGTGAAGTATTCGCAGGCCTTCGTCTGTCTGCCCGGCGGTTTCGGCACCCTCGACGAGCTGTTCGAGGCGCTCACCCTGGTGCAGACCCGCAAGATCACCCGCTTCCCGATCATCCTGTTCGGCACCGCGTACTGGTCCGGGCTCGTCGACTGGCTGCGTGACTCGATGGCCGCGGCGGGCAAGATCTCGCCGGAGGATCTGGACCTGATCCAGCTCACCGACAGCGTCGACGAGGTGGTGGCGATCGTCAAGGGCGTCACCGGAGATCACGCCGACATCGAGCGGCTCGGCACCGAGGACAAGTGGTGAGCTACTCCGTCTGCGTCTACTGCTCCGCCAGCACCACCGATCCCGACCTGCTGAGCCTGGCCGCGCGCACCGGCACCGAGATCGCCCGGCGCGGTTGGCAGTTGGTTTCCGGCGGCGGACACGTGTCGATGATGGGCGCGGTCGCCACCGCGGCCCGCGCCGGTGGCGCGCACACCATCGGCGTGATCCCGAAACACCTGGTGCACAAGGAAGTCGCCGACGTCGACTCCGACGAACTGCTCGTCACCGACACCATGCGCCAGCGCAAGAAGCTGATGGAGGACCGCGCCGACGCCTTCCTCGCGCTGCCCGGCGGCATCGGCACGCTCGAGGAGTTCTTCGAGACGTGGACCGGCGGCTACCTCGGCGAACACACCAAACCCGTGGTGGTGCTCGACGCGGACGGCTTCTACAGCGGCCTGTTCCGCTGGATCGGTGAACTGTCCGAGCGCGGTATGGTGCCCGGCCCCGCGCTCGACCGCATCATCGTCGCCACCGACCTCCCCGCGGCCTTCGCCGCACTCGAACCGGCCGCGGCCCAAGGCTAGGAGTATTTCGACGTGAGCAACGACGCCCGCTCGACCGTCAGCGTGTTCGACCTCGCCAAGGCGCTGCCCGGCATGGCACTGGACGCCCCCGGCATGTTGCGCAACGCGCGCGGAATGCTGGTGGGGCCCAAGGACAAAGCCTCCATCGGCCTGTACTTCCAGCGGGTCGCGCACCGCAGGCCCGATCGCCAGTTCCTGCGGTTCGAGGGCCGCGCCTACACCTACCGCGCCGCCAACAGCGAGGTGAACCGGTACGCGGCAGTGCTTTCCGAGCGCGGCGTGCGGCGCGGCCAGGTGGTCGGCGTGCTGATGACCAACCGGCCCGAGACCCTGTTCACCGTGCTGGCCGTGCTCAAACTGGGCGCCACCGTCGGCCTGCTCAACTACAACCAGCGCGACGAGGTGCTCGCGCACAGCATCGGCCTGCTCGACAGCGTGCTGCTGGTGGCGGGCGCCGAGTGCGCCGAGGCGCTGGACTCGCTGTCGGCGCCGGTGGCGAACGTGCTGCCCGCCGAGGAACTGGCCGAATCCGCCCGCACCGCACCGGATGCCGACCCCGCCGTCTGCGCGCAGGTCACCGCGGGCGAGCGGGCGTTCCTCATCTTCACCTCCGGCACCACCGGCATGCCCAAGGCCAGCGTGATGACCCACCACCGCTGGACCAAGAGCATGGCCGGACTCGGCGGACTCGGAATCCGCCTGCGCGGCAACGACGCGCTGTACTGCTGCCTGCCGCTCTACCACAACAACGCGCTCACGGTCGCGCTGTCGGCGGTGCTGTCCGGCGAGGCCACCTATGTGCTCAGCCGCAAGTTCTCGGCGTCGAAGTTCTGGGACGAGATCGACCGCGAACGCGCCACCGCGTTCATCTACATCGGCGAGCTGTGCCGGTATCTGCTCAACCAGCCGCCGCAGCCCGCCGAGCGCGGCAACCGGGTCCGGCTCGCCGTCGGCAACGGGCTGCGGCCCGAACTGTGGGACGAGTTCCGCAGCCGCTTCGGCATCGGCCGGGTGGTGGAGTTCTACGGGTCGAGCGAGGCGCCGCTGGCCTTCGTCAACGCGTTCGGCGTCGACCGCACCGCGGGCTTCGGGCCGCTGCCCTACGCCGTCGTCGAATACGACGACGAGACCGGCAAAGCCAGGCGCGGCGCCGACGGCAAGCTGCGCAAGGTGCGCTCCGGCGGGGTCGGGCTGCTGCTGGCCAAGGTCAACGATCGGCAGCCCTTCGACGGCTACACCGACAAGAAGGCCTCCGAGGCCAAGCTGGTCCGCGACGGCTTCAAGAAGGGCGACTGCTGGTTCGACACCGGCGACCTGGTCCGCGACCAGCACTTCTGGCACATCGCCTTCGTCGACCGGCTCGGCGACACCTTCCGCTGGAAGGGCGAGAACGTCGCGACCACCGAGGTCGAGGCGGCGCTCGACCACGACGCGAGCATCGAGCAGGCCGTCGTCTACGGCGTCGACATCCCCGGCACCGACGGCAAGGCGGGCATGGCCGCGGTCACCCTGCACCCGGACACCACGTTCGACGGCAAGTCCCTCGCCGCCACCGTCTACCAGCGGCTGCCGGTGTACGCGATCCCGCTGTTCGTGCGGGTCGTGGCCGAACTCGAGCAGACCTCGACGTTCAAGAGCCGCAAGGTGGAGCTGCGCAAGCAGGGGTACGAGCCCGACGCCGAGAGCGAGCTCTATGTGCTCGCCGGCCCCGACACGGGGTACGTCCCCGCCTACGACGGGTACGCCGCCGACGTCGCGGCCGGTAAGGCGCCGCGCTAGCAAGGTAACGTCTGATTCCGCATGAACATCGGTAACTCGTCGGGCGCGCCCGAACCCCGGCCCGCCGTACAACCGCCTGCCTCGCCCCCAAGCAGCCGCGGTGCCGAGTCGTCGGCCGTGGACGTCTCGCCGACCTTCTGCGGCCGTCCGGTCGCCACCGATCGGGCGCTCGTGATGGCGATCGTGAACCGCACCCCCGACTCCTTCTACGACCGCGGCGCCACCTTCAGTGACGAGGCCGCGATGGACCGGGTGGCGCGAGCCGTCGACGAGGGCGCCGATCTGGTCGATATCGGCGGGGTGAAGGCCGGTCCGGGCGAGACGGTCGACGCGGCCGAGGAAACGCGGCGGGTGGTGCCGTTCGTCGCGGCGATCCGCGCGAAGTATCCCGACCTGTTGATCAGTGTGGACACCTGGCGCGGCGGAGTCGCCCGGTCGGCCGTCGCGGCGGGCGCCGACCTGATCAACGACACCTGGGCGGGCGCCGACCTCGAGCTGGTGCACGTGGCCGCGGAGCTGGGCGCGGGCATCGTGTGCAGCCACACCGGCGGCGCCGTCCCACGGACCAGGCCGCACCGGGTGCGCTACGCCGACGTGGTGGCCGAGGTGACCGCGACGGTGGTCGCGGCGGCCGAGCGGGCCGCGGCGGCGGGGGTGCGGCGCGACGGCATCGTGATCGATCCCACCCACGATTTCGGGAAAAACACCTATCACGGGCTCGAGTTGTTGCGCGGAATCGACGGTCTTGTAAAAACCGGATGGCCAGTCTTGATGGCGCTGAGCAACAAGGACTTTATCGGGGAGACTCTAGGTGTCGGTCTGACCGAGAGGGTCGAGGGCACACTGGCGGCAACCGCGTGGTCGGCCGCCGCGGGCGCTCGGATCTTCCGGGTTCACGAAGTCGCCGAAACCCGGCGGGTCGTGGACATGATCGCCGCGATCCAGGGCATCCGGCCCCCCGCACGAACTCTGCGAGGTCTGGCATGAAAATCCAACACCGCGAGCCCGCCTGGGCCACCACCCACACCTGGGACACCCCTGACTGGACGGTCGGCGAACTCGTCGCCGCCAAGGCCGGCCGCACCGTCTCCGTGGTGCTGCCCGCGCTGAACGAGGAAGACACCGTCGCCGACGTGGTGGCCAGCATCCGGCCGCTGCTCGGCACCCTCGTCGACGAGCTGATCGTGCTCGACTCCGGCTCCACCGACGCCACCGCCGCCCGCGCCCGCGCGGCCGGCGCCGAGGTGATCACCCGCGAGGAAGCCGTGCCCGAACTCGAGCCGGTGCCGGGCAAGGGCGAAGTGCTGTGGCGGTCGCTGGCCTGCACCAGCGGCGACCTGATCGCCTTCGTCGACTCCGACCTGATCGACCCCGATCCGGCCTTCGTGCCCAAGCTGCTCGGCCCGCTGCTGACGATGCCGGACACCCACCTGTCCAAGGCCTACTACCGGCGCCCGCTGCGCCAGGGCGAGTCCGTCGACGCCAACGGCGGTGGCCGCGTCACCGAGCTGGTCGCCCGCCCGCTGCTGGCCGCCCTGCGGCCCGACCTGGCCCAGGTCCTGCAGCCGCTCGGCGGGGAGTACGCGGGCACCCGCGAACTGCTCACCGCGGTGCCCTTCGCGCCCGGCTACGGCGTGGAGATCGGGCTACTGCTCGACACCTACGACCGCCTCGGCCTCGACGCCATCACCCAGGTGAATCTCGGCGTCCGCACCCACCGCAACCGCCCGCTCTCGGACCTCGGCGTGATGAGCCGTCAGATTCTCGGAACCGCCCTGCGCCGCAGCGGAGTTCCCGATTCCGGCGCTGCCCTCACCCAGTTTCCGATGATCGGCGGCGAATTCATTCCGCACACCACCGAGGTCTCCCTCGAGGACCGTCCGCCGATGAACACTCTTCGGCCGGAACAGGTCGCGGCTTAGCGGACATCCACAGGGCGCCTTGCCACGTCGGCGAGGCGCCCTCTCCGTGCGCGGGGCGACCGTGCTGGCATGGGGTCCTGCGCGAGCCGGAGATCGGGGCCGTGGGTGGCCGCGACGGCACGGCAGGGTTCGAGTCCCCTCCCCGTGCGGGTGCGTCAGCCACTGTTCGGCGAGCAGGTTCCGGCGGCCGGGGCGGTGCTTCGGCCCTTCGCGCGTGTCCGGCGCAGAGTCGTGTGGTCGAGACCGCTGTGCTGGGGTCGCGGCACAGCAACCCCACCACCTACGTGCGTTCGGCTGGTGCGGCGCGGATCGCGCGGGCGGCCCGCGGCTACGGGCGGTGTATCGGGCCGTCGAGCGTGTCCAGCGGGTGGCCGGTCGCCCCGGCGCGGTCGGCGAGGATCTGGGCGAGGATCGAGATGGCGGTCTCGTCCGGGGTGTGGGCACCGAGGTCGAGGCCGAGTGGACTTCGGATGCGCGCGGTCTCGGCATCAGTCAGGCCCGCCTCGCGCAGGCGGCGGGTGCGGTCGTCGTGGGCGCGACGGGAACCCAGCGCGCCGACGAAGGCGACCGGCAGGCGCACGGCGGTAACCAGCGCCGGGACGTCGAACTTGGGGTCGTGGGTGAGCACGCAGACCACGGTGCGGTCATCGATCCGGCCCGCGCGGAACTCGGTGTCGAGATAGCGGTGCGGCCAGTCGACGACCACCGCGTCGGCGGCGGGGAAACGGGCCGGGGTGGTGAAGGTTTCGCGGGCGTCGACGACGGTGACGTGATAGCCGAGACGGCCCGCGGCGACGGTGAGGGCGCGGGTGTAGTCGTTGGCGCCCGCCAGGATCAGACGGGCGGGGGAGCGGAAGACCTGCACGAAGGTGCGCGGGCGCGCGGTCACGGCGGGCGTGCCGTCCTGACCGCCGATCAGCCCGTTGCGCCCGGTGCCGAGGAGCGCGGCGACGTCCTTGTCGAGCGCTCGCCACGGTGCGATCCGGCCGAGATACACCAGCTGCCGATCCGGCGCAGGCTCGCGGGCGACCGCCGCTTCGCCGCGCGGTGGGCCGGCGTCCCGGCCGAGCCCTCGCCGGGGTTCGACCCGGTCGGCGTACAGCAGTGCCCGATCCGGCGCCGACTCCAGCGTCGTCGCGTAGGCGACCGCCTGCCCGGCCCGCAGTGCGGTGGACAGCGCGTGCAGCAGCGGCAGTGCGGTCCGGTCGAGCCGCTCGACGAACACCTCGATCTCGCCGCCGCAGGGCAGCCCGACCGCGAGTTCGTCGGCGGCCGCGAAGCGTTCGATGCTCGCCACACCGTCGCGCAGGACGACACCGGCCGTGTCCACGATCGAGGATTCGACGCATCCGCCGGAGAGCGAGCCGATGACCCGGCCGTCCGCGGTCACCGCCATCGCCGCACCGGTCTCGCGCGGTCCGGCGCCGGTCCGGTCGACGATCCTGGCCAGCGCGACCGGCTCGTGGGCGAGCACCCCGAGTACCTGTTCCAGCAGCTCGCGCATCGCACACCGGCCTTCCCGGCCACCGTGAACGGTTTGTGACCGTGCAGTCCAGCCTAGCTATCGCACAGCATTCACGCGCGGCGAGAGCTCAGTCGAGGATCTCGCGCTGCTGCAGTTCGACGGGGACGACGCCGCCGTGGAAGAAGTCGCGGAAGATCGGCGCCGCCTGCTCGGCGGTGAACACCTCGTCAGGGTAGACGTAGGTGTCGTCCTCGCCGTGCGGCAGGTAGACCGTCGGTAGGCCGAGCCTGCTGCCGGGCAGGCCGAGGGTGAAGCGGTGCGCGACGTGGTCGACGGTCCGGCGCAGTTGCAGCGTCATCGCGTCGGCGGATCCGGCGCACCACAGCGCGAGTTCGCCGCGCGCGGCGCTCACCGCGGCGGTGATCTCGGTGGCGGGCATCGGCTCGGGCAGCACCGTCAGATCCAGCGCGTAGCGCTGGCGGCCGTCCAGGCGGCGCAGCGGGCGCAGGAAGCTGTCCACATCCTCCTGCGGGCCGATGAAGACCTTCAGGCGGTCGCTGTAGGTCAGCCGATGGGTCGCGACGATCGGGTCGCCCGGTGTGGGATCGGGGGAGCCTGCCGCGCGAACGGGCAGCACCCGGCACGCGCTGGCCTCGGGAGACGAGAACATGTGAAGCTCACCTACTCACACTCGGTTACTCGCTAGCAATCTAACCATCGTTGTCGCTCTGTGAACAATAACAGTAGCGTGATCGAAGTCACAAAAGATGGCGAGTTTAATTTCAGCTATGGACGAGCCCGGGTCGTAGCCAACCTCGGGTCTGTTTCGTGCCGATAGACCGGGGTGAGAAGGTCCGCATCCACTGGTTCTCCGGTAGCGCGGTCATAGCGGACGGCAATGAGAACCGAGAACAAATGGCTGCTGGCCCGCTCGTGCAGGGTGGCCAGACGGGTCGCCAGCAACCGGATCGCACCCAGCGAGCCGGGTGGGTGCAGACCGTCGATGAGCATCACGCTGCCGCGCCGGTCCGGCCGGGGCAGCCGGGCCAGGTACGCGATGTCGTGCGGTTCGGTGCCGCCGGGCCGGTAGACACGCCGCGCGGCCCTGTCCTCGATCCCGCGCCGGGTATCGCCCGCCCTGGTGACGGTCCGGCGCAGCCGGGGATCGGCCACCACCAGCTGACGCAGGCTGGGGGAGAGCTCGGGGCCGCCGAGCACGACCAGCCCGTCGCGATTGAGATCCACGGGCCTGCCGGGCAGGAAGGTCTCCACCGACGCCACGAAACCCAGCTGCCGGAGCAGCTCGGCCAGCCGCTGCGCCGCGGCCGGATCGGGGGCGCCGAGGAGCCTGCCCGCGCGGACCTCCGGCGCGAGCACGGTCAGCGCGCCGTGCCCGAAGAAGAGTCCCTCCGGCACCGGGCCCTGCGTGCTGACCTGATGGATCCGCGCGCGGGAGAGTCCGGCGGCGGCGCCGATCCTGGCGAAGGTCCAGCCCTCGGCATGGAGTTCCCGGATCACGGCTCGCCGGATCCTGGTGAGTTCGTTGATGGTCTGCTGGGCAGCCGCCACCCCGTCGGTGGCTGCTTTGAGTCTTTCGACCTTGTCTTCGATCGCGAAGACTCGTGCCACGTCATCGGCCGACATGTGCGAAGTCTAGACAGCTCGACAGCATTCCGTGTCTATATCGGTTGACATCGAACTGTCTTGCGGCACAAGGGCAGTCATGCCCGGATTGTCGGCAATCACAGTCTGTCGAGGTAGCCGAGGCCCTGTCGGTGCCGCGCGACTTCGTGGCAAATGCCGACCGTGCGGTGTGCTCAGGTGGCGTCGAAGTCGATCGGGGGCCGCTCGTTCGGAGTGAGCGGCTTCGACAGCGACGGCGTCGAGGAGGGGGCGCCCGGCATGCCGCTGCTCGTGCCGAACAGTTCCTTCTTGTCGGGCACCGCGCTCTCCAGATCGCGCAGGATCTTGTCGTCCCCGCCCAGCAGGTGCTTGGTGACCGCGGCGCGCGGGGTCATCCCGCGCAGTTCGTTCAGCTCGGCCAGCGGCTTGCGCAGCTCGTCGAACTCCGGCCCCAGCTCCTGCTTCAGCTGCGTGGTGGCGCCGCTGGCGTAGTCGCGCACCTGGCGCAGGGACTGCGTGGTCCAGCGGACGGCGCCGGGCAGGCGCTCCGGGCCGAGGATCACGAGGGCGGCGACGAGCAGGATCATCATCTCGCTCCACCCGATGTTGCTGAACACGGATCCAGGTTACCCGGCGCGCGGCGCCTCAGCTCAGTCGGATTCCAGCGTCACAGGCACGTCCACCTGCCTGCCATCGCGGATCAACTGCACGTTCACCGTCTCGCCGATCTTGCGCGCCTGCACGGCGACGACCAGCTCGTCCGGGTTGGTGACCTCCCGATCGCCGATCTTGACGATCACATCGCCCTCGACGATCCCCGCCTTGGCGGCCGGACTGCCCGGGGCGACATCGGCCACGGCCGCGCCGCTCATCACCTCGTTGGCGACGGTCTTGGTGCGCGCGCTCAGACCGATCACCGGGTGGTGCATCTGGCCCTCGCGGATCAGGGTCTGGGTGACGGTGGTCATCACGTCGACCGGGATGGCGAAGCCGAGGCCCACCGAACCGCCGGTCTCGCTGCGGATGGCGGTGTTGATGCCGACGACGCGGCCCTCCATGTCGACCAGCGCGCCACCGGAGTTACCCGGGTTGATCGCCGCGTCGGTCTGCACGGCGTCGATCACCGCGTTGGTGTCGCTGCCCTCGCCCGCCAGCTTCACCGGTCGGTGCAGGGCACTGACGATGCCGGAGGTGACGGTCTTGCTCAGGCCCAGCGGCGAGCCGACCGCGAGCACGTCGTCGCCGACCTGCACGTCGGCGGACTTGCCGAGGGTGGCCACGGTCAGGTTCTTGGCCTCGACCTTGAGCACGGCCAGGTCGGTCTTGGGGTCGCGGCCGACGATCTCGGCGGGGACCCTGGTGCCGTCGGAGAACTGCACCTGGATGGCGGCCCGGTCGGACTTGTCGGTCGCGGCCATCGAGATGACGTGGTTGTTGGTGACCACGTATCCGCCGCCGTCGATGACGACACCGGAGCCGGTCGCGCCGTTGTCACCGACGGTGACCCGGATCGAGACCACCGACGGCAGCACGGCGTTGGCGACCGCTGCGATGCGGCTGTGCGGCTCCTCGATCCCGGCGCTCTGATCGAGGGTCACCTTGCGCGAGGTCAGCGTGGACGCGGTCTCGGCGGTGATCCGCCCGACCAGGCCGCCGAGCACGGCGATGCCGAGCGCGAGCGCGGCGAGCACGGCCAGCGCCTTGGGCGCGACGCGCGAGCCGAACAGGACCTCGCGGGCGGACAGCTTCGGGGCGACGGGCAGCCGTTCGGTGGCGGGAGTGGGCACGGCGGGGGCACCGAGCCGGGCGCCCGCGGCCGGATCGCGCCAGGGATCGACCGGACCGGCGATGACGGTGCTCGGCTCGTCCGAGCCGGGCTCGCGCTGCAGCAGCTCGTCGGAGCCGACGGGGCGGGCGAAGGCCTCGGCCAGCACGCCGTCCGGCGGGCGCTGGGTGACCAGCTGATCGGCGTCGTCCCGTTTGTCGGGCACCGTCGTCTCGTGCGGCGCGAACGAGCCGGTCTGACCGTTCGGGCGGCGGAACGCGCGCGCGGTATGGCTGTCGATGTGCGGCCGGTACACCGGACGCGGGCCCAGGTTCGGCGCGTCCGACGGCCGCAGGTTCCCCCGGTCGGCCGCCGAATCCGCGTGTTCGGTCGATCCGGAATTCGTCGATTCGCCTGTCACGTCCGAGACTCTACTTGCGCCGCCAGGTTGTCCACCGGGTCGCGGTGAAGGAATCGGTGATGAATCCGAGAAATGCCTCGTTACGGCGCGGCGGTTCGGGTGCGGTGCCGGGCAGTTCGGCCAGCGGGATCCGGGTCAGGCTGTCGTGCAGGCTGCGCGGCACGGCCACCTCGGCGGCCTTGCGCAGCGCGATGCGCGCCTGCTGCTGGGCGTCGACCTCGGCCGCGCATTCGGGGCAGACCGAAAGGTGCTGAGCGGCACGCAGATACGCGTTCATCCGCAGCTCACCGTCGACATAGGCCGCGATCGCCTCACTGGCCAGGTGCTCGGTGGGCTGGAAACGCGGGCGACGACCGGACGTATTGGGGTCCACACTCATGCGGAGTTCTTCCTTCCGACCGACATCAACCGAGTGCCCGGTGACGCCGCGAACGGCGTCACTCTGCGTAGGCGTCAGCGGAGTACCGCTGCTCAGTTCCATTATGCGCAAGGTACTCGCGCAGTGCCTGACGCCCACGGTGGATGCGGCTGCGCACGGTGCCGAGCTTGACGCCGAGCGTCGCGCCGATCTCCTCGTAGGACAGGCCCTCGATATCACACAGGACCACGGCGGCGCGGAACTCCGGTGCCAGCGCGTCCAGCGCTTTCTGCAGGTCGGGGTCCAGGCGCGCGTCGTGGTAGGACTCCTCGGGAGTCGGACCCTCGGCGGGCACGCGGTCGTAGTCCTCGGGCAGCGCCTCCATGCGGATGCGGTTGCGGCGGCGGACCATGTCCAGGAACAGGTTGGTGGTGATGCGGTGCAGCCAGCCCTCGAAGGTGCCCGGCTGGTAGTTCTGCAGCGAGCGGAAGACCCGGATGAAGGTTTCCTGGGTGAGGTCCTCGGCGTCCTGCGCGTCGCCGGAGAGGCGATAGGCCAGGCGGTACACCCGGTCGGCGTGCTCGCGGACCAGTTCGTCCCAGGACGGCATCACAGTGCGATCGCCGGTCGCGTCGAAGGCCGCGGTGCCGGTGAGTTCGGCCTCGATCTCGTCACCGTCGACGGCGGAGAGTGGCTGTTCGGGCAGTGTGGCGTGACGCGCCGTGTCTACCATCGGGATGGGACACCTCCTACTCGGGACCGCTGGCACGAAACCATGCCGGTCCGGGTCAGCGAACCTTGCAACCGGAATCAACCAGCAACTGTCTGTGGTTGTTCCCGGGTCTCGTACCCGCCGCGATCGGCTGGTCTTGCGTAGGGCAACTATTTCCTGCCCCGATATGGGCCAGGTGTGGAGATCCTGAGTGTGACCTGAGAATCCGTGCCGGACCCGACCCTAACCCCGCCCGCACCGGAAAAGCAGCAGTTCGGAGCCCTTCGTGACCGTTCCGCAAACCTTCGGCAATTGCCGGGCTCCTGGGCGACACCCACCGGCACCGCCGCTTTCGCTGAATACACAGACCCCTCCCGTGACATAGCCTCTTAGCTGTGGCATCGAACGTGGAGCGCAACCTGACTTATGTGGAGGAGTCCGTCGTCGAGGACGAAGTCCTGCTCGACGCGCGCGAACGGGCCACCGAGCTGGGCGCGGCACCCGTGCCCGCCTCCGTCGGCGCCCTGCTGAGCATGTACGCGCAGATGCTCGGCGCCCGCGCGGTCGTCGAGATCGGCACCGGCGCCGGGATCAGCGGATTGTGGCTGCTCGACGGCATGCGCGAGGACGGCACCCTCACCACGATCGACTCCGAGCCCGAGCATCAGCGCGCCGCCAAGGAGGCCTTCCGCACCGCCGAGATCGCCCCGGCCAGGACCCGGCTGATCAACGGCCGCGCGCTCGACGTGCTGCCCCGCCTCGCCGACGGCGCCTACGATCTCGTCTTCGTCGACGCCTCGCCCATGGAACACCCGCACTACGTGGAGCAGGGTGTGCGCCTGCTCCGCGAGGGCGGCGCGTTCATCCTGCACAACGCGCTGCTCGGCGGTCGCGTGCCCGATCAGGCCCAGCGCGACCCGGCCACCCAGGCCGTGCGCGCGGCGACCAGGGCGATCGCCGAGAACCCCGAACTCACCAGCGTGCTGATCCCGATCGGCGACGGCCTGCTCTGCGCCTCGCGGGGCTAACCGACCCAGATCCCCTTGCCGACGGTGACCACGCCGCCGTGGCTCACCGCGAAACGCTCCCGATCGCGTTCCAGGTCGACGCCGATGATCTCGCCCTCGCCGACCACCACGTTCTTGTCCAGGATCGCGTGGCGCACCACCGCGCCCTTGCCGATCCGCACACCGGGCATGAGCACGCTGCCTTCGACGGTGGCGCCGTCGTCGATCATCACGTTCGAGCTGAGCACCGAGTTGCGGACGGTGGCCGCCGACAGGATCGACCCGGCGCCGACGATCGACTCCTGGGCCAGCCCGCCGCGCGCGAACTTCGCCGGCGGCAGGTTCTCCGCGGCGCCACGAATCGGCCAGTGCTTGTTGTAGAGGTTGAACACCGGGTGCACCGACACCAGGTCCATGTGGGCGTCGTAGAAGGCGTCGATGGTGCCGACGTCGCGCCAGTAGCCCCGATCGCGTTCGGTGGCTCCGGGCACGTCGTTGTCGGCGAAGTCGTAGACGGCCGCCTTGCCCTCGGCGACCAGCGACGGGATGATGTCGCCGCCCATGTCGTGATCGGAATCGGAGTTCTCGGCGTCGGCCCGGATGGCGTCGACGAGCACGCGGGTGGTGAACACATAGTTGCCCATCGACGCGAACGTCATGTTCGGGTCGTCGGGGGTGCCGGGCGGGTGCGCGGGCTTCTCCAGGAACTGGGTGATCCGGCCGGACTCGTCGGAGTCGATGCAGCCGAACGCGCTCGCCTCACTGCGCGGCACCCGGATGCCGGCGACGGTGACCCCGGCGCCCGAGGCGATGTGGCTGGCCACCATCTGCTCGGGGTCCATCCGGTACACGTGGTCGGCGCCGAAGACCACGATGTAGTCGGGGTCCTCGTCGTAGATCAGGTTGAGCGACTGCATGATCGCGTCGGCGCTGCCGGTGTACCAGCGCGGGCCGAGGCGCTGCTGCGCTGGCACCGGGGTGATGTACTCGCCGGTGAATCCCGACAGCCGCCAGGTCTGGGAGATGTGGCGGTCCAGCGAATGCGACTTGTACTGGGTGAGCACGCACAGACGCAGATATCCGGCGTTGACGAGATTGCTGAGGACGAAATCGATCAGCCGGTACGCGCCGCCGAAGGGCACGGCGGGCTTGGCACGGTCTGCGGTGAGCGGAAACAGTCGTTTGCCCTCGCCACCGGCGAGCACGATCCCGAGTACGTGCGGCTGGCTCCTCACCCTGCTCAAAGTACAGGCTGGGCGGCACAACGGTGGCTCATGTCGACCCGAGGGTCTAATTTGGACCAGTGAGTTCTGGCACCGACAGCCCCCAGGCGGAGGCGGACCCGCTGCGAGTCGCGATGCTGACCCGGGAGTATCCGCCGGAGGTCTACGGCGGGGCGGGCGTCCATGTCACCGAACTCACTTCCCGGCTGCGGGATCTGGCCGAGGTGACGGTCCACTGCATGGGCGCGCCGCGCCACGGCGCCGTCGTGCACCGCCCCGATCCGGAGCTCTACGCCGCCAACGCCGCACTGCAGATGATGTCGGCGCAACTGCGGATGGCCGATGCGGTGGGCGCCGTCGACGTGGTGCACTCGCACACCTGGTATTCGGGGCTGGCCGGGCACCTCGCCGGCGCGCTCTACGGCATCCCGCACATCCTCACCGCGCACTCGCTGGAACCGCGCAGGCCGTGGAAGGCCGAGCAACTCGGCGGCGGGTACCGGCTCTCGTCCTGGTCGGAACGCAATGCCATGGAGTACGCCGACGCCGTCATCGCGGTGAGCGAGGGCATGCGCCGCGACGTGCTCGACGCCTACCCGGCCATCGATCCGGGCCGGGTCCACGTGGTGCACAACGGGATCGACGCGAGCGTGTGGCATCCCGGCCCGCCCGCCGGGGACGACCAGCCCGTGCTCGAACGACTCGGTGTGCGCGCCGACGCGCCGATCGTGTCGTTCGTCGGCCGGATCACCCGGCAGAAGGGCGTCGGCCATCTGCTCGCCGCCGCCGCGGATTTCGACCCGGACATCCAGCTCGTGCTGTGCGCGGGCGCCGCCGACACCAGGGAACTCGAGCTCGAGGTCGCCGCCGCCGTCGACGGATTGCAGGCCCGGCGGGGCAACGTGTTCTGGGTGCGGGAGATGCTCCCGACCGAGCAGGTGCGCCAGATCCTGACCGCGTCCACGGTGTTCGTGTGTCCCTCGGTGTACGAGCCGCTCGGCATCGTCAACCTCGAGGCGATGGCCTGTGAGACCGCGGTCGTCGCCTCGGATGTGGGCGGGATTCCCGAGGTCGTCGCCGACGGTGGGACCGGGCGGCTGGTGCACTACGACGCCGCCGACACCGCCGAATACGAGCGAGGGCTGGCCGCCGCGGTGAACGCGGTCGCCGGCGATCCGGCCCTGTCCGCGCGCTACGGCGAGGCGGGGCGTGCACGTGCCATCGCGGAGTTCGACTGGGCGCGGATCGCCGAGCAGACCGTCGAGGTGTACCGGAGTGTGCTGCGGTAGACCGGCGTCGCTGTCGGAGGCGTTGCGGTCTGTGCGGGGGCGGTGGTTGGTTGCCTCACGGCGGCCGCGGGGTCGTCAGGGGGCGGGGGTGTAGACCGAGACGTCGACCGAGGCGGTGACCTCCGTGGTGTCCGGGAGAGCGGCGATGCGTGGGTCGTCGGTGGGGGTGCCGTGGAAGGCCGACGGGCCCATCGCGATGACGTTGGTGACGTCGTGCCGGGACAGCTTCATCGGGAACTCGACCAGGGTGTGGTCGGTGCGGGTGAAGGCGCCTGCCAGGGAGCCGGCCAGGCGCCGTTCCTTGTCCGGGTCGACGCGGACCATGTCGAGCGGGCCCACCAGCTCGTTCAGGTGCCGCGCGGTGGGGGTGACCACGACGAAACGGCCGCTGGGGGCGAGCACGCGGGCCACCTCGGCGGGATTGCGCGGAGCGAAGACCGACAGCACGCCGGCCAGGGAGTTGTCCCGGATCGGCAGCCCGCGCCAGGCGTCCGCGAGCACGGAGGCCATGCGGGGGTGGGCACGGGCGGCCCGGCGCGCGGCGGGCTTCGACACGTCGAGCGCGATCCCACGTGCCTGCGGTACGGCGGACAGCACCTCGCCGAGGTAGTACCCGGTGCCCGCGCCGACCTCGAGGATCGCGCAGGCAGGCGATGCCTGGACGCCCGTGGACGTGGCGCCGAACGCGCGCGCGACGGCCGCGGCCACGGGGGCGAAGTGGCCCGCGCTCAGGAACGCCGCGCGGGCATCGAGCATGTCGGCGGTGTCGCCGGTCATCTTCGTCGACGCGCCGGTCAGCAGCCCGACATAGCCCTGGCGGGCGATGTCGAAGCTGTGCCGGGTGTCGCAGCGCAGCGCACGGTCGTGCGCGCGCAGTTCCGCTCCGCACTCCGGGCAGGCCAGGAGCGCGGCCAGCTCGGTGAGTGCCGTCAGCTGGTGACGCTCTTCAGTTCGTCACCGAGCGCCGCAGCCTCGTCCGGTGTGAGTTCGACGACCAGACGCCCGCCACCCTCGAGTGGAACCCGCATGACGATTCCACGACCTTCCTTGGTTGCCTCGAGGGGACCGTCCCCGGTACGGGGCTTCATGGCCGCCATCCTCTGCTCCCTCCAGATCTGCGCGGTCGAGTGCGCACCTGTTCTCTGACTCGCCGGGTGTTCGGCGGGCCACACCGGTCCTATTCTTCCCTATTGCCGACTCGGGCGGACACCTGAGTACGAAATGTGACCGCCGGGTCGGTTCCGTTCGCGGCGGAGCGCACCCAGCAAACCGCCAGGTGATCGTCCACCATTCCGGTCGCCTGCATCAGGGCGTACGCGGTGGTCGGACCGACGAAAGCGAAGCCGCGGCGCTTCAATTCCTTTGCCAGAGCTATGGATTCGGGGGTCGTCGCCGGGACGTCGGCATTCGTCGCCGGGCGCGGGCGCGGCGCGGGCGCGAACGACCACAGCAGCTCGTCCAGGCTCACCGGCAGGTCCCGAGCAACCTTCGCGTTGGCGATGGCCGCGTCGATCTTGGCCCGGTTGCGCACGATCCCCGCGTCGGCCATGAGCCGGGCGCGATCCTCGTCACCGAACTCGGCGACCTTCGCGATCTCGAAGCCGGCGAAGGCGGCGCGGAAGGCGGGCCGTTTGCGCAGGATGGTGATCCAGGCCAGGCCGGACTGGAACGCCTCGAGGCACAGCCGTTCGAACAGCGCGTCGTCGCCGTGCAGGGGCGTGCCCCACTCGGTGTCGTGATAGTCGCGGTAGAGCTGGGATCCGCTCGCCCAGGTGCAGCGGACGAGCCCGTCGTCGGCGAGCTCGGTCACGGTCGTTCCTGGCCGGGCGCCACCTGGGCCTGCCACTGCCGTACCTGCGCCAGCTCGAACTCGAGCTCGTCGATCCGCTCGGCCAGCCTGCCCAGCGCCCAGTCGACCTCACCGGCCTTGTAGCCGCGCACCACCTGCTGGAACCGCAGCGCGCGCACGTCGGCACCGGTGACGCCCTGGGCGGGCAGCACCGTGGCCGTCGTGCCCTCGGGTAACGGGCCCAGCTCCTCGGACCGCCCGAACACGGCACTGGCCACCAGGAACAGCATCGCCGCGACAAGTCCGACGATGAGCACGTAGAGCAGCAGCGTCAGCATGTGCACAGCCTAGGCAACCCCACCGACAACTCCCGGCTCTACAGATGGCGGGTGGTATCGATGCCGAGCGACATGCCCGCCAGGCCGCGCTTGCGGACCGCGAGCTTGTCGGCCACCCCGCGCAGAGCCTTGGCGGCCGGGTTGTCCGGCTCGCCGAGCACGATCGGGGTGCCCGCGTCGCCGCCCTCGCGCAGCGCCTGCTCGATCGGGATCTGGCCGAGCAGCGGCACCGTGGCGCCGACCGCGCGGGTCAGCCGATCGGCGACGACCTGGCCGCCGCCGGAGCCGTAGAGCTCCATCCGCGAGCCGTCGGGCAGGTCCAGCCAGGACATGTTCTCCACCACGCCCGCGATCCGCTGACGCGTCTGCAGGGCGATGGCGCCAGCGCGCTCGGCGACCTCGGCCGCCGCGATCTGCGGGGTGGTGACCACCAGGATCTCGGCGCCGGGGATCAGCTGCGCGATGGAGATCGCGACGTCGCCGGTGCCGGGCGGCAGGTCGAGCAGCAGCACGTCCAGATCGCCCCAGAACACGTCGGCCAGGAACTGCTGCAGCGCGCGGTGCAGCATCGGACCGCGCCACACCACGGGCGTGTTGCCCTGGGTGAACTGCGCGATCGAGATCATCTTCACGTCGTGGGCGATGGGCGGCATGATCATCCGCTCCACCTGGGTGGGCTTGGCGTCGGAGCCGAGCATGCGGGGGATGGAGTGGCCGTAGATGTCGGCGTCGAGCACACCGACCGACAGGCCGCGCTGGGCCAGCGCGACGGCCAGGTTCGCGGTGACGCTGGACTTGCCGACACCGCCCTTGCCGGAGGCGACCGCGTACACCCGGGTGAGCGAGCGGGGCTGGGCGAACGGGATCACCGGCTCGGCCGAGTCACCGCGCAGCGACTTGCGCAGCTCGGTGCGCTGCTCGTCGCTCATCACGTCGAGGTCGACGGTCACCGCGCCCGCGCCGGGCACGTCGGCGACGGCCTTGGTGACCCGCTGGACGATCTCGGTCCGCAGCGGGCATCCCGAGGTGGTCAGATACACCTCGACGTGCACGTCACCGCTCTCGGCGATGGCGATGGACTTGACCATGCCCAACTCGGTGATCGGCTTGCGGATCTCCGGGTCGTCGACCTTCGCGAGCGCCGCCCGCACATCCGCTTCCGTAATCACTGGCATATGCCCGATTTTATGCTGCCTCAGATTCGGGGCAGGTCTTGGGGCTTGGGGGCGAGGCCGCTCGAGTAGGAGCCGGACCAGGCCATGACGTTGGCCACGTAGGCCATCGAGTTGTTGTAGCGCAGGATCGCCTTGGACTGCTGGGAGAGGTCGCGCATGTTCAGGCCGCCGTCGCACAGGTAGCGGCCCGCGGTGAGCGCGGCGTCGAAAAGGTTCTGCGGATCGGAGATGCCGTCGTGGTTGCCGTCGGCGGCGTAGCGGTGCCACGTCTCGGGCAGGAACTGCATGGGGCCGATGGCGCGGTCGTAGCCGCCGAGCCCGTCGAGCTCACCGCCGTCGCTGTCGTAGATGACGTTGTTGCCGTAGAGGCTGCCGTCGAGCACCGGGCCGTAGACGGCCTTGATCGGATTGCCGTCGGCGTCGGCCTTGCCGTAGGCGTGCGTGGATTCCACCCGGCCGATTCCGGCAAGCAGCGACCAGGACATCCCGCAGTGCGGATTCTCCACGGCCAGTTGCTCTTCGGCGTTCTGGTAGGCCGCGACCGCGATGCCGGGGATGCCGAGCGGTCCGGCGGGCAGATCGCTGGCGGCCCGATCGTCCGGCAGCGCAACGGTTTTCACCACCGGGTTGGCGGCGGGGGAGAGGCGGGCCTCGGCGTGCTCGACCACGGCGGCATCGGCCTGCGGCGCGGCGACGAGGTCGGGCGCGGCCTCGGAATCGAGACCGGGCAGGTCGTGTTCGACGGCCGCGGTGGTCGCGGTGCTCGCGTCGGTCGCCGCCGCGGTGACGGCTACGAGTCCGGCGGGAACCAATCCGGTCAGGGCGATGAGCGAGCTACGTCGAACCGTTGTCGCAGGCTGTTTCCGATGACGACCCATGCCCCGAGATTACCGCACCCGAGACCTTTTTGTTACCCCCTTGTGATCTGAATTTCGGTTTGATCTCAGGGCGCGGGCGGGGCGGGCGGCAGCGGGATAACGATGTTGAACGGCAACGTGATTCCGGGCTGCGGGGTCGGCGTGGGAGCGGCGGGCTCGGGCGCCGGTTCCTCCGTCGCCTCGATGCCGGGTTCGGGCGTCTTCTCCGGCACCGGCGTGGCCTTCTCGACGGGCGCGGGCACCGGCTCGGCCGTGGCCGGGGTGCACACCGGCGCGCTCGCCTGCTGGTCGGTGGGCTGCTCGGGCTGGGCCGGATCCTTCGGCGCCGCGGCGCCGAACGTCTGCTCGGCGGGCTTGGCTGGGTCGGCCGGATTCGGCATCTGGGCGGGCACCGGCTCGCTCACGCAGTCCTGCGGCGGGGCGACGGGCGCCGGGCAGAAGATGCCGCACGGGATCGGCGGCAGGCCGGGCAGCGTGATCATCACCTGCGTCGGCGTGGTGACCTTCGGGGTGTTCGGCGGCAGCTGGTTGGTCGTCGACGGCGGCGCCGCGGTGACGGGCGCGTCGGTCGAGGCGGCCAGCACGTTCGGCGAGACCAGCGGAGCGCTGCCCGGCGGCACGATGTCGGGCGAGATCGTGACCTGGCTCGGCGCGCCACCGGTGCGGTACGCGGCCGACCAGCTCAGCACATTGGCCGCGTAGGACATCGAGTTGTTGTAGCGCAGCACGGCACGCAGTTCCTGCGCGGCGTCGCGCAGGTTCAGCCCGCCCGAGCAGAGGTACTTGCCCGCGCCGAGCGCGGCGTCGAAGACGTTGTGCGGGTCGGTGGCGCCGTCGCCGTTGCCGTCGGCGGAGTACAGCGCCCACGTGCTCGGGAGGAACTGCATCGGCCCGACGGCCCGGACGAAGCCGCCGTCGGCTTCCTTGATGACCTCGTTGCCCGGCAGGGTGCCGTCGAGCGCGGGGCCGAAGATCGGGGTGGTCGAGGTGCCCGCCGCGTCGGTGCGGCCGTTGCTGGCGTGCCCGGATTCGATACGCCCGATCCCGGCCAGCAGATTCCAGGTGAGCCCGCAGCCCGGTTGCGCCGTCTCGAGCGCCAGTTCGGCATTGCGATAGGCGGCGAGCACGATCTCCGGGATGCCGAGGGCGCCGCTGCCGGTGGGCAGCGAGATGCTCTGCAGCGGAACGGTTCCGGCGAAGGGGGCCAGGCTGTTCGCGGACGGGGTGAGCGCGCGCAGTTTGCGCGGGGCCTCCTGCGCGATCGGCAGCAGCCCGACGACCTCGGACGGATCGGTCTCCGGAGTGTCCGCGGTGCTGCTCGCGGCGGCGGCCAGCAGGGCTTCCGGTGCGGTGGGCGCCTTGCTCGGCGTCGCGGTCTGCACCGACGACCCGGACGCGACGAGTCCAGCGACGACAAGGGCCGACATCGTTATCGGAGCAGAGATTCGCATTGCGGCCACACCAACCCTCTTCGTCGAAGCAGCGGTCCGCAAGTCCCCCTCCGGCCCGCCCGGAACAACGTGACCCAGGTTACCTACCGGTCAGGTAGTTGTTGAGCATTTCCGGTTACTCGTCTGAACCACCTGGCGAAACCGGGGTGGGAGTGGGTGTTTGACCGGAGGTTTTCTTGCGGGCGGCCTTCCGTTTCTTTTCCGGCTTCGGCGCGCCGTCGGGCGTGGTAACCGCATCGATGCGGTCGAGGATCTCCCTGATGTCCTCCAGCTCGCGGCGCAGGTAGTCGCGGGTGGCGACATCGCCGACCGCCAGCCGCAGCGAAGCCAGCTCGCGGGCCAGGAATTCGGTGTCGGCCTTGGTCTGCGCGGCCCGGCTGCGGTCCTCCTCGAGCGAGACCTTGTCGCGGTTGTCCTGCCGGTTCTGCGCCAGCAGGATCAGCGGCGCCGCGTAGGCGGCCTGCGTGGAGAAGGCCAGATTGAGCAGGATGAACGGGTACGGATCCCAGCGCAGCGCCACCACGAACACGTTCAGAATGATCCAGACGATCACGATCACCGTCTGGATCGCGAGATACCGCCCGGTCCCGAGGAATCGGGCCACCTTCTCACTGCTGCGCGCGAACGCCTCGGAGTCCCAGTCGAAGCTGAACCGCGAACCGACCGGCGTCTCCAGCCGGGCGCGCGCCGGATTCTTCTCGCTCACGCCGTCGTCCCTTCACCCATGTGCGCGAGTGGTTCCTCTTCCTCGCGCCAGTCCTCGGGCAGCAGATGATCGAGGACGTCGTCGACGGTCACCGCGCCGAGCAGATGGTTCTCGGTGTCGACGACCGGTCCGCACACCAGGTTGTAGGTGGCGAAGTAGCGGGTCACCGCCGCGAGCGGCAGATCCGGCGACAGCGGCGTCAGATCGGCGTCGACGATCCCGCCGACCAGATGCGCCGGCGGCTCGCGCAGCAGTTGCTGGATGTGCACGCAGCCCAGATAGCGGCCGGTCGGGGTGGCTGTCGGCGGCCGCACGACGAAGACCATCGAGGCCAGCGCGGGTGTGAGATCGGGATCGCGAACCCGGGCCAGCGCCTCGGCGACGGTGGTCGACGGGCCGAGCACCACGGGCTTGGGCGTCATCAGACCGCCCGCGGTGTCGGGGGAGTGCGCGAGCAGGCGGCGGACCGGCTCGGATTCCTCCGGGTCCATCAGGGCCAGCAGCGATTCGGCCTCGCTCTCGGGCAGTTCGCCGAGCAGGTCGGCGGCGTCGTCGGGGTCCATCGCCTCGAGCACGTCGGCGGCGCGGCGCACCTCGAGGTGGCCGAGCAGGTCCACCTGGTCGTCGTCGGGCAGCTCCTGGACGACGTCGGCGAGGCGTTCGTCGTCGAGCGCCAGCGCGACCTCGACGCGCCGCTTCTCCGGCAGTTCGCGCAGCCGGTGCGCGACGTCGGCGGCGCGCAGGCCCTCGTACTGTTCGAGCAGGGTGGTGACGTCCTGGCCGGGCCTGCCCACCTCGGCGGGGGTCAGTCCGTCGACCTGCGACCAGTCGACCACGTGCACTGTGCGCCTGCGCCCGATCCGGCGGTGCCCGCGTACCGCGACCCGGCCGATCACCCAGTCCCTGGTCCTGGTCTGCTCGATGCCGAGATCGGCGACGAACACGTCGACGCCGGCCAGATCGGGCAGGCCGGGATCGTTCACCCGCACCTGGCTGTCGACGATCTGGGCCAGCGCGAGCATCTCGCCTGCCCGCTGCGCGAAGCGGCGCAGGCTCACGGTGCCGGTGTTGAGCGTGACGATGCCCGGCTCGATCGCGGTGACCCGCAGCATCGGCACGAAAATCCGCCGCCGGGTGACCAATTCGACGACGAGGCCGTGCACCCGCGGTTGCTGGCGCCCGTGCCGGACGGCCACGACGACGTCGCGGACCCGGCCGATAGACTCCCCGTCCGGGCCCAGCACCGTCAGACCGGCGAGCCGGGCAACGTACACCCTGGTGGTTGCCATAACCCTCAGGCTAGGCGAACAGAGGAGGAGCCCTTGCAGCCTCGCCGATCGGTGCTCGCCGTACCGGGCAGCAATCCCAAGATGATCGCCAAGGCCAAGGGCCTGCCGGTCGACGAGATATTCCTCGATCTCGAGGACGCGGTCGCACCCGGCGCCAAGGCCGCGGCGCGCGCGAACATCGTCGCGGCGCTGAACGAGCCGGGCTGGGGTTCACAGCTGCGGGTGGTCCGGGTCAACGACTGGTCCACCGAGTGGACCTACGCCGACGTGATCATGGTGGTCGAGGGCGCCGGCGCGGCACTGGACGCGATCCTGCTGCCCAAGGTCGTCGACGCGGCCCAGGTGCAGGCGCTGGATCTGCTGCTGACCCAGCTGGAGAAGGCCAGCGGGCTCGAGGTCGGGCGGATCGGGATCGAACCGCAGATCGAGAACGCCCTGGGACTGCGCAACATCGACGCCATCGCCACGGCGAGCCCGCGCGTGCAGGCGCTGGTGTTCGGCCCGGCCGATTTCATGGCCAGTATCAACATGCGCACGCTGGTGGTCGGCGAGCAGCCGGAGGGCTACGACGTCGGCGACGCCTACCACCACATCCTGATGACCATTCTGCTCGCCGCCCGCGCGCACGGCCTGCAGGCGATCGATGGTCCCTACCTGCAGATTCGGGATCTCGACGGCTTCCGCCGGGCGGCGGGACGCACGGCCGCACTGGGTTTCGACGGCAAGTGGGTCCTGCATCCTGGCCAGGTCGACGCCTGCAACGAGATCTTCAGCCCGCGCCAGGGCGACTACGACCGCGCCGAGCTGATCCTCGACGCCTACGCCTTCCACACCTCCGAGGCGGGCGGCGCGCGCGGAGCGGTGATGCTGGGCGATGAGATGATCGACGAAGCCAGCGCGAAGATGGCGCAGGTCATAGCAGACAAGGGCCGAGCAGCGGGAATGACGCGCACGACGCGTTTCACTCCACCACAGCCGGTCTCGGACTAGCAGAATGGGACTATGACGAATCCCTTGGGCAACCCGAACCGCGGACGGCAGGCGTTGCCGACGCCGCCGTCGGGCTGGCCGGTCGGCTCGTATCCGACCTACGCCGAGGCGCAGCGCGCGGTCGACTACCTGGCCGACGGGCAGTTCCCGGTGCAGGACGTGACCATCGTCGGCGTCGACCTGATGCAGGTGGAGCGGGTGCTGTACCGGCTCACCTGGGGCAAGGTCATCGGCGGCGGCGTGGTGTCGGGCGCCTGGCTCGGCCTGTTCCTCGGCCTGCTGCTGAGCCTGTTCACCACCACCGGTGGCGCGCTCGGCCCGCTCGTGGTCGGTCTGCTCGGCGGCATCGTGTTCGGCGTGATCACCACTTCGATCCCGTACGCGGCGACCCGCGGCCAGCGCGACTTCGCCTCGACGATGCAGTTGGTGGCGGGCCGCTACGACGTGCTGTGCGATCCGAAGACCGCCGAACGCGCCCGCGACATGCTCGCTCGATTGGCCCTGTGAGCCGATGGACGTGGTGAACACGGTCCGCACCGCGGTGCTGGACCACTTCGGGGTGGCCCGCGACCAGGTCGACTCGGCCTCGGTGACCTTCCTCGGCCTGGAACCGATCGAGATCCTGCGCATCCCCGGTACCGACGCCGTGCATTACGCGACGCTGGGCGGCTCGCGGCATCCGATGGGCGATCCGGCCGACCTGCTCGCCGACCCGGTCCGCGGCCCGCGCGCCGAACTGGTGCTTTCGCTGCTGGTCTCGGCGGGGCCGCAGGCCGGTGTCGCCCGCAGTCTCGGCGTGCTGGTCGCGACACCGTCGGTGGAAGGTGTTGTGCTGCAGGCGGACGCGCTCCTGGATCTGGGAGAACCGTTGTGGCGCAATGCCGCGTTCACGGCCGTGCTGCTCGGCGAGAGCGAGATCGCCGAGGTCGCGTTGCCCGAACCCGCCGAGCCGGTGCGGTATCTCAGCGTCACCCCGGTGACCGCGACCGAGGCCGCCTGGGTGCGGGTCCGCGGCGCGCAGGCGCTGCGCGAGGCCTGGGCCGAGGCGGGGATCGACGTGCGCGATCCCGCGCGTGGCGCGGTGAACCTCTAGATCCACTTGTTGCGGCGGAAACTGCGGAACAGCAGGCCGCACAGGATCACCATGATCGCCACCACCACCGGATAGCCGGCGGGCTGGTGCAGTTCCCACATGTAGTCGAAGTTCATGCCGTAGATGCCGGCGATCATGGTCGGCACCGCGGCCATGGCGGCGTACGCGGCGATCTTGCGCATGTCGGTGCTCTGCTGGACGCTGATCTTGGCCAGCGCGGCGTTCACCAGGCCGCTGAGCGATTCGTCGAAGTAGGTGATGTGCTCGGTGACGCTGGTGTGGTGATCGGCGACGTCGCGCAGGTAGCGGCGGATCTCCTTGGGCACCGGCATGTCCAGGTTCTGCACCAGCGACTGCAGCGGCGGGCCCAACGGCGCCACCGCCCTGCGCAATTCGACCACCTCGCGCTTGAGCTGATAGATCGACTCGATGCCGACCCGCGAGGCGGGCGTGAACACCGCCTCCTCCATCTCGTCGATGTCGGACTCCACCGAGTTGGCGACGTCGACGTAGGAGTCGACCACGTGGTCGGCCACCGCGTGCAGCACCGATACCGGCCCCAGGCGCAACTGCTCGGGCATGCCCTCGAGTTCTCGTCGCACGCCGGCCAGTCCGGTGTGCTCGCCGTGGCGGACGGTGATCGCGAAGTGCGGGCCGGTGAAGACCATGATGTCGCCGGTCTCGACGATCTCGCTGATGGCGTGGATGTCGTGCTCGACGTAGCTGACCGTGCGCATCACGAGGAACAGGGTGTTGTCGTAGCGCTCGAGCTTGGGCCGCTGCCTGCCCTGTACCGCGTCCTCGACGGCCAGCGGGTGCAGGCCGAAGATCTGGGCGATGTCGGCCATCTGGCCCTCGTCCGGATCGTGCAGACCCACCCAGACGAAACAGTCGTCGGACTCGCTCGCCTGCGCCAGCGCCTGCTGCGGGGTGAAGTGCCCGCGCAGGCGCTTGCCGTCGACGTAGACGCCGCAATCCACGATGGCCCGCGCGGTCGGCACCCGGATCTTGGGCAGCGGCGGCGAGGTCCGCTGCGGCCCGCGGAACGAGGGCATCTGCGGTAGAGAAGGCACGAGGGCGATGCTACGGCCATCGGCGGACTCGGCGGCAGCGCGTACGTCGGCCGAGACCGCACTGTAAGACTGAAGGTGTGCGCATTGATCTGCATACCCATTCGACCGCCTCCGACGGCACGGACAGCCCGGCCGAGCTGGTGCGCCGCGCCGCCGCGGCGGGCCTGGACGTCGTCGCCATCACCGACCACGACACGACCGCGGGCTGGGCCGAGGCCGAGGCGGCCCGCCCGCCCGGTCTGACGCTGGTGCGCGGCATGGAGATGTCGTGCCAGGGAATGGGCGAGGACGGCTGGCCGGTGCCGGTGCATCTGCTCGCCTATCTCTTCGACCCCACCGACCAGGGGTTCGCCGAGGAACGGGAGCGGCTGCGCGCCGAGCGGGTGGCGCGGGTGCGCGCGATGGCCGACAAGATGGTGGCCGACGGGCTGCCCATCGATCCCGACGCGGTGCTGGCCGGGGCCGGTCCGGCCGCGGGACGACCGCATCTGGCGCGGGCACTGGTGGAGGCGGGCGTGGTCCCGAGTGTCGACGCCGCGTTCCAGGAGCTGCTCGCCCCGCACGGCCCGTACTACGCGGAGAAGGCCGACACCCCGCTCACCAGGGCGGTGCGGTTGATCGCCGCCGCGGGCGGGGTCAGCGTGCTGGCCCATGTGCGGGCCCGCAAGCGCGGCAGGCTGCTCGCGCTCGACGAGATCCGCGAGCTGGCCACGCTCGGCCTCGGCGGCCTCGAGATCGACCACCCCGACCACAGCGACGCCGATCGCGCCGTGCTGACCGACCTCTCGGCCGAACTCGGCCTGCTGCGCACCGGCTCGTCGGACTACCACGGCAGCAACAAGACCATCGAGATCGGCGCCTGCCGGACCGATCCCGACCAGTTCGAGGCGCTGATCGGCAAGGCGAGCGGGGTGCCGGTGATCGCGCCGTGACGCTGGTGCGCGGGTTCAGCGGGCTCGTCGCGGGCGGGGTCGTGGTGCTGCTGTGCGTGGTGCTCGGCGCCGCGGTGATCGGCGCGCGCCGGGACTTTCCCGGGCCGGGCGCCGAATCGGTGACCTGGCACGTCATCGCGGCGGTGGCCGTGGTCGCGGCCCAGATCTTCGCCGATCGGCATCGCGGCGTGGCCGCGTTCACGGGCTCGGCCGTCGTGCTGGCGGTGACCGGCGTCCTGCTGTGGACACAGTGGTGGATTTGATGCGCGCGTAATGGTTGCGCCCGAGTGAACTGTGCTCGAATATTTGTCCTTGTGAGCAGCATCGAGACGGATGTTCTGATCCTCGGCGGTGGACCCGCGGGGCTCTGGGCCGCCGTCTCCGCCGCCGCGGCGGGCGCCCGGGTGGTGCTGGTGGACAAGAGCCGCTGCGGCTCCAGCGGACCGACCGTCTACGGCAGCACCGCCCTGTGGGACATCCCGCCGGGCCCGGCCAGGGCCGAGCGGGTGACGGCCACCCTGCGGCGCGGTGGCGGTCTCGGTGACCCCGCCTGGCTGGAACGCGTCATCGACGAGACCCATCGGCGGTTACGGACCTGGCCGGGCGCCCGGCATCGCGTGCCGGAGACCGTCGACGCCGATCCGTCGACGCTGTGCCTCGACGGCGCGAGCTATCTGCGCAGGCTGCGGCGTGGCGCGCTGGAGCTCGGCGTGCGCGTCCTCGATCATCACCCGGCGCTGCACCTGCTCGTCGACGGCGCGGGCACGGTCGTCGGCGCCGCGGGTGTCCAGCGGCACAACAAGTTCCGGCCGTGGACGATCCTGGCGGGCGCGGTGGTGCTGGCCACCGGCGGCTGCGCGTTCCTGTCCGGCGGGGCGGGCACAGAGGTGAACACCGGCGAGGGCCTGTTGATGGCGGTGGAGGCGGGCGCCGAGCTGTCGGGCATGGAATTCTCCGGCGCGTACGGGCTCGCTCCGGTGCTGTCGCGGGTGCACCCGAATCCGGCTGTCGCGCCCGGACTCGCGGTGCACTTCGCCGCGCTCTACGACGAGGACGGCGCGGAACTGCCCGGCGGGTACCAGGACTCGCTGGCCGCGCTCGCCGACGGGCGCCGGGTCTTCGCCGCGCTGCACGAGGTGCCCGACACGGTGCGGCACTGGCTCAGCAGGCACGGCGCCGTCGACGCGGCGGGCCGGGTGCCGGTACGCGCGGTGCTGACCGGCACCGTCGCGGGCTCCGGTGGCCTGGCGCTCGCCGGACCCGACTGCCGCAGCACCGTGCCGGGGCTCTTCGCCGCGGGCGCGGTCGCCGGCCGGGAGCTCGTGGCCGGGGCGGCAGGCGTGACGGGCGGTCTGCGCGGCGCGTGGTCCCTGGCCTCCGGCGCCTGGGCGGGTGCCGGCGCCGCCGCCTTCGCCGCGGCCGTCGGGCACCCCACCGTGGGTCAGCCGGTTCCCGGCGCCGGGCTGGGCCCGCACGCGCACCTCGATCCGCGCTCGGTGATCGGCCTGGTGCAGGAGCACACCCTCCCGCTGCGGCGCAGTTACCGGCGCAGCGCGGGCAGTCTGCGCGACAGCATCGCCGAGCTGGACGCGCTGTGGCCGGGCGCGCGCTACGAACTCGGCGGCATCGGCGTCGGGCAGGTCAAGGCCAGGCAGGCGGCCGCGTTGCTCGCGGTCGCGCGGTGGGCGGGCCACAGCGCGCTCGTGCGCACCGAGAGCCGCGGCCTGCACCGGCGCATCGACCACCCGGCAGCCAGCGCCGACTGGTCGGTGGGGCAGCGCTGCGGTGGCCTGGACACGGTGTGGGTGCGGCGGGTCGACGGACCCGACGCGCTGGGCGGCGAGCTCACCGCGAGCCGACCCGTCGCGGTGTGACTGTTCACCGGATGTTCCCCCTCGGCCGCGAGATTTCGCTAACGCCACGGCAATTCCGCGCCGCTACCCTCGATCCATGACGCGCGGCCGGGAGACACACGGGACCGGTTTGGCAAGTCCTCGTGCGGGCTGGCAGAATGTTGCGGATTCCCTGCCCAAGCCACCGCCGGGTACGGGGACCGAGGTGGGCCTCCGCCCCGCGACGCACCGTCGCGGCCGAGTGCCGACCCGTTTGTCCGCCCGGACCACCCGTCCGGCTCCGCTCGGCGGATCAGTGCCGCGCCACACGACCCGGTTTCACCCGTGTTCGCCCTGGCTGCGCACCCCTGAGTGCTCTGTGAATTCCGTAATCCCGATATACCCGGCGGTAACCGTCCCCCGGTTGAGTCCGACTCGAGCAGGAGTGAAATCGTGTCACCTGTGACTGACGCACCGAATGCCACCGCGGCGCCCAAGGCCGATGACGCAGCGAGCCTCGCTGCCATCACCAACGACGAGATCTTCGCGGGCCACCTCGGTGGCAAGCTTTCGGTCGAGCTCAGCGCCCCGCTCGAGACCCAGCGTGATCTGTCGATCGCCTACACCCCCGGTGTCGCCCAGGTCAGCCGGGCGATCGCGGAGGACGCGGCGCTCACCAAGACCTACACCTGGACCGACCGCCTCGTGGTCGTGGTCAGCGACGGCACCGCCGTGCTCGGCCTCGGCGACATCGGCCCGCGCGCCTCGCTGCCGGTGATGGAGGGCAAGGCCGCGCTGTTCAAGAAGTTCGCCGGCCTGAACTCGATCCCGCTGGTGCTCGACACCACCGACCCGGACGAGATCGTCGAGACCCTGATCCGGCTGCGTCCGAGCTTCGGCGCGGTCAACCTCGAGGACATCTCCGCGCCGCGCTGCTTCGAGATCGAGCAGCGCGTGATCGAGGCGCTGGACTGCCCCGTCATGCACGACGACCAGCACGGCACCGCCATCGTGGTGCTGGCCGCGCTCAAGGGCGCCGCCGCGCAGCAGGGCCGCGACATGTCCGCGCTCAAGGTCGTCGTCTCCGGCGCCGGTGCGGCCGGTGTGGCCTGCGCCAACATCCTGCTCGCCGCCGGCGTGCCCGACGTGGTCGTGCTCGACTCGAAGGGCATCGTCAGCGCCGGTCGCGACGGCCTCAACGGCGTGAAGGCCGACCTGGCCGCCCGCAGCAACCCGCGCGGGCTCACCGGTGGCGCCGCCGAGGCACTGGCCGGTGCCGATGTGTTCCTCGGTCTGTCCGCGGGCACCATCCCCGAGGAGCTCATCGCCTCGATGGCGCCGGAGTCGATCGTGTTCGCGATGTCGAACCCGGATCCGGAGATCCACCCCGAGGTGGCCGCGAAGTACGCCGCGATCGTCGCGACCGGCCGCAGCGACTTCCCGAACCAGATCAACAACGTGCTGGCCTTCCCCGGTGTGTTCAAGGGCGCGCTCGACGCGGGCGCGCGCCGGATCACCGAGGGCATGAAGGTCGCCGCCGCCGACGCCATCTTCGGCGTGGTCGCCGGCGAGCTGGCCGTGGACCGGATCATCCCGAGCCCGCTGGACCCGCGCGTGGCTCCGGCGGTCGCCGAGGCCGTGGCCGAGGCCGCGCGCGCCGAGGGCGTCGCCTAGTCCGCAGCGTTCCACCGACAGCGCCCCGTTCCCCGGAACGGGGCGCTGTCGCGTTGTCTGGGATCATCGGAGGATGACCACCTTCTCCGCGCAGCTCCCCGACGAGGTGTACGCGCAGCTCGCCGGTGCGGCCGAGGCCGACGGCCTGTCGGTGAACGCGGCGGTCGTGACGGCCGTGCAGGAGTGGCTCCAGTCGCGGGCGCAGCGGGTCCAGGAGCGCGCCAGGATGCAGCAGGTGCTGGCCGCCGATCCGCACCTGCGCGCGCTGCTCGGCGACGACTGACCCGCCGCACGTCCGCGCCGGGGCGTGCGCCGGAAGCGGCGGGGCGAGGCCGGAAACGCCGAGACACCCGCGTTCGGCCCTTCCCCGGAGACCGTCGACGCGTCGTCACCTGTGCGCCAGGACGCTCGCCCTACTCGGCGACGAGCGTCGTGTCCGTGCCGACGACCGTCCCACGGGCCAACCGCCCGGTGCCTGGCGCGCTGAACCAGACCGCCGCCGCCAGGATCGCGTCGAGCACCAACGCGAGCACCGCCACCAGCAGCGCGCCGACCAGCACCAGGTCGTAGCGGTAGAGCCCGATCCCGTCGAAGATGTAGCGCCCGAGCCCGCCGAGGTTGACGTAGGCGGCGATGGTCGCCGTGGCCACCACCTGCAGGGTGGCGCTGCGCAGTCCGCCCAGCATCACCGGCATGGCATTGGGCACTTCGACCCGGAACAGGATCTGGGATTCGGTCATCCCCATCGCGCGGGAGGCGTCGACCACGTCGGCGGGCACGTTCGCAATGCCCGCGTACGCGCCGGCCAGCAGCGGCGGGATGCCGACCGTGATCAGCGCGAGCAGCGGTGGGATCAGCCCGAGGCCCAGCCCGAGCACCAAGAAGGTGAGCAGGCCGAGGGTGGGCAGCGCCCGCATGGCATTGGCGAAACCGACCAGCACCGCGCTGCCGCGCCGGGTGTGCCCGATGACCAGGCCGAGCGGCACCGCGACGAGCGCCGACAGCGCGACCGCCAGAAAGCTGTACCAGAGATGTTGCAGCAGCCGGGTCTCGATCCCGGCCGAGCCGCCCCAGTTCGCGCCGTCGCTCAGGTACTGCCAGGCGTCGACGAACAGATTCATGCCGATTCCTCTCGCCGGACCGGGCTCGGGCGCCCCGCGCGGACGCGGTGTCGACGCGGCGAGCGCGGGGTGACACGGGCCGTCGGCACCGGACGCTCACGGCTCATGTCGCCGCCCGCGGGGTGCGCTCGCGGCGCGCGTCGGCGCGGGTCCACGGGGTCGCGAGGCGGCCGAGCAGGAACACCAGCCGATCGAAGATCAGCGCGAGCACCAGGGTGACGATGATGCCCGCGACGATCTGGTCGGGATAGTCCCGCTGGTATCCCTGCGTGAACAGCTTGCCGAGCCCGCCGACGCCGATCAGCGCGCCGACCGACACCATCGCGATATTGGTGACCACCACGACCCGCAGGCTGGAGACGAAAACCGGCAGCGCCAAGGGCATGTCGACGGTCAGCGTGCGGCGCAGGCGCCCGAATCCGATCGCGTCGGCGGCGTCGACGACATCGGCGGGCACGGAATCCAGCGCGGTCGGCACCGCGATCAGCAGCAGCGCGGTGGAGTACACCGTGAGCGCGATGATCACGTTCAGTGGATCGATCGCCGAGATACCCACCAGCGGTGGGATGATCACGAACAGGGCCAGCGAGGGGATGGTGTAGGCCAGGCTCGACACCGTCGTGGTGATCCGCCGGGCCCAGCCGTTGCCGCGGATCAGCGCGCCGCACGGGATCGCGATCAGCAGGCCGAGCAGCAGCGGTACCAGCGCTAGGACCAGGTGTTCGCGGGTGATCGCCATGACCTCGGCGAAGTTGTCGATCAGGTATCTCACGAGACGTCCTGGTCGAAGAACTCCCGGTTGCGTTCGGCGTCCTCGGAATCGCGCTGCTCGGCGAGCTGGGTGAGCACGTCGGTGGCGAGCAGGCCGCCGCGCACCGCCCCGGAATCGTCCACGGCGACACCGATACCCGAGGGCGAGGAGATCGCGGCGTCTAGGGCCTGGCGCAGGTCGCCGTCGGGCGTGAACAGCGACCCGCCCGCCGACACGCTGGCGGCCAGCGGCTTTCCGGCGCGCACCCCCTCCACGCCGGTGACGTCGACCCACCCGCCCGGCTTGCCGTCGGCGTCGACCACGAGCGCCCATTCCCCCTGCGCCAGCCGCAGTCCGGCGACCTCGCCTGCCGCGACGGTACGGATCGGCGCCAGCGGGACACCGTCCGCGGCGCGGAACGACAGCGCGCGGTACCCGCGATCCCGGCCGACGAACTCCGCGACGAAATCGGTGGCGGGCTGGGCGAGTACCTGTTCGGGCGCGTCGAACTGCTGCAGCACGCCGCCGCGCCCGAACACCGCGATCCGGTCGCCGAGGGTGATCGCCTCGTCGATGTCGTGGGTGACGAACACGATCGTCTTGTGCAGCTCGGCCTGCAGCCGCCGCATCTCGACCTGCAGTTCGGCGCGCACCACCGGGTCGACGGCGCTGAACGGCTCGTCCATCAGCAGCACCGGCGGGTCGGCGGCCAGGGCCCGCGCCACCCCGACGCGCTGCTGCTGACCGCCCGAGAGCTGTGCCGGATAGCGCTGCGCCAGACCACGATCCAGGCCGACGCGGTCGAGCACCTCGAGCGCCGCGGCGCGGGCGTCCCTGCGGGAGGCGCCGAGCAGCATCGGCACGGTCGCCACATTGTCGATCACCTTGCGGTTGGGCAACAGCCCACCGCTCTGGATCACGTAGCCGATCCCGAGGCGCAGCCGCACCGGGTCGACGCCGGCGATGTCGCGGCCGTCGAGGGTGATGGTGCCCGCGCTGGGCTCGACCATCCGGTTGATCATCCGCATCGAGGTGGTCTTGCCGCAGCCGGACGGGCCGACGAACACGGTGAACGACCCCGACTCGATCCGCAGATCCAGGCCGCGAACCGCCCGGGTGCCATCGGGATAGGTCTTCTCGATTCCGCGGAATTCGATGTCGGACAACGGGTCTCCTAGCCGATGGGGGAGTTCAGCCCCTGCGCGGTGATCCAGGCGAGTGCGGCGGCCTTGGGTTCGATCTTGCTGTCACCGGAGACCGCGGTGTTGAGCGAGATCAGTTCGGTGGTGGTGAGCTTGGCCGAGACGGCGTCGAGCACGGCCACCGCCTTGTCGGTCTTCTTGGCGGCGTTGAACAGCGGCACCACGTTCTGGGCGGCGAAGTTGCTCTTCGGATCGGCGAGCACCACCAGGTTGTTCTGCGCGATCGCGGGCGAGGTGGTGAAGATGTCGGCCGCGGTCACCTGGCCGTCGACCAGCGCGCGCACCGTCGCGGGGCCGCCGCCGTCGGCGATCGGCACGAAGTTGGCGTCGGTGATGTCGAGCCCGTAGTTCTTCTTCAGGCCGGGCAGGCCGCCGGGGCGCTGCGCGAACTCGGCGGGCGCGCCGAACTTCACCTCGGCCGAGTGCGGGGCGAGGTCGGCGATGCTGGTGAGCTTCCAGCGGTCGGCCGTCGCGCGGGTGACGACCACCGCGTCGGAATCCTGGCCCGGCGCCGGGGTCGCGATGGCCAGCTCGCTGCCGAGCGCCGCGGTCAGTGCCGCGTTCACCTCGGGCTCGGCGGTGGCGGTGGCGTCCTTGTCCAGGTACTGCAGCAGGTTGCCGGTGTACTCGGGGATCAGCGAGATCGCGCACTGGCGCAGCGCGGGAATGTAGGCCTCGCGGCTGCCGATGTTGAACTTCGTGTCGACCTTGAAGCCGTTGATGCGCAACACCTCGGTGTAGATGTTGGCCACGGTCTCGGACTCGGGGAAATTGGCCGAGCCGATGATCAGGGCGTCGCTGGCGCAGTCGCCCTTGGCCGCGAGCGGGTCGGAGTTGCCGCAGGAGGCGACGATCATGGCGGCGGCCAGTGCGACGGCGGCGGCGAGCACCCGGCCCGCTCGGACGGCGAGGCGGCGTGCCGGTCGGCGTTGTCCAGGGGTGGAGGAGGCGAACGCGGTTTTCACTGGTGTCCTTCCGGCAAAGGCGGGCAGTGCGCTGTGCACGCGGCCACGGGGCCGCGGGTACATTCTGGTTGTTCATACTGCCCCGCGTCGCGCCGAATTGCGTGGGTTGACGGCAAATACAGGAAGGTGGTGTCGGCGGATGGGGTCGCGAGCGGTGCGGAGGACGGTCACCGCGATACTGGTCGCCACCTGGTCTTTCGCCGTTGTTTCCTGCGCCGCCGACGAGTCGCGGACGCCGGTCGCGGTGGGCGCCGACGCCACCACCGAATCGGTTCTGCTCGCCGAGATCTATGCCCAGGCGCTGGCCAGGACCGGCACACCGACCACGGTCGTGCGCGACTCTCCGGCGCCACTGGCCGATCTCGACGCGGGCCGGATCGCGGTCCTGCCCGCTCGCAACGGCGCTCTGCTCGACCGCTGGAATCCCGGCGCCCCCGCCCGCACCCCCGAGGCCGTCGGCGGCGCGGTCAATGCCGCCCTGCCGCAGGGACTGTCGGTCTCCGACCCCGCCGACGGCACCGACCTGCGCCCCCGGCTGCTGGTCACCCCCGAGCTCGGCGTCACCACCGTGGCCGCCCTGACGCCGCGCTGCGCCGAACTCACCGCCGGGTACGCCGCGGTCCCCGGTCTCGCCGCCACCGCGCCACCCCAGCTCGCCGACTGCGCGTTTGCCGCGAGCAGGCCCTACCCCGACCCGGCGGCACTGCGAAAGGCGCTGCGCGACGGTGAAATCCAGGTGGGCATCGTCAACGGCCCACCCGCCGACGCGGATTCCGCCGACCTGGTGGTCCTCGACGATCCGAAATACGCCCTGCGCGCCCAGAACCTCCTGGCCGTCTACCGCTCCGGCATCTTCGACCGCGCCGAATCGAAGAAGCTCAACTACGTCGCCGGTGAACTCACCACCGAGGACCTCGTCGACCTCATCCACCAGGTCGACACCGGCACCGCCCCGGCCGCCGCTGCCCGCACCTGGCTCGACGCCCACGGACTCTGACAGGTCCGAACACCCCCGCGCCCGCTGCCGACGCCGGGTTCGGACCAGCCTGTCGGACCGCCGCGTCCCGGCGGGCGCATACTCGACAAGTGCACTTGACCGATATCGCGGGCAACGCAGAGGGCGGCGTGATCTCACGGTGCGTCCGCGGCCGCGTGCCCGGAACCACCCCGGTCGACGACGCCTCCGCGTCGGCCCGCGAGAAGGAACCGCTTCGATGACCACTCAACGAAATCCGTGGCTGGCGCTGTTCGCGCTCGTGGTCGGGTTCTTCATGATCCTGCTGGACATGACGATCGTCGCGGTCGCCAACCCGGCGATCATGGCGGACCTGAACAGCGACATCTCCAACGTCATCTGGGTGACCAGCGCCTACCTGCTCACCTACGCGGTGCCGCTGCTGGTCACCGGCAGGCTCGGCGACAAGTACGGGCCGAAGAACATCTATCTGATCGGCTTGGCGATCTTCACCGGCGCCTCACTGTGGTGCGGCCTGTCGGGCAGCATCGGCATGCTGATCGCCGCGCGCGCCGCGCAGGGCATCGGCGCCGCGCTGATGACGCCGCAGACCATGGCCGTGATCACCCGCACCTTCCCGCCGGACAAGCGCGGCGCCGCCATGGGCCTGTGGGGCGGCGTGGCGGGCCTGGCCACGCTGGTCGGCCCGATCCTGGGCGGGGTGCTGGTCGACAATCTCGGCTGGGAGTGGATCTTCATCGTCAACGTGCCGGTCGGGATCATCGCGTTCGGGCTGGCCGTGTGGCTGGTGCCCGCGCTGCCGACCAACGACCACAAGTTCGACCTCGTCGGCGTGGTGCTCAGCGGCGTCGGCATGACGGCGCTGGTGTTCGGCATCCAGGAGGGCAACACGCACGACTGGTCGCCGCGGATCTGGCTGCTGATCGGGTTCGGCGTGGTGATGCTGGTGGCGTTCGTGATCAACCAGGCCAGGAACCGGGGCGAGCCGCTGGTGCCGATGAGCCTGTTCCGGGATCGCAACTTCTCGCTGTCGAACCTGGCGATCGCCGCGATGGGCGCCGCGGTCACCTCGCAGATGGTGCCCGCCTACTTCTACCTGCAGGGCGTGCGCGGGATGTCGCCGACCACGTCGGCGCTGGTGTTCGCGCCGATGGCGGTCGTCACCGGCGTCAGCGCGCCGCTGATCGGCAAGTTCTCCGACCGGCTGCCGCCGCGCCTGGTGCCGACCATCGGCTTCACGCTGTTCGCGGGCTCGATCTTCGCCTTCGCCGCCCTGATGGAACCGGATTCCTCGATCGTCTGGTTCCTGCTGGTCGCGGCCGTGGCCGGGTTCGCCAACGCCTGCATCTGGGCCCCGCTGGCCTCGACAGCCACCCACAATCTGCCGATCGCGCAGGCGGGCGCGGGCGCGGGCGTCTACAACACGACCCGCCAGGTCGGCTCGGTCCTCGGCAGCGCCGCCATCAGCGCCCTGATCGCGGCCCGTCTCACCGCCAACGGGCTCGGCGGGGACGCCCCGGTCGGCGAGGGTATGGGCACCGGCCCGCTCCCACCCCACGTCCTCGACGAGTTCAGTACCGCGCTGTCCCAGTCGATGCTGCTCCCCGCCGCCATCCTTGTCATCGGCATCATCGCCTCGGCCCTGTTCGTCGGCCACGCCAAGTCCGGCGCGGGCAGAGCCGCCGAACGCGCCAAGGCCGACACCGCCGCCTGAGCGGGCGAAGTCAGCGGACGAGGTCGGTCAACCGCTTCCAGTCGATCTCGCAGCGCACGGGAGCTTCGATCGTCACCGGCCCGTCCGACGGTCGAAGCTCCAGATGCGGGGTGTACTGGCCGAGTACGTGATCGAGCACGAAGATCTTGATCAAGCTGATGCTGTTGTCGGATACCCACACGAGCCAGTACCAGGGAATTCCGGCGAGCGCGTACTCGGTCTTCTTGTCGGCGATATCGACCATCTCGCTGCCCGAGGAGACCACTTCGATCGCGATCTTCACCATCGATGCGGGCAGCGGGCGCAGGTCATTGGGAGCGCAGTCGATCAGTGCGACGTCAGGCCGCCTGATCATCGTCCGCGGCGCCTCCCACAGCACGACATCGAAATCGGTGTCGACATCGAGGCAGCCGCCGTACTGGCTGATGTGCGCCTCGGCGGCGGATTCGACGAGATCGGCCAGCCGTCGCGCGGCCTTCTGGTGGGCGCGTTGCAACGACTCGGCCCGGACGATATCTCCGTTCACCACCTCGACCTGGCGGCAGTAGTCCTCCGGCAGTTTGCGCCAGATCTCCAGCGTCACCGGTTCCGGCTGCAGGTTGTCGCTGGTTGCCCAATCGAAGATGGCGGACACGTGCGCTCCTCGGTTGTGCTGTGTGGTGCACGAACATGCACCATCTTGCCAGCAGGTGCCTGCTGCTCACACCGGCTATTGCACCTGGATGGTGAGAGTGGGGTAGCCGGTGGCGCCGTCGGGGACGACGTCCTGTTCGACGGCGGTCTGCGGTTGGCCGGTGGTGTCGGTGGTGCGGGCGCGCAGGGTGTGCGGGCCGGGGGTGGCGTCCCAGTCATAGGCCCACTGGCGCCAGGTGTCGATGGAGACCTCGGTGGACAGGCGCGCGGGCCGCCAGTCGCCATTGTCGATCTGGACCTCGACGCCGGTGACACCGCGGTGCTGGGCCCACGCCACACCGGCGATCACGGTGCGGCCCTGGGGGATCCGGCCACGACCACGCGGGGTGTCGATACGGGTTCCGGTCTTGATCGGGCCGTGTGCCGACCAGCCGCGGCGGGTCCAGTAGGCGGTGGCGCGGTCGAACCGGGTCACCTCGAGCTCGGTGACCCACTTGGTGGCCGACACATAGCCGTAGAGCCCGGGCACCACCAGTCGCGCCGGATAACCGTGCCGGACGGGCAGCGGTTCGCCGTTCATCCCGATCGCGAGCAGGGCGTCGCGGCCGTCGGTGAGCGCGGTGAGCGGGGTGCCCGCGGTCCAGCCGTCCTGGCTGCGGGACAGGACCATATCGGCTTCCGGCAGCGGACCCGCTTCGGCGAGCAGCTCGTCGAGCCGGTAGCCGAGCCAGCGAGCATTCCCGATCAGGTCGCCGTTGACGGGATTGGAGACGCAGGCCAGCGTCACCGTCTTCTCCACCGGGGTACGCCGCGCGAGATCGTCCCAGGTGAGCACGATTTCCCGCTCGACGAGACCGTGGATCCGCAGCGACCACGAGTCCGTGGACACCTGGGGAAGGCTCAGTGCGGTGTCGATCCGGTAGAACTCGCTGTTGGGCGTCAGGTACGGGGTCAGGCCCGGCAGGCGCAGGTCCGCACCCGGCGGTAGATCGGGAAGTGGGGCGGCGGCGCTCGGTAGCTCGACGGAGGCCCGCTCGGCCGACACGTCGGTGCGCGCGCCGCCGAGCAGCCGTCCCGCCGTGCCAGCGCCGAGTGCGAGCACGCCGGTGGCCGCGATTCCGCCGAGTACTCGCCGCCGCCCGGTGCCGTTCGGCGCGACCGGAGCCGAGCCCGCCTGCTCGGCGTCCCGCGCCGTCGCGCTCGGGCGACCTCGCCCCTGATCCGGGCTCGGCGATCGGCCTGCCGCGTCATCGGTATCGGTTCGGCCGATGTCGTCGGCGCTCGCGCCTGCCCGCGCCCGACCCGAACGGTCCCGTGCCGCGTCGGTGCCGTGATCCTGTGCCGTCTCGCCCGTGCCTGCCTCGGGCGATGCGGCGTACTCCGGACCGGCGGCCTGTGCGCGCGCCGTGTCGATCCGATGTGTGAGTGCGCGGAGCGCGAGAACCCCTGCGGCGGTGCCGAACACGGCGGGCAGCGCACCGGCGAACCCGCCGATCCGGCCCGCCCCGATGGCCGCGGCGAGCACCCCGAAGACGACGAAGAGGCCGGATCCGATCGGCCGGTCACCGCGTTCGAGCATGCCAGCCAGCGCGGCTACGCCAACCGCGACCACCCCCATGCAGACGAACAGCACGGCCTTGTCGTTGGTCCCGAACGTCTGGATCGCCCATTCCCGGAGCCCGTCGGGGGTGTGGTCGACGACGGTCGCCCCGAGCGCGTACGCGGGCGCGCTCTCCGTGCCGGCGAAGGCCGCGACCAATTCCGCCACTCCGAGCACCATCGCGGCGGCCACGATCCCGGCCACCGCCCGCAACAACGCCATGCGCCGAGCCTACGTCGCCGCCACGGTCACCGATTCGTGACAGCCGAACGGCTGCGGAAACGGCCGACCGAAAACTACACTACGTAGTAGAACTGTTCCCGCTCGGCTGGAGAAACCGATGACCGAGACAACAACGGATTCCACCCTCCGCCTCACGACCGGCGTGTTCGCGGTCGCCCTGCTCGTCCACGGCGCCGATCATCTGCGGCGCGGCATGGACGTCACCTCCGCCCTGGTGAACACCCTCGGCACCCTGCAACTGCTCTTCGCCCTGCTCACGGTGTTCCTGGTGGTCCGTCGCCGCCCGGAGGCCCCACTCGCGGCGACAGTCGTCGGCTTCGCCAGCGCGGTCGGCTTCACCCTCGTCCACCTGCTGCCCGACTGGTTCGGCCCCCTCAGCGACAGCTTCATCGCCGCCCCGCCCGAAGCGCGCGTCACCGGGTTCTCCTGGTTCGCCGCCCTGTTCGAGATCGCCGCCGACCTCGCCATCGGCATCGCCGGACTCCGCGCACTGCGCGCGGCAAGGCGGCGCCAGGCATTCGAGCTGAGCGCCGGAGTCGCTCCCCGCTGACGCGGGCGTGGATCACCGCCGCGAACCTCCTCGCGGCGCTCGCGGCTGGTGCGCTCGACGCCCGCGGTGAAATCGCCCCTCGCCTCGTTCAGCGACCCCGTCTCCCCGGGGCCGACCACAGAGCGCACCGTCCACGGCAACGCCGGAACCGCAGAGACGCTCGCCCTCCGGTCAGCAGGACGCGGCGCCGTCCTTCAGATCGAGTCGCTGTCCGAAACATCCTGTAGGAGAGCGTGTTTCGATTTTCAGTAGGCTCCCGCGTGGTCGGCGCGTCGAGTCATGGTGTCGATCCGCGTCTGCAGGCGGCGGGTGATCTCGGCGGGCGGGCCGGGGATGACGGTGAAGCTGTCGGCGTCGTGGTACTGCATGAGGTAGCGGCCGTCGTCCGGGTAGTCCAGCCAGAGGAAGGCTGAGCCGTCGTCGGTGGGGCGGGCGTCGAGCGCGAAGCCCGGGTACACCGTGATCTCGCCGGTGCCGCTGCGGGGGCGGCGGAAGAACTTCTGCAGCTGTTCGATCGGCGAGAGCCGGGTGGGGTTCCTGGCGTAGACGGGCGCGTCGAGATCGGTGCGACGCCCTTCGAAACGCGGCAGGCTCCCGCCGGCGACCTGGGGCAACGTGGCGACGATCTGCGCCGCGACGGCACTCGCGGGCAAGCTCGTGAGTGTGATGTCGCCACCGTCCTCGCGCGTGGCCCCCGGCGACTGGACGGCGAGAGTCGCCGCGGCACCGCTGATTCCGGCGTAGATGCGGACGGCCTCGGTCTGGCCGGGACCGGTGAAGCCCTCGATCTCGACGCGGACCCGCGGTTCGAGCAGGACCTCGAACACTCGGTGCAGGTCCCGGTCGTAGATCTCGCGCATCCGCAGGGCGATGGCTCTGCGGCGCTCGGCCAGAACGTCGAGCGATTCGGCGAACTCGGGCCTGCGGCGCAGGGGATACGGGACGCGATCGCGACCGTTGCCCTCCAGGACGAGTGCGAATTCGGCGGGGGACAGCCGCCAACCGGCCGACAGCGGTGGCTGGTTCACGCGCCGATCACTCCGCCCGGCGGCAACGTCGGCGGCAAGGTGCCGATCAGCTCGCTCTCCCGATCCTGGATCAGGTAGTCGGGCGAGGTGTGCTCGTCATCGTCTTCCTGCTTGCCGCCGCCGCGACCGGCGCCGCCCATCATGCCGGGCATCCCCGACATGCCACGCGCCCCCGCGGTGCCCGTTCCCGCGCGGACACCGGCGGCCTGTGCAGCGCCGCCGCCGGCCGTTCCCGGACGCGAGGTTCCGGCGCCCGGTACCCCGGCCGCGCCACCGCCGGGCGAACCGCCACCCGAGCCACCGCCGGGTGACCCGCCGCCGGGCGAGCCGGTGCCCGGCGTGCCGTCGCCGAGCTTGGACCCGGTCGGGTCGGCCGTCGACGCCGGTGCCGTCGACCCGTCGTCGGTGGTCGTCGGCGTGGTGTCGGTGTCGTCGTCGGTCGTGTCGTCGTCGGTGCTGTCGTCCTGGGTGGTGTCGTCGGTATTGGTGGGATCGTTGGTGTTCGCCGGATCCTGTTGCGTCCCAGCGGGATCTGTTGACGGGTTGTTGGTGTTGGGGTTGCCGCCACCGTTGTTGGGGTTGCCGCCGTTGTCGGGGTTCCCGTCACCCCCGGGGTCGGTCATGCCGTTCTTCGGCGCCGGCAGCACGGGGGTCTGACCGTCGACGGTCGTCGCACCCGGCTGATAGGTGCCGATCATGAACAGCTGCGCGGAGGCCTCGGCTTCGTTGGCGCGATGGCTTCCCATCTTGAGCACACCGTTGCCCGGAACGTGGCCGAGCCAATCCTCGGCGAGGGATACATCTTCGGGCTCCGGGATGGTGATCTTCGCCTGCCCCAGCAGACCCTGCATCCAGTCGATACCGTTGGCGACCATCTGGAAGCTGGTGGACAACTGCGTCGCCTCGGTCGTGTAGGTCCGGATCGCCTCGATGGCCGCGTTACCGGACTGGCCGGACCACTTCTCCGCGACTACCGCATCGAACTTGCTCCGATAGGTGGTCACGGCGGTTTCCAGGCCGGTGGTGAGCCTGCGCCAGCCGTCGGCCCCCGCGTTGACCTGATCAGCGTCGACAGCTCCGTCGGCACCTGCGTTGAGCGCGTCCCAGATCTGCTGATGCGTCCACTCGCTGAAGGCTTCGGGTTTCGCGATGGCGGTCTTGGCCCTGGTCAGCGCGGCACCGTTCGCGAGGCGCGACCACTCGTCGCTGATGATGCCGCGGTCACCCTCCCACGCCTGTTTGCCCTGATCCACGAGCTTCCCGCGCTCCGTGGCGGCATCGTGGGATTCCATCTGGTTGAAGATGCTGCCCGTGCCGATCGTGGCGACGGTGGTGCTGATCGCCTCGAGTGGTGAGACGACCACCGCTCCGAGAAAGCTGCCCACGTCTTCCCAACCCATCAGATCGCCGCCCCGGTCGTGCCGAGCGCACCCGCGGTCTGCTGGTCGACTGCCTGCAGCTTGCCGATGGCCGCCAGGAAGGTGTCGCGCTGATCGCGAGCGATGGCGATGTGCTGCTCTATGCGCGCGACGGCGGAGTCGTCGGCACCGTCGGGGCCGCCGGTGACGGCCTTCTTCTCGAACTTTCCGCGGAGATCTTTCGCGGAAGGGAGGCCGCCCCACCCGGAGAGTCGATTCAGACGGCGTGCGTCGTCCCGCTGTTGTTCGAGGTCAGTGATGTATTGATTGGCGACATCGGCGATGGCCTTGCCGAGATCTTCTTCGATCTTGAACTCGCCATTGATCGCCTGTTGCTTCATCTGGCGCCAATATGCCGCTTGATCCTCAGTCATCGGTGATCCTCCCCTGGTTACTTCGGCAAGTGCGGTTCGAGCGCAACGGCATACTTCTCGGACATCTCGCACAGGTCCCCCACGCGGGGGCCTTCATCGCTTGTCCACGAGGCACTCACTTCGAACATGCCTTGCTCTGCCTCGAACGACACATAGCAGAGATCGGGAGTGTTGTTCTCCTTGGAAACAAGCCCGTCACGGCCATTGATCGACGTGTCACGAATTACCGTGACGCCGTCCTTCTTCCGTGCTGCCTCGAGTGTGAACCTGGTCGATGCAATGCCTACCGACCGGCGACCCGATCCGTATCGGTCATCGAGAGGCTTCCAGGTACAGATGCGCCAGGCAGACGCCCCTGTCGGCGGATCGGTCACGACGTGCAGCGTGGCCGGATCGAGCCCTGCCCCCCGCATAGCCTCATCACTCATCGCCCCCCGGCACGGGTTGAACAGGTTGTCGCTGTCCGCGTTACGCGAACTGGTCGTCCCCGACCCACCCTCCCCGGTCCCCGTACACCCAGCGAGAACAGCCGCCCCGATCATCCCGCCGACCACGACCCGCATCACCGCAACGCTGCGCACAGCTCTCCCTACCTGCCAACTCCGGCGGAAACCCCACCGCTATCTGTTTGGACGCGCCACCGGCCCGATCGGTTCCCTCGAGTCCCGCCCCGCGCGCAACACCCTACCGGCGGGCGCGAACGGGTCCCGAACGGCCGGAGGGCCGGTCGCGTACGCACGCGACCGGCCCTCCGGGAGTTCAGCAGACGATCAGCTGTAGATCTTGTCCACCTCGGACGCGTACTGCTTCATCACGACGGCGCGCTTGAGCGACATCTTCGGGGTGAGCTCGCCACCCTCCTGGGTCCAGTCGACCGGGAGGATGCGGATCTTCTTGATGGCCTCGGCCTTGGAGACCTTCTTGTTGGTCTCGTCGATCGCGGCCTGCACCTCGGCGACCAGCGCCGGGTTCTCGATCAGGGTCTCGATCGCGGTGTCGGCGGCGACGCCGTTGCGCTCCTTCCAACCCGGCAGTGCCTCCGGGTCGAGGGTGATGAGCGCGCCGATGAACGGCTGACCGTCACCGACCACCATGACCTGGCTGATCAGCGGGTGCGCGCGCAGGGAGTCCTCGAGCACGGCGGGAGAGACGTTCTTGCCGCCCGCGGTGACCAGGATCTCCTTCTTGCGGCCGGTGATGGTGATGAAGCCGTCGGCGTCGATCGCGCCGAGGTCGCCGGTCTTGAACCAGCCGTCCTCGAACGCCTCGGCGGTGGCCTCGTCGTTGCCCCAGTAGCCGCCGAACACGACCGAGCCCTTGAGCAGCAGCTCGCCGTCGTCGGCGATCTTGGCGGCGTGGCCCTGGATCGGGCGGCCCACCGAACCCACCCGGATGTGCTGGGGGGTGTTCACGCTGAACGCGGCGGTGGTCTCGGTCAGGCCGTAGCCCTCGTAGATGGTGACGCCGACGCCACGGAAGAAGTGGCCCAGGCGCGCGCCGAGGGGGCCGCCACCGGAGACAGCGGCCAGGCACTGCCCACCGAGAGCGGCGCGCAGCTTGCTGTAGACCAGCTTGTCGAACACGAAGTGCTTGAGCTTCAGGATCAGATCCGGTCCGCCCTTTTCGAGCGCCTCGCTGTAGGCGATGGCGGTCTCGGCGGCCGCGTCGAAGATCTTGCCCTTGCCGCCGTCGTGCGCCTTCTGCTTGGCGGAGTTGAACACCTTCTCGAACACGCGGGGCACCGAGAGGATGAAGTCCGGCTTGAACTCACCGAACTGCTCGACCAGGGTCGTCCAGTCGGAGGAGTGGCGGATGGTCACCTTGGAATCGAAGGCGATCAGCGCCACCGCGCGGGCGAACACGTGCGCCAGCGGCAGGAACAGCAGGGTCTTCTGGCCCTCGGTGACGAACGCCGACAGCTCGATGCCGCCCGAGCGCGACTCGGCCCACAGGTTGGCGTGGGTGAGCTGCACGCCCTTGGGCTTGCCGGTGGTGCCCGAGGTGTAGATCAGGGTGGCCGGGGAGGCCGCGCCGACCTGCTTGCGGCGATCGTGCACGACCGAGTCGTCCAGGTCGGCGCCGCGCTTGGTGATCTCCTCGATCGCGCCCTTGTCGATCTGCAGGGTCTCGGTGAGCGCGGGCAGCGAGCCGGCCTCGATCTCCTCGATGGTGGCGCGGTGCTTGTCGTTCTCGACGACCAGCAGCTTGGTCTCGGAGTCCTGCAGGATCCACTTGGCCTGCTCGGCGGCCGAGCTGTCGTAGATCGCGACGGTGACGCCACCGGCGGCCCAGATCGCGAAGTCGAGCAGCGTCCACTCGTACCGCGTCGCCGCCATGATCGCGACCCGGTCGCCCAGCTCGACGCCGCTGGCGATGAGGCCCTTGGCGACGCCGGTGACGGCCTTCGCGAACTCCTTCGCCGTGACGTCGTTCCAGCCGCCGCTGCCGTTCGGGACGTTGAACAAGACCGTGTTCGGTGACTCCTCGCCGAAGCGGAAGACGTTGTCGGAATTGTTCGCGTTGTCCGGGATGGTGTAGGAAGCCGGAACTTCGAACTCTCGCATCAGTGCCCTTCCAGTGGGTTCTACTCGCCAGTAATCTACGACACGTTCGCGCGGGTCGCGATATCGCCGCCCGAAATGACCTTCACCAGGCCTTATCGTAAATCGTCGATCGATACCGGCTGTATTGCTTCTCGCAGGAATTCCGCGAGTTCGCTGAGTGCCAGCGCGGCCTCGGTGACCAGCGCGGCTTGCAGTTGCGCGACATGCCACAGGCCGCGGGTTTCGGTGAAGCGCACGTGCACGCCGGCGCCACGCAGCGCCGCGACGAGTCGCCGGCACTGATCGTGTAAAAGTTCGCTCACATCGACCTGGACGTAGGTGGGAGGCAGCCCGATCAGGTTCCCCGTGAGCGGGGCGTAGCCCGGTTCGGTCGCGGCGGCGTCGCCGAGGTAGTGCGCGGCGCACGCCTGCGACCAGGCCCGGTTGATCACCAGATCGCGCGACTTGGCCGGCACCTGTGTCGGGTCGACCCAGGGCGCGATGAGCCCCAGTGCGGCCGGGGTCATGGCATGTCGTTCGATCAGGCGCTGGGCCAGCGCGAGCGCGAGTCCGCCGCCCGCCGAGTCACCGGCCAGGCTGATCTGCTCGGGCCGGTAGCCGACGTTGTGCACCAGATCCAGGAACGCGGCCTCGGCGTCGTCGAGGCCGGCCGGGAACGGATGCTCCGGCGCCAGCCGGTAGTCCAGCGAGTACACCGCGCAGGCGGTCTCCCTGGCCAGCCGGGCCACCAGCGACCGGTGCGTGGTCAGCGAGCCGACCACATAGCCGCCGCCGTGCAGGTACAGCACCGCGCCCGCGGCGCGCTCCGGCGGTACGGCCCCGGTACGCGAACCGGGGATGGCCGTCTCGGCGATCACGCGCTCGGCCGGGCGGCCGCCCAGCTGCAGGTGTTGCACGACGGAACCGTCGGGCACCAGCTGCATCAGGGAGGCCGCGTCGAGCAGGGCGCGCTGCACGGCCAACGGCAGCCGCGCGTTCAGCGTGACCCGGAAGATCGGGTCGAGCAGCACGCGGGCGACCGGCAGCGGAATCTTGAACTCGCGCATGGCGTTTCCCGAATCTCAGTGCGGCATGAAGCGGCCGTTGACCACGGCCGAGATCCGGTTGTAGCCCGAGGCGAGGAAGCGCACGCTCACGTCGAGCACCTTGGCCTCCCAGCCGATCAGCACGCGCGCGTGACCCTTGCGCACCCCCTCGGTGATGGTCTGCGCGGCCATCTCCGGGCTGTGGATCGCCAGGTACTTGTCGAACAGCGAGGCGGTGTTGGCGCCGTCGATGCCCTCGGCGTAGGTGGCGTTGCGGGCCACCGCGGTCTTGATGCCGCCCGGGTGCACGCAGGTCACCTTGACCGGCGCCTTCGAGATCTTCATCTCCTGGTACAGCGCCTCGGTGAAGCCGCGCACGGCGAACTTGGCCGAGTTGTAGGCCGCCTGGCCGGGCACGGTGACCAGGCCGAACAGGCTCGACACGTTGACGACGTGGCCGTCACCGGACTCGATCAGCATCGGCAGGAACGCCTTGGTGCCGTTGACGACACCCCAGAAGTCGACATCCATGATGCGTTCGATGTCTTTGAAATCGGTCTTGACCACGTCACCGTGGTAGGCGATGCCCGCGTTGTTGTAGATCTGGTGCACGACACCGAAATGCGCCTTCACCGAGTCGGCGTAGAGCAGGAACGCCTCGCGCTCGGCGACATTGAGCCGATCCGCCTTCACCTGCGCGCCGAGCCTCTCGACGATGCGCACGGTCTCGGCCAGGCCCTCGGCGTCGATGTCGGACAGCGCCAGCTTGGCGCCACGGCGAGCCAGGTTCTCGGCCAGCGCGCGACCGATGCCGGAGCCCGCGCCCGTGATCACACAGACCTTGTTCGTGAAGTAAGCATCTTTGCTCACTGTGCTGCCACCACTTTCAGTTCGGTGTCGGAGTCGGTCGAGGAGGTCGTGTTGTAGGCCGCGACGTCGAAATTCTTGGTCAGCCTACGGAACTGGAAGGTGAAGTCCGGCCACAGCGTGGTGTTGTTGCCGTGCTTGTCCAGGTACCAGCTGGCGCAGCCGCCGTTCATCCAGACGCTGCTCGCCATCTTCTCCTGCAGCTCGCGGTTGTACACGCGCACCGCCTCGGGGCTGACCTCGACGGTCTGCAGGCGCTTCGCCTCGATGGTGGCCAGCGCGTCGGCGACGTAGTTGATCTGCGACTCGATCATGTACACCATCGAGGTGTGGCCGAGGCCGACGTTCGGGCCGAGCAGGAAGAACATGTTCGGGAAGTTCTCGATGGCCGAGCCCTTGTAGCCACGCTGGCCGACCTCGTCGAACTGCTCGGACAGGGTCTGGCCGGTGCGGCCGACGATCGTCTCGAACGCGGGGGAGTCGGTGACGTGGAAGCCGGTCGCCACGATCAGCGCGTCGATCTCGCGCTCCGTGCCGTCCTTCGTCACGATCGAACCGGCCTTGACCTCGGCGATCCCGTCGGTGACCACCTCGACGTTGTCGCGGTCGATCGCCGGGTAGTACTCGTTCGAGATCAGCATGCGCTTGCAGCCGATGCGGTAGTTCGGGGTCACCTTGGCGCGCTTGACCGGGTCGCGGACCTCGGCGAGCAGCTTGCCGCGCGAGATGGCCTCGAAGATCTTCATCAGCGCGGGGTACTTGGCCAGGCCGACGACCTGGGTCTCGCGGGCGGCGTAGATGGCCGCGCGGGACAGGCGCTGCACGCCGGGGAGGTACTTGAACGCCAGGCGCTCCGGCAGCAGGTACGGGCGGTCCATGCGGGGCAGCAGCCACGGCGCGGTGCGCTGGTACAGGTCGAGGTGGGCGACCTCGCCCGCGATGGCGGGCACGATCTGGATGGCCGAGGCGCCGGTGCCGATCACCGCGACGCGCTTGCCTGCGAGTTCGACATCGTGGTCCCAGCGGGCCGAGTGGAAGATGTCGCCCGCGAAGTCGTTGATGCCCTTGATGTCGGGCAGCGAGGGCTCGCACAGCGCGCCCACCGCGGACACGACGGTGTGGGCGGTGAAGTCGCCCTTGCTGGTGGTGATGTCCCAGCGGTTGGTCTCGGCGTTCCAGCGCATGCCGAGCACGTCGCAGTCGAACAGGTGCTTGTCGAGCACGTCGTTCTGCTCGGCGACCTTGCGGATGTAGGCCTGGATCTCGCCCTGCTTGGAGAACGAGCGCGACCAGTCCGGGTTCAGCGCGAAGGAGTACGAGTACAGGTGCGAGGGCACGTCGCAGGCGGCGCCGGGGTAGGTGTTGTCCCGCCAGGTGCCGCCGACATCGCTGCCGCGCTCGAGGACGAGGAAATCATCGCGACCCTGCTGATGCAGGCGGATGGCCATACCGAGGCCCGCGAACCCGCTGCCGACGATGATCGTCTCGAAGTGGCGCGCGGCGCGGTTTTCGACAGCTTTGTCTGTAACCTTGCGACTCATGTAACCCAGACTACGTCGCTATTGAGACGGAGTCAACAGCTATTGAGCAGGGTTCAGTAGTGGCTAGGATGGTCGATGTGAGTATCAGGAGTTCGGGAGCGACCAAGCGGGTCCGGCTCAGCCCCGAGGAGCGGCGGCTGCAGCTGATCCACCTCGGCGCCGAGATGCTGGCCGAACGGCCGCTCGAAGAGGTCTCGGTCGACGACATCGCCAAGCAGGCGGGCATCTCGCGTGGGCTGCTGTTCCACTATTTCGCGTCCAAGCAGGAGTTCCACGAGGCGATCGCCCGCCACGTGAGCACCGAGTTCTTCCACGCCGTCATGCCCAACCGCGAACTGTCGCTGTTCGACATGCTGCGCGATTCGATCGAGCGTTTCGTCGACTACGCCACCGAGCACTCGGCGTCCTATCGCTCGGTGCTGCGCGGCCCCGCCAGCGTCACCCCCGACATGGTCGGCTACGTCAACGAAACCCGCGCCGCCATCGCCGATCTCATCGTCAGCGAACTCCCGCTGCCCCCCGACGACCCCGACCTCGCCCGCCTCACCCTCGCCATCCGCGGCTGGATCGCCTTCGTCGAGGAGACCATCCTCACCTGGATGACCGAAAAGCCCATCACCCGTGAGCAATTGGTCGACCTGCTGGTCGAATCGCTCCCGGCGCTCGCCCTGAGCCCGGCTCTCATCGCCGCTCTGCAGGGCTGAGTTCCGCGGCTACTGCCCGCGGAACTCTATGTGCACGATGCGGAGTTCGGGTGTGCGCTCGTCGACGACGACTGCCCGAATCATCGAATCGCCTTCCTTTGATACGAAGATGTCCTGGGCCTCCTTGACGTGCGGAGAAGTCGAAAGCGGTGGCCCCGCGATAGTTTCATCGTTGTACACCGGGAAGCCTTCGTTGAATAGTGTGGAGAAGTTGGACTCGTTCAGCATCCTAGTCAAGCCGTCGGGTGAGACCTCAACTGCAAGTTTGTAATTCGGATCGCGGTGATAGTCGTCCCGGGCGAGCAGAACTTTTGCGTCTGGTGGTAGATGCCAGTCGCCGAAATCGAGGGCCGCCTGTGTCAAAGCGGCGCCCTGTGGTGCGTCTGCTCCGTCGGCAGGTGTCCGATGGTCGACCCAGCTGCAACCGGTTGTGCCGACGACTGCTGCAATTGCGATAGCCGCGAACCCGGATCGGATTGTTCTTGCGCGATGTGCCATCGCCGTCCTTCCGTGAGGTCATGCGTGTCTGACGGTACTACCTGCTCGGAGGAAGGTTCAGGCTCCCCTCCTGGGGAAGTTCTCCCTCAAATGTGTATATCGTTGATGAGCCGAATTGGTTGAATTCCTTGGCCAGCCCGGCTGTGTGGAGCGAACCAAGCTGTGCATCGGTGACAGTGACCCCGGCAATTACGGTACTTTTGTCACCATCCCAGTTGTACCTGTCGAACATGTGCACCATGTATTGCATTGCTATATGAGGTTGGCTGGCGTTCGATTGTGAGATGGTGACGATCCCGGTTACAGATACCTCGACGGCGGCCATGCCGAGGAACCAGTCCTGGCTTTCGTCCTGTGGGATCGCGTAATCGACCCAATCGGAGGTGAACTCCATCGATTTGTTGTGATTGGCCGGGTTGTTGGCGAGTCTCGTTATTGCGGTAGTGACGACTTTGTCGACGTGGGCTTTCACGCTGGGAACATCCTGCATGACCAATGTGGGGTTGATCCACATGTCATCACCGCGGTTTCCGAGATAGTGGCGCATCCCCCGAGCTGCATTGTGCAGCCCAGCAAAATCGGCGGCCAACTGCGCATCCCATGCGAAACGGAAGTACATCAGGTCGTCGAGCCTGCTGAGAATGCGTTGTGAGCCGTGCACTCCGGCTCCAGGATCTGTGGCTGGTGGTGGAGGCATCGGAGGGATTTGTGGTGCCATCTGAGTCCTAGGTCTCGTGGAGATATCACTTGCTTTAGAGGTGTCCGATCCTGATAGTCGGCGGTCTCAGGCCCGGATGTCGTTGCCGTCCTCCCACCACACGGTGTTCCCGATGCCGTACCTTCTCGAACCCGGGGCTGCCTCCACCTTCTCGGGAACTTCGAAATCGCCTACGTTGTAGACAGGGGCGGTACGTCCCTGCGAATAGTCCAAGGCGGCCGACAGTCTGTCGATCACACTGGTGATCGCGTCACTGCGAGCATCGGCGGCCACCTTCAATTCATCTGCCTCCATGCTGATCTGGGTCTTGAGTCCAGCGGGCATCGGGTTGTTGATCTGTCTGGCCCAGGCACCGAGCGGGAACGACGCGTCCTGGTAGGCAACGCTACTTAGAATCCGACCCGTGAGATCCATAACCTGGTTATAGACGAGCCGCGCCAAACATAAGGCGCCGTTCTCCACGATCTTCGCCGTACTCTCCAGGTCGGTGCTGCGCACGCTCATCGTTTGCCCGAGTGTGCTCGATGTGGCGGCAAACGACTGAGCCGCCTCGCCGGACCAGTCCGACGTCAGCCAGTTCGATCCGTTGCTGACGTTCTGGGCGGCGACATAATCATTGGTGCCCAGCATGGCGATTCGTCTGCCGATGGTCTCGAGTGATTCCCAGTCGCCGAGCAGCGGCGTGAGGTACTCCTCGGTGGGCTTGACGCCCAGCGCGACGCTCAGCGGCTCGTCGTAGGGCGACAGCTGCGCGATGGTCGAGGTCACCAGCTGTTTCAGGGTGAACTGGTCGTCGGCGACCTCGGGCAGGCTGGGTAGTTGCATGCCGCCGTACCGGGTCGTGCCGGTCGGTCCGGACGTGCCCGCGGCGGAGTCGGTGGTCGCCGCGAGTGCCGCGGCGGTGCCGTCGTCCGTCGACTGGTAGGAGCTCGCCGCGGTGGACAGACCGGTGCCGAGGGTGTCCATCGTGGTCGTATCGGCTTGCAGCGCCGAGGAATGCGCGCCGCGGAACTTCTCCAGCGGCGCCGCGAGAGTCGCGAGCAGTCCCGACGCGCCGGTCGGCAGGGCGATCGCGGAGTTGAAGCGGGCGGCGTTCGACGAGGCGTTCGCCGCGATGTCCTGCAGGTCGAGCTTGAATCCGGCGAGCCGGGATGTGTCGACCGCTACGTTGTTCACAGTGCCTCCGAGGCTGATCGGCCCGCCGGGCGACGCGGTGGCGCGCCGGATACGGGCCTGCGAAGGCAGGTTCGAATAATGGTGTATCGCACTGACATTGGCCCACCCCCATGGATCTCAGAGCGATACTAGCCCAGGATCGGTGATTCAGTCGGAGCCTTTGGGGCGGGCGCGCAGGTGGGCTCGTTCGCCCTGTTTGCCGAAGAGGCTGAGGAATTCGACGGGGTTGTCGTCGGCGGTGCCGAACCAGTGCGGGACGTGGGTGTCGAATTCGGCGGCCTCGCCGGGGGTGAGGACGATGTCGTTGTCACCGAGGACCAGGCGCAGGCGGCCGTTGAGGACGTAGAGCCATTCGTAGCCCTCGTGCACCTTCGGCTCGGGGGTGGTGCGGGCGTTGGGGGCGATGATCATTTTGAAGGCCTGGATGCCGCCCGCGCGTTTGGTGAGCGGGAGCATGGTCATCCCGAATCGGGTGACCGGGCGCAGGTGGATGCGGGGGTCGCCGGTCTGCGGGGCGTCGACGAGTTCGTCGAGGGTCACGCCGTGCGCCTTGGCCAGGGGCAGCAGCAGTTCGAGGGTGGGTTTGCGGTCGCCGGACTCCAGGCGCGACAGGGTGCTCACCGAGATGCCGGTCTCGGCCGCCAGGTCGGCCAGGGTGGTCTGCCGCTGTTTGCGCAGCGTGCGCAGCCGGGGGCCGACCGCGTCGAGTGCCTGTTCGAGGTCGTCCATGCTGGACAGTTTGCCATATCGGCAAAGGAAGTTGCCATTGCGCGGGTTGGGGGCGCAGGGTGGATCGCGAAGGAGGTCGAGATGACTGAGTTGAACGAAACCTACGATGTGGTGGTGCTCGGCGGCGGGGCGGCCGGACTGAACGGGGCTCTCATGCTCGCCCGCTCCCGCCGCTCGGTCGCCGTGATCGATGCCGGGTCGCCGCGCAACGCACCGGCCGACGGGGTGCACGGATTGCTGGCGCGCGAGGGGATGCCGCCGCTGGAACTGCTCGAGAGGGGACGTGCCGAGGTGCGCGGCTATGGCGGGCATGTGGTGTCGGGGCGCGTCGTCACGGTCGAGCACCTCGCGGAAACGGTTGGTGGCGAGACTGATTCGGACTCCGGGTCGGTCGCGGGCGGGACCGGGCGCGGGGCCGACGGTGTGCCGACCATCGACTCGGTCCGCGCCTCTGCGCCGGAGTTCCGGGTGACGCTGGACGACGGCCGCACGGTGACCGCGCGCCGCATCCTCGTCACCACCGGCCTCGCCGACGAACTCCCCGACGTCACCGGCCTGCGCGAACAATGGGGCCACGGCGTCCTGCACTGCCCGTACTGCCACGGCTGGGAGGTGCGCGACCAGCGCATCGCCATCCTGGCGGGCGGCCCGATGTCGGTGCACCAGGCGCTGCTGTTCAGTCAGCTCAGCGACGACATCGTGTTCCTCACCCACACCGCGCCCGCGCTGTCGGCCGATGACGCGGAAAAGCTGGTGGCCCGGGGTATCTCGATCGTCGACGGCGAGGTGATCGAGGTGCTGTCCACCGAGGGCGCGTTGTCCGGTGTCCGGCTCGCCGACGGCACCACGATCGCCCGCGATGCCCTCGTGGTCGCTCCACGCATGAATACCCGCGCCACCTTCCTCACCGACCTCGGCCTCACCCCCGAGCCGCACCCGTCCGGTATGGGCGACCACATCCCCGCCGACCCGGCCGGCCGCACCGCGGTCCCCGGCGTCTGGATCGCCGGCAACGCCACCGACCCATCGGCACAGGTCGGCGCGGCGGCTGCGGCGGGCGCCATGGCCGGTGCGCAGATCAACGCCGAACTGGTGATGGCCGAGACCGCGCGGGCGGTCGCCGCCCTCCGCGACGGACAGGGAGCAGGCGTCTCCTCCTGAGCCTGATCAGCCGGGCACCGGCGCGTCCTCCGGGAACCGCCGCACCACCTCGATCGTGCCGACGATGTTCCGGTTGAACTGCGCGAGATCCTCGGCGGGAATCCAATATTCGAGGATCTCGCGCCCACCGGCCTGCTGGACCTCGTAGTTGTCGAGAAAGTCCGTGCGCACCTCGAACCGCGTCACATACCCGGCCCCGGACGCCGCGACATTCCAGTCCCGCGCGATCAAGACCGCGTACGCCTCATTGAGCACCGGATAGAAGATGGGCTGATCGGGCAACCGCGAAGGCCAAGTCCGCCAGCCGGATTCGGCGACCAGCGCCAACTCCGTCGGCCCCGTCGGCCGCCATAGTGTCGTCGTCCGCGGTGCGCTCATGGTTCCTCCCTCATCGAAGCACGCACCATATCCCGCGCCCGCAACGAGATCACCCGATATTCAGCTGGGCGTGATTCGTCGCTGGCGGAATTCGGGAAGGGCGCGCGCGATCGTCACGAAGTCGGCGTCGTTGTGGACGACGGTGGCGTCGTGGCGCTTTTGAATATCGGGGAACCGGAATATGGAGGCACGATGGCGACGACGGTGGAGATCCCGGACGAGTTACTCGCCGAGGCCCTGCGCCTGACCGGGCTACCGACCAAAAAGGCGGTCATCAATCTCGCGATGTCCGAACTCGTCCAGGGCTAATGTCAATGATTCGTAATATGAGGCGAGTGGATCGGCTAGGTCGGATCGAAGGATTCCAGGCCGGTGACGCGGAGGAGGTCGAGGGCTGTCGCGGTGGGGGTGTTCGGGGGTGCTGAGTAGATGATGATGGTCTGGTCGGTGTCGGGGACGTGCATGGCGTCGCAGTCGAGGGTGAGGGTGCCCAGGTCGGGGTGGGCGATGGTTTTGGTGAGGCTGTGCATTACGCTGGAGCGGCCCGCGCGCCAGTGGGACTCGAATTCCTCGCTGCCGGTGCGTAGTTCGGTGATCAGGCGGGTCAGGTCGGGGTCGTCCGGATAGTTCGCCTTGACCGCGCGCAGGCAGCCGACGCAGGCGGCGGCATTGCTGGCGGCCTCCTCGGGGGTCATGACGACGCGGCCCATGCCCGTGCCGAGGAAGCGCTGCCACATGATGTTGCGCCGCGCAGGCGGAATGGCCGAGAAATCACCGAGTAGCGCCGCCGACAAGGGATTCCAGGCCAGGATGTCGGATTTCGCGGAGAGGACCAGGACCGGCAGATCGGCCAGCCGGTCCAGCAGTCGCTGCACGCTCGGGCGGATCACCAGCGGAATCCGCCCTGCCAGCGGGGGTTCGGACCCGGCGAGCCGATAGACCAGATCCCGATCGACATCGGTGAGCCGCAGCGCCCTGGTCAGCGCGCCCAGAACCTGATCCGACGGCTTGGGCCCGCGCCCCTGCTCCAGGCGCACGATGTAGTCGACGCTCACGCCCGCCAGGCTCGCGACCTCCTCGCGCCGCAACCCGGGCACCTGTCTGCGCGCGCCGGCGGGCAGCCCCGCGTCGGCGGGGGTGAGCCGGGACCGCGCGCCGCGCAGCACCGTCGCCAATTCCGCTCTGTCCACGTCCTCCATGGTGCCGCAGGTTCGCGTGCCCGGGGTGGTACCGCCGATCCCACTCCCTGTGGCGCAGTCCATACCCGCACATCCATACGCATTCGTATACATGAGCGGTACGCTGCGAGTTATACGCTTCCGTATAGATGTGAGGGGCTCATGATGGAGCAGGGCAGACAGCGGATGATCCGGTGGGCTGGCTGGATTCTGGCGATCATCGGCGGTGGACATCTCACGCTCGGGTTGCTGATCAGCGCGTCCTCCTTCGACGAGTGGCTGACCCTCGAGCTCTGGGGTCACTGGTGGGAGGACACCCGCGCCGCCAACAGCTTCTGGGCCAACCCCGCCGGCTTCGGCTGGCCGCTGCTGCTGGTCGGCGCGCTCATCGTGTGGATGGACCGGCGCGGCATCGTGCCGCCCGAGTTCCTCGCGTGGGCCGTGCTCGGCTGGGGCGTGGTGTGCGCCGTCATCGTCGAGCCGACGCCGGGCCCGGTGGTGGTGATCGCGGCGCTCCTGCTGCTGCGCGGCATTCGCGTCGCCGCCGCGCGGGACGGCTCCGAACCGGCGGTTCTCGCGCGCTAGGCCCTGGTACCGCCCGTCCTATGCCACACCGGCACTGGAGCGGAGCCGCGCTCAGCGCGAACCTGGGTGCATGACACAGACGATCGCCCTGGTGACCGGGGGCAACAAGGGACTCGGCCGGGAAACCGTGCGCCGGCTCGCGGGCTCGGGCTGGCGGGTATTTCTCGCCGCTCGCGACAAGGGCCGGGGCGAGGCGGCGGCCGCCGATTTCGCCGCGGCCGGGCTCGATGTCCGCTTCGTCGCGCTGGACGTGACCTCCGACGGCTCCGTCGCCGCCGCCGCGGCCAGCGTGCGCGCCGAGGGGGGCCGCCTCGATGTCCTGATCAACAACGCGGGTATCGGGGGCCCGCGCACGGCACCGAGCGGCACCGGGCCCGACGACCTGCGCGAGGTGTTCGAGACCAACGTCTTCGGCCCGATCCGGGTGACCAACGCGTTCCTGCCGCTGCTCCGGTTGTCGGAGCAGCCGCGGATCGTGATGGTCTCCAGCGGCATCGGCTCGATCGCGACCATCACCGATCCGAAGTGGGCCGGCCTGCTGCCACCGGCCCTCGGCTATCCGAGCACCAAAGCGGCGCTGAACATGCTCACCGTCATGTACGCGAGCGAGCTCGACACCATGAAGGTCAATGCCGTCGATCCCGGCTACACCGCGACCGACCTCAACGGGCACAGTGGATTCCAGACCGTCACCGAGGGCACCGATGCGATCGTGGCGATGGCGACCGTCGACCGTGACGGGCCGAGCGGCGGCTTCTTCGACCGCGCGGGCGCCGCACCGTGGTGAAGGCAGGCTTCCTGCTCGCGGCGCTGCTCGCGAGCGTGGGCATCGCCGTATCGCTGATGAGAATGGAGGACACAGTGGCAGAACAGAATCCGAACACGGTGCTATCGATCGGCCTGCACCCCAGCGCCGTCGACTACTCCCGCTATCCAGGGCTCGACGAGGCGACCCTGACCGCCCGCATCGCCGCGGGCGAAACCGCCTTGCGGGCAGCCGGGTTCGACCTCGTCAGCTGTCAGCTGCCCGCCGACCCCGACGCGGCGGAGACACAGCTGCGTGCGTGTGTGGCGGGCGGGGGATTCCGTGTCGCGATGATCGGCGCCGGCGTGCGGATGGCACCCGAGCACACGCTGCTGTTCGAGCGGCTGATCAACGTCACCGCCGAGCTGGTGCCGGGAATCCGATTCTGCTTCAACACCTCTCCGGAGACGACGATCGATGCGTTGCGTCGCTGGGTGCGGCCGAGCTGAGCCTCCCGGCACGGCGGCGTCCGGGCCGTATGCCGTTACTTGTGTCCGCCACCGTGGCTGTGGCCGCACGTGTCGGTGCGCCGACCGTCGGTGGCCGTCTGCCCGGCGCCGTGGCCTTCCAGCGCCGCGAACGGGCCGCATTCGTGCGGGGCGATCCAGACGTGCACCATCGGATTGCCCGACCCGGGATTGATCGAGTTCGGCGGGCAGTTGCCCTGCGCGTCGGTGACTCCCGCGACCTGCGGGCCGTTGTCGCCGGCCTTCCAGCACAGGTTGTCGTGGACGTGCCACTGCATCAGTGAACCGGCGTAGTCGGTGAGCGCGGGGTCGTCGATCTTCTTGCCCTTCGCGATGTACATGGCCGAGACCAGGGTGCGGTTCTGCCCGTTGACCCGGTAGACCAGTGACTCCGGGCGGGTGGCGTCGAGGAAGCTGTCGTCGCGGATGTAGCCGGTGTTGATGTAGTGCTCGTAGCCGGTGGCGGCGTCGCCGATCGAGCGGAAGCCGAGCGCGCCGATGGTGCTGACATCGGCGAACGCGGGCAGCTTGTCGAGGGTGGTCCGGATCAGGGCGGTCGCGCGCTGCTGCTGCTCGGCGGTGACGCCGGGGACGCCGGCGACGTCGATCGGCTGCGTGGGGTCGAAAGGCCGTGGCCAGGCGTCGCCCGTGTCGGCATGATCGTCGCCCCCGGCATGCGAGTGACCGCCGTCCGCCGCGTGCTCGTCGCCGCCGTGACTGTGCACGTGCCCGACGCCGTTGAGCATCGCCGCCAGTGCGAGCACACCGACCGCGCCCGCCGCGATCCCGGACCGCAGGGGTGGCAGGGTGGCGCCGGGACGCAGCAGCGCGACGCCCGCGGCGATCACCGCCAGCGCGCCGAGGGCGGCGCAGGCGGTGTCGGCGACACCGGGCGCCTCCGCGGTCAGGGCGGTGACCAGCGAGACGTCGGCGAAACGGGTGAATGCCCAGACCGCCACCGCGAACGCGTTCACCGCGACCAGCGCCCACGCGATGGCCTTGCGCTCGCTCAGCAGCACCGCCAGCCCGGTGGCGCACTGGATCGCCGCGAGCACGACCATCAGGCGCGCCAGTGTGGCGTGGTCGGTGTGCATTCCGGCGGCGAGGAAGTGCACCGCCCCCGCGCCGACCGACGAGATCCCGCCGAGCAACAGGAATCCGTTACGTCCGCTCACTTGTGCCTCCAGATCCGAGAGTCCCGGCGGAGGTTACTCGCCGACCGTGTGAGAAGTGTGCCGCACGGTTGAGAGAACTCTGTGACCCAGGTCTCCACGACCCCGTTGCCGCATTGAGACCATTACGGTGGTTAACGATCTCCGGGCGAGTCGCGAAATCCGGAGCATGAGTCTGAAAAGCACACAAGGACAACGGGTTTCGGTTCAGGTCGGGGTGGCCGCCGCAGCGGCCGTTGCCGCGCTCGTCGGGTTCAGCAGTCCAGCGGCGGCCTTGCCGTCCGACCAAGTCGTCCAGTTCAACCCGACCCTCGCCAGGACACCGGGCATCGGCTGCGCGGCCATCATCAACGCGGAGACGGTGCCCCAGCCCCAGGCGGGGCAGCTCGGGGTGCGGGTGAAGATCGTCCAGACCGGCCAGAGTTGTGAGGGCTATCGCGTCTCGGTCCGGTGGAAGAACCTCGACACCGGCGTCGCCAACGGCCAGTCCCACAAGGTCGACGGCAACGGCGTCGTCGAACACGCCCCCGACGGCGTGATCACCGGCATGGGCATGGCCCCCGGCCCCGGCCGCGTCGAAGCGACGATCGTCGCCACCTCCGACACCTACCCCAACCACCATGACCTGGAACAACTCTCGGGCAAGGCCTGGATGACCCTGAACGCGTAGCAAAGATCGCGGGGGTGGATCCGGACCGGATCCACCCCCGCCACAGCGTGTCTCGAGACCTCTCAGCATCCCGCCCGGAGGAAGAGCTGCCTCTTCTCGCCGGAATCGTGGATGACGACCCACCTGGTCGGGCTCTGGTTCAGCTCAACCAGGTGTTCGTTCCCGGCATCCTGCGCCAGCGACTGCGCCTCGCCGATGTCACTCCACGTCTGACGCCAGTACTTGGGCACCCCCGGTGCGAACTCGTTCAGCTGCGACCGCTGCTTGAATTCCGGAACCGCACTCGCGGATATCTCGACCACCGCGTCCAGCAGCGAGTCACCGAACGTCGTGTTCTCGTGAAACCAGATCACCTTCGCTTCCTCCGGAAACACGAACTCCCCGCACGAAGCCAGGTTCTGCAAGTCGTCGAAGTCACCTCCGGAACAGCCGACGACCAGCCATGCCAGCAGGCACGTGGGAGCGCCCGAGACGATGCGCTGACGCAAGACCCGGCTCACAGCGATCCACTCCAGTGGAGCATGGCGGATTGGTGCTCCCACCACACGTTGTTGTCGAGCCCGTATCGCCGCGTCCCCACGTCGGCAGCCACCTTGTCCGGGATCTCGAACTCGTTCGGGTTGTACGTCGGGCTCGCCCGACCGGGCGAGTAATCCATCGCTTGGGAGATCCGCTCCACCGCTGTGGTTATCGCATTCCTTCTCGTCTTCGCGGATGTCTTCATCGCGTCGACGGCGGCAGCGATTTCTGTTCGGAACGACTCGCGCATCGGTCCGTTGATCATCAATGCCCAATGCGACAACGGCAGCGTGATGTCCAGAAAGGTCATCGGCTGCGTGAGGGCGCTGCTGAGCCCCACCGCCTGGTTGTAGACCAGGCGCTCGAGGTAGGCGCCGCCGTTTCGGACGATCTTCGACACCGCGTCCAGGTCGTCACTGCGCGTCGACATCGCTTGCCTGAGAGTGGTCGCGCTCGACGCGAAAGCCTCGGCCGCCGTCCCGGACCAGGTGGACTGCAGCCAGCTGAGTCCACCGGAGAGGTTCTGAGCCGACACGAAGTCGTTGATACCGAGTTGGCAGACCCGATTTCCGTGTGGTTGCAGTATCTCCCAGTCCGCGGCATCTCCCAGTCCGCGGCGAGCGGGGTCAGGTAGTCCGCGGCAGGTTTGATGCCGATCGCCTCGCGCAGGTTGTCGTCATAGGGCGACAGGGCCTCGATGCTGCTGGTCACCAACTGGCGAACCGTGAGCTGGGCATCCTCGGTCGCCGTGAGTGTCGGCAGTTGAGTCCGGCGAATCTGTTCACCGTCCCGGGGCCGCCGGGGACGCTCGCCGCCGCGCCGTCACTCACTGCGGAAATCGCGTTCGCCGTGGTTGTATCCGATGTCAGGTACTGGGTCCCGGCGGTGGCCAGACCCGAGCCGAATGCGGCCAGGGTTGTCACATCTTGTCCGTGGCATGTCGACAGGGTGCTGTTCAACGTCTCGAATGACGACGAAAACTACTTTCCCCCAAGATGATTCATGCCAGCCCACCTTACCGCGACTTCTCGGCGCGGCCTACCCGAAAGCCGGCGGAAACGGCCGACGCCGGGTGGATCGTGTGATCCACCCGGCGTCGGGCGTTGTGCGGGAAGAGATTACGCGGTCGGCTCGAAGGCTTCGGCGATGATCTCGGCCTGTTCCACGGCGTGCACCTTCGACGAACCCGAGGAGGGGGCCGACATGGCGCGGCGGGAGATGCGGCGCAGCTTGCCCAGGCGGTCGGGGAGGACATCGGGGAGGTTGAGGCCGAAGAACGGCCAGGCGCCCTGGTTGGCGGGCTCCTCCTGGACCCACGCGATGTCGGTCGCGTTGGGGTACTTGGCCAGTGCCTCGTTGAGGCGGTACGTCGGGATCGGGTACAGCTGTTCGATCCGGACGATCGCCACGTCCTCGCGCTTGTGCTTGGCCTTCTCCGCGGCCAGCTCGTAGTAGAGCTTGCCCGAGGTCAGCAGGATGCGCTTGACCTTGGCGGTGTCGCCGATGCCCTGCTCGTAGGTGGGCTCGTCGAACACCGAGCGGAACTTCGACTCGGTGAAGTCCTTGATGTCGGACACCACGGCTTTGTTGCGCAGCATCGACTTCGGGGTGAAGACGATCAGCGGACGACGGATACCGTCGAGCGCGTGCCTGCGCAGCAGGTGGAAGTAGTTGGCCGGGGTGGACGGCACCGCGACGGTCATCGAGCCCTCGGCGCACAGCTGCAGGAACCGCTCGATCCGGCCGGAGGTGTGGTCGGGACCCTGACCCTCGTGGCCGTGCGGCAGCAGCAGCACCACGTCGGAGAGCTGGCCCCACTTGGCCTCGCCCGAGGAGATGAACTCGTCGATGATCGACTGCGCGCCGTTGACGAAGTCACCGAACTGGGCCTCCCAGAGGACCAGCGCGTTCGGGTTGCCCAGGGAGTAGCCGTACTCGAAGCCGACCGCGGCGTACTCGCTCAGCGCGGAGTCGTGCACCGCGAACCAACCGGGCTTCTCCGAGCCGATGTTGTGCAGCGGGGTGTACTCGTTGGCGTTGAGGCGGTCGATGATCACCGCGTGCCGCTGGGTGAAGGTGCCGCGGCGCGAGTCCTGACCGGTCAGGCGCACGTCGTGGCCCTGGTCGATCAGCGTGCCGAAGGCCAGCAGCTCGGCGAAGGCCCAGTCGACCTTGCCCTCGTAGGCCATCTCGCGGCGCTTCTCCAGCACCGGCTTGACGCGCGGGTGCACGTTGAAGCCGTCCGGCGGGGTGTTGAAGGCGTCGCCGATGCGCTGCAGGACCGACTTGTCGACCGCGGTCTGCACGGTGGCGGGGACCTTCTGGTCGTCCTCGACGGACTCCGACGGCTCCGGAACGTACTTCTCCAGCTCGCGGACCTCGTTGAACACGCGCTCCAGCTGACCCTGGTAGTCGCGCAGCGCGTCCTCGGCCTCCTTCATGGAGATGTCGCCACGACCGATCAGCGATTCGGTGTAGGCCTTACGCACCGACCGCTTGGTGTCGATGACGTCGTACATCTCCGGCTGGGTCATCGAGGGGTCGTCGCCCTCGTTGTGGCCGCGGCGGCGGTAGCAGACGAGGTCGATGACGACGTCCTTGCGGAACTTCTGCCGGAAGTCGACCGCCAGGCGCGCGACCCAGTCGCAGGCCTCCGGGTCGTCACCGTTGACGTGGAAGATCGGCGCGCCGATGAACTTCGCGATGTCGGTGGAGTACTCGGTGGAGCGGCTGTTCTCCGGCGCCGTGGTGAAGCCGATCTGGTTGTTCACCACGATGTGGATCGTGCCGCCGACGCGGTAACCGCGCAGGCCGCTCAGGTTCAGCGTCTCCGCGACCACACCCTGGCCCGCGAACGCGGCGTCACCGTGCAGCATCAGCGGCATGACCGAGAAGCCCTCGGGGCCGTCGCCCTTGTCGAGCAGATCCTGCTTGGCGCGCACCAGACCCTCGAGCACCGGGTCGACCGCCTCGAGGTGCGAGGGGTTGGCGGTGAGCGAGACGGCGATCTCGTTGTCGCCGAACATCTGCAGGTACTGGCCCTCGGCGCCGAGGTGGTACTTCACGTCACCGGAGCCGTGCGTGGCCGCCGGGTTCATGTTGCCCTCGAACTCGGTGAAGATCTTCGAGTAGGGCTTGCCGACGATGTTGGCCAGCACATTGAGGCGACCGCGGTGCGGCATGCCGATGACGACCTCGTCGAGGTTGTGCTCGGCGCACTGGTCGATGGTGGCGTCCATCATCGGGATGACGGCTTCGGCGCCCTCGAGCGAGAACCGCTTCTGACCGACGTACTTGGTCTGCAGGAAGGTCTCGAACGCCTCGGCCGCGTTGAGCCGGTTCAGGATGTACTTCTGCTGGGCGACCGTCGGCTTGACGTGCTTCTGCTCGACCCGGTCCTGGATCCACTGCAGCTGCTCGACGTCGAGGATGTGGGTGTACTCCACACCGACGTGGCGGCAGTAGGCGTCGCGCAGGATCGACAGCACGTCGCGCAGCTTCATGCGCTCCTGGCCGTGGAAGCCCGCGACGTTGAAGGTGCGGTCGAGGTCCCACAGCGTCAGGCCGTGCTGGGTGACATCGAGGTCGGGGTGGCTGCGGAACTTGTCCTTGACCAGGCGCAGCGGATCGGTGTCGGCCATCAGGTGACCGCGGTTGCGGTAGGCCGCGATCATCTCGAGCACGCGGGCGCTCTTGTCGACACCGCGCTCGGCGATGTCCTTGCGCCAGCGCACCGGCTCGTACGGCACGCCGAGACCGTGGAAGATCTCGTCGTAGAACTCGTCGGAGATCAGCAGGTTGTGGATGGTGCGCAGGAAGTCGCCCGACTCGGCGCCCTGGATGATGCGGTGGTCGTAGGTCGAGGTGAGCGTCATCAGCTTGCCGACGCCGATGTCGGCGAGGCGCTCGTCGCTCATGCCCTGGAACTCGGCCGGGTACTCCATCGCGCCCGCGCCGATGATCGCGCCCTGGCCGGGCATCAGGCGCGGCACCGAGTGGACGGTGCCGATGGTGCCGGGGTTGGTCAGCGAGATCGTCACGCCGGCGAAGTCGTCGGCGCCGAGCTTGCCCTCGCGGGCGCGGCGCACGATGTCCTCGTAGGCGGAGTGGAACTGGCCGAAGCTCATGTCCTCGGTGCCCTTGATGGCGGCGACGACGAGGGAGCGGTTGCCGTCCTTGCCCGCGAGGTCGATGGCCAGGCCCAGGTTGGTGTGCGCGGGGGTGACCGCGTTGGGCTTGCCGTCGACCTCGGCGAAGTGGCGGTTCATGTTCGGGAACGCCTTGACCGCCTGCACGATCGCGTAGCCGAGCAGGTGGGTGAACGAGATCTTGCCGCCGCGGGTGCGGGCCAGGTGGTTGTTGATCACCAGGCGGTTGTCGATCATCAGCTTGGCCGGGATCGCGCGCACCGAGGTGGCGGTGGGGATGGTCAGCGAGGCCGACATGTTCTTCGCGATGGCGGCGGCGGGGCCGCGCAGCACCTTGGACTCGTCGGCGGTGGCGACGGCGGCGGCCTTGGGCGCGGTGGCCGGTGCGTTGGACACCGGTGCAGGCGTGGTCTGCGGGGTGCGCGTGGTCGCGGGCGCGGGCTTGGCGGCCGGGGCCGGCGCGGGAGCCGGGGCCGGCGCGGGAGCCGGGGCAACCTTCGGCTGCGCGGTCACCTTGGGCGCCGCGGGGGCCGCGGCCGCGGGGGCCGGGGCGGCGGCCGGAGGCTGGCTGTTACCGGATTCGGCGCTCGCCTCCGGGGTGTAATCCGCGAGGAACTCGTGCCAACTCGCGTCGACCGAGGACGGGTCCTGTTTGAACTTCTGATACATCTCGTCGACTAGCCACTGGTTCTGTCCGAACTGGGAAGTTGAGCTGCTCACAGCTGGTGTTCGCCTCATTTCGTTCTTCGCGCTGCGACGTTTGTGACGTGCCCGGCAGGGGTATCAGCGGATGGCTGCCGATGCGCCCTCACCGAGCATATGCCCAGGGGCATAGTGGCGCTGCTACTGACCCGATCTCCGCGTAGCAGCCCGGTCACCGGGCGAGAATATTCCCTCCTGTTTCCGCGCCGCCGACCAGAGTCGCGCGTAACGTCCGCCGGCGGCGAGGAGTTCCTGATGCGTCCCGAATTCCACGATCCGGCCCTGCTCGACGACGCCGATCAGCTCGGCGCGCGCCGCCGTGGCGAGCCGGTGCGCGACCACGATCGTGGTCCGGCCGCGCGCCAGCGATCGGCTCGCTACCAGCACCGACGCCTCGGCATCCGGGTCGAGGGTGGAGGTCGCCTCGTCGAGTAACAGCAGGTCGGGGTCGACGAGTTCGGCGCGGGCCAGCGCGATCAGCTGACGTTGCCCGGCCGATAATCCGCGCCCCCGTTCGCCGACTGGTTGGTTTGTTTTTTGCGGTAATCCAGCGATCATCTCGGCCGCGCCCACGTTCTGCGCGGCCGCGTCGATCTGCGCCGGTGTGGCGAAAGGTTGCCCGAATGCGATGTTGCTGGCGACGTCGCCGGTGAACAAGTGAGCTTCCTGCGGCACAATTCCCAGCCGCCGCCGGTAGTCGGTGAGCGGAAATTTACGAATATCGACCCCGTCGACCCTGATCGACCCGGCCGCCGGATCGTCGGGCAGGTCGTAGAGACGGGCCAGCAGCTTCACGATCGTCGACTTGCCCGCCCCGGTCTCGCCGACGAGCGCCAGCGTCGCACCGGCGGGGACGGTGAACGAGACGCCGTCGAGCGCCGGACTCGCCGCGCCCGGGTAGCGGAAGACGACGTCGTCGAAGACGACCGCGCCGTCGAACCGGTCGACCGGCACCGCGTCGGGCGCGTCCGGCGCGATCGAGGACTCCGTCCGCAGCAGCTCACCGATGCGGCGCAGGCCGACCCTGGCCTGCTGGTAGCCGTCGAAGACCTGGGAGAGCTCCTGGATCGGACCGAACAGCAGACCCAGGTACAGCACGAAGGCGACGAGCGTGCCCGCGGTCGTCCGGCCGTCGGCCACGGCATTGGCCCCGAGATAGACCACCACCGCCAGCGCCAGGTCGGCCCAGGCGAGCCCGAAGGAGAAATAGGCCGCGATCGCGCGCTGGGCACGGATGCGGGCATCGCGGTAGCGGTGCGAGTACTCGGTGAAGCGCCGCGCCGCGGTCGGCTCGTTGCGGGCGGCCTGCACCGCGCGCAGGCCCGCGATGTTCTCCTGGAAGTCGGCGTTGACCGCGGAGACCCGCTCCCGCGAAACCGAGTAGGCCACCGAGGACACCCGGCGGAAGGCCAGCGTGGCCAGCAGCATCGGCGGCACGGTCGCCAGCACGACCAGCGCGAGCCCGGCATCGATGAAGACCAGCCCGACGGCGACGCCGACCAGGGTGATCAGACCGACCAGACCCGTCGCGACCCCGGTCTGCAGGAAGGTCGACAGGGCGTCGACGTCGGTGGTCATCCTGGTCATGATCCGGCCGGACAGCTCGCGCTCGTAGAAATCCAGACCGAGCCGCTGCAGGTGCGCGTAGCTGCGGACCCGCAGCCCGAACAGCACCCGTTCGCCGGTGCGCGCGGTGAGCACGGTGACCGCGGCGCCCACCGCCAGCCCGGCCAGCACCAGCCCGATGCCGAGCGCGCCCGCTACCGCCAGCGCGGTGCCGTCGCCCGCGGTGACGCCGGTGTCGATGGCGTAGCGGACCAGCGGTGGGAAGGCGACGCCGATGAGCGCGTCGACCGCGAGCAGCAGCACCACCGCCCACACCAGGCCGCGGACCGGGCGCAGCAGCGCGCGCAGGCCGAAGTCGGGTTGCGGTGCGCGCAGGTCACCGGGCAGGCCGGGCTGCTCGGTGGCGGGCGGCAGCGCGTCGACGGCGGCGCGGAGTTCGGGGGTCTCGCTCAGATCGGTGGAGGCCGCCGCCATCGACCTGGGGCGGCCGGCCTCGGCCGGGCGCTTGGTGAGCGACGGCGCGGCGGGCACGGCCGAGCCGGCGGGCGCGGGCAGCCGGATGACGCGGTCGGCTTGGGCCAGCGTCGATTCGCGGTGGGCCAGGATCACGGTCGTCCGGCCGCCGGGGTCGGGCAGCCTGCGGAAGATCTCGGCCTCGGTGACGGCGTCGACGGCGGAGGTGGCGTCGTCGAGGACGAGCACGCGCGGCCTGGTCAGCAGCACCCTGGCCAGGGCGATCCGCTGACGCTGCCCGCCGGACAGGGTGAGCCCGCGCTCACCGACGACGGTGTCGTATCCGTCGGGCAGCGCGGTGATGAACTCGTCGGCGGCCGCGGCGGCCGCGGCCGCCGCGATCTCGGCGTCGGTGGCCTCCGGCCTGCCGAGCGCGATATTGGCGGCGATGGTGTCGGAGAACAGGAACGGGTCGTCGAAGACCACGCCGAGTGCGCCGCGCAGGTCGTCGGCGCGCAGGTCGGCCAGGTCGACGCGGGTGCCGTCGGCGCCGACGAGACCGATCCGCCCCGCGTCGGGCGCGTAGAAGCGCGGGAGCAGCAGCGAGAGCGTCGACTTGCCGGAGCCCGCCGGTCCGATGACGGCGACGGTTTCCCCCGGCCGCACGGTCAGGTCGAGATCGCGCAGGACGGGTTGGTCCGGGTCGAAGCCGAAACTCACCGCGTCGAATTCGATGCCGAGCGGGCCCGCGGGGAGCTCGACCGGCTGGTCGGGATCGACGAGTTCGGGAGCGGCATCGACCACCTGGAAGACGCGGTCGACCGCGGCCTTGGTGAGCTGACCCATGATCACCACCGAGGTGATCGTGCGCGCGGAGGACGTCATGGTGGCGAGGTAGGCGGTGAAGGCGAGGAAGGTGCCGACACCGATCGCGCCGTTCCTGGCCAGCACGCCGCCGACGATGATCACCGCGACCAGTCCGGCCTGCGGCAGCGCCGAGACGACCGGGGCGAACCCGGCGTTGATCCGCGCCGCGCGCAGGCGCTCGGCGAACAGGCGGCGGCTGTGGTCCTCGAGCACGTCGACCATCCGGGCCTCCTGCCCGAAGCCCTTCACCACCCGCACCCCGGTGACGGTCTGTTCGACATGTTCGGCCAGGTCGGCCGCGCGCTGCTGGGCGGACCAGGTCGCCGCGTACAGCCGCGGCCGCATCCGCAGCACCACCACGGCCATCGCCGGCGCGACGAGCAGCGCGGCCAGCGCCAGCGGCGGGCTCAGCCACACCATCACCACCGCCGACAGCACGAACTGCAGCACCGCCAGCCCCGACCACGGCACCATCGCCAGCAGGCCCTGCACCAATTGCAGGTCGGTGATCGAGCGCGAGACGACCTGCCCGGTGCGGATGGCGTCCTGTCCGGCGCCGTCGAGGCGCTGCAGCGCGGCCAGCAGCGCGACCCGCAGGCTGTGCTGGACCTCCAGGGACAGCTTGCCCGCCCACAGCCTGCGCGCGAAGGAGACGAAGAACCGGCCGACGGCGAGCAACGCCAACAGCGCGGCGGCGGTGCCGATCACGCCGGTGTCCCCGGCGACGGCCGCGTCGACAGCGCGTTTGGTGGCCAGCGGCGCCGCGATCGACACCGCGGCACCGGCGAGCACCGAGGCGAGGATGCCGGCGAGCAGGCGCGGATACGCCAGGCTCAGCCGCCAGAGCCGGCGGATCCAGCCGGGTTCGGTGGCGACCACCGGCACTACAGGTCGCGGCTGCGCAGGTCCCACCAGCCCGCGGCGCCGACCCCGGCGGTCCACAACAGCAGCACCACCAGCGCGGCGGGAGTCGGCGCGAAGACCTCCGCCTCGGCGAAGGAGCCGGCGCTCACCCCCGCGACGGTCGCCGCGACCGGCAGCACCGCGGCGAAGCCACCGGCCCCGGAGCCCTTGGCCACCAGCCAGACCAGCGGTTCCAGCACGAACGCCCAGCCGAGGATCAGCCACAGCGCACTGTTGACCGTGCGGGTGAGCAGCCCGATCCCGGCGCCGAGCACCGCCCAGCACATGGCCACCAACAGACCGGCGCCGAGCACCTCGAGCAGGGTCCAGCCGAATTCGAACTTGCCGCGGGCGGCGACGACGAGCGCCAGCAGGCTCGCCAGCTCGGCGGCCAGCGCGATCGCGAACGCGTACCCGGCGAGCGCGACGTATTTGGCGGTGACCAGACGATCGCGGTCCGGCGCGAACAGCACGGTCAGCGCCATGGTCTTGCGGCGGTACTCGCCGCCGGTTGCGGCGATGCCGAGCAGCGCGGACACCACGAAGGTCGCGATCAGGCCGAGGTAGAGCCCGATCGTCGCCGCGCCGGTGGCGGGCTGGCCCTTCGGATCGATCGGTCCGGCCATCAGCCCGGTGATCAGCGTCGCGACCAGTGCCAGCACGACGGGTGCGCCGAGCAGGAGCCGGGACTGGCGCACGGCGAGTACCTTGCGCGCCTCGGACTCGATGCCGGGGACGAGGTCGGCGGGCAGCACGGAGGAGGTCATCGTGGCATCCCGGGGGAGGTCGGGGCCGGGGCGAACACGGCGGGAGCCGCCGGTGTTGTCGGCCTGGTGTGCCGGTGGCGGCGCGGTTTGGTCAGCGAGGCGAGCACCCGGTCGGGGTGGATCGGGTCGGTGACGACGCTCGCGATGCGCACCTGCGCGGTCTCGGCGATGGAACGGATGGTCGCTTCGCTCGCCTCGGCGACCGCGAGGCGTCCGTCGGGCCGCATCACGGCGTCGGTGAAGCCGCGCGCTGCCAGCGCGGTGGCCAGCGCGATCGAGGGTGACGCCGCGACGACGAGCCGGTCGGGATGGCCGCGGCGCAGCTTCGTCGGGGTGCCCTGCCAGACGACAGCGCCCTCGCTCAGCACCACCAGTTGATCCGCGCTCGCCACCACATCGGCGAGCTTGTCCGAGCTCACCAGCACGGTGCCGCCGCGGGCGGTGTGGCGGCGCAGCAGGTCGTGCAGCCAGCCGCGTTCGAACGGCTCGGCGCCGACGAACGGATCGTCGAGCACCAGCAGCGGGGGATCGGCGAGCAGCGCGGTCGCCAGGGCGAGCCGGGTCTGCTGACCCGGCTGCAACCCGGCGATGACGGTGTCGGCCACCGCCGCGAGCCCGGTCTCGCCGAGCACCGCGTCGACGCGCCGCCGCGACACCCCGGCCACCGGCGCGTAGCACCGCAGATGGTCGTGGACGGTGCGCGCCGGATGCAGGCCACGTGGATTGAGGACCGCGCCGATCCGCCGCGGGCCCGAGCCGGGCAGGTCGATCTCGACGGTCCCGCTGCTCGGCCGCTGGAGGCCGAGGATCATCCGCAGCAGGGTCGACTTGCCCGCGCCGGTCGGGCCGACGAGCGCGGTCACCGTCCCGGCCGCCACGGCGAAGTCGACCGCGCGCACGGCGTCGACCAGGTCGAACTGCTTGCCGACGCCTCGCACCCGCACGGCGTCGCCGCGGCCCGCGCTCACGGCTTCTTCGCCGGGGCGGCGTCGATGGCGGGCAGCGGGTCGGCGTCGATCACCCGGTGCAGCGGCGTCGGCCAGACCGCGGGCGCGGGCCCGAAGGCCTTGCGCGCGTTGTCGATCGTCACCTTGCCCAGCGCGCGGTTGCCCGCGCCGCCGATGGCCGCGCCGATGCCCGCGGGCAGGATCTTGCCCGCCATCAGCGCGGCGCGCTTGGTGATGAAGCGCTTGATGAACTGCTGCAGCAGCCGGTTGTTGATCGCGGCCATGCCGGGGACCTTGTTGGCGAGGGCGCCCGCCCAGTTCTTGGACGAGGTGCCGAGGCCCTTCTGCACGATCGCCATGCCCGCGTCACCGAGGACGACGGCCAGCACCATCGCGCGCCTGGCCTCCTTGTCCTCCGGCTCGATGCCGTGCACATAGGCCTCGGCGAGGGTGAACAGGGCCGAGGCCTCCATGAAGAACGCCGTCTCGGCGCCGACCGCGCCGAGCGCGGCCAGGGTGCCGACACCGGGCACGGCGGCGGTCGCGCCGACCGCGGCGCCACTGCCGGTGACGGCGAGCAGGTACTGCTTCTCCAGCCGCTCCACGATCTGGGCCGGGTTCTCACCGGGATGACGCTCACGCAGGAATTCGACATAGCGCCGCACGGCGGGCGCCTGCAGTTTCGAACCGGTGTCGAGTACATCGACCACGGCCTTCTCGATCGCTTTGTTGAACACGGCGTCGTCCTCCTCATCGCCTGAGACGAAACGAACTGTAGGGCACCGTGGTCCCCGACAGCTCATCTTGCCAACGAGTACCGACACCTCTCTGGTTCCGCTGTGTGGGCGCGGTCTCGTTCCGCCGGTTCTAGGCTGACGGCATGAGTGAAACGAACCCGACCCGCCTCACCCGCGAGTTCACCGCCGCCGGTGCCGAGATCGCCACCATCACCCTCGCCCACCCGCCGCTGAACCTGTTCGACCGCGCGCTCATGGACTCGCTGATCGCCGATATCGCCGCCGTGAGCAAGCAGCCGCCGCGGGCCGTGCTGATCAAGGCCGAGGGCAAGGTGGTCTCCGGCGGCGTCGACGTCAACGTCTTCGACGGGCTCAGCGTCGAGCAGGGGGCGCAGCTGTGGCGTGACCTGTTCGGCCAGATCATCCACCCGCTCGAGGCGCTGCCGTGCCCGGTGGTGTTCGCCGCGCACGGGCTCACCCTCACCGCGGCCTTCGAAATCTCGCTGGCCTGCGACATCATCCTGGCCGCGCCGAAGGCCAAGTTCGGGCTGGTCGAGACGGTCGTCGGGCTGACGCCGTCGATGGGCGGCCCGCAGCGCCTGGCCGAGCGCGCCGGTTCCGGTCGCGCCCGCGAGTTCGTGATGACCGGCGACCTCTACGACGCCGCGACCATGGCCGAGTGGGGCGTGGTCAACGCCGTGCACGAGGACCTCGAGGCCGCGACCACCGCGCTGCTCACCCGCCTGGCCGAGGGCCCGACCCGCGCGCACGCCGCGACCAAGCAGATCATCGAGGCCTGGCGCTCCGGTGGTGTGGCGCACGCGGATTCGGTGACGCCCGAGGTCTCCGGCGAGCTGTTCGAGACCGCCGACCTGCGCGGCGCGGTGCGCAGTTTCCTCGAGGTCGGGCCCGGTAAGGCGACCTATCGCGGCGAATGACCCGCCCGAGTGACTGACAGCGCTGTGATCCACGTCATATAGTCGGTGGTGCGGTACCGCATCGACGTACGTGGAGGTCGGGGATGGGTCAGAACGAGAACGAGCAGGGCGCGACCATCATCGAGTTCCCCACCAAGGGTGCGGCCGGGCGGCTGACCAGGGGTTCCGACGGCATCCTGCGCTACGGCGATCTCAATCCGGCCCTGACCGAGCTGCTCGATCTGCGTGTCCACACGTTCACCGGCCGCGAGGCGGTGGTCGAGGTCGGCGGCCCGCGCCTGACCTACCGCGAACTGTGGCACAGCGCCTCGCGCATCGCGGGCGGCCTGCAGGATCACGGCATCGGCTACGGCGATCGGGTCGCGGTGCACATGCCGACGAGCGCGCGCTGGGTGCAGGCCTTCCTCGGCGCGCTGCTCTCCGGCGCCGTGCCGGTGCTCGTCCCCGATACGCTGCCCGCCGCGATCGCCGAGCGCGTGATCGCCGACAGCAGTGCCGATTTCGTGCTCGGCCCCGACGGGCCGCTGCCCGACAGCGCCGCCTACATCGACGACGGCGCGGCCCTGGCCGACCCCGCGCTGCTCTGCTACACCGGCACCGCGGTACGGCAGCCGGTGCCGACCGGTGTGGAGCTGACCAACGAGAACCTGCTCTCGGCGGTGTCTTCGGTGGTCGGCGCGCTGGATCTGCCCGCCGACGGTGTCCGCAATCTGATGCTGCTGCCCCTGGCGCACGCCAGCGGCTGCGTCGATCAGCTGCTGCCGACCTTCGCGGTCGGCGGCACCGTCGTGCTGGCGCCGCGCCCGCACCGCCTCGCCGATGTCCTCGCCGCCGAGCGGATCGACACCGTCTCGGCCACCCCGCGCATCCTGGCGGGGCTGCTGCCCGAACTCGTCGGCAGCGACGCCGGGCGCGGCGTCCGGCGGATCAGCAAGGCCTGTCATCGCTCCGAGCGGGCCGCCGCCGCGGCGCCCGCCTCGCTCACCGCGGCGCTGCGCGAGCAGTTCCCCGCCGCGCGGCAGTGGTCGGTGTGGGGTGCCACCGAGACCAGCGGCATCGGCCTGATGGTCGACGACACCGACCGGGCAGAATCCGGATCGACCCTCGGATTCGCCTTCGGCGGTACCGAATTGGCGCTCGCGGGGCCGCAGGCGCCGGCGGGTCGCGGCGAATTGCTGTGTCGCGGACCGAATGTCAGCAGGCGGTACTGGAACGATCCCGGCGCCTCGGCGGTGCGGTTCAGCGGAACGTGGTTCCACACCGGCAATCTGGTGAGCATCGACGCCGACGGACTGGTCAGCGCGGTGCTGCCGGTCCGTCAGCGCCGGGTCAGCGGGCTCTGACTCAGAGCAGCCGGGCGCGCAGGGCGGCGCGCAGCGCGCCGGTGAGCCCGATCGCGCGCAGGTACCCCTCGGTGTCGCCGTAGCTCTCGCGCACCGTGGTGTCGGCGGTGCGCAGGTAGTCGACCTGCACGCCGAGCAGGTCGTCGGAGAGTTCGGCGCCCGCCGCGATCTTGGGCTCGAGCATCGTGCGCAGCGGCTCGACGGCGGCGTTGCTGGCCAGGTAGTCGGTGTAGACGTCGTCCTCGGTGACGCCGACCGCGCGCAGCAGGGTGGCCACCGCCCAGCCGGTGCGGTCCTTGCCTGCCGCGCAGTGCACCAGCGCGGCGCCGTCACCCTCGACGAGGGAGTTCGCGAGCCGGATGATCGCCTCGCTCGCCTCCGGCATCACCGGGAAAGCCCGGTACACCTCGATCATGTGGTCGCGCGCGGAGACGGCCTCCTCGGCCTCGTGCGGCGGGGCCTCGCCCATCCTGGAGTCGAACGGGGTGACGTGCAGGCGCACGCCCTCGGGGAGCGAGTCGTGGCCGATGTGGTCGATCTCGGGCAGGCCGCGCAGGTCGTGCACATCGGTGACGCGCAGCGCGCGCAGGGTGTCGTGCCCCTTCGCGTCGAGACCGCTCAGCTGGGCCGAGCGCAACAGCACGCCGGATCGGGTGATCGCGCCGTCGGCGGCACGGAGTCCGCCCACATCGCGGAAATTGAAGGTGCCGCTCAGGGCGAACTGATCGGCGGGAGGCGAGAGAGTCACTCGACCAGGTTATCGGCGCGATTGTCGCCGCCGCGCCCGAGTTCGCCGTTCCGACACGCACTGTGTTGTGTCCGTTTCGCCGGGTGCCACTGTGCCTTCGCCCACAGGAAGTGGCCGGACCTGCGGTGACTTGTAGTATTGATCGGTAGTCCGACTGCGGCCTGGGGCGCCGAAGTCGCCGAATGGACAAATTCAAGCCGTATGGTCGGTTTTACATAAGGTCGCATTCGGGTAACAAAACAATCTTTCAGTCTGAAAAGGGCGGCTGAACCAGTTCGTGAATCCAGAAAACCTTCTAAGATCGAGCTTGTTGGATAGGTTGATCCGCATCCGGACGATCTCTCCGCGAAGCTCGCACCGCCGCGGGCAGCGAAATTTGTTGCCGAGGAGTTGTCGTTGAGCGCCAGTCGTGAACTTTCCGAAACCTCGCTGCGACCTGCTGTATGCCAGGCCGTCGAGGAGGCGGCCGCGAGCTCGGACGCCACCGGCGTACGGGCACTGCGGGTACTGCTGCATGCCGGGCTCAGTGCGTATTGGCCGCTGGTGAAGGCCGCGCCCGACCGTCAGGTCGCCGCCTACGAGGCCGCGCTGCAGACCCTGCGGCAGCGGTGGTCGCCCGGCGGCGAGACCATCGGCGATCCCACCGCCGCGACGATGTTCCAGCGGATGGACGACGAGGCCATCAGCTTCCTCGGGCTGTCCGCCCGGCTCTCCGGTACCGAGTGGCTCGAACCGCTGGATTCGGTTGCCACCTATATGGTTTCGGTCATCCACGGCGCGGTGCTGCGCTGGCTGGCCGACGGCAACGACGAGACCACCCTGGTCGTCATCGACGACCTGGTCGGCTGCTTGACGCTCAAGGCCGTCGAGGCCTGACCGCGCCAATGCTGGACGACTGACCAGATAGGTGGTTCAGTAGTCGGGTGACCCACACGACATCGCTGCCCGCTCTGCACGCGGCGACCGCCGAACTCGACCCGCCGCTGGCCGCGGTCGACCTCGCCGCGCTCGACGCCAACGCCGCCGACCTGGTCCGCCGCGCGAACGGGGTCGCGGTCCGGGTCGCCAGCAAGTCGGTGCGCTGCCGCGCGGTGCTCGAGCGGGTCCTCGGTACCGGGCTCACCGCCCAGGGCGGATTCGCCGGCATCATGGCGTACTCGCTGCGGGAGGCCATCTGGCTGGCCCGCCTCGGCGCCCGCGACATCCTGCTCGGCTATCCCGTCCTCGACCGGGCCGCGCTGGCCGAACTCGCGGCCGCGCCGAGCTTGCTCAGCGCGATCACCCTGATGATCGACGACGTCGCCCAGCTCGACCTCACCCGCGCCGCCCTCGGGACCGACACCGTCCACCCGCGCGTCTGCCTCGATGTCGACGCCGCGCTGCGCATCGGCCCGCTGCATCTGGGCACCCGCCGTTCGCCGGTGCGCACACCCGACCAGGCCGCGGTGCTGGCCACCGAGGCGCGCAAGCGCGGCTTCGAGGTGGTCGGCGTGATGACCTACGAGGCCCAGATCGCGGGCCTGCCCGACAGCAATCCCGCCGTGCGGGTGGTCAAGCGCCTGTCGGCGATCGAGATCGGCCGCAGGCGCACCCTGGTGCTCGACGCGGTCCGCATGGTGGCCGGGCCGCTCGAGATCGTCAACAGTGGCGGTACCGGGTCGATCGAGGTCTCCATCTCCGATCCGGACGTCACCGAGGTGACCGCGGGCTCGGGCCTGTACGTGCCGACCCTGTTCGACCACTACCGGTCCTTCACGCCGCGCCCGGCGCTGTTCTTCGCTACGCCGGTCCTGCGCAAGCCGACCCCGAGCATCGCCACGGTCTTCGCCGGCGGCTACATCGCCTCCGGCCCCGCCGGGCCGAGCCGGGTCCCGCTGCCGGTCTGGCCCGCGGGACTGAAGCTGCTCGGCGCCGAAGGAGCGGGCGAGGTGCAGACCCCGCTCGCGGGCGGGGCCGAACTCGAGATCGGCGACCGCGTCTGGTTCCGCCACGCCAAGGCGGGCGAGCTGTGCGAGCGCTTCGCCGAGATCCACCTCGTCGACGAATCCGGTTCGCGCACAACGGTCCCCACCTACCGCGGCGAAGGCCAATGCTTCGGCTGACCTTTCCCTGTCAGCCGCGAAGCCGGTCGACGGCGAGGACGTGACCGCTCGGCGGTGACAGCGCCAGCAGCGCCGCAGCCGCCGCGGCACCGAACACCGCGCTTCGACCCCGCCGCGCTCAACCGCCACACCCGGCGCTGTCACGTCGTGTACGAGGAGGACTAGGTCAGCAGCTGGGTGACCTCGTTGTCGCTGAGCTGGTGGAAGTCGGTGTAGGCCATGCCGACGCCGCCGAGTTCGGCCGGTGTCCACAGGCAGACGAGTTCGTCGCATTCGCGCCGGACGCGGCGGGCGGCCTCGGGGGAGGACACCGGCATCGCCACCACCAGGCGCTCGGGCCGCTGGGCGCGGGCGACGCGGCACGCGGCCACGACGGTCGCGCCGGTCGCCATGCCGTCGTCGACGATCACCACGGTGCGCCCGGTGAGCGGGATGGGCTCGGTGGTTCGCAGCGCGGCCTGGCGACGGGCCAATTCGGCGCGTTCGGCCCGTTCGACCTCGTCGAAGGCCGCCTCGGTGACGCCGCCACGCTCGATGACGTCCCGGTTGAGCACCAGCACGCCGGTCTCGCCGAGCGCGGCCATCGCCAGCTCGGGTTGCCAGGGCAGGCCCAGTTTCCGGACCAGCAGCACGTCCAGCTCACCGCCGATCTCGGCGGCGACCGCGGCCGCGACCGGCACACCGCCGCGCGGCAGCCCGAGCACCAGGGGACGCGTGTCCCGCAGGTGTTCGAGGGCCGTGCCGAGGACGCGGCCCGCCGCTGCGCGATCCGGATAGACCATCGCCTCGAACGCTACTCCGCCACGGGCAGCGGCGACACGCGCTCGGTGATCTCGAAACGGCGCAGGGCGAGGCTCGGATTGGCGGTGCGGACCCTGGCCACGTGCGCCGGGTCCACCGTCGCGGTGAGCACGCCCGGCTCGTCGCCGAGTTCGGCGAGCACGCTGCCCGCCGGGTCGACGATCATCGACGCGCCCGCACCGCGCGGCGCGCACTGATCGGCCGCCGCCACGTAGATCGTGTTCTCGATCGCGCGGGCGCGCAGCAGCGTCGTCCACTGGTCGACCTTGGCCGGGCCGGGAATCCACTGCGCGGGCAGCAGCAACACCTGGGCGCCCGCCGCGGCGACACGCCGACATCCCTCCGGGAAACGAAGATCGAAACAGGTCTGCATGCCGAAGATCACACCGTCGACGGTGAAAGTCGCGGGCGCGACGAGCGGCCCGGCCTCGACCACGTCCGATTCCTTGTGACCGAACGCGTCGTACAGGTGGACCTTGCGATAGACCGCGACGCGCGCGCCGTCGGGCCCGTGGGCGACGAGCGTGTTGCTGATCCTGGTCGCCTCCGGCGACGGCCGCTCGACGACGCCTGCCACCAGATACACCCCGAATTCGGCTGCGAGCGCGCTCAGTCCGCTGGTGAACGGGCCGTCGAGGGGTTCGGCGATCGCCACCACCCGCTCGTCGAGGCGGGTCACCGCGTACATCGAGTACTCGGGGGCGAGCACCACCCGCGCACCTGCCTCGGCGGCCCGGCGGAGGTGTTCGCGCAGCGTCGTCAGATTGGCCGCCGGATCGGTCTCCGGGGCGAACTGGACGACCGAGATGGGCACCTCGGCGGGCGCCGGTTCCTGATGTGCTGACCCGTTCTGCAGTTGCATAGGTCTCACCGTATTCACCCGGTGGCCGGGACAGCTACCGCCAGGCAGTAAACTGCTGGTCAATGAGTACCAATGAGGTCGACAGCGTTCCTGCCGACGACGACAGGCACGAAGAAGGCCCGACTTTCGCCGATCTCGGGATCGATGACCGCGTCCTCGCGGCCATCGCCGATGTGGGCTACGAGTCGCCGTCCCCGATCCAGGCGGCGACCATTCCTCCGTTGCTGTCCGGCGCCGATGTCGTCGGCCTCGCGCAGACCGGCACCGGCAAGACCGCGGCCTTCGCGATCCCGATCCTGATGGGTCTGGACACCGCGCAGAAGAAGCCGAGCGCGCTGGTGCTCGCGCCGACCCGTGAGCTCGCCATCCAGGTCGCCGAGGCCTTCGGCAAGTACTCCTCGCACATCCCCGGCCTGCACGTGCTGCCCATCTACGGCGGCCAGAGCTACGGCGTGCAGCTGTCGGGCCTGCGCCGCGGCGCGCACGTCGTCGTCGGCACGCCGGGTCGTGTGATCGACCACCTGGAGAAGGGCACGCTGGACCTGTCGCAGCTGCGCTACCTGGTGCTCGACGAGGCCGACGAGATGCTCAAGATGGGCTTCCAGGAAGACGTCGAGCGCATCCTGCGCGACACGCCGAACGACAAGCAGGTCGCGCTGTTCTCCGCGACCATGCCCGGCGCGATCCGCAAGATCTCCAAGCAGTACCTGAACGAGCCGGTCGAGATCACGGTCAAGTCGAAGACGCAGACCAACACCAACATCACCCAGCGCTACGTGCAGGTCTCGCACCAGCGCAAGCTCGACGCCCTGACCCGCGTGCTCGAGGTCGAGGACTTCGAGGCGATGATCATCTTCGTCCGCACCAAGCAGGCCACCGAGGAGCTGGCCGAGAAGCTGCGCTCGCGTGGTTTCTCCGCCGCGGCGATCAACGGTGACATCGCGCAGAACCAGCGTGAGCGCACCATCGGTCAGCTGAAGTCGGGCGCGCTCGACATCCTGGTCGCCACCGACGTGGCCGCGCGTGGTCTCGACGTGGAGCGCATCTCACACGTCGTCAACTACGACATCCCGCACGACACCGAGTCCTACGTGCACCGCATCGGCCGCACCGGCCGCGCGGGCCGCTCCGGTCAGGCGCTGCTGTTCGTCGCGCCGCGCGAGCGGCACCTGCTCAAGTCGATCGAGCGCGCCACCCGGCACCCGCTCATCGAGATGCAGCTGCCCAGCGTGGACGACGTGAACGCGACCCGCGTCACCAAGTTCGGCGACATGATCACCGAGAACCTGTCCTCGGACAATGTGGCGCTGTTCCGCAAGCTGATCGAGGATTACGAGGCCGAGCACAACACGCCGCTGGTCGACATCGCGGCCGCGCTGGCCGTCGGCGGCTTCGACGGCGACAACTTCTTCATGGAGCCCGAGCCGGAGCCCGCGCCGCGTCGCGAGCGCGACCGGGATCGGGACCGCGAGCGGGCCCCGCGCCGCTACGACGACGAGGACCGTGGCAGCCGCGGCCCCTCCTTCTCCCGGGAGACCGGCCAGGAGCTGGCGACCTACCGGATCAGCGTCGGCAAGCGGCACCGCGTGGTGCCGGGCGCGATCGTCGGCGCCATCGCCAACGAGGGCGGACTGCGCCGCAGCGACTTCGGGCACATCAGCATCCGGCCCGACTACAGCCTCGTCGAGCTGCCCGCCGACCTGCCGCACGAGACGCTGGAAGCGTTGCGCCGCACCAGGATCAGCGGCGTGCTGATCCAGCTGCAGCCCGATCAGGGCCCGCCGGCGCAGCGGCTGAACGCGCGCGGTCCGCGGCGGGATCGGGACTTCCGGCCGCGCACGGAGCGGCGCAAGCCGCGATCCTGAGCGCCGGGGCTGCTCGGCGTTTGCTCGACATGTTCGCCGGGCGCGCCCTGGACGCGCGCCGTGCTGGTTAAGGTGTTTGCCGTCGGGTGTGCGTGAACACAGCAGGAGGGCCGCGGTTGTTCGTCTCCGGTGATCGGGTGATCGGTGCCGTCGGCGACCTCGTGCGCGCGGCGGACTGCGAATTCGCGCTGCTGCGCGCCGTCGACGCCGCCCTCGGCAACCTGCCAGGCGTCGCCGAGACCGCGCTGCCGCTCGTTCGCGCGGCCGAGGTGTCCCCGGAGGTGCTCCGCCGGTACGGCGATGCCCTGGTCCGCATCGAGGCGCCGGACGCGCCCGGCGCCGTCCCCGCCGCGCGCATCGCCGCACTCACCGCGGCCGCCGAACAGACCATCGCCGCCGTGCGGGCGGGTGCCGCCGCCATCCATGGCGCGGTGTTCTTCGACGGTCGATTCGCCTGCGGGGTGGATCTTCTGGTCCGTGATGCGGCCACCGGTCGATACATGCTGTGCGCCGGGGCCGGTGGCCCTGTCGGCGTGCCCGCCGGTGATCGGCCGCGTGCGTACGGCGAGCCGGGTGATGCCGGGTACTCGCCGGAGGGTGAACAGCGTGCCGCCGCGCTGTCGACCGCCGCGCGCGCGTACCCCGCGGGGGAGACGGTCACCGCCGATCGGGACACCGAACGTGTCGGTGGGTTCGGGTCCGGGGACGTCGATCGGTCGGCGCAGGGGACGGCGGGGCAGTTTTCAGCCGACGTCGACGAGGCGGCGGCCGGTGGAGACGGTGCCGTGTCGGCTCCCAGCGCGGCGGAGGCCTGGGTCGACGGCGCCTCTTCGGCCGATCCGAGGGTGATGCGGCGTGAACTGGCGGCGGGCCGGACGCCGTTCGAGCGGGCGACCGCGTCGGTCGGTGTGCGCGAAGCCGATTCGGCGCGGATCGTGACGCGGGCGCGCCTCGGGATCGCCGCCTGCGCGCAGCTGCTCGCCGCCGCGGGCGTCGAGGTGGACGCGTGGGCGTCGCTGTCCACGGCGGCGGGGGAACAGCGCGTGCGGGCCGACGAGCTGGCGCCGGTGTATCTGGCGCGGCGGGGCCGGCTGGAGCGGATCGTCGAGGAGAAGTCGATCGAGCTGCTGCCGGTGCAGTGGGGTGACCCGCGGTATCTGGCGTGTGGCCGGTGCGCGCGGTGTCGCGACGCGGTGCGCACCGCGCGGGACCTGTTGCTGGTCGCGGGGATTCGGCCGACCCAGCGCGCCAGGCTGCGTGAGGCGGGCGTGCTGACCATCGACCGGCTCGCCACCACCACGACCCCCGTCACCGGTCTCACCCCGCGCACGGTGACCTCCCTGCGGCGCCAGGCCGAGATCCAGTTGCAGCGGGAGCGCACCGGCGCACCGGCTTTCGCCCTGCGCGACGCCACCGCGCTCGGCGCCCTGCCCGCACCGTCGGCGGGTGACCTCGCCCTGCTCGTCGACCTCGACGCCCGCGGTGCCGTCGCCACCGTGGAGCTGGCCGACGCGCGTTCGGTCGTCTACCAGCCTGTCCTGTCCGGCGCCGTCGAGACCGAGGTGCTCGACGAACTCCTCGACATCATCGGCGAGCACCGCGCGATCGACCCGAATGTGCGCGTGTACCACTACGGTTCGGGCGTGCGCACGGCCCTGCTCGACTGGGCGGGGCGCCTCGGCACCGGCGCCGACCTGCTCGACGAGCTCCTCGCCGACGGTGCCTTGGTCGACCTGGCCCCGATCGTGCGCACCGCCCTGTTGATCGGCGAACAGTCCTACGACCTCGACGGTCTCACCGCGCTCCTGCCCAGGTCCGCCGGCTCCACCGAGGCGGTTCCGGATGATTCGGCGCTCGGTCGGGTCGCGCCGACCGGGCACGCCCCTTCGCGCGAGGCCGCAGTCGGACCGGATGGAGCAACGGCATTCGAACTTGCGGCGAACGCTCTGGGCGACCCGGCCGGTCCGGCAGCGCTACCCGGCCCGGGTGGGTCAGCGGGGGCGGGTGTGTCATCCGGCCCGGTGGGCGTGGGAGCGGCGGCCGATGCGGGGGTGTCGTCCCGTTCTGTCCATGGTGCGGCAGCGCACGGGATTCCCGGGTCGGCGGAACCGACCGGCGCGATCACACCCGACGATCACTACCCGGCGGACTGGTCCGGGCGGGCCGGACGTGTACTCGCGCTGCGTGATTGGTTGCTCGAGCGGGCGGACGAGGCCGGGATCGAGGTGCCGGGCAGCCGGTTCGTGGTGGCCGAGTCGGATGTGCCGCCGTCGCTGCGGACCGGGTCGCTGGAAGCCGCGCTCGCCGAATTCGCGGCGGGCGCCACCGGCGAGGCCGCGCGAGCCGCCGCGGTGACGGCCGCGGTGCTCGGGTATCACCGCAGGGAGCGCCAGCCGCGGTGGTGGGCGCACATCGATCGGCTCGGACATCCGGTCGGGGAGTGGGCCGACTCGCCCGGCGTTCTCGTGGCCGAATGGGGCACCGTCGACACCAAATGGCATCGCACGCCGCAACTTCCGACGATGCGGCGGTATCTCACGCTCACCGGCAGGCTCGGCACCGGCGCCACGCTCACCCCGGGCACCCAGATGGTGACCATCTACGACGGCGCCGCCGCGGCGGGCATGACCCAGGCACTCGGCCGCCGCGCCACCGCCACGGCCACCGTGCTCGGCTGCGCGGTCGACGCGAACTTCGACGACACCGTCCGCCTCGAAGAGCTGCTGCCCGCGGGCTGCCCGCCCTACGACGACCTGCCCGCCGCCATCGCCCCCGGCCCGCCCGACGGCGAGGCCGAGATCGACGCGGCGCTGGAGTTCACGGCCCAGGACCTGCTGATGACGCTGCCCGGCGTCCCCGAGACCGCGGTCTTCGACCTGCTGCTGCGGCGCCCGCCCCGGCTGCGCGACGGTATGGCGCTGCCCGAGGTGCACGGTGACGTGGCGGCCGCGCTGGCAGGCGCGGTCGGCGCGCTCGACGCCTCGTACCTGGCCGTGCACGGCCCGCCCGGCACTGGCAAGACCGGCACCACCGGCCGCGCGATCGAGCGGCTCGTCACCCGGCACCGGTGGCGGATCGGCGTCGTCGCGCAGTCGCACGCGGTGATCGAGCGGATCTTCGACGCCGTCGTCGACGCCGGGCTGCTGCCCGAGCTGGTGGCCAAGAAGGATGTGGCCTCGGTGGGCCCGGAATGGTCGGCGATCGATGCCGAGCGGTATCCGCGCTTCCTCGACAACGCGGTCAACGGCTGCGTGATCGGTGGCACCACCGCCGATTTCGTCGACGAGAACCTCATCGCGCCCGGCGCGCTCGACCTGCTGGTGATCGCCGACGCGGGCGCGAGCTCGCTGGCCGACACCGTCGCCGTCGCGGTGAGCGCCCGCAACCTGCTGCTGATCGGTGACCCGGTTCCGGCGCGCGCGCAGGCCGCGCACCCCGAACCCGTCCAGGTGTCGGCGCTGGAATGGCTGTGCGACGGCGCCGCCACCCTGCCCGAGGAGCGCGGCTACTTCCTCGACCGCACCTGGCGGATGCACCCCGCGCTGTGTGACCCGGTGTCGGCGAGCTGCTACGACGGCCGCCTGCGATCCAGCGAAACCATCACGCTCGCACGGGATCTGGCCGGGATCGCGCCCGGGGTGAGCACCGTGCTGGTCGAGCACCGTGGCAGCGCCACCGAATCCGACGCCGAGGCGCGGGAGGTGGTGCGCCGGGTGCGCGCCCTGCTCGGCGAGACCTGGACCTCCGGTGGCCAGGCCAGAAGGCTGCACCCGCACGACGTGTTCGTCGTCGCGCCCTACGCAGCCCAGGTCGCCCGCATCCGAACCCTGTTGGCGCGCGCCAAGATCGAGGACGTGCTCGTCGGCACCCCCGATCGGTTCCGTGGGCGCGAGGCTGCCGTGGTCGTGCTGTCGATGACCACCTCCACCCCGGCCGATGCCCCCTTCGGCATGCGAACCCTGCTGTCGCGCACCATGATCCACGCGACCCTGTGCCGCGCCATGTGGAAGGCCATCGTCATCCGCTCGCCCCTGCTCACCGAATACCTGCCGGACACACCGGAAGAACTCGACGCCCTGGCCGCCTTCCTGCGGCTGAGCTAGCAGGCCCTCACCGCAGATCCAGCACGGCCTTTCCGTCCAGGCCGCCCGCCAGCAGCGCCTCGATCGCCTCGTCCGCGCGGGTCCAGTCGCCGCGCCAGGCGATGCTCGGGTCGAGCTCGCCGGTGGCGACACGGTCGGCCAGCCAGCTCAGATCGGGGCCGAGGTGGGCGCAGGAGAGCAGGAAGAACGTGGTGAGCGTGCGGTCGTGGCGGCCCTGGTCGCCGAACAGCGCACCGTACGGGAAGGTCTCGCCCGACTCGGCCGCGTGGCCGACCGCGACCAGCGTGCCGCCCTCGCTGAGTCGCGTATACCCCTCGACCAGCGTGGAACCGCCCACCATGTCGATGATCCCGTCGACCTCGGCGGACAGATCGGCCGGACCGGCGACGACCTCGTCGGCGCCCAGCGCGCGCAGCGCGGCACCGCGACCCTCGGGGTCCGCGCTCGTCGCGACGACGTGGGCGCCGCCACGCGCGGCCAGCTGCACGGCGTAGCGCCCGACGCCGCCACTCGCCCCGATGATCAGCACGCGCCGTCCCAGGATCGGGCCGAGCCGGTGCAGCGCGCGGAGCGCGGTCGCGCCGGCCACCGGGATGGTGCTGATGGCGCCGGGGTCGGCGCCCGCGGGCATCACGCCGAGCAGCTCGGTGTCCACCGCGCGCAGCCGCGCCCACCCGCCGCTCTCGCCGAGGGTGACGACCGGGGTGCCGACCGGAGGTCCTGACCCGTCGGCGGCCGCCCGCACGACGGTTCCCGCGGCGTCCCAGCCGAGGACCGCGCCGTCGGGGGCGGCGGCCAGACCGAAGCGCACCTCGCCGCTGTTGAGCGAGGTCGCCGACACCTCGACGAGGGCTTGATGAGGAGCCGGGACGGGGTCCGGCACCTCACCGAGCCGTAGCCCGGAGGGGGTGGAGTGGTCGACGACCAGTGCACGCATGGGACAACGCCTTTCAACGGAGGATCGCCCCAGAATCTGCCACTGAGTGGCAAATGGTGTCAAGGGGCGAAAGCCGCCGAAGGGCGATGTCCGGTTAGACTGGCCGACATGGTTGATGCCGAGGCACGCCCACTGCCGTTGCGCGAACGCAAGAAGCAGCGGACCAGGCAGGCGCTGGTCGACACCGCGCTGGAGCTGTTCACGGCGCGCGGATTCGACCACACGACCCTCGACGAACTCTGCGATGCCGTCGAAGTCTCCAAGCGCACGTTCTTCCGCACCTTCGCCAGCAAGGAAGACGTGGCCATGGCGCCGCTACAGGACCTGTGGACGGCCTTCCTCGACGAACTCGCCGGCGCCGATCCCGGCGCGGGCACCCTGCTGACCACGTTGCAGGACGCCGTGCTCACGGTCGTGGCCCGCATGCCCGCCGACGGCTGGGCCGAACGCGCCGTGCTGAGTCACCGTCTCGCGCACGACACCCCGTCGATGAGCGCGCACAATCTGCAGTTCTGCGACCGCACGGTCCGCACTGCCCTCGAACTCCTGCGCGAGCGATACGACCTCGACCCCGCCACCGACCAGCGCCCGCGGCTGGCATTGGACATCCTCATCGCCGCGTTCCACTGTGCCCTCGAAACATGGAGTGCGCGAAGCGCTCCCGCCGATGCCGCGATGCTCACCGCGGACCTGCGCGACGCCTTTGCTGCGATACCCGCTGCGCTCACCCTGACCCCGCGGGCGGCTCGCTGAGCGGTCCGCGGACTCCGGCGGCACGGAATTCGGGAGTGCGCGGCCCCGGCGACCGGCTCGGCGGCTGCTGAGCGACCGGCTGCCATCGAAACCGCGATGCTCCGTGGCAGCGCCGTCCGGACGTTCGCACTCTGCGGGGCGGCCGTATTCGCGGGGCGAGGCCGAGGCTGTCCGGGCTGGTCAGACGTTGCGGAGCAGTGTGCGCAGCCAGTCGGCCGCGCAGTCCGGGGTGGCGGGAGCGATGTCGACGCGGTGGGCCGAATGCACCAGGTATCGCCCGTCGCCGGTGACATCGATCCAGGACAGGACGCCGGTGGGTGATTCGCTCGTGCCGGCGCCGACGAGGATCTGGCCGATGCCGGTCCGCGCCCGCTGGAGCAGGCGCCGGATCCGGGCGGCGTCGGACGGGCCGGCGACCGGGGCGGTGACCAGGTCGCGGCTGTCCTCGCGCACCCTGGTCGCGAGTGCGGAGAGCCGGTCGCCCGTGCCCGGCCGGTGCGCCGGAATGCGCGAGAACACTTGGGCGGCGAAGCGTTTCGTACTGCCGACCTGGACGTGCACCGTGCCGCCCCGGTCCTCGGCGCTGCCCGGTTCCTGGACGGCGAGCACCGCCACGTCACCGGTGACCGCGCCGAGAATCCGGACGGGTGCGGCGGCCCGACCGCACACCTCCACCCGGATCTCCGGCTTGGCGAGCACCCGCAGGGCCGCCGAGAGGTCGGCGTCGAGCACCCGCGCGCACCAGGCGTCGAGTGCGGGTTGCTGGGCGGCGAGCTCGGCGGTGTCGCGAGCCGAGGCGCGGACCGCCAGCGGGTACGGGATCCGGTCGCCGTCGGTGCGCGCCCAGGACAGTGCGAACTGATCCGGGGTGAGGTGCCAGTTCACTCCCGGCCGGTCCACTCACCGAGCACGGCGGGGCTGGTCGGCTCCATCTTGCCGATCAGGGCGTTCACTTCGTCGGCGGGCTCGAGGTAGGTCGGCTCCTCGTCGAGGTAGCGCAGGAAGTCGTCATCGTCGTCTTCCTCGTCCTCGTCCTGCCTGGGCTGCGGACGCGGGCCACCGGGCGGCCTGGTGTGGTCGGCGGCCACCATCGCGCCGCCCATCATCCCGCCGATCGCCCCGGCGCTCATCCCCGCCGCTGCCTCCCCGCTCGCCCCGACCGCGTCCTGCCGACCTTCGGCGGCGGCCTGCGAGGTCTCCGTGCCGCCGGAGTTGGCGCTGCTCGTCTGGGGTGCGCCGAGTGTTCCCGAAGACGACCCGGCTGCCGCGGATTGCGTTGCCGCGCCGGACGCTTCGCTGCCGCTGCCGCTGCCGCTGCCGCTGCCGCTGCCGCTGCCGCTGCCGCTGCCGCTGCCGCTGCCGCTGCCGCTGGCGTTTCCGCTGCCGCTGGCGTTTCCGCTGCCGCTGCCGCTGCCGCTGCCGCTGGCGTTTCCGCTGCCGCTGCCGCTGCCGCTGCCGCTGCCGCTGCCGCTGCCGTTGGCGTTTCCGGTGTCGCCGGCGTTGCCGCTGCCGTGGGGGCTGGCGTTGACGCCGTCGTTGCCGCTGGTGGCGGCGCCGCCGGCGCCGTTGATGACGTTGACTGTTCCGTCGGTGTCGCCGTTCGGCGCGCCGGAAATCGGTGTCGTACTACCGGTTCCGGTGGACGATCGGTTGGTGGAAGTGCGGACGCGGCGGGCGTGTGGGTCCGTCGCGGGGAGGTGTTCCGCTGGAGCGATCGAGGTCGCGGCCGCCGGACCGCCGGTCTGTGCGACCGGTGCGGCGGCGCTCGGCATCGCGCCGGTGGGCAGGACCTGCGCGGCCGCTGCGGCGGCACTGCCCGGAGACGCGTGAACCGTCGCCGCGGTGGTGGCTCCGTCGGTCTGGATGCCCGCCGCTGCCGTCGCGTCGGCACCGATGTCCTCGGATGCGGTAGCGGCGGGGTTTCCCGCGACGGGAACGGCGTCGTCGGACGCGGACGCGCCCGCCACCGCGGCGGCGGCAGGAACGCCTGCCGTCACCCCGAGACCAGCGGTCGGCACACCCGCACCCCCGACTGTCGCGATGTCCGGAAACGCCGGTACCCCGGACCCGGTCGGCACGAAGGCCCCGGCGTAGATCGTCTCCATCGCCTGCACCGCGTCCAAGCGCGCGTTCTCGGCCTGCCGCACGATCGCGGCATTGGTGCCCGCTTGCTCGGCGTCGATCAGCGCGGCGGACGGGTCGGGCTGCGCCGCAGTGGGTTCGGCGACGGCGGCGCGCACCGATTCGGCCGCGTCGCCCGCCTGGCTCAGGCGCACACCGACCGCGGTCAGCACATCGGCGATCTTCCTGCCCGCCTGCTCGAAGTCGCGGACCGCGTCGACGGCCTGCTGGGCGGCGGCGCCGCGCCAGCCGTCGGCGATGGCGGCCCTGATCTCGCCGTGCGCGTTCTCCACCTCGTCGCCGAGCCCGGTGGACGTCGACAGGAACAGCTGACCCGCGTTGCTCAGCGCCGCCGGGTCGAGCTGCCGGACGGCCTGATAGATCTCGGCGTGCGAGAGGTTGTCGAAGACCTCGACGACGGGCACGTAGTCGGGATCGGTGCCGGGCGCGCGGCCGGAGATGCTACGCATGGCTCCCACCCGGCACCTCGAGCGCGGCGACCGAGTCCGACAGCGCGCGGTCGCCTTCCTGGTATGCCGCGCCCGCCGCGCGGAACACCGCGGCCAGCTCCCTGGCGGTGCTCGCGTAGGTGCGCAGCTGCGTCAGCGCGTCGGCCGCCTTGCCCTCGAAGCCGGTGCGCAGCGCGCTGCCCGAGGGGAGCCCGCCGAAGCCGGGAATCACCTCGGTGGCGCCGAGCGCGAGCAGCTGGGCGTCCACCGCGTCGGCGAGCCGCTCGTAGCGCTGGGCGCACCGTTCCGGCGCGCCGTCGGCGACCAGCAGGCCGTCGATCCACAGCCCGCCCTCGTCCACGGCCTGGCCGAGCGCCGCCGTATTCGGCAGTCCCGTTCGATTCGGTTGCACCGGTTCCCCCTTCATCGTTCATCGCACGGTGGCGACGACCCACTCCGCGATATCGGCCGCCACCCGCTGCTGCACCGGTTCGTGCAACAGGTCGTGCCCGGCGTCGGCGTACTCGCGCAAATCTACCGATCCGTGCCGCGCTGTCCATAGCCGGATCACATCGATGGGCGCCCGCCGATCGTCCACGCCGTGCACCGCGAGCACCGGCAGGCGCGGCGGCGGCGCGATCTCGGCGGCGCGGCGCGGCGTCCCGCAGACGACGAGTCCGCCCAGGTCATCGGGGTTCCCGGTGGCGACGGCGAGCGCGGTGACCGCGCCGAGCGAATGTCCCATCAGCACCGGCCGGGTGCCCGCACCGACCTCGGCGAGCAGCCCGCGCGCATCGGCGGCGAGCTCGTCGACGGTGCCGGGGGCGTCCGGGTCGCCCTCGCTCAGACCCTGCCCCGACGTGTCGAGGGTCAACAACTCGATCCGCGCTGTCCGCTCCAGCGCCGCGGCGAAGCGGTGGTAGTGCCCGCTGTGCTGACCCGTGCCCGGCAGCAGGACCACCGTGGCGGCCGGGGCATCGACCGACCAGCGCCGGTAGTGCAGCCGTCCGCGGGCGCTGTCGAAGTAGGGCACCCCCCGATTATTACCGCCGGCCGAATCGTCCTGCGCGACAAGGGCGCGACCGCACGCGATCGTTGTGGTCGCGGCCAGGCGGGGCGCCCGCGCATTCGGACAAACCACTACCCGGCGGTAGCCGTTAGACTTTCGCGCGTCGAGCCGGGTCAACAAGAGTCGAGGTCTTCCATGTCGTCGTTCCGCCGTTGCGTCGCCCACGTTGCCGTCGGCGCGGCCCTCGTCACCACCGTCTCCCTCGGCACCGGCACCGCGAACGCCGCCCCGGCCACGAATTGTGGGCGGGCGAGCCAGGATGTGGCGATCCGTTCCACCGTCCCGCTGCTGGACTGGTCGGAGAACTTCGGTATCGACGGCAACGGCGATCTCTGGGTCTCGCGGGTCCTGCGCGGCGAGATACAACGGTATGACCGCGACGGCCGCCTGACCGCCACGGTGGAGGTGGCTGCCCCCGGCGCGGTCCGGCTAGGGCCGGACGGGCTGCTCTATGTCGTCACCGGCAATTCGCCGCTGGCCGGTTCGGGCGGCATCGTCCGCTTCGACCCCGCCGCCGCGAATCCCACGCCGACGCCGTTCGCCACCGGCTTCCCTCAGCCCAACGGCGCCGCCTTCGACGACGACGGCAACCTCTACGTGACCACCGCCAACGGCGTGCATCGCCTGCGCCGCGACGGCAGCGAGGACATGGACTGGTGGGCGGCGGTATCCGTCGACGGCCCCAATGGTGTTGTCGTCTCCGGTGATTCGGTCTACGTGACCGCCAACTACGTCCCCGTCGGCGGTGCCCCCGTCGGCCGGGTGCTGCGCCTGTCGCGCACGAATCCGGCCGAGGCCACCCCGATCGCCGACCTGACCTCGTTCGGTGCCCTGTCCGATTTCGTCGACGACCTGGTGGTGCGCGACGGGGATCTGTACGTCACCACGCTGGCCGGGCACCTCGTGCGCGTCGACCCGAAGACCGGCGCCACCTGCACGGTGCTCGCGACCCAGCCGCTGACCGCGGTCGTCGCCGATCCCACCGATTCCTCGGCGCTGCTGGCGGGTTCGGAGGAAGGCACCGTCCTTCGTATCCGGCCGAGCAACTGATCCTGGGGCGCCCAGCGGACTTCGAGTGGGCGCCGTGGCATCGGGCTCGGCACGGAGTACGCGTGTCGGCGGCGGCCGTTCCCGCTGCGCACACGGCGGATCGGGGCATCCGGTTCGCCGATGCGGCCGGGGCCGGGCAGCGGCGCGCGGCCGTTACCGGTGCGCCGTGACGGTGCGTCAGCCGCCGACGGTGACCGCGGACGGCGCCGGCGGGGGAGCCGGCTGCGAGGTCTGCGCGGGCGCGGGCGCCGGAGCCGGTGCGGGAGCGGGGGTTTCGGGTGCGGCCGCCTTGGGCGCGCCACCGTTGGCCTCACCCGAGCCGGGGTTGGCGGCCTGCGGTTCGGGCGCGGGCGGAGCCGCCGGGGCCGGCGTGGCCTCGACGGGCAGGTCGGGGACGACGAAGGTGCCGACGGTCGGCGTCATCACGCAGCGCGCGCCCGGGTAGTCGATCGTGCCCCACATGGAGGCGACCACGGTGCCCGCGCCGCTGTGCACGGTCTTCGACAGCGAGGGCGAGCCGAACTCGGTCAGGTCGTCGAGCGGGACGATGCCGCTCTGCCCGGTGTTCACGTTCACCCAGGCCACGTTCAGGCCGGAGGACAGCGCGAAACCGGTGTGTCGCGGGCTCGCGCTGAAGCGGATGTCGCCGGGAGTCAGGCTCGTCTCGGTGCGCGGGCCGGGGCCCTCGAAGGTGGCGGCGGCGATGATCGTGGTGATCGGGCCGTTGCTGCCACAGCCGAACGTGGGGGCGGCGTAGGAGAACGGGATGAACTGCGCCGAGATGTCGCGCAGGGTGTCGGAGCCGACCATCTTCGTGAAGCTGTCGAGCGCGCCGACGCCCGCCTTGGCGGCGGTGTCCTCGCCGGCGACGTGCGTCAGGTGGGTGATGGCGTCATCGATCGGGGCCGCGCTCGCGGTCGTCGCCAGCAGTGCCAGCGCGCCCATGCTCGCCGCGGCGACCGCCGCTGCCCTGCCTGCGATGGATCTGCCGTTCACCCGTAACTCCTCGGTGGCTGCTCTCACGCCGGTGCCCCGGCCCGTCTGGGAAGGTACCAGGTCCGTGTCCGGGTCGCCGTGTCACCGGCGGGCGTGCCGTCGTGGGCACGGCGGCACGGACAAGTGTGATGTAGTCGACACTGCGGCTTACCCGGGGGTAGGTTTTTTGTCGACGGCTACCAACCACGCTGGGAGACCCGGATGAAGATAGCCCTTTCCCCTGAAGAGGTCGCCTTCCGCGACGAGCTCCGGCATTTCTACACGACCGAGATCCCGGTCGAGATCCGTGACCGCGTGAAGTACGGGCACGAGCTGTCCCGTGACGACATCGTCACCGCCAACAAGATCCTCAACGACCACGGCCTGGCCGTGCCCAACTGGCCGGTGGCCTGGGGCGGCAAGGACTGGACGCCGATGCAGCGCCACCTGTGGCTCGACGAGATGCAGCTGGCCTCGGTGCCGGAGCCGCTCACCTTCAACGCCTCCATGGTCGGCCCGGTGATCGCCCAGTTCGGTTCCGAGGAGCTCAAGCAGCGCTTCCTCCCGCCCACCGCCGCGCTCGACATCTGGTGGTGCCAGGGCTTCTCCGAGCCCGACGCCGGTTCCGACCTCGCCTCGCTGCGTACCACCGCGGTGCGCGACGGCGATTCCTACATCGTCAACGGCCAGAAGATCTGGACCACGCTCGGCCAGTACGCCGACTGGATCTTCTGCCTGGTGCGCACCGACCCGAACGCGCCCAAGAAGCAGGCGGGCATCTCCTTCCTGCTCTTCGACGTGAAGTCGCCCGGTGTCACCATGCGCCCGATCAAGCTGATCGACGGCAGCTACGAGGTGAACGAGGTGTTCTTCGAGAACGTCCGGGTACCCGCCGACCAGCTCGTCGGCGAGGAGAACCAGGGCTGGACCTACGCCAAGTTCCTGCTCGGCAACGAGCGCACCTCGATCACCGGCGTCGGCAAGACGAAGGTCAAGATCGGGCTCGCCAAGGACTACGCGCGCCAGACCAGGACGGGCCACGGCACCCTGATGGAGGACCCGGTGTTCGCCGCCAGGGTCGCCGAACTGGAGAACGAACTGCTCGCGCTGGAACTGACCCAGCTGCGCGTGGTCTCCAATTCCGCCGACGGTAAGCCGAATCCGGCCTCCTCGGTGCTCAAGCTCAAGGGCACCGAACTGCAGCAGGCGGCCACCGAACTGCTGCTCGAGATCGCGGGCGCCGACGCGCTCCCGGTCGAGGCCGACGGCATCGCCTCGCCCGGCTGGGCCCAGCACGCCGGACCCGGCTATCTGAACTATCGCAAGGTCACCATCTACGGAGGCTCGAGCGAGGTCCAGCGCTCGATCATTTCCTCCACGATCCTCGGATTGTGAGGCGCTGACATGGATCTCCAACTCACCGAAGAACAGACGATGCTGCGGGACACGGTGCGCGAACTGCTGCACCGGTCCTACGACAGCGAGGCGCTGACCAAGATCGGCGACACCGACCTCGGCTGGAACCGCACCGTCTGGAAGCAGCTGGCCGACCTCGGCGTGCTCGGCCTGACCATCGACGAGGACGACGGCGGGGTCGGCGCCGGCCCCGTCGAGGCGATGCTGGTGCAGGAGGAACTCGGCCGCGCCCTTGCCCCGGAACCGGTGCTCGACGCGGTCGTCGTCCCGGCCGAGCTGCTGCGGCTCACCGGCAGCGCGGAGCAGCGTTCCCGGCTGCTGCCCGCCCTGGCCGCCGGCGAGACGCTGCTGGCCTTCGCCCACGACGAACCAGGGCAGCGCTGGCCGTCCACCGAGGTCACCACGGCCGCGAACGCCCAGGGCGACGGTTACGCGCTCAGTGGGGTGAAGAACCCCGTTCTGCGCGGCGACTGCGCCGACGAGCTGATCGTCAGCGCGGTGCTGCCCGGCGGCGGGGTCGGCCTGCTGCTGGTCGATCCGAACGGGGCGGGCGTGCGCAAGACCACCTACCGCACCTTCGACGGCAGGCGCGCCGCCCAGTTCGAATTCGACGGCGCCGCAGGTGAACTGCTCGGCGACACCGTCGACGCCGCCGAGCAGATCGCCCTGGCCCAGGGCCACGCGCAGGTGGCGCTGTGCGCGGAGGCGGTGGGCGCGATGGAGATCGCGCTGACCCTGACCGCCGAATACCTCAGGACCCGCAAGCAGTTCGGGGTCACGCTGTCGAAGTTCCAGACGCTCACCCAGCGCGCGGCCGACTGCTACGTCTCACTCGAACTGGCCCGCAGCATGAGCCTTTTCGCGACGGCGGCGCTGGCCGACGGCGGCAACGATCCGGTGGTGGCTTCCCGCGCCCGGCTGCAGGTCGGCCGATCGGCCGATCACATCGAGCGCGAGGCGATCCAGATGCACGGCGGTATCGGCGTCACCGCGGAGTATCCGGTGAGCCACTACGTCGCCCGGCTCACCGCGATCGGGCAGACGCTCGGCGGTGCGCTGGAACATCGGCGGGTGCTCGCCGATCGCGTCGGCGATTACGACCTGCCGGAGCTGTAGGGCCGAGCGGTGATGGTGCGTGCCCCGGCGGGGGTGCGCACCATCGCTGTGTCAGCCGGCCTCGACGGTGGTCGGCGGCTCGGCGGTGGTCGGCTCGACCGGAGTGGTGGTCGGGACGGCGCGGTCGTGCGACTGCGTCGTCGGCAGGTCGGGCTCGGTGGTCTCGGTGGTTTCCTCGACCTCGGGGTCGACGGTGGGACGGGTGGTGCGCGGCGGGGTGGTGAACGTGGGCCGCGGCCGGGTGGTGGTCGTGCGCGGCGCTGTCGTCGTCGAGTGATCCTCGGTGGTCGTCTCGGCGGGGCGCGACTCGGTGGTGGCGGCCTCGGGCGGCGCGGACTCGGTGGACTCGCCCTCGGGCGGCCGTTCCGAGGGCGAGGTCTCGGTGGAGCTGAGGCTGAACGGTTTCCGCGGCGACATGTACGGCGCGATCCGCCAGGTGGGTGACGGCGGGATCGGCACCCGGGTCGTGGTCGATGTCGTCTCGTCGGCGACCGGGCTCGGCGCGGCGGCGAGATTCGCACGCAGGGGCGGTGGCGGGACATAGACATCCTGCTGTCCCACACCGCAGGCGCCGATGACGATCAAACCGAGCGACACCGCGCCAACAGCGATTGCCGGACCCACGATCTTGGCCCTGCTGTCATCCATCGCGTGCACTCCTCGTCGACTTCGAGTCGCCTCACAGTAGTGCAGGAGTGGCGAAAGATAGCATTTTAAATGCTCATGAGTCAGATATCGGATTGATTTCGTCAGCGTGTCGCGGGGACGTGTCGCGCGCGATCGGCGTCGCCGGGTCGTAGCGTGTGTGAGCAAAGTTACGCATGAGACGCCCGGAACGAGACCCCTGACGCGCGAAGTCTGCGCGACGCAAGAATCTGATCGGCGTCACCGAGGAGAATCTGATGGGAGCTTACTCGACACCCCGGCTGGAACCCGCAGCGGCGAACGGTGATTCGGTCGCGGCGGCAAATGTTCAGCACGCACTGTCGAACCCGCCGGGCAATCGCGCTGTCGCGGTCGTCGCGCGGGTCATGGGCTGGTTGTTCTTCGTCGGCGGACTCGTCGGCGCCGGGCTCGGTATCGCGGGCCTGCACGTGGAGGTCACTGTCGCGGGCCTGATCCTGGCCTGCACCGCGGGATTGATCCTGCTGAAGCTGCGCACCGACCGCGAGGCGCTCGGGAAGGGCTGAACCGCAGCACAATTCGAGTGCGATCCGCCCGTTCCGGGCCTACCGTCGATGCCATGCGGATCGATATCACCGGAGACGCGGCCGAGTTCCTGACCGCCGCCGAGGCCTTCCTGCGGCGCGACCCGTTGCGGCACACGGTGATCGCGACCGGCGTCGCCAACATGCTCGCCGGCCGAGCCGCCGGGATCAGGTACCTGACGGTGCGCGACGACAGCGGCACGGTCGTCGGCGCCGCCACCAGCGCCAACGGTGGCCGGATCTATCTCGGGGAGCTGCCGGCGGGCAGCGTCGACGCCGTGGCCGACGCCTTCACGGCCGAGACCGCCGGACCGACCAGTGTCGAAGGCGACCACGTCGACGCGGCGGCCTTCGCGCGCCGGTGGTCCAGCGGCACCGGCGGGTCCGCGTCGGCGCTGTACTCGGCGCGGCTGTTCCGGCTCGGCACCCTGACCGTGCCGCCCGCCGCGGGGAAGCCGCGCCTCGCCACCACCGACGACCTCGCGCTGTGCTGGTCTTTCGCCCAGGAGTTCTACCGCGAGATCGGCGACCCGCCGCACCTGGACGAGAACGCCATCCGGCAGCGCGTCGAGGCCGGGTTCTGGTGGCTGTGGGAGCACGGCGGCGAGGCGGTCGCGCTGGCCGCCCGGCAGGCGCAGGTCCTCGGGTGGGCCAGAATCGGGCCGGTGTACACGCCTCCGCAACACCGTGGCAACGGGTTCGCGAGCGCGCTGACGGCCGCCGTCTCCGGCGTCATCCGGGCCGAGGGCGGCGATGCCTGCCTGTTCACCGACCTGGCGAATCCGACCTCGAACAAGATCTACCAGGCCATCGGATACGAGGCGGTCCGCGACTTCACCTACTTCACCCTGACGCGGGCCGACGCGCGCTAGACCAGCGGCGCGCGCTGCCACCACTCGAGCATCTGCGCCTCGTCGGCGATGAAGCCGCGGCTGTACATGAGCACGGCCGCGCGGTCCGGGTCGGCGTCGAAGCGGGTGACCATGCGCGGCGAGAGCGGCTGGCTGTCGTGCAGCACGAAATTCGTGTAGCCGTGGCCGGTGTGGGTCGCCGCGCGGGCGTCGTTGGCGGGCAGGGCGTCGACGGCCCGCGCCGCCTCGGCCTGCGAGGGGTAGAGGAAGAACTCGTAGATCGCCTTGTTGCCGCCGCCGAAGCAGTGCCACATGACCAACCAGTCGCCCATGTCGGCGTCGTCGGTATCGCGGCTGGCGGTGGTGCGGTCGTAGGCGAAGCAGCCCGCGCCGTCCAGGCCCGAACCCGCGTGCACGAGGGTGCTCGCGGTGGTGGCGGGCAGCATGGCCGGGAACGCGGCGCTGAGGGTGGCCGCGTTGGCGCCGATGATCTGGCGATCGGTCGTCGGCTTGGTGGTGGTCGTCGGTCGCCGGGCGGCCGTGGTGGTGGGCGTGGGTGTTTCGCTCGTGGTCGCACCGGCGGCCATGGTGTCATCCGGGGTGGTCAGCTGGCCGAAGATCAGCCAGCCGACCATTCCGAACAGCACCAGCGCCGCCGCCCACCCCGCTGGCGTCGCCTTCCACCGCGAATGCCGGTCGCGCCCGAGATAGTCGTCGGCCACACTCGAGCGGCGCTCACCCCGATCCGCCGCGTCCCGCGGCCGTCCCGTCCCGATACCTGGACCCGGCCGCGGCACACTCCACGGCACCGGCGAGGGCTCGCCCCACGGATGCCGCGGCTCCCCGGGGACGAACGGCTGGGCGCCAACCCCTGCGGCCGCCGGCGCGTCGTCTCGCGATGCCCGCGGCATTTCGGGCGCCGCCGGCTGTCCCCAGGCGGCCTGCGATGCGCCCGGTGTCGGCGGCTGGCCTGATGCGGCCTGGGGTGTCCCCGGTGTCGACGGCTGTCCCCAGGCGGCCTGCGATGCGCCCGGTGTCGGCGGCTGACCTGATGCGGCCTGGGGTATGCCCGGTGCCGACGGTGAACCGGTGGTGAGCCAGGGATTCGGAGTTCGCTGGTCCGGGCCGGTGAGCGGCATCGCCGCGAGCGGATAGCCGGGGGCCGGGGTGTACGGGGAGTCGGAGGGGTAGGTCCTGGTGGGCGAGGACGGCGGGAACGGTTGCGCGGCAGTGGGATCCGTCAGGGCTCGCGCGGCGGCCGCGGCGAAGTCGGCGCACGTGGGGAAGCGCTCGGCCGGGCGCTTGGCCATGCCGCGCGCGATGACGGCGTCGAGGGCGGGCGGCAGGTCAGGGCGCAGGGCACTCGCGCGGGGTGGCGGCTGCTGGAGGTGGCCCTGGATGACCGCGACGGGGTTGCCCGCCTCGAACGGGGTGGCGCCGGTGAGCAGCCGGAACAGGGTGCAGGCCAGGGAGTACTGATCGGCCCGGCCGTCGAGGGCGATGCCGGACAGCTGCTCAGGGGACGCGAAAGCCAGGGTGGCCGTGAAGGTTCCGGTCTGGGTGAGCTTGGCGGCCTTGTCGTCGTGCAGCCGCGCGATACCGAAATCGGTGAGATACACCCGCTCGCCGCCGTCGACCGGTTCGAGCAGGATGTTCGCCGGTTTCACATCGCGGTGCAGCACGCCCCTGCTGTGCGCGAAGTCCAGCGCGGCCGCCGTCTCGGCGACGATGCGCACCGCTCTGGCCGCGTCGACGGGTGGCGTCAGCGAGGCCGCGTCGGAGCCGTCGATGTAGCGCATCGAGATCCACAGCTGCTCGTCCTCGACGCCGCGGTCGTACACGGTGACGATGTTCGGATGCTCCAGCTGCGCGACCAGGTCGGCCTCGCGTTCGAACCTGGCCCTGATCTCGGTGTCGAAGAACAGTTCCCGGTTCAGCAGCTTCATCGCGGTGCGCCGCGGCAGCCGGGGGTGCCGGGCCAGATACACCGAGCCCATGCCGCCGCGGCCGAGCAGCCGCTCGATGGTGTAGCCGGCGAAGACGCCGCTCTCGTCGATCATCCTCAGTTCAGCGGGGCGGAACGCCACCAGCGCAACAACTCGTCGGCCTCGCCGTAGCCGTCGGTGAACATCAGGAACTGGGCGCGGTCGGGATCGCCGGTGAACTGGGTGATGATCTTGTTGCCGTTGTCGGTGAACTTGTAGTTGGTGTACTGCTTGCCGCCGTTGGTGTCGACCGACTTGGTGTTGGTGGGCAGCCCGTTGATCACCGCCTGCACATCGGCGGCCGAGTTGTAGACGTAGATCCGGTAGAACGGGTCGTTGCCGTTGGCACCGCCACCGTCGTAGCAGCGCCACTGCCAGGCCCAGGCCCCGAAGTCGGGGTCGCCCTCGTTGGCCGAGGGTGTGTAGCTGGAATCGGTCTCCCAGCAGGAGGCGCCGTTGTAGCCGATGTCGCCGTCGGTGTTGGCGGGCACCATCCGGCTGAACTCGGCGCTGATCGCGTCGGCGTTCGGGGTGACGTGCTTGCCCGCGGCCGTCGACGTCGTCGTCGAGGTCCCGCCGCCACCGGAATCACCGCCGCTGAGCGCGACACCGACCACGACCAGCAGCACCACCACGACCAGGGCGACGATGATGCCGACGATCAGCCCGGTATTGGACTTCGACGGCGGGCGCGGCCCCTGCGGGTACTGCGCGAAGTTGCTCGACGGCGGACGTGGCGGCGACGGCGGAGTGGGGTACTGCGGTCGCGACTGCTGGGTATAGGGGTGCTGCGTCGCGGCGCCACCGGTGAGCTGCTGGTTCGGCATCGGACCCGCGGTCATCGGACCCTGGGTGCGCATCGGCCCACCGGTCATCGGACCCTGGGTGGCAGTGTGCATCGGGCCGCCCGTCATCGGGTTCTGGTTGGCCACGGGATACGGCGAGCCGGTCTGCGGGATCGCGCCGCCGGTCGTCGGGCGCTGGCCGCCGCCGGTGATCGGCATCGCGCCGCCGGTGCCCACGATCGGCAGCGCGGGGGCGCTGGGATTGTTCAGCGCGGCCAAGGCGGCGGCCGCGAAGTCCGAACAGGAGTCGAACCGGTCGTCGGGCCGCTTGGCCATCGCCTTGGCGAGCACGCCGTCCAGCGCGTACGACAGGCCGGGCCGCACGCTGCTCAGCGGCGGCGGCGGTTGCTGAAGGTGCCCCTGGATGACGGCGGCGGGGTTGGTCGCGGTGAACGGCCCCGAGCCGGTGAACAGCCAGAACAGCGTGCACGCCAGGGAGTACTGGTCGGAGCGGTGATCCAGGGACGCGCCGGTGAGCTGTTCGGGGGAGGCGTAGGCCAGGGTCGCGGTGAAGGTGCCGGTCTGGGTGAGATGACCGGTGTCGTCGCGCAGGCGGGCGATGCCGAAGTCGGTGAGGTAGACCCGTTCGCCGCGGCCGGCGCCGGAGCGGGCGAGCAGGATGTTGGCCGGCTTCACGTCGCGGTGCAGCACGCCCATGCCGTGCGCGTAGTCGAGCGCGTCGGCGGTCTCCTTGACGATCTGCAGCGCGCGGGCGGGCGGCAGCGTCTGCGGGTCCACCGAGGCGGCGTCGACACCGTCGATGAACTGCATGGAGATCCACAGCTGTTCGTCGTCGAGACCGCGGTCGTACACGGTGACGATGTTCGGGTGGTCCAGGCGCGAGACCAGGTCGGCCTCCCGTTCGAACCGCGCGCGCACCTCCGCGTCGAAGAACATCTCCCGGTTGAGCAACTTCAGCGCGGTCATCCTCGGCAAGCGCGGATGCTTGGCGAGGTAGACCGATCCCATGCCACCACGGCCGAGTTGCCGTTCGATGACGTAGCCGGCGAAGACATCTCCGTTGGCCAGCATTGTCTGCTCCACTTCCCGCCGTGCCCCGGGACCCACCAGCGCACGCGCGTACAGCAAGAAAGCCGCGGCCGGGTGGCCCGCCACGGGAAAATCAACGAAACCTTAGCAGTCGCCGACCGCGCGGATGGTTGCTCGCGCGGGTGCCGACCCGACGCCACCGGTCACGGCGGCCGCCGGGGCTGGGGCGGCACGATGTAGCCGGGATGATTACGGCCGCCGGGGAAGTCGATCGTGCCGCGGCGCTGGGTGCCCCGGCGGGGCGGGACGGCGGTGTTGCCCGTCGACGGTCGCGGCGGCGCCGATTGCGGATGCGGCTGCGCCGGGGTGACGTGAGTGGGCGGCGGTGCCTGCGGATACGGCTGCGGCGGCGTGGCCGGACGCGAATACTGATGCGGCGGATACGGTTCGCGCGCCCGCAGGACCACACCGGTCGAGGTGGGCTGCATCATCTGCTGCCACGGGCCCGGCACCGCGAACAACGCCGCCTTGGCCGCCTCGGCGAATTCGGCGCAGCTGTCGTAGCGCAGGTCGGCGCGCTTGGCGGTGCCCCTGGCCAGCACGGCGTCCAGCGTCGGCGGCAGATCGGGCCGCAGGCTGCGCAGTGGCGGCACCGGCCTGCTCAGGTGGGCCTGGATCACCGCGGCCGGATTGGGCCCGGCGAACGGTACCGAACCGGTGAGCATCCAGAACAGCGTGCAGGCCAGCGAGTACTGGTCGGCCCGGTGATCGAGTGGGGCGCCCGCCAGATGCTCCGGCGCGGCGTAGGCCAGGGTCGCGGTGATGCTGCCCGAGGAGGACAGCGTCGTCTCGCTGTCGCGAACGGCCGCGATGCCGAAGTCGGTGAGCACCACGCGTTCCGGGCGCCCGATAGGCGGTTTGGCCAGCAGGATGTTGGCCGGTTTCACATCACGGTGCAGCACACCGCTGGCGTGCGCGAAGTCCAGTGCCGTCGCGGTCTCGGCCACGATCTGCACGGCCCGGCCCGGGGTGAGCACGTTGACGTCGGCCGTGGCCACATCGGTGCCAGCCACGAACTGCATCGAGATCCAGAGCTGGTCGTCCTCGGTGCCCCGGTCGTAGACGTTGACGATGTTGGGATGCTCGAGCTGGGCGACGAGGTCGGCCTCGCGTTCGAAGCGGTGCCGGATCTCCTCGTCGGCGGACAGGTCGCGACTGAGCAGCTTGAGCGCGGTGAGCCGGGGCAATCGGGGATGACGGGCCAGGTAGACCACCCCCATCCCGCCGTGGCCGAGCACGCGCCGGATCGTGTACCCGGCGAACACGTCGCCTTTGCGCAACACCGCGAAGTCACCCCCTCCAGGGCAAGAGCACCCGTCGAAATTCTACCGATGTATCTCCCGAAGCCCCCGGTGCGCAACATCCGGCGATCGGTGTCGGTGCCGCGGATTAGGGTGGCGTCATGCGCATTGGAGCACACGTTCGTGACGAGAGCGATCCGATCGGCTTCGGGGAGAAGCTCGGCGCCGAGGTCATCCAGATGTTCGTGGTCGATCCACAGAGCTGGGACAAACCCCAGCCGCATCCGAAGACCGCCGAGATCCTGGCCAGTCCGATCGAGGTCGTCGTGCACTCGTCGTATCAGATCAATGTGGCCAGCCTCAACAACCGGCTGCGGATGCCCTCGCGCAACGCCGTCGCCCAGCAGGCGAAGGCCGCCGCCGAACTCGGCGCGTTCGGCCTGGTCGTGCACGGCGGGCACGTGCGCTCCGACGCCGAGCTCGACACCGGAATCGACAACTGGCGCAAGCTGTTCGAGCGTCAGCAGGACAAGGGCGGCTTCGCGGTGCCGATCCTGATCGAGAACACCGCGGGTGGCAATCACGCCATGGCCCGCCACTTCGACACCATCGCCCGCCTGTGGGACGCGGTCGGCGACTACGGCGCCGGGTTCTGCCTCGACACCTGTCACGCGTGGGCGGGCGGGGAGGATCTGGTCGGCATCGTCGAGCGGATCAAGGGCATCACCGGCCGGATCGACCTGGTGCACCTGAACTCCTCGCGCGACGAGTTCGATTCCGGCGCCGACCGGCACGCCAACTTCGCCGAGGGCACCATCGATCCGCAGCTGCTGGCCGAGGTGTGCCGCACCGCGGGCGCGCCGGTGATCCTGGAGACCCCCGTCGACGGTGTCGCCGACGACCTGGCCTACCTGCGGGAGAACCTCGGCTGAGCCGTTCCGATCACCCCGAGAGAAAACCTGTCAGTGGAACGGATTTCGCGGTGTGCTTGACGCGCATCAACCGTTCCACAACGACAGAGGTGATCCCCCATGACGGTCGACCACGCCACCCCAGCCACCGTGACGGTGACCAAGCTCGGCGCCCACATCGGCGCGCGGGTCGACGGCGTCCGCCTCGGCGGTGATCTCGACGCGGCGACCGTCGCGACCATCCGGCGCGCGCTCAACGAGCACAAGGTGATCTTCTTCCGCGGCCAGGACCACCTCACCGAGGACGGTCAGCACGAGTTCGCCCAGCTGCTCGGCAGCCCGACCACCCCGCACCCGACGGTGACCTCGCAGGGCGTGAAGAGCCTGGCCATCGACTCCGAGAACGGGCGGGCCAATTCCTGGCACACCGACGTCACCTTCGTCGACCGGGTGCCCAAGGCGTCGATCCTGCGCGCCGAATACCTGCCGACCTACGGCGGCTCGACCACCTGGGCCTCGACGGTCGCCGCGTACAACTCGCTGCCCGAGCCGCTCAAACTGCTCGCCGACAACCTGCGCGCCGTGCACACCAATGTCTACGACTACGCCGCCCGCAATGTGGAGCCGCTGCGCCCGAAGTCCGAGGAGTACCGGGCGGAGTTCCAGTCCACCTACTACGAGACCGAGCACCCGGTGGTGCGCGTGCATCCGGAGACGGGCGAGCGCGCGCTGCTGCTCGGGCACTTCGTGAAGAACTTCGTCGGCCTGTCCACCAGCGAGTCGCAGGCGCTGTTCCGCCTGTTCCAGGACCGGGTGACGCGGCTGGAGAACACCACCCGCTGGACCTGGGCCGACGGCGACGTCGCCATCTGGGACAACCGCGCCACCCAGCACTACGCGATCGACGACTACGACGACCAGCCCCGCCGCCTGACCCGCATCACCCTCGCGGGCGACATCCCGATCGGCGTCGACGGCCGCGCGAGCACCGTCATCCAGGGCAACGCCGAGCACTACTCGATCGTCGAGGAGCCCGAGCTCCTGGCCAGCTGAGACCTCTCCGGGTACCCCGCATCGATCTACGAACGGCGCGATCTGGTCTCGTACGAACATGGGTAACTCACCGACCACCTCCCAGCCGGGGCGCACATCATGTGAGCCCGACGGCCGACGATCGGGCTACCGGACGGCACGCTATAGTCCCGGGGTGGCGGAATTGCCGTTGGACGGAGTGCGGGTCCTGGAACTCGGCAACTATGTGGCCGCTCCCACCGCCGGACGCATTCTGGGCGATTTCGGCGCCGAGGTGATCAAGGTCGAACGGCCGGGAACGGGCGATGAGCTGCGCAATTGGCGGCTCTACGGCGGCGACACGTCCATGCTGTATCGCACCGTGAACCGCAACAAGAAGTCGATCGTGCTCGACCTGCGCACCGAGGCGGGCCGGGCGGTCGTGCTCGACCTGGTGCGGCACTGCGATGTGCTGCTGGAGAACTTCCGGCCCGGCATGCTCGAGAAGTGGGGGCTCGGGCCGGAGGTGCTCGAGGAGGCCAACCCGAAGCTGGTCATCACGCGCATCTCCGCCTACGGCCAGACCGGGCCGATGGCCGCGCGCCCCGGCTTCGCCGCGGTCGCGGAGGCGGTCGGTGGCCTGCGTGAACTGGTCGGTGACCCGGACCGGCCGCCGGTGCGCGTCGGTGTCTCGATCGGTGACTCGATCGCGGGCATCTACGCGGCCTTCGGCACCGTGATGGCGCTGTTCCAGCGGGAACGGGTCAGCGGACCGGTGCCGCAGGCGGAGCGGATCATCGACGTGGCGCTCAACGAGTCGATCCTGTCGGTGATGGAGTCGCTGGTTCCCGACCACCTGGCCTACGGGATCAATCGCGAGCGGGTGGGCGGCCGGATGGAGGGCATCGCGCCCAGCAACGCCTACCCGACCAGCGACGGCTACAGCATCATCATCGGCGGCAACGGTGACGCGATCTTCCAGCGGTACATGGGGCTCATCGGCCGCCCCGACCTTGCGGCCGACCCCGAGCTGGCCGACAATGCCGGACGCTGGCGGAACCGCGAACGGCTCGACGCCTCGATCGCCGAATGGACGATCCGGCACACCCGCGACGAGGCGCTGAAACTGCTCGACGACGCGGCGATCCCGTGCGGCCCGATCTACACCGCCGCCGACATCGTGGCCGACGAGCAGTACCGGGCACGGAATATGATCCAGACGTTCCCCGTCGACGTGGGCGAGCCCGAACTCAAGCTGGTGGGGTTCCCCGGCATCGTCCCGGTGATCGGGGAACAGTCGCTGCCGATCCGGAACGTCGGCCCCGACCTCGGCGAGCACACCAGAGCGGTGCTCGGCGAACTGCTCGGGATGAGTGACGACCAGATCGACGCGCTGGAGGCGAAGTGAGCAGGCGAGTACACGGCAGGCGCCGCCCACCGGTGCGCAGCAAGTGGGAGCAGCGCGGTCCCGGCCATGTGCGCCCGACCGTCCATCCGACCCCGGCCAGCGTCGGTGACAAGCCGTGCGGCGGGGTGATGTGCGTTCCCGCCCGGGAATCGGATCCGCGATGACGGCCCCGCTGCTGCGGGATGTGACGCTGCGCGACGGTCTGCAGCTCACCGGCAAGGTGCTCGGGACCGAGCGCAAGGTCGACATCGTGCGGCGGCTGCTGGCCGCCGGGGTGCCCGCGCTGGAGATCGGTTCGATGGCCAGGCCGGATCTCGTGCCGCCGATGGCCAACTCGCTCGAGTTGATCGCCGCGCTCACCCCCGATGATCTGGCGAAATGCTGGGTGTGGGTGGCCACGCCCCGGCATGTCGAGAAGGCGGCGGCGGCCGGGGCGCGCAATTTCCAGTACTGCTTCTCGGTGTCGGACGCGCACAACAGGGCCAATATCGGGCGCGACACGGAGGCCTCGGTCGCCGCGATGCCCGACGCGATCCGGCTGGCACGCGAGGCGGGCGGCGAGATCCAGCTGTGCCTGGCCACCACCTTCACCTGCCCGTTCGACGGCCGGGTCGACCCGGCCAGGGTGCTGGCCATCGCCAACGATCCGCGCACCGAGGGCGCGGTCGACATCGTCCTCGCCGACACACTGGGCCAGGCCCACCCCGGGCAGGTGAGCGCGCTGGTCGCGGCCGTGCGGGCGCAGACGCCGCCGCGCCGGATCGTCTTCCACGGCCACGACACCTGGGGGATGGGCGTGGCGAACACCCTCGCCGCCGTCGCGGCGGGCGCCGACATGGTCGACGGCGCGCTCGGTGGCCTCGGCGGGTGCCCGTTCGCGCCGGGCGCCAGCGGCAACACCGCCTCCGAGGACATCCTCTTCGCCACCCGCCCCGACTGGTTCACCCCCGACACGCTGGCGAGCCTGGTCGGCCTCACCGAGGAACTGCTCGCCGAGCTGGGTGAACCGAACCGGTCACGCACCGCCGAGGGCGCGCGCTCCAAGTCCGCGGCCTTCGAATGGGTTATCCCAGGGGACTAAGGGGAATCCCGGATGGCGCGGTGCGCGGTGGACAGACAGACTGGACACCATGACTTCGCACGCCATGGGCACCGAGGCCGCCGACGCGGCTGCCGGCACGGAGATCGCGGCCGCCGCGCACGATCTGGTCAAGCTGTACGGCTCGGGAGATACCCAGGTCAAGGCCCTGGACGGGGTGTCGGCCGAGTTCGCCAGGGGCGAGTTCACCGCCATCATGGGCCCCTCCGGCTCGGGCAAGTCCACGCTGATGCACTGCCTGGCCGGGCTCGACAGCGCGAGCGCGGGCGCGGTCCGCATCGGTGACACCGCGCTGACCGGCCTGTCCGACAAACAGATGACCGCCCTGCGCCGCGACCGGATCGGCTTCGTCTTCCAGGCGTTCAACCTGGTCCCGACGCTGACGGCGCTGGAGAACATCACCCTGCCGCTCGACATCGCGGGCCGCAAGCCCGATCAGGAGTGGCTCGACACGGTGGTCAAGCGGCTCGGCCTCGGCGACCGGCTCGAGCACCGGCCGAGCGAACTGTCCGGTGGTCAGCAGCAGCGTGTCGCCTGTGCCCGCGCGCTGGTCGGCAAGCCGGAGATCATCTTCGGCGACGAGCCGACGGGCAACCTGGATTCGCACTCCTCCGGTGAGGTGCTGTCGATCCTGCGCGCCTCGGTCGACGAGTTCGGGCAGACCGTGGTGATCGTGACACACGATCCGCGGGCCGCCGCCTACGCCGACCGGGTGGTCTTCCTCGCCGACGGCCGGATCGTGGACGAACTGCGCGATCCGACCCAGGATTCGATCCTCGACCGGATGAAGGCGCTGGAGACCCGATGAGCAACCCCATGCGCAAGGTGGCCTTGCGCAATCTCGCCGCGCACAAGGTGCGGCTGGCGTTGACGCTGCTGTCGGTGGTGCTCGGCACCGCCTTCATCTCCGGGTCGTTCGTCTTCACCGACACCCTGCAGCGCACCTTCGACGGCATCTTCGAGGGCCAGGCCCAGGGCGTGGACGTGCGCGTCGGCCCGAAGGAGCGGCAGTCGCTCGGCGTACCGACCAATATCGTCGACGCGCTGGCCAAAGCCGACGGTGTCGACCGTGTCGCGCCTGCCGTGAACGGGCCCGTCGTGCTGCTCGAGCCCGACGGTAAGAAGGCCGTGCAGACCGGTGGCGCACCGAGTTTCGGCCTGTCCTACCTGCCACCGGAGCAGGCGGTCGAGGATCCGGAGACCTTCGTCGCCGGTCGTCCGCCCGCCGAGGCGGGCGAGATCGCGCTCAACAGCAGCGGCGCCGAGAAGGCGGGCCTGCAGGTAGGGCAGCGGACGAAGGTGCTCATCCCGTCCAAGGGCGACCCGTTCGACGTGACGCTGACGGGCATCTACGAGATGCCGGGCGCCGAGAGCAGCGGTGTGGTCGCGGTGATGTTCACCGAGCAGCAGGGCCGCAAGCTGTTCACCGACGGCACGCACGTCGCCTACGCCGACATCGCCGCGAAACCGGGCGTCGACGCCGACGACCTGCGCGATCAGCTGGCCGCCGGACTGCCCAACTACAAGGTGCAGAACGCCGACGAGGTCCGCGAGGACATGAAGAAGGAGATCTCCGAGGCGCTCACCTTCATCAACTACTTCCTGCTCGCCTTCGGCGCGATCGCGCTGATCGTCGGCACCTTCATCATCTACAACACCTTCTCGATGATCGTGGCCCAGCGACTGCGCGAACTGGCGCTGCTGCGCGCGATCGGGGCGAGCCGGGAACAGGTCGGGCGGTCGGTGGTCGGTGAGGCCGTCGTGATCGGCCTGATCGGCAGCGTCATCGGTCTCGTCGCGGGCATCGGGTTGGCGTTCGGTTTGTCGGCGCTGCTCAACGCCTTCGATCTGGGCCTGCCCACCGGATCGCTGACGGTGCTGCCGCGCACGGCGATCGTCGCGCTGCTCGTCGGCCTGATCGTCACCGTGGCCAGCGCCTACGCGCCGGCGCGCAGGGCGGCCAAGGTGCCGCCGGTGGAGGCGATGCGTTCGGAATTCGCCAGCGCGGGTGACTCGTTGCGGATCCGCACCGTGGTCGGCGCGGTCATGGCGGTGGTCGGTGGTGTGCTGGTGTACCTCGGCGCGCAGGGCACCGGCAAGAGCGCGGCGGTGACCGTCGGCATCGGCGCGCTCGGGCTGATCCTGGCCGTGCTGCTGGCCGCGCCCGCGCTGTCCCGGCCGATGGTGCTGGTGCTCGGCGTGCTCACCCGGCCGTTCGGGCCGATCGGGCAGATGGCGCGCAACAACGCGGTCCGCAATCCGCGCCGCACCGCCGCCACCGCGTTCGCGCTGACCCTGGGCCTGATGCTGGTCTCCGCGATCGGCATTCTCGGCGCCTCGGCCAAGACCAGTGTCGGTGTGCTCATCGACAAGGGGGTGAAGGCCGAGTACGTGCTGGCGGGGCCGCAGATGATCGGCGCCCCGATCGGCGCGGTCGACGCCGTGCGCTCGGAGGTGCCAGGGGTCAGTGATGTCACCGGGATCCGGGTCGTCGCGTTCAAGGTCGACGGCGAGCAGATCGGCGCCACCTCCCCCGACGGGCCGATCGATCCGGTCATGGACATCGACGTGATCAGTGGTTCCACCACGATCGCGGCGAACGGGCTGCTCGTCGACGAGACCGCGGCCACCGAGCGCGGCTGGAAGGTCGGCGACAAGGTCACCGTGACCAGCCTCGACAACCAGAAGCTCGAGCTCACCGTCGGTGGCATCTACGCCAATTCGCCGCTGCTCGGGCCGATGGTCGTCGATCCCGGCGTCTACGAGAAGCTGATGCCGCAGAGTCTGCGCACCAACATCTTCGTGCTGGTGAAGGCGGAGCCGGGCACCGATCTCGCCGCGATGCGGACGAATCTGGAGAAGGCCACGGAGCCGTTCGTGGTGGTGCAGGTGCAGGACCACGAGGAGTTCAAGGGCGCGCAGGGCCAGCAGATCAACACCCTGCTCGCCATCCTCTACGGCCTGCTCGCGCTGGCAGTGGTGATCGCCGTGCTCGGCATCATCAACACCCTGGCCCTGTCGGTGGTGGAGCGGCGCAGGGAGATCGGCATGCTGCGCGCGGTCGGCACCCAACGCTCTCAGGTGCGCCGCACGATCTATCTGGAATCCATGCTGATCGCGATCTTCGGCGCCATCGTCGGCCTCGTTCTCGGCATCGCCCTCGGCGTCGGCTTCCTGCGCACCCTGCGTGACCTCGGCATCGACCAGATCACCATCCCGTGGTCGCAGCTGGTGGCGGTGCTGATCGCCTCGGGCGTGGTGGGTGTGCTGGCCGCGGTGTGGCCGGGTGTACGGGCTGCGCGCACGCCACCGCTGGCGGCGATCGCGGACCTGTAAGGCGGAACGAGCCCTCGGGCCCTGGCGGAACAGTCCGCCGGGGCCCGAGTGCGTGTGTGGCCGAGGGGCGATCGGCAGCGGTGTCGGTGGAATCGTTCGCTGGGCCGTGTGCGTGGCGGTCCGGGAGTGATCGCGCGTCGGCGCTGTCGAGGAGTCAGGCCTGGTAGCGGTCGAACCAGTCGCGGGTGGGGTGGCCGTGTTCGTCGCGGGGTGGGGTGAGGCCGAATTCGGTGCAGTAGTCGGTGGCGAGGCGGTCGAGGGCCGGGCGGGCGTCGACGGTGCGGGCCCAGCGGCGGGGCAGGGCGGTGTGGCCGTAGCGCGCGCCGAGGAGGCTGCCCGCGAGGGAGCCGGTGGCGTCGCTGTCGCCGGAGTGGTTGACCGACAGCAGGAGTCCGGTGCGGACGATGTCGTGCGGTGGGCCACCGAGGTTCTCGGCGGCGAGTACCGCGAAGACGGCGATGGCGAGGGCCTCCGGGCCGATCCAGCCCGCGCCGAGGGATTCGACGTCTTCCGGTGTCGGTGTGCGCTGTTCGCGCTCGATCCGAGCGGCCAGTGTGGCTGCGGCGGCGAGCGCGGTCGAGGTTTCCTCGTGGTCGGGGTAGCTCGCCAGCTCGGTGCGAGCGTGCGACAGCGCGGTGGGGGTGTCGTTTCCGCGGGCGAGGCGGTAGATCAGCGCGGACAGGGTGCCCGCGGGCAGCCAGCCGCTCGGGTGGCCGTGGGTGAGAGCGGCGGCGTCGCAGCCCAATTCGAAGATGGTGCCGGTCGCTGCGCCGGAACGGTCCGCCGCGTAGCCGAATCCGCAGGGCGCGGCCCGCATCACCGCGCCGCTGCCCTTGGAGTTGTTGATCGGGCGCTCGCGGGTGCCGAGCGGGTCCGTCGGTGCCTGCCGCTGGGCGGCCTGCCGCAGCGCCGTGTACACCGAATTGGCCACGCCCCGTTGCTCGATCAGCTCGGGGTGCCCGCTGAGCGAACTGAACAGCGTCACCCGCTGCGCGGGCACCTCGGCGACCTGGCCCCGCAACCACACCAGCATGCCCTGCTGCAACAGCCCCATGGTCGCCCCGCCGATGCCCTTGGCCCTGGCCCGCACCGAGCCGCGGATCAACGCCTCCACCGTGAAAGCGGTCAGCTGCGTCTCCTCGGAAATGCGCGGCTGGTCGACATCGGTGACACCGTCGCGGCCGTGGATCTCCCGGATCCGGTGTAGCGACAGCGCTTCCACCGGTGCGCCGAGCGCGTCTCCGATCGCGCCGCCGAGCAGACAGCCGTGCACCGCGTTGAGCCACACCGAGGCCGCGGTGGGTACCGCGTCACGGCTCCGATGCTCGCGTTCGAAGTGCGATGTCGCCGCGTGGTGCTGGTGCCGCTCGCGTTCGGAGACCGAGGCGGCCGGGGGCGCATCACCCGCGTGGGTACCGCCGTGGCGAAGGCCGGACGAGGGTGCGCCCGCGGACGGTCCGCTGGAACTGCGCTGGGCGGCACGGTCGTCGTCGGGCGAATCAGGACGCGCGGGATCGGAAGCTATTGCGCTCGAGGGTGTTACGGCGGAGTGCGGTGTGGCTTGGGCAGGTGTGACGACCGAGTGCGCCGGGTCGGAAGCCGGTGTTCCGGGCGGTCTTCCGGCGGAGCGGTGGGGGACAGGCGGGCCTGCCTCGGCGCCGGGGTGGCGATCCGGGTGCCGGGTGTCGATCCGGGGTCGGCCGTCGGCCGGGGTGGCCGGGCCCGGGGTTGTCGGGTCGAGGCGGCGGGCGAGATCATGCGCCGGCGTTCGCGGGGAATCCGCCCGGGCCGTGTCCGATCGGTGGCTGTGGCCGGGCGGGCCGCTCGTGGCGTGGGGGCGGCGGCGGTCGTCCGGGGGCGAGCCGGCGCGCGTCGCCGGTGACGCGCCGGTTCTGGGCTGGTCTCGGGTCAGTGGGAGTCCGCCCGTCGACGGCTGGGAGCGGCGACGCAGGGCGTCGGTGAGGGCGAGCGCGAAATCGGTGCAGGTGCCGAAGCGGTGCGCCGGGTCCTTGGCCATCGCCTTGGCGAGGACGGTGTCGACGGCGGGCGGCAGGGTGCCGCGCAGCGAGCTGGCCTGCGGCGGCGGGGCGTTGAGGTGACCGAGCATCACGGTGGCAGGGTTGGGAGCGTCGAACGGCCCGGTGCCGGTGAGCAGCCGGAAGACGGTGCAGGCCAGGGAGTACTGGTCACAGCGGTGGTCCAGCGGAGAGCTGGTGAGCTGTTCGGGGGAGGCGTAGGCGATGGTGGCGGTGAACTGGCCGGTGCGCGTCAGACCGCCGGTGTCGTCGAGCAGTTTCGCGATCCCGAAGTCGGTGAGCACGACCCGCTCGTCGAATCCGGCGCCGACACCGGCGGTCTGGGAGAGCAGGATGTTGGCGGGCTTCACATCGCGGTGCAGCACGCCGCGCCGATGCGCGTAGTCCAGCGCGCTCGCCGTCTGGGCGACGATCTGCGCGATCCGCTCCACCCCGAACCGCGCGGCCGGGACCGCCGAGGCGTCGACACCGTCGACGAACTGCATCGCGATCCACAGCCGATCCTCGTCGAGCCCACGGTCGTAGACGGTGATGATGTTCGGGTGGTCGAGCTGGGCGACCAGGTCGGCTTCCCGTTCGAACCGGGCGCGGACCTCCCGGTCGGTGAACAGGTCCCGGTGCATCAGTTTGAGCGCGGTCAGCCGCGGCAGTCGGCGGTCGCGGGCGGCGTACACCGCGCCCATGCCGCCGCGACCCAGCTCGCGTTCGATGACGAACCCGGCGAACACCTCCCCGCGCCGCAACATGGCCTGCCCCCGTTCACCGAAACCGATCGTTCGCAGCCTAGCGAACCTCGGGCCGTCACACGGCGGGAGCGTTGCGGTCCGCCCAGTGGGTGATATCGGCGCGGTCGAGCGCCGCGGCCAGCAGGTCGGGGAACTTGTCCGGGGTGCAGGCGAAGGCGGGGATGCCGAGCGCGGCCAGCGCGGCGGCGTTGTCGTGGTCGTAGGCGGGGGCGCCCTCGTCGGACAGTGCCAGCAGCACCACCACCTGCACGCCCGCCTCCTTCATCGCGTGGCAGCGCCGCAGCATCTCCTCGCGTACGCCGCCCTCGTACAGGTCGGAGATGAGGACGAACAGGCTGTCGGTGGGGCGGGTGATCAGCGACTGCGAGTACGCGATGGCGCGATTGATGTCGGTGCCGCCGCCGAGCTGGGTGCCGAACAGCACGTCGACGGGGTCGCTGAGCTGCTCGGTGAGGTCGACGATCTCGGTGTCGAACACCACCAGCGAGGTCTTCAACGACCGCATCGAGGCCAGCACGGCGCCGAAGACGGAGGCGTAGACGACGCTGGCCGCCATCGACCCGGACTGATCGATCGCCAGCACCACGTCCCGCTGGATCGACTGCGCCTTGCGTCCGTAACCGACCAGCCGTTCGGGGACAACGGTGCGGTGCTCGGGCAGGTAGTTGGCCAGATTCTTGCGGATGGTCCGGTCGAAATCGATGTCACGCAGCTTCGGCCGATGGGTGCGGGCGGCGCGATTGACGGCGCCGCTCACCGCGGCCACCGTCTTGGCGGCGATGCGGCGTTCGATTTCGCGCACCACCTTCTCGACCACCATCCGCGCGGTCGCCTTGGTGGTTTCCGGCATCACCCGATTGAGCCCGAGCAGCGTGCCGACCAGGTGTACATCGGGTTCTACCGATTCCAGCAGCTCCGGTTCGAGCAGCAGCTGGGTGAGGTTCAACCGCTGCACGGCATCGCGCTGCATCACCTCCACGACCGTCGCGGGGAAGTAGGTGCGGATGTCGCCGAGCCAGCGTGCCACCCGCGGCGCCGAACCACCCAGTCCGCCGGACCTTTTCGTGGAACCGCTGGACTCGCCGGTGTTGTACAGCGCGGCCAGCGCCTGGTCCATCGCCTGGTCGGGGCCGCTGGCGAGCCCGCCGAGCTGTTCCTCGGCGGCGGTGCCGAGCACGAGTCGCCAACGGCGCGCGTGGGATTCGTCGATGTCGGTCATCGGAGCTCCTCGGGAACGAACGGTGTGGCAGTCGAGCGAGGGGGCACGCGTCTGGTAACCCTCGGAAGTCCTGCGGGGTGGGTCCCGCGCTCCGGCGACCAATCCTCCGGTAGCGCGACGTGGCCCGGACTCCGGCGGCACTCCGACGGCCCGGTGCCGGTACCACGTGGTGTCGGTGCGGCCGGGTTCATCCCGTCGCTCCAAGGATCGTGGCGGCCGCCCGCAGCGCCACCTGTCCACGGGCCGGATCGACAGCGACGGCGGCTGCCGTGGTCGACCTGGTCGGACCCGTATCGCGCAGTGCCTGCCCGATCGCGCGGCGTTCCCCGGATTCGAAGGAGCCGAAGGTGCGGCGCAGCAGCGGGAGGGTGGCGACGAACTGGTCCTCGCCGAGTTCGCGCAGCCATTCGTCGATGCGGCGCAACAACTCCCGATCGTGCACGAGCAGCAGGCCGCGGCCGCCGAGGAAGCCGTCGATCCAGGCTGCCTTGGCGGCCGGGGTGTTGCCGACGGACAGGGCGGCGGCCAGCCGCCGGGCCGAATCGGCGTCGTCGATGCGCTCGGCGTCGCAGAGCAGCCGCACCGCGCGGCCCGCGATCGCGCCGTGCACGTCGTCGCGATCGGCGATGCGCTGCAGGGTCGAGAGCCATTCGGTGCTCGCGTGCTCGTCGTCGCGGGTGCTGATGGCGGTGTGCGCGGCGTCGATCTGGGCGCGCAGGGCCTCGGCCGCGTCGGTGTCGAGGCCGGTGACGGCGCCGGGCAGGCCGGCGCAGATCCGCACCAGCAGGCCGTCGGCGACGTGCGCCAGCGCCTTGGTGTCGGTGCCGCGGACGTCGCCGTAGCGCAGCGTCCGCGTCAGGCCGGGGAGCGCGCCGAGCAGGTGGGTGACGTCGTGATCCAGGGCAGCGGCCGCCTCGAGCCGGGTGATCAGGCCCTCGGTGGCGCCGCCGAGATCGGCGAGCAGCGCGGTCTCGAGCGCGTCGGCGAGCTCGGTGACCGAGACGGCGTCGCGGCTGGCGGTGTCGAGGATCTTGGCCTCGGCGGCGGTGCGCAGCGTGGTGCCCCAGACCGCGGCCTCGACGATGCGCACCGCGAATTCCGGTTCCCAGCGCAGCGCCCACGTCTCACGGAAGGTGCCGGTGTTGCGGACCTCGCCCACCGTCGGTGTGCCCCAGTCGATCCCGAGCAGGCGCAGCCGGTGCAGCAGGTGTGATCGTTCGACGTCGCGGTCCTTGCGCAGGTCCAGGTCGACGGTGCGGGTGAGGGCCTCCTGCTTGAGCCGGAGGGTCTTGATCCTGGCCCGCAGGTCGGCCGCCAGCGGAACGGTGGGGGTGTCCTCGGGCACGCTGCCGAGGGTCTCGCCGACCACCAGTTCGTCGATCACCAGCCGCAGCATCGTCTCGTCGCCCGCGCACATCACCGACCGCACGGCCTCGGTGACCTCGGACAAGCCGGGCAGCGGCCGGTCCCGCAGCGCCGCGAGGGTGTCGGCCAGCCGGACGGATTCGATGATGTGCGCGCTCGACACGGGCAGGTCGTGGGCCCGTAGGACCCCTGCCACCTTGGTCAGCCAGCGCGCCACCGGACGCTCGGTCTCGGTGAACAGGTGGTGGTACCAGCCCGGTGAGGTGACGCCGGCGCCGTACCCGGAGCTGGTGGCCAGGCGCGAATGCGTCCACGGCACCCACGTCAGCGCGGCTTTGGTCTTCGGCAGCCCTTTGAGCAGCCGGGCATCCGGCGCCGCGGGCCCGAGCGGACCGGTCAGCGCGGGCGCGTGCCACGCACCGCACACCACGGCGACCCGCCTGGCCCCGTCCTTGAGCGTCTGCCGCAGCACCTGCCGCATGTACGCCTCACGCCGCAACGTGTGCTCGTCGACCACCAGCGGCGCCCACCGATCCGGCTGTCCGGAAGGCGAATCCGAACCCGGCCACGCCGGTTCGGTCGGATCTCCCGTCGACGGGTCGCCGGGCCCGAGTGCGTCGGCTGCGTCCTGGTCGGCGGTGACCGGCGACGTCGCGTCGATCGGTGGGGTCACGGCGGGTGTGGCGCCGGGGGGTGCGTGGTCGGGAGCGTCCTCGCGCAGGGCGGCCATGGCCTCGGTGATGGCGTCGAAAGCGGCGCTGTCGGGGACGGATTCGACGACCGAGTCCCACCAGCGTTCGGCGTCGTCGTAGCCGGCGGCCGCGGCGAGAGTGCCGAGCGGGTCGGTGCGATCACCGCGGGTGTCCTCGTCGGCGGCGAGGACGTGCGCGGCGGGTAGGTCGCAGAACCGCACCGGCACCGCGTGCTCGACGCCGTAGCGCATGGCCTGCCACTCCGGGGAGAACACCGCGAACGGCCAGAAAGCTGCGCGGGCAGGCGAATCCGGCACATAGGCCAGCAGCGCCACCGGCGGGTGCATGGAGTCCGCCGCGACGTATCCGACCAGCGGGTCGGCGTCGGCGGGCCCCTCGATGAGAATGGCATCCGGCGCGAATTCCGCCAGTGCCTGCCGCAGGGATCGCGCCGACCCGGGACCGTGGTGCCGGATCCCGAAGACTTTGGTCACGGCACCCTCCTCGGTGCCCTGTCGCCGTGGCGAACTCGCAACGCCTGCCGTCGGCGCCGTCTCGACGTGCGCGGTGCCGGGGGAGGACAGTCCGCCGACTGTCGTGTTCGTCTCGTCGGCTACCTCCGCCGGATCGCAGGTAGCCTTCGGCATCTCCGTCCGGGCAGCACTGAGCAGGGGTCCCGCGCCGTTCCCGATTCCGGTCGCGCTGACGGAAGAAGCGGCGGAGCGGACGGCGTGCGCGACGGCCGTACCTGTGTACCGACTGGGCCGGGTTCCGCGGCCGCTGTGTTCACTCATCGAAAGCCCCATGTGCCCACCAGGTGTTTCGTTCCCCTCGTCCGTCGCGGATTCAGCCGGCGATCTCGCGGCAGGCACGGTAGAAGTCGGCCCAGTCCGGGCGTTCACGGACGACGGCCTCCAGATACTCGGTCCAGATGACCGAATCGGCGACCGGGTCCTTGATGACCGAACCGAGCACCGCCCCCGCGATGTCGGAGGCGCGCAGCACGCCGTCGCCGAAGTGCGCCGACAGCGCCAGGCCGTTGGTGATCACCGAGATGGCCTCGGCCGTGGACAGCGTGCCCGACGGGGTCTTCAGTTTGGTGCGGCCGTCGGCGGTGATGCCGGAGCGCAGCTCGCGGAACACGCGCACCACCCGGCGCACCTCCTCGGCGGCCGCGGGCACGGTCGGCAGTTCCAGTGCGGCGCCGAGCTGTTCGACCCGCCTGCTCACGATGGCCACCTCAGAGTCCTCGTCGGCGGGCAGCGGCAGCACCACGGTGTTGAAACGACGGCGCAGCGCCGAGGACAGATCGTTGACGCCACGGTCGCGATCATTCGCCGTGGCGATCACGTTGAAGCCCTTGGCCGCCTGCACCTCCGCGCCCAGCTCGGGCACCGGCAGCGTCTTCTCCGACAGGATGGTGATCAGCGCGTCCTGCACATCGGACGGGATGCGGGTGAGTTCCTCGATCCGCGCGATCGCGCCCGTGCGCATCGCCGTCATCACCGGCGAGGCCACCAGCGCCGCGTCGCTCGGCCCCTCGGCGAGCAGTCTGGCGTAGTTCCAGCCGTAACGGATCGCCTCCTCGGCGGTTCCCGAGGTGCCCTGCACCAGCAGCGTCGACTCGCCGCTGATGGCCGCCGAGAGATGTTCCGACACCCAGGTCTTGGCGGTGCCGGGCACGCCGAGCAGCAGCAGCGCGCGATCGGTGGCCAAGGTCGCGACCGCCACCTCCATCAACCGCCGCGGCCCCACGTACTTGGGCGTGATCACCGTCCCGTCGTCGAGCGTGCCGCCGAGCACATAGGTGACCACCGCCCACGGCGACAGCCGCCAGGACGGCGGTCGGGGCCGATCGTCGACGCGGGCCAGCGCGGCCAGCTCGTCGGCGAAGGCCTGTTCGGCGTGCGGCCGCAGCAGGGTGGTTGCCGGTTCGGTGGTGGTCATCGCAGCTCCTCGAGCATGGTCGCGCGGTCGGTGAGATCGTGGGCGAGTCGGTAGAAGGCCTGTTGCCAGGCGGGGTCGTCGGTGGTGTCGGCGAGGGCGGTGACGCGCGCGGCCAGGTCGACGGGCAGGTGCACGCCCGCCGCGGTGAGCAGCGCGCGGTCGGTGTAGACCCCCGCGCTGGCATGCGGTTGGCGGCCCGTGGTGCGCGCGCGTTCGCTCAGCAGCCGCAGCACGTGGTCGGCGACCGGGGCGGGCCAGGGATGGTCCAGCCCGGGCAGGACCGCGTGCAGTTCGGTGAGCTGATGCGCGTCGAGGTCGAGGACGTGCTCGATCCGGTCGGCGGCGGCGAGCAGGCCGAACAGTTCACGGCGGCGCAGCACGGCCTGCTCGGTCGGGGTCGCGTTGGCGAACAGCGCACGCGCCCAGGTGGTCTCGCGCTGGGCGATGGCGGCGTCGACCCAGCCGTCGACGATCGCCTTGGCATAGCGCGGCGGCAGCGTGAGCGCCATGGCCGCCTCGGCGGTCGCCGAGCCGGTGGCGCCGACCAGCGGCGCCCACGCCGTGAGCGGCGCCGCCGACACGGCCTGGTGCAGCGTCGTCACGGTCGAATCGGGAGTGTCCCAGCGCAATCTGGCCTGATCGGTGCCGTCGGTGATGCCGTCGCGCCGGGCCTGCGCGTCGACCTCGGTGGGCACGCTGACCTCCACGCCGCCGTCGGCGTCGACCCGCACCCACGCGGCCACCAGGGCGGCCATCCGTTGTCCGTACGCGGAGCCGGGCAGGCGGGCCAGCAGGTTCGCCGCCGTCCGCCGGACATCGCCGCGCCGATCGTCGAGCGCCCGCTCCAGCAAGGGTTCGTCGGCGCTGTTCAGGCCGTGTTCCAACAGCGCGAGCAGTTCGGCCTTGATCGGGCCGGACTCCTTCGCCCACGCGGCGCTCAGGGCCTCGCGCGCGGCGGCCGGATCGCTGCGCCGCAGCTGGGCCAACCAGTCCTTGCGTTCGCCCGGCGCGCCGAACAGCCAGACATCCTGGGTGACAACCGAAGTCTCGCCGTCGATGACCGCGTCGGCCGGATCCGCCGGGAACGCGTCGAGCAACGCCGACCACGCGGGATTGCGTGCCGCGAGCCAGCGCCCACGCCGTCCCGCCAGCCGCAACAGGGGACCGCGCAGTTGCACGTCGGAGGCGGCGGTGAGCGCCTGCACGCACAGCACATCCGGCAGCCGGAAATCGGACGGCGCCGCGGCGGCGAACCACTCGGGCAGGAAGGCCGACTTGTCCGCCAGCATCCGGCGCAGCCGTTCGGCCGCCTTGCGGGGCAGCAGCGGACGCGGATCGTCCGCGGCGGCTTCGGGTTTGGGTGCGGTGCCGGGGAGCCGGCCGCCGCGCAGGTACAGGTCCTGGAGCGCGGCGGTGTCGAGCAGCCGGACGGCCGGTTCCCCCGCGTGACGCGGCACCGCGTCCGTGACCGCCGCCGCCACCTCGAGGCCGTCGACGCCGCGTCGCGCGGTACCGAGCAGCGCGACCGAAACCAGTTCGGCCAGTTCGGGAGACGGGGCGGACCCGCTCGGGAACTCGGTCTCCAGATCGCTCACCTCGCCCGCGCTGAGCACCGAGATCGGGTCGAAACCGTCGGCGCGCCACTCGCCGGCGACCGTCACCGGATGACCACCCGACACGGCGATCAACCGCCACGGCCGCACCCCGGCGGGCAGGGGCAGGGCCGTGCCCTCGGCGTCGACCAGCTGCCAGCCGTGCTCGTCGAGCGCCGGGACGACCTCGGCCAGCACGGCGGGCCACGCCCGCAGCCAGGGATCGGCGCCCAGCGCGGCGGCGTAGGCGTCGAGCGCGTCGGCGATCGTGTGGCCGCCGAGCGCGGGCACGGTGGTGAACGGCTCAGGCACGCCGTGGCGGGTGCCCCACTGCACGCGCAGCGGCGCCGCGCCGGGATAGAAATGCACGTCGGCGTCCATCTCGTGGCCGGGTGCGGGCACCTCGCCGGTGAAATTCGGGGAGCCGAAGGAATGCTCGACCAGCACCGCCCAGCGCCCGCTCTCGCGGCCGCGCAGCCAGGTGCGCCGGGTGTGCAGCCGCTCCTCCTCGCTGACCCGCATGCCGAGCACCTGCCAGCGGTCACGCACCGCGGGCTCGGCCAGCACGGTCTCGGCGTTCGTCGGATAGCCGACATGCGTGCGCACGCCCGCCCGCAGCGGCTCTGGCAGGGCGTCGATACCGCGATGGGCCAGCACCAGCAGGTGCAGCCGGGCGTACTCGCGCAGCAGCAGCTCCGGCCAGTGCTCGGTCGACATCATCGCGGCGGGCAGCCGGCGCAGTGTGGCCGCGACCCCGGGCGCCTGGGCGTCGACCATCCGTGCCGCGATCGCCTCGTAGGCGGCGAACGACCTGTCGGTCTGGGCGAGGCCGGTGCGGATCTGGTCGGTGAGCCACACCTCCAGCTCGGTCAGTCCCGCCGACACCCGCGCCCGGCGTTGCTCGACGGTCGCCGGTGACGGGGTCGTCGACGCCTTGGCCTTGGCGGGCGCGGCGGCCTTGGCGGCCCGGCCCGCCAGCCATTCGGCCGCGAAATCGGCGGGCGCGTCCCGGTCCGGCACCGTGCCGCCCGACCAGGCGAGCAGCAGCGACAGGGCGTGCTTGCAGGGGAATTTCCGGCTCGGGCACGAGCATTTGTACGCGGGCCCGGCCAGATCGACGACGGTCTGATACGGCTTGGCGCCGCTGCCCTGGCACAGCCCCCACACGGCGTTCCCGTCGGCGCCGGTCTCGCGCCAGCGACCGGCCAGCTTGCGCGCGGCAGCCAGTGAGCTCGCGTCGGGCGCGAGTGCGCGGACCTGCTCCTCGGTCCACGGCGCCTGTCGGTCGGTCATCGCCTTCCCCCGTTCTGTGTCGCCGCAATATCTACCGCAGCGCACCGACAACTGCCGCGCACGTCGGTGAACCACCTGGAAAACGCTGTTACTGTGGCGGATTCACGTTTTCCCTCTTGCTGCCTGCGGCAAAGTCTGGCATTCTGACCTGTTCGGCTCGCCCGGACCGCCCACGCCGCTCAACGGAGCGTATCGCGGGTGTGAACACCTCATCGAGCTGCCCGCCGGGGTGGACGAGGGGTGGACATCGATGGGCCCGCCGCGGCTCAACGATGGCCATTCCACTCCCGCGGGCAGATTCGCTGGGGCACTGCGCATCCCCTGGGCGAACGCACCGCGATCAGGTAGCGTTTCCCGCGAGGATCTGGTCGGCCGTGCGCCGGCCGCCGTGGTGCGCACGGGCGCGAAGGGGGATGTCGCAGGGTGTGCTCGGATCGGATCGCCGAGGTGGTCGCGCGCGAGCTCGCGGCCGATCCGGCCGTGGACGCGCAGGTCGCCGACTGTGTGATGGCCGCGCTCGCCGAGGCCGACGACGACAGGGCCGAACCGGACGCCGGGGACACCGGCGTCTTCCTGCGCGCCATCTCGGTGCACGGCTTCCGCGGCATCGGGCCGACGGCGACGCTGCGGCTCGACCCAGGCCCCGGGCTCACCCTGGTCGTCGGCCGGAACGGCAGCGGCAAGTCGAGCTTCGCCGAGGCCGCCGAATTCGCGTTGACCGGCGGCAACCGGCGCTGGGACGGCCGGTCCACCGCGTGGCGCGAAGGATGGCGCAACCTGCACGAACCCGACCTCGCCCGGATCGAGGTCGACCTGCTCACCGCGGGCGCCGACACCGAACTCACCGTCGCCGCGCACTGGGCGCCCGGCGGTGACCTCGCCGACGCGCAATGGACCGAGCGGCGCGGCGCCGCGCCGTCGACCCCGGTGGATCCGCGCAGCAGCCGTCAGCGGCTCGACCTGTACCGCCCGTTCCTGTCCTACAGCGAACTCGGCGCCCTCGTCGACGGCAAGCCCAGCGACCTGTTCGACGCCCTGCACCGCCTGCTCGGCCTCGACGAACTCGCCGCCGCCGCCGAACGCATCCGCCTGCGCAAGCTGGAACTCGAACGGGCCGTGAAGGATTCGCGGCAGTCGCGGACCGACCTGCTGGCCGAACTGGTCGAGGTCGACGACGACCGCGCCCGTCGCGTCGCCGAGCTGCTGCGTGCGCCCGAACCCGACCTCGACGCGGTGGCCGCGGCCGTCGCCGGGTCGGTGCTCGACGTCGACGGGCCCGAGGGGCTGCGCGCGATCCTGCGCCTCGCCCTCCCCGGCGCCGCCGAGGTCGAGGCGGCGGTGGATCGGCTCGCCGACGCGACGGCGGAACTGTCACGCCACGCCACCGCCGACGCCGAGTCCGACCTGCGCGTCCTCGAATTGCTCACGCGCGCACGTGAACACGCGGCTCTCGCGGGCGCCTGCCCCTGCCCGGTCTGCGGCCGCGGCGACCTCGACGAGGCCTGGCTCGCCGCCGCCGATGCCGAGATCGCCGAGCGCGGAGCTCATCTCGCAGCCTTTCGCGCGGCCCGCGCCGAGTTCGAGTCCGCGCTGGCTGCCGTCCGGGCGTTGTCCTCCCGGGTTCCAGCCGAATTGATGCCACCTGTGCACGAGGGAAATGAGGAAGCCGGCGGAAGGCAGGGGAGTACCGGCAGTAGTCCGGTTAGCGGCGGAGGGCAGGCGACTACCGACGGTAGTCCGGTCACTGGCGGAGGGCAGGCGTCGACCGGAGGTAGTCCGGTGACCGGCGGTGGGACGTCTGTTCTCAGCGCTCGGCTCGCGAGCGTTCGGCGCTGCTGGGCGGCGTGGGCTGCCTTGCGAGAGGCCGACTTCGACGAGGGGATGCCGAAGCGGATCCGCGTGACGCACGCCGAACTCACCGCGGAGCTCGCGGCCCTGCACCGCGAGACCGGCGCCGAACTCGAGCGGCTCGACTCGGTGTGGTCGCCGCTGGTCCCGCGCATTCTCGACTGGCTCCGCCCGGCACGGACCGTCTCCGCCGACGCGGGCGAACTGCGGGTCGTGAAGAAGGCCGCCGACTGGCTCAAGTCCGCGACCGCGACGATCCGTGGCGAGCGGATGCGCCCGCTGGAGAGCACCGCCCGCTGGGTGTGGAGCACGCTGCGGCAGCAGAGCAATGTGGAACTCGGGGCGATCCGGTTGCAGGGCAGCGCGGGCACGGCGCGACGGGTACTGCTCGACGTCACGGTCGACGAGGTCGACGGCGCCGCGCTCGGCGTGATGAGCCAGGGCGAGCTGCACGCGCTCGGGCTGTCGCTGTTCCTGCCGCGAGCGACCATGGCGCACAGCCCCTTCCGCTTCGTCATGATCGACGACCCGGTGCAGGCCATGGATCCGGCGAAGGTGGACGGGCTGGCCAGGGTGCTCGCCGAGGTGGCGATCACCCGGCAGGTGGTGGTGTTCACCCACGACGAGCGCCTGGCCGAGGCGGTGCGGCGGATGCAGCTCGACGCCACCGTGCTCGAGGTGCAGCGCCGCGAACGTTCCGTCGTCGAGGTGCGGGTGACCGGCGATCCGGTCCGCCGCTACCTCGACGACGCGCGGTCGCTGCTGCGCACACCCCAGCTGCCGCCCGCCATCGCCGACGAGCTCGTCGCCACCTGCTGCCGCTCCGCGATCGAGGCCGCCGGGCTGGCCAAGGCCCGCCACGAACTGCTCGCCACCGGCCTCGACCACGCCGAAGTGGAACGGCGCGTGCGCAAGGCCCACACCACGCGCGCCATGCTCACCCTCGCGATCATGGGCACCGGCGCCCGCGTCGACGACCTCAACAAGCACCTCAGCGCCGTCGGCGGCCGCTGGCTGGTCGGTGTGCTGCGCGACGCCACCGCTGGCGCGCACGTCCCGATCGACCGCCCGATGCGCGAATTGATCAGCGACACGGAACGATTCATCGCGTGGCTGCGTGCTCATGAACCCGCCGCGGTGCGCTCATGAGCGGGGTGGGGCATGACCGTTCGGCAGAGCGGAACGATCGTCAGCCCGCGCGCCGAGGTCACCGCGCGCGACCAGCACGAGAAGTGGCCTCGCACCCCGTCGCGGGATCGAGCACCCCGGTGAGCGGTCGTGGCCGAACGCCGGTCGCGGTGCCGTGTTCGCGAGCGGTGGGCGGGGCACCGCCCGTGGGTCGGGGTCGTAAGCCGCGGGTGCTCGGTGCGCCACCCCGTGGCGGCCGCATGGTGGCGCTGTCGTGAACAGGCGTACTCGTCGCCGCGGCGTGACCTACACGCCGCGTCCCTCGGTGGCCGAGCGGCTCGAGGCGGCCGAGCATCTGCTGACCGGCTCCGTCTCGGATGCGGGTGGCGTGTGGTCGCGGGCGGTGGCGTGGATTCTGCGGCTCGCGCTCGAGCAGGCCGTCGACGAACTGTGGGCGCAGATCGCGCCGGAGCTCATGCGCTGTCCGATGCGGGCCCAGCTGCTGGCCCTGCGCGTGTACGCGGGGCCGGAGACCGCGGGGCAGGTGGGCGCGGTGTGGGCGGCGCTGTCGCGGGCCGCGCACCACCTCGACTACGAGATGGCGCCGAGCGTGACCGATCTGCGGCGCTGGCGGGATCAGACCGCCGAGCTGGCACGGGCGCTCGAGCTGGTCCCGCTGGCCCACCAGCCCTTCGCCTGACCACCTGCCCGCTCGCACCGGCCGACCGGGCAGGATGACCCGCATGGGTGAAGCGAAACCATGTCCGTGCCGGCGCGGCGAACCGTTCGACGCCTGCTGCGGCCCGATCCTGGCCGGCGCGAAACCGCCGCCGACCGCCGAGACCCTGATGCGCTCGCGCTACACCGCCTACGTCATCGGTGACGTGGACTACCTGCTGCGCTCCTGGCACCCGAACACCCGCCCCGCCGAGCTCGCGCTCGACCCGGCACAGCGATGGCTGTTCCTGGAGATCGTCGGCACCCAGCGCGGCGGCCCGTTCGACGACAACGGCACCGTCGAGTTCATCGCGCACTACAAGCTCGACGGCGTCCGCGACGCGATGCACGAGCTGAGCACGTTCGTGCGGGTCGACGGCGCGTGGGTGTATCTCGACGGCACCTTCCAGGCCTGACACACTGACCTCGTGCCCCGGATCGCGATCGAGTACTGCACCCAGTGCCGCTGGCTCCTGCGCGCCGGCTGGATGGCGCAGGAACTGCTCACCACCTTCGCCACCGACCTCGACGAGGTGGCGCTGATTCCCGGCCAGGGCGGTGTCTTCCGCATCACCCTCGACGACGAACAGCTGTGGGAACGCAAGGCCGACGGCGGTTTTCCCGACATCGCGAGCCTCAAACAGCGCGTGCGCGATCGCATCGACCCCGACCGCGACCTCGGCCACTCCGACCGCCGCGACTGAGCGCGCGGCTCAGCAGCAGCCGCCGCCCCCGCAGCAGCCGCCGCCGGCGGCGGGACGGGGTGCCGCGACCGGGGCCGGGGCGGCGCCGCGGCCGGTGGTCGCGAAGGTGGTCAGCAGTTTGACGGTGTCGTCGTGGCCCGCGGGGCAGGCGGCCGGGTCCGAGGCCTGTGCCATCGGGCGGTTCACGTCGAACGTGTCGCCGCAGGAGCGACACCGGAAGCTGTAGTTCGGCATCGGCACAGTGTATGCAGTCGGGACCGGACACAGAACGGCATTGTCAGCGTATTTCCAGCTACCGGGTGCGCGGCGGGATCGGCAGGCGCTGACGGCGGGAAGGGCACGCTCGGCCGGTGGGTCCCGGCGCCGGTTCGCGCGGCTGGAATCTCGGCGTGACCGCCCCGGCCGGTGCCGGAGCGCGGCTGACGTCTGTGTCCGCGGAGTAACCGTTACCTGCGGGAATGGTGCGTTGGCGGGCTGTCGGTGGCGGGTCGACGTACTCTCGTAGTGAGTCACCAGGTGCTGCGGCCTGCGGGAGCAAATACACAGGCACCCGTGGGTCGCGCCGGCTAGGAGGTGTGCGATGAGCATTCAGCCCGATCTCGACCCCGACCTGCGGACGCACGAGGCCGAGCCGCTGGCGCGCACGGAATACGGAATGGTCAGCGGTGTCTGGGACGGTCCGATCGCCGTCTGGCGCAGCGTCCCCTACGCCGCCGCGCCCGTCGGACCAGCGCGTTTCTCCCTGCCGAAGCCCCCGCTTCCGTGGGACGGCGTGCGCGACTGTGCCGTCTTCGGCGACATCGCCCCGCAGGCGATGGGCGCGATGGTGCCGGTCGACTCCGATCTGGCCATGGGCGAGGACTGCCTGTGGGTCAACGTCTGGTCACCGCGCCCCGAGCCCGGCGACGACGAGCCGCGACCGGTGATGGTGTGGCTGCACGGCGGCGCCTACTGTCTCGGCACGGCCGCGCAGAGCATCTACGACGGCCGCAAGCTGGCCGAGGCGGGCGATGTGGTGGTCGTCTCGGTGAACTACCGGCTCGGGGTGCTCGGTTTCCTCGACCTGTCCTCCTTCGGCGACCGGTTCGCCGCCAATCTCGGCCTGCACGACCAGCTGGCCGCGCTGGTCTGGGTGCGCGACAACATCGCCGCGTTCGGCGGCGATCCCGGCAATGTCACCGTCTTCGGCGAATCCTCGGGCGCCGGGTGCGTCACCGCGCTGCTCACCTCGCCCGCCGCGAGCGGGCTGTTCCACAAGGCGATCGCCCAGAGTCCTCCCGCCACCACGGTTTTCGGACAGGAACGGGCCGCCTTCGTCGCACAGCGCTATCTCGAACTGCTCGAACTCGGGCCGGGGGAGGCACAGCGGTTGCTCGAGCTGCCGATCGAGCAGCTCGTCGAGATCGGGGCCGTATTGCTGGACGAGGTGCCGATCAAGGAACCGGGCAGATTGGCGGCGGCGCCCGTGGTCGACGGTGACCTGCTGCCCGGCTATCCGATCGACCGGTTCCAGCAGGGCCTTTCCCATCAGGTGCCGCTGCTGATCGGCACCAACCGCGACGAGGCGTCCCTGTTCCGGGTGCTGCGCTCACCGATCATGCCGGTGACGCCCGACGCGGTGAACGCCATGCTGCGCGATGTCGCCGCCTCGCACCCGGAGATGTCACCCGAGCGGATCGCCGAGATCACCTCCGCCTACCCGGATCTGATGAAAACCCGTGGCGCGCTGGCGATGTCCACCGACGCGGCCTTCCGGATGCCTGCCGCCTGGGTCGCCGAAGGCCACGCCCAGCACTCACCGACCTGGATGTACCGCTTCGACTACGCCACCCCGATGTTGAAGGCGGCCCGGGTCGGTGCGGGCCACGCCACCGAATTGCCGTATGTCTTCGGCAATTTCGGCACCCTCAACCACGACCCCACCTTCTGGCTCGGCGGCCGCAAGGCCTCGATCGCGGTCTCCGGCCGCATGCAGCGCCGCTGGCTGGCCTTCGCCGAACACGGCGTCCCCGCCGCCCTCGACGGTTCCAAACACTGGCCGCACTACAAGCCCTCGGCCCGCACCACCCTGCTCATCGACACCATCGACCACGTCGTCGACAACCCCGACGCCGACCTCCACACCGCGTGGGGCGACCAGGCGGTCGGCTTTAGCTGACGACGCCACGGCCGAACGGAGCGCGCCGACGGTCAGGACCGCCGGGCCGCGTCGGCCAGTCCGTCCGGCGCCGCACTGCGCGCGACCGGCCCCAGGTCGACCGGCATGTGCTCGAAACCGTGCAGGGTGAACAGGTTCCGACGGATCGGCTCGCCGCGCAGGCGGAGGTCGGGGTAGCGGGTGTAGAGCGCGCGCAGGGCGTGCACCGCTTCCATCCGCGCCAGGCTCGCGCCGAGACAGGAGTGGACCCCACTGCTGAACGCGACGTGATCCTTCACATTCGGGCGGTCGATGTCGAAGCGGTGCGGATCGGGGAACACGGCCGGGTCGCGGTTGGCACCGGCCAGCGACAGGATGACGGTGGTCCCCGGCCGGAGCCGGACGCCGTCGAGTTCGACCGCCTCGAGCACCTCGCGTGCGGTGGTCTGCACCGGCGGATCGAACCGCAGCGTCTCCTCTACCACGTCGGCCCAGCGATCCGGATCGCGCTGCGCGATCGCGAGCTGATCGGGATGGGCCGACAGCGCGGCCACGGCGTTGCCGATCAGATTGACCGTGGTCTCGAAACCGGCGCCCATGAGCAGGCTCGCCCCGGCCTGGAGCTCGCGCAGGTTCAGCTCACCCGAGACCACCAGTGTCGAGAGGATGTCGTCGCCGGGCTCGCGGCGCAGCTTCGCGATGTGGGCGGCCAGGTAGTCGTCCATCGACTCGATGGCGCGCATGGCGTCGCGGTAGGCGGCCCATGGGGTGCCGATGTCGAGCAGCGGCGTCACCCGGTCGCCCCAGCGCAGGAACATCTCCCGGTCGGCGGCGGGGAAGCCGAGCATCTCGGCGATGATCGCGATCGGCACCCTGGCCGCGAAATCGGTGATCAGGTCGACCGAGCCGTGCGCGGGCATCGCGTCGAGCAGTTCGGCGGTGACCACCTCCACCCGATCGCGCAGCCTGGCGATCGCGCGCGGGGTGAACGCCGAGGCCACCGGCTTGCGCATCCTGGTGTGCTCGGGCGGATCGAGCACCAGCATCGAGGGCGGCTCGACGGGATTGGGCGGGACCGTGACCCGCGCGGCCAGCGATCGCCACGGCGCGGGCAGGTCGCCACCGAGTGCCTGACGAACCCCGAATCGGTTGTCGCGCAGGATCGCCCGGACCTGGGGATGATCGAAGGCCGCGTAGGACACCGCGGTGCGAACCGGTCCGCCGGGCGCGCGCAGTTCGTCGATCAGCGGATACGGATCGTGCAGCCCGCGCTGTCCGCTGAGCAGATCGGCGAACGGATCACCCTTGCGGCGTCGCCAGCGCAGGATCGCCCGCGCCGCGCCGTGCTCCGCCGACCATCGCAACCAGTACTGCGCGATCATGGGCCACCCCTGCCACTGTGCCGAATGGATTCCTCCACCGTACGGACTTATCCGACAGAGCGAAACGTGTTCCAGTCGGAGTACGACCTATACCTGGGTAGGAGCCTCAGCGGCGTACCGTCACGCGCTCGGTGGCGACGCGGTGTTCCAGCGCGGCCGGATCGGGGTTGACGACCTGCACCAGCGAGGCACCGGCCACCAGGACCGCGAGATAGCCCTCGATCAGCTCCTCGGCGGTGTCCCAGCGCGCGCTCGACAGCACCCGGTCACCGGCGGTGATCCCGTGCAGCGCGGCCGATTTCCTGGCCTCGGCGAGCACCTCGGCGACCGAGCGCCCGTCGAGCGCGGCCCGGAAACCACCGGGGTGGAACTGGTCGCCGTGCACGCGCACCGCGGTCGCGAAATCGGTGACGCCGACCGGCAGATCGCGCACCGGCGTGCCCATGGCGTCCAGCGACAGCACCGCCACCTCGTCGACACCGTCGGCGTCGTCGAGGCGGTCGGGGGTGACCAGCGCCAGATCCGCGTCGGGATCGGGAGCGAGCACGACTTCGGTTCCCGCCCACCAGCATCCGAGCAGGGCAGCGGCGGTCTGCCAGTGCGCGGGCAGCAGCACCGCGACCCGGGCGCCGGGGCTGAGCGCGAACTCGTCGCGCAGCAGGTTGGCTGTCTTGGCGGCCCAGTTGGCCAGGGTCAGACCGGACAGCTCGATGCGGGCGCCGGTGGCGTCGTCGTACCAGGTGACGCGGGGGCCGGCGGGGTCGCGTTCGAGGATCGGGTCGAGGAGGGCGTCGGTGAGGGTGGAAGTCGGCTCACGCATTGTTCAGTTCACGCATTTCGGTCCGTTCTGGCCTGCGTCGATCGGCGGGGCTGGCGGTACTGGCGTCGCGGTCGCGGAGGACGTTCCGTCGAAATCGAACATGCCTCCGGCGGCCGAGCCCGGACCAGAGTAGTCGCTCGCCAGCACGGCGCTCACGGTATCCGCCGACAGTGACGGATCCGCGATCACCGGGAGACCGCCCAGTGCCTCGGCGACCGCGGCCGCCTTCGGATCCTCGGCGTCGACGGCGAGCACCCGGCTCGAACTGACGCTTCCCCCGGTGTAGTTCCCCACCAGGCCCTCACGGAAACCCTTGCCCGTCAGGGCCGTCGACACCTTGCCCGCCAGGCCCGTCGCGCCACCGGCGTTGAACACGCTCACCGTGACCGTCGACGGGTCGACCTTCGGCTTGTCGTCCTTCGCCTTCTCCTCGCCGACCAGCCCGGCGACGTAGTCCTGCACCGCCTTGGGTTCCACCCGCACGACCGATTCGCCCGCCGAGGTCATGGAGTTGAGGTCGGCCACGGGGATGGTGTCGAATTCCACCTTGCCGCCGGAGAGGTCCTTGAGTTGCTGCAGGAACGCCAGCACGTCCCAGTCCTCGTCGAGCACGACGGTCCGGCCGACGGCCTCGCTGATCTCGCTCAGTTTGCCGGGGTTGGCCAGGATCTTGGCGTTGAGCAGCTGACCGACCAGCTGCGCCATGAACACCTGCTGGCGCACGATGCGGTCGATGTCACCACGCTGCAGGCCGTGGCGCTGACGCACGAAGCTCAACGCCTGCTGGCCGTCGAGGCGCTGCTGCCCGGCCGGGAAGTCCGCGCCCGACATGTACTCGTCGACCGCGTTGTTCAGGCACACCTCCACCCCGCCGACGGCATCGGTGAGCAGCACGAACCCGAGCAGGCTCACCTCGGCGTAGTGGTCGACGGTGATGCCGGTGAGCGAGGCCACCGACTTGATCAGCGCGGTGCGGCCCGCCTTGGTGGAGTCGCGCTCGGCGTCGGCCTCGGAGGCGCCCTTGTCCAGCAGTTTCGCGCGCTCGGTCTCCTTGGTGGCGCCGTAGGCGGAGTTGATCTTGCCCTTGCCCTGGCCGGGGATGTCGACGTAGGAGTCGCGCGGGATCGAGATCGCGGTGGCCGAGCGGCCGTCGTTGGGCACGCGCACCAGGACGACGGTGTCGGTGTTGGTGCCCACCTCGTCGCCCGCGTGCAGCATGGCGCGTTCGGCGGAGGTCAGCGGGTTGCCGTGGGCATCGGTGCGGCTGTCGACACCGACGAGCAGGATGTCGACCGCGCCGTCCCGGCCGCCGCCGAGCCCGAGCCCGCCGATGCGGTCGATATTGGCGATCAGATTGTCGACGCTGCGCCACGCGAATCCGGTGAGAGCCAGCACCAGGACCGCCGCGATCGCCACCATCACTTTCGCTGGGCCGAAGGCGCCAACGGGCGTGGCCACCGTCGGTGGTCTGGTCGACTCTCGCATCGTGCATCCTCTCGACGAACTCCGCGCCCAGCTCCGCATCTCCCCCGGCAAACTCCGCCATCTCGCACACCCGGGCTCGTCCGCCGAAACCGGCCATCACAGGCTAACCAACAGTTACCACACTCGGGCCGAACCGCAGGTGTCCCGGCGTGCCAGACTTGCCGCGTGAACGCCGATTCCCCCGCCCCCACCCGCCTGATCGTAACCGGAGCGCGCGGGCTGCTGGGGCGTGCGATCCTGCGGCTCGCGCCACATGCCACGGGCCTGGGCAGGGCCGATCTCGACATCACCGACCGGGCCGCCGTGGACGCGGTCCTCACTCCGGGCACGGTCGTGCTCAACTGCGCCGCCTACACCGCCGTCGACGCCGCCGAGACCGATCGCGAGGCAGCCTTCGCCGCGAACGCGACCGGGCCCGCGGTGCTGGCGGCCGCGTGCGCGGCGGCGGACGCCCGGCTGATCCAGGTGTCCACCGACTATGTGTTCCCCGGCACGGCGCGCACGCCGTACGAACCGGACGACCCCACCGGGCCCGCCACCGTCTACGGGCAGTCCAAGCTCGCGGGCGAACAGGCGGTGCTCGAGCTGTGTCCCGCCGCCCAGGTCGTGCGGACCGCCTGGGTGTACTCCGGGGTCGAGGGGGATTTCGTCGCCACCATGCGCAGGCTGGAAGCCGAACGCGACACCGTCACCGTCGTCGACGACCAGGTGGGCTCACCCACCAGCGCCGCCGACCTGGCCGCCGCGCTGCTGGAACTCACCACCCGCCCCGACGCGCCCCGCGTCCTGCACGCCACCAACGCAGGCACCGCCACCTGGTTCGACCTGGCCCGCGCGGTCTTCGGCGAGCTCGGCGCCGACCCCGCCCGGGTGCTGCCGTGCACCTCCGACGCCTTCCCCAGACCTGCCCCGCGCCCCGCCTATTCGGTGCTCTCCCCTGCGGTCTGGGACGCGGCCGGGCTCACCCCGTTGCGTTCCTGGCAATCCGCGCTGACCGACGCACTGCGGCCGGTGTCCGGCTAGGCTGCCCAGTCGTGAACGCAGCCGAATCCGCGGCCCCTGCTGGCCTTGCCGTCGTCACGGTGACCTACTCACCGGGCGAGCACCTCGAGCACTTCATCACCACCCTGGCCGACGCCACCAGCGAGAAGCCGCAGGTCATCCTGGCCGACAACGGCTCCACCGACGGCGTGCCCGAACTCGTCGCCGAGGCCAACTCGCACGTGCGGCTGCTGCGCACCGGGGGCAACATCGGCTACGGCGGCGCGATCAACCGGGCCGTCGCCGAGATCGACCCCTCGATCGAGTTCGTGATCCTGGCCAACCCGGACATCCGCTGGGGCGTCGACTCCATCGACAAGCTGCTCGAAGCCGCCAAGCGCTGGCCGCGGGCGGGCGCGTTCGGCCCGATGGTGCGCGAGCCCGACGGCAGCGTCTACCCCTCCGCGCGCCGGGTCCCCGGCCTGGCCGACGGCGCCGGGCACGCGATCCTGGGCACGATCTGGCCGAAGAACCCCTGGTCGGTGCGCTACCGCCAGGAGAACGAGGAGATCTCCGAGCGGGTCGTCGGTTGGCTGTCCGGCTCCTGCCTGCTGGTGCGCCGCGCCGCGTTCGACACCATCGACGGCTTCGACTCGCGCTACTTCATGTACATGGAGGACGTGGACTTCGGTGACCGCATGGGCAAGGCGGGCTGGCACAATGTGTTCGTCCCCGACGCCGAGGTGACCCACGCCAAGGGTCACGCCGCGGGCAAGCATCCCGAACTGATGCTGCCCGCCCACCACGCCAGCGCCTACCGGTTCCAGGCCGACCGGCATCCGCACTGGTGGCAGGCGCCGCTGCGGGGCGCGCTGCGCGCCGGACTTGCGGTCCGCTCCCGGATTGCGGTTCGATCGGCGCTGCGCGAGAAGGCGCGAACCGGGGCCTGAGTGGGTCCCGGTCCACTGTGAACAGGGGAAACTCGATGGCAGGCAATGCAGGCACCGACGCGGTCATCCTCGTCGGCGGACAGGGCACGCGGCTGCGTCCGCTCACCCTCTCGGCGCCCAAGCCGATGCTGCCGACGGCCGGGCTGCCGTTCCTGACCCACCTGCTGGCCCGCATCGCCGAGGCCGGGATCACGCACGTGGTGCTCGGCACCTCGTTCAAGGCCGAGGTGTTCGAGGAGCACTTCGGTGACGGCGCCGACCTCGGCCTCGAGATCGAGTACGTCACCGAGACCGAGCCGCTGGGCACCGGCGGCGGTATCCGCAACGTGCTGCCCAAGCTGCGCGCAGACAACGTCATGGTGTTCAACGGTGACGTGCTCGGCGGGACGGACCTCGGCGCGATCCTCGACACCCACGAGTCGACCAATGCCGATGTCACCCTTCATCTGGTCCGGGTGAGCGACCCGCGCGCGTTCGGCTGCGTGCCGACCGACGCCGACGGCCGGGTCACCGCGTTCCTGGAGAAGACCCAGGACCCGCCGACCGATCAGATCAACGCCGGCTGCTACGTGTTCCGCCGCGAGTACATCGAGAAGATCCCGACCGGCCGCCCGGTGTCGGTGGAGCGCGAGGTCTTCCCCGCGCTGCTCGCCGAGGGCGCCCGCGTGCAGGGCCACGTCGACGCCTCCTACTGGCGCGACATGGGCACCCCCGAGGACTTCGTGCGCGGCTCGGCCGACCTGGTCCGCGGCATCGCCCCCTCGCCCGCCCTGCCGGGGCAGCGCGGGGAGTCGCTGGTCCATCCCGGTGCCGGGGTCGCGCCGGGCGCGCTGCTCATCGGCGGCACCGTCGTCGGCCGCGGTGCCGAGATCGGCGCGGGCGCGCGCCTCGACGGCGCGGTCATCTTCGACGGCGCGGTCGTCGAGGCGGGCGCGACCGTGGAACGTTCCATCGTCGGCTTCGGCGCCCGGATCGGCCCGCGCGCCCTGGTCCGCGACGGCGTGATCGGCGACGGCGCCAACATCGGCGCCCGCTGCGAACTGCTGCGCGGTGCCCGTGTCTGGCCGGGCGTGGAAATCCCCGACGGCGGCATCCGCTTCTCCACGGACGTGTAGTCGGACATAGCGCACACGTATCCGATCCGGGTACGCTGCGATCCATCTCAAGGGGAGGGATGTAGTGATGGTTTGGTCGATACGACGTGTCACTGTCGTTGTCGGCGTCGTCGGCATGATCGTCGCAGTCGGCAGCTGCGCCTCAGCAGAGGATGGCGGAATGAATCCGACCTCCACTCTGTCAGTGAATGGGCATGAGCTGGCGAAGGACGTTCCCGCCGGGTTTGATCCGTGCCGAGATATTCCCGAACAGGTTCTCGCCGAAGAGCGCCTCGGCCATCAAGAACCGGACATCACCGAAGCGCCCGGGGGAGTGGTGTGGAAGGGCTGTGATTGGGTCTACAAGGGTGGTGGCGGCTACTCAACGAGCGTCCGCGTCACGAACCTGACAGTTGAGATGGTGCGTGACAAGAACTTTCAGGATGCGCAGGAATTCACGATCGGCGGGCGTGGGGCTATTTCCACGCGGCAGTTCGACGGACCGCACGTGAACGAAGTCTGCGATATTAACGTGGCGGTGCGCGGCGGCAGTGTTGAGGTGAATGTGGTGAATCCGCCGTCACGTCGGGATACTGGCCACCTGGACTCTTGCCAAATCGCTCGCTCGCTCGCGGAGAAGATCGCCCCTTCGATTCCCGAAAGTCTTTGAGAACCAACAGTTATCGGCGTAGGAGGGGAGTTCTGTGGCAGGCGAGAACGATCAGAGTGCCTTCTCAGGATTGATCGAGCAGGCACGGGGCGGGAGTCTTAATCTGCGGATGGAGCCGGAGGAGTTCGCACGAATTGAACGCGAATGCACCGAATTCCAAACTGCAATCGGACAGATCCAACAGGTGATGACCGATATTTCGAAGATTGAGACGTGGGGTTTCGGTGATCACGCGAACTCAGGACTGTCCTCGGCGAGAGTGATGGCGGATCGGTTCAGGTCAAAGGCTCGCGGCGGGGAAGACTCGTTCTTTGATGTCCTCGAAGAGCACTACGCGATCGTCGAAGACATCCGCGTACTCCATCAGGTGATCCGCGACCGGTTCATGGCCGAAGATGAAGCGTGGGCCGCACGCTTCCAAGCAGAAGTCGCTGCTCTTGACGCAGGAGGATCAAAATGACAGGTACGGAGCCCGTCCAGATCCCCCCTGCCACCGAGATACCGCTGTGCTGGACCCACAAGGGAATTCTCAACGCATTCGAGCAAGTCGCCACCGAGCCCGCGAACGGTGCGGCCACGAAATACCGTGAGTCCGGGACGAAGTGGACGAATGCTCTCGAACAGTTCCGCCAGCGCATGCAGGTCTCGATCGCGTCAGCGTGGGAGGGCGACTCGGCGACGGCATCGGTCAACGCCATCCGCCAGTACACGTCCGACGCGGACAAACTCACCCCCGCGTTCACGGCCATGAGCGATCAGGTCACCGCTGCCGCCGCAGCAGCGGTGAAGACGAAATCCGCGCTCCCCGGAGAAGTGGACCCGGGCTTCCTAGACAGCATGCCGTGGAACAAGGCCGTCGTTCGCGGCCAGCGCGAGGATGCCGAAGACGACGCACGTGACGTAATGGGCAACCAGTATGTCCTGCCCTTCTCCGGAACGGACAACTCGATCCCGGTTCTGCCCCGGCCGACCAACCCCACCCAATCCACCGAAGACCCCGGCGGAAGCACCGTCACCGACAACACGAATGGTGATGGCAACCAACCCGGCACGAACGACGGGACGCAACCGGCCCAAACGACCGACACCGAGAACCCAGAGGCGGAGACTCCATCCGAATCCTCGCCAACAGAGGATCCCTCGTCGTCGAACCCCACCTCCACCGAAGAAGACGACTCCACAGATACCGCTGGAACAAACAACCCGACCACCGACTCGCCGTCGACTTCGCCTGCGGCCACAAACCCGGCCACCACCAACCAGCCGACGGGGCTGGGGAGTGGAAGCGGTGGCGGATCGGGTGTCCCTGGCGGAGCGGGCGGCTCGCCCGGCACTGGCTCGCCAGTCGCCCCGAAGTCGGGTACCGCATTGCCAGGCGGCCTCGCGGCATCCGCGCCGGCTGCTGCGGCCGCCGCAGCGGGCGCCGGGTCAGCCGGATCCCGCGGAATGACCGGCATGCCAGGCATGATGGGCGCGGGTGCGGGCCGGGGTAAAGACGACGAATCCGAACACAAGATCCCCGACTACCTGATCACCGAAGCCAATGCCAGCGAGCTCATCGGCGATCTCCCACCAGCGGTGCGCGGTGGAGTGCTCGGTAGTCATTTCCCCGCCGCGAACCCGCCACGTACGGACGACCGCGCATCGGGAGGCACCTGATGTCCGAATGGACCTGGGATCCAGACCATTTTGCTGCGCTGTGGCTGAACGAAGGCCGTGACCGGTTCCCTCGCCCGCTGCATTTCACCAGCCGCTTCCGCTACCGCGAGGAGTTCGACGCCTATGGCAGGGAGATTCGTTCGCAATACTCCGGGGAGGAATCATCGGCGATCGAGCTGACACTGAATACTCTTGCAATGGCAGAGATTCGCGTCGAAGTCATCGCCGAGACAGGCCGATCGGGCAGCCACACTCATAGGATCGTGGGCGCAAGGGATCTCCACCATGCTGTGATCGCAGCGCAAACAGTCGTCGAGGGTGTTGATGGCCCGATTTGGGTTCGCCGTGGTCGACCAGAGAACCTGGGCAAGGGCATTGCCTCTCGAATCCCCCGATGCGCGCCTGGGGGAGGCCGGCCCGAGGAATTTTTCACACGTGATCTCGACACCAACTGCGAAAAATATTTCACTGACGTCGCCCACAATGCGCCAATCGAACGCTACCGGCGTTTGATCAATTGCCCTCGTGATGGATCAGGTTCTGCTGCGATCCGAGTCGGCGACTTTCAAGCTCGTAACGAGCCTCGCCGCTATTTCGAATGGCTCGATACGGCAGATGATGGGCGGTATCTCCTTCGCAGAACACCGGATCGCATCGTGGTTGAACCAGGCGATGATGTGAAAATTTCGTCGATATTGACGCATTGGATCCAAATCGAGTTGGACGAGTTACGAGAGAGCGTTCGAAATTGGTAGGGGATAATACGACGACGACTGCAGCAACTCGTGGTGGTCGCATCAACCAGGAAGCGACGATGGCACACGTTCCCGCACATGGCATTTCCGAGCCGACCCTCGCTGCAGCGTGGCGTGGTCCACTGAAGAGGCGTGCCGCCATCCTCGGTGCCGCGATTTGCGCGACGATAGCCCTGTGCGGGTGCGGAGGCAAGAATGACAATCTGGCATCCGATACAACGACGAGTTCAGCGGCACCCACCATACTGGTGACCGTCGAACCGCCCGAGACCGATCCAGATGAGAAGCCCGTCGGTGCCGACCCCTGCACAATCAGCGACGCCGCAATCGTGCGAGCGGGATTCGACCCCGCAACGCGTGAACGCAGTGAGGCCGAGATCTCCTCAAGCCTGAGTACCTCGCGGGGCTGCACGTTCGGCAAGTTCGGGATGGAGAGCGGAGAGCCCAAACCGACTGGTCGATTGGACATCCTGACAACATCCCGGCCATTGGCAGAAGCTCGGGAGCGAGGCGAGTCGATCGTTTCGACGGCACCGATCAACGGCGTAGACGCCGTCGTCTATCGAGCGTCGAAGGCCGCCGAGGGTGTCTACAACAGCTGCACTGCCGTCCTCGCGACGCCGCAAGGCAGCTTGGAGATTCAGGTCGGCGAATACCCGACAACTGCACCCGACGGAACTCTTCGGGCCGACGCACGATCGTCATGCGCGGTAGCGACCGAAGTTGCGCGAATCGCCGCAGAAGCGCTGGGCATCGGGTGATGAGGGTGTTGGAGTTCCTGCGGAAGTACGGGTTGTTGGGACCGGCCGGGCGCCTACTGGTGGCACTTGTGGCACTGGTCGTCGGAATCGCCGCGATCGTGTGGATCGGGAATCCGCACATATCCGAGGGGCAGCAGACAGCGTCGCCAGTGTGGACGAACGAAGAGCTACCGGAGCCGGAAACGACGGTGGTGCCGCCGCCTTCGGGGTTCCCGTATATGGAGTTTCCGCCGCCGATGCCGCCGGCCAGGAATGGTCTCCAAGAGGTTCCGACCAGGTTCGGGCTCAGCTACTCGGTGCCTGATTCTGAAAATTGGATGGCAACCAATGACATGGTCTTCGGATTTACCGGTCCGGGGAGAAGTCCGATCACATTCGGTGCCGGGAGCAGATTCTCGCGTGGCTACTGCAGTGGTGATGAGTCTGCTGTCACCGCTTATGTCGGACTCACCGGAAGGAACGGTGTAAGTCTGGACGCCGCAGCGCGGGAGGCCGTCGTGGGGGCGGAATGGGTCTACTCCAATTCGGAGCGAAAGAAGCCGCGGATGTCAATTTCTGGGCCATTTGAGTCGGTGGTGTCGGGTCTTCCTGCGATCAGGTATTCGGCTCAGCTATCCGAAATCCCTGAAGATGGCCCCTGTACTCCCCGTGAAGCGACATACGAGATTGTGGCGACCAGGGGGTATGCAAACGCTGAAGTTGCAATCTTCATGCTGGCCAGAAATGCGGAAGGTGAGAGTCTTCTGCCGACTGGGATAGCGGAAATGATCGTGGGATCTCTGCGGAAGACTGGAGCGTAGTAACTATGGCTGAGGTATTTAGCGCTCGGCCCGGACACATTGCCGGGCTGAGTAATCTCGTGAAGGAGATCGGCGACGACGCCGGCAAGTGCGGTACATTCGTGCGCACCGAGGGCCCGCCGAAAGGCGAGCTGTTCACCGGTGTGATAATCAGCGACCTACTTACCCCGCTACAACTGCTGTGCGATATGACTAGTGGTCGGATGTCCGACCTTGGTACCCATACGATATCGACTTCCACCGAGCTGAACAAGGCTGCGTGGATGTACCACAACCAGGACATGAAGACCTATCAGGCCCTGAACCAGCATACCCACGATGTACCAAGTGCCACTCCACAGAATGTAGACGGATCTACCGAAAAGGTGGGCACCACTGACCCGTATACTGCTGCTGAGAATTACCCTAAGAAGAGTGAGTTCAAGCTGGAAGCGCCGAACGTGAATCGGGAGGATCTAGCGGGCCTCATCGGTGAGGTGTCGCCGGTTATCGGCGATGTCAACGAGTCGATCAAGAGCGTCACTCGCACGGTCGGGGAAGAGTTCGATCCGCTTGCGAAGCTCTTGACGCCGATAGAGGGGAACTGGAACGAAGTACGGCGTATTGGCGAGGTCTACAAGGCTGCTGGTAATGCCATGGAGATCTGCGGAGTAAATCTCGAAGAGGGTGTTAAGAAGGTCGGACCGAACTGGGATGGCAAGGCGGCGATCTCCTTCGAGACGAACTGGGCGAACCGGCAAATAGCGGCGATGAAATGGGAGGGGCCGGTAGGGCGCCTGATTGCGGACTTGTTCGGCCGGTTCGCTGACTCTATTCGGAATGGGATCAAGCGCGCCCTCACGGCTCTGAAAGAAATGCTCGAGGACTACCTCGATATCAAATCTATCAAGGGTATATTCAAACAAGTCATTAAAAAGATTCCAGGGCTCGGCGCAATCGCTGAAGTGATGGACCTTGCGCACAAGATCCTCACCATCATGAACAAGGTAAAGGCGATCGTCGACGAGATCGAGCAGGCCAAGAATCAGCTGAAGGAGTTCCTGTCGTTCCTGCAGAATCCGACCCAGGTGGCAGCGGACAACCTTAATCAACGGCTGGAGCCTGCGCTGCGTCAGACAGCGCGTGCTGTGGACCTGAACTCTGCAGTGCGCGTAAACAATACGTTGGATCGCCCCCGCGAGAGCTACGAGGTCGGCGCAGGCACAGACCCGTGGAGCAATGGATGAAGCCGCAGTGGGAGCAGTCGTACGATCCGGACCTCGATCCCGCGGTTGAGGCGGCCGCTCGACGAGTCGACAGGGCTATTGCCGATCTCGACACTGCCTCGCTTCAGGTGGCGAGCATAGACGTGCACGCCATCCTGTCAACTCCGACAGTGGTTACCGAGGAGTTCATGGCCAATCTGGCTGCGGTGCCAGGGATGTCGGCCGAACTATATGCTTACGCCGAGCGAGTACGAGCGGGTGAATGCCGGTGGTCCGAGATCGAATCATGCGCGCGCCCCGTTCCCCCGGAGGTAGTCGATCTCAAGGCTTCGCCGCAGTTTGTCTGGAACTGGTCGCTCCACGATTCGTATGCCCAGCCGACTAGCCCGCTCGCTGGCCCTGCCTACTTTGACGATGACGAGGAGGAGAACCAGATGCCGGACAGCTGGCTGGAATGAAGATAGCCATGTCGGTCGTGTCGCATCTCAGGGTCTATGCCCCCGCTCGCCAGCGGTAGCGGGTCTTCGGACGACCCGCCCGGCCGTAATCGGCGCGGCGCTCGGCGAGTCCGTCGTCGGCGAGCTTCTCCAGGTAGCGCCAGGCGGTGATGCGGGAAACACCAACGGCGGCAGCGGCATCGGTGGCGGTTATGCCCGCTTCGGCCGAGCGCACAGCGCGCGAGACTTCTTCCAGGGTGTGCTGGACGACGCCCTTCGGTGCGCCGGCGCGCTGGTCGGCGGTGCGCAGGGCGCCCAGCGCCCGGTCGATGTCGTACTGCGAGAGGGCGGCCTCGCCGGCGGGTAGCGCGGTGTCGAAATCGCGGTAGCGTTCCAGCTTTTCGCGGAAGGCGGCGAAGGTGAACGGCTTGAGCAGATACAGCACCACGCCGTGCGCGACGGCGTTGCGGACCATGGTGAGCTCGCGGGCCGAGGTGATCGCGATGACGTCGGGGCGCGGTTCGAGGCCGTTGAGCGCGGCCGCGACCTCGAGGCCGCTGATGTCGGGCAGGCCGATGTCCATGAGCACCAGGTGGAACGGCTTGCCGTCGGCGATCGCCTCGGCGGCCAGCGTGAGCGCGTCGCGTCCGGTGTGCGCGACACCGCCGGTGACGAAGCCGTCGAGCCGCTCGAGGTAGGCCCGGTGCGCCTGCGCGATCAGCGGTTCGTCCTCGACGATCAGGACGCGGATCATGATTTCTCCCTCAGCGGAATGCGAACGATGACCGCGCTGTGTGGTGCGGCCGTGGTGGTGATGGTGCCGCCGTGCCGGTCGACGAGGCGGTGGACGAGCGCCAGGCCGAGGCCGGCGTGGTCGGTCTTGGTGGTGTAGCCGCGTTCGGCGGCGCGCGAGAACATCTGGGCCGACATGCCAGGTCCGCTGTCGGCGACCTGGACCAGCAGCTCCCGGTCGCGGTGGCGTATCGAGACCTCGACGCGCTTGTCGACCGTGCCCGCGGCGGCATCGATCGCGTTGTCGACCAGGTTGCCGACGAGGGTGACCGATTCGTGCGCGGACAGCGGGTCGGTGGAGTCCAATGCGGTGTCCTCGCTGATGGACAGGCTCACCCCGCGTTCGGCGGCCTGGTCGACCTTGCCGAGCAGCAGCGCGGCCAGCGCGGCGTCGCCGACGGAGGCCAGCAGCCGGTCGATCAGGACCTGGGAGAGCCGCAGTTCGGCGGTCGCGAAGGCCACGGCCTCCTCGGGCCTGCCCAGCTCGACCATCGTGACGACGGTGTGCAGCCGGTTGGCCGCCTCGTGCGCCTGCGCGCGCAGCGACTCGGCGAAGCCGCGCACCGAGTCGAGCTCGCCGAGCACGGCGCGCAGTTCGGTCTGGTCGCGGATGGTGAGGACGGTGCCGATGGCCTTGCCCTCCCAGCTCACGACGTCCTGGTTGACCAGCAGCACCCGGTCGGTGGTCACGTGGGTCTCGTCGCGCACCACGCCCCAGCGCATCTGCCGCAGCGAGACCGGCAGGTCACCGCGGTGCACGGCGCCGTCGGGCAGGTCGAGCAGGGTGCGCGCCTGGTCGTTGACGACCTCGGCCGGACCGGGACCGGCCCCGAACACCACCAGGCCCTCGTGCACCGAGTGCAGCACCGCGTCGTGGTGTTCGTACATGGCGCGCAGTTCGTCGGGCGCCAGCCCGTGGGTCTGGCGGCGCAGCCTGCGGCTGATCAGGAACGACGACAGCGCGGCCAGCGCGAGACCGGCCGCGGAGACCCCCAGGATCACCGGCAGCTGCGAGGCGACCTGGGTGCTGATCTTGGCGCGGGTCACGCCCGCCGAGACCAGCGCCACCACCCGGCCGCCGTCGTAGACCGGGGTGACCGCCCTGATCGAGGGACCGAGTGTGCCGGTGAAGGTCTCGGTCAGTGTCTGCCCGGCCAGGGCGCCGTCGATGCTGCCGATGAACGGCTTGCCGATGAGTTCGGGGTTGGTGTGGGTGTAGCGGGTGCGGTCCGTCGCCATGACGACGATGAAGTCCATCCCGGTGTCGACCCGGATCCGCTCGGTGGTCGGTTGCAGCAGGCCGCTGGGGTACGGCGAGTTCACCGCGGCCAGCGTGGACGGGGCGCGGGCGACCGTGACGGCCACATCGCGGACCTTCAGCTCGGTGGCCACGTCGTGGTCGTGCCTGGCGTCGAGGACGGCCAGGGCGGTCCCGGTGCCGATCATCAGCGCCAGCACCACCAGCTGCCAGAGGAAGGCCTGTCCGGCGAGCGACAGCCGCCGACCTCGCATCTTTCCCTCCGACCTCATCCTCTGAACCTTATGCACCAATTGTGATGGGCATCACAGCACATGCTCATGATTGGTCTCCATGAGCACAACCGCCGCATCAACGCGAAAACGCGACCATACCCACTGGCTGTACATCGCGGTGATTATCGCCGTCCTTGCGGGCATTCTGGTCGGCCGGGTCGCGCCGGAATTCGGACAGTCGCTGGCGCCGCTGGGCACCCTGTTCGTGAATCTGATCAAGATGATGATCGCGCCCGTCATCTTCTGCACCATCGTGCTCGGCATCGGTTCGGTGCGCGCGGCGGCCACCGTCGGCAAGGTCGGCGGGCTGGCCATCGCCTACTTCCTGGTGATGTCGACGATCGCGCTCGGCATCGGGCTCGTGGTCGGCAATCTGATCGAGCCGGGGTCGGGGCTCGGCACCGGGAAGGCCGGGGCCGGGGCGCAGTACGCCGAGCAGGCGCACGGCGCCGGCGGCACCTGGGACTTCATCCAGAACATCGTGCCGACCACGCTGGTCTCCTCGCTGACCGCGGGCAGCGTGCTGCAGGCGCTGTTCGTCGCGCTGCTGGTCGGGTTCGCGGTGCAGGCGATGGGGGAGACGGGCGCGCCGATCCTGCGCGCGGTCGCGCTCGCGCAGAAGCTGGTGTTCCGGATCCTGGCGATGATCCTCTGGCTGGCTCCGATCGGCGCGTTCGGCGCCATTGCCAACGTGGTCGGCCGCACCGGCTGGTCGGCGGTGGTGCAGCTGGCGACGCTGATGATCGCGTTCTACCTGACCTGCCTGGTGTTCGTCTTCGGCGTGCTGGGTGTGGTGCTGCGCGCGGTGTCGGGGGTGTCGATCTTCAAGCTGTGCCGGTATCTGGCGCGGGAGTACCTGCTGATCGTGGCGACCTCGTCCTCGGAGTCGGCGCTGCCGCGGCTGGTCGCGAAGATGGAGCACGCCGGCGTCGAGCGCACCACCGTCGGCGTCGTCGTGCCGACCGGGTACTCGTTCAATCTGGACGGCACCGCGATCTACCTGACCATGGCGTCGATCTTCATCGCCGACGCGATGGGCAAGCCGCTGAGCATCGGCGAGCAGATCGGCCTGTTGCTGTTCATGATCATCGCCTCGAAGGGCGCCGCCGGCGTCACCGGCGCCGGTCTGGCCACCCTCGCGGGAGGCTTGCAGAGCCATCGGCCCGAACTGCTCGACGGTGTCGGCCTGATCGTCGGCATCGACCGCTTCATGTCCGAGGCCCGCGCGCTGACCAACTTCTCCGGCAACGCGGTCGCCACCCTGCTCATCGGCACCTGGACCAAGACCGTCGACGCCGACCGCACGCACCGCGTCCTGAATCGCGAACTGCCCTTCGACGAGGAGACCATGGTCGACGACCACCCGGTCGAGCCGCCCGTCACCGACGCGAAACCCCCTGTCCCGGTGCGGTGACACGCGAAAGGCCCCGCGGGACACGCGGGGCCTTTCGGCGTGCCCTGGCTCAGGCGCGCGCCCACTTCTCCGGATGCAGGTGGTACTGCACGAGCGCGGTGGCGTGACCGTGCCCCATGCCGTGCTCGTCCTTCAGCCAGCTGACCAGTGCCGTGTGTCCGGTGGGCTCGGCCGTGCCGAGCAGGGTCAGCCACTCGTCCACGCTGCGGCCGTACTTCGCCTCGATGGTGGGGAAGTAGGACGCGGGGCCCTTCGGTGCGTCGGCCATGGTGGTTTCCTCCTCGGTACGTGATCTTCCTCCGTGCAGACGGTGGCTCCGCGCCGAACTCATCGGCGGTGCGCGAGGTCACACGGTGAGGGGCTGGGTGGTCGCCGACTTGCGGTGTTCGCGCAGCAGCAGGATGCCGCTGGTGGCGACAATGGCCGCGGCGACGCCGTGCATGCCGAACGCGAGCGCGGTGGAGCCGCCGCGGCTGAGGACGATGAGCATGTCGCCGAAAGGAGCCGCGGTCATCGCGAGCATGGCGACGCCGAGCGCGAGGCGCTGCCGGAGGGCGACCAGGGCGAGGATCACGAGGCCGGAGGCGATGTCGCGGTCGCCCTTGACGTTGAGGAAACCGGCGGCCTCGCCCTCGGGCCAGGCGGGCAGGCCGAATCCCGATGCTGTGGCGACGGGATCGATCAGGAACGTGATGCCGGTGTAGATGATGAAGACCCCGGTGACCAGGGCGAGGGCAGTGGCGATGCGTGTGGCGTTCATGGGGCGCTCCCTAGACCGTATTGCGATGCTCTGAAATCTAGCGGCGCTAGATCGTGAATGAACGATAGCGCGAGCCTCGCTAACTTGTCTAGCGGTGCTAGAATTCGGTCATGAGCACCCAGCTGCGCAAGGAACGGGAACGCGCCCAACGCCATCAGCGGATCATCGACACCGCGCGGGAGATGGCCGAGGCGGAGGGCTGGGACGCGGTCACCATCCGCAAGCTCGCCGAGCGCATCGAATACAGCCAGCCCGTGCTCTACAGCCACTTCGCCAACAAGGCGGCCATCGTCGGGGCCGTCGCCCTGCAGGGCTGCGTGGAGCTCGCCGAACAACTCCGGCTGGCCCGCGAAGCGGCGAGCACGCACACCGAGGTGATCGCCAACGTCGCCCGCGCCTACCTCGATTTCGCCGAGGCCAACCCGGCCCGCTACGACGCGATCTTCCAGCAGAAGACCGACCTGGCCTTCGGCCTCGACGCCCCCCAGCCCTTGCGCGACGCCTTCGCCGGGCTGGAGGCGATGTTCGCGCCCTTCGCCGAGGGTGACGACTTCGGCGCCCGCACCGAGGTGGCCTGGGCCTCCCTGCACGGCCTGGCCACCCTCGACCGCAGCGGGCGGCTGCGCCCCGAACTGCGGGAACGCCGAATCTCGCTGCTGGTCGACGGGGCCGCCGAGGGCGCGACAGACCCGTCCTGAACGGACCCGCCGCGCTGTCGGTGTCGGTTGCCGCGCGACACCGGGTCCGGCGCACCCGCGCGCCGCGAACATCCCGGCGCGGCGCCGGGCAGTCGGCGACCCGGTGATCGAGCACACGGCACCGGACCTCGCACGCCGCGTAGGTTGGAGACGACGACGCGGGTCGGACACGAAGGGGACGACGGATGGCGGAAGTCGTAGTAGTCGGTTCGGGGCCGAACGGCTTGGCGGCGGCGGTGATCGCGGCGCGCGCCGGAATCTCGGTGCGGGTGCTCGAGGCCCAGGAGCAGCCGGGCGGCGGCTCACGCACCGCCGAGCTCACTCTGCCCGGTTTCCACCACGACGTGTGCGCGGGCGCCCACCCGATGGCCTTGGCGTCGCCCTTCTTCCGCGCCTTCGACCTGCCCGCGCACGGCGTCGAACTGCTGACCCCGACGATCTCCTACGCGCATCCGCTGGACGGCGGCATCGCCGGACTGGCCTGGCGCAACCTGGAATCGACCGTGGCCGACCTCGGCGTCGACGGCGCGGCCTGGCGCGCGCTGTTCGGCCCGCTGGTCGAGCACTGGCCCGACGTCGTCGACCTGGCCATGTCGGATCTCCGGCATCCGCCGTTGCGGCGCCCGGCCACGGCCGTCCGGTTCGGCCTGCGCCTGCTCGAGCAGGGATCGCCGCTGTGGAACAACCGTTTTCGCGAGCAGGTGGCACCCGCGCTGCTCACCGGCGTCGCCGCGCACGCCATCACCCAGCCCCGCGCGCTGCCCGCCGTCGGCGCCGGATTGCTGCTGGGCACCCTGGCGCACGCGGGCGGCTGGGTGATCCCGCGCGGTGGCAGCCAGGCGATCCCGAACGCACTGATCGCGGAGCTGCGACGGCTCGGGGGCGAACTCGTCACCGGCCACCGCGTCGACGATTTCGCGGAGCTGGCGCGGGCGCGCGCGGTCCTGTTCGACACCTCGCCCGCCGAACTCCTGCGGGTGGCGGGCGACCGGCTGCCCGACCGCTACCGCAACGGGCTCGGCCGGTTCCGCTACGGCGGGGCGGCGTGCAAGGTCGACTTCGCGCTGTCGGGCCCCGTCCCGTGGGCGGCGCCCGGCTGCGAACTCGCGGGCACGCTGCATCTGGTCGGCACCCGCGAGGAGGCGATGCGGGCCGAACGCCAGGTCGCCGCGGGCGAATTCGCCGAGCGGCCGTATGTGCTGGCCATCCAGCCCGGCGTCGTCGACAGCACCAGGGCGCCCGAGGGCAAGCACACCTTCTACACCTACGCCCACGTCCCCAACGGATCCGACCGCGACATCAGCGAGGCCGTCATCGCCCAGGTCGAACGCTTCGCCCCCGGCTTCCGCGACCTCGTCCTCGCCACGCACGTCACCCCCGCGGCCTTCATGCCCGCACACAACGCCAACTACGTCGGTGGCGACATCTCGGCGGGCGCGATGACCCTGCGCCAGACCGCCTTCCGGCCGCTGGCGCGCTGGAATCCGTACGCCACCCCGATTCCCGGCACCTACCTGTGCTCGTCGTCCACCCCGCCGGGACCCGGCGTGCACGGCATGCCGGGGCTGCACGCCGCCCGGCACATGCTGCGCGAGCGCTTCGGCATCATCACCGATCCGCTGGAACTGCTGCGCGGAGCGACGCCCGCCTACCACTGAATCAGGGCGCCGCCGGGGCGGATTCGGGATCGAACACGTGCGGTTCGAGATAGACGGTGTAGACATTGGGCGCGGCGGCCCTGATCCGGCCGTCGGCGGCGTCGATGGCGGCGCCCACCTCGGCGATGTCGAGGCCGGGCGACAGCGCGATCCGCGCGTTGACCAGCAGGTCCTCCGGACCGAGGTACTGCGACTGCATGCGCAGCACCGCCACGATGCGTGGATCCTCGAGCAGGGCCGCCCGAATCGCGGTGTCCTCCTTGGCCGTCGCGCCCTCGCCGATGAGCAGGCTCTTGGTCTCCACGATCAGCACGATCGCGTTGACGCCGAGCAGCAGGCCGATCAGCAGGGTGCCGATCCCGTCCCACACGCCGTTGCCGGTGAGCACGGTCATGCTCACCCCGCCGAGCGCGAACAGCAGGCCGACCAGTGCGCCCATGTCCTCGAGCAGCACCACCGGCAGTTCCGGGTTGCGGGTGTTGCGGATGAAATGCCACCAGGAGTGCTTGCCCTTCAACGGGGCCGACTGCCTGCGCGCGGTGCGGAAACTGGCGGCCTCGAGCACCATCGACACCAGCAGGATCACGATGGCGACCGACGGTGACTCGAGCTCGTGCGGGAAGCGGATCTTGTGCACGGCCTCGTTGAGTGCGAACAGGCTGCCCATCGTGAACAGGATCAGTGCCACGACGAACGAGTAGAAGTATCGGTTGCGTGAGTACCCGAAAGGGTGCAGCGTGTCGGGGTCCTGTTCGGCCCGCCGTCGCCCGAGCAGCAGGAGCGCCTCGTTGCCGGTGTCGGCCACCGAGTGCACGGCCTCGGCCAGCATCGACGAGGAACCGGTGATGAACGCACCGACGAACTTCGCGATCATGATGCCCGCGTTCGCACCGAGGGCGGCCAGGATCGCGATCTTGCTGTCTCCACCTTCGGCCGCCATGGCACCGAACGGTACCCCGGACTCCCCGCCGTACCGGCCACGCGCCGGACCGTGTCGCGCAGACGACGATCGCCGCCCTCCCGGGCGGGACGACGGCGATCGGTGGGAAGGATCAGACGGACTGGGTCCGGTACAGGTCGGGCTCGAGGTAGATCAGCCGGGCGGTCGGCACCGCGGCGCGCACCCGCACCTCGGCCGCGTCGATCGCCTCGGCGATCTCGGCGATGTCGAGATCCGGCGCGATCGCCACCTTGGCGGCGACCAGCATCTCCTCCGGGCCGAGGTACTCGGACTTGAGGTGGATCACCGAGGTGATCTTGGCGCCGTCGACCAGATTGTCGCGGATCGCGCGATCCTGCTCCGGCGTGGCGCCCTCACCGATCAGCAGGCTCTTCATCTCCACGATCAGCACGATCGCGATGAGGCCGAGCAGCACGCCGATGGCCAGGGTGCCGATGCCGTCGTAGACCGGGTCGTCGGTGACCATGGTCAGGCCGACCGCGCCGAACGCGAGGATCAGACCGATCAGTGCGCCCGTGTCCTCGAGCAGTACCACCGGCAGCTCCGGGCTGCGCGAGTTACGGATGAAGTGCCACCAGCTGGCCTCGCCCTTGAGCGGCTTGGATTCTCGCACCGCGGTGATGAAGCTGAAGGTCTCCAGCCCGATCGCGATGCCGAGGATGACGATCGCGACGATCGGCTGACTCAGCTCCTCGGGATGCTGGATCTTGTGGATGCCCTCGTAGATCGCGTACACCGAGCCGAGGGTGAACAGCACGAGGGCGACGACGAACGAATAGAAGTAGCGATTGCGGCCGTAGCCGAACTGGTGCAGCTCGTCGGCGTCCTTGGCGGCCGCGCGCTGACCGAACAGCAGCAGACCCTGGTTCGACGTGTCGGCGACCGAGTGCACCGCCTCGGCGAGCATCGATGCCGATCCGGTGATCGCCGCGCCGATGAACTTCGCCACCGCGATTCCCGCGTTGGCCGTCAACGCGGCGAGAATCGCCTTCTTGCCACCACCAGCCGACATCCTGGCCCGCCCTTCTGCTCCGCTGAACACGCTTGTGCCCGCAACAGCCTAAGCGCCGATCCCGGTGGGCGCGAAGGCGGCAGCGCAGTGTGACCACGCAGGGCCCTCGGGGTCGGCGCCGGACAGCACAGCGGATCGCCGCGAAAGGCGCGCCTCGAGGTCAGTTCTCGCGGCCGACGCAGGCGCTGAACAGCTGTGCCGCCCCACCGACCGCGCGTGCCTTGATCTCGCTGTCGGCCGCCGAGATCCAGGCCGCGCTGCCGCACTCGACGGTGAGGGTGCGCCCGTCCTGGGACAGCTCGACCGTGCCCGCGGTGCACAGCACGATGCCCGGCCCCGCGTCGGCGAGCACGATCGGCTCGGCATCGGCGGTCAGGTCGAACCGGCACAGCGCGAATTCCGGTGCGGGCGTGCGGTACCGCGCGCCGCCGTCGGCGTGTAGCTCCGGTTCGATCACCGGCAGATCGATCGGCTCGAAGTCGAGCACCCGCAGCAGCTCCGGCACGTCGACGTGTTTGGGAGTCAGGCCTCCGCGCAGGACATTGTCGGAGTTGGCCATGATCTCCACGCCGACGCCGTGCAGGTAGGCATGCAGATTGCCGGCGTTGAGATACAGGCCCTGTCCCGGTTCGAGGGTCAACCGGTTGAGCAGCAGCGCGGCGAGCACGCCGGCGTCGCCGGGGTACACCTCGGCCAGTTCCAGCGCGGTGCGCACCTCGGCGGAGAACTCGCGTGCGCCCTTGCCGGACAGGTAGCGCACGCAGCCCTCGAGCACCGCGGGCAGCAGCGTCGACAGGGCGGCGGCGGGCAGGGTGATCCAGGTGGTGAACAGTGTGCGCAGACCGGCCGAATCAGGCTGGGCGGCAAGCAGTTCGGCGTAGACGTCGAGCCCGGGGACGGCGAGCGCGCGCAGCAGCTCGACGGTGCGGTGCGGGTCGCGGAACCCGGCCAGCGCCTCGAAGCGGTCCAGGGCGACGACCAGTTCCGGCTTGTGGCTGTCGTCGCGATAGTTGCGCAGCGGCGAGTCGACCGGGATGCCGCTGCGGTTCTCCCGTTCGAAGCCGACCCGCGCCTGCGCCGAACTGGGGTGCGCCTGCAGCGACAGCGGCTCCTCGGCGGCCAGGATCTTGAGCAGGAACGGCAGCCGCGGGCCGAAGGTGTCGGCGACGGCGCCGAGCTCACGGACCGGATCGGCGCTGACGACATCGAGCAGTGAGCGCTGGCCGCCGTCGGCCTTCACCCGCGCGGGGTCGGCGGGGTGTGCGCCGAACCAGAGTTCGGCCTCGGGATGGGCCGAGGGCACCGGCCGGCCGCACAGCTGAGCGAGCGCGGTGCGCGAGCCCCAGGCGTAGGAACGCAGCGCACCAACGAGTTCCTGCACTAGTAGCGACCCCCGTCGTGGTATCGATCCGGGTCCGGCGCGGTCTCCCCGCGCGCACCCGTCAGTCGGAGATAGGCGGCGGCCATGTCCAGGCGCACCGCGAGCACCGCCAGCTGCTCGATCTCGCTGCCGTGCCCGCCCCCCGCGGCGGACGTAGCTGCCGCGCCCTCGGTGGTCGGGGCCGCGCCGGGCTCGGCGAGCTGGGCCTGCAGGACGTCGACGTCGGCGTGCACGAGATCGGCGTCGACGAGCCCGCGGCCCGCGCCCTCGAACACGGCCAGCTTGCGGCGCGCGGCGGCCTGATCCGGATGCACGCTCAGCGCGAGCACCCGCACCCGCTCGACCGGGGCCGGACCGTCGAGTTCCTCGTCGTGGAACAGCGGGTCGAAACCGGGCGCAGCGCCACCGACGGCCTCGCCGAGCCTGCCCACCGCGGCGACCGTCTCGGCCAGATCGGCGGCGGCGACCACCTTGCCCGCCGACTGCAACAGCACCTCGGCGCCGTGCCCGGCCAGCTCGACCGCGGCGGGCGCGTCACCGGCCAGCACCACGCCCACCCCGTGTATGCGGGCGGCGAGGGTCTTGGCCGGATTGCGGAAGACCTCGTTGTGCGGGCCGCCGCGCAGCGCCTCGGCGTCGAGCATGTCGGCCAGCTCGGTGAGTTCGGGTGTGGCGGGCACACTGCGCTGGGCGTCGACCCCGCGCAGCACCGCGATGCCGACGGCGAGGAAACGCAACAGGCGATTGTGGTCGAGCACCGGGACGCGCGGTTCCAGCACGATCGCGCGGCCTGCGGCCACCGCGCGCAGCGGGCCCTCGTTCGGCGCGGCGATCACCACCTCGGCGCTGCGGCGGATGGCCCGGTCGACGGCGTCGATCAGGCGGGGGTCGCCGGCATCGTCACCGGCGACGAGCACCACGTCCAGCGGGCCCACCCACGGCGGCAACGAGGTGACGGGCACGATCGGCAGCCCCGCCCTGTCACCGAGCGCGGCGACAAGGAGCCCGGCCGCGCGGGTGGCGCGGCCCGAACCGGAGACGAGGACCAGGCTGCGCGGACGCAACTCCGCCAGCCGATCGATCAGCGAGGTCTCGGCGACCGCCGCGGCGGTGGCGCGCACCTGCGCACCGCCGGAGGCCGCCGAACGTAAGGCGCCGCCCGTATCGGCCGCCTCCAGCGACGCGGCATCGTCGAGGTCGAATACCGGTGTTCCAGCGATCATCGCCGATCCCACCTCCCCTCATCGCGCTGTGTCGTCTGCCGATCTGTCGGCGAATACAAGGTCTGTGATTCCACTATTCCAGTCAGGCGCGGACGATGGCGAGGATCTCAGTCACGAGTGTGTTTACTTCGGCCTGCGATCCGGCTTCGACGTTGAGCCGAAGCAGCGGTTCGGTATTCGAGGCACGCAGATTGAACCAGGCGTGCTCGCCCAGATCCACGGTGACGCCGTCGAGGCGATCCACCGAGACGGTCCGGTCGGCGAAGGCGGCCAGCACGGCGTCGGTGCGCTCGGCGGCGTCGGCCACGGTCGAGTTGATCTCGCCGGAGGCCGCGTAGACGTCGTAGGCGGCCATCAGCTCCGAGACCGGACGCTGACCCTCGCCGAGCGCGGCCAGCACGTGCAGCGCGGCCAGCATGCCCGAATCGGCGCCCCAGAAATCGCGGAAGTAGTAGTGCGCGGAGTGCTCGCCGCCGAACACCGCGCCGGTCGCCGCCATCTCCTGCTTGATGAACGAGTGGCCGACCCTGGTGCGCACCGGCTTGCCCCCGAGCTCCTCGACCAGCTCGGGCACCGCGCGCGAGGTGATCAGGTTGTGGATGACGGTGGCGCCCGGCTCCTTGGCCAGCTCGCGCTGGGCCACCAGCGCCGTGATCGCCGAGGGGGAGACCGGCTCGCCGCGCTCGTCCACGACGAAGCAGCGGTCGGCGTCGCCGTCGAAGGCGAGGCCGATGTCGGCGCCGCTGCGGCGCACCAGCTCCTGCAGGTCGACCAGGTTCTTCGGATCGAGCGGGTTGGCCTCGTGGTTGGGGAACGAGCCGTCGAGCTCGAAGTAGAGCGGCACGATGGTGATCGGGCCGAGCGTGCCGAGCACGGCGGGGACGGTGTGGCCGCCCATGCCGTTGCCCGCATCGACCGCGATGGTCAGCGGGCGGATCTCGTCCAGGTTCACCAGCTCGCGCAGGAAGTTCGCGTAGTCGGCCAGCAGGTCGACGGTGGCCGCGGCGCCGGGCGTGCCGTCGTAGGCGGGGACGCCATCGACGATCTCGGCCGAGATGGTCGCCAGGCCGGTGTCCTGCCCGACGGGCAGCGCGTTCGCGCGGCACAGCTTGATGCCGTTGTAGCGGGCGGGGTTGTGGCTGGCGGTGAACATGGCGCCCGGACAGCCGAGCTTGCCGGAGGCGAAGTAGAGCTGGTCGGTGGAGGCCAGGCCGATGTGCACCACGTCGAGGCCCTGGGCGCGGACGCCATGGGCGAAGGCCTCGGCCAGCTCGGGGGAGGACTCACGCATGTCGTGGCCGATCACGACCCGGCTCGCGCCCTCCGCGCGCATCAGCCGGGCGAACGAGGCGCCCACGTCTTTGACGAACCCCGCGTCGATCTGTTCGCCCACCACCCCGCGGACGTCATAAGCCTTGATCACGGCGTTCACGAGTTCGCCAGAGCGCGCGACAGTCGTCATGGGAGATAACCCTAGCTGGTCCGCCTCGCCGCGTACTCAGGCCGTACGAGTCCGGGAGCTGGACCGCTTTCGGCAGGTCCCGGGCCCCTACGGGTCGGGCAGGACGCGCAGGTGACCGCGCCGGCCGGTGCGGGTGGTGCGCGGCGGCGGTGGTGTGGCGTCGCGGTAGCCGGGCTGGTCGGCGTCGGCGGGGCGGCGGCGCAGGCCCGCCTCGCGGACGGCCTCGGCCAGTGCGGTCAGATCGTCGTCGTCCGGGGTGCTCGAGGAGAACCCGCCTTCGTGGCGCACCAGTTCCCAGCCCTTGGGGGCGGTGATGCGGCAGGCGTGGGTTTCGCACAGATCCCAGGAATGCGGTTCGGCGACGGTGGCCAGCGGTCCGACGACGGCGGTCGAGTCGGAGTACACATACGTCAGCGTCGCTACAGCCGGGTTCTTGCAGCCGGGTCGGCAGCAACGACGCATGGGGATCACGACGTCGAGATTAGCCGTCCGTATCGCAAAAGTGGATACGGACACGCCCTTATTCGGGTTCCGGATCGATCAGATCGGGGTCGACGCCGAGATAGGTGGCGATCTGCTGGACCAGAACCTCGCGCAACAATTCGACGAGATCGTCCGGATCGGCGGCGCGCAATTCCAGCGGTTTCCGGAACAGCACCACCCTGGCGCGGGTGGCCGCGCCGTGCCGGTCGACACCCGCGGGGATCAGCCGCGACAGCGGCACCGGCCCGTCGGCCACCACCTCGTCCGGCCAGGTGACCGAATCAGGGTGCAGCGGACGGATTTTCGGAACATCGTCGACGGCGATGTCGAGCTTGGTGAGCCGGTCGTGCCACCGGGTGTCCAGGGGCGCGAAGGCCTCCAGCACGAGCCGATCGAATTTCTGGCCCCTCGTTCGCCACGCGGGAACGGTGGGCGGGAGCATGGGTCCGCGGACACCACGGCCGCGGCGGGTCACCGAGCGCGCGGTGGGTGCCGGGGGATGACGCCGGGAACGTGCCATGGAACTCGTCCACCTCTCTCGCCTGCACTGCATCGTGCCCGTCGAGCCGGTAGACGGCGCGACCCTGGGCGTTCGCCCGAAGCACCGACGTACTGCGCCTGCGTGCTCCGGGCTGGAGCCTCAGAGTCTACTTTCGAACATTCTCTCAGCCGATTCCACGCTTCAGCCTGCGACGCTCCCGTTCGGAGAGACCGCCCCAGATGCCGAATCGTTCGTCGTGCGCCAGCGCGTACTCCAAGCACTGGTCACGTACCTCGCAGCCCAAGCAGATGCGCTTGGCCTCACGGGTCGAGCCGCCCTTCTCGGGGAAGAACGCCTCGGGGTCTGTCTGGGCGCACAGTGCACGTTCCTGCCACTGCTCTTCGATGGAGTCGAACATTTCGTCGAAGCCCGGCACGACCAGACTCAGCCGGGGAGCCGCGACCTCGTTCGCCACGTCCGGTTCCGGCCAGCTCATATCGGCGCAGACAGCGTGAGCTGCGCCTGCTGTGGAATCGGTCGGCGAGACCATGTCTTCGGTCATCGTTCCGCCTCCTCACTATGTGTTAGCGCAGAATGATTCTTTCCGCCGGGCGGCCGACACAGACCCCGGCAGCAAAACACCGCGACGTAGTCTCGCGGGCTTCCCCGAACCTGTCTTCCGGCGAGCCAACTCGCTCTCGCAAACGCCCCCGCGCCATGTCTTCTCGCGGTGACCGGAATGACATGTCTGTGATTAGACACGCCGCACGCGCCGGTGGTCAACCCGCCGTCACCCTTCCGTTACACTCGCGACCCGCCTTTCGTTTTGATCTTGTTATGTGCTGTGGCAAATGACCAGCAACTTTGCCGGAATTCGCCGCGGAACAAGTCGGCCACCCGCACCGCATAGGCTGTGACCCTGTGACTGCACAACACGCGGTGCGCAAGCCCGAGATCGCCGTTCTGGTCGGCGGCGTCGGCGGTGCGCGGTTCCTCCAGGGCGTCAGGCGGCTGCTGCCCGACGCCGACATCTCCGCCATCGTCAACGTCGGCGACGACGTCTGGATGCACGGTCTGCGGATCTGTCCCGACCTCGACACCTGCATGTACACCCTCGGTGGTGGCATCGACCCCGAGCGCGGCTGGGGCCACGCGAACGAGACCTGGCACGCGAAAGAGGAGCTGGCGAAATACAACGCCCAGCCCGATTGGTTCGGCCTGGGCGATCGCGACATCGCCACCCATCTCATCCGCACCGAGATGCTGCGCGCCGGATATCCGCTGTCCGCGGTCACCGAGGCGCTGTGCAATCGGTGGCAGCCGGGTGTCCGTTTGATCCCGGCAACCGACGACCGTTGTGAAACCCACGTCGTCGTCAGCGATCCCGACAACGCCGGCGAACGTCGCGCGATCCATTTCCAGGAATGGTGGGTGCGGTACCGCGCGGCGCTGCCGACTCACGGATTTGCCTCGATCGGGGCGGAACAAGCCTCCCCGGCCCCCGATGTGACCGAAATCATAGCCTCGGCCGACGCGGTGCTGTTGGCCCCGTCGAACCCCGTCGTGAGCATCGGCGCGATCCTCGCGGTGCCCGGGATCAGGGGCGCGCTGCGCACCACCGAGGCCAAGGTCATCGGGCTCTCGCCGGTGATCGACGGAAAACCGTTGCGGGGCATGGCCGATGAATGCCTGTCGGTGATCGGCGTCGAATCCACCGCCGAGGCGATCGGGCGCCACTACGGCGCGCGCTCGGCCACCGGCATCCTCGACGGCTGGCTGGTGCACTCCACCGATACCGCCGAGGTCCCCGGTGTCGAGGTGCGCAGCGTGCCGCTGCTCATGTCCGACCCGGAAGCCACGGCCGAAATGGCCCGCGCGGCACTGGAACTGGCGGGGGTGAAACCGTGACAGCGCTGCCCGACCACGCGGCAGGCGAGCTGCGGATCCTGCCGGTGACCGGGCTGCCGGAGTTCCGGCCCGGTGACGACATCGCCGAACACCTTGCGGCCCAGGCGCCGTGGCTGGCCGACGGTGACGTGGTGGTGGTGACGAGCAAGATCGTCTCCAAGGCCGAGGGCCGCATCGTCACCGCGCCGACCGACCCCGACGAGCGCGACACCGCGCGCCGCAAGCTCGTCGACGACGAGGCCGTGCGGGTGCTCGCCCGCAAGGGCCGCACCCTGATCACCGAGAACCGGCTCGGCATCGTGCAGGCCGCCTCCGGCGTGGACGGCTCCAACGTGGCCGAGGGCGAACTCGTGCTGCTGCCCACCGATCCCGACGCCAGCGCCAAGGCGCTGCGCGGCGCGCTGGCGCAGCGGCTCGGGGTGAACGTCGCCGTCGTCATCACCGACACGATGGGCCGAGCCTGGCGCAACGGCCAGATCGACGCGGCCATCGGCGCGGCGGGCCTGCGGGTGCTGCACGACTACGCGGGCGCGGTCGACGGGCAGGGCAACGAACTGCACGTCACCCAGGTGGCCGTGGCCGACGAGCTCGCCGCCGCCGCCGATCTGGTCAAGGGCAAGCTCGGCGGCGTCCCGGTCGCGGTGGTGCGCGGCCTGCGTACCGACGACGACGGGTCGAGCGCGGCGGCGCTGCTGCGCGGCGGCGTCGACGACCTGTTCTGGCTCGGCACCGCCGAGGCCATCGAGCGGGGCCGCAAAGAGGCTGTGCCGCTGCGGCGTTCCGTGCGCGCGTTCGCCGGCGAGCCGGTGGCCCCGGAGCGGATCAGGGCGGCGATCGCGGCCGGGCTCACCGCGCCCGCCCCGCATCACACCCGCCCGGTGCGCTTCGTCTGGCTGCGCACGCCGGAGCTGCGCGCGCGTCTGCTCGAGGCGATGGCCGCGAAGTGGCGGGCCGATCTCACCGCCGACGGTCTCGCGCCGGAGCGGGTGGAGCGCCGGGTCGCGCGCGGGCGCATCCTGTTCGACGCGCCCGAGGTCGTCATCCCGTTCTGCGTTCCCGATGGCGCGCACGACTATCCGGACGCCCGCCGTCAGGCCGCCGAGCAGACGATGTTCACCGTCGCGGTCGGCGCCGCCGTGCAGGGTCTGCTCGTGGCGCTGGCCGCCGACGGGCTCGGCAGCTGCTGGATCGGGTCGACGATCTTCGCCCCCGAGGTCACCCGGGAGGCGCTCGGCCTCGACGGTGATTGGATGCCGTTGGGCGCCATCGCGATCGGTCATCCGCTCGAGGAGCCGGCGCCGCGCGCGGTCGGCGCCCCCGGTGCCGGGCTGGTGGAACTGTGAGCGCGGAGTCGCTGCACGCCTCGGCGACCGCCCTGCTCACCGAGTGGAAACCGGAAGCGGGGCAGGACAGCTCGTTGCGTGAGGCGATGCTCGCCTTTCTCGGCTCCGCGCCGCGCGGTTGCCTGCGCGAGCACGCGCCGGGCCACATCACGGCGTCTGCGATCGTGCTCTCGCACGATCGGCGTGAGGTGCTGCTGACGCTGCACCCTCGGGTCGGTCGCTGGATCCAGCTCGGCGGTCACTGCGAGCCGTCGGACGAGACGGTCGCCGATGCCGCGCTTCGGGAGGCGGTCGAGGAGTCCGGCATTCCCGACCTGCGGCTGACGCCCGGTCTCTTCGGCGCGCAGGCCCATCCGATCACCTGCTCGCTCGGCGTTCCGACGCGGCACCTCGACCTGTTGTTCGAGGTGATCGCGCCCGCGGGCGCGGTGCCGGTGCGCAGCGCCGAATCGGCGGATCTGCGGTGGTGGCGGGTCGACGAGCTACCGGCTGGCGCCGATGTCCTGCTGCCGCCGTAAAGGGCTCTTGCAATAGATCTGTGACCTGCGAAGACAGCGACCGCCCCCAGGTGGGCGCGGTCGCTGTTCCGTTACCGGGCGATTGCAGCTTTACAAATCGGCCGATTTGTCTAGACGGCGGACAGATCGGGACCTATCGTCTGTGACAGAGAGTTACGCACATCACAGGTGTGATCTGTGCCGCAGGATGGAGACGACGATGTCTACAGATGCCAACGCGTCCGAACAGCGGGTGGCGCCCCCGCAGTGGCGCGACACCAAGCGCTATCTCTGGCTGTGGGGCCTGTTCGCCCCGACCGGGCTGTTCACGATCGCGATCCCACTGATCTGGGGTCTCAACCAGCTCGGTTGGCACCGGCTGGCCGAGGTGCCGTTCTGGCTCGGGCCGGTGCTGGTGTATCTGGTCATCCCGCTGGCCGACCTGTTCTTCGGTCCCGACGGCAACAATCCGCCCGACGAGGTCATGGAGTACCTGGAGAACGACAAGTACTACCGGTATCTGACCTATCTGTACCTGCCGTTCCAGTACGCCTCGCTGATCTTCGCCTGCTACATCATCACCGCCGACAATCTGCACTGGCTGGGCTTCCCCGGCGGCGCGAACGTGATCGACAAGATCGGCATCGCGATCAGCGTCGGCATGATCGGTGGCATCGGCATCAACACCGCGCACGAACTCGGACACAAGAAGGTCGACCTGGAACGCTGGCTGGCCCGCATCGCGCTGGCGCAGTCGTTCTACGGGCACTTCTACATCGAGCACAACCGCGGCCACCACGTCCGCGTCGCCACCCCCGAGGATCCGGCCAGCGCCCGCATCGGCGAAACCTTCTGGGCCTTCTGGCCGCGCACCGTCGTCGGCAGCCTCCGCTCCGCCTGGCATCTGGAGAGGGAGCGGCTGCACCGCCTGGACAAGGGCCCGTGGACGCTGCGCAACGACGTGCTCAACGCGTGGGCGATGTCGGTGGTGCTGTGGCTGGGTCTGATCCTCGCCTTCGGCATCGAGGTGCTGCCGTATCTGATCCTGCAGGCCGTCATCGGATTCAGCCTGCTGGAGTCGGTGAACTACCTCGAGCACTACGGGCTGGTGCGGCAGAAGACCCCGTCGGGGCGCTACGAGCGGCCCGCGCCCGAGCACAGCTGGAACAGCGACCATCTGGTCACCAACATCTTCCTGTACCACCTGCAGCGACACAGCGACCACCACGCGTACCCGACCCGGCGATACCAGACGCTGCGCAGCTGGGACGGCGCGCCGAACCTGCCGAGCGGCTACGCCAGCATGATCCTGATCGCCTACTTCCCGCCGATCTGGCGCAAGGTCATGGATAAGCGCGTGCTCGCGCACTATTCGGGTGATGTCACCCGGGCCAATATCGAACCCAAGCGCCGGGAGAAGGTCCTCGCGCGCTACGGCCAGCAGGGAGATCCGGCATGAGTGCGTTTCGTTGCCCAGTCTGTGATTATGTCTACGACGAGACGAAAGGAGCCCCGCGCGAAGGTTTTCCGGCGGGCACCCCGTGGGCGTCGGTTCCCGACGACTGGTGCTGCCCGGACTGCGGGGTGCGGGAGAAGATCGACTTCGAGGCGGTAGGAGTATCGCGGTGACCGAGTACAAGCTCTACCAGTGTGTGCAGTGCGGTTTCGAGTACGACGAGGCGCAGGGCTGGCCCGACGACAACATCGCCCCGGGCACCAGGTGGGAGGACATCCCCGACGATTGGACCTGCCCCGACTGCGGTGCCGCGAAATCGGACTTCTTCATGGTCGAGATCGAACGTTCGTGAGCGTGGCGGGCACGCCGCGCGCGGGAGCGCGCATCCCGTACCAGGAGGCCGCGCGGGAACTGCTGCGCAGCTCGGTCCTGGACGGGATGCGCGAGCTGCTCACCGAGCGGGACTGGTCCAAGATCACCCTCGGTGACGTCGCCGCGCGCGCCGGGGTCAGCAGGCAGACGCTCTACAACGAGTTCGGCTCGCGCGCCGGGCTCTCCCAGGCCTACGCGCTGCGCCTGGCCGACGAACTCGTCGATCACGTCCGCGAGGCGCTCGACGACAACGTCGGCGACGCGCGCGCCGCCATCCGGGTCGGCATGACCGGCTTCTTCTTCGCCGCCGCGGCCGACCCACTGGTGCGCTCGCTGCTGGCGGGGGAGATGAAGCCGGACCTGCTGCGCCTGATCACCCTCGACGCGGGGCCGTTGCTCGAGCACGCCACCGCCCGGCTGGCCGATGTGTTCCAGCACAGCTGGGTCGACGCGACCGATTCCGAGGCCGATGTCCTCGCGCACGCGCTGGTGCGGATCGCGCTGAGCTACATCCCCAACCCGCCCGTCCCCGAGCGGGACGCGCCCGCGGAGATGAGCGCTCTGCTCAGCCCGTACGTCGAGGCGATCGTGCAGGTACGCGGCATCAGGACACCCGTGGGTGACGCCGGTCACTCCGGCGCCTGAGACGGCCTGAATCGCCCGCGTGTAACCATCACCACGTTTGCCGAATTGGCGCTGTGTAACGCGCCCGGGGTCTGTCAGTATTCACATCGGTCGGCGATTGGTCTTTTTACAGCGGAGCGGGTGTGCAAGCGGTTGGCAAACCGGGGGGATTTCGCGATCCCAAGCGGTATCTCTGGGCTCTAGGGTTGATCGCGCCGGCGTGCGCGCTCCTGCCCTCCCAGCTCGTGTACCGGACCGGCGCCGAAGTGTTCTGGTGGATCGGTCCCGCGATCGTGCTCATCGCCATTCCCGTGCTGGACTGGATCGTCGGCGAGGACGGCAACAACCCGCGCGACGAGGACTACGAGGCGCTGTCCAACGATCGCTACTACCGCTGGTGCACCTACCTGTTCCTGCCGATCCAGCTGATCGGCCTCGTCATCGCCTGCGCCATGTGGGCGGGCGACGAACTCGACGTGATCGACAAGCTCGGCCTGGCGGCCACGGTCGGCTTCGTGAGCGGGATCGGCATCAACGCCGCCCACGAACTGGGCCACCGGGTGGAGCGTGCTGAAAGATTGCTGTCGAAGGTCGCGCTCGCCCAGTCGGGGTACGGGCACTTCTTCGTCGAGCACAATCGCGGCCACCACGCCCGCGTCGCCACACCGGAGGACCCGGCCAGTGCGCGGCTGGGCGAATCGCTGTGGGAGTTCTTGCCGCGCAGTGTGTTCGGTGGCTTCCGGTCGGCGCTGCAACTCGAGCGCGTGCGCCTGGCCAGGCAGGGCCGCGGCTGGTGGTGCAGGCAGAACAACATCCTGCAGGCATGGGCCATGAGCGCGGTGCTCTTCGGTTCGCTGGTCGCGGTGTTCGGGCCCGCGATCCTGCCGTGGCTGGCGTTGCAGGCCCTGGTCGGGATCGGTCTGCTCGAGGCCGTCAACTACGTCGAGCACTACGGGCTGCTGCGCGCGCGCAAGCCCAACGGTCGGTGGGCCCGCTGCTCCCCGCGCGACAGCTGGAACAGTGATCGCCTGGTCACCAACATCTTCCTGTTCCACCTGCAGCGCCACAGCGACCATCACGCCAACCCGGGCCGCCGCTATCAGACCCTGCGCAGCAGCAGCGAATCGCCGCAGCTGCCCGCCGGCTACGCCACGATGCTGCTGCTCGCCGCCGTCCCGCCTCTGTGGCGCGCGGTGATGGACCCGAAGGTGGCCGCCCACTACGGCGGTGATCTGACCCTGGCCAACCGCGCCCCCGCCAAGCCGCGCCGTTTGCTGGCCCGATACCGCGCCACGGCCTGAGCGCACCCGGCGACGGACCGGGGAACGAGCGCGCCGACAGGCGGTAGCCTTGCCTCGGTACTGACTACCAGGAGAGGCTGATGACGACCTCAGAACTTCCCGCGCGCACCGAGCTCACCGCTGACGTCCGCAACGGCATCGATTACAAGGTGGCAGATCTCTCGCTGGCCGAATTCGGCCGCAAGGAGATCCGCCTCGCCGAGCACGAGATGCCCGGCCTGATGGCGCTGCGCCGCGAATACCACGATGTGCAGCCCCTGAAGGGCGCGCGCATCTCCGGTTCGCTGCACATGACCGTGCAGACCGCTGTCCTGATCGAAACGCTGGTCGCTCTCGGCGCGCAGGTGCGCTGGGCGTCCTGCAACATCTTCTCCACCCAGGATCACGCCGCCGCGGCGATCGTCGTCGGGCCCAACGGCACCGTCGACGAGCCCAAGGGCACCCCGGTCTTCGCCTGGAAGGGCGAGACGCTGGAGGAGTACTGGTGGGCGGCCGAGCAGATGCTCACCTGGCCCGGCGAGCCGGCCAACATGATCCTCGACGACGGTGGCGACGCCACCATGCTCGTGCTGCGCGGCGCGCAGTTCGAGAAGGCCGGCGTGGTCCCGCCCGCCGACGAGGAGCACTCGGCCGAGTACACGGTCTTCCTGAATCTGCTGCGTGAGCGGTTCGAGACCGACAAGGGCAAGTGGAGCGCCATCGCCGAGTCGGTCAAGGGCGTCACCGAGGAGACCACCACCGGCGTGCTGCGGCTGTACCAGTTCGCCGCCGCGGGTGAGCTGGTGTTCCCGGCGATCAACGTCAACGACTCGGTCACCAAGTCGAAGTTCGACAACAAGTACGGCACCCGCCACTCGCTCATCGACGGCATCAACCGCGGCACCGACGTGCTCATCGGCGGCAAGAAGGTGCTGATCTGCGGTTACGGCGATGTCGGCAAGGGCTGCGCGGAGTCGCTGGCGGGCCAGGGCGCGCGCGTGCAGGTCACCGAGATCGACCCGATCAACGCGCTGCAGGCGCTGATGGACGGCTACGACGTGGTCACCGTCGAGCAGGCGATCGGTCAGGCCGACATCGTCATCACCTCGACGGGCAACAAGGACATCATCACCCTCGAGCACATGAAGGCGATGAAGGACCAGGCCATCCTCGGCAACATCGGTCACTTCGACAACGAGATCGATATGGCCGCGCTGGAGCGTTCGGGCGCGACCCGGCTCGAGATCAAGCCGCAGGTCGACCTGTGGACCTTCGATTCCGGCAAGTCGATCATCGTGCTGTCGGAGGGTCGTCTGCTGAACCTGGGCAACGCCACCGGCCACCCCTCGTTCGTGATGTCGAACAGCTTCTCCAACCAGGTCATCGCGCAGATCGAGCTGTGGACCAAGCCGGAGGAGTACGACAACGAGGTCTACCGCCTGCCCAAGCACCTGGACGAGAAGGTCGCGCGCATCCACGTCGAGGCCCTCGGCGGCACGCTGACCAAGCTCACCAAGGACCAGGCCGAGTACATCGGCGTGGACGTGGAGGGCCCGTACAAGCCGGACCACTACCGCTACTAGCTCGCGAAACGCGAACCGGCCCAGCGACTTCCCATGTCGCTGGGCCGGTTTCCGTTGGCGGGTCCGATCAGTTCGAGCAGGGATCGGGCCGGCTCGGACCGAGCCCGCCGCTGCCGAGGCCGAGCGCGCACGCCGAACCGGTGAGCGGGTCGGACAGTGCCGCCGAGCCCGCACTGGTCCCGGTGTTCGCGATCAGCGCCGCGAGAATCTGGTTGACGATGACCATCCCGTCCTGGGCCGAGCCGAGCGGGAGGTCGATCGCGGTGACCGTGCCGTCGGTGGCGGCGCTTCCGGTCTCGGGGGAGAACGAGCCGGCGACGACGTCCGGCGATGGCAGCGCGATGGCCGTGCCGGTGGCGCCGGGGTTCGGGCCGGTGCACCAGGGGTTGCTGTCGGATCCGGAGCTGATCGAAGTCACACCGCACAGCAGCGCCCATCCGATGGTGGAGGACCCGGTCGCGGAGGCGGAGCCGCTGTCGACCCCTTCGGCGAGCGCGGGGCCCGCCGTGAGCACGGTGGTGGCGGCCAAAGCTGCGAGGGAGATGGTGAACGTGCGGAACATCGGCGGTCCTTCGGCGGTGCTGGTGCGATATGCGCACACGATGCCGCGCGGTCACATCGGACTCCAGACCCGAAAAGCCGGGGGATGTGAAACGCACTCACTTCTGACCCTGTGTGCTACTGGCGCCTTCGCCGACGGCGTGGACGTGGAAGGCCCGTACAGTTCCGTTGTCGGGGGACGTTCAGCCGACGGGGCTGGTGGTGCAGATCGTCGGACGGCCGTCCGCGCTGGCCGTCAGGGCGCCGCACAACAGGGCGCCGAACAGGTCGGACGAGCCGGTCGCCGCGCCGAGCGCGTTGCTCCCGGTGATCACGGCCTGTCCCGAGCCGGACATGACCAGGTCGTTGAACAGCGGCATGACGGCGTCGGAGCCGCTGGCGATGTCGGCGGCGTGCGCGGTCGCGCCGGCGCCGCACGACGAGCCGCACCGGACCGCGTCGAGCAGTCCGGCGAGGAAACCCAGCGGGGCGAGCAGCGCGCTGCCGCTGTCGGCGACCGCGGTGGTCGGTGCGGGCGCGGGCTGCTGCGCCGTCGCGGTGCCCGTGCCGAGCAGGGCGACGGCGGCCAGGGCGGCGGTTGAGGTGGTCAGTGTGCGAACGAGCATGGTGTGCCTTCGGGGAGAGCGTTCGGGTCCGGTGCCTGGCTCCGTCAGCCGATGATCACACCGGTGCAGAAGATGTTGTGCTGGCTGCTGATGCCGAGGACGGCGCACATCACGGAGTTGAAGGCCTCCGACGATCCGGTGGCGGGGCCGGCGACCGGAGTCTCGGCGGTGGCGGTCGCGGTGGCGGTGCCGCAGGCCAGGGCGGCGGTGAGGGCGAGCGTTGCGGCGGTGGTGTGGACGATCTTGTGCATGGCGGAATCCTCGTCGGGTGCGGTGGGCACGGACCAGACCGCAGTTCTGGTGGCAGGGTCCGTGCCCGTCGCGCTCAGCTGAGCAGCAGGCAGACCGGCAGCGGGACGACGGCCTCGAGCAGCACGCAGGCGGCGAGTTCGGCCGAGCCGCGGGCGGCCGAGCCGAGCGCGGAGGACCCCGCCTCGGCGGAACCGGAGAGCAGGCCGGCGTGGTGGCCGTGCCGGATCGGTTCGGCGGCGGGCGCGGCGGCGGCGAGGCCGCTCCCGGCGAGGGTGAGTCCGAGGGCCGCGGCGGCGACGGCGGCGCGGAGGGTGGTGCGGTGACGCATGGTGACTCCTGGGTCGAGCGGGTTCCGGCCGGGCCGGGGGTGGTGCGCCCCCGAAGCCGGGGCGGGCACCGGCTCCGGGGACTCTGGAATGAGAACACTTCACATATCCGGGAATGGCGGAAACGGCGAATATCGCCCCGCTCAGAGCGTCAATGGGCCTACCTGGGCCGCCCGGCCCGCCCCGCGCGGTCACACCGGCGTCCGCCCTGATTCCGGGCCGGGTAATCTCACCGATCATGGGCGTACTGCTTGCGGTGGAAGGACTCGACGGCGCCGGCAAGCGCACGCTCATCGACGGCCTGATCGAGGACCTGTCCGGTAAGGGCCTGCGCGCCGCGAGCCTGGCCTTCCCGCAATACGGCCGGTCGATCCACGCCGACCTCGCCGCCGAGGCGCTGCGCGGCGCGCACGGCGACCTCGCCGGCTCGATCAGCGCCATGGCGATCATGTTCGCCCTCGACCGCGCCGACGCGCGCGCCGAGCTGTCGAACCTGTTGGACGCCAACGACATCGTGATCCTGGACCGCTGGGTCGCCTCCAACGCCGCGTATTCCGCGGCCCGGGCCGAGCAGGACGCCGACGGTGAAATCGTCTCCTGGGTGGGCGATCTGGAGTTCGGCAGGCTGGCCCTGCCGGTGCCCGACTTCACCGTCCTCATCGACATCCCCACCGAGGTCGCGGCCGAACGCGCCCGGCGCCGTGGTGAACTCGACGCCGCCCGCGCCCTGGACGCCTACGAGCGCGACGGCGGTCTGCAGCACCGCACCGGGGAGGTCTATCGTGAGCTGGCCGACCGCGACTGGTTCGGTCGCTGGTGGACATACCGATCCGATGACGATAGGCCCGCCCTACTCACCCTCTGCACGGAAATCTTTGCCGGATAAGGTTGGATACGCGACGGGTTCACACCATTAATGGCGTGGCGGCCCGATCCTGGCCTGGGAGATGACAACATAGGACTATGAAGCCCAAGATTCTGGTCGTCGACGACGATATGGCGCTCGCTGAGATGCTGACCATCGTCTTGCGCGGGGAAGGGTTCGACCCGCACGTGGTCGGCGACGGCACGCAGGCCCTGTCGGCGGTGCGGGAGATCCGCCCCGACCTGGTGTTGCTGGACCTGATGCTGCCCGGCATGAACGGCATCGACGTGTGCCGGGTCCTGCGGGCCGATTCCGGCGTCCCGATCGTGATGCTCACCGCCAAGACCGACACGGTCGACGTGGTGCTCGGTCTGGAGTCCGGCGCGGACGATTACATCGTCAAGCCGTTCAAGCCCAAGGAGCTCGTCGCCCGCGTGCGCGCGCGGCTGCGCCGCACCGAGGACGAGCCGGCCGAGCTGCTCTCGATCGCCGACATCGTCATCGACGTGCCCGCGCACAAGGTGACCCGCGGCGGCACGCAGATCTCGCTCACCCCGCTGGAGTTCGACCTGCTGGTCGCGCTCGCGCGCAAGCCGCGGCAGGTGTTCACCCGCGAGGTGCTGCTCGAGCAGGTCTGGGGCTACCGGCACGCCGCCGACACCCGGCTGGTCAACGTGCACGTGCAGCGACTACGCGCCAAGGTCGAGAAGGATCCGGAGAACCCGGAGATCGTGCTGACCGTCCGCGGTGTCGGCTACAAGGCCGGACCGCCGTGATCGGTACCCGCGAGGCGCCGCTGTGACCGACGGTCGACCTGCCGGTACAGCGTCAGCGCCTCCAGCGCACGACGGACGTGCGCACACCTTCGTCACGCGGTTGCGGCGATGGGCGGATCCCGTCATGGCCTGGTTCCAGGCCGTCGGGACCGCGCTGGGTCATCTCTGGCGCCGGTCGCTGCAGCTGCGTGTCATCGTCTCGACGCTGACCCTCTCGCTCATCGTCATCACGATCCTCGGCGTCGTGCTGACCGGTCAGATCACCGACCGGCTGCTCGAGGCCAAGATCAACGCGGCGGTCGAGGAGATGGATCGCGCGCGCAGCACGATCGAGAACATCCTCTCCGGCGTGCACGACGCCACCAGCCAGCAGCAACAGCTGGCCGACGCGCGGGCCGCGCTGTCGAGCCGCAGCGGCGGGCAGTCCAGCGGCGCCGCCGGCAGCTTCGACTCGGCGCTGGCGATGGTCGGCGGTACGCCGCCGCAGGAGATCGCGACCAGTTCCATCTCCGAGGTGCCGCAGGAGCTGCGCCGCTTCGTGCAGCGCAACCAGGTGTCCTACCAGTTCACCACCGTCGCCGACCCGGACGGCTACCGCGGCAGGGCGCTGATCATCGGCAGCCCGAGCGCCGAGGTGGCGACGCTGGAGATCTACCTGATCTTCCCGCTGGCCAGCGAGGAGTCGAGCCTGTCGCTGATGCGCGGCACGATGCTCATCGGCGGCGTCGTGCTGCTGGTGCTGCTCGCCGCGATCACGGCGCTGGTCACCAGGCAGGTGGTGCTGCCGATCCGGTCGGCGGCGCGGATCGCGGGCCGCTTCGCCGACGGCAGGCTCAAGGAACGCATGCTCGTGCGCGGCGAGGACGACATGGCCCGGCTCGCGCAGGCGTTCAACGAAATGGCCGAGAGCCTGTCCAACCAGATCACCCAGCTCGAGGAATTCGGCAATCTGCAGCGCCGGTTCACCTCCGACGTCAGCCACGAGCTGCGCACGCCGCTCACCACCGTCCGGATGGCGGCCGACCTCATCCACGGCTCCAGCGACGACCTCGATCCGGCGCTGGCCCGCAGCTCCGAACTGCTGGTCAACGAGCTCGACCGCTTCGAGGGCCTGCTCAACGACCTGCTCGAGATCTCCCGGCACGACGCAGGCGTCGCCGAGCTGCAGGTGGAATCGCTGGACATGCGGATGTGCGCGCGGGCCGCGATCACCACGGTGCGGCACCTGGCCAAGGAGGCCGGGGTCGAGCTGGTCATCGATCTGCCCGAGGAGCCGGTCGTCGCCGAGGTCGACCCGCGGCGTGTCGAGCGGGTGCTGCGCAATCTGCTCGCCAACGCCATCGACCACAGCGAGGGCAAGCCGGTGCTGATCCGGATGCGCGGCGACAGCGAGGCCAACGCGGTCGCGACCGTGGTCCGTGACCAGGGCGTCGGCCTGCGGCCGGGCGAGGAGAAACTGGTGTTCAACCGGTTCTGGCGCTCGGACCCCTCGCGGGTGCGCCGGTCCGGCGGTACCGGTCTCGGCCTGTCGATCAGCGTCGAGGACGCCAACCTGCACGAGGGCAGGCTCGAGGCGTGGGGCGATCCCGGCGTCGGCGCCAGCTTCCGGCTGCTGCTGCCGATGGTGCGCGGGCGCAAACTGGGCGGGAGCCCGCTCGCGCTGGAACCCATGCTGCGCAAGGTGCCCGCGCTGCCCGAGGTCGGCCAGGACGACGAACCCGATACCGTCGAGCCCGCGGCACCCGAGGCCCCCGAGCCCGCAGGCGCGGCCGAGCCGCGGGCCGCCGGGCCCGCCGCCACCGACGCCGACGACGAGGAGCCGATGTCCACCGAGACCGGAGACCGACAGTCATGACGAACGCGGGTCGTGGCGCAGCCCTGCTGGCGACCGTGCTGGCGGGCCTGCTGGTCCTGAGCGGTTGCGCCAGCCTGCCGGAGTCCTCGGCGCCACAGGCACTGGGCACCATCAACCGCGCGCCGACCTCCGAGGGCCCGCCGCCGCCCCAGTCCGGCCGCGATCCCGACCTCCTGGTCGGCGACTTCCTCACCGCCAGCGCGGATCCGGCCAACCGGCACGCGGCGGCCAGGCAGTACATGGCCCCCGACGCGGCGGCCGAATGGAACGACGAGGCGAGCACCACGATCGTCGACCGGCCGGACACCCTGCGCGAATCGCGCTCCGGTGACAAGGCCAGCTATGTGATCCGGGCCCGCAAGGTCGGCGAGCTCGCGGGCGACGGCAGCTACCGCGCGGTCGAGGGGACGCTCGAGAACAAGATCGAGATGAGCAAGATCGACGGCGAGTGGCGGATCACCGACCTGCCCGACGGCGTCGTCTTCGATTCCAGCACGTTCGAGAAGGTCTACCGCCGCTACGTGCTGCAGTACGTCGATCCGGCCAGTTCGGTGCTGGTCCCGGACCCGCGCTGGGTCTCGGTGCCGCGCGCCCAGCTCACCGAGCGGCTGGTCGCCATGCTCGGCAGCGGTCCGCAGTCGACCATCGCGCCCGTCGTGCGCAATCAGCTGGCCGCGCCGATCAGCGTCCGCGGCCCGATCACCAAGGCCAACAACGAACCGGGCGAGGTCGGCATCGGCATCGGCGGGGTGCGCATCGACTTCGCGGGCGCGGGCAATCTCGGCCAGCGCGAACGCGAGCTGCTCGCCGCGCAGGTCGTGATGACCCTGGCCGGCGCCGACATCCTCGGCCCGTACGTGCTGCTCGCCGACGGCAAGCCCCTCGACGACCGGTACGCCGCCAACGGCTGGTCGGTCGCCGACCTCGACCAGTTCAGCGCGTCGGCGCCCGGTCAGAACCGGATCGGGCTGCACGCACTGCGCAACGGCACCCTGGTGCAGGTGACCCAGGACGGCATCGTCACCCCGAGCGGCTCCTTCGGCGAGGCGACCAATCTGCAGTCGGTCGGGATCTCCGCCGACGGGCAGTTCGTCGCCGCCGTCGCCGACACCGGCCGACCGGCGCCGGAGCCTGGCCGGACCCTGCTGATCGGCAACTACGGCGCGAAGGCGTTCGGGGTCGCCGAGGGCGCCACCATCGCCCGCCCGTCCTGGACCGCCGACGGCGGCGCGGCCTGGACGGTGGTCGACGGCGACCGCGTGATCCGGGCGGTCACCGATCGCGCGACCGGCAATGTCTCGGTGCAGGACGTCGACACCTCGGCGCTGTTCGAGGGCTCGGGCGCGCCGCGGCCGCCGATCTCGGAGGTGGTGGTCTCGCGCACCGGGGTGCGTGCGGCGCTGATCGCCGACGGCAAGGTCTACGTCGCGGTCGTCGAACGCGGCGGCGACGGCCGATACGCGCTGACCAGGCCGGTGCCGGTGGCGCTCGGTCTGAGCACCCGCGCGGTCTCGCTGAGCTGGGTCACCGGTGACACCCTGATGGTCGCGCGGGAGGGCAATGTCGATCCGGTCTTCACCGTCTCCATCGACGGTTCCCAGTTCAGCCCGGTGACCTCGCAGAACCTCACCCCGCCGGTGCGCGTGGTGACCGCGGCGGCCGCGACCCAGTACGTCGCCGACTCCAGGGCCGTGCTGCAACTGCAGACCGCCGACCCGGCCCGCAACGACCGCTTCTGGCGCGAGGTGCCCGGCCTGACCGGTGACAGCGTCGTCCCGGTGCTGCCCAGCTGATCTGTCGGTGGCCGGGGTGATACTCGGTCGCTGTGAACACGCTGCTCGATCTGGTGATCCCGGCCCGGTGTGGCGGCTGCGGGGCGCCCGGTACCGCCTGGTGCGGCGACTGTGCCGCCGCGTTGCGTCGCGGCCCGGTGCGGGTGCGCCCACGCACCGATCCGGGCGTCCCGTGCTGGGCGCTGGGTCCCTACGCGGGCCCGGCGGGGCGGGCGGTGCTGGCCGCCAAGGAGCGCGGACGCCGCGATCTGGCCGAGCCGCTCGGTCTGGCACTGGCCACCGCGCTCACCGCCCTGCGGGCCCCGCATCGCCCGCTCGTGCTCGTTCCGGCGCCCACCCGTGGCACGGCCGCCCGGCGCCGCGGCGGTGACCCGGTGACGCGCTGCGCGACCGTCGCGACGCGGTGGCTGATCGATAGCCGGACCGTGCCGCTGCTGCGGATGGGCCGGGGTGTGCGCGATTCGGTGGGCCTGACGATCCATGAACGAGCACACAATCTGCGCGGCCGGATCATGGTCGTCCACAGTGGTGCCGCGGCCGCCGCGATCGCCGCGAACGCCGAGGTGATCCTGGTCGACGATGTGCTCACGACCGGGGCGACTGTAGCCGAATCGGTCCGTGTCCTTAGCCGGTTCGGTGTACGTCCGCGCGCGGTTTTGGTGACTTGCACGGCTTGACTCCGCGAAATTTGCGTGAACAGTGGCGCACTTGCCCGTGGCGGACTAGCGTCGCGATCACACACCGAACGAGCAAGTTTTGGGAGGTGGCGCCGCGGACATCTGGTGCCGAGCGATTCCCGATCGGCACAGCTCAATCCCGCTGTACACATTCCCTCGTGTACAGCCATATCCGGGAGGTACGCGTGACGACTTCTGCACGGGCATCAGTACGAGATGCTGACCCCACGGCGCTGGAGGACAGCGCCGACACGTCGACCCAGGGTCCCAACGCCGAAGTGGTGGTCTCCGGTCGAAATGTCGAAGTCCCCGACCACTATCGAATCCACGTCGCGGAGAAGCTGGCTCGGCTCGAGCGCTTCGATCCGTCGATATTCCTGTTCGATGTGGAACTGTTCCACGAACGTAACCGTCGTCAACGCAAGGCCTGCCAGCGTGTGGAGATCACCGCACGCGGACGTGGCCCGATCGTGCGCGCGGAAGCCTGTGCAGACAGCTTCTACGCGGCGCTCGAATCGGCCACCCAGAAGATCGAGAGCCGGCTGCGCCGCAGCAAGGACAAGCGGCGCGTCGTGCACTACGGCGACAAGACGCCGGTCTCGGTCGCGCAGGCCACCGCGACTCTCGTGGACGACGCGCTGTTCACCGCGCCCAACGGCGCGGCCGCGCACGACCACGGTGAGGAACAGGAGGACCTCAGCGGTCCCGGCCACATCGTGCGCACCAAGGTGCACACCGCGACGCCGATGTCGGTCGACGACGCGCTCTACCAGATGGAACTGGTCGGGCACGACTTCTTTCTCTTCCACGACCGCGAAACAGACCGCCCCTCGGTGGTCTACCGCAGACACGCCTTCGATTACGGCCTGATCCGACTGGCCTGATCGCTTCGACCGAATCCGGGCATCCGCCACCAGCGGGTGCCCGGATCGTGTTCAGCCACCGAAGGTTTCGCGGTGCACGGCCTCGGCGAGCGCGCGCCCGGAGCGCCACCCGAACCGTTCGAGGTCCGGCACCCGCTGGAACTCGCGCACCGGACCGACACACAACCAGGCCACCGGCTCGATGCCGGCGGGCAGGTCGACCAGCGTCCGCAGGAAGTCCGGATCGTAGAACGACACCCAGCCGACCCCGACCTGTTCCGCGGTGGCCGCGAGCCACAGGTTCTGGATCGCCAGCACCGTCGAGTACACCCCGGTCTCCGGGACGCTCGCCCGTCCGAGCACCTGCGGCCCGCCGCGGCGATCGTCATGGGTGACGACCACGCCGGTGCCGCTCTCGACGATGCCCTCGATCTTGATCGGGTCGAAGGTCGCCGCGCGATCGGCGGGGAGCGCGTCGCGGAACTCCACCCGCTTGTCCGCGACGTGCTCGGCGAAGCGGCGCAGGGTCTCCGCCTGCCGGACCACGACGAAATCCCACGGCTGCGAATTGCCGACGCTGGGCGCGCGATGGGCGGCGTCCAGGATGCGCCAGAGGGTCTCGTCGTCGACGGGCTCGCCGGTGAATTCGGCGCGCACGTCACGGCGCAGGCGGATCGCGTCGTAGACGCTGAGCTGGTCGGCACACACGCCGATCAGTCAACCAGACGGTCAGGCCGCCGAACGGCGGGCCAGCTTGCGGCCTGCTGCCAGCGCGGTGCGCAGGCCACGCCTGCGACCGGTCACCGGGTCGACGGTCGCGACGGCGTTGCCGCCGAACAGCTTCTCCGACTTGGTTTCCGGCGCGTCGTCGGTGGTGTGGCGCAGGTATTTGTTCGGCAGCGACAGCTTGAGGATCGTGCGCCACGACTTGAAGTACTGCACCGGCAGCGAGCCGGTGGTGTAGGGCAGGTCGTACTTCTCGGCCAGCTCGCGCACCCGCACCGCGATGGCGGCGTAGCGGTTGCTCGGCAGGTCGGGGAACAGGTGGTGCTCGATCTGGTGGCTGAGGTTGCCGGTCATGAAGTGCATGACCGGGCCGCCGCTGATGTTGGCGCTGCCGAGCATCTGGCGCAGGTACCACTCGCCCTGGGTCTCGCCCTCGATGTCGGCCTTGGTGAACTTCTCGGCGCCGTCGGGGAAGTGCCCGCAGAAGATCACCGCGTTGGTCCACACATTGCGGACCACATTGGCGGCCAGGTTGGCGGTGAGAGTGCTGAAGAACGACGGGCCGGTGAGCAGCGGGAAGATCAGGTAGTCCTTGGCGGCCTGCTTGCCGATCTTCTTCAGCACCAGCTTGCGGTCGGCGTCGAACTGCTGCCACTCCGGCGAGTCCTTGGACCACTTCTTCTTGGCGACCTTGCCCAGCTCCAGGTGCTGAATGGCGACGCCGTACTCGAACAGCATCTGCAGCAGCAGGTTGTAGATCGGGTTGCCCAGGTAGAACGGCATCCAGCGCTGGTCGCGGGTGACGCGCAGCAGGCCGTAGCCGATGTCGTCGTCCATGCCGAGCACGTTGGTGTACTTGTGGTGCAGGAAGTTGTGGGTGATCTTCCAGTGCGCCGAGGGGCCCGCGTTGTCCCATTCCCACGAGGTGGAGTGGATCTCCGGATCGTTCATCCAGTCCCACTGCCCGTGCATGACGTTGTGCCCGATCTCCATGTTCTCGATGATCTTGGCGGTGCCGAGCAGGGCGACGCCGGCGAGCCAGGCGGGCGGTAGGAAGCTGGCGAACAGGACCGTGCGCCCGCTGATCTCGAGCGCGCGCTGTAACCGGATGACGTTGCGGATATAGCGCGCGTCGGCCGCTCCCCGCGAGGATTCGATTTCGCGGCGGATCGCGTCGAACTCCGCTCCGAGGGCTTCGACATCCGCAGCGGTGAGGTGCGCGTATTCCTTGACATCCGAGATCGCCATGCCGGTTACACTACCGTAGGTTACGAGAGCGTAGGTTGGCGATTTCGGGTCTGGAATGTGTGAAACGTCCTATTGCGGAATCGAAACCGAGATGTTATCTCAGTGCTGGCGCGCCATCCGCCGGGCCGCTTTGTCGCGCAAAACGCCCCGCTCCTGCTTGGCCCGCTCGCTCAGCGCGCGCTTGGCCTCGCGCAGCGCCAGCTTCTCCTGCCTGGCCCGCGCCTTCAGCGTCGCCTTGGCCTCGCGCAGCACTTCCTTCTCGTGCCGTGCCTTGATCTCGAGCGACACCTTCGCGTCGTGCAGCGCCGAGCGCAGGCCGAAGCGCTTGCCCGTGTCGGGGTCGACCCGCAGGGCCTCCGGCAGGGTGATGCCCGCGAACTTGCGCTCCGACGAGGTCTCCGGCGCGTCGTCGGCGGTGCGCTTGAGGAAGCGGTCCGGCAGGGCCAGCTTGTGGATGGTGCGGAAGGCCAGCAGGTACTGCTTGCCCAGCGAGCCCGTGGTGTAGGGCAGGTCGTACTTGTCGCACAGTTCGCGCACCCGCACCGCGACCTCCGGGTACCGGTTGCTCGGCAGGTCGGGGAACAGGTGGTGCTCGATCTGGTAGCAGAGATTGCCGCTCATGAAGGCCATCACCGGGCCCGCCTTGAAGTTGGCGCTGCCGAGCATCTGCCGCAGGTACCACTCGCCCTGGGTCTCGCCGTCGAGCTGCTCGATGGTGAACTTCTCCGCGCCGTCGGGAAAGTGCCCGCAGAAGATCACCGCGTAGGCCCACAGATTGCGGACCAGGTTGGCGGTGGCGTTGGCCTTCAACGTCGACTTCCACGCGGGGCCGGTCAGCACGGGGAACAGGACGAAGTCCTTGGCCACCTGACGGCCCGCCTTGCGCGCGAAGTCCTTGTTCGGTTCCGAGAACACCTGGGTGGCCCGGATCCCGGCCAGTTCCTTCTCGATGCCGAGGTCGTGCAGCGCGATGCCCCACTCGAAGGTGGCGGCCAGCAGCAGGTTGGCGGCCGGCTGCACCAGGTGCTTCGGGTGCCAGGCCTCGTCGCGGGTCATCCGCAGGATGCCGAAGCCGAGGTCCTCGTCCTTGCCGAGCACGTTGGTGTAGGTGTGATGGGAGTAGTTGTGGGCCCGGCGCCACTGCGCCGAGGTCCCGGTCATGTCCCACTCCCAGCTGGTGGAGTGGATCTCCGGATCGTTCATCCAGTCCCACTGCCCGTGGCTCACGTTGTGCCCGAGCTCCATGTTCTCGATGATCTTGGCCACCGACAGCAGCGCGGTGCCGCCGAGCCAGGCCCAGCGGTTGCGGCTGCCGAACAGCACCGCGCGCCCCGCGACCTCGAGCGCGCGCTGGGCGGCGATGGTGCGCCGGATGTACTTGGCGTCGCGCTCACCGCGTGAGGTCTCCACGGAGCGGCGGATCGAATCGAGTTCTTTCCCCAGGGTCTCGATGTCGGCCGCCGTGAGATGGGCGAAGGCCTGGATATCGGTGATGGCCACCGGGGTCCTCTCTTGTCGGTTGGCGGCTGGTCGGTCCGGGAACGGAGCGGGCCGGAAACGAGCGGCCGTGCCGCTGTTCCCGGCCCTGGTGCACCGGTCGGCACACGGGCCCTTGACCAGCCGCTGGCGGCCAGTCATATGGCCGACGCATGACTCCGAGGGTACCTGGTGGCCGACGCGGGTGGGGTGTTCAGATGTCGAGCGTGCAGTCACCCGCCGCGGCGGAGATACAGGTCTGCACCTTGTCGCCGGGCTGACGTTCGTCGCCGTTGCGCAGGTCGCGGGCGTGTCCGGCCGACAGTGTCACCACGCAGGTCTGGCAGATGCCCATCCGGCAGCCGAAAGGCAGCTGCACGCCGACCGATTCGCCCGCCTCGAGCAGGCTGGTCGCGCCGTCGACGGTGAGGGTGCGGCCGGTGGTGCCGAAGGTGACGGTGCCGCCCTCGCCGATCGCGGAGCGCTCCACCTCGAAACGCTCGATGTGCAGCTTCTCCGGGATTCCCGCTGTCTTCCAATGCTGTTCGATCGCGTCGAGCATCGGCGCCGGGCCGCACGCCCAGGTCTCGCGCTCGCGCCAGTCGGGGTAGAGCTCGTCGAGGCTGGCCAGGGAGAACAGGCCGTGGGCGTCGGTCAGCTGCAGGTGCGAGACGAAGCTGGGGTGCTTGTCGTGCAGGGCGCGCAGCTCGGCGCCGAACATCACGTCGGCGTCGGTGGGCGCCGAGTGCACGTGCACCACGTCGGTGACACCGTCGCGCCGGTCCATCGTGCGCAGCATCGACATCACCGGGGTGATGCCGCTGCCCGCCGTGAGGAAGAGCACCTTGGCCGGGGTCGGCTGAGGCAGCACGAACCCGCCCTGCGGCGCGGCCAGCCGCACGATGGTGCCCGCGGGCACCCCGTTGACGAGGTGGCTGGACAGCTTGCCCTCCGGCATGGCCTTCACCGCGATGGAGATGAGGCGCTTGCCGCCCTCGCCGGTCCAGTCCGGCGGGCAGGTCAGCGAGTACGACCGCCAGTTCCAGCGACCGTCGATCAGCACGCCGATGCCGATGTACTGGCCCGGCTGATACTTGAAGTCGAAGCCCCAGCCCGGCTTGATCACCAGTGTCGCCGAGTCGGCCGTCTCCTTGCGCACCTCGACGATCCGCCCGCGCAGCTCCCGCGCCGACCACAGCGGGTTGGCCAGGTGCAGGTAGTCGTCGGGGAGCAAGGGGGTGGTCACCCGGGCGACCGCGCCGCGCAGCACATTGAGCTTGCCGCCGCGGTCGGCGACCTGCGCCGCAGGCGCTTCGAGCCATTCCCGGAACTTGTTCATGACCATGCTTGCCGTTGTCTCCCTGTTGTGCATCCGAGCCGCCGTGGGGTGGCTCGCTCGCTGCCAGGTTACGGCATCGTAGGTTTTAGAGCAGATCCAGCAGGAAGGGCAGTTCCTGGGTGGCGTACCAGGCCAGTTGGTGGTCCTCGGCATCGCCGAGCACGAACTCGGCGTCCGGATCGCCCAGATCCGCGGCGTCGATCACGTCGACGGCCTTGGCGACCTGGGGTTCGGCCTCGATCAGGTCGACGTGCACCGAGGCCACCTGGTCGTAGGTGATCGGCCCGGCCAGCTTCACCACGGCGTCGTCGAGGTCAGGACGCAGCTTGGCGCCGGTGACGTCGGCGGCGATCACCGCGCGGCGGTACACCGGGCCGCCGGGGGTGGTGTCCGCGGCGTCGGCGGTGTCGTCGTCGGCGCCGTCGCGCTCGGCGGCGAGCAGCCGCAGCGACGCCCTGGCCGCCTCCTGCATCGCGACCTCGGCCAGTTCGTCGTCGTCGCCCGCGGCGTAGGCCTCGCGCAGGGCGGGCGTGACGGCGAAGGCGGTCGCGCCGAGCGGGAACAGTTCCCGCTCGGCGACGAGCTGACGCAGCATCGGGATCGTGGCCGGGACGTAGACCCGCAGTTTGCCGTTCTCAGAGACAGGCACCGAGCAACTCCTCCATCGATTCGTGCACCGACGCGGCGAGAACGTCGATATCGGCCATGGCGTCGCGGTCGGCGTTGAGTCCGTAGAAGACCTGACCGTCGTACGAGGTGAGCCCGAAACTCAACGTCTGGTTACGCAACAGCGGCGAGACCGGATACATCTCCAGCATGCGCGCGCCGCAGATGTACATCGCGGTCTGTGGTCCCGGCGCGTTGGTGATCACCAGGTTGAACGTGTTGTCGGCGAAGGTACTCGCCGAGCGCACACTCATCGCGTGCAGGCTGGCCGGAGCGAACCCGGCCAGGTGCACCAGGGTACGGGCGCGCACCCCGCGACGCTGCCGTCCGGCGGCCTCGGTGGCATGCGAGATGTGCGACAGGCGCATCACCGGATTCGGTTCCCCGACGGGCAGATCGATGAGGAACGAGGACACCTCGCTGGCGGGCGTCGGCTGGTCGCCACCGTCGACGTAGACCGACATCGGCACCACCGCGCGCAGATTCGTCGACTCCACCAGCGCCTCGTTGCGCGAGAGCAGCCAGTTGCGCAGCGCTCCGGTGACCACCGCGAGCACGGTGTCGTTGATGGAGCAGTCGAAGTGGCGCCGGATGGTGCGGTAGTCCTCGAGATCGGTGCGGACCACGTCGAAGCGGCGGCTGCGCGAGGTGCGGGCGTTGAGTGGGCTGTCGGCGACGCCGGAGGTGGCCGCGCGCACCGCGTTCGCCGCCGCCTGCACCGCCATCCTGGTACCCCTGACCAGTCCGAACGCATTGGACCCCGCGTCACGGGCCACCTTGTAGGCCTCGCGCGGCTGGGCAGCCAGCTGACTCAGCGCGCCGGCGAGCAGCTCCACCTCGGAGGGTTCGCGCGGCGCGCGCCACGCGTCGGCGGCCAGCTCGCGCGGCAGCGGGCTGTTGTCCAGGATCACGTGCCCGATCTCGAGCGCGGTGTCCCCGTCGACGAGCGCCGAGTGCGACTTCGTGAACACCGCGCTGCGCCCGTCGGACAGGCCCTCGATCAGATACATCTCCCACAGCGGCCGCCCCTGGTCCAGCGGCCGGGAGGCCAGCCGGGCGACCAGATCGTAGAGCTGCTCGTCGCTGCCGGGACCGGGCAGCGCGGAGCGGCGGATGTGGTAGCTGATGTCGAAGCGGCTGTCCTCCACCCACACCGGCCTGCCCAGTTCGAGCGGGATCTCGCGGACCTTGCGCCGGTAGCGCGGTACCAGCGGCAGCCGGGATTCGACCAGGTCGAGGAGCTTGTCGTAGTCGAGGACCGGGTCGGTCGCGCCGGGAACGGAGTTCTGCAGGATCGCGAGAGAGCCGATGTGGATCGGGTTGCTGCTCGATTCGAGCCGATAGAACGACGCGTCCTGCGGCGTCAATCTCGTGATCACGCGCTCCGATACTCCTTCCGGTGCCGAATGGCGCAGATCGGGCACGTGGCCCATCCTACGTCACGGCAGGTGAAACGCGGTGCCGGGCAACGAGCCTCGTCGGCCGCCGTGACCTGGGCCGATGCGTCCGCCCGGTACGCCGGGCACGGGTACTCCCGGCCGGGTACGGTGGTCTGCGGACTACGATGGCCCATAACACCGTGGCTCACTAGCCGAACACACTCCGACCAGAGGACTGACGAGACCCGTGCCTGCGCTGACACTGACGAGGTTGCTACGGATTGGTGAAGGTCGCATGGTCAAGCGCCTGTCGAACCTCGCCGACGAGGTCATCGCGTACGGCGACGAGATCGAGCAGCTGACCGACGACGAGCTGCGCGCCAAGACCGACGAGTTCCGGCATCGCTACGCCGACGGTGAGACCCTCGACGACCTGCTGCTCGAGGCCTTCGCGGTGGCCCGCGAGGCGTCCTGGCGGGTGCTGAACCAGAAGCACTACAAGGTCCAGATCATGGGCGGCGCCTCGCTGCACCTCGGCAACATCTCGGAGATGAAGACCGGTGAGGGCAAGACCCTGACCTGTGTGCTGCCCGCCTACCTCAACGCCATCTCCGGCGACGGCGTGCACGTGGTCACCGTCAACGACTACCTCGCCAAGCGCGACGCCGAGTGGATGGGCCGCGTGCACCGCTTCCTCGGGCTCGAGGTCGGCGTGATCCTCGGCGGCATGACCCCGGCCGAGCGCCGCGTGGCCTACGGCGCCGACGTCACCTACGGCACGAACAACGAGTTCGGCTTCGACTACCTGCGCGACAACATGACCCACTCGCTCGACGATCTCGTCCAGCGCGGGCACAACTTCGCCGTGGTCGACGAGGTCGACTCCATCCTCATCGACGAGGCCCGCACTCCGCTGATCATCTCGGGCCCGGCCGACGCCTCGTCCAAGTGGTACGCCGAGTTCGCGCGCATCGCGCCGCTGCTGAAGAAGGACGTCCACTACGAGGTGGACATCAAGAAGCGCACGATCGGTGTGCACGAGGCCGGCGTGGAATTCGTCGAGGACCAGCTCGGCATCGACAACCTCTACGAAGCCGCGAACTCGCCGCTGGTGAGCTACCTGAACAACGCCATCAAGGCCAAGGAGCTCTACACCCGCGACAAGGACTACATCGTCCGCGACGGTGAGGTGATCATCGTCGACGAGTTCACCGGCCGCATCCTGGTCGGGCGCCGCTACAACGAGGGCATGCACCAGGCGATCGAGGCCAAGGAGAAGGTCGAGATCCAGCCGGAGAACCAGACCCTGGCGACGATCACCCTGCAGAACTACTTCCGCCTCTACAACAAGCTGTCCGGCATGACCGGTACCGCCGAGACCGAGGCCGCCGAGCTGCACTCGATCTACAGCCTCGGTGTGGTGCCGATCCCGACGAACAAGCCGATGATCCGCAAGGACCAGGCCGACCTGATCTACAAGTCGGAGGAGGCCAAGTTCGCCGCCGTCGTCGACGACGTGGTGGAGCGGCACGAGAAGGGCCAGCCGGTCCTGATCGGCACCACCAGCGTCGAGCGCTCGGAGTATCTGTCCAAGCAGTTCACCAAGCGCGGTGTGGCCCACTCGGTGCTGAACGCGAAGTTCCACGAGCAGGAAGCGCAGATCATCGCCGAGGCCGGTCGGCCCGGCGCGGTCACCGTCGCCACCAACATGGCCGGTCGTGGTACCGACATCGTGCTCGGCGGCAACGCCGACATCATCGCCGACATCCTGCTGCGCAAGCAGGGCCTCGATCCGGTGAACACTCCCGAGGAGTACGAGGCCGCCTGGCATTCCGCGCTCGAGCAGGTCAAGAAGCAGACCGAGGACGACGCGGAGAAGGTGCGCGAGGCCGGCGGCCTGTACGTGCTCGGCACCGAGCGTCACGAGTCGCGCCGTATCGACAACCAGCTGCGTGGTCGTTCCGGCCGTCAGGGCGACCCGGGCGAGTCCCGCTTCTACCTGTCGCTCGGCGACGAGCTGATGCGCCGCTTCAACGGCGCCGCGCTCGAGGCGATCATGACCCGCCTGAACCTGCCCGACGACGTGCCGATCGAGGCGAAGATGGTCTCCAAGGCCATCAAGAGCGCGCAGACCCAGGTCGAGCAGCAGAACTTCGAGATCCGCAAGAACGTCTTGAAGTACGACGAGGTGATGAACCAGCAGCGCACCGTCATCTACGGCGAGCGCAACCGGATCCTGCGTGGCGAGGACATGGAGGGTCAGGTCCAGAACATGATCACCGACGTGATCACCGCCTACGTCGACGGCGCGACCGCCGAGGGGTACGTCGAGGACTGGGATCTGGACAAGCTGTGGACCGCGCTCAAGACGCTGTACCCGGTGAGCCTGGATCACAAGGAGCTGGCGGGCGAGACCATCGCCGGTGACGCGGGCGAGCTCACCCGCGACGAACTGCGCGAGGCCCTGCTCGAGGACGCGCACAACGCCTACGAGAAGCGCGAGCAGGAGATCGACGGGCTGGCGGGCGAGGGCGCGATGCGCAATCTCGAGCGTCAGGTGCTGCTCTCGGTCCTCGACCGCAAGTGGCGCGAGCACCTCTACGAGATGGACTACCTCAAGGAGGGCATCGGCCTGCGCGCGATGGCCCAGCGCGACCCGCTGGTCGAATACCAGCGCGAGGGCTTCGACATGTTCGCCGCGATGCTCGAGGGCCTCAAGGAGGAGTCGGTCGGCTTCCTGTTCAACCTGCAGGTCGAGGTGCAGCAGCCGCAGCCCGAGGGCGTCTCGGTCGGCACCGGCCTGCGTTCCCCGGTCGGCGCCACCCGCCCGCAGGACACGCCCGCCGAGACCCAGGCCCCGCCCGCCCTGCGCGCCAAGGGCATCGGCGACTCCACCCCGCGCGGCCTGAACTACTCGGGCCCCGCCGAGGACGGTCGCGCCGAATCCCATTCCGACGCCCAGGAATACGGCGGCAGGCAGCAGTCCGGCACCCGCCGCGAGCGCCGCGAAGCCGCCCGCTCCGACGCCAAGGGCAAGCGCCGCCGCTGAGGCATTGATCGAACAGTGCGGGCTCCCACGGAAATCCGTGGGAGCCCGCACTGTTTCCTGACCGACTAAGCCCTGTCCAAAGCGTCGAACGTGACCGCCAAGGTCACCGGACTGTCCAGGACCAGCGCGGTTCGATGTACTCGATGCGGCATATACCGCATCCCCGACCAATCGAGCCGATACTCCTCGACGCGATCGATGGCTTCCCAGCTCTTGTCGAAATGCACGATCAGATAGACCGGAATACCCGCACGCGCGTACATCTGCCGTTTGATCCCGGTATCGCTGTCGACAGTCTCGCGGGAAGCGACTTCGACGACCAACAGGATGTGATCCCGGACGGTGCTCACGTCATACGGTTCGCAGTCCCGAACGAAGATGTCGGGATACCGAACATTCAATCTGCGATCGGCCGACTTGTCCTCGGCGTCGGCGAATCGCACCGCGACATCGGATCCGACGCGAAGGCAAGGGCCCGCGGGGTCACGCGCGTCCTCGAGGGCCGACGCGAGGCGTCGCACCACCCGACTGTGCGCCTCGCTCTGGGCCATCGCTCGCACCACACGACCGTCCACGACCTCGAAATCGCCGAAGGTGCTGCTGAGCGCATCCGGCTCGCCCGTCAGAAACTCCTCGGCAGTGATGCGCTGCGGCTCATCGGGGTGCACCGCGGTCATGGTCGACTCCTCCTAGTAGCAGGCGACCACAGCCTACTGCGGCCGGGAACTCTCCATCCGATCGCGAACGCGCTGGGCATCACGTGCCCGGTACGGGTTCTCGACGAACTCGGACCGCCGGGCGACCAGAGTCCGTCCGCCGGGAGTCCGTCGCGTTCAGTTCCCGACCCCAGGCGGCCCGCCGGTGGGACCGGCGTGGTTCCGGAGTCGGTGGTCGTGTTTCTCAGTGCAACGAACGAACCGTTACGTTCGGAGCGCCCGAGGAGGCGAACCACGAGGCCAGCTCGGCGCCGTCGAGCCATCGGGGAGCGCGCTCACCGACATCGACGGGGCCGTCGATCGTGCCGACCGCGTCGGCCACCTCGCACCGCGCCAGGCGGGCACCGCGGAAGCTGGCTTTGTCGACGCGGCACCCGCGCAGGCTCGCGTCGCGGAAGTCGGTGTCGCTGAACGTGGCTCGGCGCAGATCGGCGCCGGTGAGGTCGGCGCGATGGAAGTTTGAGCTCGCGAAGTCGGCCTTCATCAGGCGGGCGCCGTGCAGGCGGGATTCGCGCAGAGTGCAGTCGCGCGCCTGGGCCTTGCCGAGGTCGGCGCCGGTGAGGTCGGCGCCGGACAGATCGGTGGACAGCATCCACGCGCCGAACAGGTCGGTGTCGACCAGTCGCACCCCGGTCAGCCGGGCCTCGCCGAGTTCCGCGCCGCCGAGATCGAGGCCGGACAGGTCGCTGCCGCCGAGGTCGAGTCCCCAGCCGTTGAACAGCATTTCGGTGGTGCGTGGCGCGGTCGGGTCGGCGGGTAGCCGGTCGAGATAGCGGGCCAGCGCCTGTCGGGCATCCGGGTCGGAGGGCCAGCGAGGGACCGTGTGCTGATCGCCTTTCGGTCGGCGCCGCCAGAAACTCATGGGAGATGTTCTACACGGTGTGCTCAGCTGGCTCGGTGGATGGGATGCACTCGTGACAATGCCCGCTTCGCCTCGGCGAGCGAGATCAGCTGATCCTCGTCGTCGATCTCGGCGACAGCGGCCTCGGCCCATTCCCGCAGCAGCGTGGACACCCCGACGCGGCGTTCGTCGGCCAGGTCTTTCAACCGTGAATGCAAGCCGAGGGGCAACCGGATGGAGGTGGTCACCATGATGTCCTCGTTGGCGGGCAGCCGGGGCGGAGCGTCGGCATGTTCGTCGAAGAAACTCAGCCGGTCCATGAAATCGGCCAGTTCTTCCTTACTCGACGGATAGTCCTGATCGCTCATGAGGCTTTCCCACTTTCCCACTGCTCGAATCGCGCCAGTTCCTCGGCGCGCATCGCGCGTGCGCCGATGATCACCCACGTCCAGTCGTCGCGCTGTCGTGTCACCACGATGAGCGGACGTCCGGCCGTGGTGCGCCCCCACACCGTCAGCACGGCCACCCTGCCGTCGAAGGCCGGGCGCGGCCACCGTCGTGACGCTGCGAGGACCTGCCGAACCTCGCTGGGTTCGATGCCGATCAGGTGAGCGATCGCCCAATCAGGCCACTCGAAACCCATAAGTCCATAATACGCACGTAGTACCAGGCTGGGAAAGTGCTGAGAACCGGTGTAGTTTTGAAGCGAACGCTACAGAACTCGCGAAGGGCTGCTCCATGATCGAACGCGTCCGTGTCACCGCCGAGCCCGACTGGTACGACGGCGCGGGCATCGCGCTGGGCACGCGGGTGGGTGACCTGGTCTTCACCTCGGGGCAGGCGCCCATCGACGAGGACGGGAGGACCGTCGGAGCAGGCGACTTCGCGGCACAGGCCCGCCGCGCCCTCGCCAATGTGGCCACGGTGCTCACCAACGGTGGCTCCGGGCTGGACCGCGTGGTGAAGGCCACGGTGTTCGTCACCGATATCGGTCGGCAGGACATCTTCGCCGAGGTACGGGCGGAGTTTCTCCCGGCGCACTCGTTCGCCGAATCGTTCGTCCAGGTCGCGGCCCTGGCCGAGCCCGAATGGATGATCGAGATCGAGGCGATCGGCGTGGTCGGGCCGGGCGCCTAGGGTAGGGGCGTGGCGCGACCGCGGAAGTTCGATCGGGACCGTGTCGTCGACGCGGCGATGGACGCGTTCTGGCGACACGGCTACGAGGCGACCTCGACCCGCGATCTCACCGAGCGCACCGGGCTCGGCGCGTCCAGCCTCTACCACGCGTTCGGCGACAAGCGCGGCCTGTATCTTGCCGCGCTGCAACGGTATTACGACCGGAGCACCGCCCAGCAGCTCGACCTGTTGCGGCGCCCCGGCCCGGTCCGGGATCGGCTGCGCGCGCTGATGACCAGCGCGATCGATGCCGACCTGCCCGCGGGCGACACCGCCACCGGCTGCTTCGCGATCAACGCCGCGATCGACAGGGGCGCCGCCGATCCCGAGATCGACGCGCAACTGCGCAGGCACTTCGACACAGTGGCCGAGGCGCTGCGCGAGACGGTCACGCGGGGGCAACGTGCGGGCGAGCTCGCCGCCGACCGCGACGCGGACACGCTGGCCCGGCAGATCCAGAGCACGTACTACGGGCTGCGGGTGCTCGCCCCGGTCCAGCGTGATCGGGACGCGCTGCTCGGCATCGTCGACAGCGTGCTCGCCGGGTTGTGAGGCGCGGCGGGGCGTGTAGGTTGCGCTGAATGCTGACCATCAGTCGCCTCGTCGCCGATCCCGCGCTCGGGCTGCGGGTGGTGACGCCCGGGCCGGCGGAGCGGCTCGACGCCGAGATCCGCTGGTTGCACACCACCGAACTGCCCGATCCGTCGCCGTACGTGCGCCCCGGTGAGCTCGTGCTGACCAACGGTCTGTGGTACCCGCAGGTCGGCGCGCGGCGGTTCATCGACGCGGTGGCGGGTGCGGGTGCCGCGGGGCTGGTGTTCGGGCTGACGGCCCAGACGCCCACGCTGCCCGCGGAGCTGGTGACGTTGTGTCTGGCGCGCGGTCTGCCGCTGGTCGAGCTGTGCATCGGCGTTCCGTTCGCCGCGCTCACCCGGGCCGCGGCCCGCATCCAGAACGAGGTGCTGCAGGCGGAACTGACCGCGACGGTGCGCCGCGGTGACGCCTTGGCGACCGCGCTGTCGCGGGGCAGCGGCGCGGCCGGAGTGCTCGAGATCCTGCGCGGCGATACGGAATTGCCGCTGCTGGTCGTCGACCGGCGCGGCCGCTGCCTGGCCGCCATCGGGTGTGAACCGGAGGGCGAGCAGATCCGGCTGGCGGCCGCCGCGCTCAACCGCACCCCGCCACCGCTGGAGGTCGACCTGCTCGGTGCAGGCCCGTCGGCGCTGTACCTCGTCGAGGGCGCGATGGGCGAGATCGACGCCGGCCTGTACTGCCTGGAACCGGCCTCGGCCCTGACCGCGGCCGATCGCGAGGCACTCGATCAGGCCGCGCGTTTCCTGAGCCTCGAAGTGACCAAACAGCAGGCGGTGCAGGCCATCGAGGCGCGCTTCGCGACCGAGCTGCTGGAGATGATCCTGTCCGGTCCGGCCCGCTCCGGCGAGGTGAGTCAGCGGTTGCGCGCCTACGGTGTGCCGCCGGACGGACCGCTGGCGGTGTTCGCGCTGGCGCCGGGCGACTCGACGCCCCTCGACGACGTCGCCGACGCGGCGGGTGCCCTCTTCGCCACCCACGGCCTGCCCGTGTTCACCGCGGCGGGCAGCCGGGACGTGGTGGCGGTGTGCCCGTGGGAGCGCGGCGCCGCGGAGCTGTCACGCTTCACCGGGTCGCTCCCGGCCGATGTCGCCCGGCGCGCCGGTGCGGGCCGGATCGTGATCGGACTCGGTGACATCGCGTCCACGGCGAGCGACCTGCGGGACTCGCTGGTCCGCGCCAGGGAGGTCTGCCAGGTGCTGCGTGCCGGAAACGGCCCCGACACAGCTACTTTCGCCGATATCGCCACCCACCGCATGCTGCTCGGCCTGCTCGACACCGACGTGCTCGCCCGCTTCGCCGACCAGGTGCTCGGCGCGGTCCGCGCCCACGACGCCCGCGCGGGCGCCGACCTCGAGCACACCCTGCGTGTGTTCCTCGCCAACGACGGCCAGTGGGGCGTCACCGCGGCCGCGCTGCACGTGCACGTGAACACGCTGCGCAACCGGATCGGCCGGATCGCGGAGCTGACCGGCCGCGACGTCAACCGGCTCGACGATCTCGTCGACCTGTTCCTCGCCGCGTCCACCCCGCGGCGATCCCCACGCGGGTGAACCGCGGCGGCCTGTCGCCTCAGTGCGGGAAGACCGCCGCGTCGATGTCGTAGGCGGGCAGCGGGCGTACCGGGGTTCCCGGGTCGGCGCGTGCCCACTCCGCGACGTCGCGGCAGCGCGCGAAGGTCACGTCACCGCGGTCGCGCGCATGCTCGATCAGCCTGCGCAGCACCAGCATCCGGCTCGGCCTGCCGGTGAGGAACGGATGCATGCACAGATTGAACAGGCAGCCGTAGTGCCGCATCCCGTCGAGCTCGGCCCGCCACATCCGCTCGACCTTGTCCGGCTCCTCGATGACCGACCCGATGCGCGGTTCCGGCAGGAACGCGTACTGCTCCCAGTCGTCGAGCGACCAGTGCACCGGCAGCTCGACCACCGGACCGCCCGTGTCCGGTACCAGGTACGGCCGGTCGTCGCCCATGAGCGAGGAGTCGTAGGTCAGTCCGTATTCGGCCACCAGGGACAGTGTTTCCGCGCTCGCGCTCCACATCGCGGCCCGATGTCCGCTGACCGGAATGCCCTGCGCGGCGAAAACCTCCAGTGCCCGAACGAAATCCGCGCGTTCGGCGCCCGGCGGCAGTGTGGTCGGGGCGCGGTGGCTGTAGGAGTGGTGGGCCACCTCGTGGCCGCGCTCCACGATCGAGGCGGCGAGGCCGGGACGCCGCTCGGCGACCCAGCCGGGCACGAAGAACGTGGCGGGAACGGCCATCTCGTCGAGCAGGTCGAGGATGCGCGGCACTCCGACATCGGGTCCGTACGACTGGTGCGACATCACCATCGGATGGGCGGCGTAGCGCCCGCCCTCGGCGAGGACGGGGGTCTCCGCGTCCACGTCGAAGGTCAGGGTCGCCACCGCCGCGGCGCCGCGCGTCCAGGTCATCGCCGTGCGCGCCAGGCCGCGGTGCTGTCCAGATTCGCCATGGGATGCAGCATCTCACGGTCGAACGGTGTCAACGGCACCCCGGTCTCGACCCGGCGGGGCAGGTCGGGGTTGGCCAGCGCGCCGGTGCCCACCGAGAGCAGGTCGGCGTGTCCGCCGGTGAGGACATCGGCGGCCTGGGGGAGGGCGTGCATGCCGCCGTTGGCGATGACCGGTCTGCCCGACACCTCGCGAGCGAGCTGGGTGATGGTCGCGCCGTCGGCCAGCCGTGCCGTCTCCAGGAAGTTGCGTCCCTCGCTGGCGATGTGCAGGTAGGTGGCGTCGGTGAGCGCGCCGAAGATCACCCGCGCGTCGGCCTCGGCGCCGGGCCAGCGGTAGGTGAAGTCGTTGACCTTGGTCTGCGAAAGACGAACGCCCACCGGCAGATCCCCGACCGCCGCGCGGACAGCCGCCAGCACGCGTGCCGTCAACCGGATCCGGTTGGCCACCGAGCCGCCGTACTCGTCGGTGCGCTGATTCGTGTAATCGGTGAGGAACTGGTCGAGCAGATAGCCGTTGGCGCCGTGGATCTCGACACCGTCGAACCCGGCCCGTTCGGCGTTCACCGCGGCCGCGGCGAACCCGGCGATCACCGCGTCGATGTCGGCCTCGGTCATCTCCGCCGGCGCGGCCCATGCTCCGCCGGCGCCGCCGTAGTCGGCCATCATCCGCCCGCGCGGCGCGATCGCCGATGGGCCGATGGTGCCGAAGCCGTAGTGGTTGCCCTGCGAGATCGCCCCGGCGTGCATGAGCTGGGCGAAGATCGGCGCGCCCGCCGCGTGCACGCCGTCGACCACCGCGCGCCAGCCCGCGACGTGGTCGTCGGTGACCAGGCCGGGCTGGTTCAGGTAGCCCTGGCTGTGGGTGGCGTCCGGGTAGATGCCCTCGGTGAGGATCAGGCCGAAGCCGCCCTCGGCGTATTCGCGGTAGTACCCGGCCATCTGGTCGGTGGGCGTGCCGTCCGGTGTCGCCGAGATCCGGGTCATCGGGGCGACGGCGAAGCGGTTGCGCAGCCGCAGGCCGGCGAGGTCGAACGGGGCGAGGGCGGGGTGGGCGAGGTCGGTGGTGGTCATCGGTGGTTCTCCTCGGTGGTCTGGACGGTCAGGGTCAGCGGGCTCGGTCCGGTCCCGTTGATGACGTTGTGGTCCTGGGGGCAGGCGGAGACGACGAGCAGGCAGTCCAGCTCGGCGCGGAAGGTGATCGCGTCGCCCGGCCGGGTGGCGGCGGGCAGCCAGGTCAGGTTCGCGTCGGCGTCGACGGGGATGCGCATGAACACGTTGATCGGCTGCGGGATGTGCGTAGGCGCCGGATGTCCGTGCTCGGCCAGGGCCGCGATCAGGTTCTCCGCACAGCTGGCGTGTCCCGGATCGCCGTATGCCGCATAGCGTTCCGGGTCGCAGGCGGCGATCAGCAGGTCGTGCGTGCCCGGCGAGGTGTCGGCCAGGTAGGTCAGGATGGGGCGGCGCCGGTTCGTCACGAACGCCTCGCCCAGCGCCGGGAACAGACGGCTGGTGTGGGTGCGGGTGTGCGCGGCGCTGTGGTACTCGGTGAGATCGGTGGCGTGATAGGCGAAGACGTCGCCGACCTGTCCGCCCGCGACGTCGGTGATCCGGACCGTGTCGCCGGTGCGCAGGAGCACCGACCTGGCCTGCCTGGCCGGTATCGTCACCGGCTCGGTGTAGCTCGCTGTCATGCCGTTCAGTCAACCGGTCCGCGCACCGCCCGGCCATGGAGATACATACATGATCTCAGGTCGTGAATGGATGTTTCTACATTCATGTCGGGGGTGGCGCGCGATAGCGTTCGAGCGTCCGCTTATCGACGACCAGGAGTTCCGATGACCAGTGCGATCGCATCGGCGCGAGCCGTCACCACCGGCGAGACGACCGCGGTCGAGCTGGCCGAGGAAGCGATATCTCGTGCACAGCAACCCGATTCGTCCGCAGTCTTGATCACGCTGACCGCCGAGCGTGCGCGTCGGCAAGCCGAGGCCAGTGACCGGCGCGCCGGTCGCGGCGTCCGTCGCGGGATGCTCGACGGAGTGCCGATCGTGTGGAAGGACCTGTTCGACCTCCAGGGCACCGTCACCACTCTCGGCTCGGCCAGCCACCTGTACGACGAACCCGCCGCCGTCGACAGTCCGCTGGTGCGCCGGGCGCACGACAGCGGCCTGGTCACCCTCGGCAAGAGCACGCTCAGCGAATTCGCGTTCTCGGGTCTCGGCATCAACCCGCGCTTCGGCACGCCGGCCAACCCGCTCGATCCCGCCGTCGTGCCCGGCGGCTCGTCGTCGGGGTCGGCGGTCGCGGTGGCGAGGGGCCTCGTCCCGCTCTCGGTCGGCACCGACACCTCCGGCTCGGTCCGAGTGCCTGCCGCACTGTGCGGAATCGTCGGATTCCGCGCCAGCCCAGGGCGATACGGCCCGCACGACTTCGCGCCGCTGTCCCCGACCCTGGACAGCGTCGGCCTGTTCGCGAGAACCGTGGCCGATATCGTCGCGCTCGACAGCGTGCTCCTCCCGACCGGTTCACCCCGCCACCGGCCGGCGCCGCGACCCAGGTTTGTCGTGCCCGCGGGGGAATGGACCGAGGACCTCGCCCCGCCGGTGGCGGCCGCCTTCGCCGCCGCCGTCGCCCGGCTGCGCGCCGCGGGCGCCGAGATCGAGACCCGCGTCCTCCCGTCCCTGCGTGCGGCCCAGCACCTGATGGACACCCACGGCACGATCGTCGGCGCCGAGGCCTACCGTCTGCACGGACACCGCCTGTCCTCCACGCTGCCGATCGACGAGGCCACCCGTCGCCGCCTCGCGGCCAACGCCGCCACTCCCGACACCATCACCCCCGTCTACACCGCGATGCCCGGCCTGCGCACCGCCTTCGCCGCCGACCTCGCCGGCGCGATCCTGCTCTGCCCGACCGTCCGCCACCCACCCCCGCGCCTGGCCGACCTCCGCACCGACCCCACCCACTACGACACCGCCAACGCCACCCTCCTCCGCACCACCATGCTCCTCAGCTACCTGGCCACCTGCGGTATCTCTCTCCCCACCCCCGAACCCCACACCGCCGTCCTGCTCTCTCTTCCGCCGACCACCGACCCCACCCTTCTCGCCACCGCCGAGTGGACCGAACGAGCACTCGACTCCGCCGCGGCACGGTGACTCCTGAGAACAGCGCCACAAAACCGGACCAAGAGGTTCGCTTCTCCCCGCGCTGTGCGATGATCGCCGATGGCTCATGACCGTCTGGTTCCGGTGGGGGATACGGCGGCAACCTCGACGACGAAGGTTCCGACTATGAGAAGAAGCTGCGCGGCCGGTGGGCTGGCGATCAGCATGACGGTACTGGCCGCATGTGCCGACAATGCCGCCGATCAGGGTGCCGACACGCCGGCGACCGACACCCAGGCGGCTGTTTCCATCCAGGTGAGTGTCCCGCCTGCGCCTACGCAGACCGGTGCCGCACAGGTGCGTTTCGATCCCTGTGTACGGGTGGGTGACGATTTGGTGAGCAGAGCCGGATTCGACCCGGCGACGAGGGAAAGATATGCGGCGGAGAGCGTTTCCTCTCCTTACACGAGAATCGGCTGTCAATTCTGGCGCGAAGCCGTGGTCGACGGTGAGAAGTACCCGACCGGACTCGTCACCCTGACCTCGAGCGATACGACTCTGGACGAGATCCGCAAGAACCCAGACCACAGCGTCTTCGGCTCGGAGCGGATCGGCGGCCGGGATGCCGTGCGATACCGGACCCCGCAGAACAGCACGACGTGCTCGGCGTCCATCGCCTCCGCCGACGGAACATTCACGGTGGCGCTCATGGTGCACCCCGGCCCCGTACCCGTACCGGCGTCATGTGACCAGATCGGGGAGATCGCCGCGATCTTCGGCGAGTCGCTGGGCAACGCCTAGCCGTATCGGGAAGGGGAACGAACATGTCCGAAACCTTCGCGGCGAATCCGGGCGAGATCGCGGGTCTGAGCAACCTGGTCACCGCTATCGCCGCTGACGCGCAGTCGGCGTCCACTTTTGTGGCGACCGAGGGGCGGGCGGCGAACTGGCTACACGGTCCGATCATCGACACACTCGCCGACAAGATCGACGACGCGGCCGAATGGATGTCCCAGCGGCACGCGGTGCTCGCGAACACGACCTTGGCCACCGGCACCGAGCTCAACAAAGCCGCCTGGATGTATCACAGCCAGGATCAGAAAACCTACGCCGCGCTGAACGCGCACACCGAGTCGAACTTCGTCGGCGACGACAGCACGGAAGAGGTCGGCGTCACGATGCAATACACCGGCGCGGCCAGCTATCCGAAACCGGAGCAGTTCAAGCTCGAGGCGCCCGCCGCGAACAAAGAGGAACTGGCCGCGCTCATCGCCGATGTCTTCCCGGTGCTCGGCAATGTGAACGAGTCCATCAAGAGCATCACCCGTGCCGCGGGAACCGAGTACGACCCGTTGGTCAAGTGCCTGGAGCCGATTCCCGGAAACTGGTCCGAGATCCGCAGATTGGGGGACGTGTACAAACAGGCGGGAAACGGACTCGAGGCATGCGGGAAGAATCTCGAATCCGGTGTCAAGCGGATCGACAGCAGCACGAACAATGTTCCGCACTGGGATGGCAAGGCTGCCATCGCCTTCGGCGACTGGGCCACCAAGCAGATCGCGGCCATGAAGTGGGAAGGGCCGGTCGGCCGAGTCGTCAGCGACTGCGCGGGTGAAGTGTCCGACATGATTCGGGACGGGATCAGATTGATCCTCGAGAAACTGTGGGGGATGCTCAACAAGTATGTCGATTTCGACGACATCAAAGGCGCGCTGAAGTCCGTCGCCAACATCTTGTCCGCAGCCGTCCCCGGCCTCGGTGCGGCGCGCATCGCCAAACTCGTCTATGACATCGGAGTGCTCGTCAACGCGGCCATCGAGGTGGTCGGGAAGATCAGGGAGCTGGCCGATGCCTTCAACAAGCTTCTCGACTTCATCAAGGATCCGGTAGGCCAATTGCAGGACAAGGCGAAGCAGAAGCTGGATGAGGCCATCGCGCCGGTCACCAAGAAGATCGATGATGCGACGCGGGTGGCCACCATCGGCAAGGACATCGAACAGATCGCCCACTACGGTGACATGGTGAATCGGCCCACCGAGGGTTACGACGCCGGAACCGGTGCGGCTCCGTGGGAGAACGCGTCATGACGCGACCGCAGTGGGGCAGCATGCGAGAGCCGGATCTCGACCCCACGGTCGAGGCGCTCGCCAGAAAGGTCATGGACGCGGTCGACAATCTGCGCACCGCGACCATCCGGTTGGCGAGTATCGACGTCGACGAGCTCTTCGACGGAGCGACCGAGGTCACCGAGGAGTTCATGGCCACGATCGCGGGTATGGATACCGCGTCGCCTGCGTTGAAGGCGTACGCGGAGCGGGTGGCCGCGGGCGAATGCCGGTGGGCCGACATCGAATCCATGGCACGCCCGGTCCCGCCCGAAGTCGCCGAGATGAAGGGTTCGCCACGGGAGTTCACGTGGAAATGGTCCCCGGAGCCACCGCAGGCACCAGCTTCGGAGCCCAACTGGCCGCCCCCGCCGACCCGCCGCACACGAGCGGGCGAAGCCGTCGTCGGCCCGAGTGACTGGCCGGACGACTTCGAAGAACATCCCGATGAGCGGCGTTGGCGCTGAGGAGTTGAGGTGGCGCGATCCAATCAGATGATCGGCCCGATGTCGCTGGTGTGGACGTTGGGTGTGGCCGCGGGCGCGGTCGCCTTCATGGTCGGTGCGCTGAACGTGGGTTTCGCGGTGGCGGAACGGCTCGGCTCGCCGGTGGCGATGGCGCTGGTCCTTCCGGTGAGCGTGGTTCTCGGCGTGCTCGGATGGATGCTGGTACTCAATGGCGCGTGGCGGGTGCGCCGGTGGTACCTGCGGCGCACCGGCGTTCGCGCGGTGGCCGAGGTGATCGAATCGGAGCTGCGGTGCAAGAACAATCAGGGACCGCTGAACTTCGATCTGTGGCGGGTGCGGGTCGAAGTGCGGTTCCGGCATCCTGATTCGGGCGCTGACGCCCAGGTGGGAAAGCAATACTTCTATTCGCAGTTCCGTGCCGGTCGAGCCGGCGATCTGGCCGAGCGCCTGAGTGTCGGGTCCACGGTTCCCGTGCTGATCGGTAAGAATGCCGCCATGGTGGACATCGCGAAGCGGCCGGTCTGGACCGATATCTGGTGACCGCGCGCCGGGGCGACGAGGTGGGGCGGGCGTTGTCGGCGGGGGAGCGGTGGTTCTGGCTGGTGGATCAGTTGTCGCCGGCGAATTGTGTGGTGCGGGTTCGGGTGCGTGGGGCGATCGGGGGATACGGGCTGGAGGAGGGGGCCGCGGCGTTGGTCGCGGAGTTTCCGTTGTTGCGGGCGGTGGTGGTGCCGGGGCCGCGGTTCGCGCGGTCGGCCGATCCGCATCTGCCGGTGCTGCACCGGATCGTCGACGATCCGGAGGAATGGCGGCGGGTCTTCGACGAGCAGTTGGCGGAGCCGGTGGATATCGCCACGGCGCCGGGACGGATCATCGATCTCGCTTGGCGGCCGGGCACTTCCGAGGAGATCCACGACGTGATCGTGGTGTTCTCGCATGTGTTCGTCGACGGCCGGTCGATGGCGTCGTTGGCCTCCAGGCTGCTCGCCTACACCTTCGGCGCACCGCCGCCGGGCGGTTCCCGTGCCCCGATCCCGGCGCCGGACGACCTGATCCCGCCCGAATACGCCCGCCTCACGCGCTGTCTCCGGGTGAACCTCACCGGGCAGTTCGGCGCCGTCGCCCGCAGGGCGCTCGGCATTCCCGGCACCCCACCGCCGCTGCCGATCCGCCGCACCCGCACGGTGATCCGCACCATCACCGGCGACCGGCTCGCCGCCCTGCGTGCGCGCTGTCGCGCGGAGGGCGTCACGGTCAACGCCGCTCTCGTCGCCGCCCTGGCCGCGGCGATGGGCGAGTCGTTCCGGCCGGGCCGCGACGGCGCCGCCGGGATCGGTATCCCGGTGGACCTGCGCACCCGCCTCGACCCGCCACCTGACGGCGAGGAACCGGGCATGTTCACCGGCGTCGTCCCCACCTTCGTCCCCTTCGGGCCGCGGCGAACGGTCTGGGATGCCGCCCGGAAGACGAAAGAACAACTGGACCAGCGCATCTCCCGAGGAAACGACCTCACTGCCCTGGCCGCGATCCGCTACGGCTGCCCCCGCAGCCTCGAATCCGGCAGGCGCACCATCGAACTCATCGACCGCCGCGCACCATGGAACGTCACCCTGAGCAACCTCGGTCGGCTCGCCGCCCCGAAAACCCCTGAGCCCCTGGACCTCACCGACCTCACTGTCGCGGGCACGAACTCCTGCGCCAGCGCCCTCACCGTAGCCGTCGCCACCCTGGGCGACACCCTGTCGATCACCTTCTGCTACGTCGACACCCTGCTACCCCGCCCCACCATCGACGCCCTCGCCGACCGCACCCTCGTATCCCTCGCCGTGGACAGTTGAGCAATCACACCGCGATGACGTTGAGCAGCGGTCCGAGGCCTTTGAAGTCATCGGGGTTGCGGGTGTAGAGCGGCAGTGCGTGTTGGACAGCGGTCGCGGCGATCTGCAGGTCCGCCACTCGACCTCTCGGTTTGCGTCCGATCTGCTTTACCAGCAACGCCAGCGACCCGTACACCAGCGCGGTCTCGGCATCGAAGGGAAGCGGATCGAACGTCCGCACCACCCATTGGAACTGGAGTTGTCGTTGTACCTGCCGTACCGGATCCTTCGTCGCGTGGATACCGGCAGCGAGCTCGGCCAGGCTGACAGCGCTGATCGCGGCATCGGCGTCGCTGGGTAGCCCGGTGTGAATCTCGGCGTAGTCGATCAGGACGGAGGTGTCGAGCAGGATATGGAGTGGATCCGCCGACTCACTCACGGTCTGGAATCTCCGGGTCGATCATCGCGTCCAGATCCGCGCGCCACTGTCGGTAGTCGACATGGGGAAGCGGAGCGCTGGTCCGGGCGAGCTCACTGACCGGCACGAATGCGCGCCGAACGAGCGGCTCGAGTTTGGCGACCGGGTTGCCGTTGCGCGTGATGATGAAGCTTTCGCCCGCCTCGACAGCGGCCAACACCTTGCCGCTGTCATTGCGGAGGTCGCGTTGCTGGATCTGCTTCATGTCTACAAGCATAGCGAACTGCTACAACGTGTGCAGAATGCTACGCACCGGGGCGCCCTCAGCCCAGGCGGGTGCGGAGGAGGGTGCGGAGGGCGGCGCGGTCGGGCTTGTTGGTGCGGCCGCTGACCGGGATGCGGTCGACGAGGACGATGTCGTCGGGGACGGCGGTGGTGTCGATGAGCTGGGGCAGGCGGGTGCGGAGGCGGGCAGGGAGGTCGTCGGCGCCAGGGTCGGCGACGACGGCCAGCACGATGCGTTCGTCGCCGATCTCGTCGGGCAGGCCGACCATGATCGCCTCGCGGACGCCGTCGAGCGCGGCGATCACCGGCTCGTAGAGGCCGGGATAGATGTTGGTCTTGCCGCGGATCATCATGTCCTTCTTGCGGCCGGTGAGGACGAGTTGTTCGCCGTCCCAGCGCGCGAGGTCGCCGGTGTGGATCTCGGCGAGGGGTTCGGCGCCGAGATAGCCGCGACACAGGTTGGGGCCGGTGAGGATCAACTCGCCGTCCTCGGCGATCCGGGCGCGCACGCCGGACACCGGAGCGCCGAGCAGGTCGCCGGTGTGCGCGAGTTTGGCGGCGTGGTTGGTGACGGCGACCGGCAGGATCTCCGTCATCCCGTAGACGGCGAGGAATTCGGTGTACGGCAAGGACTCTCGCGCTCGGCGCAGCAGCGCGGCGGTGACCGGCGCACCGCCGAGCGCGACCTGCCGCAGGTGCGAGGGCGGGGTGATCGTCCCCGCTTCGAGAGCGTCCAGGGCGCGGGCGAGATCCGCGGGCGTGTAGAAGGCGTGGGTCGCGGAGCCGAGGGACGCGGTGAACCGCACCGGATCGATGTGGGTCCCGAACCGCGGATAACGCGGCATGGCCCAGCGGGCGCCCGCCATCAGCGCGGGCAACCCCATCATGAGCTGTTCGGTGTGCAGGAACGCGCCGGGCGCGAGACTGGTCTGCCCGCCCATCGCCGCCAGCCCCGCGCTGAGCGAAGCACGCGTGTGCACAACGGCTTTCGGATCCTCGGTGGTGCCGGAGGTGAACACGATCAACGCGGGTGCGTCGAGATCGGTGGGCATTCGTGCGACGCGCTCGGCACCGCCGGTGAAGCGGCGCAACGGAATCGAGCGCAGCGGCGTACCCGGCAGCCAGGCCCCGCTGTGGATGTGCCGGACGTCGAGCGCGCCGAACCGGGGCAGGCTCAACCCACGCCTTCGCCCGAACCCGGCCAGCGGGCCGCTCACCGCGTAGAGCAGTGATTCGGTAGCGGCCCAGGTGGGTTCGACGAGATCGACCCGCCGCGCAAACAGTTCCGGTCCCACCCCGGGGTCGACGAACACGATGGATCCGCCCGCCGCGATCACCCCGAAGATCAGGCTCACCGACGCCACACTCGGCCGGATCGAGAACAGCATCCGATCGCCCGGCCGGAACCCGGCCGCGCCGAGATTGGCCGCCACCCGCTCGACGGTGTCGACCAGTTCGCGATAGGTGAGCGCGCGTGCGCCGACCGGGCCGAGCGCCGAGGCATCGGGGATGCGGTCGGCCTGCATGGCCAGGTGGTCGAGGAAGTCGGCGGTCATCGGATGTCGACGACGTCGGGCCGGTAGCGGTGGTCGGCGTACCAGGCCAGGGTCTTGCGGATACCCCAGGCGCGCACCCGCCGGTTCGAGCCGAAAACCCGGACGTCGCGGCGCAATCCGTACTCGGTGGTGATGGTGCGCACGGCGTTCACGAGCGCGCGGTCCTCGTGCAGGTCCTCGATGGCGGTGCGCGGGAACCCGCCGGCGGCCAGGTACAGCTCGGCGGTGATGGCCATGTTGCAGCCGGGCGTCATCACGTAGGGCCCCAGATACTTGGGGTCACGGTTGCCCGAGCGCACCTTGCCGAAGGCCGAGGCCACCTCGAGGGCCACCCGGATGATCATCCGGTCCCGCCACGAAACCCCTTCGTCCGTCCGGGGAATCAACTGCCCGCTCACCAGCCGCAATCCCGTCGTGAACGCCACCTTGATCCGCTCGGTCCAGTCGGGTGCGGGCAGGCAGTCGGCGTCGGTGCGGGCCAGCAGGGTCGCGCCGCGCTCGATCGCGTACCGCATGCCGGTGTCGGCGGCGGCACCGGTGCCCTTCTGCTGCTCGGTGATCACCTCGATCGGGGGAACGGGATGCGCCTCGGCGAACGCGCGCACGATCTCGACGGTGCGATCGGTGGAGTTGTTGTCGACCACCACCACCGTGAAGTGGGTATCACTCTGTGCCGCTATGGCTTCCAGCGTGGCACCGATACCGCGTTCCTCGTCGAAGGCGGGAATCACCACCCACAGCCCGCTCACAGCTCCTCCAACAGCCGGTCGAGTCCGCCGATCTCGGTGACCCAGGCGTGGAATCGGTCCAGCCCGTCGGCGAACGAGACGCTCGGCCGGTAGCCGAGTTCGCGCTCGGCGCGGGAGATGTCGTAGGTGGCCGAGCGGGTGACCAGGGCGACCGCGTACCGCGACAGCGGGGGCGTCCACCGCCGCGCGACCGCGGGAATCCGCCACACCGCCTCGATCGCCGCCACCGCGCCACCGAGCACCGGGGCGGGCAGGGTGACACTCGGCGCGGGCAGATCGAAGCGGTGCGCCACCGCCGTCAACGTCGGCCAGACCTCGACGGGTTCGGCATCGGCGACGAAATAGGCTCGGCCACCGACGTTCTCGGCTTCCAGCGCCAGGGAAACCGCCTGCACGAGGTGATCGATGTAGCACAGCGATGCCCGGACGTCCCTGCCGCCGGACAGGTCGGGCAGCCGGCCCGCCCGCAGCTTCGCCAGCAGTTGTACCACCGGACCGCGGCGGTCGCCCGGCCCCCACACCGCGCGCGGGCGCAGCGAGCAGGTGGTGAATTCCGGTGTGCCGGAGGTGAGGACGAGCTGTTCGGCCACCGCCTTGGTCTCGCAGTAGCTGTTGAGGAACCGGGCGGGGTACGGCTCGGTCTCGTCGATTCCGAGCTGATCGCCGCCGTCGGGCGCCATCAACGCGCTCGGACTGCCGATGAACACGAAACGCCGTGCCCCGGCCGCCACGGCCTCCTGCAGCAAGCGGTCGGTGCCCGCGACATTCACCGCGAAGAACTCCGCGGGCCGCCCGAACTCGCCGAGCAGCGCCGCCGCGTGCACCACGGCCGAGGTGCCCGCCACCGCCGCCGCGAGTGCGCCCGCGTCCGCGAGATCGGCGACCGCGACCTCGGCGCCCGCCGGCGCGGCGGCCGCGTCGCGCACCATCGCGCGGACCGCGACACCGCGGGCGAGCAGGCCGCGGGCGATCGCCCCGCCGACGAACCCGCTCGCGCCTGTCACCAGCACCGTCATCGCGTCCGCCTAGAACCCGGGACCGTCCGGGCGGACGCCGATCGGCCGGTTCACCGCGCGTCCTCGCCGAGGGTCTTCCACCAGGTCGCGCCGAAGAGCATCGTCATCACCGCGGCCCGGCCCGGCGCGATCCCGCGCTCGGCGGCCACCCGGCGGGCGGCCGGGATCTGGGCCGCGTGCACGCCCACGCTGAGCACCGCGTCGATCCAGAACGCCACCCGCAGCAGCCGCGAACGGAACGGCCGGACGACGCCGAGGAGCAGGAACGCCCACCCGAACACCGGGATCGACCGCAGCGCCAGCACGGCACCCCGGCTCGGGGCTGGCGCGCGATGCCTGGCGTGTTCCTGCCGGGGCGCGTCGACCGTCCAGACCCGGCCGTTCTCGCCCCGGTCCGGGACCGCGTGCATGGCCATCACCGCACCTCCGGTCCGCGATAGGTGACCGCGGCGGCGGTCGGCCCGCCGTCGGCGGCGACGAACAGCAGCGGACGGTCGACGAGCCCGGCCTCGCGGGCGGCCACGTAGGCGGCGGTCAGCGCGGAGGTGTGGGCGTCGCCGGCGAAGTCGTCGGTGATCACGGTGTCGATGCCGAGTTCGGCGGCGAGCTGCCCGGCGTACTCGGGTGTCGGTTTACCGCACACCAGCACCACCTGGTCGAGGTCGAGGTGGTCGGCGGCCAGGGCCTCCCGCGCGGCCGTGGCGGCGTGCTCGACGAGTTCCGGTGTGCTGGTGCCGAGTTCGAGCGTCAGCGCCGAACGTCCGGTGGCGCCCATGGCCGACAGCGTCACATAGCCCTGCGGATCGGGCAGCGTGTCACCGGCACTCACGTGCACCGCGCCGAAACCTATTGCGGTGGGATGGTTTTCGAGGACGATCGCCGCGCCGACCGGCTCGAAGGCGAACTCCGCGTCGGCCGAGCCCGAGGGGTGCGCGTCCCCGGACACCACCACCACGTGGCCCGCGGGCAGATCGGCCAGCAGCGAGGTGGCCACCCCGACCGCGTTGACGAGCCCGCACGCGCCGTTCATCAGGTCGAACGACAGGCACGGCACATCGCCGGGGCGGTATTCCAGGCCGATCCCGGCGGCCTGCTGGATGAGCGCGGCCACCGCCGGTTCCACGAGGTTGGCGTCGCGGTACACCCCGACGTTGATCAGCGCGTCGACCTGTTCCGGCCCGCAGCCCGCGCCGGTGAGCGCCGACTTGGCCGCGTCGGCCGCCTGGCCGACGGAGCTGACCCCGCCGGTCTGTGTCACGGCCGAAGAAATGATGATTCCCATACTGTCCTATACCCGAAGATCGCCGATTGTCACCGACAGGAACCCGGCGACCACCCCGGAGGCGGCCGGAACGAGCAGCACTTTGGACCCCGGTGCGAGCAGTCCCTGGCGCAGCGCGTCGTGCAGCACCACGAAGTGCGAGGTCGAGGCGGTGTTGCCGTACTTGTCCAGCACGGCCAGCTTGGGCGGCATCACCGAGTCGAACTCGCGCTCGGCGATCTTGTCGATCAGTTCGACCGCGGGCCCGCTGAACTGGTGGTGGATCACGTAGTCGTAGCCCTCGGCGGCGAAGCTGGAGCCCCGCTCGGCGAGGAACTCGCGCTGCCGGGAGGTCCACAGCAGATACCTGGACTCGTTGTGCATCGCGCGGTTGTCGGTGTAGAGCGCGACGCCGGGGCCCTGATCGCTGGGCATGCCGAGGCACAGTTTCGCGAAGGCGGCGCTGGTGTTGAGCTCCACGTAGTCCAGCCCGGGGCCGTCGGTGCGGTCGAGCAGCACCGCCGCGCCCGCGTCACCGACGGTGAGCGAGGCGAACTGCGGGTCGTACTTCTGCGAGATCTCGCGCACGGCGGTGTCGGAGATCGGGGTGATGCACTCACCGGAGACCACCAGGCCGCGGCGGACCGCGCCCGCGCGAATCATCCTGTCCAGCAGCAGAACTCCGGTCAGCATGCCCGCGCAGGCGTTTGACACGTCGAAGTGGATCGCGCGGGTGGCGCCGAGGGTGTTGCGCAGCATCAGGGCGAAGGACGGTTCGAAGCAGAAGTCCTCGCCGCGGGTGCGGGTGATCGAGCAGGAGATGATCACGTCCAGGTCGGCGGCGGCGTAGCGGGAATTCGCCAGCGCCGAACGCGCGGCCGCGAGGGCGATGGTGAACGAGTCCTCCTCGGCGCCCTCGGCGTCGCGACCGCGCACCCGCCGGGCGACCACCCCGCTGACCTTCTCCAGGTCGAGCGGCGCGTCGACGGCCAGTCGGCTCATCAGTTCCGCTGTGGTCACTTCGCGGGCAGGCAGATACGCGCCGACCGCTTCGATTGTGGATCTCACCATGTGCCAGTTCACTTCCCCGGATATCGCGCGTGATGCGAAGTCCTCCATCCGCGCATCTCGCCGATCCTAGTCACAGACCTTCACTATTCGGTCACGCTCGACTAGATTGTGCCGGGGTGTGGAGCGCTGCCCGACGCCATGAACTCACCCTACTAGCCGCAGGCCAGCCCTGGCTGCCGGGAGTTCTGCTCCTCGGTCGGGTCGCGCGCCCGATCCGCAAGGTCCCCAAGCTCGGCTGGTTCGTCGCCGACCCGCTGGTCGCGCGGCAGATCTACAACGACAGCACGCACTTCAGCATCGTCTCCGAGGGTGCGGCCGGGCACTGGTGGGCGCAGGTCATCGGGGACTGGGTGGAGGACCTCTTCGAGGGGCCCGGGCACACCGAACTGCGCACCAAGGTGCGCGATCTGTTCACTCTCGCGCACACCGATGCCCTGGTCGAGCGGGTGATCGGGCCCGATCTGCGCGATCTGCGCACGCGCCTGGCCGCGGGCGAGACCGTCGACATCGCCGCGCGGGCCCAGATCCTGGTCGGTCGCAGTGTCTCCGACCTGGTCGGGATGCGTCCCGAGGACATCGCCGCGGCCATCGGCGGCGATCCCACCGAGGACACCGACGCGCTGTTCCTGCGGCTGTTCCACCACGTCGAGGAACTGGTCAACCTCGGTTTCGGCACCATGGCCTCGACCACCCTCGACCCGGTCGCGGTGGCGCGGGCGCGGAAGCTGGCGAGCCAACTCGCTGTCAATGTCCCTACCGCCTACGAGCGGGCCGACCCCGACACGACGCTGGGGCGCTGCCGGGAACTCGGGCTCGAGGTCCAGCACGCGGCCGGACTGGCGATCCTGATGGCGGTGGCGGGCACCGACACCCTGGCCAGCGCGATGACCAGGATGGTCGCGATCATGCACGACACCGATCAGCATCGCGCGCTGATCGCCGCGCCGGACCGGATGCCCGACGCGGTGCGCGAGATCCTGCGCGTCACCAGCCCCGCCTATCTGGTCGGCCGCTCGGTCACCGCCGATGTCACCGTCGCCGGGCGCGAGCTGCGCGCCGGGGAGCACGTCAAGATCCTCACCTGGACCATCAACAACGCGGTCGGTGAGTTCGACATCGCCCGCGACTACGTGCCCGAGACCCGTCAGCTCTGGTTCGGCGGCGGCCGCCACCTGTGCCTGGGCGCGCAGCTCGTCCACTCCGAACTCACCGCGCTGCTCACCGCGCTCACGGCAGCGGGGCGGCCGTGGGAGATCGTCGAGCGGCGCTACCGCCGCAAGGTCTTCATCCCCACCTACGAGACCCTGCGCATCCGGCTCGCGCGCTGAGGCTCACCCGGCGGCCACCAGGCGCAGGCGGCGCGAGAGGTCCGAGGCGAACACCCGCTCCGGGTCGACCCGGTCGCGCACCCGCCGCCATTCGTCCAGGCGCGGGTACATGGCCGCGATCATCTCCGGCGTGGTGCGCGAGTCCTTCGCGAAGTACAGGCGCCCGCCCGCCGCGAGCACCCGCTCGTCGAGCCGCGCGCAGAACCGGTCGAGCCCGGGGGTGAGCGCGAAGTCCAGGCTCAGCATGTAGCCGGGGTGCGGCCAGGACAGCGGGGCGGGATTGCCGGGGCCCATCCGCTTGAAGACGTTCAGGAACGAGTGGTGCCCGGATTCGGCGATGGCCCGCACGGCATCGGCGAGCTGCTGTTCCGCGCCGAACGGCATGGAGAACTGATACTGCAGGAAGCCCCGCTTGCCGTAGGCGCGATTCCACTCCCCGAGCAGATCCAGCGGGTGATAGAACTGCGTCAGATTCTGGACGCGCCCACGGGCGCGGCGCGGGAACAGCCGGTAGGCGGCCTCGGCGGCGATCCGCGTGGTGACGCTGTTGACCATGCCGTTCGGGAAGATGTCGGGCACCGTGAACAGTTGCGGCGCATCGAAATTCAGCGGTCTTCTACGCAGCTTCGGCGGCAGCTGGTCGAGGGTGGCCAGCGACCCGCGGCTGAATCCGGCCCGGCCGAGCGACGGCCCGGTGGAGATGGTGTCCGGCACCGACATCGAGTAGTCGTAGCCGTCGTCGGAGCCACCGGTGAGCAGTTCCATCGTCTCGTCGAGGTCGCGGGTGCGGTCGTTGTCGACGAGGAAATACGCGGTTTCGGTGTGCTTCAACCGGATTCGCGCCCCGGTGATGATGCCGGTCAAGCCCATGCCGCCGACCGTCGCCCAGAACAGGTCGGCCTCGGAGCCCTCCGGGGTGAGCGTGCGCACCGTGCCGTCGGCGGTGAGCAGGTCCAGCGAGACCACGTGATTGCCGAAGCTACCCTGCGAATGATGGTTCTTGCCATGGATATCGGAGGCGATCGCACCACCGACGGTGACCTGCCGCGTTCCCGGCAGCACAGGGACCCACAGGCCGTGCGGCAGTGCGCGCCGCATGAGCGTGTCCAGGCTGACCCCGGCGTCGACCTCGACGATGCCGCTGTCCGGATCGATGCGGTGGATGCGGTCGAGCGCGGTCATGTCGACCACCACGCCGCCGCCGTTCTGCGCGGGATCGCCGTAACTGCGGCCCAGTCCGCGCGCGATCACCCCGCGTGGCCCCGCGGTCCGCACCCGCTCGGCGATCGCCGCGACGTCCGGCGTGCGCACCACCTCCGCGACGGTCGGCGCCGTCCGTCCCCATCCGCTGAGCGCCCGTCGTGAACCCGTCTCGTACCCCTGCGTGAAAGTCACGGGAGCACACGCTAAGACGGCTTCCTGAGGACACGCTGAGCGGTGGGCCGAGCAGGTCGGCGATCGAGGGTGCGGACCCGCACGCAGTCACCCGCGTCGGCGTTGTGCTGGTCAGCGGCTTCGCGGTGTCTTGCTACCGCGTTCTTGCCCTTGGTCGGGCGACCCGTCCGCAGTCGCTCTCGGCGCGACAACCACGGGACCGGCAACCTCGTCCGCTGAGGGTGGCGACGACTCGTAGCTCTCGGCGAGGGCTTCGTACTCGGCTTCACCGAGTGGGGTGCGCTTGGCCATGGCAGCGAGGGTAGTAGTCGGATGCCGTTGGATCAGTGGGGCGTGAGGCTGCCATCGGCGACGATGGTGATTGTCGTGCAGATGGCTTCCAACAGTGGCTGGTCGTGGGTGATGAAGAGGGTGGCGAAGTCTCGGGAGCGGGACTTCAGGAGGTGGACCAGGGTGGCGGTGGTGGCGGCGTCGAGCATGGCGGTGGGTTCGTCGAGGATGAGGTAGCGGGGGGACTGGGCGAGAGCTCTTGCCACGCAGGCGCGTTGGAGCTGGCCGTCGCTGAGGGCGTGGGGGCGGCGGTCGAGGAGGTCGGGGGTGAGGCCGACCGCGGCGGTGAGGGCCGCCAGGTCCGGCGGGGGAGTGCGGCGGATCTTCGTGGGCTCGGTGATGATGTCGGCGAGGGTGAAGTTCGGGTTGGTCGCGGCGCGCGGGTTCTGGAAGACCATGGCGATCTCGCCGCGGGCGTCCCGTGGTGATCTGCCGCCGACGGTGACCCGGCCCGCGGTGGGGGCGAGGAGCCCGGCCAGGGTGCGGGCCAGCGTGGTCTTCCCCGCCCCCGAATCGCCGGTGATCCCCATGATCTCCCCGGGCGCGACCCGCAGGTCCACCCCGGTGAGCACGGGAGTGCCGGGGCGATATCCGGTGGTGACGGCCTCGGCGATGAGCGCCATATCAGGACCTCGCTCGGCGGATCAGGCGCTGATCCTCGCGGAACAGGGCGGTGGGGCCGCCCGCGTACGGGCAGTCGTCGGACAGATCGGTGAGCGCGCGGGGCGGATGCGGAAGCGGGGTCAGCCCCCGTTCGGGGAGCGCAGCGAGCAAGTCACCGGTGTAGTCGTGCCACGGATCTGCGAGCACCTGCGCGGCCGGCCCGACCTCCATCAGCCGGGAGGCGTACATGATCGCGACGGTGTCGGCGATCCCGGCGCGCAGCAGATGACTCAGATCGTGGGTGATGAGCAGGACCGCCGCGCCGCCGTCGGCGCAGTCGCGCAGCAACTCACCGATCTGATCGGTGCGGTCGCGGTCCAGCCCCGAGGTCGGTTCGTCGGCGACGATCACGTCGGGGTCCCCGGCCAGTGCCGCCGCCACCGCCGCGCGCTGCGCCATCCCGCCCGACAGCTCGTGCGGGTAGAGCGCCAGCGCCGACGCGGGCAAGCCGGCCTTGGCCACGAGATCTTCGGGGCTGTGCGCGGTGCCGAGCGCCGCGATCGCCTCAGCCAGCTGCGAGCCGATCGTGCGGACGGGGGTGAAATGCGTGCCGGGCGACTGCGGAATCAGCGCGATTCTCCGTCCACGGAGTCCCGCTCCTTGCCGCCTACCCCCGTGCTGCCCGGCGTCGATGAGTTCGTCGTGGCGCGGTTCGGGCGTGGGCACGGAGTCCGGGCCGGGTGCCGGTACGGTTCCCCCGCGCCGGCGACCCGCCCACGCGCGCCTACCCGGACGGCCCAGAGGCCAACGGCGAGAAGCAGATCCGCTCATCCCGTCCAGCACATCGACGGAGAGCTCGCCGACGTGCAGCCGCACCGACCCGCTGACCACGGCCTCGGGCGGCAGCACACCGAGCACCGCACTCGCCACAATGGACTTTCCGCAGCCGGATTCGCCGACCAGCGCGGTGATCGACCCGGCGGGCACGTCGAGCGAGACGTCGGTCGCGGCGTGCACGACACCCTTGCCGCCCAGGGGAATTCGCACGGTGAGCGCGTCGATGGTCAGGCTCATCGGGGCATCCTCGACGGTTTCGGCGGCAGCAGCACCCGGCGCAGCGCCGATCCGGCGACGGCGACCGCCACGGTGGTGAGCACCAGGAATCCGGCCGGGAACACCAGCGTCCACCAGCCGCCGAGCAGCAGCGAGGTGCGCGCCTCCGCGAGCAGCGTGCCGAGGCTCGGTTCGTGCGGCGGCAGACCGAAACCGAGGAACGACAGCGTCGACTCGTGCCAGATCGCGTGCGGCAGCAGCAGGACCACCGCGATCAGTGCCTGCGGCGCGACCGCGGGCAGCAGATGCCGCACCAGCAGATGCCGCCTGCTCGCGCCCGCGAGCACCGCCGCCGCCACGTATTCGCGTTCGCGCAGGCTCAGGCTCTCCGCGCGCACGATCCGCGCCACCTGCACCCAGTGCGTGAGCCCGATCGAGAGCACCACGGCGAGGGTGTTGCCGCGGAACAGCGCCACGATCACGATCCCCAGCAGCAGGTGCGGCAGCGCGTTGGCGGTGTCGGCGAACCGCATGACCGCGCGGTCGACCCACCCGCCCGCCAGCGCCGAGACCGCGCCGACGAGCACGCCGATCGCCGTCGACACCGCCGCCGCGCAGGCCGCGATCACCAGCGAAGTGCGCAGCGCCGCCGCGATCCGGGTGAACAGCGACCGGCCCGCCGCGTCGGTGCCGAACCACCACTGCCCGGACGGCGCCTGCCTGGCCGCGGCGAAATCGGTGAGCCGATCGTCGACGCCGCCCAGCCACGGCACCAGCACCGCGTAGAGCACGACCGCGCCGAGCACCGCCAGCGCGAGAGACAGCCGCCGCTCAGCCATCGGCCCGCACCCGGGGATCGAGCACGACGACGGCGATGTCGGCCAGCAGCGACCCGAGCATGACCGCGCAGGTCGTGCCGACGGTCAGCACCGCCAGCAAGGCCATGTCCAGGTCCTTCGCCGATTGCACGAACGCGCCGGCGACACCGGGCCAGGAGAAGATCTCCTCCACCAGCACCGCCCCGACGACGACCTCCGGCAGCCGGACCCCGAGGATCGTCACGAACGGTGCCAGCGAGGTCGGCAGGATGTGTCTGCGGGTGATCGTCGAGGTCGCGATGCCACGTGTCGCCGCGCCCACCACGAAGTCCTCGCCGCGCCGGTCGGCCACCGATTCCCGCACCGCCAGCAGCAGCCACGGCACCTGGGAGACCGCCAGCGCGGCGGCGGGCAGCACGAGATGCCGTGCCACCTGGCCGAATCCGGCGTCCGCGCCCGCGTCGGTGAGCCCCGCAGGCGGCAGCCAGCCGAGCCCGACTGCGAACAGCGCGATCGCGCCGAGCGACACCACGAACGGCGGCAGCCCCTGCAACACCACGCAGGTCGCGGCGACCAGCTTGTCGATCGTGCCGCCCCGGTGCATGCCCGCCCACACGCCGACGCCGAGCGCGATCGCCACGGCCGCGCTCATGGCGACGACCACGAGCAGCATGGTCCACGGAAGGCGTTGGGCGAGAAGCTCACTCACCGGTTGGGTGAAGCTGCGCGAGACGCCGAGGTCGCCGGTCCCCAGGTCGGTGAGCCAGCGCCAGTACAGCTGGTACCAGGGCGCGTCGAGGCCGAGCTGCTGGGTGAGCAGGGTGCGGTCGGCGGCACTCGTCGTCTCGTAGCGGGCGCCGAGGTAGCCGACGAGTGGATCGAACGGCGACACGGCGGCGGCCGCGAACAGGGCGGCCGAGACCACCCCCAGCACCGGGACCAGGGTCAGCAACCGTCGCCGGGTCATCGCGCCGATGCCGCGGTCGCGCCAGCGGCTGCGTCTCACCGGCGCGTCCACGTCTGCACCGACCACCACGGACCCCAGGTGACGCCGTGGGTGTGCGGCTCGAGAATCGGGCCGGAGGTGTTCCAGCCGGCGTCCTTCACGACATAGGTGTGGTTGAGGTGGACCAGGAACACGTAGCTGGGGTCCTGGGCGTATTCGGTCTGCACCTCGCGGTAGGCGCGCGCCCTGGCGGCCGGATCGGTGGTGCGCCTGGCGGTTTCGAGCAGCGCGTCGACGGCGAGGTCGGAGTGGCGGCTCGCGTTGTCGTACGGGCTGCCCGCGCTCGTGTCGGCCGCGGGCGAGTGCAGGGTGGCGTAGGCCTGGGTGTCGGGATCGAAGGGTTCGCTGCCGCCGCCGAGCAGGATGCCCGCCTGCCCGATCCGCGGCTCGATCCGATCCCAGGACAGCGCTTCCAGATCGACCTCGACGCCGACCCGCTTGGCGTCGGAGGCGAAGGCCATGGCCAGATCCCGGCGCAGGGTGTCGGTGGAGTTGTACATCACCGTGAACCGCGCGCGCACACCGTCTTTCGCACGGACGCCGTCGGCGCCGAGCCGCCAGCCCGCACCGTCGAGGATCTGTTCGGCCTTGGCCCGGTCGAACGCGAAAGACACCGCCGGATTGTGGGATTCGCCGTAGACCGCCGGGAACGGGGTGTAGGCGGGGCGGCCGTAGCCGCCGAGGATGTTGTCGATCATCGCCTGCCGGTCGACGGCGTGATTGAGCGCGAGCCGCACGGCGGGATCGCCGGCGACCGGATCCGCGGCGGGCAGGGACACCCCGCGCCAATCGGCGGAGGTGTTGGCGCGCACCGTCATCGGTGGGCGCTGGGCGAAGGTCGCGGCGAGCAGGGGCGGCAGGGTGGTGCCGTCGAGCTCGCCGGTGGCCATGCGTTGCGCGCGGGTGTTGTCGTCGGGAACGTAGAGCAGCGTCAGCCGTTTCACGGCAGGCGCTCCGCCCCAGTAGCTTTCGTTCGCTTCGAACACCGCCCTGGTCGGTTCCAGCGCGGTGAGGCGGTAGGGGCCGGTGCCGATCGGCGCGGTGTTCAGCGACGACTCCGCGGCGGGGCCCGGCGTTGCGACCGACTCCGCCGGGACGATGCCGATGAGCAGCTTCGTCGGGAACGCCGCGTACGGGTGCCGCAGGGTGAACCGGACCGAAGTCGGGTCCACTACCTCCACCCGCTCGATCATCGAGAACGAGGAGCGCGCCTCCGAGGCCGATGCCGGATCCAGGATCGCCCGATACGTGGCGACCACATCGGCGGCGTCGAAGGTGGACCCGTCGCTGAACCGCACGTCCGCGCGCAGCGGCGCGGTCCACACCGTGGCGTCGGCGTTCGGGGTGGGCAACTCGGTGGCCAGTGACGGGGCGAACCCCGGCATGCCCTCGCCGCCGGTCAGCCGCAGCAGGCCGTCGTAGACCTTGGCCTCACCGGCGGCGCCGTAGCCGGCGATCGGGTTGTAGCCGCCCAGCTCATAGGCGTCGGCGAGGACGAGCGAGTCGGTGTTTCCGCTGGTCGGCGTCCCGCACGACGACAGCGACACGGCCAGCGCGCACGCGGCCCCCACGGCGAGCAGCGGCCTGGCGCGGAGCTTCATCTGGCAGTCCCAACTGTTTATCTGAACAGATGGACAGATGATAGACGAGTTGTAAGCTGAAGGTCGCCATGGGAGAGCCACGCACACTGGACGGATCGCCGGTCGAACTCGGCCGTCGCGCGATCGGTGATGTCGAAATCGCCGCCTGGGCACAGCGATTCGACCTGCTCTCGGATCCGAACCGCCTGGAGATCCTGCTGTGCCTGCATCGCACGCCCGGGATCAGCGTCGGCGAACTGGCCGCCGCGATCGGGCGGACCGAGAACGCCATCTCCCAGGCGCTGCGCGTGCTGCGCCACGAAGGCTGTGTCACGTCGAGCCGGGAGGGCCGGACGGTCACCAACCGCCTGACCGACCCGATCATCCACGACATCCTGCATCGCATCGGCGCCGAGCACGGCTGACCGCGCGATCGTCAGCCCGCGCCGGGCCGCACGATCATGAGCACGACCACCACGGTCCAGAGCAGGTTGTAGATCCCCGCGAGCATCGAGAGCGTGCGCAGCCGCTTGCCGTCGTCGGGGGAGTCCAGCGCGGCGCGTTGGAGTGGATGGATCTGCAGGGCGAGCAGGCCACCCGCGACGGCGGTGAGGATCATCGCCAGGGTGATCCAGATTTCGTTCATCCGGCCCTGGACCGTGGCCAGGGCGATGCCGACCACCGGGACGATGATCGCGAGTTTGGCGTAGTTGCCGGTGATGCGGTGCATCGCCACCGCGACGGCGCCGTTGCGCACGGATTCGGCCTGTTCCGCCCCGGCGAGCACCGGCGCGTAGCGCGGGAACAGGCTCGCGGCGACCGCCGAGCCGCCGACGAAGACGATGCCCGCCAGGACATGTACGGACAGTAAGACGTGTTCCACCCGACCTCCAACCTTCAGTGTGACTGAAGCCTAGCTCGAGCTTCAGTCTATTTGAAGGTTGGCTGGGTCACGATGTCAGGAATCGCCGGGCGCGGTGCCGGTGAAGGCCGCGACGATCGCCGCGCCGACCTGGCGCTGGATGGGATCGGCGTCGGGCCCGAACAACTGAGAATCGACCTGGGTCACCACTTTTCGTGCCTCGCCGAGGAGCCGGATGCCCGCGTCGGTGAGTTCGATCGCCGAGGCCGATCCGGCCCGCGCGGTCCTGTCCTGCACCAGGCCCGCGGCGACCAGCGCTTTCACCGCGGTGTGCACGCTCTGCACGCTGGTGCCCGACATCCTGGCCAGTTCGCTGAACGACGCGCCGGGCACCCCGTTGATGTGCCCGAGCAGGCCGAGTCTGGCCACCGTGAGCTCCAGTGGCGCCAGCGCCGCCGCCAGTTCCGCCTCGACCCGGCGGCTCAGCGTGATCACCAGGATGGTGGGGCTGATCGCCGGTGGGCCGGGGCGGGTGTTCTCGGTGGTCACCGGAGCATTTTCCCGCACGTGCCCGCGCCGGGGCCCACCGGCCGGGGCGCGGGTCGCGCGCGAAATCAGATTCCCGAGCGGATCATCCCCTTGCAGCGCATGAGGAATTCGGCCAGGTAGCCGTCGTGCGGGACGCCGGGGCGCAGCCAGGTGGTCGGGTTGTCGCCGAGGTAGAGATTGGTGATCGTCGGTTCGGTCAGCAGGGCGTCGACGAGCTCGGCGCGGGTGGTCATGGCCGTGAGGACCAGTGAATCACGCAGGGGCGCAATGCCGTCCGACGGCTGCCACGGGCCCACCCAGACGCACGGGAAGGCCAGTTCGATCCCCAGCTGCGGCGCGTCCGCCGAGTCGACGAGGTGCACCGCGGGCCGCAGCACCGCGCCGCCGCCGGGCAGTTCGTCGACGATGCTCTGCCCACCCAGCAGTGGGGTCGACGTCCCGGCGACCTCGTGCAGGTAGGCGTCGATCGCGGTGACCGTCGGCACCGGCTGCACGGTGAGCAGGGCGTCGGGGTGCTCGGCGGGCAGGCTCGGGATGCGGTCGAGCCGCTCGGCCAGCGCCGTGGCCAGCGGTTCCGGATCACCTTCGACCAGTATGCCGGTGGTGCAGGTGCAGGCCGTCCCGCCCAGGTGGCTCACCGAATCGGCGATCACGTCGAGGTGCTCGCGCCAGTCGACGTCGGCGGTGACCAGGATCTTCGACCGGCCGGGGCCCTGGGTGAGGACCCGCGGGCTCGCGCCGTACTTGTCGACGACGTCCTGCCCGCCGTACACGATCGCGTAGTCGGCCTCGGCGATGATCACATCGGCCGCCGCGTAGTCCGTGGGCAGCAGCACGATCGTCTCGGGCGGGAACCCCGCCGCGCGCAGGGCGCTCACGAGCCGGAACGCGGTGAACGGTTCACGCGCCGACGGCCGGACGACGACCTTGTACCCCAGCGCCAGCGCCTCGGGCCAGAGCCCGTGCACCGCGGGGGTGTTGCCTGCCGCGTGCACCGCGAAGACATCACCCTTGCGCACCCACACCGCCGCGCCCGCGCGGGTGCGCTCGTCGGACCACTCGGCGACCGCGCCGTGCGGCATCGCCGATTCGATGGTGTCGCACTGGGATCGGAGCACCTCGGCGACCCACTCGACCGACTGCCGCACCACCTGGCGGGGCACCCCGGACACCGTCGAGACGATCCGGATGTACTGCTCGGGATCGAGCTCGCCGATCGTGGCGGTGGTGAACAGCTCGGCCGCCTTGCTCATCAGGGCGAACCGGTCGGCGGCGGGCACGGTCGGCGCGGCGCGCATCGCGGCCAGCGCGCGGCGCACGTACAGTGCCGGAACCTGGCCGAGCGCACCGACTTCGGTGCCGTCCAGCGCGGTGATCGGCACCCGCTGCCTGGCACGATAGGGTCCGGTGGGGCCGAGGGCGTCGATCTCGATCATCAGTACACACCCTCGATGACGGACTTGTCGGCGAACGTCGCCACCGGCCGCACATCGGCGACCGCGCAGCCGAGGGTCCCCGGCGCGGGTTCGGCGGCCACGGCGGTGTCGCGTTCCAGATTGTTGGGCAGCAGTGCGTATTTGGTGAGGTGGTTCATCACGACCTGTCCGCGTTCGCCGTGGGCGAGGTCGTCACCGGTGGCCGGGTCGACCACGCGGAACGCGATGAACGGGCTCGGGGTGTCGAACACAGCGAGGCCGTCGGCGCGCTCGTCGTCGCGTTCGCGGGACATGCCGAGAATGGTGGTGCTGCCGTAGAGGCCTTTGAGCGGGATGCCGGGAAAGACCGCCTGGCGCAGGATCTCTCGGGTGTCGGCGTCCATGTGCGCGCCGCTCCAGCACAGGAACTTCACCTGCTTGCGGACGGCCTCGACCAGCTCCTCACGCCGGGCCAGGCGTTCGAGCAGCGGCGGAGTGGCGATCAGGATGCCGACCGACTGGGTGGTCAGGATCGCGGCCGCCTGGTCGATGAGGTGCTCGGCGTAGCGGTCGGCGCCCTCGGTGTCGCCGGCGCCGATCAGGTATTTGATCCAGCGCGGGTCCAGGTCGACGGTGAATTTCACTCCGTGGTGCCTGCGGGCGCGGCGAGTGGCGAACTCGCCGAACATGTGTGGGCCGCTCGGCGCGATCGCCAAGGTGTTCATCGTGCCCAGGTCGGCGTAGTGGTGCTCGTCCCAGGACAGCGCGAACTCCATCCACGGCTCGAACATCACGAACCGCTTCGGGGCCCCCGTCGTGCCGCCGCTCTCGAAGATCCCCGCGATCTCCCGGTCCGGCCCGGTCAGCCCGCGCGGAACGAGATCCTCGACGGCGACCGTGCGGAACTCGTCGATCACATTCGGGAACAACCGCAGATCGTCGAAGGTGCGCACGTCCACCCGCGGATCGAAGTCGAGGCCCTCGGCCCGCCGTAGCCAGTACGGACTCCCCGTCTCGGCATCGAAATGCCACCTCATCAACGCCCGGACGTAGTCGTCGGGATCGACGTCGACAGCGTCCAGCTCGAGTATGTCGGACCACATGGCACAGCCTCCGGAGTGCGCAAAAAATGGGCGTTTTGCGAGCTTCATCGTTGCGCCGCACCACCTTCCACCGCGCCCGCCACGACCCACGTCGATCAGACGATAGGAAGGTCTATGCCAGAGCCGGAGATAGGCACACCGGCGTGGGTGATGGCGTCACTGCCGCGGCGGCCGTCAGCACGTGTGGACCGCGCCGCCCGGGTGACGGTCAGGCCGGGAGGGCGGGTGCGGTGCGGGGGTGGGTGGTTTCGGGGGTGACGGTGATGAGGTCGCAGACGGCGAGGAGCGGGTCGGCGAAACCGTCGAGGTGGCTGAGGGTGGGGGTGACGACGGCGGCGGCCTCGGAGGCGGAGACCACGTCGAGGAGCCGGCCGATGGGGTCGACCGTGCGGTCGCTGAAGACGACCGTCTTGGTGAAGCGGTAGCCGAGACGTTCGGCTAGGGAACGGATCTGCGTTTCGTCCCAGGATTGGGCGACACCCGAGATGTCGCGGCGCAGATAACCGATCGCCGGTGGCTTCATGGGGGTAGACGGTACCGGCGCGCAGTGTCCGTTACCGGGTACGTACGTGAACGTGAGGCTGATTCGCAATCTGACTGAGACATGTTTCGGAATTTGGTCCGTGGGGAACCCTGCCGTGATCTACTGCTGCCCACGCGGACGCGACAGCGCATCGACGACGGGGTCGAGCGGCGTCCGGGGCCATGTGGGAGACAACGATGGTGGACAGCAGAATGCAGCGGGCGGCAGGCTCGATGGCCGTGTTCGCGGTGGCGGCGGGCTTCGCGGTGGCGGCGATGCCGGGAACGGCCGCGGCCGCCCCCGGCTCGATCACCTGGAGCGACGGGAACAGCAAGTTCACCCGGACCGTGTCGAACACGACACCGGTCGTCGGCGACACGATCACCGTGACCACCAGGTTCGAGCGAACCGGGATCCCGGTCGAATACATCTACAACATCAAGGATCTGCACCCCGCCTGCCTGACACCGGTGGCGGGCTCGGCGAGGATGGGCGGTGACGTCGTCACCCTCGACACCTCCTCCTCGGACTGGGTGCGCGCGGAATTCGGCATCACCAAGTACCCGGTGTATCCGAACATCGAGCCGAAGTCGCAGACCTTCGAGGTGCAGTACAAGGTGGGCGTGAACTGCGCCCGCGACACCCCGCTGCCGACCTCCATGCACTACGGCGGCTCGCTCGGCGACGGCACCTATCAGGGCAAGGGCCCGGCGATCACGGTGTCCAGCGACGCCGTGTCGAACACCGCGCTCGCCGAAGTCACCGGCGCGCAGGTGGGCAAGGCCGTCACGCTGGAGGCGACCGTCACCCCGGCGGGCGCGGGCGGCACGATCCAGTTCAAGGCGGGCGACCAGGTGCTCGGCGACATCCCCGTCGCCGCCAACGGCAAGGCCTCGCTGGTCTGGACGCCCGGCGCGGCCGGTTCCTACACCATCGGCGCGACGTTCTCCGGCCGCAGCGGCGTGGCGAGTTCGTCCACGACCAAGGTGGTCACGGTGGCCGACCTGCCGACCGAGCCCGAGCCGGGTGGCGGCGACGGCGGTGGCGGCTTCGGCTCGCTCGGCTTCTGAGCACGGCCCCGGCACGGAACCGGTTGCTAATACGTCTCGTTGGAGATCAACGCGGTGAGCAGCTGGCGGATCGCGGCGACGCGCCGTTCCGTGCCGGGGAGCTGGTCCAGAGCGCACTCGGGATCGGCGGGCGGGCCCAGGTGGGTGCAGCCGCGCGGGCAGTCCTCGATGGCGTCGGCCAGATCGGTGAACGAGGCGATCACGTCGTCGGGCGTGATGTGGGCCAGCCCGAACGAGCGCACGCCCGGCGTGTCGATCACCCACCCGCCCTCGGGCAGCGGTAGCGCCACCGACTGGGTGGAGGTGTGCTTGCCCTTGCCCACCCCGGACACCTCGCCCACGGCCCGATAGGCATCGGGCACAAGACGATTCACCATCGTCGACTTGCCGACCCCGGAGTGCCCGATGAGGGCAGTGAGCCGGTCGTCGAGCAGCTCGAGCACCGGCTCGATCGGGTCGTCGATGCCGGCGTAGAGGATCTTCAGATCCAAACCCTCGAAGGCCGAAGCGAATTCGGATTCCGCGGCCAGATCGCGCTTGGTGAGCACCAGGATCGGTTCCAGCCCGCCCGCGTAGGCGGCCACCATGGCCCGCTCGACGAAGCCGGTGCGCGGCGGCGGATCCGCGAGCGCGACCACGATGAACAGCTGCTCGGCATTGGCGACGACGATCCGCTCGAACGGATCGGTGTCGTCGGCGGTGCGGCGCAGCACCGTCGCGCGGTCGGCGACCCGCACGATCCGGGCGAGCGTGTCGGGTTTGCCGGTCAGATCGCCCACGACGTCGACCTGATCGCCGACCACGATCGGCGTGCGGCCCAGTTCCCTGGCACGCATGGCGACGATGCGCCGGTCGGCGTCACCGTCGAGCACGCACCCCCAGCGCCCGCGATCCACCGAGACCACCATCGCGGCTTCGGCGTCGCTGTGCTGGGGACGGGTCTTGGTGCGCGGACGCGAGGCCTTGCCGGGACGGACCCGGACATCGGATTCGTCGTAGCTGGCTGCGGTGCGGCCGCGGCGGCTCAGCGCGCCGCTCCCTCACCCGATAAGGCGGGTGCCAGCATCTGCTCCCACAGGGTGACGAAGGTCGGCAGCGTCTTGGCGGTGGTGCCGATGTCCTCGATCTCCACGCCGGGCACCCGCAGTCCCAGGATCGCGCCCGCGGTGGCCATCCGGTGATCGGCGTAGGAGTGCCACTGCCCGCCGTGCAGCGGGGCGGGCACGATCTCGAGCCCGTCCTCGGTCTCGGTGACATTGCCGCCGAGCCGGTTGATCTCCGCGGAAAGCGCTGCGAGGCGGTCGGTTTCGTGGCCGCGCAGGTGCGCGATGCCGCGCAGGACCGACGGGGAGTCGGCCAGCGCGGCCAGGGCGGCGACCGTGGGGGTGAGCTCGCCGACGTCGTGCAGGTCGATGTCGATGCCGGCCAGGCGCTCCGGGCCGCGCACGGTGAGCACGCCGTCGAAGATGCGGGCCTCGGCGCCCATCCGCACCAGGATCTCGCGGATCACGTCACCGGGCTGGGTGGTGCCGCGCGGCCACATCGGCACGCTCACCTCGCCGCCGGTCACCGCGGCCGCCGCCAGGAACGGGGTGGCGTTGGACAGGTCGGGCTCGATCTCCCAGTCGACCGCGCGGATCGGGCCCGGTTCCACCGTCCAGGTCTGCGCGCTGCGCGAATCGGCGGGGGTGTGCACGCGCACGTCGGCGCGGCGCAGCATCTCCACGGTCATCTCGATGTGCGGCATCGAGGGCAGCTGATTGCCGTCGTGGTGGACGGTGATGCCCTCGTCGAAGCGGGCCGCCGAGAGCAGCAGACCGGAGACGAACTGCGAGGACCCCGAGGCGTCGATGGTGACGGCGCCGCCGCGCAGGCCGCCGGTGCCGTGGACGACGAACGGCAGGGCGTCACCGTCCACATCGAGGCCCAGCTTGCGCAGGGCGTCGAGGATGGTGGTCAGCGGGCGGTGCTTGGCCTGCTCGTCACCGAAGAACGCGACGTCGCCGGTCGCCAGCGCGGCGGCGGGCGGCAGGAACCGCATGATGGTGCCCGCCAGGCCGCAGTCGACCGCGGCGCTGCGCAGCGGGGCTGGAGTGACCTCGAGGGTCTCGGCGTCACCGATGATCTCGACGCCGAGGCCCTGCAGGGCCTTGATCATCAGGTCGGTGTCGCGGCTGCGCAGCGCACCGGTGAGGGTGGACGGGCCATCGGCCAGTGCGGCCAGGATGAGCGCGCGGTTGGTGATGGATTTCGAACCGGGCAGGGTGACGGTCGCGTGGACGGGGACCTCGATGTGGGGCGCTGGCCAGAAACTCACTCGCCCATCTTCGCGCATGTGCGGCCGGGACACACGGGTGGTGGTGAATTCGGCGTGGTCGGCACTTGTCACCGGCTGGTGCGACGATGGCCTCATGTGCGGACGATATGCGACGACCACCAACCCCGGTCGCCTCGCGGCCGACCTCGACGCGATCGACGAGACCGACCTCGACGCGGCAACCCAGGAGTCCACCGTCAGCTACAACGTGGCGCCGACCACCCAGGTGCTGACCGTGGTGGAACGCCACGAGCACGGCGCCCCGGACGACGACCCCGCGCTGCGGGTGCGGCGGATGCGCTGGGGACTGATCCCGGCGTGGACGAAGGCGGCGGAGCCCGGCGTGCCCGCCAAGGGCAAACCGCTGTTCAACGCCCGCGCCGACAAGGCGATCACCGCCCCCTCGTTCCGTGACTCGGCCAAGCACAAGCGGTGCCTGGTGCCGATGGACGGCTGGTACGAGTGGCTGGTCGAGTCGGACCCGACCGCCAAGGGCAAGGCGGTGAAGCGGCCGTTCTACATGTCGCACGCCGACGGGTCACGGCTGTACATGGCCGGGCTGTGGTCGGTGTGGCGCGACCGCGCGGTTCCCGACGCTCCGCCGCTGCTCTCGTGCACCATCCTCACCACCGACGCCATCGGCGAGCTCGCCCGGATCCACGACCGGATGCCGCTGCCGATGCCGCGTGAGCACTGGGACGCCTGGCTCGATCCGGACCGGCCCGCCCCGGCCGAGCTGTTGCGCGGCGCCGCGCCCGCCGAGGTGGACGCGATCGTCGCGCGGCCGGTCTCCACCCTGGTCAACAATGTGCGCAACAACGGCCCGGAACTGCTCGCTCCCGCCGACACCACGGGCGGCACCCCCGCGCTGTTCTAGCCACCGAAAGCGGTGGGGCCGGACCAGCGGTCGCCGGCCCGGCCCCACCGCTGCCGTGCTCAGAGCTTGCAGGGCACCGAATCGGTGGCGATGTTCAGACCGCACTTGATGATTCCGGTGGCCAGGTCGATCAGTTCGGTGGCGACCCCGCCGCCGAGCTTCTCCGCCTTCTCGGCCTTCTCGTCGTCCTGGGGCGCGGCCTGCGGGGAGTTCTTCGGGGTGCCCTGCCCGTTGAGCGGGTAGTCGCCCGGCTCGGTCGGCGCCGACGGCGCGACCGGCGGGATGGCGGTGGCGGGCGCGGCGAAGGCGAGCGCGCCGAAGGTCAGGACGAGAGCACCGGACAGGGTGGCGATCGTCGAACGAGTGGACATTTCTCGCATCACATCCTCGGGTCGAATCGGTCGTACCGGGCGCGGAATGCGTCGCAGTGGATTCGGAACCGGGCCACGATCGGATGGCTGCCGTACCGGTTCAGCTCGTGACGGGCGCCGTCACGGCCCCGGCCGCGCGGACCAGATCGGCAGGGGCGAGCTCGATCTCCAGGCCGCGCTTGCCCGCGCTGCACAGCACCCGATCCCAGGTCAGCGCCGAGGCGTCGACGACGGTGGGCAGCTTCTTGCGCTGGCCGAGCGGGCTGACCCCGCCGAGGACGTACCCGGTCGTGCGCTCGGCCTTCGTCTTGTCCGCCATGGCGGCCTTGGGCGCCCCGAGCGCCGCCGCGGCGGCCTTCAGCGACAACTTGGCCGGCACCGGCAGCACGGCGACGGCCAGCGCACCGGTGGAGAGTTCGATCACCAGCGTCTTGAAGATCTGCTCGGCCCGCACGCCCAGCTCCGCGCCGAGGGCGTCCACCGCCTCGTCGCCGAAGGATTCCGCGCGCGGATCGTGGTGGTAGCTGTGCACGCGGTGCGCGATCCCCGCGGCGGCGAGGGCCTTGATCGCCGGAGTCGATGCCATGGGCGTCACAGTAACCACGCGCCGCACCCGGGCGGCAACCACATTTTTCGGGCGGCCCGGGAACACGGATCAGGGGGTCCATGTTGCACACGAATGACGAACACCCGCCCGTGACCCGTGAAGGAGAGAGCGTGACACTGCTGCTCGAGGAGCGTCCCAGCTCGCCCGGGGGTGCGCGATTGCCGCTCGATTCCGTGCTGCCGGTAGATTCGGTGACTACGGCGATCGAAGGGATTGGTGTGACGAGCGACGATGACGCGATGCCTGCCGGGGCATCCGGCTCAGGAGTCGACGAAGCCGAGCTGGCGGCACGGTTCGAGCGCGACGCGCTCCCGATGCTGGACCAGCTCTACGGCGCCGCCCTGCGGATGACCAGGAACCCGGCCGACGCCGAGGACCTGGTGCAGGAGACCTACGTCAAGGCGTTCCAGGGGTTCAAGTCCTTCAAAGAGGGCACCAACCTGCGCGCCTGGCTCTACCGCATCCTGACCAACACCTACATCAACTCCTACCGCAAGAAGCAGCGTCAGCCCGCGCAGTACCCGACCGACGAGATCACCGACTGGCAGCTCGCGGCGACCGCCGAGCACTCCTCGACGGGCCTGCGCTCGGCCGAGGTGGAGGCGCTCGACGCCCTGCCCGACGACGAGATCAAGGCCGCGTTGCAGCAGCTGCCGGAGGAGTTCCGGATGGCGGTGTACTACGCCGACGTCGAAGGTTTCCCGTACAAGGAAATCGCCGACATCATGGGCACTCCGATCGGTACCGTGATGTCCCGGCTGCATCGCGGCCGCAAGCAACTCAAGGGTTTGCTCGCCGATGTGGCGCGCGAACGTGGATTCGACCGTGGGGAACGCCAGGAGGTAGTCAAGTGAGCGACCCCGATATGGAGATGGACTGCACCGCGGTTCTCGCGGACGTGTGGCTCATGCTCGACGGCGAATGCGACCAGGCCACCAGGGATCGGCTCCAGGAGCACATGGACCACTGCAGTCCGTGCATCGAGGCCTACGGCATCGAGGAGAAGATCAAGAGCCTGCTCAGCCGCAAATGCGGTGGTGAGCACGCGCCGGAGGGCCTGCGCGACCGGTTGAAGCTGGAGATCCACCGCTCGATCACGGTCACCAGGATCGAGACCACCGAGGGCTGAGCACCCGGTTCCGGCACAAAAAAGGGGCACCCGTCGGGTGCCCCTTTTCCAGCTTCTGAGCGCGGCTCAGGAGTTGGGCCGCTTGCCGTGGTTGGCTGCGTTGCCCTTGCGGCTGCGCTTCTTACGTCCACGCTTACCCATGGGTGGCTCCCTTCTTCGGTCTGATCGACGGCCATTGTTCCACGTGTGATTGGCTGTACCTTCGGCGGATACGGCCATCGCCACATCGCGGTGGCCGAATGACTACGTGAACGGGGTGCCATGCCTGAAGAAGTGCGCGCGGAGATGGTCTCGACCGTGCTCGCTGTCGAGGTCTCGGTGGGCGAGCATGTCGCGGTCGACCAGACCCTGGTGCTGCTCGAGTCGATGAAGATGGAGATCCCGGTCCTCACCGAGGTGGAGGGCGACGTCACCTCGATCGACGTGAAGCCGGGACAGGTTCTGCAGGCGGGCGATCTCATCGCCACCATCTCCTAGCGACACGACAGAAGCGGTAGATCCCCCGTGGCAACACTGAGCGAGCTCCTGGCCGAACACACCGACCTTCCCGGCACCGCCGTGGATCATCTGCAACGGGTGGTGGGCGACTGGCAGTTGCTGGCCGACCTCTCGTTCTCGGATCTGCTGCTGTGGGTGGGCGCCGGACCGGTCGCCGAGGGGGCCGACGTGGTGTGCGTCGCCCAGATCCGGCCGACCACCGCGCCCACCGTCCACCTCGACGACAAGGTCGACACCACCGCCTCGCGCGCGGACTTCCCGCAGGTCTTCGACGCCCTGCTCACCGGGCGCACGGTGCGCACCGACACCGAGGTCGAGGTGAGCGGGGTCTATCACCCCAGCCCGGTGCACGCGGTCCGCGAGGCCATCCCGGTGCGCTGTGGTGACGACGTGATCGCGGTGCTCAGCCGCGATTCCGATCTGGCGCGTTCGCGGGTCCGCAGCACGCTGGAGACGGCCTATGTGTCCTGCGCCGACGACCTGTGCCAGATGATCGCCGACGGCAGTTTTCCGACGCCGGAGGATCGCGCGGCCACCCATTCCAGCCCGCGCGCCGGCGACGGATTCATCCGTCTCGACACCGAGGGCATCGTCGTCTACGCCAGCCCGAACGCGCTGTCGGCCTATCACCGGATGGGGATGCAGGCCGATCTCGTCGGCCAGGACCTCGCGGTCACCACCCGCTCACTGATCACCGATCCGTTCGACGCGCAGGAGGTGGTGGCCGACATCCAGGCCGCGCTGGCCGGGCGCACCGGACGCCGGATGGAGGTCGAGGCGCGCGGGGCCACCGTGCTGCTGCGCACGCTGGTGATGCGGCCCGGCGGGGAACTGGCCGGGCCCGCGGTGCTGGTGCGCGATGTCACCGAGGTGAAGCGGCGCGATCGCGCGCTGCTCAGCAAGGACGCGACGATCCGCGAGATCCACCACCGCGTGAAGAACAACCTGCAGACGGTGGCGGCGCTGCTGCGGTTGCAGGCGCGCCGCACGGAGAACCCGGAGGCGCAGGTGGCGCTCACCGAGTCGGTGCGCCGGGTCACCTCGATCGCCTCCGTGCACGAGATGCTGTCGATGTCGGTGGACGAAGAGGTCGATCTCGACGAGGTCGTCGACCGGCTGCTGCCGATCATGGCCGACGTGGCCACGGTGCACACGGCCAGGATCAAGGTGCGCCGAGCCGGTTCGCTGGGAGTGTTCTCGGCGGAGCGGGCGACTCCGCTGGTGATGGTGCTGACCGAGCTGGTGCAGAACGCCATCGAGCACGCCTTCGACCCGGGCGAGAACGGTACCGTGACGATTCGGTCGGAACGGTCGGCCCGCTGGCTCGACGTGATCATCAGCGACGACGGCCGTGGCCTGCCCGCCGGCTTCAGCCTGGAGAGCTCCGACCGGCTCGGCCTGCAGATCGTGCGGACCCTGGTGACCTCCGAACTCGGGGGTTCGATCGGCCTGCACCCCGGCGCCGACGTGGGCACCGACGCGGTGCTTCGGGTTCCGCTGGGGCGGCGTTCCGCGCGCTGAGAAACGCCGAAAACCGCTGTGGGGCAACAATAAACCCGGCACCGCGAGGTGCCGGGTTCTCACATGCGTTACCGGGCCGGGGCTGCTGGCCCGGCAACGCCTCCTCGTCGACTAGACGGAGGTACGCGTACGGGTGCGCGCGTTGCGCCGCTTGAGCGCGCGACGCTCGTCTTCGCTCATTCCACCCCACACGCCGGCATCCTGTCCGGACTTCAGGGCCCACGACAGGCAATCGGCAGTGACGGGGCAGCGGGCGCAGACCAGCTTGGCATCGGCAATCTGCGCGAGCGCAGGACCACTGTTACCCACCGGGAAGAACAGCTCGGGGTCCTCGTCGCGACAGATGGCCTTGTGGCGCCAGTCCATTCCTCTGCTCCTTTGCACGGGCGCCACAAAGGGCACCGCTGGTTAGTGGATCGTTCACTTGTGCGACTCGAATGTTTCCGCACGGTTGCTTGTGAATGCTTTCACGAACACCGTAGATGTCAATAGGTGTCCGGCGCACCGTGGGGGAGATCACGCTCTAGAGACCCCGTAAGGGGAACCCGCCCGGTCCTTTGTACTCGCGTCTCCCGGTTTTCGCAGCGCAACCGGGAGATTTTTCCGCGTGTCCCGAGCTCAGGAGGGTTTGGGGGCCACCACATCGAGGATGCCGGGCACGGATGTGAAATGCACCATCTTGCGTTTTCCGATGAAGTCGCCATCGATTTGCAGGCCGATCTCACCGTCGGCCTCGACGTGCACCGACGGCACATCGTCGACCCGGAACAGCTTGTCCGACTGGGGATTTCCATTCTCGGCCAGCAACTGCCGAGCAAGCAGCAGGGTGCGGGTGACACTCATCGATCGCATCGCGAACACCCCGAGCCCACTTTCGAAGGTGGTACCCGGATTGGTGCGAACCGGACGGTCCTCGAGATAGGTCCACGGGCTCGAATTCGTGACGAAGGCGTAATAGACCGACTCCACCGGATCGTGTCCCTCGACCTCGACGGTGACACGCGGTTCCTCGCGCCGGGCGCGGAAGAACTGCGCCACGGTGGTACGCAGATAGCGCGCTGGCGTGGCTTTGCGGCCCTTCGCCCTGGCGACATCGATCGACTCGCACACATCCGCGTCGAGCCCGACGCCCGCACTGAAGGTGAACCACCGATCGTCGGCGAGGCCGAGACCGATCCGGCGGTCGGCGTCGCGGGCCAGCAGATCGATGAGCTGGTTGGTCGCGGTGACCGGATCGGGCGAGATGCCGAGGGCGCGGGCGAACACGTTCGCCGAGCCGCCGGGGATGATGCCGAGGCGCGGCCGCCAGACCTGGTCGTCACCGACCTGCGGCAGCGGCAGGAATCCGTTGATGGTCTCGTTGACCGTCCCATCGCCACCGTGCACGACGATCAGGTCCATCTCCTGCGTGGATGCCCACTGGGCAAGCTCGGCCGCGTGGCCGCGATGCTGGGTGTGCGCGACGGTCAGCTGGGTTCGGCTCTCCAGCGCATGGGCGAGCAGATCCCGGGTCGCCGGGGTGGTCGAAGTGGCATTCGGATTGACGATGAGCAGCGTCCGCACGAGTCGAGGGTAATGGGAGATCGTGAACAGACCGCGCGGTGCGGTCGGGCGCTGCGGTGGCGCGCGTGCGCCGAGGGGCGCGTCGTAGGCTTGGCCGTGTGGTGGAGCGCGACGTGACAGACGGTGACCAGCAGTCCGGCGACGGCGGGCGTTCGGGCGGGATCCCGACGGCGATCCGGGTGGCCGGGGCGCTGGTGACCTTCGAGGGCCTGGTCGGCGTGATCACCGCGATCGTGCTCGTCGTGCGGGCGCTGACCGGCCACGATCAGTCGGTGGCCAGCGGGGCAGGCACCGCCATCTGGTTCGGTGTGCTGTTCGGCGGGGTCCTCGCCGCCGGTATCGGGCTGCTGCGCGGCAAGCGCTGGGGCCGGGCCATCGCGGTCATCGCGCAGGTGCTGCTGCTGCCGGTGGCGTGGTCGTTGCTGACCGACTCCCATCAGCCGCTGTGGGGCACCCTGCTGGCGATCGTGGTGGTCGGTGCGCTCGGCGCGCTGTTCGCGCCCGCGTCGAGCCGGTACATGGCCCAGGACTACGGCGAGATCCCGGACGAGCGGCCCTAGCCAGAGGTCGCCGCGCGCAACGCCGCGCGGCACAGGTGATCGGCTCGGCGGGTGGTTTCCGGCTGCCGGAAACCCTGGGTGAGCGCGAGCACCTGGGCGCACGCGGTGTCGAGGTCGATGAGATGACCGACCGAGACGAACAACGGCTTCACCTCGTCGCGGGTGCGCAATGCCCGGCCGACGACCTCGCCGTCGATCCGGATATCGCTGACATCGCCGCGCCGCGCACCGGGCGGCTCGTATTCACCCCACACCGATTTGGCCACGCCGATGGTCGGAATTCCGGTCAGCAAACCGATATGACAGGCCAATCCGAAGCGGCGCGGATGCGCGATTCCCTGCGCGTCGCACACCAGCAGATCCGGGGTGCCGGTGAGTTTGCCCAATGCCGCCACGGTGGCGGGAAGTTCGCGAAAAGCGAGCAGTCCCGGAACATAGGGAAAAGTCGAAATTCCCTGTGCCACTGCGGTTTCCAGGGTTTCCATGGTCGTCAGGTCGAGCACGACCGCCGCGGTGGCGACGGTGCCGTCCTCGGCATAGGCCGAATCGATGCCCGCCGCCGTCGAAAAACTTGGCGGCGCCGGGTTTTCCGCGCGCACCAGCGGCCGCAGCTCGTCCTGCAGCGCGATCGCCTCGGCCGGGGTGCGCGGCCATTCGCCCGGTACTTCGACGCGCACGGGATTCAGCTCGCGGTCGCGGCCAGCGCGGCGAGTTCGGCGCCGGAGATCCGGTATCCGATCCACTCGTCCTGCGGTGCGGCGCCGAGGGATTCGTAGAACGCGATCGACGGCGTGTTCCAGGTGAGCACCGACCACGACACCCTGCTGTACCCGCGCTCGACCGCTTCCGCCGCCAGCGCCGCCACCAGCGCCCGCCCGAGCCCGGTCCCCCGAACCTGCGGCCGCACGTACAGATCCTCCAGATAGATCCCGTGCACACCGTCCCAGGTCGAATAATTCAGGAACCAGATCGCGCACCCCACCACCACACCCTCGTGCTCGGCGACATGCGCGAACAGCGCGGGCGCGGCCCCGAACAGCGCGGAGTGCAGCTGCTCGTCGCTCAGCGTGCACTCGTCCGCCGCCTTCTCGTACTCGGCCAGCTCGTGCACAAGCCCCACCATCGCGGGCACATCGGCAGGGGTCGCGCTACGAACGCTCATCGGGCTCCCTCGGATGGTTCGGTGCGGGTGGTGAGGTTGTGGGCCCAGATGGTGTGGGCGTCGTGGTCGTAGCCGAGTTCGCTGATCGCGCCGGTGGTCATCGCGAAGCGGCGGCCCTCGGTGACGGCCAGTTCCGCCCAGCGGGCGATGAGGACGCGGGAGAAGTGGCCGTGGCCGACGAGGATCACGTCGCGGTCGGCGAGGATCGGCTCGGCCTTGCCGAGGACACGGTCGGCACGGGCGCCGACCTGCTCGGCGGTCTCGCCGCCCGGGGTCGGGGCGGTCCACACGGTCCAGCCGGGGACGGTCTCGCGGATCTGGGCGGTGGTCAGGCCCTCGTAGTCGCCGTAGTCCCACTCGGCCAGGTCGTCGTCGATCTCGGCATGGCCGAGCCCGGCCAGTTCGGCGGTGTGCCTGGCGCGCAGGCGGGGGCTGCTGAACACGATCGGATCGCGCAGGTCGAGCGAGGCCAGCACCAGTCCGGCCGAGCGGGCCTGGTCCTCGCCGCGCGGGGTCAGCGGCAGATCGGTGTGGCTGGTGTGGCGGCGCTGACTGGACCAGGTGGTTTCGCCGTGGCGCAGCAGGACCACTCGGGCGTCGGGTGTGGACATGAGTCCATCATGGCAGGCGCCGCCGGGCTCAGCCGAGCGCGTAGAGCTGACCGCCACGGCGTTCGAGCACTGTGGTGCCGAGCACGGCGGTGGAGATGGTGCCGCCGTCGTAGTCGTTGCGGTGGACCGGAATCCGGGCGACGGTCGCGCCGTTGGCGGTGTCGACCGCGAGCAGTCCGTCGGCGACGGGGACGAGCAGTCTACCCGCCATCAGCGCCGGGGTGCCGAGCGCGTCGGGGACGGTCCAGACTGGCTGTAAAGTGCTGGCGCTCAACGCGATCAGGCTGTCGCCGGTGAAGACGTAGAGGGCCGAACCCAGCTTGGTGACGGTGGCGCGCTCACTCCACGGCGCGGCCAGCTGGTGCACCGCGATCTCGTTGCCGGTGCCGTCGTGCACGGCGATCCGGGCCGGCTGGCCGAGGCCGGTGGCCGTCGCGGGGGTGGGCGGGTAGTAGACGGCCACCTTGTTGTCCGAGACGGCGAGCACCCGGACCTCGGGGGAGTCGGCGCCCGGCGCGGTGAGCACGCGCGAGCCGTGCTCCTCTGGCTGGGTCGCCTCCTTCGGCGCCGGATTGAGCACGGTGAGCCGGGCGGTCGGGTCGGCGGGGCAGCGTTCCAGCACCGCGAGCCGCGACGAACTCGACGCGGCCGAGGTGAGCGTGCAGCCGCTGCGCGGCTGGTAGCCCGGATTGATCGGCGCGTCGACGTAGCCGTATTCGAGCGTGCGCACCAGGTCGGAGCGCCACATCTCCAGCCGGTCGGTGCCGAGGGCGACCAGGTAGGTGCCGTCGCCGCTGACGCGGACGGCGTCGTCCATGTAGCTGCTGCGCGCCGCCTCGCGCTCGCCGGTATCGGCCGCGAGCATCGTGGTCTGGCTGCACCCGCGCTGATCGCGGTAGGTGGCGATCACGGTGCCGAACTGGGACTCCACCGCGCACAGCGGCATGTCGCGGTGATACCACCACAGCTGCTCGCCGCTGACCGGATCGCGCCCGCTGACGGTGCCGTCGTCGCCGGTCACCACCACGTTGCCGGAGGTGAGCGCCCGGCTGCTGCCGGAGTCGGCCGCGTGCCACATCTCGCGCAGCGAGGCGGGCAGCTGCGTCGCCGCGGTGACAGTCGGGGCGGGGGAGCCGGCGGTGACCGAATCGGTCCCGGTGACATCGGCTCGCGCCCACACCACGATCGCCGCCACCACAAGGATGACGGCGATCGCTACTGCGGCAAAGATATCGGCGCGCGTCCGCCGCTCGGGTGCGAGCACACAGCGAGTGTATTTGCAGGGCAGGCGCGGGCGGGTCCGCGCCCCTGGCGGACCGCCCGTACGGAAGGGTTGCGCCGCCGTCGGCACGCGCCTGACCGGGGAAGCTGTCCGAACGGAAGCGACCCCCGTCCCGCAGCGGGACAGGGGTCGCTCGGCGTGGCGTCGGCGTCAGGCGTCGACGGTCACCTGGTTGTCGGCGGACGCCGGGCTGTCGGCCGAGGCGGACTCGGCCGGCTTGCGCCGACGGCGGCGCCGGGCCGGCGCGGCGTCGGTCTCGTCCGGTGCCGCCTCGGCGGTGGCCGGGGTGGATGCCTCGGCGGTCGACTCGCCCGACTCGCCCGACTCGGCGGACTCGGCGGACGTGCGACGGCGTCGGCGGGCGGGCGCGGCGTCGGTTTCGTCCGGTGCCGTCTCGGCGGTGGCCGGGGCGGACGTCTCGGTGGTCGACTCGCCCGACTCGGCAGACGTGCGGCGACGGCGTCGGCGAGCGGGCTTGGTCTGGTCACCGGTGGCGGGCTCGGCCTGCGCGTCGCCGGTCGTGGCCTGCGCGTCGCCGGAGGCGGCCGGAGCGGACTCGATCGGAGCGGACGCGGTCGCCGACTCGGTGACCGTCGCCTCGCCCTCGGCGGGCTTGCGGCGGCGGCGCCTGCGTCGGGCCGGCTTGTCGCCCTCGGCGCCATCCTCGGCCGGGGCCGCGTCGGTCGCGGACTCGGTCGCCTCGGTGGCGGTCGCCTCCGTGGCCTTGCCGCCGCGGGTACGGCGACGGCTGCGGGTCGACTTCGGGCGCTCGGCGCGCTCCTCGACCACGTCGCCCTCCTCGCGCACCGGCTTCGGCTTCCGGATGACGCCGGTGACGCCCTCCGGGATACCGAGGTCGGCGTAGAGGTGCGGCGAGCGCGAGTAGGTCTCGGCCGGGTCGGGGATGCCGAGGCCGAGCGCCTTGTCGATCGAGGCCCAGCGGTGCAGCTCGTCCCAGTCGATCAGGGTGATCGCGACGCCGGTGCGCCCGGCGCGGCCGGTGCGGCCGATCCGGTGCACGTAGGTCTTCTCGTCCTCGGGGCATTGGTAGTTGATGACGTGGGTGACGTCGTCGATGTCGATACCGCGCGCGGCGACATCGGTGGCGACGAGCACGTCGATGCTGCCCTTGCGGAACTTGGTCAGCGCCTTCTCGCGGGCGATCTGGCCCAGGTCGCCGTGCACGGCGCCGACCGCGAAACCGCGCTCGGCCAGGTCGTCGGCCACCTTCTGCGCGGTGCGCTTGGTGCGGGTGAAGATCATCGTGGCGCCGCGGCTCTCGGCCTGCAGCACGCGCGCGACCAGTTCGCTCTTGTCCAGCGCGTGCGCGCGGTAGACGAACTGCGCGGTGCGATCGTGCACGGCCGAGTCGTTGGCCAGCTCGGCGCGGATGTGCGTCGGCCTGGTCAGGAACGTGCGGGCCAGGGTGATGATCGGGCCCGGCATCGTGGCCGAGAACAGCATCGTCTGGCGCTTGTCGGGAACCATCGACAGGATGCGCTCGATATCGGGCAGGAAGCCCAGGTCGAGCATCTCGTCGGCCTCGTCGAGGACCAGCACGCCGATCTTGCCGAGGATCAGGTGGTTCTGGTTGGCCAGGTCCAGCAGGCGGCCCGGGGTGCCGACGACCACGTCGACGCCCTCGCGCAGCGCGGCGATCTGGGTGTCGTAGGGGCGGCCACCGTAGATGGCGGCGACCTTCAGCGAACCCTGGTGGTTGGTCAGGTACTTGCTCGCGTTCTCCAGGTCCTTGGTGACCTGGATGCACAGCTCGCGCGTCGGCACGATGACCAGCGCGCGCGGGGTGCCGTCGAGCGGGGTGGTGCCGGTGTCGGCGGTGGCGATGCGGTGCAGCAGCGGCACGCCGAAACCGAAGGTCTTGCCCATGCCGGTGCGGGCCTGGCCGATGAGGTCCTCGCCCGCCAGCGCCAGCGGCAGGGTCAGTTCCTGGATCGCGAAGGTGCGCTCGATCCCGATCTCGCCCAGCGCGCGCACGATTTCGGAGCGCACGCCCAATTCGGCGAAACTCGGCGGGATGTGGGTGTTGTCCAGTTCGGCCGTCAGGAGTGTGTCGGTCAAACCGGGTTCCTGTTCGACAGTGATCTTGCTCAGGGTTCGTGCCTTCCTCGTCATTGCATCTCGCACGCACGAGGTGGGGCGGGCCGGTCGGCCCGCGACGACCACATATCCGCCTGTGATATTCACCGGGCCTGCACCGAGCGCTATCGCGTCATCGGCGCGGCACATCGGTGATGCGGATTCGGTGCGCGCACATTTTCCGTGGACTTCGCCGCCGCCGTCCGCCCGCATGTCGCGCGGGTGGAGGCTTCGCCAGCCGCGTCCGCACAGTGCGCCGGAGCGATGAATCTAGCGTTGTCCACGGTGATTGTAGCGTGATAATGTGCGCAACCCGAATTTCGGGAGTGGCGCCGGTCTCGCGAAAACGGGTGTGACCTTCGCTTTCGGCGGTCGGACGGTGTGTCACAGCGCAATTCGGAGTACCGGATTTTCGCGCGTGTCCGCCGATGTAACAGAACTCACTTGGTACCGCCGGTACCAGGTATGAGACATTTCTTGTCGTGAGGATCACCGAGACAGTCACCACCGCCGCGCGCAACGCGTGGGCGCTGAGCTTCGGCGCGGGCATCGAGGCGCCCGACCCGGCGCCGTCGACCGTGCTGTACGACGAGCCGCACCGCCTGCTGCGTCGCTACGACTCCGGATCATCCTCGGCCACAACGGATTCCGCGGTCCTGCTGGTGCCGCCGCTGGCGGCCCCGGCGACCTGTTTCGACCTGCGCCCCGACCAGAGCCTGGCCAGGCATCTGGTGTCGAACGGCCGCCCCACCTACCTGGTCGACTACGGCGACATCTCCTTCGCCGACCGCGCCATGGGCTTCGAGGACTGGGTCACCGACATCCTGCCCGAGGCGATCCGGCGGGTGAGCGCCGATCGCGGTGGCGCCCCGGTCGACCTGGTCGGCTGGTCGATCGGCGGGGTCTTCTCGTTGCTCACCGCCGCCGCGAATCCGGAATTGCCGATCCGCTCGGTCACCGGGGTCGGCGCGCCGCTCGATTACGACAAGATGCTCGGCATGCCGCAGGTGCGCGCGGTCGCGAGCCTGACCGGCGGCCGGGCCACCACCGCGTTCGTCCGCGCGGCGGGCGGAATCCCCGCGCCGCTGACCAAACTCGCCTACCGGATCGCCGCGATCGACCGGGAAATCGCGCGGCCGCTGTTCGTCGCGAGCAATATCGCGCGCACCGAGACACTGGCGAAAATGGAGTCCATCGATCGTTTCCAGGCGGCCATGCCCGGCTATCCCGGCCGCTTCTACGGCCAGATCTGGGGCCGGTTCATCCTCGCCAACGACATCGGCAACGGCCGCCTGAAGCTGCGCGACCGCACGGTCGAACTCGCCGACGTGCGGGTGCCGGTGCTGCTGGTGGGCGGCACCGCCGACGTGATCACCCCGAAGGCCGCTGTCGAGGCCGGTCTACGCACGCTCACCGGCTCGCCGTCGGTGACCTACGAGGTGGCGCCGGGCAGCCACCTGGGCATCCTCGCCGGTCCCGACGCCCGCCACTCCACCTGGACCTACCTCGACAAGTTCCTGGCGGAGCGCGACTGATCATCGATCGGGACTAAGGTTGGTAGCCATGGGAGCACAGACCTCTGCCGCGCCGGATGTTGTCTCGACCGAACCGCTCGCCGCGGACCACCCCGGGGTGACCGAATTGTTCGCGGTCCTCGCCTACGGCGAGCTGACCGCGTTCTACCGCCTGGCCGAGGAAGCCAAGCTGGCGCCCTCGCTGCACGGCCGGGTGGCGGTGGCCAAGATGGCCGCCGCCGAACTGGCGCACTTCGAGGCGCTCGAGGCCGCGCTCACCGCCCGCGGCGCCGACGCGGAATCGTCGATGGCGCAGTACCAGGGCGCGCTGGACTCCTATCACGCGTCGACCGATCCCTCGACCTGGCTCGAGTCGATGGTGAAGTTCTACGTCGGTGACGGACTGGCCGCCGACTTCTACTCCGAGATCGTCGGCGTGCTCCCCGCCGAGGTCGCCGATGTGGTGCGCGAGGTGCTCGCCGAGACCGGCCACTCGCAGTTCGTCGTCGACGAGGTCCGCGGCGCCGTCGCGGCCAGTCGTTCCGAGCGCGACCGGCTCACGCTGTGGGGTCGCCGGCTGCTCGGCGAGGCGATCACCCAGGCGCAGTACGTGATGGCCCAGCGCGACGAGCTCGCCGAACTGGTCCTCGCCGCGACCGGCGACCTCAACGGCATCGCCACCCTGTTCGACCGCATGCAGCAGCGCCACGCCGCGCGCATGGCCGAACTCGGTCTCTGACCGGCGCTACTCGCCGACCGCGTGTCCGGGCACGAGACGCAGTTCCGGTGCGCGGGCGGCGGTCTGGCGCGGTAGCCAGACGACCACCTGCTGATCGCGGTCGGCCGACAGGGTCTGCACGGTGAAGGTGAGGGTGCCCCGGGTGGGGTGTTCGACGCCGAGCAGGCTCGGGACGTCCTCGGCCAGGCGGTGCGGCTGCCAGCGGCGCGCGAACTCCGGTTCGGTGCACAGGAACGCGATGATCGCCGCGACCCGCTCGTCGTCGGGACGGCGCAGGCGGGTGCGGGCCAGCTGGTCGGCCAGGTGATCGGCGAACTGCGGCCAGTCGGTCACGGTCTCCCGGGCCAGCGGATGCCGGAAGGCCCACACCGCGAGGTTCACCTGATCCGGATCGTCGAGCATGCCGAGCGGGGTGACCAGGTCTTCCCAGGCGCTGTTCCAGGCGAGGATGTTGGCACGGGGGCCGAGCGCGAAGGCGGGCGTCGGCGCGAGCGCGTCGATGACACCGCGCAGCGCGGCGGGCACCTGGTCCAGCGCCGGGTCGAAGGCGGTGCTCGGGCAGCGGGCCTCGGCGCTCGAGGTGAGCGCGAGCCAGCCGAAGTGTGAGCGCTCCGTCTCGTTGAACCGCAGCGCGGTGGCCAGCGCGTCGACCACGGCCATCGACGGGTTGGTGTCGCGGCCCTGCTCCAGCCGGGCCAGGTAGTCGGCACTCACCCCGGCCAGCACCGCGACCTCCTCGCGGCGCAGCCCCGGCGTGCGGCGCCTGCCGCCCGCGGGCAGGCCGACGTCCTCGGGACGCAGCTCGGCGCGGCGCGCGATCAGCAGTTCGGCGAAGGCGGAGTGGACCATCCCTCAATGGTGCCCGGTTCCCGGCGCGGCAGCCACGCCCTGGCGGGTCCAGGATAAGCGCGGTCTGGTTGGCGGACCACGGTCCGGTCAGGCTGGAGTCATGACTTCCTCGACACAGACCCAGCAGCTCAAGACCGGATCGTGGGCGCTGGACGCCAGCCATTCCACCGTCGCGTTCACCGTGCGCCACCTCGGCATCGCCAAGGTCCGCGGCGGGTTCACCCGCTTCGAGACCGAGTTCGTCGTCGACGAGAGCGGGGCCGCGACCATCGGCGCCACCATCGACCTCGACTCCTTCGACACCGGCAACGCCGATCGCGACGCCCACGTGCGCAATGCCGACTTCCTCGACGTCGCCAACCGTCCCACCCTCAGCTTCCGCGCCACCGGCCCGGTCCGGATCGCCGAGTCCTTCACCGTCACCGGCGAGGCCACCCTGGGCGCCATCACCAAGCCGCTGACCCTCGAGGTCGAGTGGGGCGGCGTCGCCGACTTCATGGACGGCACCCGGCACGCGGGGTTCTCGGCCACCGGTGCCATCAAGCGCACCGACTTCGGCGTCGGCGCCCCGATGCCCGGCATGCTCTCCGACACCGTGAAGATCGAACTCGACATCGAGCTGATCGAGCCCGCGTAGTTCGCTCTCAGCGCAGGCCGGAGTGTTACCGGCGTCGGCGCGCTCGACTAGCCTGGTGAGGACAACACAGGACTCTTACGTTCGGAGGTTGGCCGTGGAGGTCAAGATCGGTATTTCGGATAGCCCGCGTGAGCTCGTGATCAACAGCGCGCAGAGCCCCGAAGAGATCGAAACGCTGGTGACCGAGGCGCTGACCAGCGCGAGCGGCGTCGTCTCGCTCACCGACGAGAAGGGTCGCAAGTTCCTGATCCAGTCGGCCAAGGTCGCCTACGTCGAGATCGGCTCGCCGGCCGTCGGCCGGGTCGGCTTCGCCACCATCTGAGTCCTGACAGCGAAAAGCCCCGCACCGGGTTCCGGTGCGGGGCTTTCGTCTGTCTGTCAGCCGATCGGGTGCAGTGGCACGTGCTTGAGGCCGCCCCAGGCGAGCGCGACGGTGGTGTCGACCGCTTCGTCCTTGGGGATCGGGCGGTCGGCCTCGAGCCAGTAGCGGGCGGTGAACTGGCTCGCGCCCACCAGACCGACGGCCAGGATGCGGGCCCGGTACGGATCGAGGCCCGAGTCGTGGGCGACCAGGTCGAAGACCGCGTCGACGCAGGCCTCGGTGGCCTGCTCGACCCGGCGCTGCACCTGCGGCTCCGAGGTCAGATCGGACTCGAAGACCAGGCGGAAGCCCTGCATCTCGTTGTCCACGAAATCGAAGTAGGCGGCGACGGCGGCGCGCACGCGCTGCTTGTTGTCGGTGGTGGAGCGCAGCGCCTGGCGCACGCTCGACACCAGGATGTCGACGTAGTTCTGCAGCACCGCCAGGTACAGCTCCAGCTTGGAGGTGAAGTGCTGGTAGAGCACCGGCTTGCTGACACCGGCCACCTGCGAGATCTCGTCCATGCCCGCGGCGTGGTAGCCGCGCTGCACGAACACTTCACTGGCCGCGAGCAGCAGCTGCTGACGCCGCTCGTCGCGGGGTAGCCGGGTGCCGCGCTTGGCCGGGACCGTTTCCGGCACCGATCGGCGCGAGGTCATGCGGTCCACGAGGTCTGTCATCTCGGCTCTCTTTGTCGTTTACTCCGCGGCAGGGGTACGCCACCGGTGTCCCACGAACGATACCCGCCTGGTGTTCCCGATAAGTTTCGCCCTGGAAATGTAGTACCAGGCCGCGGGGTTCGCCGGGCCGTAACCGCGCGATCGCGCGCGGCCGCCGCGCGGGCCCACCGACCCACTGTGAGAATCTGGTGGGGTGACCGACCGCCCGGAACGACCATCCGGCGGCGGGCGCGATGCCGCTCGCCCCACGCCACCCACCGAGTCCGGTGCTGTGACATCGGCGCCAGAAGGGCGAGAACTCGAGGTCTACGACCCGCTGGGGCTGTATCAGCCCGCCGACCGATCCCGCCAGCCGCTGCGCGCCCGCTGGGACCCCACCGACGCCGACACCGGCAGGCCGCGCAGCCCGCAGCGCGACGCGAAGAAGCAGAGCGCGCTCGGCCGATTCGTCTCCCGCTACGGCTGGCGCGCCTACGCGCTGCCGGTGCTGCTCGCCGTGACGGTGCTCGTCGTCGTCGACGCCGCGCGCGCCGGGCGCACCGCCCCGCCCGCCGAACCCGGCTTCGGCGCGCTCAGTCCCGGTGTCGCGCAATCCGGCATCATCGGCGCGCCGCCCGAGGGCGACGGGAAGTTCCCCGCCGATCTGCCGCTGGGCGCGCTGCCGGAGGGCGGCGAGTTCGTCGAACGGGCCGCGGGCACCTGGCATGTCGTGCCAGGCACCACGGCCCAGGTGGGCGCGGGCACCGAACGCGTCTTCCGCTACACCGTCGAGGTGGAGGACGGCATCGACACCACCCCCTTCGGTGGGGACGCGGCCGTGGCGAAGATGATCGAGACCACCCTGGCCAACCCGAAGAGCTGGACCAACGATCCCCGCTTCGCCTTCCAGCGCGTCGACGCCGGCGAGCCCGACTTCCGGCTCTCGCTGTCCTCGCGCGAGAGCACCCGCGCCGCCTGCGGATTCGAGATCCCGATCGACTCGTCCTGCTACAACGCCGACATCGACCGGGTGGTGCTCTCGGAGGTGCGCTGGGTGCGCGGCGCGCTCGCCTTCGACGGCGACATCGGCTCGTATCGGCAGTACCTGGTCAACCACGAGGTCGGCCACGCCATCGGCTACCACGGCCACCAGCCCTGCGAGAGCGACGGCGGGCTCGCGCCGATCATGATGCAGCAGACCTTCGGCACCAGGAACAACGACATCGCCCAGCTCGATCCGCACGGCGTGGTCCCCGCCGACGGCAAGACCTGCCGCTTCAACCCCTGGCCGTACCCGAGGGGCTGACCCACAGGGTGATGCGCGACGATGGACGGGAAGAACCCGGCGCCGGGCGACGTTGACACGATTGCCCACCCGCACGGGTTTCGGCCGCCTCGCCGCCGCGGGGCGAGGCGTAACGGCGCAGCCGCAGAATCGCCCCGCGGCGGCGAGGTCACGAGGCCGAAACCCCGCGGCGCCAGCCGCCATAGATACAGGAGCTCTGACGTGTCATTGAACGGGTCTCTGCCGCCGCTCGTCGAGCCGGCCGCGGAACTGACCAAGGACGAGGTCGCCCGCTACAGCAGGCACCTGATCATCCCCGATCTGGGCGTCGACGGTCAGAAGCGGTTGAAGAACGCCAAGGTGCTCGTGATCGGCGCCGGTGGCCTCGGCTCGCCCGCGCTGCTCTACCTGGCCGCGGCCGGGGTCGGCACCCTCGGCATCGTCGAGTTCGACGAGGTCGACATGTCGAACCTGCAGCGCCAGGTCATCCACGGTGAGTCCGACATCGGCCGGTCCAAGGCCGACAGCGCCCGCGATTCGATCCTGGAGATCAACTCCGGCATCGACGTGCGGCTGCACAAGATCCGCCTCGAGCCCGACAACGCGGTCGAGTTGTTCCGTGAGTACGACCTGATCGTCGACGGCACCGACAACTTCGCCACCCGCTACCTGGTCAACGACGCCGCCGTCCTCGCGGGCAAGCCCTACGTGTGGGGCTCGATCTACCGCTTCGAGGGACAGGTCTCGGTGTTCTGGGAGGACGCCCCCGACGGCCGCGGCATCAACTACCGCGACCTGTACCCGGAGGCCCCGCCGCCGGGCATGGTCCCCTCCTGCGCCGAGGGCGGCGTGCTCGGCGTGCTGTGCGCCTCGATCGGTTCGGTGATGGTGACCGAGGCGATCAAGCTCATCACCGGCATCGGTGAGACGCTGCTTGGCCGCCTGATGGTCTACGACGCACTGGACATGAACTACCGCACCATCAAGCTGCGCCGCGATCCCGAACGTCAGCCGATCACCGAACTGATCGACTACGAGGCGTTCTGCGGTGTGGTCTCGGAGGAGGGCATGGCCGCCGCGGCCGGCTCGACGATCACCGCCGCCGAGCTGAAGGACCTGCTCGACGCCGACAAGATCGAGCTGATCGATGTGCGCGAGCCGGTCGAGTGGGACATCGTGCACATCCAGGGCGCGACCCTGATCCCCAAGGACCGCATCCTGTCCGGCGAGGCACTGGCCGAGCTGCCGCAGAACAAGCCGATCGTGTTGCACTGCAAGACCGGTATCCGTTCGGCCGAGGCGCTGGCCGCGCTCAAGCGCGCCGGTTTCGCCGACGCCACGCACCTGCAGGGCGGCGTCGTCGCCTGGGCCAAGCAGGTGGATCCGTCGCTGCCGGTGTACTGATCGAGTAGCTGCGCCGTTGCCGACCTCGCCGAAGATTGCGGCGAGGTCGCAATGTGCCGGTGTGCCAGCGTGGCTTCGGGCTTCGGCGGCGGCACCGGGGTTACGGTACGGCCGTGACCTCAGTCGAACCTCCCGAACATGTGCGAGCCACATTCGGGCTTCGCGAAGTGACACCGGTGTCCCTGGGCGATTGGGACGGCGGCTGGCGGCTGGGTGAGGTGGTGCTGAGCCCGGTCGCCGATCACGCGCGGGCCGCCTGGTCGGCGAAGGTGCGCGAGACGCTGGTGGTCGACGGCGTGCGGTTGGCTCGGCCGGTGCGCGCCACCGACGGCAGGTACGTGGTCTCCGGCTGGCGGGCCGACACCTACATCGATGGCGCCCCGGAGCCACGGCACGACGAGGTCGTGTCGGTCTCGCTGCGATTGCACAAGGCCACAGCGCAATTGGAACGGCCACGTTTCCTGGTCCAGCCGCCGGTCGCGCCGTGGGTCGACGTCGACGTGTTCGTCGCGGCCGACCGCGCCGCCTGGGAGTCGGTGCCGCTGCGCAGCCTGCGCGCGGGCGGCGTGCCCATCGCCCCGACCCCCGACGGTCAGCGCAGCCTGGAACTGATCGGCCAGCTGGCCACCCTGCGCAAGCCGGTGCGCAGCCCCGACCAGCTGGTGCACGGCGATCTGTTCGGCACCGTCCTGTTCTCCGGCGCGCATACGCCTGGTCTCACCGACATCACCCCCTACTGGCGGCCGGCGGCCTGGGCGGCCGGCGTGGTCGTCGTGGACGCCCTGGCCTGGGGTGGCGGCGACGACGGCCTCCTCGACCGCTGGTCGACCCTGCCCGAATGGCCGCAGATGCTGTTGCGCGCCTTGATCTTCCGCCTGGCCGTGCACGCCCTGCACCCCCGCTCCACCCCGGAGGCCTTCCCCGGCCTGGCCCGCACCGCCGACATGGTCCGTTTGGCACTGTAAGGGCGGATTGCGCCGATCGTGACCGATGGGTCGGATGTGGTTTCAAATCCATTGAGACCCAACGTTTCCTGACATAGCGCGTGCTATCTTCATCGAGCATCGCCGCCATGTGTCCTGCGCCGGACCGGGGGACCCACCGCGGCCCGTCACGAGCGGTGAGGATTGCTGCGGGTGAGAATCCAGCCCAGACAACAGATTCTGGACATTTGGAGCGCCATGCTCTCGGCCTGCTACCGGGACGAGAAATGGCATTGGGACGGTGTCCTCGGCGCGAATTCGATCAGTGATTCCGAGCAGCTGCTGTGCCTGCTCTATCCGGCGACCGAGATCGAGAGCTTCGCGCTGGACCGGCCGGAGGCCATGTCCGACGACGTGAAGTTCGTCCTGGAGGCCTTCGGCGGCCAGGCCAGGATCGGCATCACCGTGCTCGGCCTCGTCGAGGAATACCTCGCCCGCAACACCGATCCCGACGGTGTGCCGCGCTTCGACGCGGGCAGCTACCTGCGCGCTCCCGATGACGGTGAACCGACCCAGGCCCAGCACACCCTCGAAGTCGTGGACGGCTACTCGATGTCGGTGACGCTGTGCATCGCGGCCCTCGGCTTCGCGCGCGTGTTCGACCGGTGGGCGCGTACCGAGCGACGCAAGGACGTCAGCGCCCGGATCACCGAGCTGAGCGCGGGTTTGAGTACCCGACTGACGGCCGCGATGACGGGCCTGGTGCGCAGTTTCGTGGTCAACACGGCCTCGCCGCGCTCGCCCGCGGGCAAGGTGATGCTCGGCATGCTCAACCAGTCGGGCCAGTCGGAGAAGGCGGTCGTCGACGCGGTGGCCCGCAGCCTCGATCGCGTGCGTGCCCGCCTGCGCAACGACGTCACGCTCGGCCGGGCGCCGGAATCCGAACTCGACGACGAGGACCTGCTCTTCGAGTGCGGGTGGAGCTGGGGCGTGGTGCAGGGCGCCGACCCGGTCGACTTCGTGCCCGACGAGATCGGTTCCAGCATCGGCTACGCCGACCCCCGCCCCTACCTCTACTTCACCATCACCGCGCTCGACGGCATCAACGACGTGCTCTCCCAGCGCACCCGAGAGCTCGACCTGCTCGACGACACCCAGTACCGCCTGGCCGAGGCGCTGCGCATCCGCTGGGACATCACCCAGCGCTACTGGGCCACCGTCGCCCGGTTCGGCAGCGGCACCTGGCCACTGGAGGACATCCCGTGGCGGACCTCCGACGGCGAGGAATCGGACTACTTCTCCCTGATCGTGTCCGCGGTGCTGATCCAGGAACTGGTCGCCCGCACGGCCTCCGACGACGACCTGACCCGCGCGATCGGCATCTTCGACGAGCTCGCCCGGCGCGGGCGCATCATCCGGCGGACCACCCAGGACGACCCGTCGGTGGCGCTGCACCATCCCGGTGTCCGGATGACGTTGCGCGGCAGCGAACTCGTCGAAGGCGGCGGCCCCCGGCTGGAGTGGATCGCCTCGGACTTCGCGCCCGTGCTGCTCAAGCGCAGTCTGCAGGCGGCGCGCCTGTCCGGCAACATCACCGCGCGCGACCGGCTGATGGAACTGGCCAAGAAGGTGATGGACCATCTCGACCTGCGCATGATCTCCGAGGGTGATGCCGCGGGCCTGTGGGACGACCCCGGTGCCGTCTTCGGCACCGCGGCCGCGCCGGGTCAGACTCGCCCCTCGTGGTACATGACCGAGCGCGTCATCGAATGCCTGGTCACCGCCGACCGCACCTATCGCGAGCCGCCGCTGCGCTCGCCCGCCATGGTCGTGCGCGCCGTCGAACTGCTCAACGAGGCCGAGCACCTGCTCAATCAGGAGATGCTCAATGTCAGCGTCGAGGACACCTCGGCCAATCGCACCGCGCTCGACGGTGTCGAGCAGCAGCTGGCCAGGGCCAGAGATGTGGTGAATCTGCAACCGGGGACGGCGTTCACGCTCGCCTCGGCGGCCCTGATCGAACTCGACCGGCTCGCCTACGCTCGTCTCGACGCGATGAGGAGCACCTGACCCGATGATCGTTTTCGCCACCTCGGACAAGGGCGGCACCGGACGGTCGGTGACCAGTTGCAATCTGGCCTACCGGCTCGGGCTGCGCGGCATCAGCACGGCCTATCTGGATTTCGACTTCGGCTCACCCACGGCGGGCGCGCTGTTCGAGATCAGCGCCGTCGAACGCGGCACCCAGCCGGGCAGCGGCCTGCACTCGTATCTGCGCGGTCACAACACCCTGCCGCAGCGCATCGACGTGCGGGCCAACACCAATCGGGATGCCCTGCGCAGCCAGCGATCTCGCGGCGGCAAGCTGGTGCTGCTGCCGGGTGACGAGGGCGGCGGCGAGGCCATGTCGGCCAACGACCAGCACGTGGTGCGCCGCTGCCGGGAACTGCTGCTCGACCTCGACAGCACCTACAAGGTGGTGATCGTCGACCTGAGCGCGGGCCGGTCGGTGGCCATGCAGATCGCGCTGGAAGCGACGCGGCCGCAGGACATGCCGGACAAGGAGGTGTGCTGGCTGGTCTACCACCGCTGGACCCGCCAGCACCTGATGGCCGCCCAGGGCCTGGTCCACGGGCCCAAGGGCCTGTTGAAGACCGGGGTGGAACTCGGCTACGCCCCCGACGACCTGCTGGCCCGGATCCGCTACGTGCGCACCGCCGTTCCGCGCGTCACCGACGAGCACGCGGCCAGCGGCGGCCCGCAGGCGGCCTGGTTGCTCAAGCAGAACGACGCGCTGCGATCGCTCGCCGCCGAATACCGCCTCGGCGCCGGCGCGCTGCTGGGGGAGACCCCCGTGGAGCCGGTCCTGCAGTGGCGCGAGCAGATCGTGCTCGATGCGGATGTCAACGCGGGCATCGCCAATCGCGCGACGGTGGAGGCGTTCGAGGAATTGGCGCGGCGGCTGTGGGATCGCGCGACCTGGGTACGCGTCTAGCGTTAGAATCCGCTCCGGTTCTGTCCGGTCGGGTAGGCAAGGGGTTGCAGTGGTGGGTGGCGCCGTCTACGCCGAGTCGACGGCGTCCGTGCGGGTCGAGGACGTTCCGCTCGCGCATCTGTCGATCGAGGTCGGGCACTTCTACATGTCGGATCTGCTCAACGGCGAAACGGCCATCGCCGCCCAGTTCCGCAAGGTCGCCCCGCTGCTCGAGGCGTTCACCGACATCGCCAGGCAGGAATTCGCCGAGGTCGCGGGCGGCCCGGCGCGCGTGCGGGTGAGCACCTGTTTCCTGCTCGACGACTACTTCCAGACCGACGCCGACCCCCGGCAGATCGTGCCCAAACTGCTGCGCATCGCCCGCGAGTGCGGCGTCCGGATCGACTACCTGGCCAGCGAGGCCGGATGCAGCAGGTATCTGCGCAGGCAGCACGAGGAACCGCGGATTCCGCTGGCGCAGATGGTCGCCGACTCGATCGTCGCCGAACCCGCTCCGGGCAGCACCGGGCGGCGCCCACCGACCGCGGAATCGGGCTGGCTGTGCAACGGTGAACGCTCCAGCGACCACGAGCCGGGCCAGGCCATGGAGGTCAACTACCGGCCGCCGGTGGAGTTCGCGGCGCGCAATCACTCGATCTTCCTCGACGTCGAGATGTGGCGCGACCGCGCCGGGCAGGACGTGCTCTGGTCATGTCCGTTCCTGGCCTCGGTCTGGCAGCTGCTGCGGCTGGGGATGCTGCGCTATGAGGGCAGAGCCGTCGTCGACGCCGAGTACTGGGGGCCCGAGCACGCCTGGCCCGCGCGCTGGGAGGACTTCCCGAGTGTGATCCGGCTCCAGGAACGGGCGGCGCCGTTCGCCGCGTTCCGGTCGCTGTCGCTGCTGCCGCAGCGGTACGTGGGCATCGAACACGCGGTGCGGATGATTCTCGATCACGTCCAGCCCGACCACGCCGTCGTCGCGCTCATCGCCCGGCGCGCGAGCGAGCAGGGCATCACCGTGACCGACGACGTCACCGACCGCCTCTCGCATTTCTTCCTCAGCACCGTGTGATCACCGTGCCGTGGCACGGGCGACCGGTTACGCTGCAGCAATGCAACTCAGCGGTGGTCCGCTGGCACTTCTGGGTGAAGTGCGCACCGGCCTGCTCCCGGAGTCGGCGGCTCTGAGCCGCGGGTCGGCGGCGGAATTGCTGACCCTGGTTCGCGGCCGCCGCGTGCAATCGCGCGAGCGGCCGGTGAGCTGGGCGCAATCCCCGGTCATCGCCGAGGGGGTCGACTGCAGGCTCGCCACACCGTCGCGTGGCCGCGTCCGCGGGGTCGGCACCGTCGCGGCGCACGCGGTCGTGCTCGGCGGCCGGATTCTGCAGAGTTCGGCCATGGCCACCGTCACCGCGGGTGAGGGCACGCACCGGCGCGGCTGGGGCCACTATCTGAGCCGGATCGGCCTCGTCGAGATCCTCACCAGGATTCCCGCCGACATCGGCGCCCAGCTCGTCGACGGCTTCCTCGGTCCCGGTGATCCGACCGTGGCCACGCTCGACCCCGGTGCGATCGCGGCCCGCCTGCACATGCGGGTGCGCACCGACCCGATGCTGAACCAGAAGCCGCCCATCCAGACCGGCGCGTCCCGGTTGCGCTGGGCCGCCAGGGTGGAGCGCGGGGCGGCGCCGAGCATGTCGTTCGTGCTCGTCGACGACGAGACCAGACTCGCCTCGGTCGTCGTCGGCGACGACGCGGAACTGCCCGCGGTGCAACGCTTCTGCGAAGACCTGGCCATGCACGACTGGTTGCTCACCGTGCTCACCGAGGTGATCGACGAGGCCGAGATGGCCGAGCTCTCGCGCAGTTCCCCCGCCCAGGTGCTCACCCCGCTGCTGGAACACCTGGTCCACCTGTGGCTGCCCGGCGCGTTCACACCGGCGCCGCTGCGCGGCCTGTGGACGGGTCTGGAGAGCGATCCCGGTTTCACCGTGCAGTGGAATTCGCGGATCGGGCAGCTGCGCGACCGGGTGGCGGTGGCCACGCTCGGCGCGCTGACCCGCAGCCAGACCCGCTGGTGATCAGAGCCGGAACAGCTGGCGCACCAGCAGGGCGAAGAACACCGAGGTCGACACGATGCCCGCGTACGATTCGACGATCAGCGTCGCCTGCGCGAAGGTGCTGAGCGCGGGCAGGTCGTCGGTGCCCACCGGATTCAGGAAGTTGAGCAGCCCCACCCTGGTGGCCGTGGCGAACCCGATCCCGGTGCTGGACAGGTAGAAGACCGCGACGAACACCGCGATCTCGAGTGCGATCCAGGCCAGCAGCAGGAACGGCCGATACCCGTAGCCGCACAACAGATCCGAGACGATGCCGGGCAGCCGCCGCCAGCGGGGGGTGCGCGCCCTGGTCTTGGCCCGCGCCATGTTCAGCCCGCACCGGTCCTGGCCGCGCGGGTTCTCGGTGATGGTGTGCAGGCGGTAGGCCTGCCGGTAGGCGAGGGCGGCGTGTGCGGGAAGCCGATGTGCCGAAAGCTGTTCGCCGAGTTCCTCGTACACCTCGGCGAGCAGGGTGGACTGGGTGCGGCTCAGGCGCAGCGGGCCACGGAATTCGACCTCGGCGGCGAACAGCGCGGTGAGCACGGTCTCGCAGGCCAGTTCGCGTCCCGCGTTGTCCAGCACGTCGGGGTCGGCGTCGCGGTAGAGGTGGGCGAAGACGAGGCTGTCGCCGACCCGGCGGGTGGACGGCGGAACATAGTCGGCGAGAAACTGTTCCACGCGGTGGTTGAGCTCGTCGAGCAGGGTGTATTCGGTGGCGGCGCCGGGCGCGCGCTGGAAATCGGCGATCACCTCGGCGAAAGCCCCGGCGTGCCTGCGGATGAGCGTGGTCTTGGAGGCGACGAAATCGCCGAGCCGGTCGTGTTCGGCGTACTCGGTCATCCGTCGTCGACCGGTCCGCGATCTTTACGCCAGCGCCGATCGGCCGGGTCGGCGGCGGACCACTCAGGAGATATTCGGTGTACCAACAGGTCTCGTGGCTCACCCGCCCCGAAGTACTGTTCCTCGTGGTCGAGCCAGGTGAAGCCGGAGTCCTTGTAGAGATTGGCCGCGGGCACATTCGACGGCCGCACGGTGATGAAGATGGCCTCCACCTGCGAGGACCGGCAGCGTGCGAGCGCGCGGTCGAGTAATGACCGGCCCAGCCCCTGGCCCTGAAACCGCGCCGACACGGCCAACCCGATCAGCCACGCGCTGCGCCTGCCGACCGCGACGAGCGCGTACCCGCAGATCGAACCGTCCAGATCGGCGACCACCCATTGTGATCCGTGAATATCGAACAATTGCCGCAGCGCGAAATAGGGGTAGGCCAGCGGCACGAATTCTTCCGACTCGAGTTCGGCGATGGCGGCCAGATCATCGATGGTGGCGGACCGGAATCGTAGCTCTGCCTGCTCGTTCGAGATGTTCAATACCGCTCACCTCTGCCGCCCCGGTGCAAGTCTGCTTTCCAGAGTAGAGCGCGGCATCGGCCGCGGCCACCACGATGGCCGAAAGGTGTTGGCACACAGCCGAAGGCCGCGTCCGGGGAGGGGAACCCGGGCGCGGCCTTCGTGGTCGGTGAGCTGGGGGATCAGACGTTGGCGTAGGCCAGGGAGGGGGCCTTCTCGATGGCGAAGGAGCTGCGCAGGTAGTACCACCAGGTGACGGCGGCCATCACCAGGAAGGCGCCCGCGTAGGCCCAGAAGGCGGGGGCCATGGTGCCGAAGTTGATGTTGGACAGGCGAAGTGCCTGCTGCAGGAGGTAGCCGCCGGAGGCGCCGATCGCGCCGATGACACCGATCGCGGCGCCGGCCTGGCGGCGGGCCGAGGCATTGGCCTCGGTGAGGTCGAGGCCGTGTTCGGAGGCGTGCTTCTTGGCGGTGGCGCTGAAGATGGACGGGATCATCCGGTAGGTCGAGCCGTTGCCGATGCCGGTGAGCACGAACAGCAGCAGGAACGCGGCCAGGTAGAGCGGGAAGCTCTTCAGGTCCAGCGCCACCATGATCAGCGCGACGGCGACGGCCATGCCGGAGAACACGAAGACGGTGATCTTGGCGCCACCGACCTTGTCCGAGACCCAGCCGCCGAACGGACGGCTGAACGAGCCGACCAGCGCGCCGAGGAAGGCCAGGTTGCCCAGCGTGGTGATCCAGCCGATCTTGGCCAGGTCGGGGAAGTTCGCCTTGATCAGGGTGGGGAAGGCGAAGGAGAAGCCGATGAACGAGCCGAAGGTGCCGATGTAGAGGAACGACATGATCCACGTGTGCGGATTGGTCAGCGCCAGCCGGTAGGACTTGCCGTCGGACTTGGCGTTGGTGATCGAGTCCATGTAGCGCAGCGCGCCGAACGTGGCGACCAGGATGAACGGAATCCACACCAGCACAGCGAGTGTGATGCCGAACCGGTAGCCCGCCGGGTCCTTGGCCGTCAGGTGCGTGCCCAGGGTGATCAGCAGCGGCAGCACCAGCTGGGTCTGCGCGACACCGAGATTGCCGCCCGCGGCGTTGATGCCGAGCGCGGCGCCCTTCTTGCCCTCGGGGAAGAAGAACGAGATGTTGGCCATCGAGGAGGAGAAGTTGCCGCCACCGAAACCGGCGAGCGCGGCGAGGATCAGGAACACCCACATCGGCGTGCCGGGCTGGTTGACGAAGTAGGCCAGGCCCAGCGTCGGGATGAGCAGCATGGCCGCGCTGAACGCGGTGAACGCCCGCCCGCCGAATCGGGGGATCGCGAAGGTGTAGGGGATGCGCAGGGCCGCGCCGACCAGGGTCGGCGTCGAGGTCAGCAGCAGGGCGTTGCTCACGGCGACCGGGTTGCCCTTGCCGAGGCCTTCGAGGAATCCGAAGCCCGCGGCGCCCATGCTGGTGACGACCGTGCCCCAGATGACCCAGACACTGAAGCCGAGATTCTCGGCGAAGACGGAGAAGATCAGATTCTTGCGGGCGGTCTGCTTACCGCCGGATTCCCAGAATTTCAGGTTGTCGGGTTCCCAGTGGGTCAGCCAGCGACCCTTCTTCTCATATGTGAAGGACGGGTTGTCCGTCTCCTGGCCGGTGGCGGCAATCGCGGTCATCGGCTTCCTCTCGATCGAGCGCGTGGCGCGGGGTCGAGTCAACGGTAGGAAGTGGTTGTTGCGTAGCCGTGGCCTCAGGTGACGATCCAGCCAACTCGGGCTCACCGGGGAAATCGGCGGCTGGTGACCGTCCGGTTACATCAGCGATCGGGGTACTGGCCGATGAGGGTGGCCAGGAAGCAGCGGGTGGCCTGCATCGCCTTGTCGGCGTCGCCGTCGATGACGGCCTGCACCAGTTCGGCGTGCTCGGTGTCGTAGGCGTCGTCGGAGCGGGAGGTCCGCGCGTGGATCACCTGCTCGATGATCGGCAGCAGCGAATCGTAGAACTCCAGGTACACCGCGTTGTGGCTGGCGACGACGATCGCGCGGTGCAGTTCTACGTCGGCGGCGATGGCCACCGGGTCGGGCTCGTTCCAGGTGCGGTTGCTGCGTTCGGCCAGCAGGCGGCGCAGGTTGGCGATGTCGGTGTCGTCGCGGCGCCGCGCGGCCAGACCGGCCGCGGTGGTGTCGAGGGCCTGCCGCAGCTCGAGGATGTCGCGCTCCTCGGCGTCGGCGAAGTACTTCGCCAGGGTGCCGCCGACCTCCGAGGTGGCGATCACATAGGTGCCCGAGCCCTGACGGCGCTCGAGCATTCCTGCGTGGACGAGGGCTTGCACGCCCTCGCGGACGGTGTTGCGCCCGGTCCCGGTGAGCTCGGTGAGCTCCGGTTCGGTGGGTATCCGTTGGCCGACTGGCCAACGGCCGGAACGGATTTCGGCCCGAAGCTGCTCGGTGACCTGGGCGATGAGGCTGGTTCGCCGGACGGGTTGCACGTCAGCAAGGGTACTTGGCCCGCCGCCCGGTGACTTTCGGCCGGACTCGGGGGCGGGGCAGATCTCCCGTTGGAGATTGCTCACAGAGGCTTGGCGATGGTCATCGGGTCATCCTATGATTTCGTGGTGCCGCCACTCCACGAATCCGCCACCGCCCCACACCCGCGTGACCTCGAGTCGGAGGTCGTTGTCGACGAGGGACGCATCAGCCGTCGATCGTTGATCGAGGGGCGGCTGCTGGTTCTCGCGGCCATCGTCATGTCCGCGCTGACGCTGCGGGCCGCGGTCACCGCGTTCAGTCCGCTGGCGGAGGAGATCGGCGCCGATGTCGGATTCGGGACGGCGATCGTCGGCGTCTTCGGCATGCTGCCGACCGCCATGTTCGCCGTCGCGGGACTGGTCACGCCGGTGCTCGTGCGCCGGTACGGGCTCGAGCGCACGGTCCTGATCGCCATGCTGCTCGCCGGTGTCGGCTCGCTGACCAGGGTGTTCGCGCACAGCACCGGCGAACTGCTGGCCTTCTCCGCCGTGGTCCTGCTCGGCATGGGCATCGGCAACGTGGTGATCCCGCCGCTGGTGAAGCGCTATTTCGCCGACCGGCTGGCCGCGATCAGCTCCCTCTACATCGTGATGGTGCAGCTGAGCACAGTCGTGCCCGCCTTCGTCGCGGTGCCGCTGGCCGAGGACCACGGCTGGCGGATCTCGATGGGCGTGTGGGCGCTGGTCGGCTTCGCCGCCGCCGTGCCGTGGCTGTTCGTGCTGCGCGACCGCAAGGGTCGCGACCTGGTCGACGTTACCGCGCTGCCCGCCGAACCCGCGCCCGCCGCGGGCAAGATCTGGCGTTCGCCGCTGGCCTGGGGCATGGCCGCGATGTTCGGCATGACCTCGCTGACCACCTACGCCATGTTCGCCTGGCTGCCCAAGATCCTGTCCGACGCGGGCGCGAGCGCCGGCTTCGGCGGCAGCATGGTCGGGCTGTTCGCGCTGATGGGCCTGATCCCCGCGCTGGCCGCACCGACCGTGGTCTCGCGGATGCGCAACCCGTTCCCGGTGGTCGTCGGCTGCGTCGCGCTGTTCGTCCTCGCCTTCGCGGGCCTGCTGATCGCCCCCATGGGCGCGCCGGTGCTGTGGGTGGTGCTGCTCGGCCTCGGCCCGAGCACCTTCCCCATGGCGCTGACCCTGATCAACCTGCGCACCCGCACCCCGCGGGGCTCGGCGGCGCTGTCCGGGTTCACCCAGGGCGTCGGTTATGCCGTCGCCTGCGTCGGTCCGCTGCTGTTCGGCATGCTGCACACCTGGACCGGTGGCTGGCTCGCCCCGTTCAGTCTGCTCGTTGTCGCGCTCGGCATTCTGCTCGCGGGTGCCTGGCAGGCGTGCAAGCCACGCATGCTCGAAGAGACCTGGTGACCGCGAACTCCTCACCGTCGGTCATTTCTCGAAGTGCGCTTTCGGCGGCTCTGTTCTAGAGTCGCTCGAAGCGGCGTAGCTCACACCCTCACCGGCGCACACCGCGAATTCTCGCCGCTTCCTTACCCGCGGAAATCGTTGTGTCACACGGCGGAAACAAACGTTCCGATCTCACCCCCGGCAACCGGGAATCGTGAGAAACCGTTGATTCGGGCGACATTTCCCGCAGCATTCCGGCAATACCCATTTCCTACCGTTGGGCCATCGCACTTTTGGGAGGCCCAACTTGAGGACGCTGCAGCGTAACCACGACATCGCGGACTGGGATGCCGAAGATGTCGCGGCCTGGGAGGCCGGCGGCAAGGACATCGCCAAGCGCAACCTGATCTGGTCGGTGATCGCCGAACACATCGGGTTCTCGGTGTGGTCGATCTGGTCGGTGATGGTGCTGTTCATGCCCACCGACAAGTACGGCATCGACGCGGCGGGGAAGTTCTTCCTGGTCGCCATGCCGACCCTGGTCGGCGCATTTCTGCGGATCCCCTACACGGTGGCGACGGCCCGTTTCGGCGGTCGCAACTGGACGATCTTCAGCGCGCTGATGCTGCTGATCCCGCTGCTGTTGACGCTGTATTTCGTCAACCAGCCCGGCACCTCGTACACGACCTTCCTGATCGTGGCCGCGTTCGCCGGCTTCGGTGGCGGCAACTTCGCCTCCTCGATGACCAACATCAACGCCTTCTACCCGCAGCGGCTCAAGGGCTGGGCGCTGGGCGTGAACGCCGGTGGCGGCAACATCGGCGTCCCGGTGATCCAGTTGCTCGGGCTGCTGGTGCTGGTCACCCTCGGTGGCGACCACGCCTCGGTCATCTGCGCGATCTACCTGGTGTTCGTCGGCCTGACCGCGGTCGGCGCCGCCCTCTTCATGGACAACCTGACCAACCAGCAGGCGGACCTGTCCTACATGGGCAAGGCGCTGCGGGTGCCGCAGTCGTGGGCGATCGCCTTCCTCTACATCGGCACCTTCGGTTCGTTCATCGGCTACAGCTTCGCCTTCGGCCAGATTCTGCAGATCAGCTTCAAGGCCGGTGGCGACACCGCCGCGCAGGCCGCCGTGCACGCCGCCTCGATCGCCTTCATCGGCCCGCTGCTCGGCTCGCTGTCGCGCCCCTACGGCGGCAAGATGGCCGACCGGATCGGCGGCAGCAAGGTCGCGCTCGGCACCTTCGGCGCCATGATGGCGGCCGCGCTGATCGTGATCGCCGCCTCGACGATGGCCGATCGCAACAACGGCATCGCCTCGGGGGCGACCATGACGGTCCTGGTCATCGGCTTCATCGCGCTGTTCGTGCTCTCCGGTTTCGGCAACGGCGCCGTCACCAAGATCATCCCGTCGGTGTTCGAGGCCAAGTCGAAGAGCCTGCCGCTCTCGCGCACCGAGCGGGCCGCCTGGTCGCAGAACACCGCGGGCGCCCTCATCGGGTTCGTCGGCGCGATCGGCGCCCTCGGCGGCGTCGGCATCAACATGGTGCTGCGCTCGTCCTACTCCTCCACCAACTCCGCGACCACCGCGTTCTGGGTGTTCCTCGCCTTCTACGTGGTCTGCGCCGCGGTCACCTGGACGGTGTTCCTGCGCCGTCCCCGCCTGTCCGCTGACGCCGATGTCGTGGTCGAGGCCGAGTCCCTGGTCCTCGAGGCCGAACACACCGCTTCGTCGGCTCGCTGACAACCGGCCCACACCTTGGAGGTCACCCTCATGAACAGCACGCGCAAGACAGTGGTCGTGGTCGGCCACGGCATGGTCGGACACCGTTTCGTCGAGGCACTGCGGTCCCGCGACGAGGCAGGGCAGTGGCGCATCGTCGTCCTGTCTGAGGAGAAGCTGCCCGCCTACGACCGGGTCGGCCTGTCCTACTACGTCGGCAACTGGAACCCCGAGGAGCTGGCGCTGCCCGGCAACTCCTACGACGGCGACGACCTGGTCGAGCTGCGGCTCGGCCAGCGCGGTGAGTCCATCGACCGCGCGGCCAAGACCGTCACCAGCTCCACCGGCGAGGTCATCGCCTACGACGCGCTGGTGATGGCGACCGGCTCCTACGCCTTCGTGCCGCCGGTGCCCGGCCACGATCTGCCCGAGTGCTTCGTCTACCGCACGATCGAGGATCTCGACGGCATCCGCGCCGCCGCCGAGGCCGCCGGTCCCGGCGCGCACGGCGTGGTCATCGGTGGTGGTCTGCTCGGCCTCGAGGCGGCCAACGCGCTGCGCCTGATGGGGATGACCCCGCACGTCATCGAATACAACGACCGCCTGATGCCCGCCCAGGTCGACGCCGGTGGTGGCGCGATCCTGGAGAAGCTGGTCTCCGACATCGGCCTGAACGTGCACACCGGCGTCGGCACCGCCAAGATCGAGTCGATCGAGGAGGAGACCGGCGGGGTCACGCTGCACCTGTCCGACGAGTCGGAGATCCACGCCTCGCTGGTGGTGTTCTCCGCGGGTATCCGTCCGCACGACAGCGTCGCCAAGGACGCGGGCCTCGAGCTCGGCCCGCGCGGCGGCATCCTCACCGATGTCGGCTTGCAGACCTCCGACCCGCACATCTGGGCGATCGGCGAGTGCGCCGCGGTCGAGGGTGTCTGCTACGGCCTGGTCGCGCCGGGCTACACCACCGCCGAGATCGTGGCCGACCGGCTGCTCGGCGGCGCGGGGGAGTTCCCCGGCGCCGACATGTCCACCAAGCTCAAGCTGATGGGCGTGGACGTGGCCTCCTTCGGCGATGCGCACGCCACCACCGAGGGCGCGCTCTCGGTCGTGCTGCACGACGCCGCCAAGGGCACCTACGCCAAGCTCGTCGTCTCCGACGACGCCCAGACCCTGCTCGGCGGCATCCTCGTCGGTGACGCCAGCCAGTACGCGGCGCTGCGCCCGCTGGTCGGGCGTCCGCTGCCCGCCGACGCGGCCGCGCTCATCTCGCCCGCGGGCGCCGAACTCGGCGCCGACGCGCTGCCCGACGACGCCCAGATCTGCTCCTGCAACAACGTCAGCAAGGGCGCGATCTGCGGCGCGATCGCCGAGGGCGCCTGCGACATCCCCGGCGTGAAGAGCTGCACCAACGCGGGCACCTCGTGTGGTGGCTGCGTGCCGATGATCAAGAAGCTGCTCGAGCAGAGCGGTGTGGCGCTGTCGAAGGCGCTGTGTGAGCACTTCGCCCAGTCGCGCGCCGAGCTGTTCGACATCGTGAACGTCACCGGCATCCGCACCTTCTCCGAGCTGATCGCCAAGCACGGCACCGGCTCGGGTTGCGACATCTGCAAGCCGACGGTCGCCTCCATCCTCGCCTCCACCTCGAGCGAGCACATCCTCGACGGCGAGCAGGCCGCGCTGCAGGACACCAACGACCACTTCCTGGCCAACATGCAGAAGAACGGCACCTACTCGGTGGTGCCGCGGATGCCCGGCGGCGAGGTCACCGCGGAGCAGCTGATCGTGATCGGTGAGGTGGCCAAGGAGTTCGACCTCTACGTCAAGGTCACCGGCGGTCAGCGCATCGACCTGTTCGGCGCGACGGTCGAGCAGCTGCCGCTGATCTGGAAGCGGCTGGTCGACGCGGGCATGGAGTCGGGGCACGCCTACGGCAAGTCGCTGCGCACCGTGAAGAGCTGCGTCGGATCCACCTGGTGCCGCTACGGCCAGCAGGACTCGGTCGGCATGGCCGTGCTGCTGGAGAAGCGCTACCGCGGCCTGCGCTCGCCGCACAAGCTGAAGCTGGCCGTCTCGGGCTGCGCGCGCGAGTGCGCGGAGGCGCGTGGCAAGGACGTCGGCGTGATCGCCACCGAGAACGGCTGGAACCTCTACGTCGGCGGCAACGGCGGCCTGACCCCCAAGCACGCGGTGCTGCTGGCAGGCGATCTCGACGACGAGACGCTGATCCGCTACATCGACCGCTACCTGATGTTCTACATCCGCACCGCCGACCGCCTGCAGCGCACCGCGCCCTGGCAGGAGGCGCTCGAGGGCGGCCTCGACTACCTCAAGGCCGTGGTGTGCGAGGACAGCCTCGGTATCGCCGCCGACCTGGAGGCCGCCATGGCCAAGCACGTCGAGGGCTACAAGGACGAGTGGGCCGCGGTGCTCGAGGACGAGAACAAGCTCTCGCGGTTCGTCTCCTTCGTCAACGCGCCCGAGGAGGCCGACCCGACCATCTCGTTCGACGACAGCGGTGAGCGCAAGGTGCCGGTCCTGCTCGGGCTGCCCGGAATGCCCGTAGGCGGCAGCCGTGCGTAACCACGGAGGGCATTGCGGGCAGCCCGCGTGCGACAGCCTGCCCGGGATGCCCGTCGGTGTTGGCTCGAACACAGCCGCGGCTGCGAAATAAGCGCTTAACGCTGCGGAAACAGGGCGCCTGTACCAATAGATAAGGCGTTCGGAGGAGGAACCGATGACCGTTGTCGATACACCCACCATCACCACCGAGACCACGACCTGGACCCAGGCGTGCCGACTCGATTTCCTGATCCCGGGCCGCGGCGTCGCCGTCCTGCTCGCGGGCGGCAAGCAGGCCGCGCTGTTCCTGCTCGCCGACGGCACCCTCGCCGCTGTCGGCAACATCGACCCCTTCGGCCGGGCCGCGGTGATGTCGCGCGGCATCGTCGGTGACCGCGGCGGCGTGCCCGTCGTCGCGTCGCCGCTGCTCAAGCAGGCGTTCTCGCTCATCGACGGGCGCTGTCTCGACGACCCCACCCAGTCGCTGCCGGTGTACGCCGTGCGCCTCGACGGCGGCGTCGTCGCGGTCTCGGACGAACCGGTGAGTCCATGACCCTGCCGACCGAACCCCGCCCGGCGCTGGCCGGTTTCACCATCGGTGTCACCGCCGCGCGCCGTGCCGAAGAATTCAGCACGTTGCTCAACCGGAAGGGCGCGACCGTGGTGTCCGCGCCCGCCATCCGGATCATCCCGCTGGCCGACGACACCGAGCTGGCCCGCGTCACCGAACAGCTGATCGCCGATCCGCCGCAGATCACGGTCGCCACCACCGGCATCGGGTTCCGCGGCTGGATGGAAGCCGCCGAGGGCTGGGGGCTGGCCGAGTCGCTGCGCGACACGCTCGCCGCCACCCGGATGCTGGCTCGCGGCCCCAAGGCCAAGGGCGCCATCCGGGCCGCCGAGCTGCGCGAGGAATGGTCGCCCGCTTCGGAGTCCTCGGCCGAGGTGCTCGACCACCTGCTCGCCGAGGGCGTGGAGGGGGTGCGCATCGCGGTCCAGCTGCACGGCGCGACCACCGAGTGGGAGCCGGTCCCCGACTTCTGCGAGGTGCTGCGCTGCGCGGGCGCCGATGTCGTCCCCGTGCCGGTGTACCGGTGGGAGCCGCCGTCGGATCGCGGTCCGATGGACTCGATGATCGAGTCGATCGTGGCGGGCAGCCTGGATTGCGTCACCTTCACCAGCGCGCCCGCCGTGGCCTCGATGTTGATGCGCGCCAAGGAAACCGGCCTGCTCGACGCGCTGCTGCACGCGCTGCGCGGGCGGGTGCTCGCGGCCTGCGTCGGCCCGATCACCGCGGCCCCGCTGGAGGAACTCGGCGTGCCGACCACGATGCCGGGGCGCGCGCGGCTCGGCGCGCTGGCCCGCCATGTCGCCGAGGAACTGCCGCGCCGGGCCAGCCGGATCTACGCGGCCGGTCATCTGATCAGCGTGCGCGGCGGCTGCGTGGTCGTCGACGGCGAGGTGCGGCAGCTGGCGCCGGCGCCGATGGCGTTGATGCGGTCGCTGGCGCGGCAGCCGGGCCGGGTCGTCTCCAGGGAGGACCTGCTCTCGGCGCTGCCCGGCGGTGGCGACGACACCCACGCGGTGGAGACCGCGATCGCCCGGTTGCGCGCCGGACTCGGCACGCCCAAGGCGATCCAGACCGTGGTCAAGCGCGGCTACCGGCTCGCGCTCGACGCCGCCGACTGCTCCGACACCGACATCCCGCCGCGGCCGCCGGTACAGCCGCCGCATCCGGCAGGCATCGGCACGCCAGCGCGTTCGCCGCGGCCCGTGCAACCGATCGGGGTCTGGTGAGTGCCGCGCGGCCGGGCGAGCCGGCTTCGGTGCGCATCACTCACGGTGTTCGGTGGGGTGATTCGGCTGCGGATGGTGGCGTGACCGACGGTGCTGTGCTCGGTGCCGCGCGGTCGGGTGATCCGGCGTTGGTGCTCGTGGCGCACGGCACCCGCAGTGCGCGCGGGGTGGAGATGATCGCGGCGCTCGCCGACGCCGTGGCGGTCGAACTCGGCGCCACCGTTTCCGGCGCGGAATCGGCTGGGGCAGCGCCCAATCCGGCGCTGCGCACCGCGTTCGTCGACGTGCTCGGTCCGTCGCCTTCGGAGGTTCTGCGCGATCTGGACGGTCCGGCCGTGGTGGTTCCGGCGTTCCTCGCCTCGGGCTATCACGTCTACCAGGACGTGCCGCGCGAGGTCGCGGAGAGCGGTCATCCTTCGGTCGCGGTGACCGCCGCGATGGGGCCCGATCCGGCGCTGACCAGGATCATGGCGGTGCGCCTGCGCGCCGCGGGCTGGCGCCCCGGCGATGCCGTGGTCTTCGCCGCGGCCGGGTCGTCCGACGCCCGCGCCCGCCGGGATGTCCGCCGCGCGGCCGGCATGCTCGCCGAACAGCTCGGCGCGCCGGTCCGCATCGCCTACGTGGCGACCGGCACCCCGCGGGTCCCCGAAGTCGTCACCGCCCTGCGTGATTCGGGCGCCGAACGCGTCTTCATCGCGTCCTACTTGCTCGCCCACGGCCTGTTCCACCAGCGCCTGCACGTCGCGGGCGCCGACGGCGTCGCCGAGCCCATCGGCGTCCACCCCGCCGTCGTGCGCCTGATCGCCGACCGCTACCGCACCGCGGCGCGCGACCTGGTCCGCGTGCGCTGAGCGGCGCGATCGCGGAATCTCCTTTGTCCGCGCGGTAACTCGAGCGTCCTCTGGATGGTCACCGAGGTCGACGGGATGGTCGCCGCGGTCGACGGGGCGCGGACAGCGGTACCGCCGTTCAGCCCCCCGCTCGTGCGGCGGTCGTGTCGGTGGGCGGATCGCCGCTGGTCGGACGGTCGCTGTGCGGACGACTAGAGTTGGTCTGACTTCACGTAGAGGGGGCTGACACTGTGCCGGATTCGTCCGCGGAGCACGATCCGCGACCACAGGACGAGCTGACGTCGTATCCCGACGAGGTGCCCTCGGCGCCCGCGCCGGGCCACATCCCGCAGCCACTACCGGGCCCGCCTCACGCCATCGGTCAGCCCACATACCCACCTGTGCCGCCCTACCCGGGCGCCCCGGGCCAGCCGCCGTACCCGGGCGTGCCTGGCCAGCCGCCGTACGCGGGCGTGCCTGGCCAGCCGCCGTACGCGGGCGTGCCGGGCCAGCCGCCGCAGCCTGGCGTGCCGGGCCAACCGCCGCAGCCTGGCGTGCCGGGCCAACCGCCGCAGCCGGGCGTCCCTGGCCAGCCGCCGCACGCTGGCGTGCCTGGACAGCCGCCGCCTGGCGTGTCGGGCCAACCGTCGCACCCGGGGGTACCTGGCCAACCGTCGCACCCCGATGTTCCTGGCCGACCGCCGCACTCGGATGCCGCTGGTGCGTCGCCGCCGTACCCTGCGTCGGGTCCAGGTCAGGGGGGCGTTGAACAGGCTCCGTATCCACCGGCGGTTCCGGGCGCCGCGCCCGATCCGGCGCCGGGGCACCCGCCTTACCCCGTGCCCGGGCAATCCCAGGCCGCCGGGACCGGGGATCAGGCGGCGTATCCCGATGCTGTTCCCGGAGTGCCGACCCCGGTCGGACAGGTTCCCGGCCAGGCACCGCATCCGGGGTTCGGTGGTGGACAACCTCCGTATCCGGGCGTCCCGTCGTTCCCGGGTGGGGCCCAGCTGCCTTACGCGGGTCAGGTTCCCGGGCAGCCGTATCCGGGTGCGGTGCCACCGGGTGGGTACGCGCCGGTTCCGGTGGGCGAGCAGGGGCCGCGCGTGGTGCCCGAGACGGTGCGGATGGCGTTCTTCGTGATGCTGGCGGGTGCCGCGGTGACGCTGCTCAGTGCCGCGTACATGCTGACGACCATCGATCAGATCCGGGAGGAGGCGCTCGACGCCTCCGGTGGGGTGCTGCGCGGGAACGATCTGGATGTGGCCGTGTACGCCGGGATCGGCGGTGGGCTGCTCACCTCGGCGGTGTCGGCGGGGTTGTGGGTGTGGATGGCGTTCGCGTGCCGGGCCGGGAAGAACTGGGCCAGGATCACCTCCACCGTGTTCTTCGGCATCAACGTGCTGTTCTCGCTGATCGCGGTGGTCGGCGTGTTCGTCGGCAACAGTCTCGGCTCCGGCGGCGGTGACGTGCAGTCGATGGTCTTCACCGGCGTGACGTTCCTGATCGGCCTCGGCGCCGTGGTGCTGCTGTGGCAGCCGCGGTCGGGCGCCTTCTTCGCCCCGCCCGTGCCGCCGGGCTACCAGCCGTACCCGCCTACCGGGCCGTGGTGAAGTTCGCCCGGTAGGTGCTCGGCGGCACGCCGAGGTGCCGGATCATGTGCTGGCGCAACGATTCCGCCGTCCCGATCCCGCTGTGCCTGGCGACCTGTTCGATCGGCAGCGAGGTCGATTCGAGCAGGGCGCGGGCCCGGTGCAGGCGCTGATGTAGCAGCCATTTCTGCGGGCTGAGCCCGGTTTCCTCGTGGAAGCGGCGGGTGAGGGTGCGCACGCTGGTGTTGGCGTGCCCGGCGAGTTCGCGCAGCGACAGGGGAGTGTCGAGGCGCTCCATGGCCCAGGTGCGGGTGGCCGAGAGGGAGAGGTCGTCGTCGGCGGGCAGCGCGGTGTCGACGAACTGGGCCTGGCCGCCGGGCCGCACCGGTGTCACCACGGCGGCCCGCGCGGCCGCGTTCGCGACGGCGGCGCCGTAGTCGGCGCGGATCAGGTGCAGGCACAGGTCGATTCCCGCTGCGGCGCCCGCCGAGGTGGTCACCGGACCGTCCTCGATGAACAGCGCGTCGGCGCGCACGGTGACGGCGGGGAAGGCCGCGGCCAGTTCGTCGGCGAGTCCCCAGTGCGTGGTCGCGGTGCGGCCGTCGAGGAGTCCGGCCTGGGCAAGCACGAACGCGCCGGAGCAGATCGAGGTGACCAGCGTGCCGCGCTCGACGGCCGCGCGCAGGGCGGCCAGCACGACCGGGCTCACACCGGCGCGGCTGCCGGTGCTCGGCACTATCACGATGTCGGCGGTGTCGAGCGTGTCGAGCCCGTGCGGGATCACCACATCGAAGCCGCCCGAATTCGCGGGCACCACACCGGGTTCGGCCGTGCACACGATCACCCGGTACCCGGGCTCGCCGTCGACGAGCGCCGAGGCCAGCAGGGTGCCCGGCATGGCCAGATCGAACGACTTCACCGGGGGCACGGCGAGCACGGCGACAGTCTTCATGGCCTGATCCTTGGGATAGCTGGCAATCCGGCCACTAGTGTAGCCCGCGCCAGCCCGGCATCGTTGGTTCCGTGCCCGGAGCAATTCGGAGGCCACATCGAAATATGTTGCTGGGAAAGGGAATTCACATGACCTCGCATGTCGTGATCGGCCGCGGCGCCACCGCCTCCGCCACCGCTGTCTCGCTCGCCGCGACCGGTGGCCAGGTGACGATGATCAGCCGCAGCGGCCTCGGCCCCGACCATCCCCGGGTGAACCGGGTCGCCCTGGACGCGCTCGACACCGACGCCCTGATCGCCGAAGCCGCCGGTGCGCGGACCGTGTTCAACCTCGCCATGCCGCCGTACCACACCTGGCCGGAAACCGTTCCGCCCCTGTTCGGTTCGATCCTCGCCGCCACCGAAACCGTCGGCGCCGACCTGGTGATGATGGGCAACCTCTACGGCTACGGCCCCGTCGACGGCGTGCTCGACGAGAACGCGCCGCTGGCCGCCACCGGCAGCAAGGGCGAGGTCAGGGCCAGGATGTGGACCGAGGCCCTGGCGGCGCACGAGGCGGGCAGGGTGCGCGTCACCGAGGTGCGGGCCGGGCAGTTCCTCGGCGCAGGCGCGGTGTCGATCTTCTCGCTGCTGGTCCAGCCCGCCGTCCTGGCCGGGCAGCAGGCACGGGTGCCGCAGGAACTGGACCTCGCGCACTCGTTCACCGCGATCGACGACGCCGCCGCGGCCCTGGTCGCCGTCGCGGGCGACGACCGCGCGTGGGGCCGCGCCTGGCACGCGCCGATGATCACCATCACGGTGCGCGCGGCCGCGCGCAGGCTGGCCGAGCTGGCGGGCGCGCCCGAGCCGGACCTGGCGGTGCTGTCGGACGCCGAGCTCACCGCGCTGGCCGTCGAGGATCCGTTCTGGGCGGAGTTGTTCGAGACCAAGCACATGTCGCATCGCGAGTTCGTTGCCGACGATTCCGCGCTGCGTGCCACTTTCGGCCTCGCCGCCTCGAACATCGACGACGTCCTGCGCGCCGTCGTGCCCGCGGCCGAGACGGCGAGGATGCCCTAGGTTTGCCCCCGACCGGCCCGCGTCGGAACACGGGCCGGTCAATGCCGGATCTCGGGGGTGTGGTGCGGCATGCTGAGAGGATGCGTCAGCTCCTGTGCTGTGTGCTCGTGCTGCTCGGCTGTGGGGTCCTCGCGCCGGACGCGAGGGCGGAGGCGGGAATCCTCGACGTGCGGTCGCTCGGTGGCCGCCAGCTGGAAGTGGTCGTGTATTCGGCGGCGATGAACCGGCCGATCACGCTGTGGATGTCGCATCCCGGCGCGGGCGCGCCTGCCCTGTACCTGCTGAACGCGGTCGACGGTGGGGAGAACGGCGGGCCGTGGATGCGGCGCACCGATGTCGCCGGATTCTTCGCCGACAAGCCGGTGAACGTGATCGTCCCGATCGGTGGCCGCGCCAGCATGTACACCGACTGGCAGCGCGACGACGCGATGCTGGGCCGCAACAGGTGGGCCACCTTCCTCACCGGCGAGCTGCCGCCGCTGCTGAACGCCCGCTTCGGCATGACCGGCGCCAATGCCATTGCCGGACTGTCGATGTCGGCCACCTCGGCGCTCAATCTCGCGATCGCCGCGCCGGGCCTGTACCGGGCGGTGGGCGCGTTCAGCGGCTGCACGCAGACCGCGAATCCGTTGGCGCAGGCGCTGGTGCGGGCCCAGCTGGCCCTCTTCGCCGCCGACGCCACCAATATGTGGGGTTGGCCCGGCGATCCGGCGTGGGCGGCGAACGACCCGGTCGTGCACGCCGAGCGCCTGCGCGGCACCGCCATCTACCTGTCCACGGGCAACGGCCTGCCGGGTGAGCACGAGGCGTTCAACGATCCGAGTATCGCGGGCAATCTGGGCGTGCTCGTCGACCGGCTGCTGGTCGGCGGCACCATGGAGGCGGTCGCGGGCAGCTGCACCGGCCCGCTGGCCGCGCGGCTGTCGCAGCTCGGCATCCCCGCCGACGTGCGTTTCCGCGCCGCGGGCACGCACGCCTGGCCGTACTGGCAGGACGACGTGCACGATTCCTGGCCGATGTTCGCCGCCGCGCTGGGCGTGTGAACCTGTCGGTGCCCCGGCGCACACTGTGTCCATGGCCTATGACGAAGAGCTCGCCGACCGGGTCCGGGAGATCGCCTACCCGGGCCGCACGCTCACCGAGCAGCGGATGTTCGGCGGGCTCGGGTTCCTCATCGGGGGCAACATGGCCGTCGCCGTCAGCGGGAAGGGCGGTCTGCTGGTGCGGGTCGATCCCGGCGAGTTCGAATCCCTCCAGGACGGAGACGCCGTCGCGCCCATGGTGATGGGCGGCCGGGTGAGTCGTGGCTGGCTCCGCGTCACCGCCGCGACCGTCGACGACGACGCGGCCTTGCGCGCGTGGGTCGAGCGCGGTCTGGACTACGCCGGGAAATTGCCTCCGAAAAAGAAGTGAAGTGTGTCGAAGCGGCGGTATCGGCTCCGACCAGTGGGTGAACCGCAACCACCACCGAAGGAGCACACCATGACCGTCAGCACTTTCCTCTGGTTCGACACCGACGCCGAAGCCGCGGGCGAGCTCTACGCCGCGACCGTGCCGAACTCGCGGGTCGTCGAGATCACCCGGCAGGGCGACGGCTCGGCCTTCGTCGTCAGCCTGGACCTGGACGGCCACGCCGTCACCCTGATGAACGGCGGCCCGGGGCATCCGCACACCGATGCGGCGTCGCTGCAGATCACCGTCGATACCCAGGACGAGATCGACGCCCTGTGGGACGCGCTCACCGCCGACGGCGGCGCGCCCGGCCCGTGCGGCTGGCTGACCGACCGCTTCGGCGTCTCCTGGCAGGTCGTCCCGGCCGAACTGCCCAAGCTGCTGGCCGGCGAAGCCGAGCGCGTCATCGCGGTGGGCACCGCCCTGCGCGCGATGTCCAAGCTCGACATCGCGGCGCTGCGGCGGGCCCACGACCAGGCCTGACCGCGACGCGGACCGGTCACGGTGTCCGCGCCGCGACCGGTTCGCCACAGGTTCACCCCGAGCGGATGAGGCGATCGGACGCGCCCGCGTCAAGACTGGGAAACATGTCGACGTCGGGCCCGATTCGCTTCCAGTTCGTCCTCGAGGGCGAACTGTCCGAGCGCGCCGTCGCCGCCTTCCCGGATCTTCGCCGCAGCGCACACTCGCCCACGGGCACCACCACCCTCTACGGCGAACTGGCCGACAACACCGCCATGCGCGGCGTGCTCGCCCAGATCGACGCGCTGGGGCTCACCCTGCTCGGCATGTCCCGGCTCCCCGACTGATTGCCGAAAGTTAGCTGTATTCCGGTCGGTCGACGTCATGACGACGATCTGATAACCATCACGCCCACGCCTCGCGACAGACAAACGCGCAGGTCAGGTTTGGCCTACCGTCGAACTTGCTGGCGGATCGACCCGGAGAACAGGCGACGAACGCAGGAGTGTGGGTGGTGGCAACCTCGTACCGTGCGATTGCTGAAGGTGCCGCGGCCGCCCGCATCCCGGAGTTGTCGTGCACCTCCGTCCGGTCCACCGAGCTGACCGCCCGCCTCGACCACGCCCCGGGCGGGCACACCGTCCTGATGTGCGGCCCCGCGGGCAGCGGCAAGACCGTCGCCCTCGTCGACTGGGCGACCAGATCGCGCCGCGCCCGCGCCGCCACCGTCGCCTGGCTGACGGTCACCGAGCAACTGGCCGACCGCGGCGAACTGATCCCCGCGATCGCGCGCGCCCTCGACCGCGCGGGCGAGGTCGCCGACGGCGCCCTGTGCATGCCCGTCGACCAGGCCGCCGATCTCGCGCTCGCGCTGTCCACGGCCGAGCCGTCGGTCCTCGTGCTCGACGACGCGCACCTGCTCACCGACCCCCTCCAGCTCGCCGGTCTCGAGCGCCTCCTCACGCACCTGCCCGCCACGGTGACGGTGCTGGTCGCGGCCAGGTTCGACCCGCCGCTGCGCTGGCACGCACTGGAGCTGGAGGGCAGGCTCACCCGGATCGGGGCCGCCGATCTCGCCCTGTCGCCGGCGCGGATAACGCGGCTGTTCGCCCAGCACGGTTGTCTGCTCGACGACGACGAACTCGCGCTCGTGTCCTCCCTCACCCGGGGCTGGGCCGCGCTGGTGCGGATCGCCGCGATCTATCTGGCGGCCGACCCCGACGACCGCGCCACCGCGCTCGCCACGCTGGCCAGGCCCTCGCACGCGGTCGCCGATTTCCTCGTGGCCGAACTGATGGGCGCGTTGCCCGCCGAGACGCTCGAGTTCCTGCTCGTGACGGCGGTGCCCGCCCGGTTCTGCCTGCCGCTGGCCGAGGAACTCGCCGGGGAACACGCGGCGCGCATCGTCGACGAGCTCTCGCGCGCCAACTTCCCCATGCACACCGTCGCCGACGCCGGGGAACTGTGGCATTCCTACCATCCGCTGCTGCGCGCCTATCTGCTCGCCGAGGCGGCGTACACCAGGGCTGAGCGGCTGCCCGCGGTGCACCGCCGGGTCGCGGCCTGGTTCGGCGCCGCCGGGTGGCCCGGCCCGGCACTGGACCATGTGCTCGCCGAACCCGGCGCGCCGGGATTGGCGGCGTACCTGCGCGAGTGGGGGTTGCGCCTGGTGCTCGACGGCGCCGGGCACCGGCTGCTGGCCGCCGTCGAGCACGTCCCCGAGCTGGCCGAGGACACCTTCGTGCGGCTGCTGCGGGCGGCCGTCGCGATCGAGGCGGGGGAGAGCGCCGCGGCGGAGGTGTACCTGGAGGCCGCGCATGTCGGTTCCGGCGCGGCCTCGCGACTGGTGCCGAAAGCGTGGACCGTCGCGCTGGACCACGCGGTCAGTGCGGGAGTCGCTGTGCTGGTGGGTGATTCGGCCTCGATGCGCTGGCCGCTGCCCGAGGTGACCGGTCAGCCGGATCTCGATTGCTTCGCCGCGCTGCACTGCGGCTGCGCCGAGGTGTCCGGTGGTGCGCTCGACAGCGGCGTCGCGGCGCTGCGGCACGCGATCGTGCACGCGGAGGAGGTGGGGCTTGGCCGTACCGCGGTGCGTGCCAGGACCGCCCTCGCCGTCGCGGCCGGCTTGGCGGGCCGGATCGGCGAGCAGTACTCCCTGGCCGAGGCCGCGCTCGACTGCGCCGATCGCCACCACCTGTCCGGCGCGGCCGAGACGGTCTTCGCCGCGACGACCGGCGCCTACGCCGCCCACCAGCGCGGCGAGCTGGTCACGCGGGTACTCGGTGTGTTGCCCGGTGACGCGGAATTCGAGATCGCCACGCCCGCGCCGCTGCGGCAGGCGGCGGTCGTCACCGGCATCCTGGCCTTCGCGGACGCGACCGATCGCGCCTCGGCCGCCACCGCCCTGGCCAAGCAGCTGCACCGGCTGCTCGACGAGACCCCGACCCTGCTCGGCACCGACGCCCTGGTCACCGACGTGCTGTGGCTGCTGCTGCGGGTACAGGCGAAAATCGACGCGCAACAGCTGGTCGAGCACGCCGTGCGGGTCCTCGGCGAGACGCCCGAAACCCTGGTCGCGGCCGCCGGTCTGGCGCTGGCGACCCAGCGGCCGACCGCGGCACTCGCCCTGCTGGAACCGCTGCTCGCCGGCGCGCCGACCTGGCGGTCCGCGCACGAGGTGACGGCCTGGCTGGTGGTCGCGGTGGCCGCCGAGCGGCTCGACCGGCCGCGCAAGGTCGACGACGCGCTCGGCCACGCGCTGGCCCTGGCCAGCGGTGACCAGGTGATCCGCCCGTTCCTCGACGTCCCCGGCGCCGCCGAGACCCTCGACCGGCTCGGCGGCCGCTTCGGCCGCTACGACGCCTTCGCCGACCAGGTCCGCGCGCTGCGCGGGCCCGCCGCCGACGCCCCCCACCTCACCGACACCGAATTCGCTGTGCTGCGCCAGCTTCCGTCCGGTATGACCGCGGTGACCATCGCCGCGGGGCTCGGTGTCTCGGTGAACACCGTGAAGACCCACCTGCGCGGCATCTATCAGAAACTGGGCGTCAACGCCCGCGCCGACGCCATCGCCACCGCACGTGCTCTCGGCCTGATCTGACGCGCGGCGCCGTCGATTTCACCCCGCGCGGATGAGGTCGCGAGGGCGCCCCGATGTGATGCTGCGGGAGCGGTCGACCCGGCGGCCGGGAACCGTTCGCCGCGAGTCGCTCATCTGTCGTGGGAAGGGTACTGATGACCAGTCAGCAGGAAGCCTCGGCCAGCATCGAAGCGGGCAACGAACAGGCAGCGCGCACACTGCCGTTCGGCGACACCCAGGACTTCGCCGACGCGCAACGGGGGTTCATCGCCGCGTTGTCGCCGGGCGTCGTGCGCGACGCGGACGGCGATGTGGTGTGGGACAGCGGCGCGTACTCCTTCCTCGACGACGAGTGCCCGCCCACGGTCAACCCGAGCCTGTGGCGGCAGTCGAAACTCGTGGCGATGCAGGGGCTGTACGAGGTGAGCGAGGGCATCTATCAGATCCGCGGCCTCGACCTGTCGAACATGACCCTGATCGAGGGCGACACCGGCGTGATCGTGATCGATCCGCTGATCTCGGCCGAGACCGCCGCCGCCGGACTCGGGCTGTACCGCGAGCACCGCGGCGACCGCCCGGTGACCGGCGTGATCTACTCGCATTCCCATATCGACCACTTCGGCGGGGTCAAGGGGGTGACCACCCAGGCCGACGTCGATGCCGGGAAGTGCCCGGTCATGGCCCCGGTAGGGTTCACCGAGCACGCGGTGGAGGAGAACGTGTACGCCGGGACGGCGATGGCCCGGCGCGCGGCGTTCATGTACGGCGCCGCCCTGCCGCGCGGACCGCTCGGCGCGGTCGGCGCCGGCCTCGGACCGACGACCTCCACCGGCACGCCGACCCTGATCCTGCCGACGATCTACATCGACCACACCGGGCAGACCGTGACCGTCGACGGTGTCGAGATCGAATTCCAGATGACGCCCGGCACCGAAGCGCCCTCGGAGATGAACTTCTACTTCCCCGCCCGGCGCGCGCTGTGCATGGCCGAGAACGCCACCCACACCCTGCACAATCTGCTGACCCTGCGCGGCGCGCTGGTGCGCGACCCGCACGTGTGGTCGAAATACCTGACCGAGGCGATCAACAGCTACGCCAACCGCTCCGACGTCGTCTTCGCCTCCCACCACTGGCCCACCTGGGGCACCGAGCGGCTCACCGAGTACCTCTCGATCCAGCGTGACCTCTACGGCTACCTGCACGACCAGACGCTGCGTGCGCTGAACAAGGGCGCCACCGGCATCGAGATCGCCGAGGACATCCAGCTGCCACCGGCCATCGAGAACGCGTGGTCCACCCACGGCTACTACGGCTCGGTGAGCCACAATGTGAAGGCCATCTACCAGCGGTACATGGGCTGGTTCGACGGCAATCCGGCGAACCTGTGGCAGCACCCGCCGGTCGAATCCGCCCGCCGCCACGTGGAATTCATGGGCGGCGCCGACGAGGTGATCGCCAAGGCGCGCAAGTCCTACGACGACGGTGATTTCCGCTGGGTCGCCCAGGTGCTCAACTACGTGATCTTCGCCGACCCCGGCAACACCGAAGCCGTGGCGCTGCAAGCCGATACCTACGAGCAGCTCGGCTACGGATCCGAGAACGGCACCTGGCGCAATTTCTTCCTGATGGGCGCCTATGAGCTGCGCAACGGCAAGGTCGGGACGCCGACCGTGGCCGCCGCGCCCGACATCCAGGCCGCGCTCTCGGTGGAGCAGCTCTTCGACGCCATCGCCCTGCGCGTCGACGGGCCGAGCGCCTGGTCGGCGTCGATCGTCATCGACTGGCGGGTCGAGGGTGGGCCGGTGCATCGCACCCAGCTGCGCAACGGGCTACTCGTGCACTTCGACGTGGTCGGCGATCTCCCGGCCGCCGACGCGACGTTCAGCCTCACCGAACCGGATCTGCAGGCAGCCCTGCTCGGCGGCGAGTCGTTGCCGGACATGATCGCTGCGGGGCGGGTGACGGTCGAGGGTGACGCGAGCAAGCTCGCCGAACTGGTCGGCTACCTCGACGAACCCGACCCCGATTTCTCGATCGTCACCCCCTGATCCACCCGCGGTGCGCTCGTTCCACGGAAGGAACATTCGATGCTCGGATTCCTGGTTCCCGACCAGCAGCGACGCACGCTCGACGAGCTCACCGACAAGCTGGACCTCTCCGTCGGTGATGTGACGGCGAAGCGGTCGGCGTTCTGGATCATGCTCGTGCTCTCGGCGGTGATCGCGATCTCCGGTGTCATCGGCGATTCCACGGCCACGGTGATCGGCGCGATGATCGTGGCGCCGCTGTCGGTGCCGATCCTCGGTGTCGCGCTCGGGGTGGTCACCGGGCGGGCCGCGCTGGTCGGGCGCAGCCTGATCCTGGTGCTGGCCGGGATCGTCGTGGTGGTCGCGCTCGGGTTCGTCTTCGCCCAGGTGCTGCCGAACCCGGTGAACGTGCTGTCGAACGCGCAGGTGGTGGGGCGGACCTCGCCGAAGCTGATGGATCTCACCGCCGCGCTGGCGACCGGGCTGGTCGCGGCGGTGGCGATCACCCGGCGCGATGTCGGTGACGTGCTGCCGGGCGTGGCGATCGCGATCTCGCTGGTGCCGCCGCTCGGCGTGGTCGGGGTGTGTCTGGGGTCGGGGGCGCCCGCGCTCGCGCTCGGCGCGTTCGTGCTGTTCGCGTCGAATGTCGTCGCCATGATCATCACCGTGACGACGGTGCTGCTCATCGCCGGCTACGCGGGGGACGCCGAGGCGACGGGTGCCCGGCGCGGTCGCGCGTATCTGGTGCTCGGTGCCGCGCTGGTGCTCGTCGCGATCCCGATGGTGATCAATTCGCTGTCGACGCTGTGGGCCAGGCAGATCGCCGACGCGACCGCGGACTGGCTGGGCGACGCGCCCGGCGCGCAGGTCGTCGACGTGACGGTGCACGGTGACACCGCGACGGTCTCGGTGCTCGGCCCCGAACAGCTGCCGCCGGTCGCCGAACTCCAAGCGGCGGTGGATGATCTGGTGCCGTTGAATCCCCGGGTGATCGTCGTCCACACGGTGGGCGCGCGCCTGCAAGAGTGAGTTCGGCGAAAGAGCCGCGCCCCTGGATGATCCAGGGGTGCGGCTCGTTACCCGTGCTCAGCCGAGCAGCTGGGCCTTGGCCGCGGCGAACTCCGCGTCGGACAGCGCTCCGGCGGAATGCAATTCGCTCAACTGCTTCAGCTTGCCGACCATGTCGACCGGCTCGGCCTGCGGTGGTGGCGGCGGCGCGTAGGCCTGCTGCTGCGCGGCGGCCTGTTGGGCGTAGGCCTGCTGCTGGGCGGCCTGCGCGGCGGCCTGCTGCTCGCCGTAGGCCTGCTGCTCGGCCGAGCGCCTGGCGGCCCGGTTGTTGATCGCGTTGGACGTCGCGGTCGCGGTACCGGCGACGACGGCGGTTCGCGCCATCGCGCCGAGAAGTCCGGGCCGACCGATGCGGCCCCTTCGTAGCGGCATGTCTTGCTCCTCCCTAGGCCGTCATCGCGGCGAACACCGCGGATTCGACGACATCGCGGGGAACCGGCACCTGCAACGCCACCTCGCCCTCGACCCCGCGCACCGCCGAGGCCAGCCGCACGGCCCAGGTCTGTTCGAAGACCAGGATCAGGGCCGTACTGCCCGGTTCCAGCGACGCGCGCACGACCTCCACATCGGAGTCGCTGACCAGGTCGATGTCGGCGGCGGTGAGCCCGGTCAGCCCCACCTCGGTCAGGTTGTCGTCGATCTCGGACTCGGTGATCGTGCCCGCCTCGTCCATCGTCAGCACCACCATGTCCAGCAAGGTCACCAGCCCGTTCCCGACGACCTCGGCGAGCGCGTCGGTGACGGCGGAGTCGATGCTGGTGCCGGGAAAGGCGAGGACGACGAACTCGACCGGGCCGAGCGCAGGTGTTGATCCCATCCCGCGATCCTGCGCCGATCCCGCGCGCCCCGCCTCACCCGATACGGGTGAATCCGGCGGTTACGGGTGAATCCGGCGAACTCACCCTGATCGGATGAGGTGCGCACTCCTTCCGACCGGCAGCATCACGGAGACAATCGACAGCCGAAGGGAGTCGCGATGCGGATCTTCGTTCTTGGTGGTGACGGTTTCTGCGGGTGGCCGAGCGCGTTGCACCTCTCGGCCCACGGTCACGACGTGACCATCGTCGACAGCGGGGTCCGCCGCAAGATCGACAAGGAACTCGGCGCCGGATCACTGACCCCGATCCGCACCCTGGACGAGCGCGTCGCGGCGTGGCGCGGCGCCACCGGAAACGTCATCGACACGGTCGACCTGGATATCGCCAACGACTACGCGGGCTTGTCCGCGCTGCTCGCGGACCGGCGTCCCGACGCCGTCGTGCATTTCGCCGAACAGCGGTCGGCGCCGTATTCGATGAAGTCACCCGGACACAAGCGCTACACGATCGACAACAATGTCAACGCCACGCACAACCTCATGGACGCGTTGGTGGAGACCGGTGTCGACGCGCACGTCGTGCACCTGGGCACGATGGGCGTCTACGGCTATGAATCGGTTCCGGTCGACCTGCCCGAGGGCTATCTGACGGTGTCCTATCCGGATCGCGACGGAAAGACGCGCTCACGCGAGATTCTGTACCCGACCAACCCGGGCAGTGTGTACCACCTGACGAAGTCGATCGACCAGCTGATCTTCCAGTTCTACGCCCGCAACGACGGGCTGCGGATCACCGATCTGCACCAGGGCATCGTGTGGGGTACCCAGACCGACGAAACCGTCCTCGACGAGGCCCTGATCAACCGTTTCGACTACGACGGTGACTACGGGACGGTGCTGAACCGGTTCCTGGTCGAGGCCGCGATCGGCTACCCGCTCACCGTGTACGGGTCCGGCGGCCAGACTCGTGCGTTCATCAACATCCGCAACACAGTCCAATGCATTCGCCTCGCGGTGGAATCCGGCGACGAGGTGTCCGGACGGCCACGGGTGATGAACCAGGTCACCGAGACCCACCGCGTCGCCGATCTCGCCGATCTGGTCGCCCGGGTGGTCGGGGCCGAGGTCACCCATCTCAGCAACCCCCGTGCCGAGGCCGACACCAACGAGTTGAGTGCGGTCAACGACCACCTGATCACGCTCGGGCTGGACCCGATCCTGCTCGAGTCCGGCCTGCTGGCCGAGTCGGTCGACATCGCGCACCGGTACGCCGACCGCATCGACAGGGACCGCATCCCCGCCACCTCCTACTGGAACCGCGAGCGCGCGGCGAAGAGCGAGGTGGCCGCGGGTGGCTGAAGACGACGCCGCAGGCGTGGGGCGAAGCCCCGATCCGCCGCAGTACTTCCCCGATGAGCACCGCAGGACGGTGCCGCGGTCGGCCTGGTTCGTGCTCGGGCTCGCCGCGGTGCTCGTCGCGGCCTGGGTGGTCGTGCGGGCGGGCTGGCTGAATCCGCCACCGAGCGACGGTTTCGACGTGCCACCCGATCAGCTCTACGCCAAGACCTTGACCGACCTGGGCAGACCGGACGGGATCCGGCTCACCGGTGACGCGCCGTCGGCGAGCTTCCAGGTGGCGGTTCCGGTGGACTCGGCCAGGGAGCGGACCCGGCTGCGGCTGGCGGGCACCGCGCAGGTGGCCGAGGACAGCACCGTCTTCCTGATCGTCGCCGTCGACGGGCAGCAGGTGTTCCAGCGCGAGCTCCCGCGCGGCCGCAACGCCGTCGACGACACGATCGCGATCCCGAGCCAGGCCACTGCCGACGGCACGGTGCGCGTCACCGTGCGCACCAGGTGGAACCTGCATCACGAGCCGTGCACCGCCGATCAGAGCGCGGGCATGGTCATCACCCTCGATCCCGGCACCGTGCTCGAATCCGCGCTCGACGAACCGGTGCACACGGTGCGCGACGCGGTCTCCGCCTGGGACGACACCGTGACGCTGGTGCTGGCCGACACCGCCGACCCGTGGCGTAGCACCGCCGCCGAACTCGGTGTGGCACTGACGGAAGCGGGCCACACCGTGCGCTTCGCCGACACTGTCCCCGGCACCGGACTGCGCAGCGTGATCCTGCTCGGCCCGCCGCAACGGTTGGCCGAGACGCCGGGCTGGTCGCGCACCGGCATCGACAACAGCATCATGCTCGGCGCCGTGGACGGCACGCCGGTGGTCAGTGTCGTCGAGCCCGAGGCGGATCTCGTCAGCCCGTACCTGACCACGGCCGCGGTGCACACGGCCGATCGGCAGAGCGCCGACCCGCGCGCGGTCGGAGTCGCGCCGCCGCCGGGCGAGGTCAGCCTGATCGCCCTCGGCGCGGAAGCGGGCGAAGTGCAGATCACCGAGAATCACACCTGGCGCGCCCGGTTCTCGCTCGCGGACCTCCCCGGTGGCCGGATCCCGGCCGGTGTGCGGGTGGCGCTGCAATTGCCCGCCGCCCCGCCCGACCTGGTCTGGCTGCTCAACGTCGACCTCAACGGGCAGTTCCTCGACAGCAGGCGACTCGCGCCGACCCGCGACCCCGTGGTCGTGCCACTGCCGCCGGAAGCCTTGTCGATGCGCAACACCCTCACCCTGACGGTGCAGCGCGATCGCGACCTCGGCGGCTGCGACGTGCGGATCACCCCCTATCCGATGCAGCTGCTCGGCTCCTCGGGGCTCGACCTCGGCGACGATCCGGGCGCCGGATTCACCGCCCTGCCCCGCGAGCTCGGCCCGCGGCCCGCGATCCACCTGTCCGCCGCCGACCCGGCCGATACCGTCGAGCTGCTCACCGCCGCGGTGCCGGTGCTCGCCGAGTTCCTCCCGGCCGCGGCCGATCCGGAGATCAGCTGGAACACCCCGCCCGCGTCCGGCAGGCCGTTCGTCGTGGTCGGTCGGGGCGACCCCGGTGTGGGCACCCTGGTCCGGTTGGTGGACAACCGGCTCGTGTCCGGGGCCGCCGTGCTCGACCTGCCCGCGGTCGAGACCGGCATCGTGGTGCAGTGCGCGACCGGTGACGGCGCGCGCGGGCTGGCCGTGCAGTACGCCGGTGACACCGCCGCCGTGGCGCTGCCGGCCTTCGGCCGCGAATGTGTCCAGGTCAGCACACCCGCCGGAGCGTTCACCGTCGACAGTGGTGGCGCGCTCGTCACGGACGGCGCGGGCATCCCTGAATGACGCACGCCGAGGCGGACTTTCCCACACCGGCGGCGATCGCCGAGCACTACCGGTCGGTCGACAGCGCGCCCGTCGACTACTCCGTGGATCGCCCGCCGAGTGCGAGCAACGGCTTCCTGCTCATGTTCACCGGGCTCAGCGTCATCGTGCTCGGCGGGCAGGCCGTGCTCCGGCACGCGGGCGTCATCGGGACCAACGACCTGGTGATCCTGGCCTCGGGGCGTGGCGATGTGGCGGTGCCGACGCGGATCTTCCTGGTGGTCTTCTTCGCCACCTACGCCTACTACGCCTACAGCAATCGGTGGCGCCGGGCCCATCTCGGCGCGTTGCTGGTCGGGAAGTTCTTGGCGTCGTGCGTGTTCTTCGACGTGCTCGGCTGGTGGCTGGCCACCGAGCACATTCTCGAGCTGCACGTGCTCGGGCAGCAGATCGCCTCGGCGTTGATCGCCCTGGCCATCTTCCCGCAGACGGTGCTCGCGCACGCGCAGCTGCCGCGTCCACTCGACGCGACGGTCGACCCGCGTACTCCGCCGGGCGCGTATGTCCGCCTGATCGGTTCGCTGCTGGCGGCCATGGCGGTGGCCACCGTCGTGGAGGCCGCGCTGCCGGGTCTCGTCTTCGACCTGCGCTCGGTCGCCCTGCTCGGCGGGATGGGCCCCGGTGTCTTCCTGACCCAGCAGGTGTTCGCCGTCTGCACCGCGACCCTCGGCTGGTTCGCACTGAAACGATCACGGACACAAGACTTCTCGCCGCCGGTCGCGGTGCTGGTGCCCGCCCACGACGAGGCGCACGACATCGCGGCCACCATCGCCGCGGTGGATCGTGCCGCGCACACCTACGCCGGGCGCATCCACCTCTACGTCGTCGACAACGCCTCGACCGACAACACGACCGAGGTCGCCGAGGAAGCCATCGCGGAGTGCACGGCGATCACCGGTGAGGTCCTGGACTGCCCGACGCCGGGCAAGGCGATCGCGCTGAACCTGGGCGTGCACCGGATCACCGAGGAGTTCATCGTCCGCATCGACGCCGACACCGTGATCGGACCCGGCTGCCTGCAGACGGCCATGCGGCATTTCGGCGATCCGCGCGTCGGCTCGGTGGGCGGGCTGCCGCTGCCGGTGGGGAACACGACCTGGATCGACAAGGTCCGCCTGGTGGAGGTGTATCTGCGGCACGGCTTCTTCCAGGTCGCCCTCGACGGCTACCAGGGGGTGATGGGCGTGCCCGGCATGTTCGCGATCTACCGGCGGCGTGTGGTGGTCGAGGTGGGCGGGATGGTCGAGGGGATGAACGGCGAGGACACCGATATCTGCCTGCGGATGGACGCGGCCGGCTACCACACGGTGGCCGATCCGCGCGCCGTCTACTACAGCGAGACCCCGGCCTCCTACGCGCACCTGCGCGAGCAGCGGGTTCGCTGGTTCCGCAGCATCTATCACATCTCCGCGCACAACCGGAAGATGCTGCTGGACCCGCGGTCGATCACCGGCGGCTTCGTCTTGCCGTTCCAGCTGGTCAACGCTGCGCGCCGGGCGATGCTCGCCCCGCTGCTCATCTTCGCCGTGGTCGACGCCGCCGTGTCGACGGTGGCCGGGCAGCCACTGCACTGGCAGCCGATCGTGGCCACGGTCCTGGGCATGCAGATGATCATGGCCGCCTCGGTCTGCCTGCTGTGGCAGCCCGGCTCGGTCAAGCACATCCCCGCCTATCTCGGGTTCCGCGTGCTGCGCAGCTATTTCACCCTCGGCGCCGCGCTGAGCCTGCGCTATCCGCCGGTGGACCCGATCCGGGCGCTGGCCGCGCGCCGCCCGCACCGGCGGCGGCCGACCTCACCCCGTTCGGATGATGCGCGCGGCGATCCGGAGTCGGCATGATCGCTGGACCGGCACCATCCGGCGGGCCAGGAGGAGCGTGGCATGCGTAACCCATTCGCGGGGCAGCGCATGACCAAGGCCGATGTGGTGGCCGGGATTCCCGGTGCGATCGGCGGGGTGCCCGATGGGATGGCGGCGGGGCTGCTGGCCGGGGTGAGTCCGGTGCACGGGCTCTACGCGAGTCTGGCCGGGCGGTTCTTCGGCGGCATCGGTACCGATACCCGGCGGATGGTGGTCACCACGACCAGCGCGTCGGCGCTGGCCGCGGGGTCGGTGCTCACCGACGTCGCCCCCGAGGACCGTTCGGCCGCCATGGTCGTGCTGACCCTGGCCGCCGGGATCGCCATGATCGTCGCCGCCGTCCTGCGGCTGGGCCGCTACACCCGGTTCGTCTCGCATTCGGTGATGACCGGGTTCCTGCTCGGCGTCGCGGCCAACATCGTGTTCGGGCAGCTGCCGGTCCTGCTCGGCGCGCCCTCGGAGGGGTCGGTGGCGGCCCTGAAGGCCGTGCACGTGGTGCTGCATCCGCTCCAGATCCACTGGCCGTCGGCGCTGGTCGGTGGGCTCGCGGTGCTGCTGCTCGTCGCGGTGGCGCGCACCAGGTTCCGCACCGTCGCCTCGCTGGCCGGGCTCCTGGTGCCGATGGCACTGGTGCTCGGCTTCGGCTGGGACGGGGTCGCGACGGTCTCGGACGCGGGCGCGATTCCGCGCGGATTCCCGCTGCCGCAGCTTCCTGAGGTGCGCCTGCTGTCGCCGTCACTGCTCGCGGGGGCGCTGGCGGTGACCGTCATCGTGCTGGTGCAGGGCGCGGGCGTCGCCGAAGCGGCGCCCAATCCCGACGGCACGCGCGCGAAGACCGACCGCGACTTCTGCGCCCAGGGCATCGGCAACGTCTTCGCCGCCCTCTTCCGTGGCATGCCGGTGGGTGGCTCGGTGGGGCAGACCGCGATCAATGTCACCGCGGGCGCGCGGACCCGGTGGGCGGGCATGTGGTCGGGGCTGTGGATCCTGGTGATCCTCGTCGCGCTCAGCGGGGTGGTCGGTCGTGTGCCGATGCCGACGCTGGCCGCGATCCTGATCGTCGCCGCCGTGGGCTCGATGAACGTGGACCAGATCGTCGCGATCTGGAGCAGCGGCAACATCTCGCGCACCGCGCTCGTGGTCACCTTCGTCGCCACGCTGCTGCTGCCGGTCACCTCGGCGGTCGGGGTGGGTCTGGCTGTGTCCCTGTTGATGCAGATGAACCAGGAGGCGATCGACCTGAAGGTGGTTCGCCTGCGGGTGCAAGGCGACTATCTGGTCGAGTCGCCGGCGCCGAAGCACCTGTCCGACAACGAGATCGTGATCCTGGACGTGTACGGCAGCCTCTTCTACGCCGGGGCACGCACACTGCAGTCCCGGCTGCCCGATCCGACCGGTGCCGTCAACTGCGTGGTGATCCTGCGGTTGCGCGGCCGGACCACGGTGAGTTCCACCTTCCTGCACATCGTCGCCGATTACGCGCGCCGGCTCGACGAGGTGGGCGGACGGCTCTACCTCAGCGGTGTCGATCCCCAGGTCCGCATCGTGTGGACCGACGAACTGCTCGACAGCCAGGGCATCAAGATCGAATTCTTCCCGGCCTCGAGCACGGTCGGGGAGTCGACCCTGTCGGCCTACGCCGACGCCGAGGTACGCATCGACGAGCGACGGAGGACCTGACATGGGTGGACTGCTGGTCTTGCTGTTGCCCGAGATTCTCGGTCTGATGATCACCCCGGGCGCGGTCATCGGCTGTGTGCTGCTGTTGCGTTCGCGCGAGCCGGTGCGCAACGCCTCGATGTTCGGTGCCGGATTCCTGGTCGTCTATTTCCTCGTCGCGGTGGCGGCCGTGCTGGGTGGCGCGTCCGATCCGGCTGCGACGTCGGCGCGGTCGTCGGCCTACGCCGGACTCGTCGTCGGCGTGCTGTTCCTCGCGGGCGGCTGCTGGCTGCTCTTGCGCAAGCCACGCAAAGCCGCCGAACGGCCCCGGCTGCTCGCCGAACTCGACGCGGCAGGCCCACGCAAGGCCTTCGCCCTCGGCCTCGTCCTCGGCATGGTCAACCCCAATCTGTTCATCATGCTCTCGGGAATGAGCGTGATCTCGAGTTCGGCGGTCAGCGTCGGCGCCGCCCTGCTGGCCACCCTGATCCTGCTGCTCGCCGCCGTCGCCGACTTCCTCGTCCCGATCGGCGTCTACCTCGCCGTCGGGCCCCGTGCCGACCAGGGCCTTGCCACGCTCGAGAAATGGATGCTCGCGCACAGCCGAACACTGACCCTGTCGGTCCTGTTCGGCTTCGGCGCCTTGTTCACCGTCCGCGGCATCGTCGACCTCACCAGTTGAAAAGGAGAAAACCATGGCGGAAATCGTGACCAGGGACAATTTCGTCGAGGCGGAGACCGCGCACTACATCCGCGAACAATTGAAGAAGGCGCCGGTCAACGAGTACTACCACAACCGGGTGCCGGTGAATGTGGACAACCAGGTGATCATCCGCTCGAATGTGGACCTCATCTATTCCTACGCGGTCGTCGATGTCACCGAGGAAGCGACGTTCTCGGTCGCGCCGTCCGAGGAATATCAGGTCGACGAGATCATCGACGAGAACCACTACATCGTCGACGTCGTGTATCCCGGCCAGACCCGCACCATCCGGCACGCGGACCTGTCCTCGGGCAACCACGTCTACGTGCTCGGGAGGACGGCGACCGCGGGCGGGCTCGACCGGGCGCACGCCCTCCAGGACGCTCGCCGGATCACGGCCGCGACCGCGAATCCCTATGTGGGGCGCGAATTCGACGAGGAGAGCCGCAAGGCCGTGGGGGCCGAGCTGGAAACACACGCGGCGGAAGCCGATTTCAGCAAGGCCTTCGGCACGCCGGCATCGACCGAGCCCTATCAGCACCTGCTCGGCGCCCGACTGGGCTGGGGCGGACTCTCGCCGGAGCACGCGCAATATTTCCAGGCGATGGCCACCAGCACCGGAAGCGATGTGTGGACTTTCGCGGTGCCACCGCTGGACTACGACCACAACGGCTATTTCTCGGTGATCAAATACTCCGATATGGGCTGGATCGATGTCCAGCGCCCGTGTCTGCCCGACAGCGAGCTGGTCCGCAACGACGACGACACCGTCAGCGTCTGGTTCGGTGACGAGCGGGTCGCGGGTAAACCGAATGTCATCGAGGCGACCGAGGGCCAGCGGTTCTACTACGGCATCCGCATGTACCGGCCGCTCGACGCCGCGCAGACCCGCGAATTCATCGGCACGCTGCGCGCGAATCCGATCGTCGCGACAGCGGGCTGACCGGCACCGGGTATCGATCTCATCCAGAAAGTGTGAGGCAGGCCGGTTCCCCCGGTTCCTACCCTGATGGCATGGGCTCCGTACTCGGTGATCTGCTTCCGCTCGCCGTCGGTATCGCGCTGTCACCGATTCCGATCGTCGCGGCGATTCTGATGATCCTGTCGAAGAACGCGGGCGGTGCGGCGAAGGGGTTCGCGGCGGGCTGGGTGGCGGGCATTCTGCTGGTGACCGTGGTCGTCACGCTGGTCTCCGGGTCGCTCAGCGACGGGACCGAGCAGGAGCCGTCGGCGGTGGTGTCCTGGATCAAGATCGTGCTCGGCGCGGCGCTCGTCGTGCTGGCGGTCCGGCAGTGGCAGGCGCGTGCCGACACCGCGGTGCCCGCGTGGATGCAGGCCATCGACTCCATGACCGCGGGCAAGGCCACCGGGCTCGGCGCGCTGCTGTCCGGGGTGAATCCGAAGAATCTGCTGCTCGGGTTGTCGGCGGGCCTCGTGATCGGCGGCGCCGGACTCGGCACCGGCGCGACGATCACGGCGATCGTGGTGTTCACGGTCCTCGCCTCGTCCACGGTGCTCGCGGTCGTGCTCGGCTACCTCGTCGCCGCGGATCGGCTGCGGCCCACCCTGAACTCGTTGCGGGAGTGGCTGCAGGCCAACAACCACGCGGTGATGGCGATCGTGCTGGTCGTGATGGGTGCGGTGGTGCTCGGCAAGGGGATCGGCGGACTGTAGGAGGAACCGACACGATGGCGCCCGCGATCTTCGAATCCCTGCGCGGCTACCAGCGCGGCTGGATCCGACCGGACGTGGTGGCCGGCCTGACGGTGTGGGCGGTGCTGGTGCCGGAGGGGCTCGCCTACGCCTCGATCGCCGGGGTCCCGCCGGTCGTCGGCCTCTACGCGGCGGTGCCCTCGCTGGTGCTCTACGCGCTGGCGGGCAGCTCACGGCATCTCATCGTGGCGCCGATGTCGGCCACCGCGGCACTGTCGGCGGCGATCATCACGCCCATGGCCGCGGCCGACAGCGGCCGCTACCTCGCGCTGTCGACCGCGCTGGCCATCGCCACCGGCCTGGTCGGCATGCTGGCGGGCCTGATCCGCCTCGGCTTCATCGCGGCGTTCATCTCCGAACCGGTGCTCAAAGGGTTCATCGTCGGTCTCGCGCTGACCATCGTCATCGGCCAGGTGCCCAAGCTGCTCGGTGTCGACAAACACGAGGGGAACTTCTTCGAGCAGACCTGGGGTGTGCTCGGCAACCTGGGCGAGACCCATTGGCGCACACTGCTGATCGGTCTGCTGAGCCTGGCCGTCGTGCTCGCCGTGCGGCGCTGGCTGCCGCTGGTGCCCGGCTCCCTGCTCGCGGTGCTGCTCGGCATCCTCGCGGTGGGGATCTTCGGCCTCGACGACAAGGGCGTGGCCATCGTCGGCCCTATCGACGCCGGGCTGCCCGCCCTCGGTCCGCCGTCGGGCGTGGGCTTCCACGACTATCTCGACCTGCTCGGCCCGGCCTGCGGGGTGCTGTTGATCGGCTTCGCCGAGGGCCTCGGCGCCGCGAAAACCTATGCGGCCAAAGCCGGTTACCCCATCGACCCCAACCGGGAACTGTTCGGGCTCGGCGCCGCCAATCTGGGATCGGGGCTGAGTTCGGGGATGGTGGTCAACGGCAGCCTGTCCAAGACCGCGGTCAACGGAGGGGCAGGCGCGAAGACGCAGCTCAGCGGACTGGTCGTGGCCGCCCTCACGCTGCTCACCCTGTTGTTCCTGACCGGTCTGTTCGAGAAGCTGCCCGAGGCGACGCTGGCCGCGGTGGTGATCGCGGCCGTGATCGAACTGGTCGACATCTCGGCCCTGCGCAGGCTGTACCGGGTCTGGACCCAGCTGCTCGGCAGCATCTACGGCCGCGCCGCCCGCGCGGACTTCCTCGGCGCGATGGCGGCGCTGCTGGGGGTGCTGCTGTTCGACACCCTGCCCGGCCTGCTCATCGGCATCGGCGTGGCGATCCTGCTGCTGGTCTACCGCGCCTCCCAGCCGCATGTCGCGGCGCTGGCCAGGAACGGATCGCTGTGGGTCGACCAGGTCCGCCATCCCGACCTGGCCGTGCGGCCCGACCTGCTCGTGGTGCGCGTCGAATCCGGGCTGTTCTTCGCCAACGCCGACTACGTGCGGGAGCGGATCGAGGCGCTGTGCACCGACCAGACCAGGATCGTCGTCCTCGACGCCGAGACCTCACCCACCCTCGACGTCACCGCCGCCTCCGCGCTGCTCGCGCTGCGCAAGGATCTGGCCCACCGCCGCGTCGACTTCCGGATCGCCCGCACGGTGGCGCAATTCGGCGACGAGCTCGGATCCGCCGTCCACGGCGACACCCCGATCGGCGTCTACCCGACCGTGGCCGCCGCCACCGCCGACCTGCCCGACCAGCCGTGATCACGCTCGACTCTGGAAAGGAGTGCCCATGAACGGCATCGTCGTCGCGGTGGTCGGCGTCCTGCTCTGCTTCTACGGCATCCGCTCGGTGCACCTGGGGATCATGGCGATCGGCTTCGGCCTCGGCTGGCTGATCGCCGACCTGTTCGACGCCTCGTTCTGGTGGCTGCTGCTGATCGGCCTGATCGGCGGGCTCTCGGCCTGGGTGGTGACCTCGCTGGTCTTCCGCTTCGCGTCGTACTTCATCGGCGGCCTCACCGGCGCGATGATCGGCACCAAACTGGCGATGGTGCTGCAGCCGGGGGACAAGAACATCGCGCTGAGCATGATCGTGGCGCTGGCCGTGTGTGTGGCGGGCGCGTTCCTGGCGCAGAAGTTCCGCGCCCGCGCCCTGCTGTGGCTCACCTCCATCGGCGGCGCCAGCATGGTGCTCAGCGGGCTCGGCCGGATGAGCGATTCGCTGGCCTTCCTGCGCGACCCCGAACCGGGCTGGCAGCAGGTCACTTCGACGCTGGCCTGGGTCGGTCTGTCGGTGCTCGGCTGGATCACCCAGCGGCACCTGTTCGCCGAGAAGCTCGGCATCGAACACCTCGTCGGCGACGACGACAAGGTCGACCAGCGCAAACGCAACGGCGGCTGGCCGACCCGCTGATCAGGGGGCCTGCAGCGCGGGGAACCACACGTCGGTCAGGACCGCGGCGGCCTGCTCGGCGGTGACGTCGATCGTGCCCTGCATGGCCCACCGGGTGAAGAACCGCTCGAGCTGGGCGACGAGCAGTTCGATGCGCAGCCTGGCCTCGTCGCGGCGGGCCTCGGGCCAGCGCGCGAGATAGGCGGGCATGCTGTCGGCGAGGGTCATGATGCCCTCGCGCGCCACCGCGCGGAACTCCGGCTCCACCGCGGTCGCCTCGTCCCAGGCGGGCAGCATGTCCTTGTTGGTGAAGAACCAGTCGATCGCGCGGGTCATCCACTCCGCGAACGCCTCTCGGGAGCCGGTGGTGAGCACCCGGTCCAGGTCGGCGTAGAACTCGTGCACGCTGGTGAGGGTGCCCTCGTTGGCGATCGCCCGCAGCACCTCGCCCTTGCTGGGGAAGTGCAGATAGAAGGTGGCGCGACTGCAGCCGACGGCGGCGGCGATGTCGTCCACGCGGACATCGGAGTAGCCCTGCGTCTCGAACAGGGTGCGCGCGGTCTCGACGATCCTGGCCTTGGTGAGGCGCTTCTGTTCCTCGCGCAACGATCCGCGGCGGGCGGGTTCGGACGTCATGGTCTCATCCTAGACGATTCGCCCATTCACTAGACGCCGTGTCCAGCGAAAGGTTATTCTGTGTGCCACGTCACTCGGCGGGGTCATCGAGGACCCGGGCCGTTCAGGAGTTGTGCATGGAAACACGAGAGCTACCCAGGGTGTGCGTCATCGGCGCCGGACCTTCGGGTATCACCGTCGCCAAAAGGCTTGCCGAGAACGGAATTCCGTTCGACTGCTACGAAGCCTCCGACGAGGTCGGCGGCAACTGGTACTTCAAGAACCCCAACGGGATGTCGGCCTGCTACCAGAGCCTGCACATCGACACCTCGAAGTACCGCCTGCAGTTCGAGGATTATCCGGCGCCCGCGGAGTGGCCGGACTTCCCGCATCACTCCCAGCTGCTGCAGTACTTCAAGGACTACGTCGACCATTTCGGCCTGCGCGACCGGATCAGGTTCAACAGCCTGGTCACCGCGGCCGAACGCGACGACGCCGGGCTGTGGCGGGTGACGACGGCCGCGGGCGACACCGAGACCTACGACGCGCTGATCGTCTGCAACGGCCATCACTGGAACCCCCGATTTCCCGACTACCCGGGCGAATTCGACGGCGTGCTCATGCACAGCCACGCCTACAACGATCCGTTCGACCCGATCGACATGCGCGGCAAGCGCATCGTGGTGGTCGGCATGGGCAATTCCGGACTCGACATCGCCTCGGAACTGTCGCAGCGGTTCATCGCCGCGAAGCTGTTCGTCTCGGCCCGGCGCGGTGTGTGGGTGCTGCCCAAATATGTCAACGGTCAGGTGGGTGACCGCAGGTCGATGCCGAGGTGGATGCCGCCCAAGCTCGCACTGAAGCTCAAGCAGCGCTTCGTCCGCAAGAACCGCGGCGAGATGCAGAACTACGGCCTGCCCGCGCCCGACCACGAGCCCTTCGAGGCGCACCCCTCGGCCAGCGAGGAATTCCTGCACCGGGCGGGGTGCGGTGACGTGGAGTGCAAGCCGGCGATCACCCGCCTGGACGGCGACACGGTGCATTTCGCGGACGGCAGCAGCGAGCGGATCGACGTGATCGTCTGCGCCACCGGCTATCACATCAGCTTCCCGTTCTTCACCGACCCGGACCTGGCGCCCGGCGCCGACAACCGGTTCCCGCTGTTCCAGCTGATGCACAAGCCCGGGGTGGACAATCTGTTCTATCTCGGCCTGGCTCAGCCGATGCCGACCCTGGTCAATTTCGCCGAGCAGCAGAGCAAGCTGGTCGCCGCCTACCTCACCGGCCGCTACCACCTGCCGCCGCGCGCCGAGATCGAGCAGGCGCTCGCCGCGCACGAGGCGAAAAGGGCGGGCCGTTACTACGATTCGCCCCGGCACACCATCCAGGCCGAGTTCGAGCCCTACGTGCGGGCCATGACGAAAGAACTGGCGCGCGGCGCGAAACGGGCCGCCGCCGCGGGCAATGCCCTGCCGGTGCCCGCCCGCGCGACGGCGGGGGTGTCGCGATGAGTCTCTCCTCGGGCTTCTGCCACGACGATTTCGCGGCCGTGCGCGCCGCGTTCGACGAACACCTCGGCTCCGGCGCGGAACTCGGTGCGGCGCTGTGCGTCACGGTCGAGGGGGAACCGGTGCTCGACCTGTGGGGTGGCTACGCCGATCCGGGACGCGAGATCCCCTGGCGCGCCGACACTCTGGTCAACGTCTTCTCGGTGACCAAGACGATGACGGCGCTGTGCGCGCTGCTGCTGGTCGATCGCGGCGACCTCGACGTCGACCAGCGGGTGGCGCACTACTGGCCCGAGTTCGCGGCCAACGGCAAGGACGCGATCGAGGTGCGCCATCTGCTCGCGCACACCTCCGGTGTCTCCGGCTGGGAGAAGCCGATCGAGCTCGCCGACATCTACGACACGGAGGCGGCAGCGGCCCGGCTGGCGACCCAGGCGCCGTGGTGGGAGCCGGGCACGGCCTCGGGCTATCACGCCATCAACTACGGCCACCTCGTCGGTGAGCTGGTGCGCCGCATCGACGGCCGCTCGCTCGGCCGCTTCTTCGCCGACGAGCTGGCCGATCCGCTGGGCGCCGACTTCCACATCGGCACCGGCCCCGAGCACGCCGACCGCATCGCCACCCTCGTCGCGCCGGAACTCCCCGAATTCGACCTGTCCGCGCTGGACCAGGACAGCGTGCTGATCAAGACGCTCACCAGCCCCTGGCTCGACGTGGCCGAAACCGCGACGCCCGCCTGGCGTTCGGCCGAGATCGGCGGCACCAACGGGCACGGCAACGCCCGCTCGGTCGCCCGGATCCAATCGCTGATCGCCAACGGCGGCGCCCTCGACGGCCGGAAGTTCCTCGCGCCGAACACGATCGAGCTGATCTTCCGCGAGCAGGCCGACGGCATCGACAAGGCCCTGCTCACCCCGCTGCGCTTCGGCATCGGCTACGGGCTGCCCCGTCCCAAGACCTTCCCGCACATCCCCGACGGGCACGTCTGCTGGTGGGCCGGGTACGGCGGGTCGATGGTGGTCAACGACCTCGATCGCCGGGTCACCTTCGCCTACACCATGAATCGCATGGCCACCGGCCTGATCGGCTCCGACCGCTGCGACAGCTACCTGAAGGCCACCTTCGACTCGGTGCGCCGATGAGCATGCGCGCGATGCAGCTGACCGCACCCGGCACCCTGGAACTGCGCACCGTCCCGATCCCGGAGCTCGGGCCGGACGATCTGCTGCTGCGTGTGGGCGCGGCGGGTATCTGCCACTCGGACTCGTTCGTTCTCGGCCTGCCGTATCCGCTGGGGGACCGCCCGCTCACCCTCGGTCACGAGATCGCGGGAACCATCGAGTCGGTCGGCACGGCGGTGGCCGACCGGGTGGCCGGTGAGCGCGGCCTGGTCTACCTGTGCTGGTCGTGCGGAGAGTGCCGGGAATGCCTGGGCGGCAACGAGAACGTCTGCCTGGCGGCGGGCCGCACCGCCATGCCGCCCTGTCCGGGCCTGGGTCCCGACGGTGGGATGGCCGAATACGTGCGCATCCCCGCCCGCTCGTTCGTGCCGATCGGCGACCTCGATTTCGCCGAGGCCGCGCCGCTGGCCGACGCGGCGCTCACCCCGATGCACGCGATCCGCGGCGCCATGGACCAGCTCCGGCCCGGCGGCACCGCCGTGGCCATCGGTATCGGAGGCCTCGGGCACGTCGCCATCCAGCTGCTGAAGGCGCTCACCGAGACCACGGTGATCGCCGTCGACGTGGACCAGGACAAGCTCGCCCTGGCCACGGCGTGCGGCGCCGACCAGACGCTGCTCGCGGGGGAGGCCACCGCTGCCGCGATCCTGGACCGCACCGAGGGCCGCGGCGCCGAGGCCGTCTTCGACTTCGTCGGCTCCGACGCGACCGCGAAACTCGCCGTCGAGACCGTCGCCCCAAACGGCGCCTACCGCATGGTCGGGCTCGCCGGCGGCGTGCCGGGGATCGACTCCGGCCCGGCGGGTGGGCCCGGCCTGCCGTGGGGTGCGACCGTGCGGAAGTCCTACGGCGGCACCAGAACCGACCTCATCGACGTGGTGGCACTGGCCGCCACGGGTGCTGTGCGCGCCGAGATCGAACGCTTCGACCTCGCCGACGCCCGCACCGCCTTCGACCGACTCGACTCCGGCGCGATCCGTGGCCGCGCCGTCCTCATCCCCTGATGGAGCAGAACATGACCGACCCGCAGGAATTCGTCGCCCAGGTCGCCGCCGGGCTCACCGCGCCCGGCGCGCCGTTCGAACTGACCGTCGAACCCGTTCTCGGCGTGCCGATTCCGGTGCTGGCCCGCAGGCAGCGCAGCCTGCGTGACCTGCTCGAGCAATCGCAAGGCTGGGGCGAGCGCGACTACCTGGTGACCGAGGATCGGCGCATCTCCTTCGCCGAGCACGCCGCGGCCGCGGGCGCGCTGGCCACCGCGCTGGCCGAGCGCTACGGCGTCGGCAAGGGCGACCGCGTCGGCATCTTCGCCGCCAACGGCCCCGACTGGGTGATCACGTTCTGGGCCGCGCAGTGTCTCGGCGCGATTCCGGTGGGCTACAACGCCTGGTGGGCGCCGCCGGAGATCGCCTACGGCCTCGACCACACCACCCCCACCGTCGTCGTGGCCGACGCGAAGAGGGCCGCCGTGCTGGCCGAAGCGGGCACCGCGATCCCGGTGCTGACCATGGACACGGACCTGCCCGCGCTGATCGCCGAGCACGGCGGCGGCCCCATTCCGCACACGCCGGTGGCCGAGGACGACCCGGCCGTGATCCTCTACACCAGCGGCACCAGCGGCAGGCCCAAGGGCGTGGTGCACTCGCAGCGGAACATGGTGGCCATCAGCGACTATCACCGCTTCACCGACGCCATGCTCGCCGCGTTCACGGGCCAGGCGCCCGGCGACGCGCCCAGCGATCGCCGGTATCTGGTCACCGCGCCACTGTTCCACATCGCCAGCCTGCACAACCTGGTCGTCCCGCGGCTGCGCACCGGCGCGGCCGCGGTCTTCCCGCACGGCGCGTTCGAGGTGGGCCGGGTGCTGGATCTGGTGGAACGCGAGCGGGTCACCAACTGGGCGGCCGTGCCGACCATGGCCACGCGGCTGCTGGAACACGATGTCGCCCAACACGATCTGTCCTCGCTGGCCGCGCTCTCGCTCAACTCGGCGCCGACCTCGCCCGCCCTGCTGGCAGCCCTGCGCGCGAAGATCCCCTCGGCGCAGCTGTCGCTGACCACCAGCTACGGGCTCACCGAGAGCGGCACCGCGGCCACCGTCGCCACCCCGCTCGACCTCGCCGTCGACGACGCGTCGGTGGGCAGGGCCATCTTCGGCGTCGAGGTCCAGATCCGCGACGCCGACGGCACGCCCGTCGCCGACGGCGAGGAAGGCGAGATCTGCATCCGCAGCGCGTACGTGATGCTGGGCTACTGGAACGACGAGACCGCCACCAAGGCCGCCATCGACGACGAACGCTGGTTGCGCTCCGGCGATTTCGGCACCCTGCGCGAGGGCAGGCTCACCGTGTCGGGCAGGCGCACCGACCTGATCCTGCGCGGCGGCGAGAACGTGTATCCCACCGAGATCGAGAACGTGCTTAGCGAGCACCCCGCCGTCACCGAGTGCGCCGTGTTCGGCGTCGCCCATCCCGACCTCGGCCAGGAAGTGGCGGCCGTCGTCGTCGCCGAACCCGGGGCGGTCGAGGCCGAGGAACTGCGCGCCTACCTCGCCGAGCGGCTCGCCTACTTCAAGGTGCCCGCCCGCTGGCGGATCACTTCGGACATGCTGCCGCGCAACGCGACAGGTAAAGTCACGCGACGCGAGCTCGCGCTGTAAGAGGGGTCAGAAAAATGTTCGACAGCATCATCAAAGGCGGCCGGTGGTTCGACGGCACCGGCGCCCCGTCCGCGATCCGGCACCTCGGGATCAAGGACGGCAAGATCGCCGAGATCTCCGAGACCCCCCTGGACGAAACCGGCTGCGGCCGGGTGATCGACGCCGAGGGGAAATGGGTCCTGCCCGGCATGATCGACATCCACACCCACTACGACGTGGAGGTGCTGCTCGACCCCGCGCTGTCGGAGTCGGTGCGCCACGGCGTCACCACCGTGTTCGTCGGCTCGTGCTCACTGTCGACGGTGCACGTCGACGGGGAGACCGCGGGTGATCTCTTCGGTCGCGTCGAGGCCATCCCGCGCGAATACGTGGTGAGCGGGGTCGACGCGAAGAAGTCCTGGTCCGGCGCCGCCGAATACGCCGACGCGCTCGCGAGCCTGCCGCTGGGCCCCAACATCGCCGGCTTCATCGGGCACTCCGACATCCGCGCGGCCGTCATGGGTCTGGACCGCGCCACGCGCGACGAGGTGCGCCCGACCGACGCGGAACTGGCCGAGATGGAGCGCATGCTCGTCGAGGCCCTTGACGCCGGCTTCGTCGGCATGTCGTCGCAGCAGCTGATGTTCGACAAGCTCGACGGTGAGGTCTGCCGCTCCCGCACCCTGCCCTCCACCTACGCCAAGCGCAAGGAACGCGGTCGCCTCAACGGCATCCTGCGCGCTCGCGGTCGCGCGCTGCAGGGCGGACCCGACATCGGCAGTCCCACCAGCCTGATCTCGATGGCGCTGTCGAGCACGGGCGTGTTCCGCAAGCCGCTCAAGGTGAGTCTGCTCTCGGCCGCCGACGTCAAGGCCGTGCCCGGCGCCGCCAAGATGTTTCCGGCCGTCGGCCGGATCATGAACGCCCTGCGCGGCGACTTCCGCTGGCAGCATCTGCCGGTGCCGTTCGAGGTGTACTCCGACGGCATCGCGCTGCCGGTGTTCGAGGAATTCGGTTCCGGCGCGGCGGCGCTGCACCTGTCGAACCAGATCGAGGAGCAGCGCCATCTGCTGCAGGACGAGGAGTACCGCCGCTCCTTCCGCAAGGACTACGACAGCAAGTTCGGTCCGCGCGCCTGGCACCGCGACTTCTTCGACGCCGACATCGTCGCCTGCCCCGACGAATCGGTGCTCGGCAAGACCTTCGGTCAGGTCGGCCTCGACCGCGGCGGCCTGCACCCGGTGGACGCCTTCCTCGACCTGGTCGTCGAGCACGGCGACAAGCTGCGCTGGCGCACCACCATCTCCAACCATCGCCCCGACGTCGCCGATGTCCTGACCGCCGACCCGTCGGTCCAGCTCGGCTTCTCCGACGCGGGCGCGCACCTGCGCAACATGGCCTTCTACAACTTCGGCCTGCGCCTGCTGCGCCGGGTGCACGAGGCCCAGCGCACCGAGAAGCCGTTCATGACGGTCGAACACGCGGTGCACCGGGTCACCGGCGAGCTCGCCGACTGGTACGGCCTCGACGCGGGTCACCTGCGGGTCGGCGACCGCGCCGACGCCGTGGTGATCGACCCGGCCCACCTGGACCACTCGCTCGACGCCTACGCCGAAGCCCCGATCGAGGTGTTCGGCAACCTCTCGCGCATGGTCAACCGCAACGACGACACGGTGACCGCCGTGTTCGTCAACGGCCGCTACGTCTTCGGCGCGGGCGAGGCCGATCCCGCGCTCGGCGCCGAACGGGTCGGCACCTTCCTGCGCGCGAGCTAGACCGGGGCTGCCGCGGATCGCCTGGCTGTCGTCTGCGACAGTCAGGCGACCGCGCGGCGCTCGGCGTCCGTGCCGGTCGACCCGAATGCCCGCACGTCAGCGAGAGGACTCGCCATGTCGGACCCGAAACGGATCACCTGGGGCAAGCCGCGCAGGCCCAGCGACGCCGATCGCGACGCACTGCGCGCCGACCTGCTCGCGAAGGCCAGTGCCGTGCGCGCCGAGGGCTGGGCCGCGCGTCGCGAGGACTGGTCGGAAGGCCAGGTCGCGGTCGTCGCCTACCTGCTCGAGGACGCCGACGTGCTCACCGAACTCGGCGAGAACGAGGCCACGGTGCTGAGTCGCTCCGCCGCCGACCTGTACGGCTTCGTCGGGGGCCGCAAGGACAACGAGAAGGGCCTGCCCGACACCCAGGCCTGGTTCGACAGCGTGCGCAAGGACCTCGGCCGCCCCTCGGCGTGACCGCGTCAGACCGTCGTGGTGGGGCGCAGCACGCACTCGGTACGGGTGTAGATGGTGGGCATGCACTCGTTGCAGTGCGTGCACAGCGAGGGGGTCGCCGTGTCGGGCGCCCAGCGCTGGATCAGGTCGGGTTCGCGCAGCAGCGCACGGCCCATCGCGACGAAGTCGAAGCCGTCGTCGATCGCCTGCTGCGCGGTGGCGAGGTCGGTGATGCCGCCGAGCAGGATCAGCGGCAGCGTCAGCTCCGCCCGGAACCGCCGCGCCTTGTCGGCGAGATAGGCGGGCCGGTAAGGGTATTCGCGCAGGAAGCCCTTGCCGACCAACCGGAATCCCCAGCGCGCGGGCGGCGGAAGCACCTTGGCGAAATTCTTGCGCGGCGCGTCACCGCGGAAGATCGCCATCGGGTTCAGCAGCGAACTGCCCGCGGTGAGTTCGAGGGCGTCGAGCGCGCCGTCGTCCTGCAACCACTGCGCCACCTGTAGCGACTCCTCGATCGAGAAGCCGCCGCGCACACCGTCTTCCATGGTGAGCTTGGCGGTCACGGCCATCGCGTCGCCGACCGCGTCGCGCACGGCCTTGACGACTTCCCTGGCCAGGCGGGCGCGGTTCACCAGCGGGCCGCCGTACTCGTCCTTGCGCCGGTTCAGCATCGGGCTCAGGAACGCGCTGGCCAGATAGTTGTGGCCCAGGTGCACCTCGACCGCGTCGAAGCCGGCGGTGCGCGCCAGCCGGGCCGCGCCGGCGTGGGCCGCGACGACCTCGGCGATGCCGAGCGCGTCGGGCACCTTCGTGAAACGCATGCCGAGCGGGTTGAACATCCGGCTCGGCGCCAGCGCGGGCGCCTGGTTGGACTTCGCGTTGGCCACCGGCCCCGCGTGCCCCAGCTGCGCGCTGATCGCGGCGCCCTCGGCGTGCACGGCCTCGGTGAGCCGCCGCAGGCCGGGCAGCGCCTCCTCGCGCATCCAGATCTGATGCCGATCGGTGCGCCCGCCCGGCGCGACCGCGCAGTAGGCGACGGTGGTCATGCCCACCCCGCCCGCCGCGACCTCCCGGTGGAACTCCACCAGGTCGTCGGTCACCAGGGCGTCCGGTGTGCGCCCCTCGAAGGTGGCCGCCTTGATCACCCGGTTGCGCAGGGTGAGCGGGCCGAGCCGGGCGGGTGCGAGCACGTCACTCATGCCAGAAAGTGAAACACGTTACAGTTTGCAAAAGCAATGGGTGTTCCCACCGAGCGGTCACATGCGCGCGAGCGCGTAGTCCGCCGCCTGCAAGGTCATCCCGTTCGCCGCGTACAGCACGTGCAGCCCGTTCGGCGGACCGGCCGGGGAGCCGTCGCAGATGGTGTCGCCCGCGACGCACAGCTCCAGGGTCTTGTGGGCGTAGGCCGGGCCGACGCGCACCGGCGGCGCGCCCACGTCGGCCATCCACCGATCCGAGGGGCCACCGAACAGCACGACCGCCGCCACGTGGTCGGCGACCTCGGGGGCCAGCGGGCTCGGCAGGTACTTCGCGTCGGCCTCGGTGACCCCGTCCGGGGTGTCGGCGATGGTGGCGAACCCGGCGAGCGCGGCGCCCTGGGAGTAGCCGCCGAGCACGATCTTCGTGCCGGGGCACGCCGCGACGACGGCGGCCAGGCGTTTGTGCGCGTCGCGGATGCCGTCGAGCACGGTGCCGGCGAAGACTCTGGTGTCGGTGAAGTCGCTGCTGGCCGGGTAGTCGACCGGATGCGCGGCCACACTGCGGCCGCCGGCCTTGGCGCGCAGCGCCTCGGTCAGCGACTGGCCGGTGAAGCCGAGGCCGGGCGGCTCGGCGGTGCCGCGGGCGAAGACGACCTCGATATCGGAACAGGGCGCCGCCGTGGCGGTCTGCTGCGGCAGACCCCAGGGGGCGATCGTGGCCACGGCCGCCGCCGCGAGCACGTGGGCGAATGTGCGACAGGTCATAGTGCGAAAGCCTATAACGGGAGGTCAGGCGGTCTCGTCACCAGCGGTCGGGGGTGACCGGCGCGTCCCAGGCCTTGGCGAAGCGGGTCTTGTCCTTGATGTCGACCTCCTTGCGCCGGTACACGATGTACGGCCTGGTCAGGTAGCCGATCGGCGCGCTGAACATGTGCACGAGGCGGGTGTACGGCCAGGCCGCCACGAGCGCGAGCACCACGAGGCCGTGCAGCTGGAAGGTCCACGGCACGCCGACCATCAGGCCGGGTTCCGGGTCGATGGTGAACAGGCTGCGGAACCAGGGGGAGACAGTCGTGCGGTAGTTGTAGGTGCCCCACAGCAGGTTGGCGCCCCAGGTGTTGAGCAGGCCGGTGACCAGGGCCAGCGTCAGCAACGTGTACATCAGCACGTCGTTGCGGCTGGTGGCCTTGCGCACGGCGGGCACCACGATCCGCCGGTAGCACAGGATCGCCACCCCGGCCACGACCATCAGACCCGCGACCGACCCCGCACCGACCGCGACCAGGTGATACGTGTGCTCAGAGATGCCGACCGCGCTGGTCCACGACTCGGGGATCAGCAGGCCCATCACGTGCCCGCCGAACACCCCGAGCATCCCGAAGTGGAACAGCGGACTGCCCAGCTGCAGCAGCTTGGACTCGTAGATCTGCGAGGACCGGGTGGTCCACCCGAACTGGTCGAACCGGTAGCGCCACACATGGCCGAGCACGAAGGAGGTCGCGGCGATGTAGGGCAGGATCAGCCAGAGGCCCTCGGGGAGGGGGATGGTGGCGTTCATCGTCGACCTTCCGTGGCGTCGAACAGAGCGGGGTCCATGGCGAAGGGCTCGAGCCCGACTTCTTCCTCGGGCGGGCCCTGGGCGGCGAGTTCGGCGATGCGGCGCCGGTCGGCGGTGGTCGCCGGCGGCAGTGTGGTGAGCACCGCGGCCAGCACGCCGCTGTAGGGAGAGCCGTTGTCGCCCAGGGACAGTCGCAGCAGTTCCAGGACGGGAACGTGCTCGCCGAGCAGTCGCTCGCCGCCGACCGGGTCGACGGTCGCGGCGAATTCGAGCAGCACCGGCAGGTGGTCGGGCAGTTCCTCGTCGCCCAGTTCCACCCCCGCCTGGCGGTAGGCGTGTTTGAACCGCAGCAGCGCCATCCCGCGCTTGCGGGTGTCACCGTAGGCGTAGAACGTCAGGTGCAGGCTGGCGCGCCGACGCATGTCGAAGGTCTCGACATAGCTCTGGGCGACCTCGATCGAGGAGGTGTCGCGCAGGTAGGCGAGCACGGCGTCGAAATGCGCGCGCACGTCCTCGGGCAGTTGCCGTGCGGCGGCGGTCATCTGGTCGAGCAGCGCCAGAGTGGACTCGCCGGGGTAGTCCAGCAGCAGCGCCGCCAGCCGCCACACGACCCTGCGGTCGTGTTCGGCCATGGCCAGCACGGGCTGGGGACGTTTGCGAATCGAGAGCAGGCTCATCGGTGCTCACCTCGCGCGCGGACATCGGGTTCCTCGTCGCGGGTGCGCCGGTACGCCGCGAGGAGCGCGTCGACCGCGCGGCGATCGGACCGGTCGTGGTGACAGGGCGCAGGGCCGACCGGCGGACCCGCGGTCACTGCGCGACTCCGCTGACGGTGGCATCGGTGGTGGCGGCGCCGTTGCCGCCACCACCGGGCCCGGCGCCGTTGCCGTTGTGGCCGTTGCCATGTCCGTTGCCGGCCGGGACGAGTCCGTTCGTGGACCGCCCGTCCCAGTTGAGCAGGTTGATCCGCCCCGACTTCTCTTCCGGCGCGGCCTGATTGGTGTCGGCGAGGGAGAACTTCTCCACCACCTGGTCGAAGGCGGTCATGCCGGGGCCGCCGTCGGTGTCGAGCGAGCAGCCGGTGGCCAGCGAATCCAGCTCGTGCGCACGGGAAGTCGCGCCGGACGGGATCACGTAGCGGTGCTCGTACTTCGCGATGGCGAGCAGCCGGTACATGGCCTCGATCTCCTCCGGCTCGAGCCCGATCGAGGGCGCGATGCCGGGCTCGGGTTCCTCGCCGAGGTTCACCGAGCGCATGAACGCCCGCATGCCGGCCAGGCGCTGCAGCGAGGCGCGCACCGGCCCGATCTCCCCGGCCGTGAACAGCTCGGCCAGGTACTCGATCGGGATGCGCAGCGCGTCGATGGCGCCGAACAGATTGCCCGCGTCCTCACCGTCGTGGCCGGTCTCGCTGAGCACGTCCACCACGGGCGAGAGCGGCGGCACGTACCAGACCATCGGCATGGTGCGGTATTCCGGATGCAGCGGCAGCGCCAGCTGGTAGTCCACGATCAGCTTGTAGACCGGCGAATCCTGCGCGGCCTGAATCCATTCCGGTGAGATGCCCGCCTTCTCGGCCTCGGCGATCACCCGGGGGTCGTGCGGGTTCAGGAACACGCCGAGCTGCGAGGGGTACAGGTCCTTGTCGTCCTTCACCGAGGCCGCCTCGAGCACCGCGTCGGCGTCGTAGAGCATCACGCCGATGTAGCGCAGCCGCCCGACACAGGTCTCCGAGCACACGGTCGGGATGCCGACCTCCACGCGCGGGTAGCAGAAGGTGCACTTCTCCGCCTTGCCCGTCTTATGGTTGAAGTAGATCTTCTTGTACGGGCAGCCGGTGATGCACTGGCGCCAGCCGCGGCACTTGTCCTGGTCGACCAGGACGATGCCGTCCTCCTCGCGCTTGTAGATCGCGCCCGAGGGGCACGACGCGGCGCACGAGGGGTTCAGGCAGTGCTCGCAGATGCGCGGCAGGTAGAACATGAAGGTCTCTTCGAACTCCAGTTTCACCTTGTCCTCGAGCTTGCCGAGCAAGGGGTCTTTGCCGACCGCTTCGGGACCGGAGCCCAGGTCGTCGTCCCAGTTCGCGCCCCAGGTGACCTTGGTGTCCTCGCCGGTGATCAGCGACTTCGGCCGCGCGACCGGGGTGGTGTCGGTGGGCGGGGAGGCCAGCAGGTTGCCGTAGTCGTAGCTCCACGGCTCGTAGTAGTCCTCGACCGTGGGCAGATCAGGGTTGGCGAAGATGTTCATCAGGCGCTTGAACCGCGAGCCCGACTTCAGCGACAGCTTGCCACGCTTGTTGAGCGTCCAGCCGCCCTTCCACTTCTCCTGGTCCTGGTACTGGCGCGGATAACCCTGTCCCGGCCGGGTTTCCACATTGTTGAACCAGACGTACTCGGTGCCACCGCGGTTGGTCCACGCCTGCTTGCAGGTCACCGAGCAGGTGTGGCAGCCGATGCACTTGTCCAGGTTCATGACCATGGCGAGCTGAGCCATTACGCGCATGTCAGTACTCCACGTTCTGGTTACGGCGACGGATCGTCGTCACTTCGTCACGCTGGTTTCCGGTGGGGCCGTGGTAGTTCAGGGCGAAGGACTGCTGGGCGTAGCCGCCGATCAGGTGCGACGGCTTGATCAGCACCCGGGTCAGCGCGTTGTGGATACCGCCGCGCTTGCCCTTGGATTCCTTGGTCGTGGTCTCGGTGCCCTCGATGCGCGGCACGTCCACGGCGCGGTCCTGCGCGTGGTACATGAACACCGTGCCCTCCGGCATGCGGTGCGAGACGATCGCGCGGGCCACGACGATGCCGTTGCGGTTGACCGCCTCGATCCAATCGTTGTCCGCGACACCGATCTTGGCCGCGTCGCGGTCCGACATCCAGATCGTCTGACCGCCGCGCGAGAGCGTCAGCATGTGCAGGTTGTCCTGGTAGGCGGAGTGGATCGACCACTTCGAGTGCGGGGTCAGATACCGCACGGTGACGCCGCTGCCGCTCACATTGCCGATGCTCGGCTCGGCGAACAGGGCGGTCATGTCCAGCGGCGGCCGGAAGATCGGCAGCTGCTCGCCGAGCTCGATCATCCAGTCGTGGTCGAGGTAGAAGTGCTGACGCCCGGTGAGGGTGTGCCACGGCTTGAGCCGCTCGACATTGATCGTGAACGGCGAGTACCGGCGCCCGCCGCTCTCACTGCCCGACCACTCCGGCGAGGTGATCACCGGCACCGGCCTGGCCTGGGTGTCGGCGAACGAGATCCGTTTGCCTTCGGCTTCTTTGGCGAGGTCGGCCAGTTCGGTGCCGGTGCGCCGTTCCAGCGCCTCGAAGCCCTCGACCGCGAGGCGGCCGTTGGTGGTGCCCGAGAGCGCGAGGATGGCTTCGGCGGCGTGGGTGTCCTTGGCCAGCGACGGCCGCCCCGCCGCGATCCCGGAGACGATGGTGCCGTTCTGCCCGGCCAGGTATTCGACCTCGGCGTCGGGGTGGGTGGTGATGCCCTTGGTGGTCACGCCGAGCGTGTCGACCAGCGGACCGAGCGCGGCGAGCTTCTCCGCGATCTTGGTGTAGTCGCGTTCGATCTCGACGATCTTGGGCATGGTCTTGCCCGGGATCGGCTCGCACTCACCGGCTTTCCAGTCGAGCACCTTGCCGCCTGCCTGGGCCAGTGCGTCGGGGGAGTCGTGTTGCAACGGCACCGCGACGATGTCCTTGCGGGTGCCGAGGTGCTTCTCGGCCAGCCAGGAGAACCCGCGGGCGATCCGGTGGAACGCCTCGAAGTCGGTCTTGGCCTCCCACGGCGGGGAGATGGCGGGGGAGAAGGCGTGCACGAACGGGTGCATGTCGGTGGAGGACAGGTCGTGCTTCTCGTACCAGGTGGCGGCGGGCAGCACGATGTCGGCGAACAGGGTGGTGCTGGTCATCCGGAAGTCCAGCGCCAGCAGCAGATCCAGCTTGCCCTCGGCGCCCTCCTCGCGCCATTCCAGCTCCTGCGGGCGCACCCCGGTGGCGTCGGTGGTCTGCAGGTTGGAGCCGCAGCCGAGCAGGTGCTTCTGGAAGTACTCGTTGCCCTTGCCGGAGGAACCGAGCAGATTCGCCCGCCAGACGGTGAGCAAGCGCGGGAAGTTCTCCGGGGCGTCGGGGTCCTCGCAGGCGAAGCGCATCTCGCCCGACTTCAGCTGCGCGACCACGTGTTCGGCGGGCGTCACACCCGCCGCCGCCGCCTCGTCGCTGAGGTCGAGTGGGTTGCGGTTGAACGTCGGGTAGCTCGGCATCCAGCCCAGCCTGCTGGCCAGGGCGATGTTGTCGGCGGCGGTGCGGCCGGCGAACGTGCCCTTGCCCAGCGGGGAGGCGAACGCGTCGGAGGTGAAGGGGTCGTAGCGCCACTGGTCGTTGGTCAGGTACCAGAACACGGTGCCCTGCATCTGGCGCGGCGGGCGCTGCCAGTCCGACGCCGAAGCCAGTGTGGCCCAGCCGGTGACGGGGCGGCACTTCTCCTGGCCGACGTAGTGGGCCCAGCCGCCGCCGTTCTTGCCCTGACAGCCGGTCAGCAGCGTCAGCGTGAAGAAGGCACGGTAGATCTGGTCGGAGTGGAACCAGTGGTTGGTGCCCGCGCCCATCAGGATCATCGAGCGGCCGCCGGAACGTTCGGCGTTGTCGGCGAACTCGCGGCCGATGCGCGCGGCCTGCACGGCGGGCACGCCGGTGATGGTCTCCTGCCAGGCCGGGGTGTAGGGCGAGTCGGCGTCGTCGTAGCCCGTGGCCCACTCGCCGGGCAGACCGTCACGGCCGAGGCCGTACTGGGCGAGCAGCAGGTCGAACACGGTGGTGACGCGGTGGCCCGCGACGATCTTGGTCGGCACGCCGCGGCGGATCGTCGCGGCGGTGTCGGTGTCGAAGCGCGGCAGCGCGATCTCGGCGGGGGCGTCGCCGGTATGACCGAGCAGGGTCAGCAGGGGGTCGACGCCCTCGAGGTCGAGGTTCCACTTGCCCGTGCCGTCCTCGCCGAAACGGTGGCCGAGAGAACCGTTGGGCACCACCGGGTTACCGGCCTGGTCCAGCAGCACCGGCTTGTGCTCGACGCCTTCGCCGGTCTGGCCGAGATCGGCCGCGGTGAGGAACTTGCCGGGCAGGGCGCCGCCCTGATCCACCGGGTCGTCGAGGCGGATCAGGAACGGCAGGTCGGTGAACTTCTTGATGTAGTCGAGGAACATCGGAGTCTGCTTCTCGAGGAAGAACTCCTTGAGCACCACGTGGCCCATGGCCATCGCCAGCGCCGCGTCGGTGCCGGGACGCGCCGCCACCCACTCGTCGGCGAACTTGGTGTTGTCGGCGTAGTCGGGAGAGACCACCACGACCTTCTGGCCGCGATAGCGGGCCTCGGTCATGTAGTGCGCGTCGGGGGTGCGCGTCACCGGGACGTTGGAGCCCCACATGATCAGGTAGCCCGCGTCGAACCAGTCGGCCGATTCCGGCACGTCGGTCTGATCGCCGAAGACCTGCGGCGAGGCCACCGGCAGGTCGGCGTACCAGTCGTAGAACGACAGCATGTAGCCGCCGATCAGCGAGACGAACCGGGCGCCGGTGGCATGGCTGACCATCGACATGGCCGGAATCGGCGAGAAGCCCGCCACGCGGTCGGGGCCGTACTGCTTGATCGTGTACACGTGCGCGGCGGCTGCGATCTCGGCCGCCTCCCACCACTCGGCCCGGACGAATCCGCCCTTGCCGCGGGCCCGCTTGTACGCCTTGGCCTTGACCGGGTCCTCGACGATCGACTCCCAGGCCAGCACCGGGTCCTTGAGCTTCGCCTTGGCCTCGCGGTACAGCTCGAGCAGGGTGCCGCGCACATACGGGTAGCGCACCCGGGCGGGGGAGTAGGTGTACCAGGAGAACGACGCGCCGCGCGGGCAGCCGCGCGGTTCGTACTCCGGCTTGTCCGAGCCCACCGACGGATAATCGGTCTGCTGCGATTCCCAGGTGATCACGCCGTCCTTGACGTAGATCTTCCAGGAGCACGAACCGGTGCAGTTCACGCCGTGGGTCGAGCGCACCACTTTGTCGTGGGACCACCGGTCCCGGTAAAAGGCGTCGGCGTCGCGGCCGCCGACCTTGTACACCGACCGGTGGTCGGGCGAGACCTCGCCACGCTGAAAGTACTTTCCGACATTCAGCAGGGTGTCGCCGAAATCGGTGGGCGACGGACCATGAGTGCGCGAATTAACCACGACGCCCCCTTCGAGCTGTGCATTCGGGCTGTTAGCGGCAACTGTAAGGAGGCGCCGGGCTGCGGCAAAACAAACTTTTCACACCCTCGTGGGCACCGTGGTGAGCTGTGAGGTCGGCGAAATCTCGTGGTCACGGGCCCGCGCCGGGCCGGTCCGGGCGAATCGGGGCCGACCAGGGTGAATGCGATCCGAACAGGCGCGACGGCCTCGGCGCGGGGCGCCTCGAGGCCGCGACGGTGATGCTTACGAAACCGCCGCTTCTCGGGCGGTTTACATTTGTTTACACATCCGGTGGGCCCGCTGAACAGCGCGAATGTGATGGCCCGCACATCTGCGCCGCCGTCGCTGCGCGACGACCGGCGAGGTTGCCGAGCGGTAACTCTCGCGTGCTTGTCGCGTCAATATAAAGAAACGGCAACTTTCCCGTTCGGCGAATGGTTCGAGGTTTGAGCCTGCACGAGGATGGTGCCGTGCAGACAGGGAGGGTTGCGGTGCTATCGAAGTCAACGACCGATGGTCCGGAAGGGTCGCCGAAGCCGCCGACACTGGGCGGGTTGCTGCGTCGGCTGCGCGATGATCGCCGGATTTCGCGGGAGAAGCTGGCCTTCGCGGCCGGGGTCAGCTCCAGCTACATCACCCACCTGGAGAGCGGTGATCGGGAACGTCCGACGCAGGTCGTCGTCGAGGCGCTGGTGCGTTATCTCGACCGCATCGAGCCGGTGACCGACATCGAACGCAGGCACCTGTTCGATCTGGCCGGGCTGGCCCCCGTGGACAATCCCTCGGTCGAGGATCTGCGGGCCGAGATCAACGACGAGATGCGCCGGACGCTGACCCTGCAGGAGCCCAACCTCGCCGCCTACGTCGACACACGCTGGAACATCTTGGCGGGCAACGACTCCTACCACCACGCCTTCCCCGGCCTGGTCGAGGACGCCAACATCCTGCGCTGGTTCTTCGGCAATCCCCTCTCGCGCAAGGTCATGGTCGAGTGGGAGAAGGAATCCACGTTGACCGTGCACTGGCTGCGCGGCCTGATCGGGCAGCAGGGCGGTGCGGACTGGTCCGCCGAGCTGCTCGATGAGCTGGCGCAGTACCCCGACTTCCGGCGGATCTGGGACGACGGCGACACCGTCTACGGCCGCGAACACACCGCCATGCGGCTGTGCGACCTGCACACCGGTGAGCACTACACCGTCGACGTCCAACTGTTCCGCCTCGATTCCGTCGCCTATCCCGGTCGCATCCAGTTCTACCTGGGCGTTCGCGGTCCCTCGGGTGACACCATCACCTAGATCCCGGCCGCCGCGACCGGGGCCGCGAGCTCGGGCGCCCCCGCCGCGACGAGTTCGAGCAGGGCCTCGGCCACCTCCTCGGGGTGCGTGAGCGCGCAGCCGTGCCCGGCGCCCGCGACCGTGCGCACCCCCGTGGCGCCGGACAGCCCCCGCGCCAGCCGCGCGCACTTCTCGGCCGTACTGCTGTGATCGTGCTCGCCGCGCAGCACGAGCGCCGGGGCGGTGATCTCGCCGAGGCGCGGCAGGACCGAGTCGCGGTCGATGAGGCAGCGCGCCGCCGCGTGGATCGCCGCGCGGTCGTGGGTCAACCAGCGGGTGATCCACCACTGCCAGATGTCGGGCCGATCGCCGCCGATCAGATCCGGGGCGAGTGTCTCCGCCAGTGGCACCAATTCGCCTGTGCCGCACCATCCGTCGAAGAATTCGGCGTACCGGAGCGCGTCGGCCCGGGTGCACGCCTCCGCTTCGGTGTTCAGCAGCGCCAGCGCGCGGACGCGTTCCGGTGCGAGCAGGGCCATGCGCAGCGCCACGTAGCCGCCCTGGCTCATTCCGCCCACGACGGCGGTCTCGGCGCCGATCGCGTCGAGCACCCGCAATCCGTCCTCGGCCAGATCCCAATAGTCGAACCGCGGATCGCGTCCGTATCCGGTGCGCCCGTGTCCGCGGGCGTCCCAGGCGACCACATTGACATCGTTGCGCGCCACTATCGTTCGAATCGGATCGAACATCGATTCGTCCATCAGGAAACCGTGCGCGAGCAGGACCGTCGGACCGCGGCCGGTGCCGGTGCGGAAATGGATGTTCACCGAATCCGAATACACGAAAGGCATGCTCGAAACATATAAGTGGAACAGGGGTTTACGCGTATTTGCCGGAGCGCCGGTTCGGTGAATTCACTGGGGAGTGTATGTACGTCACGGGGGCCTCACGATTCGCGTCAAAACATGGACAGACGTGTTCGCGGCCGATTGGATCGAAACCGGAACGCACGGCTCGATCAGCACATCTCGGGGAGAACCGATGAGGGTGACCGATTACGGGAACGACGCGCATATCTGGCTCGCGGCCGCCGGCGACGGCCTTTCCGACACATTCGCCGTCTGCGGCGCGGAGGGCAGGGCGGTCTGGTACGGCCCCTTTCTCGACGCCGATGTCGACCATCCGCGCGGCGACGCCGCCTGCGCGGCCATGAGCGCGGCGGGGCGAGCGATCTGGCTGGCCGGCCGGGCCCGCGAGGACGCGGGCGCCGAGAAGGCAACCCTGCACCTGTCGGTCAGCGACGACGGGCTCGACGCCGTCACGCTGGCCTGCACGGCATCGATGGCTGGCCTCGCCCTCGATCTCGTCGTCACGGACGACAACCCCGCCCTGGACTGGTGCCAGGCCTTCGGCAGGCTCGACTGGACCGCGGGCCCGCTCACCGACCTCGTCGACGCCGCCGAGTCGTCCGACGCCCCCGCGCTGCGTTCGATCGCCGGTGGCCGCGACCCGCAGAACGAATCACAGGAGAGACCAGCCATGCCGGACATCGCACACGATCACTGGACGGAACTACGCTCGGCGCTGGAGGGCCTGCTGCTGCACGACGCGGTGGGGCTGGACGCCAAGATGCGGCACGCGATCGCCGCCGTCGTCCACCTCACCGTCGACACCCCGCACGGCCCGCCCGAGGACGCCGAGGAGTTCCTCGGCCGCTTCGACGCCTCCTGGCTGGTGGCCTCCTGGCTCGGGCACGACACCGAACTGTCCCTGATCGCCACGCTCGCCGCGGGCGAGATCCCCGCCCTGTCCTGGTGCGAACTCATGTTCACCACCACCCTGGCCCCCTGGTCGACCAGCCCTGTCGCCGCCCACGCCCGCCGCGTCTTCGCCACGGTCCAGCGCGGCAAACTGGGCGCGGTGCGCGCCCAGGTGAGCTGAGGCCCGCGGCTACGCGCCGACGCCGACCTCGATGTCGGCGAACGAACCGACCCAGCGGTGCGGCGGGCGCGGCGGATGCGGCTCGCCCGCGCGGTGCAGGCCGATGACGTGCCAGCCGGCCGCGACGGCGGCATCGAGTTCGTCGGGGTGGTCGGAGAGGAACAGGATGTCGGCGGCGTCGACGCCGATGCGGTCCGCGATCGTCCGGTAGGAGGCGGGCTCGCGTTTGGGGCCCGCGGTCACCAGATCGAAGTGGTCGGTGATCAGGCCTGACAGGTCGCCCTGCTCGGCGAAGGCGAACCAATCCCGTTGGTTGCGTTCGGATCCCGAGGAATAGATGTAGAGCGGCACCCCGGCCGCGTGCCACGCGGTCAGGGCCGGGACCACATCGGCGAAGAAGCGGCCGTGCAGTGCTCCGGCGCGGAACCCGTCGGCGCAGATCGCGCCCTGGGCCGCCTTCAACGGTTCGGCCTTGACGTCCGATCGCAGCCAGCCGGTGAGGATCTCGGCGATCCGGGCGGGGTCGGCGGTCGGCTCACCGGCCAGGTCGCGCGTCTGCGCGCGGACCGTTTCGGCGGCGTCGGTGCGCAGCCACGCGGGCAGATGCGCTTCGGTGTAGCCGTAGAGGTCCTCGCGCACCGAGTCGGTGGGGCTGGTGGTGCCCTCGATGTCGACGACGATCGCGCGGATCACGGTGTGGTGAGCAGTTCGTCGAGGGTGGGGAAGCCCGCGCTGATCTTGTCGCCGGTGAAGTCGCCGATCCAGCCGTCGGCCTCCTCGAAGAAGCGGATGGCGATGAAGTCGGGGCGGGTGCCCATGTCGAACCAGTGCAGGGTGCCCGCGGGCACCGACAGCAGGTCGCCCGCCTCGCACACGGTGGCCAGTACGGCGTCGCCCAGATGCAGGTAGAAGCAGCCACGGCCGGCGGCGAAGAAGCGGACCTCGTCCTCGGCGTGGCGGTGCTCGTCGAGGAACTTCGCGCGGGCCCCGGCGGCCGTGGCGGGCCACTCCGGGTTGTCGTCGTCGGGATGGATGCGGGCGATGTCGATGTGCTGGTAGCGGCCGTCGGTGTTCAGCTCGGCGATGCGCGGGCCGTAGTGGGCGAGCAGGGTGTCGGAGTCGGTGGCCGCGGCGTCGTCGAGAACGTCCCAGCGGGAGAACGCGATACCGTGTTTCGCCAGTTCGGCGCCGATCTCGGCGGTGTCGGTGGTGCGCACGCGCACCTCGGTGGCGTCGGCGGCGGCCATCACTTGCAGCAGGGTCATGAGCTATCCGATCTCGAGTGGCGTGGCGGCGGTGCGACCGGTGCGGGTGATCAACTCGCACAGGGCTTCCAGGCATTCGGCGCGGTCGCGCGCCTGGGCAAGAGTGTCACCCCAGGTGGTGATTCCATGCCCGGCGATGCACAGAATCGGTGGGGCGGTGGGGTTCTCGCGCAGATAGGTCTCGATGTCGGCGCCGATGCGCGGTACCTCCGGCCAGTTCGGGAACACCGGGATCGCCACCGTGGACGGATCGGCGAGGCCGAAACCCTTGAGCAGTTCGTAGCCGCTGATCCGCAGGGGTGTCACCGCGTCGCCCGGCTCGGCGGCGGTGGTCGCCAGCGCCGTGGCGAAGGGGGAGTGCACGTGCACCACCGCGCCCGCGGGCCGCGTGCGATACACGGCGGTGTGAATGCTGGTCTCCGCGGAGGGTTTCCGGTGCTGTCCCGGCAGGGGCGTCGTGTCGGCCACGGTGACGAGCACCGTGTCGTCCTCGCGCAGTTCCCCTTTGGACAATCCGCTGGCGGTGATCAGCGCGTCGTCGCCGAGGCGAACCGAGATGTTGCCCGCGGTACCGGGCATCCAGCCGCGCGCGTAGAGCTGGCGGGCGATCGTGGCGATGGCACGGCCCTGCTCGGTACGGGCGGCGTCGTGCGTCGACGCCGAATTCGTCCGGTTGCCGGCGCGCGTCGGGTCGGTGACGCGGTCCGGCGCGGGAGTCGCGTGCTGTGCGGCGTCCGTCACCGGCGGCCGATCGGTGTCCACCGGTGGGCCGATGCGCGGCGAGTCGTTGCCGAGCGCCCGTCCGTTCGCGTCGAACTCGTCCGAATTCCGGTAGGCCAGACCGTTTTCCGTGACCACGGCGGTGACGAGCTCCGCCGGGGTCACGTCGAAGGCCGGGTTGAACACGGCGGTGCCCGCCGGCGCGGTGGCGACGCCGCCGAACCCGGTCACTTCGGCCGCCGCGCGTTCCTCGACGACGATCTGGGCGCCGGTGGCCATGCCGGTGTCGCGAGTGGACTCCGGCGCGACGACGACGAAGGGAATGCCGTGATGACGTGCGGCCAGCGCCAGCGCGAAGGTGCCGATCTTGTTGGCGACGTCGCCGTTGGCGGTGATCCGGTCGGCCCCGACGAGCACCGCGTCGACCTGCCCGGTCGCCATGGCCCACGCGGCGGCGGAGTCGATGGTCAGCCGGTGCGGGATCCCGGCCTCGGCCAGCTCCCACGCGGTGAGCCGAGCACCCTGCAGCAGCGGCCGCGTCTCGTCGACGAGCACGTCCGCGACGGCGCCGCGCTCGTGCAGCACCCGCAGCGCGCCGATCGCGGTGCCCACCGCGCTGGTGGCCAGCCGTCCGGTGTTGCAGTGGGTGAGCAGCCGCAGCGGACGCGCACCGCAGAGCCGCTGCACGAGGTCGGCGGCGTGCGTGGCGGCGGCCAGGTTGACCCGCCCGTCCTCGGCGAGCATGTCCAAGGTCTCGGCCAGCACCGCGTCGGCCCCGTCCGCGATCCGCGCCCGGACCCGCTCGACGGCCCAGGCCAGGTTGACGGCGGTCGGCCGCGCCGCCGCGATGCGGTCGGCCTCGGCGTGCACCGCGGCCACGTCGACCACGCCGTCGGTGGCGGCCCCGGGCATGGCCCCGATCTCGCCCGCGGCGGTGTGCGCCCTGGTGGCGATGACCACGCCGAACGCGCCCGCGATGCCGATCGCCGGCGCCCCGCGGATGGCGAGGGTCGTGATCGCCTCGATGATCTCGTCGACGGTGCCGAGGCGCAGCTGACGCACCTCGTGCGGCAGTCCGCGCTGGTCGATGGTGACGAGCGCACCGTCGTCCCAGGTGAGCGAACTGTCGTCCATGGATGTCCTCACTGCCTGTCCGTCATCGTGCCGATAAACGGTATCTGACCTGGTCGAGCCCGGGCGCCCCGGTCCCTCGTCCGGCCACCCCGCGTCGCGTTCGCGCGGGTGCGTGACGTGCTCGCGGGGTCGTGGCGGCGTCGGGTTCGCTATTCGGCGACGAACTCGGCCTCCCGCTCGACCGCGTCGATGGTCGCCGTCGGCACCTGGATCGGTCCCGGTGTGTAGGTGACCGCGCGCAGCGCGCCGGAGTAGCGGAACGGTCCACGGCGCTCGCGCAGCTCCCACGACACCGGACCGCGCGCGTCCACCCCGACCGAGATGCCGGTCCACGGCGCCATGCCGACCAGCTGGACCTGATCGGTGAGTTCGGCGAGCGGGGTGCCGTCCACCTCGATGACGAAGTCCCAGCGCAGCCGTGGCCGCACGGTGGCGCGCACCGTGATCTCCCGCGTCCCCACCGGGAGCGGCGTCCCCACCGAGTCGTATCGCCCGTAGCTGTTGACCCCGAGCACCACCTCACCGTTCTCGATGTAGAGCAGGTAGCCGCCGAGCGGGTCACCGTGCGCGACCAGCACGCCCTCCGCGCCGCTCCGATAGCCCTGCTCGGCGAGCTCGGCGGTGATGGCGAAGTCGCGATAGGCGATGAGCCGTTGCGAGCGGTAGCGCTCCAGGGTCGGTGTGCCGGGAAGCAGCCGCAGCGGCGCGGCGAACCGTGCCTCCGCCGGTCGCCGGCGGAACAGGTCGGCGCGGGTGAGCAACGGGAAAACGGTGTTGGCCCAGGCGGATTCGTCCCAGGCCGCGGCGAGTTCGGCGGCCTTGTCCGGGAACTCGGCGGACAGGTCGTGCAGTTCGGTGGGGTCGGCGCGCACGTCGAACAGCTGCCAGTGCGGGGTGTCGATGTCGGCGTCGCGTTCGTGCAGGGACAGCAACTTCCAGCCGTCGCGGTAATAGCCGCGGTGCCCGGTCATCTCCGAGTACTGCTCGGTGTGCGCGGTCGGCGCGGCCGGGTCGCGCAGTAGCTCGGCGGCCGAGACGCCGTCGAAATCCGTGGCGGGCAGTCCGTTACGGACCGTCGGCCGCTCGAGACCGGCCAGGTCGAGCAGGGTCGGCGCCAGATCGGTGACGTAGGCGTACTCGTGCCTGATCCCGCCGTCGCCCTCGCCGCGCGGCAGGCCCTTCGGCCACGACACCACCAGCGGCACCCGCACGCCGCCGGCGAAGGTCTGGCCCTTGTAGAAGCGGAAGGGCGTGTTCGATGCCTGTCCCCAGCCGCGCGGATAGTGCACGCCCAGCTTGGCGGTGCCGATCAGGTCCTCGTCGTGAGGTACGTCACCGACCCAGTCGGGGTCGTCGATGTGCGCGAACTCGGCGAAATAGGAACGGGTGCCCTCCGGCCCGCCCTCGGCGGTGCCGCCGTTGTCGGAGGTGAACACGATGATGGTGTTGTCGAGTTCGCCGAGCTCGTCGAGCAGGTCGACGATGCGGCCCAGGCTCTGGTCGATGCTGTCGACCATGCCCGCGTACACCTCCATATACTTGGCGTAGCGCCGCTGCTCGTCGGCGGACAGCGAATCCCATTCGGCCGCTTCGTAACCGGGCTCGGTATTGCGCGGCTTCTGTTCGGTCCCCGGCGGGAAAAGGCCCTGCGCCAATTGTTCGGCGAAGCGCCGCCTGCGCAGTTCGTCCCACCCCTCGGCGTACTTCCCGCGATATTTCGCCTGGTCCGCCGCCTTGGCCTGGAGCGGACCGTGCATGGCCACGTGCGCGAAATACAGGAAGAACGGCTTCGTCGCGTCGTGCGCGCGCAGATCCTTGATGTAGGACAGCGCCTTGTCGGTGAGATCGTCGGTCAGGTAATACCCCTCGGGATATTCCTCGACGTCGACCACCGAGCTGTCGGAGACGAGCTGATTCGGGTAGTAGAAGGAATTCAATCCTTCCAGCGACCCGTAGTAGCGGTCGAATCCGCGTTGCGTCGGCCAGGAGTCGCGATGTGCGGCCGGGTTCATGGTGGCATCGCGCACGAGATGCCATTTGCCGACCGCGTACGTGGCATATCCGTTGGCGCGCAGGATCTCCGGCAGCGTGAGCACATCGTCTGCCAGTTCCAGCCGCAATCCTGGATAGCCGGGATCGGCATTGGCGACGAAGCCGAAACCCGCGCGGTGGGAATTGATTCCGGTGAGTAATGCCGCGCGTGACGGCGAGCACAGCGGGGTCGTGTGATAGTTCGACAGCCGCACCCCGCTCGCCGCGAGCCGATCCAGTGTGGGCGTCTCGATCTCGGAGCCGAACGGGCCGATGTCGCTGTAACCCATGTCGTCGACGAGGACGACGACGATATTGGGCGCGCCCTCGGGAGCGGCAGGCGGTGCGGTCCACTCCGGCGTGGAATCGGCGGCGGTGCGGCCCACCGAGCCGCCGAAGGATTCGTAACCGCGAGCGTGCGATGGAACTGGCATGCCCGGCAGTAAAGGCGACATATCCGCTGGTCACCAGGGTTATATGCACGGTGCGTGGAATCGGTGACCCCCGCGCCGCGCCTTGTTAGCGTCACTGCCGTGCCCACGACCCAGCCCAGCTGCTGTTCGTGTCGCGTCCTGCGTGGCTGACGTCCGTCCGCTGACGTACGCGGCCGAACGAGCCGATGTCTCCCTTTTCCCCGGCGCGCCGAGTGCCGCGCCGATCGGCCCGCCCAGCGGGTCGACGTGTCTTCGAGGAATCCCACGATGAGTTTCACCTCCGGCGGTCTGGACCGCCGAAACTTCCTGCGCGCCGGTGGCATCGCCGCGGCCGCCATCTTCGGCGGCGCGGCGCTGGCCGCGTGCACGTCCGCGGTGGGGGAACAGAAGGCGGGCGGCCAGGATGCCACCCCCGTGCGCGGCGGCACCTTGAAGGTGGGCATCCGCGAGGATCTCGTCCCCGCCAACATCCTCACCAATACCGCGGCGACCCCGGTCGTCATCGGCCTGGTCTACGAATCGCTGATCCGCTATCCCAACGACAAGCTCGAGCCCCAACCGCTGCTGGCGAAGGCGTGGCAGCTCGCCGCGGACGGCCGCTCGATCACGCTGGACCTGCGCGACGACGTGAAGTTCCACTCCGGCAGGCAGTTCACCGCCAAGGACGTGGAGTTCTCCATCCGCACCTACGCCGACGCGAAATGGTCGGCGCAGCTGCGCAGTACGGCCGCCGCCGTCACCGGCTTCGACATCGTCTCGCCCACCCGTATCGTGCTCCAGCTGGCACACCCGCTGAGCAACATCTACGACCTGCTCGACACCGTGCCGATTCTCGACAGCGAGTCCATCGACCAGCTCGGCACCGGCGACGTCTACATCGGCACCGGCCCGTTCAAGTACGTGCGGCGGATCCCGAACTCGCAGCTGATCTTCGAGCGCAACCCCGAGTACCGGATCCCCGAACGGCCCTATCTGGACCGGGTCGAGGTCTCGATCATCCCCGATCCGCAGGCGCTGCTGAACGCGCTGAAATCGGGACAGATCGCCGTCGCCAGGGAACTGGCGTTCCGCGACGCCGAGAACCTGGGCAAATCGGGCGGCTTCCAGGTGGACAACCTCGAAGGCGCCGAACTGCAGATGTACGTCGGTGTCAATGTCACCGAACCCGCGCTGGCCGATGTCCGGGTGCGCCAGGCCATCGCCTACGCGCTCGACCGCGAGCGGGTGATCGCCGAGGTGTTCCGTGGCGCGGGCTATCCGCTCAATGTGCCGTGGCCGAAGACCTCACCGGCCTACGACGAGTCGCGCAACACCCGATTCCGCCGCGACATCGCCAAGGCCAAGGACCTGCTCGGCCAGGCGGGCAGACCACCGAAGCTGCCGCTGACCTTCGCGACCGCGCACGAGGAGGTGGCCCAGATCGTGCAGGCCAACCTCGCCGAGATCGGCATCGAGGTCGTTCTCGACCCGGTCGACAACGCGACCTTCGTCAAACAGCTCACCGGCCAGCAGTTCCGCGGCCTGTGGGTCACCGACCACTCGTGGGCCCAGTTCGTGCCGTCGACCCTGGCGGTGAGCGCCTACCCGTTCAACGCCCGCCGCAACGCCTCGCGCTACGACTCACCCGCCTACACCGGCGCCGCCGACGCGGCCTGGAAGCTGCCGCAGAGCACCGGACCCGACGCGGTGCGCGCCTACCAGGCCATCAGCGACCAGCTGCTGGAGGGACTGTTCCTGATCGAGATCGGCGTGCGGTTCCAGCAGTACTCCTCGACGAACAAGGTGCACGGTCTCGGCTGGACCAAGCGGCGCGAACCCGTCCTCACCGAAACCTTCCTCTCATGACCCGCTATCTGCTGCACCGGCTTCCCTCGGCGGTGCTCATCCTGTTCGCGGCCTCGGTGCTGATCTTCCTGCTGCTGCGGTTGGTCCCCGGCGATCCGGCCACCATCCTGGCGGGCAACGACGCGACACCGGAGTCGATCGCGGCGATCCGGCACCAGCTCGGGCTGGACCGCTCGATTCCGGTGCAGTACCTGGGCTGGCTCGCCGACCTGTTCACCCTCGACCTCGGCCGCTCCTACATCATCGGCGGGCAGATCACCGACCTGGTCGGGCGCGGGCTCACCAACACGCTGGTCCTCACCGTGTCGGCGCTGCTACTGGCGGTGCTGGTGAGCCTGGCGGTGTCGGTCGCCTCGGTGCTGTGGCCGAGCCGGTGGCTGAACACCGTTGTCGCCGCGGCCAATACGGTCGCGGTCGCGCTGCCGACCTTCGTCGTCGGCCCGCTGCTGGTCCTGGTGTTCGCGGTGGCGATCCCGGTCCTGCCCGCCGGTGGCGTGCCGCCGGACGGGTTCATCGCGCGTCCCGACATCGCGGTGCAGTACCTGCTGCTGCCCGCGATCTGCCTGGCGTTGCCGGTGGCCGCGGCGCTGACCAGGTTCCTCACCGAGTCGCTGCGCACCGAACTGGCCAAACCCTATGTGCTGACGGCACGTTCGCTGGGCGTCTCGCATCGCGAGATCGTCACCCGCGGCGCCCTGCGCAACGCGCTGCCGACCATGCTCACCGTGCTCGGCATCCAGACCGGCCAGCTGCTCGGCGGCGCGGTCCTGGTGGAGGCGGCGTTCGTGTGGCCCGGCATCGGGCAGCTCATCGAGCAGGGCATCAGCAGGCGTGACTATCCGCTGGTGCAGGTGCTGTTGCTGCTGTCGGTGGTGGTGTTCGTGGTGATCCAGCTGGTCACCGACATCGCCCACGCCTGGCTGGATCCGCGGATCCGGATCGGAGGACGATCATGACGGTGGCCGCGGCGGCACCGCCGACGACATCGACCCACGCGCTCACGGCCCTGCGTCGGGGGCAGGGTCTGGCCGGGGTCGTGCTCATCAGCGTGATCGCCCTGGCCGGCGTGCTCGCGGGGGTGCTCAGCGCCTACGATCCGCTGGCCCAGATCCCCGGCGCCAATCTGGTCGGCCCGAGCGCCGACCACTGGCTCGGCACCGACCACCTCAACCGTGACGTGTGGTCCAGGGTGCTGGCGGGCATCCGGGTCGACCTGGTGATCGTGGTACTCGCGGTGCCGGTCGGGGCGGCGATCGGCTCGCTGGTCGGACTCGCGGCGACCGTGCATCCGCTCGCGGACGTCACCGCGCAGCGCGTGTTCGACCTGATCCTGGCCTTCCCCTCGCTGATCTTCGCCATCGCGCTGACCGCGATCACCGGGCCGGGCGCGCACGCGGTGGTCATCGTGATCATCGCCGCCGAGATCCCGATCTTCGGGCGCCAGATCCGCACGGCCGTGCTCGCGGTGCGTGAACAGCCCTTCGTCGAGGCGTCGGAGGTGATCGGCGCCGACACCTGGTGGACACTGCGCCGCCACGTGCTGCCGCATGTGCTCGAGCCGCTGGGGGTGCAGTTCGCGCTGTCGCTGTCGGTCGCGGTGTTCATCGAGGGCGCGATGAGCTTCATCGGCATCGGGGTGCGCCCGCCGCAGCCCTCGCTCGGGTCGCTGATCGGTGAGTCCATCGGCAATCTCGACGCCAACCCGTGGATGGCGGTGGGCCCGTTGGTCGTCGTCGCAGGCCTCACCCTCGGATTTCTGTTGATCGCCCAGGCACTGGGCCGGGCAAGGAGAGTGACATGAGCGGCGACGTCGTGCTCGACATCGACGAGCTGACCGTCCGGTTCGGCGAGCGGATCGTGGTCGACGGCGTGAGCCTGCGGGTGCGGCGCGGTGAGATCGTCGCGCTGGTGGGCGAATCCGGCTCGGGCAAGTCGCTCACCGCGCGCTCGGTGCTCGGCCTGCTGCCCCCCGCCGCCACCGCCGCGGGCGCGATCCGGCTGGTCGACACCGACATCGTCGGTGCCACCGACGCGGAACTGCGCGCGGTGCGTGGCACCTCGGCGGCCATGGTGTTCCAGGAGCCGCAGACCGCGCTGAATCCGGTGCAGAAGATCGGTACCCAGCTGGTACAGGCCCTGCGGGCGCACGGCGTCCGCGACAAGAAGGCGGCGCGCGCACGCGCGGTGGAACTGCTCGCCGCCGTGGATATCCCGGAGCCCGAGCAGCGGCTCGACTGGTATCCGCACCAGCTGTCCGGCGGGCAGAAGCAGCGCGTGGTCATCGCCCTGGCGCTGTCCGGCGATCCGGACCTGCTCATCGCCGACGAGCCGACCACCGCCCTCGATGTGACGGTGCAGGCCGAAATCCTCGACCTGCTCCGAACGCTGCAGCGGGACCGGGGCACGGCCGTCCTGTTCATCACCCACAACCTGGGCGTGGTCGCCGAGATCGCCGATCGGGTGGTCGTGTTGCGGGCCGGCCAGGTGGTGGAGGAGCAGTCGGTGTTCGGGCTGTTCGCCGAGCCGGGGGCGGAGTACACGCGCACACTGCTCGCGTCGGTACCGCGGCTGCCCGGGACCGAGCTGTCGGTATCCGGCGCTCGGAACGGGCACAGCTCAACGGAACTCGTCGGAAGCAGGACGGCCGACGGGGTTGATGCCGGCGGCGGGGAATTCGAGCCGGCCGTCCTTGCAGACGAAATTGCCGATCCGGCTGTCGCGCACGACCTGTCCGCAGAGGGGAAAGCGGAGGGTAAGGCCGATTCCGTTGCCGGATCGGGCATCTCCGCCGCAGGTGCGCCCGGGCGCGCACGTGGCGTACTGCGGCGGGTGATCACGCATGGGCCCGCCGTCGTGGCCGAGAAGGGTGGCGGAACTGCCGAGGCCGAGTATCGCGAGGTCCTGCGCGTCGAGGAACTGTCCGTGGTGTACCCGGGGCGGCACGGCGCCCCGGCGTTCCCCGCACTGCACGACATCTCGCTCACCCTCGGGCCACGGGAAGTGCTCGGCGTGGTGGGGGAATCGGGGTCGGGCAAGAGCACCTTGGGGCGCACCGCCCTGGGCCTCGTCCCCGCCACCTCGGGAACCGTGACCCTGCAAGGGGTTTCGCTCGCCGGACTGTCCGCGCGGGAGGTACGCGCGCTGCGCAAGAACGTCGCGCTCGTGCATCAGGACGTGAGCGCGTCGCTGGACCCGCGCCGCAGTGTCGCCGACGCCATCGGTGAGCCACTCGCGGTGCATCGTGTCGCCTCGGGGTCGCTGCTGCGATCCAAGGTGGGTGATCTGCTCGAATCGGTGCGCCTACCCAGGGATTACGCGGAGCGCAGGCCGGGCGAACTGTCCGGCGGGCAACGTCAGCGGGTCGCGCTGGCCCGCGCGCTGGCCCTGGCGCCGCGACTCCTCGTGGCCGACGAACCGACCAGCGCGCTCGATGTCTCGGTCCAAGCGCAGGTGCTGGACCTGTTCGCCGACCTGCGCGCCGAATACGGCTTCGCCAGCCTGTTCATCAGCCACGATCTGGCCGTCGTTCATCAGGTCGCCGATCGGGTCGTGGTGCTGCGGCAGGGCCGGATCGTCGAATCCGGTGCGGTCGGCACCGTCTTCGCGGCACCGGCCCAGGAGTACACCCGCCGACTCCTCGACGCGGTCCCCACTCCCGATCCAACGGCCCGCCGCGCCCACGCCGAATCCGCGGCCCCCGCGCTGCTCGGCGTCGGCTCCTGACGTGGACGAGCCGCCGGAAGGGGGACCGGCGGCTCGTCGACACACGGAGATCAGTGCTGGCTGGGGCGGCGCGGTTCACGCCGATCTTCCTGGCCGGCTCGCGTCATGCCTTGCGATTCGTCGCCCATCTGCTCCTGTCGCTGGTGCTGCTGCTGCCGCGACATCTGCTTGGGCATTTTCTTAGGCGCTTTCTTGGACTTGTCAGCCATCTCCACACGGTCCTTTCCGAGGGATAGTGTTTCGCCTAACGCGCCTACGATAGCCAGCGGAAATGCGGTGCGATAGAGGTGTTCGGAAAATAGCGTGCGGAGCGGCGCGAATACGGCGTGTCCATTGTTCGATAATTCGATTCGGTGACAATATTTGCCCGAACATGAATTGTTCGGAAATCGCCTGTTGTGCGGGGGCTATTCGCCGCGATGGTGTCGCTGCGCACGGCGCAGCATCTGCCGGATGCCTGCCACCATGCGGGCACCGTCCAGCGGTTCGGCGATGATCGGATCGCCGGTGCGGGCGTAGTAGCGCCCGTCCGGATAGTCCATCCACCAGAACGTGCGCACCGCCGGTGCCGGGCGCGCGTCCACCGCGCCGCCCGCGTACGCGGCGATCTCGCCGTAGCCCGAGCGCGGCCGCCGGAACATGCGATCGACCTGCTCAGCCGCGGTCATCGCGCCCTTTCGGTATTCGAAGTGCTCGTCCTCTTCGGCGATCCGCGCCCGCCGGATCTCCAGCGGCGCCCGCGTGCCGGGCCCGCGTGCGGGCAGGGCCGCGACCGCGGTGTCGGCGACCTCGTCGGCAGCGCCCCACATGAGCACCACATCGCCGCCGGTGTCCTCGGCTGTGCCGGGTTCCTGGGTGAGCGCGGCGCCGTCCTCGCCGCGAATCGCGCCGTGGAACCGGATGATTCGCGGATCGTCTTTTCCGGCAAATCCTTTCGATTCGAGGCGGGCCTCCGGGTTCAGGAGCGTGTTCAGCGCCCGTTCGACGCCCGGCTGATATTTGTCGAGTAAATTCGCCACCGCGCGTTCGCGATCGCGGCGCAGCGCGTCGAATTCCTCGATATCGGTACGGAATCGCAGCGGATAGGGCAAACGGTCACGACCGTAGGCCGACCACAGGATGTCGAATTCCTGCCCGGTGAATCTACTGCTTGGCACCGTCGTCCCCGCCGATCACCGGTGGCACCGTTCTGATGTCGCCGATCCCGGTGAGGATCTCGCCGTTCTCCTGATTGATCAGATAGTCCGGGACGCCACGGTGTTCGTCGTCGTTCTGCCCGCGACCGGCACCAGCGCCGCCCATGCCGGGCATGCCCATCATGCCCGCGCGGCCCGCCGTGGCCGCCGCGGCCCGGCCCGCCGCCGCGGCCGCCGACTGACCCGTGCCGCTCGGGACGCCCGTCACCGAGCGACCTGCGCCCGGCGCTCCCGGAGAAGTACCGCCCCGGCCGCCACCACCGGTACCGCCGCCACCGCGCCCGCCGGGAGTCGTACCCAGGGGTGTCGCCGTGGCCGGGTTCTGCGCGGACGGAGTGCCGGTCGTGGGTGTAGCCGCCTGTGCGGTATTGGGATTCGTCGTGGTCGGTGTCGCCGCGGACGCCGCCGTGGTGTCGCCGTCGTCGGACGACGAGGTGTCGGTGTCCGGCGAAGCCGTATCGCCGTTCGTTGCCGTCGGGTCCCCTGTTTCCTGCGGTGCCTGGCCGTCCCCCGTGTCCTCGGGCGTCTGCTGGCCGCCGCCGGTGCCGGAGGTGTCGGTGTTGCCGCCCGTCGGGCCCGTGGTGCCGCCACCGGGGACGGACGGGTCCCCGCTGCCGTCCTCGCTGACGATCTTCGGCGCGGTAGGCATGAAGGGGACGCCGGTGTCGGATTGGACCGCGACTTGGCCGTATACGGTGCGGAGGATGCGCCGGGCTTCTTCCAGGCGTTCCGTGTCGTTGTAGTCGTCCGATTTCATGTCGCCGTCGACGGGGAGGGTTTTGCCGGTGAGTGTCGGACGCTCGGTGAGACCTGGCATCAGTGCTTGGGTCTGCTCCAGTCCGGTCTTCATCTCCTCGAGCTTGAGGCTGACCGCCAGTGCCGCCGCGGGCAACGCGGCCGACTGCTTCACGTAATTGCCCACCGCGGTGACCGCCGCAGATGCCGCTTGCCCATCCCAGCCGTCCGGCCCCGTGCTGACGGCTTCGAAGGCCTTGTTGAAGGTCTGCAAGGTGGTCGACAGGTCGGTGCTGATCTTCGACCACACCTGTGCGGCGCTCTGGACGGTACTCGGCTTCATCGCTGACACGGCAGCCAGAATTTCTGGCATCTGCATGTGGTCGTAGCTGTCGTCCTTGCCGCTGAGATGATTCGGCTGCGTCTCGCCCGCGAAGATGGTGGAGAACTGGCCCAATTGCTGGGTGAGATAGATCCCGCTGCGCTCCTGATTCCATTGCTCTTGCGCCGCAATCACTCTGGCCCGGTATTCCTCGTAGGTCATCAGTTCCCCCCGAGACCGTTGAATTGCCCAGCGTTGTAGGAGTCTTGGGCTTGGAAGTTGGCAACTGCCTTGAGGACAACCTCTTTGGCGGTCGTCACCGCCTCGATGTGTTTGCGAATGGTCTCGTCGAGCGAGCGGTCCCCGCCCGCTGCGGTCAGTGAGAACTTGTTCTCCAGAATCCTGCTGGAGTTGAACGAGCCGAAACCGGAAAGACGTTCGACACCGCGGATTCTCTCGAAGACCTTTTCGAGTGCATCGATGTGCTCGTCGCACACCCGCGCCAGGCCGTTGCCGACCTCAGGGTTCAGTGTCAACTGCCCTGAGTCCGCTTGGGTTTCCAGGCTCTTCCACTCGGTCGTGTCGATGTTGAAGGACAAGGCTGCACCCCCGCGCTCAGGACCGTGGCAAGTAGGAGGCGAACGTCTCGCTCAGGCGCCGGACCTCACTGCACGGATCGCCGGCGTTCTTCGCGCTGACACGGTTGCCGACGCTGAAATCGACCATCCCGCCGGGGACCTCGATGCTGAGGTAGCAGGCGAGGTCATTCGACGCGCCAACCGGTCGGGATTGCAGTGCCTTCATCGACCCCACGGTCGTGTCCACGTAGTCGGTGTAGTCCGTTCGGCTACGCGCCTCATCGAGGGTGTGACTCGTTGACGCCGCGGTGAAGGTGTAGGTCTTGTTCGCGTCCTGCCAACCGCAGACCTTCCAGTCCTCGAAGGCTACGCCCGCGACGTCCTTCTCCTTCGTCGAAGGATTGAGCCCCGCCGCCGACAGTGCCGAATCCGGCAACGTGCACGGATCCCACAGCCCCGCATCGGGCTCAGCCGAGTTGGTCGGCGCCGTCACCGCAGTCGTCCCCGGCTGCGCCGTCTCTCCCGGTTCGTCGCCCCCACACCCACCGACCAGCACACCCACCACCGCAACCGCAGGAAGAACCTTCCACCTAGCGCGCATCAGCGTCCCCTCCGTGTACTCCAGCATCCCCGCCACCGAGACCGAGAGGCCCCGCGACAACTCTGGCCGATCACTCTACCGGATCCCACCAAGCTCCATTTGCGCTGGTAGAACCGGCGAACCTCCCTCGCGCTACTGAGCCGCCACGTGGGTTCGCGGCCATGCGCACCGCCACCAGGCGCCGCTGTGCGGTGCCAGTCGGAGAACGTGCGCTGGTTGGACTCGGTCCCGGTGGGGTGATCCCGAGGTCGCGCCCCAGTAGTTGCCTGTGGGGAAGGGGTCGGGGACCTCGGCCGCTGTCGGACCCAGGGCGTTGGCGAGCCGGGTCCTGATCGTCTGGTGATTTCGGCGGCACCGCTCGAGCGGAACGAGGTATTCGTCGATCGATTCCATGTCGCCGCGAAGATCTTCCCCGAGCGCGAGAAACTCCTCCCACGAGATCGGGCAGATCGCAGGCTGCCGGTGCCGATGGTCACGTGCCGATGGTGGCCGCCTGCGGCGCCGGGTTCAGGCTGGTAGGGGGAGGAATTCGACGGTGGTGCCGTTGGGGGCGTTCGGGGGGACGATGACCAGGCCGTCGCGGTCGATGAGGCCGGCGAGGTGGGCGGTGCGGACGTTGGGGTCGCCGAGCCAGCCGCCTTCGGGGGCGTGGCGGGCGGGGGTGATGCGCTGGACGGGGCCCGCGATGTCGGCGGCGTTGTGCAGGGGGCCGCGGACGGCGCTGGGCGCGGGGGCGCCGGTGCGGGAGGCGACGATGGTGGGGGTGAGGGCCAGCAGGACGGCGACGGCGGCGAAGGGGTTGCCGGGGAGGCCGAGAACTGTTGGGCCGGTGGGAAGTTCGGCGACGACGGTGGAACCGCCTGGGCGCATGGCCAAGCGGGGGACGACGAGCCGGGCCTGCGCGCGGGTGAGGGCGGTGCGGAGCTGGTCGGCGGCACCGCCCCCGGTCGCGCCGACCACCAGCAGGAGATCGAAACCGGAGGTGGCGGTGAGCATGTCGTCGAAGCCGTGGGCGGTGTCGCGCAGGTGGACGCGGTCGACCACCTGGACGCCGAGGCCGGCCAGCAGGTCGGGCAGGACGGGGCCGATCGAGTCGCGGGTCTGACCGGCCTGCAGCGGGCCGGTGCTGCGGATCTCGTCGCCGGTCATCACGATGCGGGCCCGCACCGGGCCGCGGACCAGCGCGGTGGTGACCTCGACCGACGCGGCCGCCGAGCGCAGCGCGGTGCTCACCCGGGTGCCGGGCGGGGCGAGGAGATCGCCGACCTTCTGGTCCTCGCCGCGGCGGCGGATGTCGCCGCGGACCGGGGTGTCGGGGCGGCGGGCGAGAGTGTCGCCGGTGACGGCGGCGAACTCGTCGCGCAGGACCGACGTGGTGCCGTCGGGGACGTGCGCGCCGGTCGCGATCCGCACCGCTTCGCCGGGCAGGAGGCCGACCGGCCTTGCGCCACCGGCGAATCCGATGTCGCGGCGCAGCTGCCACGGACCGTCACCGCAGACGGCGTAGCCGTCCATCGCCGAGACGTCGAAGCGGGGCAGCGCGCCCGCGGCGACGAGCGGCGCGGCGAGCGAGGCGCCGGGGACCTCGCCGAGATCGGCCTCGTAGGGGACGAGCGCGGTGAGGCCTGCGCCGATGCGCGCCCTGGCCTCGGTGAGGGTGAGCGGCGTCGTGGCGACGGATTCGCGGGCGCGGCGGACGGCCTCCTCGGTGTCGCAGTCGGCGGTGCCGGGCAGCTCGACCAGGGTGGTCTCGGTGGGCACGATCGCCTTCATCGGCTGGTTCACCAGGGCGTCGAGTCCGGCCAAGGCGGCCGTGAGCGCCTCCCGCTGCCAGACCCCGACGAGGTATTGGGGCCGACCGGAACCGTCGATGGCGAAGACGGCGTCGGTGGTGGATTCGGTTGCGCGGAGGAGTAATTCGCGTACGGTGTCGGCGGTGAGGAACGGCATGTCGGCGGCCAGGACCACGATCCACGGCGCCGTGCCCGCGCCGAGTGCGGTGAGCCCGGTGCCGATCGCGGCCACGGGCCCCGATCCCGGCGGCACCTCGCGGACCTGCCTGATCCGGGCATCGAGCTCGGGACGATGCGGCCCGACGACGACGATCTCGCCGCACTCGCGCACCGCGTCCAGCGCCGCGTCGAGCATGGACCGGCCCCCGATCACGATCGCGGGTTTGTCGACCCCGCCCATCCGGCTGGCGCGGCCACCCGCGAGCACGATCGCGTCGGCGGCGGTCATCGGATTCGGCGTAGGGTTGTCGGCACGAATGTCATGCTAGCGGGGTGTGACAGCGCCGTTCGAGCGTCGGGGAACGGCGGCGTCGGCTCGGCGTGTGGTGTTCGGTGTTCGGCAAGGGGTGTGCATGTCCGGGGCAGGTCGAGGTCGTGGATCGGGGCAGCCGACGATGGTCGGTGACGTGTTCCGGGGAATCCTCGTCGTTGTCGTCACGATGGGCGGACTATGGGGCGCGCTCGGCGTCGTCGTCGGCCTCGTCGAGCGCGACATGGCGATCCTGGGCGTGTACATCGTGTGGTCACTCGTTTTCGCGATCCTCGGGGTCGCGGTGTTCTGGTGGATCAAGGTGTCCCGGACGCCTGGCCGGCCCGGGGTGAATCGTGCTGCGGGGGCCGCCTTTTCGCCGGTGCGTCGCCCCGGCGCCGCGACAGTCGAGCCGCCGGCCGGACACGCACCGGCCGGTCCAGCGCAGGCCGCGGATGCTCGCGGCCGAGCGATCCCCGGTTCGCCGCTGCCTGGCACGGCCCTTGGCTCGCCGCTGCCGGGTGCGGCCCATGGTTCGTCGGCGCCGGGTGCGGCCCATGGTTCGTCGCAGCCGGGTGCGGCCCTTGGCTCGTCGGTGCCGGGTGCGGCCCATGGTTCGTCGGTGCCGGGTGCGGCCCATGGTTCGTCGGTGCCGGGTGCGGCCCTTGGCTCGTCTGCTCCGGGTGTGGTCCAGGGCTCGTCGCTGCCCGGTGCGGTCCATGGTTCATCTGCTCCGGGTGTGATCCACGGTTCGTCGCTGCCCGGTGCGGTCCAGGGCTTGCCGCTGCCGGGTGCGGTCCACGGTTCGTCGGCGCCGGGTGTGGCCCATGGTTCGTCGGTGCCGGGCGCCGTCCAGGGCTTGCCGCTGCCGGGTGTGGTCCACGGTTCGTCGCAGCCGGGTGTGGTCCGTGGTTCACCGACGCCGGGTGCGGTCCGTGGTTCACCGACGCCGGGTGCAGCTCACGGTTCGTCGGCGCCGGGCGCGGTCAACGGTTCGCCGCCGTCGAACGAGGCCCTCGGCGGACCGCGGCGTGTGCCGGTGTCCGGTGGTCGGCAGCCGTTCAGCTCGACCCCCGGCGCCGCGTCGGGGCCCGGGGTCGTGGTCGGCGGTCCGAAACTGCCGCCGTACGGAGCACCGCCTCGGCCCGCGGACGACCTGGGGCAGGCACGTCAGCGACCGGGTCCGTGGCCGGGCCAGGCGCCGGATCGTGGTCAGGAGCCGCGGCAGGTCGACCGCGGTTCCGCTACCACCCGGGCGTCGCGACCCTCGTCGGGCGCCCCGCCGACCCCGCCCGCCGTGCACTCACCGTCAGCGGAAACGCAGGCGGACAACGCGTCCCGCCGCCCGGCCACACCACCGGCCCGACCGGTAGCACCCTCCGACCCGACCCTCCCGACCGGCACACCCCCCGTCGCCCCCTCGGACCCCACCATCCGCCGTCCCTTCCCCGCCGAACCACCCCTGGACAGCTGATCACCACGCTCTGGTGGCGGCATCGTGCGAGACGGTCCGCCACCAGAGCGTGGTGATCGGTTGTCCAGTTAGAGGCGGGCGGTGCGGAGGTCGACGCGGCCGTCGGTGATGGGGACGCCTTCTTCGGCGAGGAGGCGGAGTTGGCGGGTGGCCAGGTGGGCGGCGGGGCGGCCCGAGGCGCCGATCACGCGATGCCAGGGGAGGTCGGCGGAGTCCGTTCGCATGATCCAGCCGACCGTGCGCGCCGAGGAGAGGCCGGCCGCCTGCGCGATGTCGCCGTAGGTCGCGACCCGGCCGGGCGGGATCGCGGCGACGAACGCGCGCACCCGCTCGACCTGTTCCTCGGTGGTGGCGGCCACGGTTTACAGGAACGCGGCGATCAGCGCGGCCGACTCGGCGGGGCGGGCCTGGGCGACCATGTGATCGCAGTCCCAGACCTCGACGGTGAGCCGGTCACCGAGAAGATCCGAGAGCGCGCGCAGGAACTCGGCGGTCACGTACGGCGGATCCACCTTGGCGGCGCGCACGAGGACCGTCGGCAGGTCGGCGGGCGGCAGCGCGAACGGGCGCGCCAATTGGCCCCAATAGGAGGTGATCGCGGGCTGGAAGATCCGCCAGCCGACGCGGCCGCCCGCGGTGGGGACGAGATGTTCGGCGAGTTCGCGCTCGAGCGCCGCCGGGTCGACCTCGTCGGGGCCCCACGCGCTGTGCTGCTTGTCGGAGCGCGCCTCGGCCACGTCGGTGTAATCCGGCGAAGCGAAATTGGCGAGCGCGACCTCTTCGATGAGTTTCGGGTCGATGCCGATCGCCGGGTCGAGCAGGACCAGAGCCCGCACCAGTTCCGGATGCCGACGGGCCAGATGGATCCCGACCGCGCCACCGAAGGAGTGCCCGGCCACGACGACCGGACCGTCGGTCTCGGCGCGCACGAGGTCGGCGACGTCGGTGACGATCGTCTCGAAGTCCCACGGCGGCAGAGAGGTGGAGCGACCGTGTCCACGCAGGTCGGGAGCGATCACCCGGGCCTGCGGGAGATGCTCGGTGGCCAGGGTTTCCCAACGGTTGCCGTGGCCGGTGAGGCCGTGCAGCGCGAGGACGACGGGGCCGTCGGCGGGGCCGAATCGATGTACATGAAGCGGAGACACGAGTGCCATTCTGACCGGTCCCGGTCCGTCTCGCAGCGGGTACTTCCGACGGGGTGTCCTGGCGTGTCGTACTGGTCTGTTGCAATAGCCGATGTGGTGCGATCGGATAGCTCGGTGCGACTCGTGCGCCGGACGACGCGGGCGCCCCGGCCGCGAGCCTGGGGCGCCGCTGTTCGCGCGCTGTTCGCCGAGCAGGCCACACCCGCGCCGCCCCGGCCGGGCTGGCGGCCCTGGCAGGTGCTCGGCGGGCCGGGCACCGGCAAGACCGCGCTGCTCGTCGACCTGGTGACCGCGCGGATCACCGACGGCGCCGACCCGGCCTCGATCCTGGTCCTCACGCATACCAAGCAGGCCGCCGCCGCCCTGCGCGACGCCGTCACGATTCAGCTCGGCGCGCACGCGGGCGGCATTCCCGGCGCCAGCACCGAGCCGATGGTGCGGACACTGCACTCCTACGCGTTCTCCGTGCTGCGCAGGCACGCCGACCTGCACGGCAACCCGCCGCCGCGGCTGCTCACCGGCGCCGAACAGGACGCGGTGCTGCGCGAGATGCTGCGCGGCGACCTCGCCGACATCGAAGCGGGGGCACGCGGTCTGTGGCCGCCACGCCTGCAGCCCGCGTTGGCTCTGGGCGGCTTCGCCGAACAGCTACGCGACCTGATGCTGCGGACCACCGAGCGCGGACTCGGCCCCGAAGATCTCATGGCGCTGGGCCGCGAACACGACAACGACGCGTGGGTGGCGGCGGGCCGGTTCTTCCAGCGGTACGAAGAGGCCTCGATGCTGCGCTGGTCGGTGGGCGTCGCCGCGCCAGAGGCCACCGCGCCCGCGCTCGACGCGGCAGAACTGGTCGGCGCCGCGTTGGACGCGCTCGCCGGTGACCGCAATCTCCTCGCCGCCGAACGCGACCGCACCCGCTATCTGCTCGTCGACGACGCCCAGCACCTCGACCCGCAGGCCGCCACCCTGGTGCGCGCCATCGGCAGCGGCAGCGCGAGCACGGTGATCACCGGCGACCCGGACCAGGCCGTGTTCACCTTCCGCGGCGCCGACGCGGCCTTCCTCACCGACCTCGACACCCTCCCGCAGCGCCGGATCACGTTGCGGCACAACTATCGCAGCGGCGCGCCGATCCGCCTCGCGACCGCCCGCATCGCCGCCCGGCTGCCGGGCTCCGCGCGTCATCGGGTCCTGCCGGGCCAGGAGAACGAACCGCCGCCCGCCACGGAATCCGTGGAGCCGGAGCCCGAACTCGACCTGTTCGAGCACCCCGTCGCCGACCCTGCGACGGAACCGCGCGACACCGCTGCACCCCCCGAGCCCGACGACATGGCGGAGGCGAGCGTGCGGGTGCGGGTGCTCGCCACCGCGGCCAAGGAAGCGGCGCTGATCGCCGATCACCTGCGCCGGGCGCATCTGACCGACGGGGTCCCGTGGTCGGAGATGGCGGTGATCGTGCGGTCGGTGCCGTTGTCGCTGGCGCCGCTGCGGCGGGCCCTGCTGGCGGCGGGGGTACCGGTGCGCAGGCCCGCCGTGGCCGAGCCGCTGGCCCGGCGTCGCGGAGCGGCGTGGATGGTGCTCGCCCTGCGGGTGCTGCTGGCGGGTGACCCGTCACGGCCGGGCTCGCGCCGGGCCATCGACGCCATGTTCTCGCCCGAGGACGCCATGGACCTGCTCTCCGGTCCGCTCGGCGGCGCCGACCAGATCGCCCTGCGCCGCCTGCGTCGCGGCATCCGGCGCAGCGTGCTCGACCTGGAACGCACCGCCGTCCGCACCGAGTCGTCCGGTGCGGCCGACCAGTTCCTGCTGTGGGACGAAGCACCCCCGCTGCCGGAAATGCCTGAGCCGGAACCGGATCCGATCGAGGACGAGTGGCTGCCGCCGGTCCCCGACCCCGAGGACCCGCTGCGTCCCGAACCCGAACCGGACTGGGACGTCGCCGAACGCCTCCCCGACGACATCGACGTCCTCGACGCCGAGCCGCTGCCCGCCGCGGCGCAGGCCGCCACCGGTCCGCCGCGGCTCGAACCCGAACCGCCCGCGGTGCCGCTGATCGACCAGTCCTCAGCCGAAGTACTGCGCGACCTCATCGTCGGCGTCGGCGAGAATCGGTTACTCGACGGTCTCACCGAGGTGGAAGCCGCACCGCTGCAACGGGTTCTGCGTGCCGTGGGCAAGGCCAGGGAGACCCAGGCGCGCGGACAGGGCCTCGAAGACGTGCTGTGGACGCTGTGGACGAGCTCTCGGCTGGAGCGCCGCTGGTTCCGTCAGTCGCGGCGCGGCGGCGCCGCGGGCATGCAGGCCGACCGTGACCTCGACGCCGCCGTCGAACTGTTCGACGCCGCGGCCGCCTACGTCGACCGGCTGCCACGGGCCAGTATCGACGGGTTCGTCGAATACCTTCTGCACCAGCAGATTCCGCAGCAGGGCAGGCCGCTGGCCGCCGAGGGCGAGGCGGTGTCGCTGCTCAGCGCGCACGCCGCGGCGGGCCGCGAATGGGAGGTGGTCGCGGTCGCCGCGGTGCAGGAGGGGATCTGGCCCAACCCGCGCGCACGCGGCACCCTGCTGCACACCGAGGACCTCGTCGACCTGGTCGCGGGCGTCGATCCCGGCGCGACGACGAGCCGGGCCGCGCCGATCCTCGCCGAGGAACGCAGGCTGCTGCTCGTGGCCTGCAGCCGGGCGCGCACGTCGCTGCTGGTCACCGCCGTCGAATCCGCTTCGGGCGACCAGGATCTGGTGCCCTCGCGCTTCCTCACCGAACTGCTCGGCGAGGACGACAACGGCGAACCCGGCGCGCTCCCCGTCGCCGATCCCGGTCGCGCGCTGGTGATGCACGCCCTGGTCGCCGAATTGCGCGGGGTGGTCTGCGATCTCACCACCGCCCCCGAACGCCGCGAGCGGGCCGCGCGGCAATTGGCCCGCCTCGCCGACGCCGGTGTCCCCGGCACCGATCCCGCCGACTGGTACGGCACCGCCGAACTCAGCTCGGAGCGGGAACTGTGGGACGACGACGACACGCCGATCGGCCTGTCCCCGTCGACAGTCGAACTGCTGCGCAGCTGCCCGCTGCGCTGGGCGCTGGAACGCCACGGCGGCACCGACGGCGACAACCCGCACGCGGTCAAGGGCAACCTGGTGCACACCCTCGTGCAGGCACTGGCAGGCGACGTACCGGAGGCGCAGGTCCGCGCCGCCCTCGAACAGGCGTGGAAGACGGTCGATCCGGCGACCGGCTGGCACTCGCGCCAGGAACTGCGCCGCACCGAGGCCATGCTGGAGACCTTCCTGGCCTGGATCCGCAACACGCGCGGCGAACTCACCCAGGCCGGGGTCGAGGTGCCGGTGGACTGCGTGCTGCCCGCGCGGGCCGAGGGAGAACGCGCCGTGCGGATCCGCGGCCGGATCGACCGGCTCGAACGCGACGCGCAGGGCCGGTTCGTGATCGTCGACGTGAAGACCGGCAAGAACCCGGTGTCGGCGAAGTCGGTCGACGAGCACGCGCAGCTCGCGACCTATCAGGTCGCGGCCGCGCACGGGGCGCTCGACGAGGACGACACCGCCGAGCCGGGCGGCGCGCGCCTGGTCTACGTGGCCAAGCCGAGCACCAAGACCGGCGCCACCGAACGCGCCCAGACCGCGCTGGACGCCGAGGGCCTCGACACCTGGCGCGACACCATCCACGACGCCGCCGAGGCCACCCGGGGACCGGGATATCTGGCCGTGCGCAACGACGGGTGCAGGCACTGTCCCGTCGTGGGCAGTTGCCCCGTGCAGGACACCGGACGGCAGGTGACCGACGAGTGAGCGGCGTGCGCGTCACCCCGCAGCGGCTGGCCGACGCGCTCGGCCTGCCGCCGCCGACCGACGAGCAGGCGGCCGTGATCGCCGCGCCGCCGGGCCCGACGCTCGTCGTGGCGGGCGCGGGCGCGGGCAAGACGGAGACGATGGCCGCGCGCGTGGTGTGGATGGTGGCCAATCGGCTGGTCGCGCCCGACGAGGTGCTCGGCCTCACCTTCACGCGGAAAGCCGCGCAGCAGTTGACCTCCCGCATCCGCACCCGCCTGGCCCGGCTCGCCGGCGCGCCGCTGGTCCGCGAGATCGACCCGACCGGCGCGCTGCGCACGCTGATCTCCGGCGCCGAGCCCGAGATCAGCACCTACCACTCCTACGCGGGCCGACTGCTCACCGCGCACGGCCTGCTGCTGCCCGTCGAACCGTCGGCGGCACTGCTCACCCAGACCCAGCTCTGGCAGCTCGCGCACGAGGTGGTGCGTTCGTGGGACGGCGATCTCGACACCGAGCGCACCCCGGTCTCGGTGACCGAGGCGGTGCTCGCGCTCGCGGGCCAGCTCGCCGAGCACCTGGTGGAACCCGAACAGCTCGCCGAGGCGCACGCGGAGCTGGAGAAGCTCGTCTACACCCTGCCCGCCGGTCCACGGCAGCGCGGCGGGCCGAGCAAGGCGCTGACCGGCGTGGTCGACGCGCAACGCGAGCGGGTGGCATTGCTGCCGCTGGTCGGTCAGCTCGCCGAGGCGCTGAACCGGCGCGGCGCCCTGGATTTCGGCTCCCAGATGTCGCTGGCCGCGCAGCTGGCGGTGGACCACCCCGAGGTCGCCGAGGCCGAACGCGCCCGGTTCAAACTGGTCCTGCTCGACGAATACCAGGACACCGGCCACGCCCAGCGCGTCCTGCTGTCGGCGCTGTTCGGCAACGCCGACGCGGTGCGGCAGACGCGACCGCGACCGGTGCGCGTGCGCGGGACGACGGCTGTTCCCGCGGCCGAGGACATGCTCTGGTCACCAGCGCATTTCGACGCGGAGGGCGAGGCCGACCAGCGGCCGGGTGCCGCCGAGCGCGGTGCGGACGCCGAACGCACTCGACGAGCCGAGGGCCAGGCCGGTGACACGCACTCGTGGCGTGCCGCCGAGGCGGTGGCTCGCGACACCGGAGCAGACGCGGCAGACCGTCCGCCGGGCGCGGGACGTGACTCGGCCGCGCGGAGCGGCCGTGCGCTCGCGGTGACGGCGGTCGGTGATCCCATGCAGTCGATCTACGGCTGGCGCGGTGCGTCCGCGGCCAACCTGCCCCGCTTCGCCACCGATTTCCCCGCGGCGCCGGGGGTTCCCGCGCCCATCCTGCCGCTGCTGACGAGCTGGCGAAACCCGCCCGAAGCCCTGGCGCTGGCGAATCTGGTGGCCGATCCGCTGCGCGTGCGGGCCGAGGCGGCCGGCGGCGCCACCGTGGACGCGCTGCGCGCCAAACCACAGGCCGACCAGGGCACCGTCGAATTGGCGCTCACCGAAACCGTGGCGCAGGAACGGGACTGGATCGCCGAGCGGATCGCGGCCGAATGGGCGGCCGCGCGCGAGGCCGAGCGGCCGCCGCCGACCTCGGCCGTGCTGATCCGGCGCAATGCCGATGCGGCGCCCCTGGCCGAGGCGCTGCGCGAACAGGGTCTCCCGGTCGAAATCGTCGGTCTCGGTGGACTTCTGGCGACGCCGGAGGTCGCCGACATCGTGGCCACCCTGCGCCTGATCGCCGAGCCGGGCACCGGCAGCGCGGCGATCCGCATCCTCACCGGCGCGCGGTGGCGTATCGGCGTGGCCGACCTGGCCGCGCTCGCGCGACGGGCGCGGATGCTGTCGATCGGCAGCCTCGCCGGGGACGCCGCCACCGCCATCACCGATGCCGCCGGCCTGGCGAGCGCGCTGCGCGAGGTCGCGCCGGAGCCCACCGAGCAGGCGGGCCTGGCCGATGCCATCGCCGATCCCGGTGCGCCGGAACAGTATTCGGAGTCGGGCTATACCCGGATCGTCGCGCTCGGCGAGGAACTTGCCGCGCTGCGCGAACGCAGCGGCCAGCCACTGGTCGAACTCGTCGCCGATGTCGAACGCACCATCGGCGTCGGAGTGGAGACCCAGACGCGGCGCGCCATCGCGGGCGGTGGCGCGGGTCGCGAACACCTCGACGCCTTCGCCGAGGTGGTGGCCGGCTACGCGGCCGACTCACGCGCCTCACTGAGCGGCCTGCTGGCCTTCTTCACCGCCGCCGAATCCGTCGAGAACGGTTTGGAGCCGGGCGAAGTGGAAGTCGCGCGCGACCGCGTGCAGGTACTCACCGTGCACGCGGCCAAGGGCCTGGAATGGGAGGTCGTCGCGGTGCCGCACGTGAGCGCCACGGTGTTCCCGTCCACCACGGCATTGAGCACCTGGCTCGGCGCGCTCACCGAACTGCCCACCTCGCTGCGCGGTGACCGGGCCCAGCCCGACGCCTCGGAGGGCGTGCCGGTCCTCGACCTGAGCGGCGTCGGCGATCGCGCCGAACTCGAACGCGCCATCGCCGAGCACAAGGACGCGCTCAAGAGCCGCCGCCTCGACGAGGAACGCCGCCTCTTCTATGTCGCGCTCACCAGAACCGAACGGGTGCTGCTGGTCTCGGCCTACTACTGGCCCGAGACCGGCACCTCGCAGAAGGGACCGTCGGAGTTCCTGCTCGATCTGAAGCAGGCGAACGAGGACCCGGACAGCCCCGCCTTCGGCGTCGCCACGATCGCGCGCTGGGACGATCAGCCGCCCCCCGACGCGGTCAACCCCTTCGCCGACAACCCGCCGACCGCCCAGTGGCCGCGCGATCCGCTCGGTGGGCGCCGCGATCCGATCGAACAGGGCGCCGCCCTCGTCCGCGCGGCCCTCGACGACCTGCGTGCGCGCCCCGCCGCACCCGAGGACGACGACGCGGACGACCCCGAGGGCTGGGCCACCGACGTCGACGCGCTGCTCGCCGAGTTCACCGCCGCCGAACTCGCCGACCAGCGGGTGGAGCTGCCCGGCCAGCTGCCCGCCACCGCGCTCGTCGAACTGCGCGCCGACCCCACCCGGCTGGCGGCCAGGTTGCGCAGGCCGCTGCCGTACCCGCCGAATCCGATGGCCCGGCGCGGCACGGCTTTTCACGCCTGGGTGCAGTCCTGGTTCGGCACCGAACAGCTGCTCGGCCTCGACGAACTGCCCGGCGCCGCCGACAGCACGGCCGAACTCGGCCGCGCCGACCGGGAACTCGCCGCCATGCAGGCGGCGTTCCGTCGCTCGCCCTGGGCGCAGCGCAGTCCGATCGATGTGGAGGTGCCGTTCGAGACCAGCATCGCGGGCACGGTCATCCGCGGCCGGATGGACGCGGTCTTCGTCGAACCGGGCGGGCGCTGGATCGTCGTCGACTGGAAAACAGGCGCCGAGCCCGGCCCCGCCGACGAAGCCGCCGTCGCGGTGCAGTTGGCCGTCTACCGGCTGGCCTGGGCGCGGTTGATGGCCGCGCGCACCGGGGCCACCGAGGACCAGATGCTCCAACGGGTCGGCGCGGCATTCCATTACGTGCGCTCCGGGCGCACCATCGCGCCCACCGACCTGGCGGGCCCGCGGGAGCTGGAGCAGCTCATCCGCGACGCCGCTCCCGCCCCGGATGTCGAGTGAGCCGGACGGGCTCACACGCAGTAGGCTCCCCGGTTGTGCCGGAGCCTGACGAATCAGCGTCCGGCCGAGCGAAAGGAGGGGCGATGTTCGGGGGTAGACGCACTCCGATCGGGCTCAGCAGCAGCCCGGACTACGCGCTGGTCGGACTGTTGCGGATCCCCGCGGTGCAGACCAGCCCGTGGATCTCGCTGACCCGGCGCGTGCTGGTCGCGATCGCGCTGCTGCTCGCCGCCGCGACCGTCGTCTATGTCGGGCGCGCCGGCTACCACGACAACACCGGCAACGAACTGTCGTTCCTCGACGCCCTGTACTACGCCACGGTGTCGCTGTCGACCACCGGCTACGGAGACATCACCCCGGCCAGCCCGACGGCCCGGCTCATCAACACGATCGTCATCACCCCCCTGCGCATCCTGTTCCTGATCGTGCTCGTCGGCACCACCCTCAGCGTGCTCACCGAGCGATCGCGGCAGGCGTTCAAGATTCAGCGATGGAGGCACACCGTGCGCAATCACACCGTCGTCGTCGGTTACGGCACCAAGGGACGCACCGCCATCGACGCCATGCTCGGTGACGGGGTGGCCCAGTCCGACATCGTGGTCGTCGACACCGACGCGGTCGCGCTCGAGGCGGCGGCCAGCGCGGGACTGGTCACCGTGCACGGCTCGGCGACCAAGTCCGATGTGCTGCGGTTGACCGGCGTGCAGCGGGCGGCCTCGGTGATCGTGGCCACCAACCGGGACGACACCGCCACCCTGGTGACGCTCACCGCGCGCGAACTGAACAAGACCGCCAAGATCGTCGTCGCCATCCGCGAGGCGGAGAACACCCACCTGGTGCGCCAGTCCGGCGCCGACTCGGTGGTGGTGTCGTCGGAGACCGCGGGGCGCCTGCTCGGCATCGCCACCACCACCCCGACCGTCGTGGAGATGATGGAGGACCTGCTCACCCCCGAGCAGGGGTTCGCGGTGGCCGAGCGCGATGTCGAACCGGGCGAGGTGGGCGGTTCGCCGCGGCATCTGAGCGAGATCGTGCTCGGCGTGGTCCGCGACGGTGACCTCATCCGGGTCGGCGAACCCGAGGTCGACGCGCTCGAAGCGGGCGACAAGCTGCTCTACATCCGGCGCAGCGCCAAGTAGCGCCGCGACGCGACGATCGCGACAGGGCTAGGCTCGGCAGTGTGTCCTTCCGGCTGAAAGACGTTCCGCTGCTGTCGCGTTCCACCATCGATCGAGCTGAGCACGTGCGCCTCGATCCCGAGGCCCTGCGTACCGGCTGGGCGAAAGCGAAGGTCCTGCGCGTCGACCCGCGCGGCCGGGTCCGGGTCGAGGAGACCGCCGTCGTGCTCGAGCCGGCGCTGTCGGTCGCCGAGGCGCCCGGTCCCGGCGCGGTGTTCCTCGGCGTCGTCGAGGACGCGCACGTCTGGGCCGTACGCGCGCCCGAACTCGACGGGGTCCTGAAGGATCTGCGCACCCTCGGCGCCGTCGACGACTTCACCGCCGACCTGCTCGCGACCGCCTACGCGCTGCTGAACTGGCACGATCGCGCCGGTTTCCACGGCGGCGACGGCACCGCGACCACCGTGTCCAGGGGTGGCTGGTCCCGGCTCACCGCCGCGGGCGACGAGGAGTTCCCGCGCATCGACCCGGCGATCATCTGTCTGGTCCACGACGGCGCGGATCGGGTGTTGCTCGCGCGTCAGCACGCCTGGCCCGCGACGATGTTCTCGCTGCTCGCGGGATTCGTCGAGGTCGGCGAATCGCTCGAGCACTGCGTCGAACGCGAGATCCGCGAGGAGGTGGGCGTCGACGTCAGCGACATCCACTACCTCGGCAGCCAGCCGTGGCCGTTCCCGCGCTCGCTCATGGTCGGCTTCGCCGCCGTCGGCGACCCGGCTCAGGAGCTGGTGTTCTCCGACGGCGAGATCGCCGAGGCGCACTGGTTCACCCGCGACGAGGTCCGCGCGGCGCTGCACGCGGGGGACTGGTCGGCGCGCGAGTCGGGCGCCCGCCTCCTCGTCCCCGGCTCGATCTCGATCGCGCGCACGATCATCGAGAGCTGGGCGCAGTAGCGTCCCGGCTCAGGCCTGGGCGGCGAGTGCCTGCTTGACCTGGGCCAGCGACGGGTTGGTCGCCGTGGAGCCGTCGCGGTACTTGATCGTGGGGACGACGTGATTGCCGTTGTTGACGCTGCCGACGAACTCGGCCGAAGCGGGGTCGTCCTCGATGTCGATCACGGTGTAGGTGATGCCCGCCTCGTCGAGCTGGGTCTTGAGGCGACGGCAGTAGCCGCACCAGGTGGTCGAGTACATCGTCAGATCAGTGGTTGCTTCAGTCACGCGATGTGCAACGTCCGGGGCGCGCTTCCTGTTCCGGACGGCGGGTCGTGGCGCCGTCGGACGACGCGCGGACGGGCGCGGCCGGCGGGCGTCGGGCCCGGTTGTCGGCGGGCGCTGTCATGATGGTGCCCGTGCCAGCACTCGATCTCACCGCCCTCGACCCGGAACAGGCCGCCGCGGTGCGGGCGCCACGAGGACCGGTGTGTGTGCTCGCCGGAGCGGGGACCGGGAAGACCAGGACCATCACGCACCGGATCGCGCACCTGATCGCGGGCGGACACGTCAAGGCCGACCAGGTTCTCGCCGTCACCTTCACCGCGCGGGCGGCGGGGGAGATGCGCGGTCGGCTGCGCTCGATGGGGCTCGGCGGCGAGGCGGGCCAGGTCCAGGCCCGCACCTTCCACGCCGCCGCGTTGCGGCAGCTGCGCTACTTCTGGCCGCAGGTGGTCGGTGACGTGCCCTGGCGGCTGCTCGACAGCAAGTTCCCCGTGGTCTCCCAGGCCGCGCACCGCGCCGGGCTCGGCACCTCCACCGAACTCATCCGCGACCTGCTCAGCGAGATCGAGTGGGCCAAGGCCTCGCTGATCGCGCCGGAGGACTATCCGGCCGCGGCCGCCAGGCATCATCGGGACGCGCCGGTCGAGGTCACCCGGGTGGCCCAGGTGTACGCGGGCTACGAATCCATGAAGACCTCCGCCGAGGGCCTGCTGCTCGACTTCGACGACCTGCTGCTGCACACCGCCGCCGCGCTCGAGGACTATCCGGCCGTCGCCGACGAATTCCGCGGCCGCTACCGCAGCTTCGTCGTCGACGAGTACCAGGACGTCACCCCGCTGCAGCAGCGGGTGCTCGACGCCTGGCTGGGCGAGCGCGACGACCTCACCGTCGTCGGCGACGCCAACCAGACCATCTACTCCTTCACCGGCGCCACCCCGAACTACCTGCTCGATTTCTCCCGCCGCTTCCCCGACGCCACGGTCGTGCGCCTGGAACGCGACTACCGCTCGACCCCGCAGGTGGTGTCGCTGGCCAACCGGGTGATCGGTGCCGCGCGCGGTCGCATCGCGGGGACCAGGCTCGCGCTGATCGGCCAGCGGCCCGACGGGCCGGAACCGGAATTCGCCGAGTACCCCGACGTGCCCGCCGAGGCCGCCGATGTCGCGAACAAGATCAAGAAGCTGATCGCCGCGGGCACCCCCGCCGCCGAGATCGCGGTCCTCTACCGCATCAACGCCCAGTCCGAGCCGTTCGAACAGGCGCTCGGCGCGCGCGACATCCCGTTCCAGGTGCGCGGTGGCGAAGGGTTCTTCCAGCGGCAGGAGGTGCGCCAGGCGGTCCAGGCGCTGCGTCAGGTCGACGCCCGTGACGACCTGCCCGACGAGGCGCGCAGCGGCGCCGAGCTGATCACGCTGGTCCGCGCCGCGCTGGCTCCGGTCGGGCTCACCGCCGAGGAACCCGCGGGCGCGCAGGCCAAGGAACGCTGGTCCTCGCTGCTCGCGCTGGTGCAGCTCACCGAGGAACTGGTCGGCCACGACGACGAGATCGACCTCACCGGCCTGCTGCGCGAACTCGCCACCCGCGCCGAGGCCAAGCATCCGCCGACCGTCGACGGCGTCACCCTGGCGTCGCTGCACGCGGCCAAGGGCCTGGAGTGGGACGCGGTGTTCCTCGTCGGCGTGAGCGACGGCACCCTGCCCATCCAGCACGTCCTCGGTGACGACGGCAGCCCGTCCGACCAGGCGGGGCTGGAGGAGGAGCGCAGGCTGCTCTACGTCGGCGTCACCCGCGCGCGCGAACACCTCGCCGTGTCGTGGGCGCTGGCCCGTGCCGAGGGCGGGCGGCGCTCGCGCAGGCGCTCCCGCTTCCTCAACGGACTGGTCCCCGACGACTCGCCTGCCTCGCGCATCGCCGCCGCCGCGACCGGTCCGAAGGACGCCGACGGCAAGCGGCCGCTGTGCCGGGTCTGCGCCAAACCGCTGATCGGTACCTACGCCACCATGCTCGGCCGGTGCCGCCGCTGCCCCGGCGAGGTGGACCCCCAGCTACTCGAGGCGCTCCAGGAGTGGCGGGCCGAGAAGGCCGAGGTCCTGCGCGTGCGCGACTTCGTGGTGTTCACCGACACCACGCTCACCGCTATCGCCGAACAACTGCCCGCCGACGACGCCGCGCTGGGCGCCATCGCGGGGATCGGCCAGAAGAAGATCGAACAGTACGGTGCCGACGTGCTCGCCATCGTCGCGTCACGGATGCGGGCTACGACACAAAACCGCAGGTAGAAAATAGGTTGTTCGGTTCTCGATCATTGCCTATGGTGGAGAACACGCACCGAGAGTGATCTCGGCGCGGGTATCTATCAGCACACGAGTTCAGGAGGGAGGCAGTCAGATGAACAGCATCACCGCTTACAACGCGATCGACAATCGCGTTCTGGTGAACGTGTCCGTGGTGTCGGCCTCCCGGGGGGTCCTCGCTCTGCAGGGGACCGGTCTGTCCGGCGTCGATTCCACCGCTGTGCCGATGACTGTGGTCCATCAGCACACCCCGATTCGTCTCCAGGACAAGCCCAGCGTGGGTTGGCAGCCGACCGCCGCCGCGGCACCCGCCGCACCGGCCGATGAATTCGGGTTCGCACCCGCATTCGACGGCGCAATCCGCCTCCGTGTCCACCCAGCGACCGTGATCAGGTCTCGGCAGAGATGTCGAACTAGGTAGGGAACTCCTCCCAGACCTCCTGGCCACGGATCGCGAGAAGCGAAATCCGTGGCCATTTTCATTCGGCTCCTCAGCCGTTGGCACCGGGTTCGCACACCGAACGAAAAACCGCTGCAAACGAGCTGAAGGAGAACGACGTGTTCACCGCCCAGGACTGGCCGTCGGCCACTACTGACGTGACATGCCGAACCGTGGCGTCCATCCCGTGCCGGGCCGGGAACCCTGATCTGTGGTTCGCCGAGAGCCCGAACGACCTCGAGCAGGCCAAGCAGCTGTGCGCCGCCTGCCCGATCCGCAAGGGCTGCCTGACCGCCGCCATCGATCGCGCCGAGCCGTGGGGTGTCTGGGGCGGTGAGATCTTCGACCAGGGTGTCGTGATCGCCCGCAAGCGCCCGCGTGGTCGGCCGCGTAAGGTCGCGATCCCGGCATGAGCGCCGGAAAAGGTATGTACCGCAAGCGAACCGCTCACCGCGCGTCGGTGAGCGGTTCGTTTTGCTTTGTCCGGTGAGTGGTGTGTTTCACGGTGCGTCCGTCGGCGACCGCGACGACCAGGGTGGTGGTGTCCGGGGAGTGCGCCCACCATCGGTGTCGTTCACCGGCTCGGCAATAGTACGTATCGCCCTGTCCCAGTTCGTATTCGGTGCCGTCGGCGACGAGCGACACGCGTCCGCGCACCACATGGATGATCTCGTCGCCCGCGTGGGCGAAATCCCGGTCGCCGCGGCTGGTTCCGCCGGTGAACTCCAGCGCGCGCAGGTCGCGGTCGCCGTGTGCCAGAACGCGGACGGTGCCGTCGCCCGGTTCGTCCTGGGGCAGCGCGGTGTTCTCGCCCGCGCGGACGATCGGGGCGGGCGCGGCGTCCTCGGCGGCGGCGAGCAGGGCGGTCGCGGTGGTGGACAGGGCATCGGCGATCTGCTGAAGGGAACGCAGGCTGGAGTTGGTTCGCCCGTTCTCCAGCTGACTCAGGAACGACGCGGACAGCCCGGTCTCGGCCGCGAGGACGGCCAGCGTCCGCCCGGCGGCGCGCCGGTGCGCGCGGATGACGGCGCCCAGTTGTCGATTGCCGGCGTTGTCCACCTGCCGCCTTTCGTGTGATCGGTCGTGCTGCGACTGTACTGAATCCGCCAGGGGCGTGTCCGTCACCTCGGCGCGGCGGATCGGGGGCCTACCTGGGCCTCCGGGGGTTTCGCGCAGCCTGATCGGAACCGTTCCCGTTCGAGCCGCACTACTGAATATTCAGCCAGGTCGAATATTCAGGAGAGGCGGCATGGAACAGAACACGCTCAAGCGCCGGGGAGTCGGGCTCATCGGCAGCGACCCGGACCTGGCCTCGCCCGGCTACACCCTCTACGCGCCGCTGGCCGGAAACGGCCGCGTCGATTTGGTCGCGCTCGACGGGACGATCGCGCATCAATGGCAGCTGCCCTACCGGCCGGGCAGGCACGCGCGCATCCTCGCCGACGGCAGCCTCGCCTACAACGGCACGACACTGGCGCGCGAACCCCTGTTCGCCATGTGGCGCAAATACTCCGGTGGCTCGATGGCCCGCTACGACCACACCGGTGCCCAGCTCAGCGAGATCCGTGACGACCTGCAGCACCACGACGCGCACCACTACGACGACGGCAGCGTGCTCTACGCCGCCGTGCACGCCCTCGCCGGCGCCGATGCCGCGCGCGTGCAGGGCGGTGTGCCCGGCACCGAAGCCGACGGCGTCGTCTGGTCGGACGTGATCCGCGAAGTCGGACCCGACGGCGCGCTGCGGTGGGAGTGGCGCGCCGTCGACCACCTCGATCCCGCGGAATTCGCGCTGCAGCCGCACTATTGGCGCGAGCACTGGCCCCTGATCAACAGCGTCCACCCGCTCGGCGAGCACACGGTGATCGCCAGCCTGCGCAGCGTGTCGGCGGTCATCCTGATCGACCGGCACACCGGCGCCGTCACCACCCTCGCCGACCGGAGCACGCTCGCCCAGCAGCATCACGCCACCCCGCTCGCGGACGGCAAGGTCCTGGTGTTCGACAACGGCACCTTCCGCACCGGCGAGTCGGTCACCTACAGCCGGGTGGTCGAAATCGACACCGCCACCGGTGCGGTCGGCTGGAGTTACCAGGACTCGCCGCGCGAGGCCTTCTTCACGCCCTTCATGGGTGGCGCGCAACGGCTGCCCAACGGCAACACCCTGATCACCGAGGCCGCCTTCGGGCGGATCTTCGAGGTGACGCCGCAGCGGCGGATCTGCTGGGAGTACGTCGTGCCCTCCTTCACCGAATATCCGGACTCCGAGACCGCCCAGGTGTTCCCCGGCGTCTCCAACGCCGTCTTCCGCGCCTACCGCTACCAGGAACAGGAGCTCCCGTGGCTGCGGTGAGCGGGGCCCAGGTCGCGCCGGTCGACGAGATTCCGCCCGCCGGAAGGGCTTTCGCGGGAGCGCTGCAGCACCTGGTCGTGATGATCGCGATGCCGCTCACCTCCGTCCTGCTGATCAGCCGCAGCCTGCATCTCGACGACGACGCCGCCCGCGCCCTGCTCTGCGGCGCGCTGCTGTTCAGCGGCATCGGCACGGTGCTGCAGTCCTCCGGTCGCTACGGCCTCGGCGCGGGTCTGCCGTTCGTGATGCTGCCCGGCGGCGCGGCGGTGGTGCTGTTCATCCAGATCGCGCAGACCTACGACCCAGCGACCGCCACCGGCGCGGTGCTGATCACGGCCGTGGCAGGCATCGCGTTGGTGCCGGTCGCCCGCAGGCTGGTCCGGTTCATCCCGATGGTGGTGATCGCCGCGATGATCCTGGTGATCGGGGTCAACCTGGTGAAGGTCGGCGCGAACCTGATCACCTCCGCCGAGGACCCGACGCCGATCCGGTCGGTCACCATCGCCGGGGCGACCATCGTGGTGACCATCCTGGCCCACCGTTTCCTGCCCACCGGGTGGCGGCGCGTTTCGGTGCTCATCGGCATGGGCGCCGGAACCCTGCTGGCCGCGGCGCTCGGCCGATTCACCTTGCAGCCCGGTGACGCGCTGGTGCAACTGCCCGACCCCTTCCTGTTCGGAACACCCCACTTCGATCTGCTCGCGGCGGTGCCGCTGCTGGTCTTCAGCATCGGGTCCATGGCCGAGGCCACCGGCCAGACCGTGCTGAACGCCAAGGTCGTCGACAAGCGGATCGACACCGCGCCCACCGTCGGACGCACCATCCGCGGTGACGCGGTGACCTCCCTGCTGTCGGGGCTGTTCGGCGGGCCCACGATGGTGACGAGCGGGGAGAACATCGGCCTGATCCGGCTCACCGGCATCCGGAGCCGCTACGTCACCGCGCTGACCGGCCTGCTGCTGATCCTGGCCGCGTTCGTGGCGCCGGTCGGACGCCTGGTGAACTCGCTGCCCGGCGCCGTGGTCGGCGCGACGGCGGCCATCGTGTTCGCCACCGTCATCGCGTCGGCGGTCGGTCTGTTCCGGCAGGTCGACCTCGACGACGACGCCAATCTGCTCACCGCCACGGCCGCGCTCACCGCCGGACTGCTCCCGATCCTGGTGCCCGGCCTGTACCGCGGTTTCCCCGACGATCTGCGCCTGCTGCTGGGCAGCGGGGTCACGATGGCCGCCGTGGTCGGCGTCGTCGTGCACGTGCTGTGCACGGTGCGCCGGCGCGGGTCGCTGGGTTAGGAGGCCTGCTCGGCGCGGAAGCCGGGCACCCAGGTGCGGACCAGATTCATGAAGCCCAGTTCCGCGTCGAGCTGGGCCAGGATGCCGACCGAGCCGCCGAGGACCCGGAAGATCATCAGGTACTCGGCCGGGAGCTGGAGTGCGCGAGCGGTTTTCATCTCGGGGCTGTTGAACTCCGAGGCGGTGCCCGCGACGCGCTGCATCCAGGCGCGGGTGAAGTGGAAGGTGTCGGTGCGGATCGGGTCGCTGAACGGGCGCAGGTACGCCGCGATCTCCTCGTGGGTGACCGTGCGGCCCGGGATCACCCAGCCGTGTTCGTAGAGCAGTTCGGTGAGCGCGGCATGGTCCTCGGCCACGGCCAGCGCCAGCATCCGGCCGAGCACCTCGGGGAAACCGTCGGGCATCGGCGCGCAGGCGCCGAAATCGAGGACGGCGAGCTTGCCGTCGGCCATCACCAGGAAGTTGCCGGGATGCGGATCGCTGTGCAGCAGGTGGGCCTTCTCCGGGGACGAGAAGTGGAAGGTGCCCATCAGCTCGGCGATCCGGTTGCGCTGGGCCCGTGTGCCTTCGGGGTCCGCGTTGCCCGCGGCGATGAGCGCGGAGACCGGCGTGCCGTCGAGCCATTCGGTGACGATCACCTTCGGCGCGCCCGCCACCACACGCGGCACCACGATCTGCGGGTGCCCGTCGAAGGCGGCGGCGAAGCGGCGCTGGTTGGCGGCCTCGTTGCGGTAGTCCAGCTCCTCCTCGGTGCGCTCGGTGATCTCGGCCAGCAGCGGCTTCACGTCGGCGCCGGGTATCACTGAGGCGAGCAGCCCGGACATCCGCGACAGCGTCTTCAGGTCGGCGCGCAGCGCGTCGTCGGCGCCCGGATACTGCACCTTGACCGCGACCGGGCGACCGTCCGACCACACCGCCCGGTGCACCTGCCCGATGCTGGCGGAGGCGGCGGGGGTGTCGTCGAACGACTGGAACCGTTCCCGCCACTTGGTGCCGAGCTGCTGGTCGAGCACGCGATGCACGGTCTCGGCGGGCATCGGCGGCGCGGCGGCCTGCAGCTTGGTGAGGGCCTCGCGGTAGTGCTCGCCGAATTCCTCGGGGACCGCGGCCTCCATCACACTCAGGGCCTGCCCGAACTTCATCGCGCCGCCCTTGAGTTCACCGAGGACGCTGAACAGCTGCTCGGCGGCCTTCTGGTTCAGCGTCGCGTTGATCTGCTGTTTGTCACCGCCGACCAGCTTCTTGCCGAACCCGACGGCGGCTCGTCCGGCGATGCCGAGGGGAATTCTGGCCAACTTGGCATTGCGGCTGGAACCGCGGCGCACGATCTCCGACACGTTACCCATCATGGCTGAACCTGGCCGTCGCGTGCCATGGGAATGCTCACACCGCTCATCGGCCCGTCCCCGATCCGGCCGTGGCGAGGGTGCGGCAGCCGCAGTCCGGGTGTGGTGGCCACGGCCTGCGCTGCACCTCGTGGGTGTCCAGATCCAGTTCGACGGTCGCGTCGAGCGTGCCGGGGCGCCTGCGTGGCGAACACGCGACGATCGCCTCCAGTTCGCCCATGGCCAACGCGGTGGTCGCTGCGATCCCGGCGGGCGAGGCGTGGCCCGTCCGGCCGAGCAGTTGGGCGGCCAGATGCGGCCAGTCGGCGTCGAAGCCGGTGCGGGTCAGGTCGGCACAGCGCAGACAGCTCGTCTCGCCGGGCAGCACCAGCGGACCGACGATCCCGACGCCGTCGCGCACCCGGACCTGCAGGTGCGGGATGCGGCGCAGCACCAGGTCCACCGACAACCGCGGGTCGACCATCAGCGCGTCGGTGAGCACCACCAGATCCGCGCCCGCCCCGACCGGCGTCTCGGGCCGGTACTCCCGCGAACGGGTCGGCCGCAATCCCATGCGCCGCAGGCCGATCGCCACCGCGTCGGAGAGCGGGCCGAGTCCGTGCACGGTGACGGCACGGACCCTGCCCTGTTTTCGTTCGGGTTGCAGGAGCAGCCCGGCCTGGTCGATCGCCGTGAGCAGCGCGAGGGTCAGGTCCGGGGGAATGCCGAATTCCCCGGCACGCCAGATGATCTGCGGGCGGGACTGCAGACCGTCGAGCAACCGGAGGAACGCGAGCACCGTGCCGGTGTCGAGTTCGGTGGTCTCGAGCAGCAGGGCGCGTTCGGGATCCCAGCCCAATTGCACCGTGCCCGACGGGCGGACCAGCGTGGTCACCCGGGGATTCAGCATCGGTCCGCGCAGCGGCGTCGTGGTGGTCATGCCCCGAGTATCACCGGATCGACGGTGCCGACAGCTCGCGAAAAGTGGAGTTGTCCACAGGGTTTCGGCGTGTCGGACTCGTTGGGTGAGCCTGTGGACAACTCGGATCCGGCCGGTCGGCGCGGAGTGTCCGCTCGCTTCGCGAGCGCCGGAACCGTGTCGCGCCGGTCCGCCGCGAAGTTTTCCGCTGCGGGCGGGCGATCAGGACTTGTCGGTGTCGGAATCCGGTCCGGACTCGCCCCGCTCGGCCGCGTCCCGCTCGCGCGCCTCGGTCTCGGCGAGCTGCGCCAGCGGATCGTCGAAAGCGCCGGTGCCGCCGCCGATCACGGAATCGATGAAGCCGGCCGGGGAGTCGAGGTCACTGGAATCGGGCAGCAGATCGGGGTGCGCCCACACGCCGTCGCGCCGGTCCATGCCCGCGTCGGTGGTGAGCCTGCGCCACAGCGCCGAGGCCTCACGGACCTTGCGCGGACGCAGTTCCAGGCCGACCAGGGTGGCGAAGGTCTGCTCGGCAGGCCCGCCGGTCGCGCGGCGACGGCGCAGGGTCTCCGAGAGCGCGCCCGCGCCGGGCAGCCGCTCGCCGACCGCATCGGACACCACCACGTCGACCCAGCCCTCGATCAGCGCGAGCAGCGTCTCGAGGCGTTCGAGCGCCTGCTTCTGCTCGGGCGTGGTCTGCGGTTCGAAGGTGCCCTGCGCGAGCAGTTCCTCCAGCTTGGACGGGTCGCTCAGCGACATCGGGTCGATGTTCTGCGCGGCCTCCTCCAGCGCGGAGAAATCCATCTTGATGCCGCGCGCGTAGTCCTCGACCGCGCCGAGCACCTGCTGACGCAGCCACGGCACGTGCGCGAACAGCCGCTGGTGGGCGGCCTCCCTGGCCGCGAGGAAGACCATGATCTCGCTCTCGGGCTGCTCGAGGCCCGCGCTGAACGCCGAGATCGCGGTGGGCAGCAGCGCCGCGGTACCGGCCGGGCCGAGCGGCAGGCCGATATCGGTGGAGGTCAGCACCTCCTTGGCCAGCTGGCCGAGCGCCTGGCCGAGCTGGGAGCCGAACGCCAGGCCGCCCATCTGACCGAGCATGCCGACCATCGGCCCGGCGAACTGCTTGGCCTCCTCCGGCAGCTGCGCGGTCCACATGCCCGAGATCTGCTCGGCCACCGGATCGCACAGGCGCTTCCAGGTGGGCAGCGTCTCCTCGATCCAGTCGTTGGCGGTCCAGGCCACGGTCTTGCCTGCGCCCGCGGGCAGGACGGTGGCGCCGTCGAGCCAGAGTTCGGCGAGGTGGGCCGCGTCCGCCACCGCGGACGCGGTCTTGTCCGTCACCGGCGCGACGGTGGCGCCGAGCTGCTGGCGGGCCAGGCGCTTGGCGACGTCGTAGTTCACCGGGCCGCCCTGCGCGCCGCCGGGCCCCATGCCCTGACCCATGCCGCTGAGCATCTGACCCAGCTGGGTCAGCATCTGACCCAGCTGCGACGGATCGAAGCCGCCCGCGCCCGCCGCCCCGAACCCGAACGGATCGTTTCCGCCGGGACCGTTCGACTCGTCGCGACGCTTGCCCGACTCGTCGTCGTCGCGGTTCGAGAAACCGAAGGGGAGATCGCTCATGCCTCTAACGTTACGCGGGACCCCGGGGGCCACGGTGTTCGCGCATCGCGAAATCGCCGCGATCCGGCCGGTGGGCAAATGCGTGCCACTCCCGTCGGTGACGATAGGTGATCACTACTGTGGGCGGAGTGAATCGTCGGATCCTCACCCTGATCGTGGCCCTGGTCCCCGTGCTCGTGCTCGGTGTCGTCGGCAGCGTGGTCACCGTGCCGTTCGTCGCGCTCGGCCCCGGCCCGACCTTCGACACCCTCGGGGAGGTGGAGGGAAAGCAGGTGGTCGACGTCACCGGCGCCCCGCTGGATCCCACGACCGGACACCTCAACATGACCACCGTCTCGGTGCGCGACGGACTCAACCTGTTCGAGGCGTTCGGCCGCTGGGCCAGCGGTGACCACGGGCTGGTCCCGCGCGCCGAGGTCTACCCGCCCGGTGTGTCGCGCGAGGAGATCGACAAGTCCAACCAGCAGGACTTCAAGGACTCCGAGAGCGACGCCGAGGTCGCCGCGCTGCACCACCTGAAGCTGCCGACCGTGGTGCTGGTGCGCTCGCTCGGCGAGGACGGGCCCGCCAAGGACGTCCTGCAGGTCGGTGACGAGCTGATCAGCATCGACGGCATCCCGATCACCGCGCCCAAGGACGTGATCGACATCGTCGCCACCAAGGCACCCGGCGACAGCATCACCGTCGTCTACCGGCGCGGTGACGCCGAACAGACCACGCCGATCACCCTCGGCACCCGCCCGGACGACTCCGCCAAGGCCTACCTCGGCATCACCCCGGGTGAGGGCGGTCGCCCGCCGCTGCGGGTCGAGTTCAACCTCGCCGACATCGGCGGACCCTCGGCCGGGCTGATGTTCAGCCTCGCGCTGATCGACAAGCTCTCGCCCGGCGAACTCAACGGCGGCCGCTTCGTCGCGGGCACCGGCACCATCGATCAGGAGGGCAAGGTCGGCCCGATCGGCGGCATCCAGTACAAGATGATCGCCGCACGCGAGGCCGGGGCCGAGACGTTCCTCGTGCCCGCGGACAACTGCAACGAGGCCCGCCAGCGCGCGCCGGAGGGTCTGCGCCTGGTGAAGGTCGACACCCTCGACAGCGCGATCACCGGCCTGGCCGACATCGACGCGGGCCGCGAGCCGGTCAGCTGCGGCTGATCACTCGAGCGTGTGGTGCAGGGCCTCGACCAGGCCCGGCGCCAGATTCGGGTAGGTGCGCAGATCCAGGTCGCCGAAGCCGTCGTCGTCCTCGGGACGGATCTGCAGCAGGCACAGCGACGCGCCCTGGCGCAACACGCCCGCGATGAGTCGCGCGTCGCGGCGGCCGGGGTGGGCGTGCGCCGCGGCGCGCCCGGCCGCGTCGGCGGCATCGTCGTCGGCGAGCAGCGGGACCAGCGCCTCGTCGAGGTCGCTCTCGGCGTCCGGCGGGAGCACCACGATCTCCTGGACCAGCACGCAACCCTCGACGGCGGGCGGCCATGTGGTGGTGGCGAGGAACTCGTCGAGCGCCATCGAGCCGCCGGTGATGTCGTCGGGGAAGGCCTCCTGCGCGATGGGGGTCAGCTCGCTGCCGTCGTCCAGCTGGTCCTCCAGCGCGGGTTCGGCCGCGACCAGGTCGGCGGTCGGCACCAGGGCGAACATCTGGGGCGGGTTTCCCCAGCCCTCGGCGTCGGCGAACTCGACGACCTCGCGCACACAGCGGGCGAGGACGACTTCGGCGTGCTGGTCATCGGTCACCCGCCCATCCAATCATTTTCGGCCCAGGCGCTTGCACGGTGTCCGATTTCCGTAGAGTGGGCGCCAACGGTCCGGCAACGGACCACCCGCAACATCGGACTGCGGTGTCTGCGCCGATCAAACCGGCGCCGAGACCGCCGGACCCTTGGAGAGTGGCACCGTGGGCATGCGGCCCCCCACCGGATTACCGTCGTTGTCCCGACGCAGCCGAGTGCTGCTGGTGACAGCAGTCGTCCTCGCGGCGCTGTTGCTGCTCGGGCCCCGACTCACCGACGCCTATACGAACTGGTTGTGGTTCGGCGAGGTCGGTTACCGCAGTGTGTATCTCGGCGTGGTGATCACGCGCCTGGTCCTGTTCGCCGTGGTGGCACTGTTCGTGGGGCTCGTGGTGTGGGGCGCGTTGCTGCTCGCGTACCGTTCGCGGCCGGTGTTCGTGCCGGTCGCCGGGCCCAACGATCCGATCGCGCGCTACCGCACGACCGTGATGGGACGGCTGCGGCTGTTCGGCATCGGCATCCCGGTGCTGCTCGGCCTGCTGTCCGGGCTGGTGGCGCAGTCGAATTGGGCCACCGTGCAGCTGTTCCTGCACGGCGGCGACTTCGGCGAGCAGGACCCGCAGTTCCATCTCGACGTGGGCTTTTACGCCTTCGACCTGCCGTTCTACCGGATGGTGCTGAACTGGCTGTTCGTCGCCGTGGTGATCGCGTTCTTCGCGAACCTGGTGACCCACTACGTGTTCGGTGGCCTGCGGCTGGCCGGGCGCGAGGGCGCGCTGACCAGGGCGGCTCGCATCCAGCTCGCTGTGATCGCCGGAATCTTCGTGCTGCTCAAGGCGATCGCGTACTGGTTCGATCGCTACGACCTGCTGTCGAGCACGCGCAAGGCGCCGACCTTCGGCGGCCCGTCGTTCACCGACATCAACGCGGTGCTCCCGGCCAAGCTGATCCTGCTCTCGATCGCGGTGATCTGCGCGATCGCGTTCTTCGCCGGCATCGTGCTGCGCGATCTGCGGGTGCCCGCGATGGCGGCGGCGCTGCTGGTGCTGTCCTCGATCCTGGTCGGCGCGGTCTGGCCGATGGTGGTCGAGCAGTTCTCGGTGCGCCCGAACGCGGCCGACAAGGAGAGCCCGTACATCGAGCGCAACATCATGGCCACGCGCCAGGCGTACGGCATCACCGACGACAAGGTCGAGTACCAGGACTACCGGGGTGAGAGCCAGAAGAGCCCGCTCGAGGTCCCGGCCGACGCCGCGACCATCGGCAACGCGCGGCTGCTCGATCCGAACATCCTCTCGCCCACGTTCACCCAGCTGCGTCAGCTGAAGAACTTCTACGGGTTCCCCGAGTCGCTCGACATCGACCGCTACACCCTCAACGGCTCCACCCAGGACTACATCGTCGCCGCGCGTGAGCTGCATCCCGAGGCGCTCTCGGGCAACCAGAAGGACTGGATCAACCAGCACACCGTCTACACCCACGGCAACGGCTTCGTCGCCGCCCCCGCCAACCGGGTGAACAAGCCGCAATCCGACGCGCAGAGCGCCGCGGGCGGCAGCGACTCCGGCTATCCGCTGTTCATGGTGAGCGACCTGTTCACCAAGCAGGAGGACCAGCAGATCAAGGTCGATCAGCCGCGCATCTACTACGGCGAGCTGATCTCCCAGTCCGATCCCGACTACGCCATCGTCGGCGCCACCGACGGCCAGGCGCCGCGCGAGTACGACTCCGACACCGCCTCCTACACCTACGAGGGTTCCGGCGGCGTGCCGATCGGCAACTGGTTCAACCGCCTGGCCTTCGCGGCCAAGTACGCCGAGCGGAACATCCTGTTCTCCTCGGCGATCGGCGACAACTCCAAGATCCTGTACAACCGCGATCCGCGCGAGCGGGTGCAGAAGGTCGCGCCCTGGCTGACCACCGACGGCAACGCCTACCCGGCGGTCGTCGACCAGCGCATCGTCTGGATCGTCGACGCCTACACGACCCTGGACAAGTACCCCTACGCCGAGCCGACCTCGCTCGACGGCGCGGTGGAGGACAGCATCGACAAGAAGACCGGGCGCGTGATCCCGCGCAAGGAGGTCAGCTACATCCGCAACTCGGTGAAGGCCACCGTCGATGCCTACGACGGCACCGTCACCCTGTACGAGACCGACCCGAACGACCCGGTGCTCGAGGCGTGGCGCGGGGTGTTCCCGAACGCGGTGAAGTCGGAGAGCGAGATCTCCCCGGAGCTGCGCGCGCACTTCCGGTACCCGGAGGACCTGTTCAAGGTGCAGCGCGACATGCTCACCAAGTACCACGTGGACAACCCGCGCGAGTTCTTCACCAACAACGCGTTCTGGTCGGTGCCCAGCGATCCCACGATCGAGGGCGGCACCTTCAACCAGCCGCCGTACTACGTGCTGCTCGGTGACAAGACCACCAACAAGCCGGTCTTCAACCTGACCTCGGCGATGGTCGGCTACAACCGGCAGTTCCTGTCGGCCTACATCTCGGTGCGCTCCGACCCCGACGGGTACGGCAAGTTCACCGTGCTGCAGTTGCCGACCGACTCGCAGACGCAGGGCCCACAACAGACCCAGAACTCGATGACCACCGCCGACGCGGTGTCGCGGGAGAAGACGCTGCTGTCGAACTCGAACAAGATCCGCTACGGCAATCTGCTCACCCTGCCGGTGGCCGACGGCGGCATCCTCTATGTCGAGCCGTTCTACAACGAGCGCAACACCGGGTCGTCGACCTTCCCGCAGCTGCTGCGTGTGCTGGTGAGCTACCGCGACGCGGCGGGCAGCGTGAAGGTCGGTTACGCGCCGACGTTGGCCGAGGCGCTCAACCAGGTGATGCCGGGCGCCGGCGCGCTGGCGACCCCGTTCGGTGGCGATCCGGCGCTCAAGCCGAAGCCGGGCGCCACGCCTCCGGTGGAGGGAACGACGCCGCCGACCGGCGGGACGACCCCGCCGCCGGAGACAACGCCACCGGCGGGCTCGGCGGCCCAGGAAGCGGCCGCGGCCGAGCTCAGCCGCAAGATCGAGGCGGTCCGCACGGCCATGCGCACGGGCAACTTCACCGATTTCGGTAAGGCGCTCGAGGAACTGGACGCCGCGGTGCGGGCCTACCAGGACGCGGGCGGCCGGTAACCGTCGAACGAAGAAAGGCCCCGCCGGACGGCGGGGCCTTTCTCGTGCAGGGGGAACGGTGGATCAGCCGCCGATGGAAGCGATCAGCGGGGCGTTGGCGTTGAGCAGGTCCTGGTACTGACCGGCGACACCGTACTGCTCGGCGAGGGACTGCCCCGCGGCCTTGGCCTGGTCGACGGCGACCTGGAGGTCGGTCTTGGCCTGGGCGGGCAGCTCGACGGCGGGCTCCTCGACGACCTCGGGCTCGGGCTCGGAGGCGCCGGACTGCAGGTACTGACCGCAGTGCGGCCAGGCGCCGATGCCCTGGCTGGCGAGCACGTTCTCCGCGACGCGGATCTGCTCTTCCTTGCTGGCGTTGTGCGCCGAGCCCTGACCACCGTTGGCGGCCCAGGTGCTCTGCGAGAACTGCAGGCCACCGTAGTAGCCGTTGCCGGTGTTGATACCCCAGTTGCCGCCGCTCTCGCACTGGGCGACGCCGTCCCAGTTGTGGTTCGCGGCGGAGGCGGTGCCGGTGGCCAGGCTGAACGGAACGGCAACCAGGGCGCCGGTGATGGCGGCGACGCCAAGGGCACGGGTGCGGAATTTCCGGGTTTCAGTCATGGGGGAGACGCTAACCAACAAATCCATGACGATCACATCTTGATAACGACCACGTTTTATGATTGGAACAGACGTCTTTTCGATGTTTACGCAGGATAGCGCCGGGGAATACCTCAATCCCGGTCAGTCTGTTATTGGTCCGTTATGTGCGTGAGATCACGCAGAAATAGTGACGCCGGTCACCGGAATTCCGCGCGGCCACTCGCCATGTCCACCGACCGTGCCATCCTGTGACTACGCACACATTCATGGTCTCCATCGGCTTCCCTGCCGGGGCGAAGATCGTCCCGGCTGGCCGAAAAACCTGCGCTGACCTCGCGATTTGGCATCCGAGCTAACCGGTGTGTAATGTTGTATTCACCGACGCGGGGTGGAGCAGCTCGGTAGCTCGCTGGGCTCATAACCCAGAGGTCGCAGGTTCAAATCCTGTCCCCGCTACAAACGAAAGGCCCGGAACCACGAGGTTCCGGGCCTTTCTTCTGTTCTGCGCGGCCGCCGGTCAGGAGCGAGGCAGCGTGACCCGGAAGCCCTCGGTGGTGGTGAGGGTGAATTCGGCCGTGTTCGACGTGGCCATGATGTTGGCCGCGCGATCGGAGCCGGTGACGCGCTCGACGAGCGGGCGCAGGGCCGGGGAGAGGGCGTTCCACCGATCTTCGGGCGAGGACAGCAGGCCGTGGTAGGCGCGCGGGGTGTCGGAGAGCCCTTCGGGCTGCCAGCCGAAGCGGGGCGTGCTCGCGAGGAACAGGTCCAGGTCGGTGCAGGTGCCGTCGGCGGCACACAGGCGCAGCGACATCATGTCGTCGGCGTAGTCGTAGTCGCGCAGGCTCATCGTCCAGCCCGCCGGGTCGCGCACGTCGTAGTGCACGCCGGTCGGGCCCACCATGGTCAGGGCGGAGGTGTCGCCGGCACGGTTGTCCAGCAGTTCCGCGGCGAGCGGGCGGTCGTCGGCGGTGAAGGCCCAGTCGCCCGCGTCGACGGGCTTGTGCCAGAAGCCGGTCCGGCCGTCCTGACGGCCCTCCACCCGCAGTTCACGCTGCTCGGAGCGGCCACCCGTGGTGTGGACGCTGATCGTCGAGGTGATCTCGCCGGCAACCTTGGGCTGGCGCACCCACGCAGGCGGCGGCAGGTGGATCCCGGTGTACTGCGGGAAGAACGGGCGCAGGAATTCGAACTGGCCGACCCAGGCGTCGAAGTTGGTCGGCGCCTCGGCGAGATCGGCGCCCTCGCCGTAGGTGTAGGAGAAGAACAGGGTGTCGGCGCCGGAGATGTCGAAATCCCAGAGCCGGGTGTACATGTCGCCGTATTCGTTGATCAGGAAGGTCGTCGACCCCGAGGCGCTCAGGTTGACGGCCTGGAAGCGGCCGTCGAGCGGGCCGGGCAGCTCGTAGCTGTAGTCGTCGGCGAACTCGGGATCGCTGATCTTCAGCGGGTCGCTGCCGGGCAGCCACGGATCGAGGATGACGATGCGGTTGCCCTCCGGCGACAGCACGAACACCGTGGTCACCCCGGCGCCGCCCACCGGTTGCTGCTTGCCCGCCGAATCGGTCCAGAAACCCTGTTGCCGGAACGGGATCAGCTCGACGTACTCGGGATCGAGCCAGGACAGACTCCAGGCCCTGGACGCGGGCCTCACCTGGCTGCCGGTCGGGTCGAGCCAGATCGGGGAGCCGAAACGCGCCGTCCACCACCACAGTTCCGGTGTCTGATCGGCGCTGTCGAGAGTGAACACCCGTCCGCCGGGGACCAGCGCGACCAGTCTGCTGCGGTCCACCGAGATCGCCGAGATGTGGCCGCGCAGGCAGTTCGGCAGCGGTGCCGTCCGCCAGCCCGATTCGCCGGCGAAGGCCTTCACGTAGAGGTTCCCGTCGAGCAGCGCGAACTGCCACGCCTCGTTGAAGCCACCCTGCGGCGTGCGCAATTCGATCCTGGCGGGCAGCCGACGGACGACGTCGGCGGGCGCGTGCGGCATCGTCAGCAAACCGATGCCGGTGTTGGGGAAGTGCATCGGCAACGGCCAGGCGCCCGCCCGGCCCGGCAGTGTGAGCGCGGCGCAGCTGAGCCCTTCCGGCAGCACGCCGAACGGCCACCACTCGTCCGCCGCCGCGGGACCGCTCGTGGCGACGGTCGCCGCGGTCATCATCGCCGCCACCACCGCGGACCAGCCTCGACGCATCAGCGATCACACCTTTCCATTCACCGGGCCCGACGCCCGGAACACAGGGCAACGCGAAACGAGCGGGGCTGGAGCGGCCCCGGCGGAGCACGAACAGGCTCGGCGGGTCGGTGTGGCGTGACAGGCGCGACCGGCGCGGAACGGTCGACACCGTACCAGGGCAGGGCAACCGCGCAGCCACCGAACACGACGAAGCCTCCCGGGGCACGGGAGGCTTCGCGGTGGGGTGGTTCAGGCGTCGAGGTCGCTGGCGACCATTTCGGCGATCTTGTCCAGGGTCGGCTGGTCCTCGCTGGAGATCACGACTTCGGCGCCCTGGCCCGCGCCGAGGGTCATGATCATCAGCGCGGAGCCGGCGTCGACCGGGTCGCCGCCGGTCAGGGCGATGGTGACGGGGACCCCTGCCGCGCCGACCGCTTCGGCGATCAAGGCGGCGGGGCGGGCGTGCAGGCCGACCGAGGAGCCGACGGTGACGGTGGTGCTTGGCATGGGTTTCTCCTTGTTGTGCGGTGGGACTACGCGGTGGTGAGAACGGGGGACGCGGACTGCCTGCGGGTGAACTCCTTGGCGAGGGTGACGCACACCGCGGCGACCACGGTGCCGACCAACAGTGCCAGCACGAACCAGGCCAGGTGGCCGATCGCGAAGAATACGAAGATGCCGCCGTGCGGCGCGCTCAATGTCACGTCGGTCGCCATCACCAGGCCGCCGGTGACCGCGCCGCCGATCATCATCGACGGCAGCACCCGCAGCGGGTCGGCGGCGGCGAACGGGATCGCGCCCTCGGAGATGAACGAGGCGCCCAGCAGCCAGGCGGCCTTGCCGTTCTCGCGTTCGGCCTCGGTGTAGAGGCGCGGGCGCAGCGTGGTCGACAGCGCCATCGCCAGCGGTGGCACCATGCCCGCGGCCATCACCGCCGCCATGATCCGCAGCGAAGCGGGGTCGGTCACCGACAGGCCGGCGACGGCGAAGGCGTAGGCGGCCTTGTTGACCGGGCCACCGAGGTCGAAGCACATCATCACGCCCAGGATGACACCGAGCGCGATCGCGGAGCTGCCGGACAGGCCGTTGAGCCAGTCGGTGAGCCCGGTGGTGACGGCGGCGAGCGGCTTGCCGAGCAGCACGAACATCGCGACGCCGACGATCAGGGAGGCCAGCAGCGGAATCACGACGACGGGCATCAGGCCGCGCGCCCAGGTCGGCACCGGCAGTTTGCCGACCCACAGGGCCGCGAATCCGGCGACGAGCCCGCCGACCAGACCGCCGAGGAACCCGGCGCCGACGAACACCGCGATCGCGCCCGCCGTGAAGCCCGGTGCCAGACCCGGTCTGTCGGCGATCGCGAAGGCGATGTACCCGGCGAGCGCGGGAACCAGGAAGCCGAACGCCAGCGAGCCGATCTGGAACAGCACCGCGCCGAAATAGGTGGCGAGGCCGCCGTCGGGGAGGTCGGTGATCGAGTTGTTCAGCACGATGTCTTTGGCGCTGTCGGAGATCTCGTAGCCGCCGAGCAGGAAGCTCAGCGCGATCAGCAGACCGCCCGCGGCGACGAACGGGATCATGTAGCTGACACCGGTGAGCAGGATCTGCCGCAGGCGCGACCCCCAACCCAGTCCCTTGCCCGCGGCCTGGGCCGGGGCGGGCGCGGACCCGCTGACGGTCGCGGCACCGGCCGTTGTGCTCGCCTCGACCGCCTCCGCGATCATCTTATCGGGCTCGTTGATGGCCCGCTTCACCCCGGACTCGACGACCGGCTTGCCCGCGAACCTGCCCCGGTCCTTCACCCCGACATCGGTGGCGAAGATGACCGCGTCGGCGGCGGCGATGGTGGCCGGATCGAGCTTGTCGCCGCCACTCGAGCCCTGGGTCTCCACCTCGACGTCCACGCCGGCGCGTTCACCGGCGGCGACCAGTGAGTCGGCGGCCATGTAGGTGTGGGCGATACCGGTGGGGCAGGCGGTGACGGCGACGATCTTCCGGCGGGCCCCGGATGCGGTGTCCCGGGAGGATCCCTCGCCCTCCTGCTGGATTCCAGCTGCGGACGGTGTCCCAGCAGGCGCACTGCCTGTGCCTGCGCCGGATGGCGTGTCGCCCGTGACCTGGCCGCCCGCCCCTGTGACTCCCGTTGCCACACCTCCGACCACCGCCGCACTCCCCGCAGCGGCCGCCGCGCCGCCAGTAGCCGCGTCCCCGGACTGCGCGCCGGCACCGACATCGGTGGTGTCTGTGCCCGCGCCGCCGTGTTCCAAGGCAGCTTCGCCCGCCGCAGCCGAACCCGCCGCGGTCGACACGGGCGATCCGCTCGCGGCGTCGGGCGCACCGGCCTCCGTGGGTGAACTGGCCGCTGCGCCAGGCGAACTTGCCGCCGCGCCAGGTGATCCGGCCGCCGTGCCGGGCGAACTTGCCGCCGTGCTGGGCGAGCTGGCCGCGGCGCTCGGCGATCCGGTCGCCGCGTTGGGCGAGCCGGCCGCCGCACCGGACGAACCCGTGGCTGCGGCAGGCGGATTGATGACGCCGTCGACCAGGGCGACCACCTCCGCCGGGGTCGACGCCGCGCGCAGGTCGGTGACGAAGGCCGGGCGTACGAGGGCGCGGGCCAGGGCGGACAGCAGCTTCATGTGCTCCGCGCCTGCTCCCTCGGGCGCGGCGATGAGGAACACGAGATCGGCGGGGCCGTCCGGCGCGCCGAAGTCGACCCTGGGCGCGAGCCGCGCGAAGGCCAGGGATGCGCTGGTGACGGCCGCCGATCGGCAGTGCGGGATGGCGATCCCGCCGGGGAGTCCGGTGGCCGACTGGGCTTCGCGGTCCAGCGCGGCCCTGGTCACCCCCTCGGCGTCGGACGCTCGACCGGCGGCGGCGAGGGTGCCCGCGAGGGCGGTGATCACGGCGTCCTTGTCGGCACCGAGGTCGGCGTCGAGGGTGATCAGGTCGGTGGTGATGATCGAATCGGCCATCGTGGTGTCTTTCGGGAGTGGGAGATGCTGCGGTAGGCGATGTTTCGGTGGCTGCTCAGCCGGCCCGCGGAACTGCCGGGCGAATCCCGGAGGTCGACTCCGGTATCACCCGCGCACCGCGGTGGAGCGCGCGTTGCGGGGATTTCATGCCGACGGCCGATCCGGGAGTGGCAGCGGACGCGCGGTGACGGCGTCGAGGGCGACATCCGCCGGGCCGGGGAGACCGGTGCCGGGAAGCGCGGTGGCGGCGCTGCCGTGGGCGACGGCGGAACGGAGCCGATCGGCCGGTGCGGCGCCGGACTGCTCGGCGAGCAGATAACCGGCCAGCGCGGAGTCGCCGGCGCCGACGGTGCTGCGCGGCACGATCGGCGGGGCGTCGGCGAACCAGGCGCCCTCGTCGGTGACCAGCACCGCGCCTGCCGCGCCGAGCGTGGCCAGCACCGCGCCGACGCCGCGCTCGAGCAACCCCGCCGCCGCGGCAGCGGCAGCGCTCGGCTCCTCCAGCGCGACCGGGTCGAGGCCGGTCAGCTGGGCCAGCTCGTCGGAGTTCGGCTTGATGAGATCGGGTGCGGCGCCCGCGTTCTCCGCGAACAACGCGAGCAGCGGCGCGTCGGAGGTGTCGACCGCGATCCGGGTACGTCCGGCACCGTTGGACGCCGCGCCGACGGTGGACAGGGTGGTGACCAGCTGCGCGTACCAGTCGACCGGCGCGCCGGGCGGCAGCGAGCCGGACAGCACGATCCAGGACGCCCCGGCCGCCAGCTCGACGAGCAGCGCGGTCAACTCGCCCAGGTCGCGTGCGGTCAGCGGCCGACCCGGCTCGTTGATCTTCGTTGTGGTGCCGTCGGTTTCGGCGATGGTCAGGTTGGTGCGGGGCGCACCGGCCACCGGCACCGTCCGGAACGCGATCCCCGCGGCGCGCAGCCCGCTCACGACGGGATCGTCGTCGGCGCCGGGCAGGACGGCCAGGGTCCGCGCACCGCCCGCGGCGACGACCCTGGCGACATTGACGCCTTTGCCGCCCGGATCGGAGGTGACCCCCGCCGCGCGGTGCACCTGCCCACGGCGCAGCGGTTCGGTGAGTGTGACCGTGCGGTCGACGCTCGGATTCGCGGTCAGTGTGACGATCACGCGAGCACCACCTCGATTCCAGCGGCGGCCAGGTCCGCGTGCGCGGTGGCCGGGATATCGGTATCGGTGACCAGGACGTCGATGTCGCCGGTGTCACCGAAGCTGACGAAGTCCTCGCGGCCGATCTTGTCCGCGTCGGCCACCACGACCACCTGGTCGGCGGCGGCGATCATCGCCCGCTTGACGGCCGCCTCCTCGGGATCGGGCGTGGACAGGCCGTGCCGGACGGTCAGCGCGTTGGTGCCGATGAACGCGACGTCGACGCGCAATTCGCCGAGGAGACGCAGTGTCTCGGCGCCGACGGCGGCCTGGGTGACCCCACGCACCCGCCCACCGAGCAACTGCACCCGCACCCCGGGGAAGCCGGTGAGCCGGGTGGCGATGGGCAGGGAGTTGGTGACGGCGACGAGCTCGAGATCGCTCGGCAGTGCCGCGACCATCCTGGCGGTGGTGGTGCCCGCGTCGAACACCACGCTGCCGCCGGCGCGCGGCAGATAACGCAGGGCGGTATCGGCGATGCGGTCCTTCTCCGCGGCGCGGGTGGTGTCGCGTTCGGCGGTGCCGAGCTCGATCGTGGTGAGCGCGCCCGCGCCGACGGCGCCGCCGTGGACGCGCCGGATCAGTCCGAGGCGGTCGAGCACGGCGAGGTCGCGGCGCACGGTCTCGGTGGTGACCCCGTACTGATCGGCCAGCTCGGCGACGGAGACGCGCCCGCGATGGCCCACCAGGGTGGCGATCGCCTGCTGACGTTCCTCGGCGTACATGGGTCCTCCGGGCTCATGAGAATGTTTACTCATGTTGTTTTATGTCCGCTTGTGTGGCTTTGTCAATGATTTCCGGTGAGGCGAGTCACAATCGTTGCGCGCCGAGCATGGCGACGGTCACGTCGCCAGGCCCCGGATATCCAGTTCAGGGCGTTTTTCGGACATGACGAAAGCGGCACCGTCGAGTGACGGCACCGTGTGGGAACCCAAATGGGCGGCAGACGGGCGGAATGCCCTCAGTCGACGCCGAGATCCGCGGTGAGCGGGTCGCGTAGTGCGCCCTCGGCGGCGCGTAGTCGGTCGGTGACCGAGGTGAGCAGGTCCATCGAGTCTTCCGACAGGCCGCAGGCGAGCAGGGTGAGATGACGGACGGCGCCGCAGGTGATGCGCTGCGCGAGTAGCACGTCCGGGTCGGCGGGTGCGGCCGAGTGTTCGACGAGGGTCACGACAGGGGCACTCACAATCTCGGAACGTGCTGCTGGGATCGCTTTCTACCAACGAGTATGACGCACCTTACATCGCCCCGGCGGTCCGCGAACCCAAGCTCGCGTGCGAGAGTTCAGCAATGAGTCAGTTCGCCGACTATCAGAACGAGATCTACCTGGCCGCGCTGGGTGGCATCCAGCCGGAATTCCCCATGGACTACGCGACGCTGGAGCGCAAGGCGACGGCCGCGCTGCCCGAGACGCTGCTGAACTACATCGCCGGCGGCGCCGGTGACGAGCTCACCCAGCGGCGCAACGCGGAGGCCTTCGGTGACTGGGGCCTGGTGCCGCGGATGCTGGTCGGCGCCACCGAGCGCGACCTCACCGTCACCGCGTTCGGGCACACCTTCGCCAGTCCGCTGTTCCTGGCGCCCGTCGGAGTGATCGGCCTGGTCGGCGAGAACGGGCACGGCGATATCGCCCTCGCCGAGGCGTCGGCGAAAACCGGTGTGCCCGCGATGTTCTCGACGCTGATGGAGGACCCGCTCGAGGACGTGCGGCCCCACGCGGGCGACACGCCGGCGTTCTTCCAGCTGTACACGCCGAAGAACCGTGAGCTCGCCGAGAGCCTGGTGCACCGCGCCGAGGCCGCAGGCTACGCGGGCATCACCGTCACCCTCGACACCTGGGTGCCCGGCTGGCGGCCCCGTGACCTGGCCTCGGGCAACTTCCCGCAGCTGCGCGGACACGTACTGAAGAACTACACCAGTGACCCGGTCTTCCAGGCGATGGTGGGCTCCGACGACCCGAAGATGATTGTCCTGCACTGGGTCTCGACCTTCGGCCACTCCCTGACCTGGGACGACCTGACCTGGCTGCGTTCGCTCACCGATCTGCCGATCATCCTCAAGGGCATCTCCCACCCCGAGGACGCGCGCAAGGCCATCGACTTCGGCGCCGACGGCATCTACTGCTCCAATCACGGTGGACGACAGGCCAACGGTGGCCTCAGCGCGCTCGAGACGCTGCCCGCCGTCGTCGCCGCGTGCGACGACCGGGTGCCGGTGCTCTTCGACTCCGGCGTGCGGTCCGGCGCCGACGTGGTGAAGGCGCTCGGCCTCGGGGCGAGCATGGTCGGCATCGGCAGGCCGTATGTGTACGGGCTGGCGCTGGGTGGCGTGCGCGGTGTCGTGCATCTGCTGCGGAGTTACGCGGCCGAGGCCGATCTGCTGATGGCGGTCAACGGCTACCCGGACATCGCCGCCGTGCGCGCCAACATCCGGCCGACCACGCTCGGCAACGCCACCCGCGGCTGATTCCCGGACGGTCCGGATACCCGTTACCCGACGGGTTTTCGGGCCGTGACGGTGGGCTCGACCGGAACGTGTCGGTGGCGTGCGGCATCATCGGGGCCACACGCAGCAGACGCACCAACCTCCCGGAGTCCACGATGTCCTCGCCGAGCACCAAGTCCGCATCCCGCCGATCCGCCCAGCAGGTACTGTCCGAGGCCGAGCTCGCGCGCATCGCGGGCGAGCTCGCGGAGGGCAAACCGCCGATGGTGTGGTTCACCGCCGCCGCCGTCGGTGTGGCCGAGGGCAAGTCGGGCAAGGTCGTCGCGCTCGGCGATCCGGCCGACGGCGACTTCCTGCAGGTACGGCCCACCGGTTCCAAAGATGTGCTGTCGTTCGGACCGAGCGAGGTGACGCTGACCAAGCCGGCCCGCGCGACTACCGTAGCGCCGGGCGGATCCACGCGAACCCGCCAGGACAGCGTCCCCGAGCAGAGCAATCGAAAGGACACCACCGTGACCCAGCCGTCGACCCAGCCGAGCGCGGCCGCGACGCCGCCGGCGCCTCGGTCGCTCGCGCCCGTTCCCGACGAGCCCGCTGCCGCGCCCAAGCCGGCGGCGCCGCGGCCCGCCAAGGCCACCGCGGCGCGCAAGCCCAAGGCGCCCGAGGTCACCGTCACCCTCACCGGCACCGCCGACGGGGAATGGACCGTCGACGTGGTCAACGGCAAGAAGCGCAGCGTGAAGGGGCTGGCGGTGAGCAGCGCCGCCGTCGCGCAGGCGGCCAAGATCCTGCATCCCGAGGTCGAAGAGGTCGTCGACGGCATCCTCGAGGCGGCCCGCGGCGTGCAGCAGGCGAAGGTGGCCCAGCTGCAGGCCGAACTGGAGGCAGCCAAAAGGCTGTTAGCCGAACTCGGCGACTAGTGTCGCGGCCCACCGGCGCGGCTACACCGCTGTGCTGGTGGGCTTTCCGGTGCTGCGCAGCGCGCGGTGCACCGTGGCGTGCCGCGGCTCGTCGTGGAACGCCAGGCCGAGGCGGTACTCCTTGGCGTGGTACATGGCGGCGTCGGCCTCGCGCAGCAGGTCGTACACCGTGGAATCGGTCGGTCGCGAGGTCAGGCAGGCGACGCCGATGCTGGCGGTGATGGGGATCTCGCCGCAGCTCAGCTCGAACGGGCGGATGAAGGCGCCGAGCAACTGCTGGGCGAGGACAGCGGCTTCGGCGCGGGAACGGGCCGCCAGGATGACGAATTCGTCGCCGCCGTAGCGGGCGGTGATGTCGGTGCGGCGGGCGGTGCGCCGGATGCGGGCGGCGGCCGCGGCGATCAGCTCGTCGCCGACGGCGTGTCCGTAGCTGTCGTTGACCATCTTGAAGCCGTCGAGGTCGATGAACAGCAGGCACAACGGCTTTCCCGCCCAGTCGTGCCGGTGCCGCTGGGGCGCGCGCAGCAGCGCGGACCGGTTGTACAGGCCGGTGAGCAGATCGTGGTCGGCCTGGTACTGGGCTCGCCGTTCGCTGCGCAGGCTGCGGGCGATGGCGCGTTCGCTGCGCACCAGCACTCCCACCAGCAGCAGGGTGAGCAGCAGGCAGATCACCACGCGGTCGCCGGAACCGAGGTCGGCGCCCACCACGCTCACCAGCGAGGCGGCCACCAGCGCCACCGCGATCACCCCGGCCCGGCGCCGGGACCGATGCGGATGCACCTCGTCGACTTCCTGCGTCGTGGCCATGGTGGGATGCAGTGCCGCCGCCCCGGCCAGCAGATAGGCCCACTGCTGGGGGACCAGCGCGAACTCGCCGCCACCGAGAGTGCCTGCGGCGGTGAGACTTTCGAGCAGTCCCGCGCCGAGTACCGCGATGAGTCCCGCCTGCAGCAGGCGCAGCGAGATCTCGGTGCGTACCACGGTGGCCAGCGAATGCGCGAGCACCGTGAGCAGCAGCGCCTCGATCAGCGGGTAGCTCGCGGCCAGCAGCGTGTCGACGCCGAGAGGGCGGCGCAGGATCGGGGAGATCAGGAACGTCCAGGCGGCCAGCAACGCGCTGAAGCCGATGAGCATCGTGTCCAGCCAGAGATCGCGGGCACTGCCGAGGCGGCGCGGCCGCAGCCAGCCCACCGCGGCCAGCGCGAGACACAGATACGCCGCCAGGGTCACCAGGTCGTCGGTGGGATGCCAGGCCGGGTGCACGCCGAGTTCCCGGATCGCGGTGCCCGCGGCGAACAGCGGAAGCGAGAGGGCCAGGAGGTACCAGGGCAGCCGCTGCGCCGGGCGGTACCGGTACAGGCCGAACCCGATCATCGCCAGACTTCCCGCGACGATGACGACGAGCAGCAGAAACGACAGCCATCGCGCGCCGAGTAGCGGTACGAGCAGCGCGGCCGCGGCCGCGCCGAGCAGGACGGTGCGCCAGCGCCGGCTCCGGTGCGGTGTTTCGCCGATGGTCATCAGCCCCCCTTGATCCGCTGCGCACGTGCCGAGCGCCGCCGATCGAACGTAGAGACGCTCAAAACCTTTACAACTCAGTCGATCATGACACGATCGGCGACCGATGTCGTGCCCTTGTCTGCAAATTCCGAATACCGATTCGGTACCCGCTGTCCGGCCGCACCGGGCGGCGGTGTGTGCTGGGGGCGAGGAGTGGAGAGGAGTCGCGGGTGGACAGGTGGATCGCGCCGGGCCGGGTGAACATCATCGGCGAGCACACCGACTACAACGACGGGTTCGTGCTGCCCATCGCCTTGTCGCTCGGGGTGGTGTGCGCGACCGAACGCACCGGTGACCGGCTGGTCCGGCTCACCTCGGTCCAGCGTCCCGGCGAGCGCGTCGAGGTCGACGTCGAAGACCTTGCGGCACAGCGCGACCGGGTCCCGGCCTGGGCACGCTACCCGCTCGGCGTCGTGCACGAGTTCGCGCGCGCGGGCCATCGGGTCGACGGGGTGCGCCTCGAGATCGACGGCGCGGTGCCGATCGGCGCAGGCCTGTCGTCCTCGGCCGCGCTGTGCTGCGCGGTGACCGTGGCGCTGCGCGACCTGTTCGCGCCCGCGCTCACCGCGCGTGAGCTGGTCGCGATCGCCAGGGCCGCGGAGAACGGTTTCGCCGGCGTGCCGACCGGCATCCTCGACCAGTCGGCGTCGATCCTGTGCACCGCCGGGCATGCCCTGTTTCTCGACGTGCGCGCCTACACCGCGCCGGCGGGCCCGGAACCCGGTGCGGTCGAACAGATCCCGTTCGACCTCGCCGCCGCCGGGCTCACGCTGGTCGTCGCCGACACCGGACACCCGCACGACCTCGCCGACGGCGGGTACGCCGAGCGCAGGGCGCAGTGCGAGGCCGCCGCGAAGGCGCTCGACGTGTCCGCCCTGCGCGATGTCACCGAAGCGCAGCTGCCCCTGCTGACCGATCCGGTGCTGCGGCGCCGCGCCACCCACGTGGTCACCGAGAACGCGCGGGTCCTCGCGGTCATCGACCGGCTGCGCGCGGGCGCCGACCCGCGCGCGATCGGCGCCCTGCTCACCGCCTCGCACGAATCCCTGCGCACGGACTTCGAGGTGTCGGCGCCCGCCCTCGACCTCGCGGTGACGGCGGCGCTGGCGGCGGGCGCGCACGGTGCCAGGATGGTCGGCGGCGGGTTCGGCGGCAGCGTGCTGGCACTGGTGGACCAGGCCGAGACGGCCGCCGTCACCGCGCGGATCGAGGAGCGATTCGCCGCGGCGCGGCTGGCCGCGCCCAGGGTGTTCACCGTCGAACCCGCCGCGGGCGCCCGCCGACTGGACTGAACAGATGTTGCGTAATAGCGATTCGGTCTGTGACGCGCGGCACAATCGGCGACAGTAGAACCATCCGGAAAGTTCGGCGGGCGACGCGGGCCCGCGCCGTCCGTCGACGGCGCGGGTGCGCCGCCCGGTGCGAGGCCAGGAGGGACACGCTGTGCCACTTGCCGTTTCGACCGTCACGCTCGATGCCTCGTCGTCCCTGCGGCTCGACGCAGAGCCCGTCGACTACGCCCTGGTCGCGCTCTATTTCGTCTTCGTCCTCGGGATCGGGCTCATCGCCCGGCGCCGGGTCTCCACCAGCGTCGACTTCTTCCTCTCCGGCCGTTCGCTGCCCGCCTGGGTGACCGGCCTTGCCTTCATCTCCGCCAATCTCGGCGCGGTCGAGATCATGGGGATGTCGGCCAACGGTGCGCAGTACGGCTTCCCGACCTTCAACTACTTCTGGATCGGCGCCGTCCCGGCCATGCTGTTCCTCGGCGTGGTGATGATGCCGTTCTACTACGGCTCCAAGGTGCGCTCGGTGCCGGAGTTCATGCGTAAACGGTTCGGCACCGGCGCGCATCTGGTGAACGCGTTGAGCTTCGCGCTGGCGCAGGTGTTGATCGCGGGCGTCAACCTGTATCTGCTCGGCACCATCCTCAATGTGCTGCTCGGCTGGCCGCTGTGGATCTCGGTGATCGTGGCCGCGGTCATCGTGCTCTCCTATGTGACCCTCGGCGGGCTCTCGGCCGCGATCTACAACGAGGTGCTGCAGTTCTTCGTGATCGTCGCGGCGCTGCTGCCGCTGACGCTGGTCGGCCTGCACCGGGTCGGCGGCTGGGACGGGTTGAAGGACAAGGTGACCGCCTCGCCCGGCGGTGCCGACCAATTGCAGACCTGGCCGGGCAACGCGATGAGCGGCTTCACCGACAACTTCGCCTCCGTCATGGGCATCGTGTTCGGCCTCGGCTTCGTGCTCTCCTTCGGCTACTGGACGACCAACTTCGTCGAGGTGCAGCGCGCGCTGGCCACGCATTCGATCTCGGCGGCGCAGCGCACGCCCATCATCGGCGCGTATCCGAAGATGTTCATCCCGTTGATCGTCGTGATCCCCGGCATGATCAGCGCGGTGCTGGTGCCGCAGATGATCGAGTACAAGCAGCAGGTCACCGCGAATCCGGACTTCACCGGCGACGTCACCTACAACCAGTCGCTGCTGTTCCTGATGAAAGAGGTGCTGCCGAACGGGCTGCTCGGCGTCGGCCTGGCCGGCTTGCTCGCGGCGTTCATGGCGGGCATGGCCGCCAATGTCTCGGCGTTCAACACTGTGTTCAGTTTCGATCTGTGGCAGCAGTACGTGCGCAAGGGCCGCCCGGACGGGTACTACCTGAAGGTCGGCAGGCTGGCCACGGTCGGCGCGACCGTCGCGGCGATCTTCACCGCCTTCATCGCGGGCGGGTTCAGCAACATGATGGACTACCTGCAGACGCTGTTCAGCTTCTTCAACGCGCCGCTGTTCGCGACCTTCATCCTCGGCATGCTGTGGAAACGGATGACCCCGACCGCGGGCTGGGTCGGCCTGGTCAGCGGCACGCTGGCGGCGGTGTTCGTCTTCGTGCTGAACGAGACGGGAGTGACCGAGCTGTCCGGGCAGGGGGCGAGCTTCGTCGCCGCCGGTGTGGCGTTCGTCGTCGACATCACCGTCAGCGTCGCGGTCACCATGGTGACCACCCCGAAGCCCGCCGCGGAGCTGGTCGGCCTGGTGTACTCGGAGACGCCGAGGGCGCTGCGCACCGACCCCGACGCCGACACGCTGCCCTGGTATCAGCGGCCGGTGCTGCTCGCCGGGATCGCGCTGGTGTTGGTGATCGCGCTCAACATCGTCATCGGATAGGGAGTCACCGGCATGCTTTTCGACATTCGCACCATCATCGGCGCGCTGCTCGGGTGCTACGGCGTCGTCCTGGTGATCACCTCGCTGGTGCAGGACAGCGCCGAACAGGCGGCCAAGACCGGCGGCATCGACGTGAATCTGTGGGCCGGTCTCGGCATGCTCGGCGTCGCGGTCGTCTTCATCGGCTGGGCCGCCCTGCGCCCGGTCCAGGTCCCCGCGCGGCCGGAACCGGCCCCGGAGGAGTTCACTCCCGACGAGTGAGCGCGGCTCCGGGCAGGCCGTCCAGGAAGTCGGCGACGAGCGGGGCGATCTCGTCCAGGTGGGTTTCCAGCGCGAAGTGCCCGGTGTCGAACAGGTGCAGGTCGGCGTCGGGAAGATCGGCGAGGTAGGCCCGCGCGCCCGGCGCGGGAAAGAACGGATCGTTCGCGCCCCAGGTGATCAGGGTCGGCGGGGCGTACGTGCGGAGCCAGGACTGCCATTCGGGGTAGCGGGCCAGGTTCGAGTGGTAATCGAACGCGAGGCTGAGCTGGGCGTCTTTGCGGCCGGGGAGGTCGAGGTAGTACTGGTCGAGGGTCCATGCGTCCGGTGCGAGGCGGGTCGGGTCGGCGACGCCGAGCTCGTATTGGCTGCGGGTACCGGCAGGCGTGAGCAACTGCCCGATGGTTTCCTCCGCGCCGTCCTCGCCCGGGCGCAGCCCGATGAATGCGCGGGCGCCGTCGGAGAGCCCGGCCTCGTAGGCGTTGCCGTTCTGGACGACGAGTCCGGTGATCCGGTCGGGGTGGCTGACTGCGAGCCGGAACCCGACCGGCGCGCCGAAATCGAAGACGTACATGGCGAATTCGGTGAGCCCGACCCGTTCGGTGAATCCGGTGACGATGTCGGCGAGCCGGTCGAAGGTGTAGTCGAAATCGGCCGGTGCGCTGGTGTTTCCGAAGCCGGGGTAGTCGGGGGCGAGCAGCCGGTAGCGGTCGCCGAGCAGGTCCATCAGGCGACGGAACTGGTGGGAGCCGGAGGGAAAGCCGTGCAGCAGAAGCAGAGTCGGGGCATCGGCCCTGGCCGGCACCGATTCGCGGTAGAAGACGTCGACGCCGTCGACCTCGATGTGCCGGTGCTGGATGGTCGCGAGCGACGTCATATCAGTCACATGCTTTCTCTCAGTGTGGATGCATTAGTTCTAAACCGTGCTATCTAATGTGTCAACGGGGTGAGTTACCATTAGAGGGTGAGCGCGCCCGAACCGCTGGTCGGTGAGCACCTGGCCATCGACCTCGTCAACACCCGTCCCGCCGGTGCGGACCTCGTGGGGACCGCCGAGCAGTTGGCGCAGTGGCTGCGCCTGCAGGAACATCGCCTGCCGGAGACCTTCGCGGACCCGGGTGAGCCGGAGGTGCGGGCCGTCCAGCAGGTGCGTGACCACGTCGACTCCGCGCTCACGGCGCTGCGACACGGCGAGCGGCCACCCGAGTCCGCCCTGCGGGGGCTGACCGCGGCCCAAGCCGCCGCGCCCGCGGTGCGCCACCTCGTCTGGGACGGTGACCGCTGCGTCACCCGGACCCGCCGCGAGGGGGCCGTGAGTGCCCGGTTGGCCGCCGTACTCGCCGAGGCGGCGGTGGACCTGCTCACCGATCCCGCGGTGGACCGGCTACGTCAGTGCGCGGCCGAGGACTGCGTCATGCTGTTCGTGCCCGCGCATCCGCGCAGGCAGTGGTGTTCGCCCGAGCGCTGCGGCAACCGGGCTCGCGTGGCCCGCTACTACCGGCGGCACAAGTGACCGTCAATCCTCGATCGCGCCCGGGATGCCGTCCTGGACAACGAAACTGGCCCTCGTGCTGACCGGGGCGCCGGGGCGGGTCACGTAGGGGACGACGCGGAAGTCGGTGCGCCACTGGCCATGATCGAGCTCCACCCGGGCATAGCCGCGCTGACGATTGTGGAACTTGATGTCGGGGTTGGCCGCCAGCAGGGCGCGGCCGCCGTCGGTGACGTCGGCGCCGTCGCCGCCCGTCGAGATCGAGGTACCGGTGAATTCGGTGGCCACGACCGGTGATTCGGGCACGGTGTAGTCGCGGCGCAGGTCGGCGACGTAGTTCTCGTGCCGGTCGCCGGTGATCACCACCAGGTTCCCCGCCGCGCGGTCGGCGGCCGTGCCGAGCACGGTGTTGCGGTCGGCGATGTAACCGTCCCACGCGTCGGTGCCGAGCAGCAGGGCGGGACCGGGATCGTAGTCGGACTGCGCCATCGCGACCTGATTGCCGAGCACCTGCCAGCGCGCGGGCGAGCCGGCCAGCCCGTCGACGAGCCAATCCCGTTGCGCCGCACCGAGGATGGTGCGGTCGGTGGCGTAGCGGTCGGCGCAGTCGAGCACGGCGCTGCCGTCGCCGCAGGCCTGCGGGGTGCGGTACTGCCGGGTGTCGATCATCGTGAACTCGGCCAGATCGCCGAACCCGTAGCGGCGGTGCAGGTGCACCGAGGGGCCGACGGGCAGCTGCGCCAGCCGCATCGGCTGGTGCTCGTACATGGCTTGGAAGGCCGCTGCCTTACGGCGGCGGAACAGCGGCGGCAGCCGGTACACGTCGACGCCGAGGCCGGGTCGATCGGCGGCCCAGTTGTTGTCCAGCTCGTGGTCGTCGAAGGTGACCAGCCAGGGGAACCGCGCGTGCGCCGCTCGGAGCGGGGCTTCGGCCTTGGCCTGGGCGTAGCGCAGTCGATAGCCGGTGAGGTTCACGGCCTCGTCCTCGAGCTGCGGTGCCAGGTTCGCGCCGCGACGGGCGAGCACCCAGGAGGATTCGTAGATGTAGTCGCCCAGATGCACCACCAGATCGAGGTCTTCGGCGCTCAGATGCTCGTAGGCGGTGTAGTAGCCCGAACTCCACGACTGGCACGACGCGAAGGCGAAGCGCATCCGCGCGGTCGGGCTGCCAGCGGCGGGCGCGGTGCGGGTGCGGCCGACGGGGGAGATCGTCGAACCGGCCCGGAACCGGTAGTAGTACCACCGGTCCGGGGCCAGCCCGGCGATCTCGGGGTGCACGCTGTGGCCGAGCGCGCGGGTCGCCACCGCCGAACCCCTGGCCACCACCCTGGCGAAACGTTCGTCCTCGGCGACCTCGTAGTCGACGGTCACCGGGTTGATCGGCATGCCGCCGTAGCCGTCGGGGGCGAGCGGATCGGGCGCGAGCCGCGTCCACAGCACAACGCCGTCGGGGGTCGGTTCGCCGGAGGCGACGCCGAGGGAGAACGGGTCGCCGAGGGTGCGTGGCGCGGGGAAGCGCGCGCTGCTCACCGCCGACACTCCCACCGCCGCCGCGACCGAGCCGGTCACGCTGTAGCGCAGGAGTCGTCGGCGGGACAGCGTCATGTGTGCATTACACAGGATGTTCGGCGCGGGCCGCCAACCCGAGCGCCATGTCCACGAGCAGGAACGCCAGCAGGCTCAGCCCCAGCAGCGGCAGGAACCAGCCGACCAGCAGCGCGGCGGCCACCAGCGGGACCGTGAGCCACGGCGAGGTCCGCCGCAGCACACCGCGCCGCGGCGGGGTGCCGACCGCGCGACGGCGGCCACCACGCGTCGGGCGACGCTGCCACCACATGAGGTAGCCGAGCACGATCATCGCGGCGAGACCAAGGGCCACCGCGAGCAGCAGCAGCTGGTTGGGCAGGCCGAACAGCAGGCCCATGTGGAAGGCGATGCCCCAGTTGGTGAGCTTGGCCATCAGTGGCCAGTCCGCGTAGGCGAGGGAGTCGGTGACGGTGCCGCTCGCGCCGTCGACCGCGACGCTGTCGACGGTGTAGGTGCCGGGTGCGCGGACCTCCTTGACGCCGAACGCCTTGTCCGGTGTCGCGGGCACGGCGATCTCCGCCGCCTGGGTGATGCCGTTGGCGCGGGCGGTCTCCCAGACCCCGTCGAGCTGGGCGATCCGGGTGGCCTGGTCGACCGGCGCGGGCGCGACGTGCCCGGCGCCGTGGTGGTCACCGCCGGTGCTCGCCTCGGGGCCGGTGGTGCCGGGCAGTCCCACGCTCACCGCGGGCGTGGTCCAGCTCAGTTCCTGGCGCAGCTTCGTGACGTTCTCCCCGCCGTAGGCCGACCAGGTGACACCCGTCGCCGACAGCAGCAGCGCCACCGGCAGCAGCCAGAAGCCCAGGGCGCCATGCCAATTCAGCTTGCGCCGCTTGGACTCGGACAGGTCGGGCGCGGCCAGCCAGGCCGCCGACCGCCGCGCCCTGCGCTTGCGCACCCGATGTACCCACAGGACCAGGCCGAACAGGGCGATCACCCACAGCCACGAGGCCGCCAGCTCGCTGTAGACGCGGCCGGGCTCGCCCAGGTGCAGGCTGCGATGGAATTCGCTGATCCACGCGCGCAGCGGCAGCGCGCCGCTGCTGCCGTAGACCACGGCCTCGCCGACCGGCTGCGCCGTGTGCGGATCGACGAACACCGACAGCCGCTCGGAATCGCCCAGCGTCGGATCGTTGAACAGGACCCGGGTGGTCTGGCCCTCGCTCGGCGCGGGCGCCACCGCCACCAGTGTCAGGTCGGGCCTGCTCGCGACGGCCGCGCCGACCTGCGCCGACAGTGTCTGTTCCGGGCCGGCGGTCTCGACCCGGAGCAGGTCGCGGGAGACGAAGCCTTCGATGGTCGGCGCCATCGCGTACAGCGCGCCGGTGAGCGCGGCGATCAGGATGAACGGGGCGACGAAGATCCCCGCGTAGAAGTGCAGGCGCAGGGCCAGGGGATACAGCCGCAGGCCGCGCAGTGCGCGGGCGGGTGCGGTGGGTGGGGCCGAGGTGGGTTCCTCGGTCGAACGAGTGTCCGTGATGCTCATGATGATTCGTTTCTGCAGATCGGAACCCGGTGTGCACGACCATCGCGACGTTCGCGTCGGCGACCGCGGCGGCAGCCACAGCGACGGCGGCGACCGCGGCCACCGCGACGGCGGCGACGGCGGCAGCGACGGCGGCGACCGCGACGACCGCAGCGACTCTGGCGAGACCGCGGCGACCGCGGCGACGGCGACTGCGACGACCGCAGCGGCGCTGGCGAGACCGCGGCGACCGCGGCGACTGCGACGACCGCAGCGACGCCGGCGAGACCGCGACGACCGCAGCGACGCCGGCGAGACCGCGACGACCGTAGCGACCGCGTCGACAGCGGCGACCTCAGCGACGCCTGCGACCGCGACGAGGCAGCGCCGGCGGCGACTGCAGCCACCGCGACAACGACGGCGGCCGCGGCGACGGCGGCGACCACCACCGCAACCGTGCGACGGCGACGACTGCGGCGAGCGCGAATCGTGCCTGGCGTCGGGCGCGGGTGAGCCGTGTACGCCGCCGGCTCGCAAGACGACGGCTACGAAGCCCACAGTGCGACCGCGCCACTACCGTGCACGCCACTGGCCGCCGATGCCCCCGCTGGCCAGGTATGGCATGACCGCGTGGTTGTGGTTACCGGATGTATGGCCCGTGGTGTGACCGCCGGCCGCGGGAGATTTGCGGCGTGGGCCGGGATTCACGGGCTCCGATGGCCACTGTCGACACGGTGAACGCCGGAGGATCGGCCGTGGTCGCTGACGAAGCGCACGACGATGCGTGTACCGGGTGAGGGAAAGGTTCAGAACGGAATCGCGAGCGGCGGACCGCGGGTGCGCAGTGTGGTGGCGGCGAGAATCCGCAGGATGACGCGGTCGCGGTGGACCAGGCGCAGAGGAGCAGGGGCGGGAATCCGGGGTGAGCGGTAGCGCAGGGGGAGCAGGCGGGCCAGGGCCGCGCCGCCGATCCGAGAAGCGGCCTCGACGCCGAGGATGATCAGCGCCGCGACGACCGCCGCGATCGTGTGCGCCAGCAGCATGCCGAGCCCGAGGGAATCCTGGGCATGGTGTCCGTGCCCGGACCAGCTCATCGTCGTGTGCCCGAGCAGCTGACCGGCCAGCAGCACCACGGCCAAGCCGACCGTCCCCGAGCGCAACGGCCCGAAGCCGCTGACCAGCGCGCCGATCACCGCCGCGACGGCGGCCAGCAGGACGACGGTCGTGCTGCCGGGCAGCCCGCCGCCGGACGCCACGCCGTGCGCGGCCAACGCGAGCGCTCCCGACATCGAGCCGGCGCAGCCGCCGCGCAGCCGCGCGCCAAGGGCACGCGACGGCGCGGCGGTCCGCCGGAACTCGATGATCACCGGCTGATGATAGACGACGGCGGAAACGGTCCGCCCGGGATCAACCCTGCTGGACGTCCATCTCGATCAGCGGCTTACGCAGCAGCTTGCCGGTCGCGTTGCGCGGCAGCTCGTCGACGAAGATCACCTCGCGCGGCACCTTGTAGCGGGCCAGGTTCTCCTTGACGAAGTCCTTGATCTCCTGCGCGTCGCGCGCCGACTCCGGGCCGGGCACCACGATCGCGCGCAGCCGCTTGCCGTAGTCGCGGTCGTCGACGCCGACGACGGCCGCCTCGAACACGTCGGCACGGCCCGCGATCAGGTTCTCCACCTCGAGCGGGAAGACGTTCTCGCCGCCGGAGACGATCATGTCGTCGTCGCGGCCGTCGATGTAGAGCAGCCCGTCGGCGTCGAAATGGCCGACGTCGCCGGAGGACATCATGCCGTCGACGATCTCCTTGGTGCGGCCGTCGGTGTAGCCGGTGAACGCGAAACCGTTGTCCACGAAGATGGTTCCGGTGACATTCGGCGCGGTGATCGGCTTGCGGTCCTCGTCGAGCAGCACGATGCGGATGCCGACGGGCGCCTTGCCCGCGGTGGTCGGCGACTTGCGCAGGTCGGCCGGGGTCGCGACGGTCATCACCGCGCACTCGGTGGAACCGTAGAGGTTGTAGAGGCTGTCGTTGAAGTAGTCGAGCGTGCGGGTCACCACGTCGGGCGCGATGGCCGAGCCGGCCGCGAAGATGACCTTGATCGTCTTCGGGTCGTATTTCGCCAGGATCTGTTCGTCCAGATCGAGGATGCGCTGCAGCATGGTCGGAACAACCACCAGCGAATCCGCCTGGTACTTGACGATATTGGCGAGCGTGCGCTCCGGATCGAAGCGGCGCTGCTGGAAGATCACCCGGTTGCCCAGCGCCAGACCGAGAGTGAACTGCGACAGGCCGGTGCCGTGGAAGATCGGCGCCGCCATGATCATGGTGCCGTTGTTGGGCAGCGGCACCCGGTCGACGAACTGCGCGGAGGCGAAGGGGCTCACCTTGTCGCGCGGGGCGCCCTTGGGGGTGCCGGTGGTGCCGCTGGTGAGGATCACCATGCCGCCGGGCTTGGCGGGTGGGGTGAGCGGGGTGACCGAACGCCCGGCACACAGCGATTCCACGGTCGGGATCGCCGGGTCGACGCCGTCGGCCTCGTCGACCCAGGTGAGCACCCGGGGGATCTCGGCCGGGATCGCGCTCATCAGGTCGACGAACTCGCTGTCGTGCAGCACCGCCTTGACCTTCTCGCGCGCGGCCACGTCGGCGAACTGCGGCTTGGCGAAACCGGTGTTCATCAGCACCGCGCGCACACCGAGCTTGCCCGCCGCGAGCAGGCTCAACACCATGCCGCGGTGGTCGCGGGCCAGCACCGCGACCACGTCGCCCTCGTTGATCCCGCCGGCGCGCAGACCGCGGGCCAGCGCGTTGGATTGCTCGTCGAGCATCCCGAAGGTGAGTTCACCGCGCTCGTCGACGATCGCGCCCGCGTCCGGCCTGGTCTGCGCGGCATGCATCACCACGCCGGCGAACGGGCCGAACTTCGAGACATTGCGGAAGGAACGGGCGGCGTGATCCAGGCGCAGCGGATTGAACAGCTTGCGATCCATCATCACTTTGACGCCGAGCGCGAAATCACCGGCGCGCCGGGCCGTGCCACCGATCGCGGGCAGAGACAGAGACATCGAACAGCCTTTCGGCAGACCGATCCCACGACGAGACGCGGGGCCGGACCGCGTCATCGAGATCCAGTGCTGGTGCTAACAATAGCAAGCATCCGTGGCTCGGATCACTGTGAGACCTCATAGTCCACCAGGACCCGGCGCAGGATCTTGCCCGTCGCGTTACGGGGGAGTTCGTCGAGGAACACCACCTCACGCGGCACCTTGTACCTGGCCAGGTTCTCCTTGACGTGCGCCTGCAGTTCCTCGGCGGCGGTGCTGTGTCCCGGTTCGAGGACGACGAAGGCGCGCAGCCGCTTGCCGAACTCCACGTCGTCGACGCCGATCACCGCCACGTCGAACACGTCGGGCCGCTCCACCAGGAGGTTCTCCACCTCCTGCGGGAAGACGTTCTCGCCGCCGGAGACGATCATGTCGTCGTCGCGCCCGTCGACCATGAGCAGGCCGGAGGCGGTGAAGTGGCCGACATCGCCGCTGGACATGAACCCGTCGATGATCTGCTTGTTCCGGCCGTCGGTGTAGCCCTCGAAGGGCGCGCCGCTGCGCACGAAGATCCGGCCCGCGGTCTCGGGCGTCTCGACCCGCTGATCGTTCTCGTCGTAGAGGCGGACCTCGCAGGTGATCGGCGAGCGCCCGCAGGTACCCGGCGCCTCGGCCAGTTCGGCCGGGTTCGCGATGGTCGCGATGGCGACCTCGGTGGAGCCGTAGAGGTTGTAGAGCACCGGCCCGAACGCCTCGGTGGCCTTGACGCACAGCTCGGGCGAGAGCGCCGACCCGGCGAACAGGATCACCTTCAGCGAGGACAGGTCGTACTTCGCGCGCACCTCGGCGGGCAGTTCGGTCATCCGGTGCAGCATGGTCGGCACCGCGACCAGCATCTCCACCTTGTGCTCGGCGATGGCGGCCAGGGTGGCCTCGGCGTCGAAGCGGCGGCGCATGACGATCTTGTTCGACAGGATCGTGCCGACCAGCCAGGTGCCGAGACCGGTGCTGTGGAAGATCGGCGAGACGATCATCATGGTGCCGCGCTTGGGGAAGGGCACCCGATCGACGAACTGCGCGGTCGCCATCGGCGTCACCTTGGTGCGCGGTGCGCCCTTGGGCAGGCCGGTGGTGCCGCTGGTGAGGATGATGAATCCGCCCGGCTTGCTGGGCGCGGGGAGCGGTTCGGTGGAGTTGCCCGCGATGAGATCGTCGAAGGTCGTCGCGCCCTCGGGGATCGCGGCGCCCTCGTCGACCCAGGTGAGGAAGCGGGGCAGCTCGGCGGGCAGCGCGTCGAGCAGGCCGAGGAACTCGCTGTCGTGCAGGACCGCGCGCACGTGCTCGCGCTCGCACACCTCGGCGAACTGCGGCTTGGCGAAACCGGTGTTCATCAGCGCGATCCGCGCGCCCAGCTTGCCCGCGGCGATCATCGACATGATGAGTCCGCGATGGTCGCGGGCCAGCACCGCGATCACCATGCCCTCGGTGATGCCCGCGTCGTGCAGGCCGCGGGCGATGGCGGTCGACTGGTCGTCGAGTTCGCGGTAGGTCAGTTCACCGCGCTCGTCGGCCAGGGCGACCTGCTCGGGGGCGACGCGCGCGGAATGCCGGACGAGGGTGGCCTGCGGGCCGTAGATCTTGGATTCCTTCATGGTCCGCAGCGTCTCGAGCGGCTTGGTCGGATCGGTGACGCCGCGCGAGCGCAGGACCCCGAGTGCCTTCACGGTTTCGAGCAGATGGGACACGTTCACTCGGGCTACCTCCACAGCGTCGAACTCTGGAACCCAACGGTATCAGAGGGTGTGCCCTACGTCACAATATTGAATCGGTCATTTCGGGCAAATGTCACTAGCGCTGCGCGCTGGCCAACGCCGCGAGCAGCGGGATGAGCCGACCCTCCGGGACCTCGAAGCGTCCCAGGCCCGCGGTCTGCAGCCAGCCGACCGCGGCCAGCTGCCGCAGATGCTGGTAGATGTCGGCCGAGGAACCCAGCTCGGAGATCGCGGCGAGATCGGCGGCGGTCCTGCGCCCGTAGACGATCTCGCGCAGCAGCCGCAGCCGGACCGGATTCGCCAGGGCGGCAAGGCAATTGGCGACCTCGGTGGTCCATTCCTCGCCGACGATGGTGTCGATCGGGAACTGGGCCTGCCAGTCGAATCGCTCGCCGGTGGGCAGGTGCAGCGCCCCGGCCATCAGCACGCCTCCGTTGCGCACGGCGGCGGCGTCGAACTCCTGCCGCAGCCGCGCGACCGCCCACGGCAGCTGCTGGCCGTCGCCGCCCTCGGGGCGCGCGTCTTCCAGGGCGGCAACCCGCCGTTCCAGTTCTTCGAGTCGGTCGACCAGATCCACGCGGTCAACCTACGCCACACCGAACCTGTTGCGCTGCATCCGCGTCGGTCCCGCGACGAGCGCGCGCCCCGGAACCTGGCCGGTTCCGGGGCGCGCGGACGAACGGGGCTAGCGGGTGACAGCGCCGAAGGACGGCTGCTGGATGTGGCCGAGCTGGTAGGCGTACCCGTCCGGGTGCGCCTCGTCGACCGGCACCGACCAGCGGTGCCACAGGCTGCCGTACACGGCGGCGACGATCAGGCCGCCACCGGTGTTCAGCGGCGCGGTGCGGATGGTGGTGTCGACGGGCACGTCCTGGTGCTCGGTCAGCACCGCGGTGCCGCTCTGGCCGTTGGACAGGTTCAGCCACATCACCTCGAGCTTCGCGCCGCCCTGGTTGGGCGAAATGGTGCCGGGGCCGCCGAAGAAGCCCAGGCGGAAGCCGTCGATGTCGAGCGCGATGCCGGAGCCGTAGACGCCGGGGCCGCCGCCGTTCTGGCCGATGTCGGAGGTCGCCGGGATCTGGAACGGCTGGGCGGGCAGCGCGACGTCGACGGTGCCCTTGTCGACCAGCTGATCGAGAGCGGCCAGAGCGCCCGGGTTGCCCGCGACCGAGGTGCGCAGCTGCGAGACCGCCGCGGCCACGTCGACCGTGGCCTGCGGTGCGGGCTCGGCCGCGGCCTGGCCCGCGAAAACGATGGCGACGGCGGCCGAGGCGGCGGCCATCGCGGTGGTGAGGCGACGCGTGAAACTCAGATGATGCATAACCAGCTCTCCTCGAGTGTTCCTGGTACAGCTTTGTCTGGTGAATCGTTCGCTCGTGTCGGCCGGCAGCGACCGACCTCGTTGTGCACCGTAACCGACGGCGCTCACGGCATCGGCGCGACCTGTACTTTGTAGCCCCGGTAGAGCTCCGGCTTGGCGGTGAGCACCGGCATGTCGAGGTTCTGCGCGGTGAACACCACCGGGGCGATGAGCGGCCATTCCGTGTGATCGTCGGCCATCGGGACGGTGGTGCCGGTGCGGATGGCGGTGGCCGCGTCGAGCTCGGCCCAGCGCACGGCGACGCGGTTGTCGAGCAGGCGCCCGAGTTCGTCGATGTTGTCGACGGCGCGCATCGCGGCCATCAGGCTCACCGTCGGCACCACCATGATCCGGCGTTGCTGGGTGAACTGCCGCATGATCACCTGCCCGAACAGTGGGGACAGGGCAAGGGAGGTGAGCGCTGTGTGGTCGGCGACGCTCACCGGGTGCTCGCGCCCGTGCCGTCCAGCGCGCTCATCAGTTTGTCCAGCTTCGCTTCCGCGTCGGCGATGTCGGCGGCGGAATGCGTCTTGATCCGGTCGTCGAGACCGCCGAGGATCTGCTGACGCAGATCGTCGTTGAAGTACGCCGGGGGCAACGCCCCGTGCCGCAACACCTCAGCAGGCACCACCGCGACCAGTTCCTTCCCCTCCCGCGTCACGATCACGGGTCGTCCGCTCGCGGACACCCCGTCCAGAACACTACCGAGCTGCCCCCGCAATTCGGTCAACGGCACAGTTTCGTAATCGGCCATATCCCACTGTACATCGCGGTGTACAGCCCGGTCGCCGGATCAGGCGGCCTTGCGGGCCGGTTCGCTGCGGTACCTGGTGACCGGGCCGTCGATGCCGAGCAGACGCCAGGTCAGCTTGGCGACCGGGTTCATCAAGCCGCTGTTGGTGGCCAGCGCGCGGACGTCACCGAAGATGTTGCGGATGGTGGTCTGCGATTCCGCGCCACCCCAGTACGCCTCCCGCATCACCTCGGCCGGGATGTCGAACTTCTCGACGAACTCCTTGGGCGGGGTCATGATCATGTCCAGCATGACCCGCATGGCGATCGGGAAGGCCACCGACAGCACGGATTTCGTGATCGGGTTCATGCCGGGGACGTTGCGGCGCAGGTATTCGTGCGCGAACGAGATGTGCCTGGCCTCCTCGGCCACGTGGATCTGCATCACCCGATGCACCATCGGGTGCAGGTCGACGCCGGCGCGCAGCAGCGACTTCTGCAGGTGATCGATCGGTTCCTCGCCGCCGAGGATCATCGTGAAGAACAGCTCGGGGAAGTACTTCACCGCGGGCCAGATGGCCAGCGTCAGCTTGCGGTCGATGCTGCCCATGCCCACCACATCGCGGTAGCCGATGCGGTTGATCATCTCCTGGAACATCATCGTGTGGTTGCACTCTT